>JBPPLV010000006.1:0-15094 GCA_051305815.1 Candidatus Malihini olakiniferum
GTTCAGGCCAACATACTTGTACCAGTAGTTTGCAATTCCCGCCTCGATCGCCACGCGTGCGCTCACCGCTTTCGGCAGCACGGCTTCACGATAATCTGCATCCTGCTTGTCAAACGCATCAGTAGATGGCATTGATACCACACTCGAAGGGCGGATAACGGCGTCTTCACTAGGGAAGTCAGCGGCATAATATTACATGAAATGGGGTGCCGCTATGTAGAAGTCGGGTACGCGTAACGGCGTCGCTATTTTGGTGAAAGCGATGAGCATATTGTCCTTAAAACGGCGGCCGCCCTGGCGCAACGGACTCACCCCCCCCGTGCTTTGCGTTGGGGAAGAGCAGCGCGGTAGCGTGCAGCAGGAGATAGAAATTTATCAGGCCCAGTTTTTCACCAGCGCCTCAACCGCGCGCAGCAACAGCAGTTAACTGGCCGTGTTGTTGTAGCTTATAAGCTTCAATAGGCGATTAGCAGTGCAGAGTCCGCGCCAACCAAAGATATCCGCCGCGTTTGTCAGGTGTTGAAACAGCAATTATCCGTGGAGACGGGCATTCCGACGGCAGAGTGATTTATGGCGGCAGTGGCCGGGCTAGGGCTGCTGAGTCAGCTCGGACTTTCGGTTGATAGCCTGTTTTTAGGGCGTTTCGCTCACGATCCAGCGGCGTTCAACGCCATTATGGATGAAGCGCTGGCGCTGTGCCCGCAGCAGTAAAAATACGTAGAAAGGAGAGATTACCGTGGCTATTGGTTTAACTACTTACGCTTTTTTCTGGCGAATGTCCTCCCGCGTTCCTGACCCGATGGTACCGGAGGCGATGCTAGATCACACTGCAGAATTTGGCACAACGGTGTTTCAGATTTATGATGACACACCGGCAGAACTACTGTCATCCGCTGAGCTGGAAAAGCTGCGTCAGCGCGCCGACGATTTATCGATTCAACTGGAGCTCGGAACGTGTGAGTTGGAGACAGCGCATTCCAGAAAAGCCACTATCAGGTGTATTAGTGTGAAAATTCGCCGCGCACGCAGGAGTAGGTTGTTGCAGTCGGGCGTAAGCTAGCGGTAGCTGAACAGGTTATTCCGGACAGTGATGTGGTGATCCTTGCGGTAACTGATATTGCGCTGAAAGTGTTTTCGTAGTACCACAGATGAAACGCGGTGCGATTTTGTTAATGCTCGACCCGGCGGCGGCCTACGCTAATTTTATCGCTAAACGTGATGATATCGATTACGCGGTCGCACACCCATGTCACCCTTCGGTATTCCTCGATCGTTTCACACCAGAAGAACATACAGATACGTTTGGGGGGGCGTCACAGCACCCCAGCATGTTGTCGCTTCCTATAAAATAGACAGAGATCAGCAGAAAGCCGTGCTGGCCGAGTAGTGAAAGTGATGTATGGCCCGGTGATTGACGTACACTGGGTGACGGTCAAGCAGTTGGCCTATCTGGAATCGACTCTAGTTGAAACCGTGGCCTGTATGGTGGGCACACTAATGAAAGAAGCGCTGGATGAAATCGTCAATACCATCGGCGTGTCGAAAGCGGCGGCGAAAACGATGCTCTATGGCCACATGCAAATTGCACTGGCCGTGGGTTCTACATCACCAACCCGTTCTCAGATGCTTGCATGATTGCTATCGAGTACGGTAAAGAAAACATCATCAAGCCGGACTGGAAAAAGAGCTTCGATCAAAAAGAGCTCGATCTAGTGATCGCCAGAATATTGAAGATTAATGCTATCCAGCGCTAATGCCTGTAGTGCACAAATGATGCAGAATAGCCGCAAGTTAGTTTTGGCTAGCTTGTGGTATGCGTGTTTCCAGACAAATTTGTCACTCCCTCGCCGTCTTCATGCAACTCGAATTATTTAAGGTATATCATCAGGAGGTTTATTGTTGGCAGGAAATATGTTGCCGGAGTTGAGGCCTAACTTACGGCGTGCAAGAATTATTAGTGATGATCGGTCTTTGTCGAGAGGGAAGCGTCTGTCCAGGTACGCCTACCCTTTGTGTAAGGAAAACATTACCGAATTGAAAAACAATCAGGATATCAAGATAACGAACTACAGACGGAAATCGCCGTGGATTATTACCAGGACGAGATTACCCAAGAGGAGATCGCAAAGAAATTCGGCATTTCGCGCATCAAAGTAGGACGTTTGCTGAAGCGTGCTAAAGCAGAGGGCATTGTAGAGATAAATGTTCGCTATCACCCGGTGTTCAGCGGGCTGTTGGAGCAGCAACTACTGGAAAGTCTTCCCATCAAACGCGCGCTGATCGCTCTCGATCATCCTGATGAAGAAGAACAGCGGCGTCAGGTTGCGGCATTAGTTTCCAACTATCTGACGGTTAAGCTAAAAGATGACACAGTGGTTGAGGTAAAGTAGGAGCGTAATGTTTCCGGCGTAGCTAACCATGTGGGAAACGTAACTGAGCGTCACTGTAAGTTTATCTGCGGGATTAGCGGTACGCATCGTCTCAGCGATGCGATCAATATCGATCATATCAGTCGTCGTTTAGCGAAGAAATTTGGCGGCAGAAGTGAAACGCTTTACGCCCCAGTCTACGTTGAAAACCGCGCACTCAAACAGGCGTTTATGCAGAATAGCGCCAGCAAGGCGGATATCGCACTGGTGGGATTGGCGACATGAATGAAAACAGCTATATAGTTAAACTGGGCTGGTTCACGCCGAAGGAGATTGTCGATGCCAGCCTTAACCAAAGCGTGATTGGCAATATCGCCGGTTACGATTTTTTTAACGCCCAAGGGCAGCACATCGATACCGTGATGCACGATAGTATGATCGGTGTCAGCATTGAAGAGCTGCGCAACATTCCCTATGTTATCGCCATTGCTTCAGAAAATACCAAGGCGTTGGCAATCTTGGGCGCCTTGCGTACCGGTGCTATCGATATTATCGCTACCAGCGCGTCGAACATCCGCATCACCCTCAATATGACTAATAGGGTCCTTTCTTCTGCCGGGCAGCATCGCTTCGTTGGCAGGCAAGCCAGTGATGGAAGGCAAGGGTATTCTGTTTAAAAAATTCTCCGGCGTCGATGTGCTCGATATCGAAGTGGATGAACTCGATCCGGATAAACTGATCGACGTGATTGCTGCGCTGAAACCCACCTTTGGTGGCATTAACCTGGAAGATATCAAAGCGCTAGAGTCTCTATATTGAGAAAAAACTGCGTGAACGCATGAAGATTCCAGTGTTCCATGATGTTCAGCACGGCACTGCGATGATCTGTACTGCTGCGGTATTGAACGGTCTGTACTGCTGCGGTATTGAACGGTCTGCGCGTGGTGGAAAAAATATCTCTGACGTGCGTCTAGTGGTTTCCGGCGCGGGGCACAGCCTCCATTACCTGCCTGAATTTGCTGATGGCGCTGGGGCTGAAAAAACATAACATCGTGGTGTGTGACTCGCGTGGCGTGATCTACAAAGGTCGTGACGCCAACATCTTTCTGGGTTGTTCCAGCCCCGGCGTATTGACGTAGGACATGGTGAAAACTATGGTGCCGCGTCCCCTGATCATGGCGCTGGCAAACCCAGAACCGGAGATTCTGCCGCTATTAGCGAAAGCGGTACGCCCGGATGTCATTATCTGTACCGCGCGGTCTGACTACCCAAATCAGGTAAATAACGTTCTGTGCTTCCCGTTTATTTTCCGTGGCACATTCTATGTGGGGCGCAACCACCTTCAACGAAGAAATGAAGCTGTCGTGCGTGAAGGCGATAGCTGATTTGGCGCTGGCGGAACAGAGTGAAGTAGTCGCCTCGGCGTATAGCGATCGGGAGTTGTCTTTCGGACCTGAATACCTGATCCCGAAACCTTTCGACCCGCGTTTGATCATCAAGATTTCGCCTACGGTGGCAAAAGCGGCGATGGATTCAGGTGTGGCGACACGCCCATTACCGACTTTGATGCCTACATCGAAAAACTGACGCAGTGTGTCTATAAAATTAACCTGTTTATGAAGCCAGTGTTCTCTCAGAAACGCCAACAGATGAAACGTGTGGTGTTTTTAGCCGAAGGGGAAGATCCGCGTGTGCTGCGTGCCACACAAGAGCTAGTGACGCTGGGGTTGGCCTTCCCCATTAACATAGCCCGCCTCCTCCATCGCTTCTTTACGGATGCACTCTTCCGGCGCTAAATCATCCAGCAGGCCTGCGCAGTTTTCCAACAGCATGCCGTTCTCATGACCATTGACATAAGTCGGCATACGAAATTATCGCGTCAGCACTGCCGTCTTTTTTTCCGATTATAGAGCAGAATCGTAGCGACATCGCCCCTGTCATACACTTCCCTGGATTGCCGTACGACACCACTGTGGTTACGTTTCAGATCGAATGTGTACTTGTCAGTACATACCAATTATCGGACAGCGGTTTCTTTTCAATGAGCTTTATGGGATACGACATCACAACACTCCATCACGTGTGAAAACCGATATGACGCGATAAAGTGAGCGCCGCCGTTGAGATTAGTGAACCTAACTCGGCAATGCGCTCAGAGTTATCTTTTACTTTGGGAGACAGGCTGGCAATACTGAGGGCCTCTTCTCTTGCACCTTACCTCGCGCGTTATAAATAGGTGCCGCCACACAAAGACTTCCGAGTTATGTTCATAATCGTCAATCACGTAGCCACGCTACATCCGTCACGGTGTAGGGTGTAATCGGCTACAATCTGCCAGTTTTATCAAGAATGACTTTGACTTGTTCGTCCGGCATGGTTGCCAGAAGCGCCTTGCCGAGGCCGGTGCAATAAAGCGGATTATTGGAGCTGATGCGCGCAGATGTGCGTACTGATGCAGCACTCTCTCCACTTTATTCAAATAACCAGTATATCGTCGTTTTCTATCGCCAGGAAAGATTTCCTGCGCAGTGGCAGTTAACTCTTCCAGCACGGAACGAGCGGCTTCATGAAAGGGGGGTTTGATCGAGATAAACCGCAAAGGTCTGGAAAAACTTTAGCCCTAGACGGAAAGATTTGACACGAGGATTGGTGATTTCAAGGTAGACTGTGTACACCAGCGTATAGATAATATTGAAAGTGGTGCTTTTCGGTATGCCTAACTGATTGCTGATTTCCTTTATAGTTAACTCATCCCGCGTTCCTGCTACCAACTCCAGCATATCCAGCGCTCTGGCCACCGAGCGATTGATTTTTTTCCACACCATCCATCCTCAAGCATTCGCTTGCGCGGGATTATACAAGATAACTATAGGGGTAAGAAAAAATAAAAGTGCCGATAAGGACAAACTGCGTTGATATTACAGCGGATCGCCATTATCGGAACGGGATATGCCTTCAATAATTCGCGCTGCAGGACAAAACATTAACGTTTTGAACAGCGCGTGCACTGGCCTTTAGGGCGAGACCCATTTATGCGTCTTGTAACGCGGCAAGCCAACACACATGCAACGTGCAGTATGACGGGGGTGGCAGTAAGCCGTCTGTGCTAGCGCGGCCTGAACCGTAGCCTGTATACGCCACGCGTCATGGTTTCTTTGCTGTCGGTGATGCAGTATAGCTTACACCAACCGCCTGGCTGGCTTCGGCAATATGCGGTTGTCCTGCCAGACAAAAACGCGCGTGTTGGTTGTGCTGGTATCTATGGTAACGGAATATATTTCTCTCTCCTGTGGCTTATAACCCTGCTGTCCCAGTTCAACGCGAGCAGCGATATAGCCCACCCCTTCTACAAACCCCCAACCTGTCAATCTTTTCCCGCGCCGTGATAAGCGTCTCCGGGCGCTCAGGCCGAGCACATTTTTCATCATGTGTTGGTAGATACGGCAGGCGCTATACGTTACCAGCAAAAATCACCTCACCGTTTAGGTCCAACCCTTGCAGTTGGGCATCGGCAAACAGTTTCATGTCATCAGCCGCAATCGCTGCTTCGCAAAACAGCTTGCGCTCCGCCGGTTGAGTATCCAGTGAGAATTAAATAAAGCGGGTTAGCAGATGGTGCGCAATAGCCTGCTCTGCTGTATGTGCGGTAGGCCTCGTCGGCAATATGCTCAGAAAAGCAGTCTGGTTGGGCTCAGCACTTTTGACGCTGGAGCTGATAAAGGTCTCTTTCAGAGTATCAGATAAAGGCGGGTATTGGTAAAACTACAATCAATAACAACAAACATAATATTTAACCTTTTATTATTATAACATTTATTATGGGAATAAAAATGGATACAGAGATCCCCTAACGAAAAAAATTCTCATCAGATGGAATGTGCTTTTTATTGTCTGGTGCGGGTCTTTATTAATTACACCACGCACCAGAGAAATAAACGCTTATTTCTCTGGTGGATAACGCACACTGCATTACAAAGCAGCCCTGATAAATCTCCCGGATTTTTTCTCCGTCTGATACACATGGATTATTTGATAGTACGACTTTCATGGTGGTTAATACATTATTAATCAACCAATTGAAGTGCTCTTTTTTAACGCCCAGTTGCGGCATCTAGCAAGCCACCCGTCGGGTGCTGCAACGCATGCGGTAACTTGGTACCAGCGTAATCAATTGCCATGCCCGCTACGCTAATGAGCTGGCCAGTGTAACTTTCTCCCAGGCTACCACGTTAGTGACATCTTCATAGTGACCCGCAGCAGGTTCTGTGCGATCAGCTCAATCGCACGCAGGGACAGCATTTCGCTAAATGGCGTAGCATTCTTGGAAATGTAGGATCCAGCGCATGGAACAGCACATCAGCTCCCGAGACCCGGCAATCACACGTTTTAGCAGGGTCAGCATCAATTCAGGATCAATAATGGCTGCTTTCGGATAGATTAACGGATTAACCAATCTTTTCTTATCGTTAGTTTCCGGGTTGGTGAACACCGCCGTGCAGTTAGCTTCACTGCCGGTACCTGTCGTGGTTGGGATAAGAATAATCGGCAATGCACTTGTTCCTACTTTGCGGCCAAACACATAATCCCAAATACTGCATTCATTTACCGCAGAAAATGCAATTCCTTTCGTTATGCCCATCACACTGCCGCCACTGGGACTCATCACTAAATCACAGCCTTCATCTATCGCGACCTATGCCCCTTCTGCCACCAGCTTGGATAGAGGGTTTTGCATAAATAAAACAATCGTAAACCGCAACGCTACGCCAGCTTCAGTCAGCGCACTGCACCGCGCCTGCAACTGCCCTGTGGGGTTTGGAGCTGTCTGACGCAACCAGCAACACCTTTTTACCGCAAGGATAGGAAATGTCATCCACTTGCTTGTGTCACCCTAATCCAAAATGAAATTTGACGGGATTACTGTAATCAAAAGCTGGCATCTTTCACCTTTTTTTTGTTCGCATATGCGAACGATATTCTTATTAATGATCCAAATAATAGAGAGGAGAAAGAATAAGCGCCAGCCTTTTAATAAAAAATGGATTGCCATCACATTTATTGTGAAGACAATCTGTTAAATGGGAGAAATATCACGCCGCGTCAGCCGAGAAAAAACGTGCTTATCAGCAGATAGCATTGAGAGAAACCATAATAAAAAAATTGCATTACCGGTATTCTGTACCCAACGGCCATTGACCATGCATCCCACCAACGCCCGATTTCCAGTAAATGCCAATAACGGCACCAACGCCAGTGCGATACCGAAACTGAGTAAAACCTGACTTAGCACCAACATACGAGTGGGTTCCATGCCGGACATAATCATAATAAACGCAGGCAACATGGTTACCGTACGCCGCATCCACAGTGGAATATGGAAACGGATAAACCCTTACATCACCACTTTCCCGGCTAGTGTGCCTACTACGGTAGAAGAGAGCCCTTTAGCCACTAGACTTAAGCCAAAAATGGTTGCCGCTGCACGCCCTAACAGCGGATCGAGGGTGAGACAGGCACCGCTCCAGATCGGTGATATCCTGATTGCCACTAAAATGGAACACCACCGCCACGTCGATTTTCATCGCTGTATAGCGCTCGGCACGAGTGTGAACCTCGCCCTGCTGGGTCAATAAAGAGTGCAGGTAAATCACATGGGGCATAATGGTTGCCCCATACCCCATACCCCAGCCGTCCAGCAGCACTGTATCCAAGGTTGGGATGCACACTGCCATGCCACGCACCAGAGAGGTCATTTCAGGACGTGAAAAGATCAGCTTGATAATATACGCAGCAGCGAAAAACAGCAGCAGCCCGCCGATAATCATCTCCAGCAGCTTTTGATCACGCTGTTGTAGAGCCAAAATTAGGAAGGTAGCGATCGATGCCGGTGAGAATTTCGCCTTCAAGCAGCGAAACCCTAACAGCAACCTAAAAAGCCGATGGCAGCGCCGATAAACTCGGGTAAAATCGGTTGCCATGGCGATGATATTCTCCTGCACCCAATAGGCCCATACAGCAGGGGGAGGGAAGCGATCGCGAATGTGCGCTACGCCAGATTTTTCCCGGTAGCAATTCCAAGCTTGGCAGAAAGCAACTGAATCAGCATCGCCATCAGGTTAGCCCATACTACAACCCATAGTAATTGGTAGCCTTAAGCCGTCTCCGATTGGATATTGGTGGCGAAGTTACTCGGATCGATATAACCGATCGCTGCTATAAATGCTTGCCCCATCAGGGAAAGCTTAAGCTTCTTTGACGTGCGATTGGTTTTCTCTATCACTCAGCTCCCCGACATACAATGACCCTTAATGACCTCTATAATGATTATCAAGTGCATCTAGAGTGGTAAAAATGATTGTTGCAACAACTAAAGCAAACACAGTTAACAGGAGAATACGTTTCACAAAAAAAGTTTTACGCTAATCAGCATCCTGTCGTCACCGAATACGCACTTATCCCTAGAAATGTGATCTCCGCCATATTATTAAGAACATATAAATAAAAAACTCAAGGTAAAAAGTTACTTGGGGTTTTTATTGATTTCAATTTGTTACGCCTGTCCTCAGGGCGCGTGCAGGTCGCTCAGGAAAATCAGCCCTTCGCCTTGGAAACAGCAACCATCGCAGGACGCAGCAAACGACCGTTCAGGGTGTAACCTTTTTGCATCACCATCATCACTGAATTGGGCGCATGGTCAGCAGATTCCAGCATGGTCATGGCCTGGTGTACTTCCGGGTTAAACGGCACGTTCACTTCACCAACTACTTCGATACAGAACTTGCGCATAGCATCCAGCAGGGATTTTAGTGTCAGTTCCACGCCCTCAATCAACGAGGCGAGAGACTTATTGCTGCGATCGGCCGCCTCCAGCGCACGCTCGAGGTTATCTATCACTGGCAACATTTCACCAGCAAATTTTTCCAACGCAAATTTGTGCGCTTTTTCCACGCCTATTTCAGCGCGACGACGGATATTGTCCGCTTCGGCGCGCGCGCGCAGCACAGTATCGCCCTCACGCTGCTGTAATTCGTTCAGTTGCGCTTCCAGTTCGGTAATACGTTCATCACGAGGGTCGGCGACGTCTGATATTACAGGTTCCACTTCCGCATGTTGCCCCTGTGCCGCTTCCGTTTGATCTACGACTTGCTCGTCAGGCAACTTCTGTTCTTTACTACTCATGAAATTCTCCGCGGTTTTAGCATTCATCTTGCTTGTTCGCTTATTATGGAGATGAAAACAGGGGATTCAAGAGAAGTAGTCACATATCCCGACAGATTTCGTGATACCGGGCGGCTCAGGGTAAGGAAAAGCATAACGATGACTAAACAGTTCAATTGCATTGGCATTGTGGGCCACTCGCGTCGCCCCTCAGCACTGGCGACGCATGAGATATTGTATCACTGGCTGCACGGCAAAGGCTATAAAGTTATGTTGGAGCAACATATCGCCCATGAGCTAAACTTGCCTGATGCGATAACCGGCAGCCTGGCGGAGATCGGTATGCAAGCCGATCTGGCCGTGGTGGTCGGTGGCGACGGCAACATGTTAGGTGCTGCCCGCTTACTCTCTCGTTATGACATCGACGTCATTGGCGTCAATCGGGGGAATCTTGGCTTCTTGACGGATATCGATCCCGATCAGGCGCAACAGCAACTTACAGAGGTGCTGGAAGGACACTACCTTAGTGAACGGCGTTTTATGCTGGAAGCGCACGTTTGCCGTCGCAATCAGCCGGACAACACCAGCACGGCGATCAATGAAGTGGTGCTGCACCCCGGAAAAGTCGCTCATATGATTGAATTCGAAGTTTATATTGACGATCGTTTCGCCTTTTCCCAGCGCTCGGACGGCCTGATTATCTCAACTCCTACCGGTTCCACCGCTTATTCACTTTCCGGCGGCGGCCCCATTCTAACGCCCTCACTGGATGCCATCGCACTGGTGCCCATGTTTCCGCATACGCTTTCAGCGCGTCCACTGGTGATAAACAGCAGCAGCACTATCCGTCTGAAGTTTTCTCATATCACCAACGATCTGGAGTTGAGCTGCGACAGTCAGATAACCCTTCCGGTACAGGAAGGGGAAGAGGTACTGATTACTCGCAGCCAATATTCTCTAAATTTGATACACCCTGAAAATTACATTTACTTCAATACATTAAGCACAAAACTGGGGTGGTCTAAAAAATTATTTTAAAATTTATCGCTGGCCACTTTACTGGTTAAAAACGGCATTAATACTGTATTTAATCACAGTTTGTTGTGACATAAAGAAAGGTGATTCATGCTGGCGCAACTCACTATCAGTCATTTCGCAATCGTGCGTGAGTTAGAAATTGATTTTCAATCAGGTATGAGCGTTATTACCAACGAAACCGGCGCGGGCAAATTCATCGCGATTAATGCATTGGCCTGTGTTTGGGCAACCGCTCTGACGCCAGCATGGTCCGCTCCGGCGCACAACGCGCCGATATCTGTGCCCATTTCTCCCTCAGCGATACCCCTGCGGCATGATCATGGCTTGAGCAAAATCAACTGGATGACAGCAACGAGTGCCTGCTGCGCCGAGTGATCAGTGCTGACGAGCCCTCTCACGCGGGTTTATCAATGGCACCGCCGTGCCGTTATCGCAGTTGCGTGAATGGGCCAGTACCTGATCCAACTGCACGGGCAGCACGCCCATCAGTTATTGCTTAAACCTGAACACCAACGTTACCTACTGGATGCCTATGCCAACGAACCACAATTGCTTGCTGCGATGCAACAAATCTGGCAACAGTGGTACCAAAGCTGTCGTGATCTGGCACAATTGCAACAAGAAAATATCGAACGTGAAGCGCGCCGAGAACTGTTGCAATACCAGCCAAGGAACTGAAAGAGTTCTCCCAGCAGCCTGGCGAATACGAGCAAATTGACGTCAGATACAAACGGCTGGCTAACAGCGGCCAACTGCTGTCACTCAGTCAGCATACACTGAAACTGCTCAGTGAAAACGACGATCAGAGCATCCATGAGCATGCTCCACAGTGCAAAGCACCAGCTCGGCGAACTTATTGCCATGGATGAGAAATTGTGCAGCGTGCTGAATATGCTGGAAGAAGCTAGCATTCAAATCAGTGAAGCGAGCGATGAGTTAAGCCACTACAGCGAACAAATGGATCTTGATCCAACCCGACTTTATGAGCTGGAACAGTGCTTGTCACGCCAGATGGCACTGGTGCGTAAACACCACATTGTCCGGAAAACCTGCCCGCATTCTACCAACAGCTGTTAGATGAACAGCAACAAATGGCAGAACAAGAGAGCAATTACGCTACGCTCAGTATGGCCGTCAGTGAATATTATCAGCAGGCGCTTCATGCAGCGGAACAGTTACATGCCCGCCGTCAGCACCATGCGCATGAACTGTCTTAGTTGATTACGGCACAGATGTATGAACTCTTCATGCCGCACGGCCAATTCTTCATTGAAGTGGATTTTTGGCCGGAACGCCTGACAGCCTATGGCGCAGACAGAATCACATTTCTGGTCAACACTAACCCCGGTCAACCTCATCAGGCACTGGCCAAGATAGCCTCCGGTGGTGAGCTTTCCCGTATCTCGCTGATCATTCAGGTGATTACGGCGCGTAAAATGGATACTCCAGCACTGATTTTCGACGAAGTCGAGTGGGCATCAGTGGCCCTACCGCCGCGATTGTTGGTAAAATGCTGCGCCAACTCGGCATATCCACTCAGGTGATGTGTGTAACCTACTTACAGCAAGTTGCCGGATGTGGTCATCAACACTTCTTTGTCAGTAAACATACCGACGGTGCCGCCACTGAAACGCTGATGTAGCCACTGGACAAACGCGCACGGTTACAAGAGTTGGCCTGTTTGTTGAGTGATAGTGCAGTAACCAACAATACATTGGCTAACGCCAAAGAGTTACTAGCAGCGTAAAAACAGCAGCAGGCATCCAGAGCCATGGCTAATGGCTTAGTACGTTTTACCGTTAGCGTTCAGACAAAAATAATCAACTTTTTTGCATTCTGATGGTTATACAAGTGCCTTGTCGGTTTTCAAGACAGGCAGGGTCTATTATCATTTGAGACCTATGCCATTAAGGAATGTATTTACTATGCGCTGTGAAACGCTGACTGTCATCGCCGCGATGGTTGTTATGCTGACCGCCGGTTGTTCTACGCTGGAAAGACTGGTTTATCGTCCAGATATCAACCAAGGGAACTATCTGGCACCGACAGATGTGGCCAAAATCTACACTGGTATGACCAAGCAACAGGTTGCCTATACGTTGGGTACGCCAATGATGGAAGACCCCTTTGGCAGTGACACCTGGTTCTACGTTTTCCGCCAGCAACCGGGGCATGAGGCCGTGAAACAGCAAACGCTGACGCTGAATTTCAGACAGGATGGCATTTTGACCAACGTGAAAAATCAACCGACACTGAATTGATAGTGGAGCGGTGATAAAGGCGCTCGCAAAACAAAAGCACATCGTGTGTCTGAGATCGCTGACAAACCCTTTTAGGTATGTTCGTGTTTCCCGGCGAGACAAGACGAGCGACGCTCCAGCGGCTTACGGCGCTACGACCTCATCACGGCATTTCGCCTAACAACGGGCTTTTTCATCAGTCTGAGGCTTATAGCGTCCCTTATTTTTTGGAGCGCTCCGCACGCTGACGGCGCAATTCTTTAGGATCAGCAATCAGCGGGCGGTATATCTCTACGCGGTCGCCCTCTGCCACCACGTCCGTTAAACGAACCGATCGGCTAAAGATGCCAACTTTTTTTACCTGTAAATCGATATCGGTACGCAATGTCAGCAATCCTGAGGCGACAATAGCGTGCTCCACTGTTGCGCCCTCTTCCACTGTCACGGACTCCACATACTGGCGTTCCGGCAAGGCATACACCACATAGACACGGATTTCAGGCACGGTATACCTCTTTAGCACGCTGGGTGAAGGCCTGAACTATATTGCTTGCCAGTTCTTTAAACACCTTGCCAAAAGCCAGTTCGATCAAAGCATTGGTGAACTCAAAATCGAGATGCAGCTCAACCTTGCACACATCGGCACTGAGGGGAATAAAACGCCAATCGCCACTCAGTTGACGGAACGGGCCATCAACCAACTGCATACTGATGCATTGGCTTTCAGTGAGCGTATTGTGCGTGGTAAACGTTTTGCTGATCCCGGCTTTAGAGACATAGACGGCGGCCATCATCTCCTCGGCGCTAGCAGCAATAACACGACTCCCGGTGCATCCAGGCAGGAACTGGGGATAGGAGGCAATATCATTCACCAACTTATACATCTGTTGCGCGCTGTAGGGTATCAGTGCAGAGCGACTAATCTTGGGCATAGCTTTTTCCGAATAGCATCAAACGCGCGGAATAGTAGCACCGACGGCCCGGATGGTAAAAATTATGAGGCAACGATCGCATGTCTTCCTCAAGGTGCGTTCCCTGATGCGGCAGTGATGTCTTTCCCTTTAACATCCGGTATAATAACGTCACTATGACAAAGAAAAAAGCTTATAAACCTGGCCCCGCCGCCATTGCTCAAAATAAGCGTGCTCGCCACGAATACTTCATTGAAGAAGAGTTTGAAGCGGGATTGATTTTGCAAGGATGGGAAGTAAAATCACTACGCGTAGGTAAAGCCAACATCAGCGACAGTTATGTGCTGTTGCGTGATGGTGAAGCTTTTCTGTTTGGTGCGACCTTTCAGCCATTACTGGCCTCTTCAAGCCACGTGGTTCGTGATCCTACACGCACCCGTAAACTGTTGCTGAACCAGCGTGAGTTGGATTCACTTTACGGACGCGTCAACCGTTCAGGTTACACAGTGGTCGCACTTTCTCTGTATTGGAAGAATGCCTGGTCAAAAATGAAGATTGGCGTCGCTAAAGGTAAGAAAGAGCACGACAAGCGTTCGGAAATCAAAGAGCACGAATGGCAGATGGATAAAGCGCGCATCATAAAAAACACCAACCGCTAGCAGTAGCTTAAGGTGTCATGGTTCTGTTACACTGTAGAGGTACTCGGGGCTGATTCTGGATTCGACGGAATTTACGAAACTCAAGGTGCATGCCGAGGAGCGGTTAGCCTCGTAAAAAGCCGCAAAAAATAGTCGCAAACGACGAAAACTACGCTTTAGCAGCTTAATAACCTGCTCTAGCCCTCTCTCCCTAGCCTCCGCTCTTAGGACGGGGATCAAGAGAGGTCAAACCCAAAAGAGATCGCGTGGATGCCCTGCCTGGGGTTAAAGCGTTAAAACTAATCAGGCTAGTTTATTAGTGGCGTGTCTGTCCGCAGCTGGCAAGCGAATGTAAAGACTAGACTAAGCATGTAGTGCCGAGAATGTAGAAATTTCGGACGCGGGTTCAACTCCCGCCAGCTCCACCACTTTCAGTGGTATAAAGTATACTAAAGCCTACTAAGCCCGCATGAAACCAGCCTTGCTGGCTTTTTTACGTCTATAAAAGTCCTACTGAGATTTGCTAGAAGCTACTCGTTATGGCACCCTTTTTTGGGACCCAACGCGAAGAGTCTCAAAATTGAGGGTTCTAAAATGGCAAAGATCGCTAAGAAACTTACTGACGCTGAAATCAAAAATACCAAGCCAGCAGACAAAGAAATCAGTCTCTTTGATGGCGATGGCTTAATGCTACGAATCGCCCCTCTCTCTGTAGTTGACAAGAAAAACTAGTATTTCAG
>JBPPLV010000017.1:0-18501 GCA_051305815.1 Candidatus Malihini olakiniferum
TGACTCTGGCGAATAAATTCAGCACGGCTAACGGGGTAATAACCAGTGCTGGTGTATGGGGTATGGGGTATGCAGTGCACGCTCCAGATAGCGTCCGGAAGCAATCCACCCCACACGCAGCCCCAGGCCCGCCAAACTTTTGGAAAATAAACTGCACAGCAGCACTCGGCCATCGTTATCAAAGGATTTGATGGTGCGTGGCCGCGGATACTCGTAAGCCAGCTCACCGTATGCGTCATCTTTAATAATGACAATATCAAACTGTTGTGTCAGCATGATCAGCACCTTCTTGCGCACATCCGGCATGGAAAAACCAAGCGGATTATTGCAGCTTATCGCTAGCATAACGGCTTTTATCGGCTACTACTCCAGCGCCAACTGCAAGGCCTAGAAGCTGATACTTGTCACTACGTCGGTGGAAATTTCTACCACTTTAATCCCCAAACCACGCAGTGTTTGCAGCGTACCGGGAAAGGTGGGACTCTACAGCCACAATATCCCCTTCCCGACACGGGGAGCATAGTATGGTGAACAGCGCCTCCTGGCAACCAGTGGTGATCACAATATCTTCCACTGCCAGTTGGCAACCACTGTCCATCGCCAATCGCGCAATTTGCTCACGCAGTTCCGGAGCACCATACATATTGCCGTAATTCAATACTTGCAGATCCTGACGCTGAAAAAAGCGCGTCATGGATTTCTATAAGGGGTTAATCGAAGACTGGCTAACGTCTGGCCCACCGCCGCTCAGGTTGTAAAGGTTAAGCTCCGGATTGGGTTTGAAGAGCTCACGTAACGACTCCCATTGGTTGATTTCTACCGGATGCTGAACAGGGCGTCACAACCGGGCACCGGCGGGTGTGCGCTTTGCGCGGCACAACTTAATAACCAGAACGGGGCTGTGGCACAATAAGTTGCTAGGATTCTAGCACATGCTAAGCCTACTGTACGGTGCTGATACTCACAACGTGTTCCTAGCTTAGCGTACGAACAGAAGGCAGACGTTCACCCGTTTTGGTAATGCATTGCACCAACAGCGCCGCGAGATGCTGGTAACGCGTCATAAGTATCCTTGTTGCGCCGTACGTCAGCGAAAAAACCAGTACAGATTGAGGGAGAAAAGGCTATTCATTGCAATATGGCACAATCTATATGCTTGAAAAAGCGATTTTCTGAGGCTGTATCCTCATTACTCAGCTGTAATGTGTGTGCCGGGCTTGTTAAACAGCCCGGCTTGATTTTATTCCTTACCGACAATTGATGCGCCATCGTCGCCAAGCTCTGTTGATCGATGTTATTGAAATTATTCGTGTGATACGCCGTAAAATTCGCCGTGGCGGAAAGCGGAGCATAAGGTGGATCGCAATAGACCACAGCCCCGCGTTCACCTTCATCATAAACAGTATCTTGAGGAGGAGAGCGCAATGAGCCAGTGGAGAAGCGGTTGTAAAGCAGCAATAATACACAGTATTGATATCATTATCCGCACCCCGATTAAGTGGTGGCGTGGCTGGCGTAAAAGCCGTACCATACTGCGTGAACTGCACCGACTCAATGACGCTCAACTAAAAAACATTGGCCTCATCTCTCACTATATCGATCGCTTTCGCTAAACAAAAGCTCCGGCCGGACATGTTTGGTTCGGTCGGGTTTACAACATCGATCCAGTATGGTTCTATGTCCCAGCGTTACTCCCTCAGCCATGCGCATGGCGTTAACTCAATCCGAATGAAATTATCATGCGTAAGTTCGCCATTTAGTTACTCTTGACGGCTCTATCCGCTCTCGGTCTTAGCATTCATACGCTGCAAAAGCAGTATGAAGAACACAGCGCCGAATTCCGCATCCTTTATCACGATGCGGCACTCAAACTGTCCTAACATGATGTCATTTTGACACTGCTTTCCACCACCAGCGATCTCGAGGTTGTCAAAAAAGAGTTTCCCCGAATTCTGATATTAAAAAAGCGTTCACCTAAGTATGTCGTTACGGAACCAGAACCGGTGGGAAATGGAACGTATTAGCTAAGCGGCTAGCATTTCTCGTTGCTGATCGATCTCAAACAAGTACTAAGCACATTGCCACAAAGCAATGCATTTCGTACACTGGGTTTGTACTTGCATGATACTCCTCTGGTGGTTATCGATGATGCATCTACAGAACCTTACTGGCAGTGGCATAAAGGCTAGTGGGCGATTCTCAGTCGTTCTAACTTTCAGCTGGAAATACTCCTAGCTGGTATCATCTGCCCTGGATTAACGTGCTTCTGGTTGCTTTGTTCTGTACGATCGTCGTGGAATTTGTCAGCCGCTATCTGATGTATAAACATCAACGCACGTTGGCAGACTTACGAGCCCAGTTTTCCAAAATCATCCAGCTCAACACCATGAGGGAAATTACTTCCTATATGTTTCATAAATTTAATTAACTACTTACCGATATTCTGAGTTATAACCAAACCACCCTGAGTTTACTGAAATAAGAAAAGTCTACGGGGATCACCCCCTTTTTTACTGGATGCCGACGTCGTGCAAACCAAGCGCATAAGCGCCCTGCTCACCGATTTACGCCAAAAAATGCACAGCGACCACGCCCCTTACAACCGGTCAATCTGAAGCTGGTCTGGTCATGGGTGCTAATGCTGCTAGAAAACGAGTTGCATATAGGGGAAAAGTAAAAATCATCAACAAAGTACCCGATGACCTGACGCTATTTCTTGCTGCTCCACAGTAGGTTGAGCAAATTTTTCATAATTTTCTGCTCAATGCCATCCATGCACAGCAAGATAACACGCCAAAATCAGCCTGGGTTGAGATAGCCATACACACGACGGAAAAGGGAATTACACTGACCATGACAGACGGAGGCCCTAGGTTATCAGAAAAGCGCTACAGAATATTTTTCTGCCATTTTTCACCACCCGGCAAAAGGTAGA
The DNA here is from genome assembly GCA_051305815.1 of Candidatus Malihini olakiniferum. Taxonomy (GTDB): domain Bacteria; phylum Pseudomonadota; class Gammaproteobacteria; order Enterobacterales; family Enterobacteriaceae; genus Symbiopectobacterium; species Symbiopectobacterium olakiniferum_B. The sequence goes on from JBPPLV010000017.1 coordinate 2,936, forward strand.
TTAGGACTCGAGATGGCGCTTACCCAGACGTTAATTCAAGGTCTTAACGGCGATATCAGCGCAGAAAATGTCTCCGGAAGTGGTGCCCGATTCACACTCTGGTTCCCCTTTAACGTATAGAAGCAACGTGGATAACATTATGTATTGATCTGATTGATGATGATGAAGCTATCCGAGATTCGCTCAAAGCGTTGCTTGCCACTTTTGGGTGTAAACACAACCCTATTCCAGCATTGCTGATTTTGAACAGCAGCACAGCGACTGGAGCGCACTGCACGGCTGTTTACTACTCGACATTCGTATACCAGGCAAAACAGGATTAATCCTGATCATCATGACAGGCCATGGCAATATCAATTTGTGCCGACACGCATTTAAAAGTGTTGCCTTCGATTTTTTAACCAAACCCATTGATGCTGATCTGCTCCTCGAAACTTTTTCTGGCGCCATGACACAGTTTCAAATGCAGGCCAACCAGCTACACAGTTACGGGATAAGCTCAACATACTTTCTGCTCGCGAGCAGAAAGTGATGGCACTGATGATGGAGGGGAAATCAAACAAAGAGATTACCAAAGACCTGCAACTCTCCGCCCGCACCGTGGAAGCACACCGTGCCAATCTGTTCGCTAAACTGGAGATAAACTCACTGGCAAAATTGATAAAACTGTATGGAGGGCAATCGCTTATTGATAGAACTCCGTAAAATTACGCAGTGGCTTGAGTAATCAATAGAATAGTTCCTTCCAAAAGCTTTCGTTAGGCTGTCTTTGTCGAATACTGTCCATAGACAACAGAGTAGCCAGAACAAAATGAAACGTCTTCTTATCACAACCCTGCTTTTCAGCGGCATTACCGCGTTTCCCAGCTTTGCGAATGGTATTTTAAGCGAGAAAAATCTTTCTTTGGCCCTGGCTGAACAACTGACACAACATGCTATCCAATCGTGCAGCGCCAAGAATGTGAACGTCGCCGTGACCATCGTCGATCGTGCCGGCGCGTAGTAAAGCTGGCCAAACGCATGGACAGCGCAGGCCCGTATATCCTTGAAGCCAGCCGGATGAAGACGTTTACCGTGCTCACCACGAAAGCGCCCAAGGAAAACGTGATGAAGAACACCCAGCCAAATGCTGAAGCTCAAAATCTGCGTGATACTTCGGGTTTTTTATTACTATCTGGCAGGCCTACCAGTGAAGGTAGGGGATCAAACCATCGGAGCGATTGGTATTGGTGGCGCTCCCTCGGGGGTATCTATCAATAGTGTGCACTGGATTGTAGCTAAAGAGCAACTCAGCGCAAAATAAACGATAATTATTAGACTGTCACGCGCAGCACTTATCGTATCGCGTTACGGTCTTTATTTCTACTTAGAGCTTATCCCAATAAGTGTAATTGGCGCAGCCAATTTAGCCACAGACAGGGCGCAAAAACAGGAATACCACACGGCTTCGAGCACTGCCGTGGGCAAAAAATGGTCCTAATGGGGTAGGACTCTTTAGTCCATTAATTGCGGCTTCATGTTCATGCCGACCACGGCAGAAATAAGACACCCCATCGCCAGATAACCCGCGAAGCCGTAACAGGCACCGGAGAACAATGTTACCAGCAACACGGCGATAAACGGTGTAAATCCACCGCTTACCACGCTCGCTACCTGATAACCCACGCCCGCACCACTATAGCGACAAGCAGTACCAAACAGCTCGGTGAACATGGGCTGCTGTACGCTGACAATCATATCATGCGCTGCATTCGCCAGCAGGATCGCGAATAGCAATACCAGCACCGTATTATGGTTTTCCAGGGCGATAAAAAACGGCACCGCACTGGCCGCACCGATCAACGCACCAGTGACGTAGATCCGACGACGACCAAAGCTGTCCGCCAGCCAGGCAAAAGCAGGGATAGAGAAACAGCTGATTGCCCCCACCAGCAGGCCGATATTAAGGAACATATCGCGCGATATGCCGAGATGTGCGGTTGAATAGTTCAGCGCAAATGCTGTAACAATATACATCGTCAACAACTCGCCAAGACGCAGGGCAATGATCAGTAGAAATGCTTTGGGATGTTTGCGCCATGCTTCAAAAATGGGGAAAGAGTGAAGCTTACTGGCGCGCTCTTGCAGATTTTTATTAGCCTCAAACTCCTGGGATTCATCCATACCGTTACGCACCCACCAGGCAATCGCAACTAGTATCATGCTGAACAGGAACGGCAGGCGCCAGCCCCAAGTAACAAACTCCTCATTGGTCGTCCAATGACTGACAATAGAAATAGACCCTGTTGCTAGCAACAAGCCGATACCATAACCTACCTGCACACCGCTACTATAAAAGGCTTTTTTCTTCTTCGGCGCGCTTTCCACTGCAAGCACCGCAGCACCGCCCCACTCGCCCCCGACAGCAAACCCTTGAATGGCGCGAAGTGTGACTAGCAACACAGGAGCCCACCAGCCAATAGAAGCAAATGAAGGCAACAGGCCGATTAACGCGGTGGCAATCCCCATCATCCACACGGTGATCATTAGCATGCGTTTACGACCCAGGCGATCGCCAAAGTGGCCGAACACTATGCCGCCCAGTGGACGGAACAAAAAGCCGACGCCAAAAGTACTAAATGCCGCCAGCGTCCCCATTGTCGGGCTTAACCGAGGGAAAAATTCGGTGTTAAAAACTAAAGCGGCAACTATTCCGTACAGTAAAAAGTCATACCAGTCGACAACTGCGCCGACAAAACTTCCCCATACTGCACGGTACGCCCGATTATGAGTATGGCTTTCAGGCAGGGATTTTAAGCTGTTTTTGTTTATTGCGCTATCGCTCTGCGGCGACATTGATGTGCTTGTGCTGTTCATGTTTGTCTCGTCATTTTAGGTTTACATAACTGTACACTAAATATTACTCAGAAGAAATTCATATCATGAATACAAAATTATGTATGAGAAGTATACGTGACGGAGGGGAGTAAGTATGTTTTTTCTGTATCGCTCGCGATCTAATAGATAAAAAAACCCGGCCAACAAGCCGGGGTTTAGACGTTTAAGCGTTATCTGAGGATAGCTTATTCGTCGTCGCTGCTACCAAAGCCCGCATTCAACAGTTCAGCTAGGTTAGCAGAAGCTTCATCTGCACTCACCTGAGCCACTGCTGGTACTTCGCCTGCATGCCGGCGACGCATGCGATCCTGGTGGTACGCATAACCCGTACCGGCCGGGATCAGACGACCCACGATGACGTTCTCTTTTAGACCGCGCAGTTCGTCGCGTTTACCCGCAACAGCCGCCTCCGTTAGCACGCGTGTCGTTTCCTGGAACGATGCCGCAGATATGAAGGATTCTGTTGCCAGAGATGCTTTAGTGATACCCAGCAGGTCACGGTGATACGTAGCCGGGATCTTGCCATCCACTTCCAAGTGACGATTAGCGATCTTGATGCGCGACACTTCTACCTGCTCGCCTTCCAGGAACTGGGAGCTACCCGCGCTTGCAATAGTCCCTTTACGCAGCATCTGACGAACGATAACTTCAATGTGTTTATCATTAATCTTAACGCCTTGCAGGCGGTAAACTTCTTGCACTTCGTTGGTGATATAACGGGTTACCGCATGAACACCACGCAAGCGCAGAATGTCGTGTGGAGATTCCGGACCATCAGAAACCACATCACCACGTTCTACACGTTCACCTTCAAACACGTTGAGCTGACGCCATTTCGGAATCATCTCTTCGTAAGCATCGCTGCCATCCAACGGTGAAATGACCAGGCGACGTTTGCCTTTGGTTTCTTTACCGAAGGAAATGATACCGGTGATTTCAGCCAGGATAGCCTGTTCTTTCGGACGACGCGCTTCGAATAGGTCGGCAACGCGCGGCAGACCACCGGTGATATCCTTGGTACCTCCAGATTCCTGCGGAATACGTGCCAAGATGTCACCCGCACCGATCTGAATACCATCTTCCAACTGAACGATCGCTTTGCCCGGCAGGAAATACTGTGCCGGCATGTCAGTGCCCGCAATCAGTACATCATTACCTTTGGCATCAACGATTTTCAGTGCTGGACGCAGATCTTTACCGCCACCGGTACGTTCTGCACTGTCCAGAACAACGATGGAGGACAAGCCGGTCAGTTCGTCAGTCTGACGTGTAATCGTCTGACCGTCGATCATGTCGGTGAAGCGAATGTTACCGCCCACTTCAGTGATAACTGGCATGGTATGCGGATCCCAGTTCGCGACGGTTTCGCCGCCGGAGACTTTGTCACCATTGCCTTTACCCATTACTGCACCGTAAGGGACTTTATAGCTTTCTTTAGTACGACCGAATTCGTCGATCAGTTTCAGCTCGGTGTTACGCGAGGTGATAACCAGCTTGCCCGCCGCGTTCTTAACGAACTTGGCATTGGACAATTTCAGCCTACCTTTGTTTTTCACCTGAATACTGGATTCAGCCGCCGCACGCGATGCCGCACCACCGATGTGGAACGTACGCATCGTCAGCTGAGTACCCGGCTCACCGATGGACTGTGCTGCGATAACCCCGATGGCCTCACCTTTATTGATGATATGACCACGTGCCAAGTCGCGACCGTAGCACTTGGCGCACACGCCGAAGTCGGTTTCACAACTTACCACAGAGCGAACCTTCACGGCGTCGACAGAGTTTTCTTCCAATAGATCACACCATTGCTCGTTCAGCAACGTGTTACGTGCAATCAGAATGTCGGCAGTGCCCGTTTTCAGAACGTCTTCAGTCGTTACACGACCCAGTACACGCTCACGCAGCGGCTCTTTAACATCATCACCACCTTCGATAACCGGCGTCATCATGATGCCTTCGTGCGTACCGCAATCGTCCTCGGTCACCACTAGATCCTGCGCCACGTCAACCAGACGACGGGTCAGATAACCGGAGTTCGCTGTCTTCAACGCGGTATCCGCCAGACCTTTACGCGCACCGTGCGTGGAGATAAAGTACTGGAGTACGTTCAGACCTTCACGGAAGTTCGCGGTGATCGGCGTTTCGATGATGGAGCCATCCGGCTTCGCCATCAGACCACGCATTCCGGCCAGCTGACGAATCTGTGCCGCAGAACCACGCGCACCGGAGTCGGCCATCATAAAGATGCTGTTAAAGGAAACCTGACGCTCTTCTTCACCATCGCGGTTGATAACCATTTCGGTGGAGAGGTTTTCCATCATCGCCTTAGCTACACGCTCGTTCGCCGCGGCCCAGATATCGATGACTTTGTTGTAACGTTCGCCCGCGGTTACCAGACCTGACTGGAACTGTTCCTGAATTTCAGCAACTTCAGCCTCTGCTTCGTTGATGATTTCCACTTTCTTCGCCGGAATAACCATATCGTCAATACCAACAGAAGAACCGGAACGCGCTGCATAGGCAAAACCGGTGTACATGATCTGGTCAGCAAAGATAACGGTCGGCTTCAGACCCAACACGCGATAGCAGGTATTGAGCATCTTGGAGATGGTTTTTTTACCCAGCGCCTGGTTGACGATAGAGTACGGCAGACCTTTCGGGACGATCATCCACAGGATAGAACGGCCCACGGTGGTATCAATGATACTGGTTTTAGCAACCCATTCATCCTGCGCGTTTTTCTTGTGTTCAGTGATACGCACTTTAACGCGCGCATGCAACGACGCCAGATCCGCACGGTAGATGCGTTCTGCTTCTTTCGGACCCGTCAGCACCATGCCTTCGCCTTTGGCGTTAACACAGTCACGCGTCATGTAGTACAGACCCAACACCACGTCCTGAGACGGCACGATGATAGGTTCGCCGTTCGCCGGAGACAGAATGTTGTTGGTGGACATCATCAGCGCACGCGCTTCTAGTTGAGCTTCCAGCGTCAGCGGTACGTGAACAGCCATCTGGTCACCATCGAAGTCGGCGTTATACGCCGCACACACCAGCGGGTGCAACTGAATGGCTTTACCTTCGATTAGAACTGGTTCGAACGCCTGAATACCTAGACGGTGCAGTGTCGGCGCACGGTTCAGCAGTACCGGGTGTTCGCGGATGACTTCATCCAGAATATCCCATACTACGGCTTCTTCACGTTCGACCATTTTCTTGGCTGCTTTGATGGTGGTCGCAAGACCACGCAGTTCCAGCTTGCCGTAGATGAACGGTTTGAACAGTTCCAGTGCCATTTTCTTCGGCAGACCGCACTGATGCAGACGCAGATACGGACCTACGGTAATAACAGAGCGACCGGAGTAGTCCACGCGCTTACCGAGTAGGTTCTGACGGAAACGACCCTGCTTACCTTTGATCATGTCGGCCAAAGATTTCAGCGGACGCTTGTTGGAACCGGTGATCGCACGACCGCGACGACCGTTATCCAGCAAGGCATCTACCGCTTCTTGCAGCATACGTTTTTCATTACGCACGATGATATCCGGCGCAGCCAGATCCAACAGGCGTTTCAGACGGTTGTTACGGTTGATCACGCGACGGTACAGATCGTTCAGATCTGAGGTTGCGAAACGACCACCATCCAGCGGAACCAGCGGACGCAGATCCGGCGGCAGCACAGGCAGCACGGTCAGGATCATCCACTCTGGTTTGTTGCCAGACTGTACGAACGCTTCCAGCAGCTTGATACGCTTAGTCAGTTTCTTACGCTTGGTTTCTGAGTTGGTTCCGTTCAACTCTTCGCGCAATTGCTCGCATTCCTGCTCCAGATCCATGTTTTTCAACAGAGCCTGGATTGCTTCGGCACCCATCTTAGCGTCGAATTCGTCACCGAATTCTTCCAATGTGTCCAGATACTGCTCTTCAGTCAAGATCTGACGTTTTTCCAGGTTGGTCATGCCACCTTCAACAACCACATAGGATTCGAAGTAAAGCACGCGTTCGATATCACGCAGTGGCGTATCCAGCAGCAGGCCGATACGAGAAGGCAGCGACTTCAGGAACCAGATGTGCGCGGTCGGAGACGCCAGTTCGATGTGGCCCATGCGTTCACGACGCACTTTGGTCTGGGTCACTTCAACGCCGCATTTCTCACAAATAACGCCCCGGTGTTTCAAGCGCTTGTACTTACCGCATAGGCACTCATAGTCTTTCACTGGCCCAAAGATACGGGCGCAGAACAGACCGTCACGTTCAGGTTTGAACGTACGGTAGTTAATAGTTTCCGGTTTTTTAACTTCACCGAAAGACAAGGAACGAATCATGTCTGGCGATGCCAGAGCAATTTTGATCGCATCAAACTCTTCGGTCTTGGTTTGCGATTTCAGAAACTTTAATAAGTATTTCACGGATTGGCTCCCGTCGGAGTGAGACCTGTTAGATACCTAACCTGGCCATTAACAAATCAGGCTCAGGTATCCCTTTAGCGTGCACACAGCACAATCGAGCGGGTATTAACCTTCTTCCAGCTCGATGTTGATACCCAGCGAGCGGATTTCTTTCAACAGTACATTGAAGGACTCCGGCATGCCCGGTTCCATACGATGGTCACCGTCTACGATGTTTTTATACATCTTGGTACGGCCGTTGACGTCATCGGATTTCGCCGTCAGTATTTCCTGCAGGGTATAGGATGCGCCATAAGCTTCCAACGCCCACACCTCCATCTCACCGAAGCGCTGACCACCGAACTGGGCTTTACCACCTAACGGTTGCTGGGTTACCAGGCTGTAAGAACCGGTAGAACGCGCGTGCATCTTGTCGTCAACCAAGTGGTTCAGTTTCAGCATGTACATGTAACCTACGGTTACCGAACGCTCAAACTGTTCACCAGTACGACCATCAAACAGCGTGATCTGACCAGAGGTCGGCAGACCACCCAGCATCAGCAGTTCTTTAATCTCGGACTCTTTAGCACCGTCAAACACTGGTGTTGCCAGCGGCATCCCTTTCTTCAGATTGTCCGCCAAACGTAGCACTTCATCATTAGTGAAGGTGTTCAGATCAACTTTCTGACGCACGTCGTTACCCAGATCGTAGGCTGTCTGGATGAATTCGCGCAGCTTGGCCACTTCTTCTTGACGTTTCAGCATAGCGTTGATCTTCTCGCCAATACCTTTAGCCGCCATACCCAGGTGGGTTTCCAGAATCTGACCGATGTTCATACGCGATGGAACGCCCAGCGGGTTTAGTACGATATCGACCGGCGTACCGTTCTCATCGTAAGGCATATCTTCGATCGGGTTGATCTTGGAGATAACACCCTTGTTACCGTGGCGGCCTGCCATTTTGTCACCCGGTTGAATCTGACGTTTAACAGCTAGATAAACCTTAACGATCTTCAGTACGCCCGGTGCCAGATCGTCTCCTTGCGTGATCTTGCGGCGCTTTGCTTCGAGTTTTTTCTCGAATTCGTGTTTAAGCTCTTCATACTGTCCGGCCAGCTGTTCCAACTGATTCTGTTTCTCTTCATCAATCAGGCCCAGTTCCAACCAGCGTTCACGCGGAAGTTTGTCCGCTTCAACGCCGCCAGAAACCAGCACCGCGTGAATACGTGCAAACAGACCGGCTTCGAGGATTTGCAATTCTTCAGTCAGGTCTTTTTTGGCCTGCTTCAGTTGCATCTCTTCGATTTCGAGCGCGCGTTTGTCTTTTTCCACGCCATCGCGGGTGAAGACCTGAACGTCGATAACCGTACCGGATACGCCATTAGGCACGCGCAGGGAAGAGTCTTTAACATCAGACGCTTTCTCACCGAAGATCGCGCGCAGCAGTTTTTCTTCCGGCGTCAGTTGCGTTTCGCCTTTCGGCGTTACTTTACCGACCAGAATGTCGCCGCCTGTCACTTCGGCACCGATATAGACGATACCGGACTCATCCAGTTTGGAGAGCGCAGCTTCACCTACGTTTGGGATGTCGGCGGTGATCTCTTCTGGCCCCAGCTTGGTGTCACGAGACACACACGCCAGTTCCTGAATGTGGATAGAGGTGAAACGATCTTCCTGCACTACACGCTCGGACACGAGGATGGAGTCTTCGAAGTTGTAACCGTTCCAAGGCATGAATGCGACGCGCATGTTCTGACCCAGAGCCAGTTCACCCAAATCGGTGGACGGACCATCAGCTAGTACATCACCACGTTCAACGGGCTCACCCAAAGACACGCACGGCATCTGATTAATACAGGTGTTCTGGTTAGAACGGGTGTATTTAGTTAAGTTGTAGATGTCAATGCCCGCTTCGCCCGGATACATCTCGTCTTCGTTAACTTTGATAACGATACGGGATGCATCAACGTACTGTACGGTACCGCCACGCTTAGCAACGGCAGTAACACCGGAGTCAACCGCAACGGCGCGTTCCATACCCGTACCTACCAGCGGCTTGTCAGCGCGCAGGGTCGGTACAGCCTGACGTTGCATGTTCGCACCCATCAAAGCGCGGTTAGCGTCATCGTGTTCCAGGAACGGGATCAGAGATGCACCGACGGAAACCACCTGCTGGGTGGAAACGTCCATGTAGTCAACCTGATCGCGGCTGAACAAGCTGGATTCACCTTTGCTACGGCAGGTAACTAGATCGTCAACGAAATGACCTTCTTCGTCGAGATTGGTGTTCGCCTGTGCAATAACGTAGTTGCCTTCTTCAATCGCAGACAGGTAACGAATTTCATCTGTTACCACACCGTCACGCACCAGACGATACGGAGTTTCAAGGAAACCGTATTCGTTGGTCTGCGCGTACACTGACAGCGAGTTGATAAGACCGATATTCGGACCTTCCGGCGTTTCAATAGGACATACACGACCGTAGTGAGTCGGGTGTACGTCACGCACTTCAAAGCCAGCACGTTCACGGGTCAGACCGCCTGGGCCCAACGCGGATATACGGCGTTTGTGCGTAATTTCAGAGAGCGGGTTGTTCTGATCCATAAACTGGGACAGCTGGCTGGAACCGAAGAACTCTTTCACCGCCGCCGAAATCGGCTTGGCGTTGATCATATCCTGCGGCATCAGGGTATCCAGATCGCCCAGAGACAGACGCTCTTTCACCGCACGTTCTACACGTACCAGACCGACGCGGAATTGGTTTTCCGCCATTTCGCCCACGGAACGGATACGACGGTTGCCTAGGTGGTCGATATCATCGACTTCGCCAGAACCGTTACGGATATCGATGAGCTTCTTCATCACTTCGATGATGTCGTCTTTGTTCAGGATACCGGAACCTTCAATCTCGTCACGCAGCAAGGAGCGGTTAAACTTCATGCGGCCTACGGCAGACAGATCGTAGCGATCTTCAGAGAAGAACAGGTTCTCGAACAGGCTTTCTGCCGCTTCGCGTGTCGGCGGCTCGCCCGGACGCATCATGCGGTAGATTTCAACCAGCGCGCTCAGGCGATCGTTGGTCGGGTCAACGCACAGCGTTTCGGAGATATACGGGCCGTGGTCTAGATCGTTAGTGAACAGGGTTTCAATACGCTTATGACCTGCCTGGCTCAGTTTAGCCAGCAGATCCAGTGACAATTCTATGTTAGCAACGCCGATCAGTTCTCCAGTACCTGTGTCTACGTAGTCTGTCGCTAGCACTTTCCCGGAGATGTATTCGAACGGTACTTCAATGTGCTCTACGCTGTCTTTTTCCAGCTGGCGAATGTGGCGCGCGGTGATACGGCGGCCTTTTTCAACGTACACTTTGCCGTTGGCTTCGATGTCAAAAGAGGCGGTTTCACCGCGCAGGCGTTCAGGCACCAGGTCCATTTGCAGCTTATTGCCGTTGATTTCATAGACAATCTTATCGAAGAACAGGTCCAGGATTTGTTCGGCAGAGAAACCTAATGCGCGCAAAATGATGGTCGCCGGCAGTTTACGACGACGGTCGATACGCACAAATAGGTTATCTTTCGGGTCGAACTCGAAATCCAGCCAAGAACCACGGTAAGGGATGATACGTGCGTTATACAGCACTTTACCGGAGGAGTGGGTTTTACCTTTATCGCTGTCAAAGAAAACGCCCGGGCTACGGTGCAACTGAGAAACGATAACGCGCTCAGTCCCGTTGATAACAAAGGTCCCGTTTTCGGTCATGAGCGGAATTTCGCCCATGTAGACTTCTTGTTCTTTAATGTCTTTTACGGTGCCTTCCGGCGCTTCGCGCTCGTAGATCACCAGACGCAGTTTAACGCGCAGCGGTGCAGAGAAGGTCACCCCGCGAATCTGACACTCTTTGACGTCAAATACGGGCTCACCCAAACGGTAGCTTACGTATTGCAGCTCGGAGCTACCGCTGTAGCTTGAAATTGGGAATACGGAACGGAATGCGGCTTCCAGACCGTACTGACCTTCCGGATCTTGCTTGATGAACTTCTGAAACGAGTCAAGCTGGATAGAAAGGAGACAAGGTATATCCAACACTTGCGGACGTTTACCAAAATCCTTACGAATACGTTTTTTCTCGGTATAGGAGTAAACCATGGGGTTCCTCAGCTCGCTGAAAAGTAAGAACCACTTGCTCGTCCTGACAGGACGGTTCATTGCAACACGATTTTGTTTGTTCGAAAGGCAAGCCACCTTTCGCAATACGTTTTTCTATTACTCTTAAATCATTTCATTGCTTTTGCAGAGGCAGGGAACCTAAGCAGGCAAGCAGTATATTAAGGCGTCAATAGAAAAAAATATTTTGGTTATACGCTGAGGTATAAATCTGTGGCCAAACAGTGCAAAACGCCACAGACACCCTACAGCGCAAAAAGGCTTTTGATCAAAAAAGTTACCAGCCATCAGCCTGAAAAATCAGGCTGCAACCGGAAGGGTTGGCCTATTTAACTTCAACTTCAGCGCCAGCTTCTTCCAGAGCTTTCTTCAGAGCTTCAGCGTCATTTTTGCTTACAGCTTCTTTCAGAGCAGCAGGTGCAGACTCAACCAGGTCTTTCGCTTCTTTCAGACCCAGGCCAGTTGCGCCACGAACAGCTTTAATTACGGCAACTTTGTTAGCGCCGATAGCTTTCAGGATAACGTCGAATTCAGTTTTCTCTTCAGCAGCTTCAGCTGGGACAGCAGCAACAGCAACAGCTACAGCAGCAGAAACACCGAATTTTTCTTCCATTGCAGAGATCAGCTCAACAATGTCCATTACAGACATAGCGGCTACTGCTTCAATGATTTGATCTTTAGTGATAGACATTACAATTGTTCCTAACAATCAGAAATAGTTTATACGTAAGCAAATGCGATAACAGGCAAAGAGCGATTAGGCCGCTTCTTTCTGATAGCGTACAGCTGCCAGAGTACGGACCAATTTACCTGCAGAGGCTTCTTTCATGGTCGCCATCAGGCGTGCAATTGCTTCTTCGTAAGTCGGCAGAGTTGCCAGACGATCAATTTGAGCCGCCGGAATCAACTCACCTTCAAAGGCTGCAGCTTTAACCTCAAATTTTGCATTCGCTTTCGCGAACTCTTTGAATAGACGAGCAGCAGCGCCCGGGTGTTCCATAGAGTAAGCAATCAAGGTTGGACCAACAAACGTGTCTTTCAGGCATTCGAACGGGGTGCATTCAACGACGCGGCGCAGCAGGGTGTTACGAACAACACGCATGTATACGCCAGCTTCAAGACCTGCTTTACGCAGTTCAGTCATTTTATCTACGGTTACGCCACAAGAATCCGCAACTACCGCAGACAACGCGCCTTTGGCCACTTCGCTGACTTCAGCAACAATTGCTTGTTTGTCTTGAAGATTTAATGCCATTAGCTTGTGCTCCTGGATATAGCCGGAATAAATTTCCGTAACTTACTGTACCTGTAACCACATGGAAAAACAGGTGTCAAAACATGGTGAGCAGAATCCAGTAAAAGAAAATTTTTTTAGGCTCTGCCACCGTCTACGCAGGAAAATTAAGTTTCCGAAGAAACACCTACGGTTTTGGACGGAGACCTGGATTAGGCCAGGCTCCAACCGAAAAAATCTGTTTTGTCCATTTAAGGGCAATAGGCGCAAAGACTACACGTACATCTTTCACCCAGGTAAAGCTATCAGTTAGCGACCGCGTTCAGGCCACTCTGATCAACGGCAACGCCAGCTCCCATAGTGGTGGAGAGGCTAACTTTCTTGATGTACACGCCTTTCGCCTGAACAGGTTTAGCTTTTTTCAGAGCAACCAGCAGAGCTTCCAGGTTTTCTTTCAGTTTGTTAGCGTCGAAATCAACCTTACCAATGGTGGTGTGGATGATGCCGTTTTTGTCGTTACGGTAACGAACCTGACCTGCTTTAGCGTTTTTAACCGCTGCAGCAACGTTCGGCGTTACGGTACCCACTTTCGGGTTCGGCATCAGGCCACGCGGACCCAGAACCTGGCCCAACTGACCAACAACGCGCATTGCATCCGGAGAAGCAATAACTACGTCAAAGTTCATTTCACCCTTCTTGATCTGGTCAGCCAGATTTTCCATACCTACCAGCTCTGCGCCAGCCGCTTTAGCAGCTTCAGCGTTTGCACCTTGGGTAAATACGGCAACGCGAACGGAACGGCCAGTACCTTGCGGTAGCACAGTCGCGCCACGGACGTTTTGATCGGATTTACGTGCGTCGATGCCCAGGTTTACGGCAACGTCAACGCTTTCAACAAACTTAGCAGTGGCTAGCTCTTTCAGCAGGGCTACAGCTTCGTTTATGTCATATTGTTTGGTCACATCAACTTTCTCACGAATCACGCGCATGCGCTTGGTCAGCTTAGCCATTTCTTAGTCCTCTACTACCAGGCCCATGGAACGAGCAGTACCCGTAATGGAGCGCGCCATGGCTTCCACGTCGGCACCCGTCATATCCGCCGCTTTGGTCTGGGTAATTTCCAGTACCTGAGCATAGGTCACTTTACCTACTTTGTCTTTGTTCGGCTTGCCAGAACCAGACTTGATACCAGCCGCTTTCTTCAGCAGAACAGCTGCTGGAGGCGTTTTAGTAACGAAAGTGAAGGAACGGTCGGAGTAAACGGTAATAATAACCGGAATCGGCAGACCTTTTTCCAGGCTTTCTGTTTTAGCATTGAATGCCTTACAGAATTCCATGATGTTCACACCTTGCTGACCCAGAGCAGGACCAACTGGTGGGCTCGGGTTAGCCATACCAGCCGCAGCCTGCAGCTTGACGTAGGCTTGTACTTTCTTGGCCATTTAAATTCCTCTAATGGGTGATAGCGCCTTAAAAAGGCTCCCCGTGACGTTAATGTTTCCAAATGCCATAACATCTAAAAATAAAAGGCGCGAAATGATATATTAATTTCACGAAAAATACAAGAATTTCTTTAAGCCAGACGAGCTTTATCAGCCTTTTTCTACCTGGCTGAAATCCAGCTCAACAGGGGTAGCACGGCCGAAGATAGAAACCGACACTTTCAGGCGGCTCTTTTCGTAATCCACTTCTTCGACCACACCGTTAAAGTCAGCAAACGGGCCGTCGTTGACGCGTACCATTTCGCCCGGTTCAAAAAGCGTTTTCGGACGCGGTTTATCACCTGCTTGTTGCAAGCGATTCATAATAGCGTCAACTTCTTTATCGCTGATCGGCGCTGGGCGATCGGACGTACCACCGATAAAGCCCATCACACGTGGTACACTACGCACCAGGTGCCAGCTTGTATCTTCCATTACCATCTGCACCAGCACGTAACCGGGGAAGAATTTACGTTCGCTTTTACGACGCTGGCCACTACGAATCTCAACGACTTCTTCCGTCGGCACTATGACGTCGTCAAACAGCTCTTCCATGTTGTGCAATTTGATGTGTTCACGCAGCGATTGTGCAACGCTGCTTTCAAAGCCGGAAAACGCCTGAACGACGTACCAACGTTTTTTTGGAGCTTCAGACATACTAGAACCTCAGGCCTGTGATAAACGATATCAAACGAACCAGAATACCATCTAGCCCCCATAGAATCAATGACATCATGGCAGTCACCGCGGCAACGATCAATGTGGTGTGCAGTGTTTCCTGGCGAGTTGGCCAAATCACTTTGTGAACTTCAGTGCGCGCTTCGCGGGCAAACGTGACCGTTGCCTTACCCTTCGTAGTTAACAGTGCAACACCGCCTGCAGCAGCAATCAGGATAATAACAGCCAAGGCGCGCAGTGGCAGACTATATGCGCGGTAGTAATAGTTGCCTACGATGGCAACAACGAGTAAAACCGCCACAACCAGCCATTTAATTGCTTCCAGGCCACGCCCACGACCCTGTGTCTCGGTATTTGCACTCATAAACCAACCTGTCACTCATGCATCAGAAAAATAAATTTGCTCCGCTATGCAGGGCAAGCCAAACCGACATTGCGTTTCGCTCGCAGCGAAACTCGGCATTTACGCTGTAATCTACAGAGCCTATCTGACCACAGATTAGCAGTATTATACTTCACTATCCGTGATAAGATAGGCTCTAGGGCAGCGTAGAAAAAGGGCATTAAATGATGCTCATTTACCGCATGTTGAGTCAAATTTATCAGCGATTAAGCGATAACTTTGGCAACAACGCCTGCGCCAACAGTACGACCGCCTTCACGGATTGCGAAACGCAGACTATCGTCCATCGCGATCGGGGAGATCAGATTTACGACCATCTTGATGTTGTCGCCAGGCAT
>JBPPLV010000034.1:0-1014 GCA_051305815.1 Candidatus Malihini olakiniferum
AGAAGGCACGCTGTGCGAGGTGTAAAAACTTGCTCTTGAAGCCTTGCGCAGTCGCAGATACCAGCTGGCTGCAACTGTTTAATAAAAACACAGCACTGTGCAAACACAAAAGTGGACGTATACGGTGTGACGCCTGCCCGCTGCTGGAAGGTTAATTGATAGGGTTAACCGCAAAGTGAAGCTCTTGATCGAAGCCCCAGTAAACGGCGGCATAACTATAACGGTCCTAAGGTAGCGAAATTCCTTGTCGGGTAAGTTCCGACCTGCACGAATGGCGTAACGATGGCGGCGCTGTCTCCACCCGAGACTCAGTGAAATTGAAATCGCTGTGAAGATGCAGTGTATCCGCGGCTAGACGGAAAGACCCCGTGAACCTTTACTATAGCTTTGCACTGGACTTTGAATTTGCTTGTGTAGGATAGGTGGGAGGCTTAGAAGTAGCGACGCCAGTTGCTATGGAGCCATCCTTGAAATACCACCCTGGTAATATTGAGGTTCTAACTCTGTCCCGTTATCCGGGACGAGGACCATGTCTGGTGGGTAGTTTGACTGGGGCGGTCTCCTCCTAAAGAGTAACGGAGGAGTACGAAGGTGCGCTCAGACCGGTCGGAAATCGGTCGTAGAGTATAAAGGCAAAAGCGCGCTTGACTGCCAGACAAACACGTCGAGCAGGTACGAAAGTAGGTCTTAGTGATCCGGTGGTTCTGTATGGAAGGGCCATCGCTCAACGGATAAAAGGTACTCCGGGGATAACAGGCTGATACCGCCCAAGAGTTCATATCGACGGCGGTGTTTGGCACCTCGATGTCGGCTCATCACATCCTGGGGCTGAAGCCGGTCCCAAGGGTATGGCTGTTCGCCATTTAAAGTGGTACGCGAGCTGGGTTTAGAACGTCGTGAGACAGTTCGGTCCCTATCTGCCGTGGACGTTTGAGATTTGAGAGGGGCTGCTCCTAGTACGAGAGGACCGGAGTGGACGAACCTCTGGTGTTCCGGTTGTCACGCCAGTGGCAT
>JBPPLV010000005.1:0-73344 GCA_051305815.1 Candidatus Malihini olakiniferum
CTGTTCCGCTGTTCCGCTGTTCCGCTGTTCCGCTGTTCCGCTGTTCCGCTGTTCCGCTGTTCCGCTGTTCCGCTGTTCCGCTGTTCCGCTGTTCCGCATATGATTATGGTTATATATCTCAAAAATTATACTAAACAAATAGTAATTGTGTGGACGTTGGATTGTTAGCTAGTTAGTCTGGTCGGTATATTCAAAATTCCTGAATGAGTGAATAAATGGCAAAAGAACGGGCATTAACGCTGGAAGCGCTGCGAGTGATGGACGCATCGATCGCCGTAGCAGCTTTGGGTAGCAGTCGATGAGCTGGGGCGTGTGCCGTCAGCGCTGAGCTATACCATATAGAAGCTGGAAGAAGAGCTCGATGTCGTGCTTTTTGATCGCTCAGGCCACCGCACTAAATTCACCAATGTGGGCCGGATGTTGCTCGAGCGAGGGAGAATCCTGCTTGAAGCGGCATACAAACTCACCACCGATGCAGAACGCTGGCATCGCGGCTGGGAAACGCATATCACCATTATCTTTGAAGCGTTGATACCTACTGAGAAACTGTTTCCTTTGTTGCGTAAGCTGGCTTTGAAGGCTAATACTCAGGCTTCATTGCTGACAGAGGTGCTGTCAGGTGCCTGGGAGCGTCTAGAGCAGGGGCGGGCAGATATCGGATTGTGTTGCCGCCCGACATGCACTTTCGCGCCTCTTCCGAAGTGAATACGCGCAAGCTATACACCATGAACAACGTTTACGTTGCAAGCTCGGACCCATCCTATTCATCAAGAGCCGGAACCGCTGTCAGATGTTACACGCATTAAGTATCGTGGGATTACCGTTGCGGGTACCGCCCATGAATAGCCAGTATTAACCGTACAATTGTTAGATAAGTAGCAGCGTTTAACCTTGAGCTCTATCGATGACAGGTGCCGAGCATTATTAGCGCGTTTAGGTGTTGCCACGATGCCGCACCCAATGGTTGCCAGAGATATTGCCGAAGGGCGCTTGCGTTTGATCAGCCTGGAGTATTCTATAGAGAGCTAAATCATCATGGCCTGGCGCCGCATAGTATGGACGAAGCAAAAATCCTGTTTCTTGCGCGAATTGCCAAAAGTGCTGAACCAGGCGTGATGTGATGCTCGCCCTCACTTTTTGCTTTTCTATGCCCGATAGTTAATCTTGTCGCGCCCGTGCGGCGTGTTCAGGTCGCATTCTGGTCTAATCGAAATAATGCCATGCGGATTGATCGTCCCATGGCTGCGATAGTAATGATGATGGATATGCGCCATGTTCACTGTGTCATCAATGCCGAGAATTTGATAAATATCGCGTAAGAAGCCAAAAAGATTCGGGTAGTCGGCCAGCCGGCATTTGTCACACTTGCAATGAGTATGATAAACCGGATCGAAACGCAGCAGTTTTGTCCACAGGCGAATATCCGCCTCTGTGAGCTGGTTACCGGTTAGGTAACGTTGTTGCGCTAAGCGGGTTTCCAGACAATCTAACGCATCTAATACGCCAGTGACTGCCTCATCATATGCACTTTGTGTGGATAGCGAATCCCGCCTTTTACACGCCGTTATTGATCGTTGGATAAATCCACTCGTTTGACACATCGATTTCTGTTCGTAGCGCTGGCGAGTAGTTCACCGGGCTTTTCTCCAACGGCATTAAATACTGAGTTGAACATGCGCAGAATGTCGGCCGATTTGTTGCTGACAATCGTATGACGCTCTTTATCCCACAGTACGGGAACGGTAACGCATCCACTGTAATCGGACTTGGCGTACAGGTAGAGCTGATAGAGAAATTCGTACTGGTGGAGTGAGCTTCCCGTCGCATCAGGAAAATCGATGCCGAAGATCCAACCATGATCCAACATCAATGGGTGTACTACGGAGACACTAACGTGTTCTTGCAACCCTTTAAGCTGTCGCATGATCAAGATGTGGTGTGCTTAGGGGTAGGGGAGAGAAACATAGAGGTAGTAACCGATCTGACTGGGCGTCAAATCCGCCCTCACCGGTGCTGTCCGGCGCGCCATTGGTATTATCCAATGGCGAAACTGTGAAGTCGTACGTTTGAAGCGGCCCACAGTGGCACAGGTATTATACCAGGTATCCGTGCAGACGCCGCCATTAATCAACTGTCCCATAGATTCTCCATCATTAATGTGAAAAACCAGGGCGCAGAGAACTACGCCGCTGGTGCGAGGATCATGCCTGGTATTGGCATCGTACTGATGGTATTACCATTTTTTATTTAAAATATGGTCAATGCTGAAAGCGCCTGGGCTCGTCACTGCCAGCAACAGATGGGGCCACCTGCGATGGCCAGGTTCTTCAGGAAGATTAACTGGTTTACGCCTTCTACAAAGTTATTGTGAAACAACAGGGCAGTAAGCAGCATGAATCCTGCAGTGAAAATCGCTACGGTACGTGTCAGAATACCAAACAACATCGCAAGGCCACTACCCCAGTTTCAGCAGAATTGTCAGCGGTAGCAGGAAAGTCGGAACATCCATCATGGGCCTGTATATATTGCGCGGTCCCTGTATAAGCATCGCCTAGTTTGCCGTAGTCTGCCACGATGAACAGGATTAGCATGAAAATGCGAGCGATGAGCAGCGCAGTATTTTCTAAATTTTTCATCATTTGTCTCCAAGAAAAATTTTGTCAGATAACATGGTTGTATGCGGTTCTAACACAGGATATTTCTAGGGATATCATCTACACATCTGGTATGGAGCAAATACTATAAGGGAAACGATTTTTATTCCAGCGAGTTAAATTGTCTGTTTTTTTCAGAAAATCTGAATATGTGCTAGCAATCTGCGGAACTTAGCGAGGTGAAAGCATTTTATACAGCAGTTTTAAGGTCCTGGCAAGCCAATACCCCGTCTGGTTCAACGAATCAGACGGCTAGGGTGACGCGCCATGCAGTGCAGCAGCACCGGAAGCGAGAAACCAGTAACGGCATTAAATCATGATACGCAGCCAATAGCGATCGTAGGGGTCTGTTTTATCGATATAAATTCTTCTTTCAGAAACGACATCAATACGCTACTGTTCTATTTAGCGTAAAATCTGGATTTTTTCTTCCAACTCAATGACAGTCAGACGCAGGCGCGTTTCTACAATGCCTACCAGCAGCATCAAGATACGTTTCGCTGAAGCGATAGCCTCGCTTACGGGGGCCATATCGTTGTTTATCGGTCATAAAAAATTATCGAACTCCAGTCAATTAGCGGCGTGCGAGTAAAACGCCCAGCACAACCCCTACAGCAGCACCGATACCAACGCGGTCCATGGGTTCTGTCGAACATAATCATCCGTATAATCTGCGGCTTCTTTGGTCTGATTAACGATACGTTCTCCGGTATCACTCAACCGTAACGTGTTTCTTTCAGCGCACTTTCCGCTTTACTGCGTAGTTTTTCCAATTCCGCTTTGGATTTATCTCTCGACGAGTGCAAGACTTCTTCTAGGATATCCGCCAGTGATTTCAATTCATTGCGCAACAGTTTAGATTGTTGGTCTTTGGCCATTATTAACTCCTTTACGATAAATAAGGAATGTTAACTATAGCTCACCTTTTACGATTGGGACAAAGAAGTGGCACGAGATCATTCTGATAACTCGCTTAAGCGCTGATTAATTCAATAAAACTGGCTCAACGCCTGTTTGTGGACGTGCGTTGTGCAGTTTATCCACACATGCGGAATATAATAGATTATTGCCTACTGGCAGCAGCAATTTCCTATTGAGCACCGCATAAATCTTGCTGTGCTTCCGCAATTTTTTCCTGACGTTTTTAGATCTTGTCCGCATCAGAGCCGGATTGTTGACTTTCGCGTAGCTCCGCTTCTCGCTTTGCAACTTTAGCTTGTTTTTCAGCCACATTTTTCTGGCGCTTAAGACGCAGGTCATCATCCTGACAATGGGTTTTCACATTTCGCAGCGCGGTTTCCAAACCTTGAATCTGACCCGTATTACGATGACGAGGAGCCTGCTCCAGTTATTGTTCGATTTCATAGGCTTTTGGCGGAACAGGTTCCGGCGGGAGGTGCTTTTGCGTCAGCTTTTGTCGCCAAAAAGAGGCCGGTTTAGATGGTTGCTGAGTAATGATTTTTTCCTGCGTTAATGAGGAAAGTAGCGCCTCTCGCGCTCCAAAAGTTTGTTTCGGTGAAGCCAACCTGACAATCAAACTGTCCGGTGCAGGCGTACTTTTGATAGCGATACCGCGCTCGTTAAGCCGTTTATAAACGTAAAATCCATCGGGGAGTGGGCACCTTTCGGTGATGACGAAAAATATGCAGCAGTGTTTCATCCTGCTGACTGCCAGGAGCTTAATTTAGCAAGATGCTAGGTAGCATAACCAGGATCAAGATGCGCTAGATTGCTTTTGGATAACGCCAGCAAAATAACACGTTAGTTCCCTTTTTCTACATTTTCGGCGCGTTTCTTACGCCATAAAACCAGAAGTGAGCCGAACAGACCAATAAACAATAACACCAGTGGCAGCATCATCAGGCAAAACATCAGCTCATCTTCGTACTTCATAAAAATTGGCGTCTTACCGATCGTAAACCCCAGAGAGACCAGAATCAGTACCCATAACAGCCCACTCATACAGTTGAAAAACTGAAAGCGTGTGTTGTCCAGTCCGGAAAGCCCGGCAATGGTGGGTAACAGGGTGCGAACGAAGGCCAGAAAGCGGACTATCAGTAGCGCGGACAATCCATGACGGTGAAACAACAGATGCGCGCGCTGGTGGTAGTGTGCCGGGAGATGAGAGAGCCAGCCTTGTACCACCCGTGTATTACCTAGCCATTTTCCTTGTATGTAACTCACCCAGCAGCCAAGACTGGCGGCTGTGGTCAACAACACAACCGTAAAAGAATAATTCATTGTGCCTTTGGCAACCAGTACCCCCACTAATACCAGTAGGCTATCTCCGGGCAGAAAGGCCGCGGGTAACAGGCCATTTTCCAAAAATAGGATCATGAACAGGATAAAATAGAGCGTCCAAACCAGTTTTGGGTCGGCGAGAATATCGAAATTTTGGTGACAAAGTGCATGAACAAGTTCTTTAATTAATTTCATTTGGTATTCCTAACACAACAGCATGTTACGTAGCCCATCGGCGATGAAATGCACCGACTATAAGGGTCATTATGTACACTGGCTCGCTTTGGTGAGCGCTGTTATATAATAGAACATATTGGTTATCTTACTGGCTTAATCTTTTTCACCTGACCAGCTTGATTTGCTGCGTCTTAGTGGCAGTAACGCATAAAACACCAGATTAAGCGTAAAAAAGGGCCTCTAATTGTAACAAAAGACTAAAGGTTGAGATAGGGAATTATCACAGGAAAGAGTTGACGATCGTGTGCTAAGCGGACAACCAATGTGAGATTTATCGCTGCTATCTGAGAGAAAAGGTTTTTTCCGCCTAATTTTACATTTTATGACACAAGCTGTTGTTTTTATAATTTTTTTACCTCGTAATGAGACAGAGGCGACAGGTTTTTTGTTTCAGTGGTCAGGACTTGTGCACGGTGATCGGATCAAGATGCACTACTGGATTTTCTGCAAACATATAGCGATCAACGTTGAATGCTAAGTCATCAGTAGTAACACGAAACAGCATCTGTTTCGTGTTTTCCAGGTGCTGCTACATTGCCAGTTTGGCGGCATAGGGATCTTTATGAATCAGTGCCTTAAGAATATGATGGTGCTATTCACACCAGCTTTAGATCGAACGATCGTCGATGTGTTCGTACAATTTGCGCTAATGGGGTTGTGGATACGCTGACTCCACATTTTTTCCACGATGGTTACCATGGTGGAATTCTGTGTCGCCAGCGCTACCTGAATGTGAAATTTCAAATCCCACTCGGAATCACGGAAACAATCTTCCTGACGCGCATATTCCTAGATCTCCATCAACTGGACAATGTCCTGACGGGTGACCTGAGTAGCCGTAAATTCGGCGATGTTACTTTCACAATGAACTGGCGAGCCTACAACAACTCAAAGGGTCCGGCAGTCACAAATTCGATTTTCACCACCGCTTGGCACGCGATGTCTCTGTTGGTTGGAAATAACATGAATGCCTGAGCCTTTGCGTACCTCAACGTAACCTTCTACTTCCAGCATAATGATTGCTTCGCGCACTACAGTGCGACTGACATTCATCTCTTCCGAAATGTAGCGTTCGGCGGGTAATTTCTCGCCCACAAGGTAAATACTACTTTCGATGTGCTGTTTAAGTTCTGCGGCTAATTATTGGTATAGTCGACGGGGTTAGTGAGTACCATATTTTTGCTCTTTAATAGATGACGGTCCGTAAATAGGGAACTTTTCCTTGCGACTTTCCTACGCCGTAACCTCCCCACGGGGGGGCAAAAAAGGCTGGAAAAAAACATCGCGTCGAGATTTGTTATACTGCTTATTCGTGAAGTCGACCAACATCAAGGTCACAGTTATGCATTATAATTTTGCAATAAAAACGCCCGATAGCCAGGTTATCGGGCGTCAAAGCAGGTTTAGCTGCGAGACTGATAGTGATTAATGCGGCTGCGCCGTCTCAAGAGCTGTCGGTTGCTCTGCTTCCACCGCAGGGCGGTCTTGCCAAAATCACCCAGATTTAAAATGGCGCCCAGTACATCAAAAGCAGTCAGTACCGCAAACAGCGGGCCAAAACCACTGGTATCTGTTAATGCACCAAAGACCAGAGCGAAAAGAGTGCTTACCAAACAACCAGCACCACCGGTCAAACCGTTAGTGGTTGCGACTTCGTTACGGCCTAACACATCATAAGAGAGCATGATCAGTGAACCAGAAAGCGACTGGTACGCAAAACCTACCCACGCACAACAGCGCGATGGTGACATAAGGACTAGTGAACAGGCCGATAATGCCAGTGCCAGTCATCAATACTGCCCCGAGCGTCACCACCATTTTACGAGAAACGATCAGGTTTACTTTGAAATACCTCTAGAACAGCATTAGGTATGTAGCCGCTCAATACACAGCCCAAGTCTGCAAACAGCATTGGTAGCCAGGCGAACATGACAATTTCTTTCAGGTTAAAGCCGTAAACTTTGAACATGAACAGCGGGATCTAGGCATAAATAGTACCCCGGGCCGTTGCAGCCAGAAAACGTGGCAGTGCGATACCCCAAAAGTGGCGATTACGCACGATCTGCCAGGCAGACATTTTCTTAACTTTATCAGTCTGATGCTGAGATTCTTGACCGCTCATGATGTAATCACGTTCTTCATCCGTCAGCTTTTTCTATTTTTTCGGGTGTTTATAAAAAGCTAACCAGCACAGCGCCCACACCATGCTCAGAGCACCGGTGATAATAAAGGCCATTTCCCAACTGTGCATCACGATTACCCAAACTACCAGCGGTGGTGCGATCATGACCTCACTCATGATATGAGATATCAAGCATAATTGGTGTGATATCCTTTAACTAAGGCCAATGTAGCGCCTAAACACACGGTGAGAAAGAAGAGTATGCCGCAGTTTTTAGCGAATATTTTCTGTTAGACAGCGAATTTTCTCGTCGTTTATATCATGACTATGCCGCTGACCAGCGTATTTTTGATTACCATTACCACCTGCCGCCTGAGCAAATTGCAGAAAACTATCGCTTTAAAAATTTGTATGACATCTGGTTGAAGGGTGATCACTATAAATGGCGTGCTGGAGCATCTTTGCAGCGGTGATGTCAGTGATTGGGAGAAATTCTCAGCCTGGGCTGAAACCGTACCGCACACCATCGGTAACTCGCTGTATCACTGGAGATATTTGGAGCTGTGTTACCCATTTAGTGTAACAGGTACGTGGCTGTCGCCCGGCACAGCAAAAGAAATCTGGGATCGTTGCAACGCACTGCTGGAGCGCGACGAGTTTACCGCGCGTGGCGTCATGCAACAGATAAACGTGAAAATGATCGGCACCACGCACGGATGATCCGATTGACGATCTGCGCCATCATAAAGCCATCGCGCTGACAAAAGCTTTAACGTGAAAGTGTGCTGCCAAGTTGGCGCCCGGAGAAGGCCTTCAATATTGATTTGGCGACCTTTAATTACTATGATGTCGAAGCTGGGTGAAGTGTCTGATCACAATATTCGTCTTTTCAGCGATTTATAGGCTACGCTGACCAAACGTCTGTACCACTTTTCAGCTCAAGGCTGTAAGGTTTCTGACCACGCGCTGGACCTGGACGTTTGTTGTTTGCCAAAGCTCATGAAACGACGCTGGGTAGCATTTTGGCGCGTCGCCTGAGTGGCGCGCGCTGCGCTTAGCGATTTAGAAGTGGTGCAGTTCAAACCGCCTTATTAATATAGCTGGGTGTAGCAGTATCACATCGACACACTGCGTAACAATAACCTGTGTCAGTTTAAATGGCTGGGGAAGAACGTTGTTTCGATTCTATCAATGACCGTCCGCTGGCGCTGTCTCGTTTTCTGAGCAAACAGAACGAAGAGAATCTACTGCCGAAAACCATTCTGTACTGCCTAAACCCACGCGATAATGAGGTGTTGGACACCATGATCGGCAACTTCCAGGGTGAAGGTATACAGGGCAAAATGCAGTTTGGTTCTGGCTAGTGGTTTAACGACCAGAAAGACGGCGTGCAGCGTCAAATGACAAAGTTGGTGCAGCTGGGCCTGCTGAGCCGTTTTGTCGGCATATTGACCGAACAAGCTGCAGCTTCCTGTCTTACACTCGCCATGAGTATTTCCGTCGCATCCTGTACCAGATGATCGGTCGATGGGGGTAGAGACGGCGAAGCACCGGCAGACATCAACCTGCTGGGCGACACGGTGAAAAAACATTTGTTTCGATAACGCTAAACACACTATTTCTCCATCGAAATATAAGACCGTGCGCGCGCCTTGACATTGTATCGTGGGCAAGGTGACAGAGCGGTAACAACCTAACCCCGATCGCACTTCCTGTCCTGAGGTAGCTTCTTAATGCAAACATTGAATCGTCTTGACTTCCCTGATCGTCAATATCCTGATCGTATTATCCAATTCGGTTATGGTAACTTTCTGCGTGCGTGCGTTGACTGGCAGTCAGATTTGCTGAACGAACATATCGATCTGGATGCGGGTATGGTGATCTTTCGTCCTATTGATACCGATTTTCCACCCCCATTAGGCACTCAGGATGGGCTGTATACCAAGATCATTCGCGGTTTGAGAGCAAAAAGTGCGAAGCGGTGCGTGAACCGCGCCTGATCTGTTCTGTTAACCGTGAAATCAACATTTATCGCCAGTTTGGCGAGTACTTGGCGCTAGCTCATGACGCTAATATTCGTTTTGTATTTTCCAATACCACCGAGGTGGGCATTAGCTATCAAGCCGAAGATTATTTGACCGATACGCCGCCTGTAAGCTATCCGGCAAAATTGACGCGCCTGCTATTTGAACGCTTCAACCACTTGAACGGTACCGCTGATAAAAACTGAGGTGCTGTTGCCGTGTGAACTTATCGCGACTATAACGGAGTTGCACTGAAAGAATTGGTGCTACGCTATGCCCCGTAATGGGAAATTCCGTAGGCTTTGTGACTTAGATTAACGAACAACAATACCTTCTTCTCCACGCTGGTTGACCGTATTGTGGCGGGCCATCCGCGCACCAAAGTGGAAGCTCTGCAATAGGAAATGGCCTATTAGGATACCTTCTGGGATACCTTTGAATATTTCTACTTGTTTGTAATTCAGGGATCGCAATAGTTGTCACAAGAGCTGCGCCTTGACAAGCTGGACCTGAATATCCGCATCGTTGATGATGATATCAAGCCGTATAAAGAGCGCAAAGTAGCCATTCTGAGCGCGGGGGGGGTACGCACAACGCGTGGTGCCGGTGCCTTCCCTTCCTGGCTGTGCTGGAGTTCGTAATGAACTGTGGATTCTGCCGACCGTTGGCTGTGTCAACGTTATTGCTCGCCAGATTCAGACCCGGCTCCTGAAAGAGACCAGTAATACTGAGGAGATTGACGGGGTTTATCTGTTTACTCACCCATTTGGTTGCTCACAGTTAAGGCAAGACCACGAAAACACTCGTACCATGTTATAAAATATGGTACATCATCCCAATGTGGGCGCATTGCTGGTGATTGGTCTTGGCTGTGAAAAAAACTAGGTGGAAGCATTCCGCACCACGTTAGGCGAATATGACGCAGAGCGTGTTACCTTCTGTGCGACTGCTAGCGTAAGTACGGTAATAGTAACCGCTGCTCCAGCCATAGTGATTTTGGCTTCCAGCGGAATGGCGACAAAAGTAGGTGTCTTCGTCCAGATTCAGTTTGCGGCACAGCTCCATATTTACCAGGATATTTGCGGCAGAACTGCGCGTAATAAAAAAGGCTGTAATGCCGCTTTCACGCAGGCAAGTCAGCATCAGCAGGTAAGGATTACAGCGAATCTTCCAGAACACGATCAGCGGATTGACAATAAACATCACAATCAAAAGCCGCCGACACCACCATGTGCTATGTGTCAGAAACAGCTTCGCTGACGATACTCAAAACGCTGGTGCACATTGACTCTGTACAGCTTATCGATATCTATACGCTACTCAGCATTGATGTTCTTGAGGATTTACTGCCCCAGGCAAAAGTGCCTGCGTTGCCAGAATATTGGAATGCCGAAAAAGCACCAGCGGAATTGGCCCTTTATGGCGATGCATGGATTCGTTCAGGGCAATCTGTTGGATTACGCATTACCAGTGCGTTCAGCCCTTTAGAATTTAACTATTTGCTGAATCCAGAGCATCCCTATTTTCCGACGATTGTAAACAGGTCAGTGAGTATACCGTTTAAATTTGACACTAGGCTAAAACTGTAACTTAAAGTATTTCTTATTGTGACGTCAGTGTTGCGTAGTGAGGGAATGCTGCCAGCATCATGACGTGAATGAAGTATGCCGAATTTTAACGATCGCCCTGCCGATCACTTGGCATACTTTGGTATATAGTAAGCTATAAGCTCAATCACCCAGTCAATAAACACCCTATTTTGGTACTTAAATACACCTGTTTGTGGGGGGGGGATCTCAGTACACGGGCATAGGGAGAAATTGCCACTGTTTGAATAGTGAGTGCAATTCACCACGGGCCTCATACTTCCTTTACCATATATGTAGGTAAAAAAAAATGCCAAGTCCTGCCAGGACTGCTGCAAGGTAGGCATTATCATCATCAACAGCAAGCCTATAGTGACTTTTTATCCTGATAATATCGCCATTATGGCTTGCTTCTAACGCGTGAATCTTTCCTGTTTGTGAATTAAGATAACCGACGATGAAATGTTCCGATTTTTCCAGTTGATTCGGATGGGTTGGTATTCCTGAGCGTACCAGGTAATTCAGCACAGCGTAGGCCTCGATCGTCAAATCATCAACATGGCGGGCAATAAGTGATTATTCCGAAATACTGCCTCCACGTATCACGCAATCCACATCATCTCTGATCATGTCTACCTTTCGATCGCTTGCACCAAGATCAATCTAAATATCAGGATATTGTGAGTAAAATTTAGATAACGCTGGCACCAAAATCATATGGGCTAGCGGGCTGGGAACGTCAATCCGGAGTTTACTTCTGGGCATTGCAACTGCATGAGAAAGACTGGTTTCAGCGTCATCATCGGCAAGCAAACGAACGATATGCTCGTAATAAACTGCGCCATCGGGTTTCGAGTTATTGGATTAACTGTGTGACAGTGGTCTTATTCATCTGTAGCGTTTCGGCTGCTTTGGTAAAGTTGCCCGACTCGACTACCCGAATAAAAGCCTGCATTGCGTCAAAGCGATCCATCTTATTGCCTCATGCATCTCTGATTGTTTGTATTTTACAAATAATGAAGATGGTTTTTTCGCGTTTATCTTGATGTCACTATGCCTCTAGACTTCTTTTATACACAAGTAGCCCATCTTGAAACGTTTTATTCAGAGGTATGTTATGGTAATTCTTGATGTTGTTTATCCTGAAGGGTGACAAGAGCTTTATGAAAGCAACCGGTATTAGCCGGCGGTGAAATCCAATGGTTTTTTATTTGTATTAGGGCAGGTGGGAAGCCGAGAGGATAGTTCACCTGAGCCTGATTTAAAAAAATAAGTTAAATAGGCTTTTGAGAATTTGAACTCAGTGTTATCTTCGGTGGGTTGCACGTTTGGGATGTTGTAGATGTAACCGTTTTTGTGGTCGATACAGAATCTAACCTGGAAACTATCTGGAGCATGGTACCGGAGTTCTGAGGCGGAAGCGCCTTATCCTGCCTTGACGGGAGAAGGTGTGTCTTGGTTGTCTGGCTTTCAATTTGAAATCAAGGTGATTAACAAGTTGCCGTAAATACAAGCTGTGTTGAGTGATTTTCTTACAGGTTGCTAGTGCGATTAGTCGGTAAAAAATCCGGAGACGCATTATAGCCATTTTGAAGATGAGCAAAAAAGTCATCTTGCAAGAAGTAGCTTAATCATATGATTCCAAAACTAAAATCTGGTGGCCTCTGTTGGGTTTGAACCAACGACCAAGCGATTATGAGTCGCCTGCTCTAACCTCTGAGCTAAGAGGCCATGCGAGCCTGAATTATACGCTAACATGGCGGAGCAGGTCTAGAGCAACGTTGCCTGTATGCTGGTTTTGTATGCATCCTAGCCTATTGTTATTGATACAATAAAAAAGTCCTCAATGTTAGAGCTTTTTCTTATTTCTATTTAGATCCTGTTAATCATCCAGGAAACTGCGTAGTACTTCGGAACGGCTTGGGTGGCGCAGCTTACGCAGTGCCTTGGCTTCAATCTGACGAATACGTTCACGTGTCACGTCAAATTGTTTGCCTACCTCTTCCAGCGTGTGGTCGGTGTTCATATCGATACCGAAACGCATACGCAGCACTTTAGCTTCACGCGCCGTCAGACCTGCCAGCACATCGTGGGTGGCAGAACGCAAATTTTCTGACGTTGCAGAATCCAGCGGCAGCTCCAGCGTAGTATCTTCAATGAAATCTCCCAGATGCGAATCTTCATCATCTCCGATCGGTGTTTCCATGGAGATTGGCTCTTTGGCGATCTTCAGTACTTTGCGGATCTTGTCTTCTGGCATCAGCATACGCTCGGCCAGTTCTTCTGGCGTCGGCTCGCGGCCCATTTCCTGCAACATTTGACGCGAAATACGGTTCAGCTTGTTAATCGTTTCTATCATATGTACAGGGATACGGATAGTACGCGCCTGATCAGCGATGGAACGGGTGATCGCCTGACGGATCCACCATGTGGCGTAAGTTGAGAACTTATAGCCACGACGGTATTCAAACTTATCTACTGCCTTCATCAGACCGATGTTACCTTCCTGAATCAGATCCAGGAATTGCAGACCACGGTTAGTATATTTCTTGGCGATGGAGATCACCAGACGCAGGTTCGCCTCCACCATCTCTTTCTTGGCGCGGCGAGCCTTGGCTTCACCGATCGACATGCGACGGTTGATATCCTTCACCTGCTCGATAGTCAGGCCAGTCTCTTCTTCAATCTGGTGCAGTTTCTGCAAGCTGCGCTGAACATCTTCTTCGACTTCAACCAGTTTCTCGCTCCAGGGCTTGTTCATTGCCTTGGCTGCAGAAAACCAGGTGTTATTGGTTTCGTTGCCGGTGAACAACGTGACGAAGTTTTTCTTCGGCATTTTGCAATGCTCAACGCACAGTTTCATAATCAAGCGTTCTTGTGCGCGCACGCGATCCATCATGGAGCGCATGCTGTTAACCAGGAAGTCGAACTGTTTTGGCACCAGACGGAACTGCTTGAAAATGTCCGAGAGCTTCAGGATCTCTTCCGCAGCCTTAGCGTGGTTACGCCCGTGAGCTTTGATCTTTTGACGCGTTACTTCATACTGCCCACGCAGTTCGGTAAACTTCTGACGAGCCAGCTCTAGATCAATGCTATTATCTTCGTCCGCATCATCATCGTCGCCGCTTTCCTCGTCGTCGTCGTCATCATCTCTCTCTTCGCTAGACAATTCCGATCCCACATGCGTTGCGGTAGGCGCGAGATCTTCTTCTGTATTAGGATTCATAAACCCGGTAATCATGTCGGACAGACGGCTCTCTTCAGCCTCGACACGATCGTATTGTTCCAGCAGGTAAGTGATCGCTTCAGGGTATTCAGCAACAGAACACTGAACCTGGTTGATACCGTCTTCGATTCGTTTGGCGATATCGATTTCACCCTCACGGGTGAGCAGCTCAACGGTACCCATCTCACGCATATACATGCGCACCGGATCGGTAGTACGGCCAATTTCAGACTCAACGCTTGAGAGCACTTGAGCAGCGGCTTCGGCGGCATCTTCATCAGTGTCGGACGTCGTTTCTGCCAACAGCAGATCATCCGCATCCGGTGCTTCTTCCATCACCTGGATGCCCATGTCATTAATCATCTGTATGATGTCTTCGATCTGATCGGAATCGATAATATCTTCCGGCAGATGGTCATTAACCTCAGCATAGGTAAGGTAGCCTTGCTCCTTACCACGGGTGACAAGTAGCTTAAGCTGTGACTGCGGGTTTTGCTCCATAAGACGGTATCCACACTTCAGAGTATTAGGTTAGTGTCGGTCGGCATAATTATACCGGTCATCTTTCAATTTGCAGGTGTGTTTTGTCTGCCTGCACCTCGAAAGTTATTGGGTATAGCCAACAATAACATTCTGGGTATTTCTTCTTCTCGCTGCAGCCCCTTCTAGCGGGCTTTGGCAGCTTTACCCTGCTGGTTATCGGTAATTAAGCCTCTGTAATCAGTTCTTTCTTGTGAGCGCATTGTTCAGCATGTGCACCTCATTACGTTCTTCTGCGGTCAACCCCCGTAAACGCGATTGTGCTATCAGTAATTCCAGCCGCTCCTCTAACATATGGTTATATAGGGTAGTCAGGGTATCTATAAACGTCTCTTCTACCTTGTCCTCAACGATCATGTGGTTCCAGGTTGCCATTGTTTCAAGCTGTGGGCCTGATTTATTATCCCGGTAAAGCTCCAGAAGCTGTGCCGTTGTCAAACCGGGCTGTGCCTGGCACGTTTTTACCAGTTCAATAAACAGCGGCACGCCTGTCATCTTCGATGGCACCAGCCCATCAGGTGCCGTTACCAATGCCGCCAATTGCGGATTTTGTACTAGCAACCCTATTAGTATACGCATATTTGTGCGTTTTAGTTGGGGTGGCTGGTAGGGCTGTGCCTGTTCTGCCGTTTTTGGTAGCAGTTTATCCAATTGGCGATCGTCAAGAATTCCCAGTTTATTACCTAGCTGTTGACGTAGATACAGCCGCAGAGTTTCTCCCGGCACCTGACTAATCAACGGCAATGCATCTCTTCCGAGCTTGGTACGCCCCTCAGGAGAGCTCATGTCCACCTGTTGTTGCAGGCTATCAAACAAGAACACGGAGAGCGGCAGTGCTTGCTCCATCCTCTGTTCAAACGTTTGTTTACCCTCTTTACGCACGAGAGTATCCGGATCCTCTCCATCAGGGAGAAACATAAAGCGCAACTGGCGACCATCATTCAAATAAGGCAGTGCCATTTCCAATGCGCGCCATGCTGCATCTCGACCTGCACGGTCACCGTCATAGCAGCAAATCACCTGATCGGTAACGCGGAACATCATCTGAATATGGTCTGCTGTCGTTGAGGTGCCTAATGACGCCACAGTATAATCAATGCCAAATTGTGTCAGCGCTACCACGTCCATATAACCTTCAACCACAAGAAGACGTTTTAGTTCCGTGTGATTTTGTTGCGCTTCGTAAAGGCCGTACAACTGGCGGCTTTTATGGAAGATCTCGGTTTCCGGCGAGTTGAGGTATTTGGGCAGACCGTCTCCCAGTAAGCGTCCGCCAAAAGCGATCACGCGGCCACGTTTATCGCGAATAGAGAACATTACACGCTTACGAAAACGGTCATAGGTACGCCCTTGCTCATTTTTAACCAGCATTCCCGCATCGCTCAGGATTTCACGATTCTCATCGTGGCGGCCAAAGCGTTTTAATACGTTGTCCCACCCAGCAGGCGCGAAGCCGATGGCAAAATGGCGGATAATCTCCGCACTCAAGCCTCGCTGTGCCAGATAATGCTGGGCGGGTGCTGCTGCTGCCTGATTTAATGCTTGCTGATAAAACTCGCTCAGTTGTCCCATTAGCTCATACAGGCTCTGACGTTGGTGACGTTCAAGCGCTGTGGTGCCAGTGCCGGATTCATAAGGCACTTCCAGGCTGTGCATGGATGCCAATTCTTCAATACTTTCAACAAACTCCAGACGATCGTATTTCATTAAAAAATCGATGGCATTACCGTGCGTACCGCAACCAAAACAATGGTAGAACTGCTTATCACTGTTCACGGTGAAGGAGGGGGTTTTCTCATGATGAAACGGACAGCACGCGTGAAAGTTCTTACCCTGCTTCTTGAGCTTCACTCGCTCGTCAATAAGATCGGCAATGTCAGTGCGCGCAAGCAGGTCATTGATAAAGACGCGTGGAATTCGTCCAGCCATAAGCCCCTATTTTAATATAAATAAGCGATAGCTTATAAACAACAACAAGCCGCGCTTCCTTTCGAAAAAAACTATCTTCGTATGTAACTGTTAAGTCTGTGGATTAATCACGCGGTAGAGGTTATGCCTCTATAAATTAATACAGACGAGTGCGGCGTGCGTTTTCTCGAGCCAGTTTCTTCGCATGACGTTTTACTGCAGAAGCTTTAGCGCGTTTACGTTCAGTAGTCGGTTTTTCATAGAATTCACGACGACGAACTTCAGCCAGAACACCCGTTTTTTCACAGGAACGTTTGAAGCGACGTAGAGCTACGTCGAACGGCTCGTTTTCACGTACTTTAATTACCGGCATGTGTTTTTCACCTTAATAATTTGGTGTGTGCTGGCTTTGTGCCAGCCTTTTCAAAATGGTGCGGGATTCTACTGCAAACGTGATGCACTTGTAAAGCATTCCGGCGGTCATAAAACATCCAACGCGTAGGCAGAGCAGAAAACCAAAACCAATAATGGTAGACTGACTATCTGTTGTATGAAGCAAAGAGCAAGTAAATGTCGGCTTGCGTGGCAACGAAAGTTAGGTAGAGCGATGCGCATATTGGGTATTGAAACCTCCTGTGATGAAACCGGGGTGGCGATTTATGATACGGACGCAGGGTTGTTGGCTAACCAATTGTATAGCCAGATAAAATTGCATGCGGATTATGGTGGCGTTGTGCCAGAACTGGCATCGCGCGATCATGTGCGCAAGACGGTTCCCCTGATTCAGGCTGCGCTGAAAGAGGCTGGATTGATAGCTTCAGATATTGACGGTGTAGCCTATACCGCGGGTCCCGGATTAGTGGGCGCCTTGCTGGTTGGAGCAACTGTTGGGCGTGCACTGGCGTTTGCCTGGGGCGTGCCTGCCATTCCCGTTCACCATATGGAAGGCCATTTACTCGCGCCAATGTTGGAGGAGAACCCGCCCGATTTTCCCTTTGTGGCGCTGCTGGTCTCTGGTGGTCATACGCAGTTGATAAGCGTCACCGGTATTGGTGAATATCGCTTGCTGGGGGAATCTATCGACGATGCAGCCGGTGAAGCCTTCGATAAAACGGCAAAGCTGCTGGGACTTGATTACCCAGGGGGGGCGATGTTATCCAAATTTGCACAGCAAGGGGACGCCTCACGCTTTACCTTCCCTCGTCCGATGACTGACAGGCAAGGTTTGGATTTTAGTTTTTCCGGCTTGAAAACCTTTGCTGCCAATACTATTCGAGTCAATGGCAGCGATGATCAAACCCGAGCTGACATTGCTCGTGCGTTTGAAGATGCGGTGGTCGATACTCTGGCGATAAAATGTCTTCGTGCGCTGGATGATACCAGCTTTAAACGTCTGGTCATGGCGGGTGGGGTTAGTGCCAATCGTACATTACGCGCGCGGCTGGCGGAAATGATGACCAAACGGGTTGGGGCGGTATTCTATGCCCGGCCTGAGTTTTGTACCGATAATGCTGCGATGATTGCCTATGTGGGCAGCGTGCGGTTGTTGAAAAATGCTACCCAGGAACTGGGTGTGAGTGTGCGGCCACGCTGGCCGTTAGCGGAGTTATCTGCGGTTTAACCCGATCGAGCGCCTGACCATGCAAGTATCAGACGCGCATCATCTGATCGCCAGAACAACTACAGTTCCTGTGCGAATAGCACCAGGATGGCGTCAAACAGCTATTTGACGCTAAAACCTCGGGCAGGCGTGAAAATGATGTCATCTCCGGCAATGGTTCTAAGAATCCCTTCTGATTTCCCCAGTGAACCCAGCAATCGAGTGATCAATTGAGCTGTTCCAAGGCTGGTATGAATAACAACAACCGCATCGTTTAATCCACATCCAATACTAGATTCTTCAGTGGACTGGTGGTAGTGGCACACTGAGCTCTGCAGGCAGGTAATAAACCATTTCCATTATTTGCATTGCGCGTGCGTACTAGTCAGTATACGCGATACTTTTGATTGGTTTATATTTTCAAAACCGTCGTCTTGTAATGCCAGCACGATCTCGCTTTGAGAACTAAACTTCTTAGCAGCAGTTTGAACGCTTTAACCAAATTTTTCTGCTTCGTGGAGTTACGCATTCTACACTGTTCGTTTTGATCATTGGTGCGCGGTATTATGCAGTTGGGTGAATTTTTATGCAATATTATGGGCGCTTAAAGAAGTGACTCAGAGGCATTCTATTTGATAACTGCGCTAAAATATTTAAATGCCGTAAGGTATGAAAAAATGCGTGTTTAGTTACATAAAAGTAAATAAAATGTTATCAGAATGAGGTTGTTTACCGGCTATGGTTCAGTGTAATGTAGCCCCACCGCAATGAACGTGATACGCGCTGCATTATTTACTCACTTACTTATAACTGTAACTTAACTTACAAATCACTCGGCAGATTTTAATTTATTATTAATGACATAGTTTTCCTTTTTACATGACCTGGTGTTGAGGTCTCGGCATGGCCGACGCCCGTTCGGTAAGTTTTTTAACCTCCTGATTTTATTGTTATTTGGTGGTTTATTGCACAAATTCACGGCATTTTTACTTTTACGATAATTAAGGAGTTTAGGATGAAAGTTGCAGTTCTCGGAGCAGCAGGCGGTATCGGTCAGGCTCTCGCGCTCCTGCTTAAAACCCAGCTTCCTTCAGGTTCAGAACTATCCCTTTATGACATTGCACCGGTAACGCCGGGTGTCGCCGTTGATCTGAGTCATATCCCTACTGCAGTATCTATCAAAGGTTTTTATGGTGAAGACGCCACCCCTGCACTGGTCGGTGCGGACATTGTGCTTATCTCGGCCGGCGTCGCACGTAAGCCGGGAATGGATCGTTCCGACCTATTCAATGTGAGTGCCGGTATTGTGCACAATCTGGTTGAACAGATTGCTCGTAGTAGCCCGAAAGCCTGCATTGGCATCATCACCAACCCGGTTAACACCACCGTAGTGATTGCAGCAGATGTGTTGAAAAAGGCCGGGGTGTATGACAAGAAGAAGCTGTTTGGTGTAACCACACTAGACATTATCCGCTCCAACACCTTTGTAGCGGAACTGAAAGGCAAACAGCCGCAAGATATTGAAGTCCCGGTTATTGGTGGGCACTCCGGCGTGACTATTCTGCCGTTGCTGTCACAAATTCCCGGTGTGACGTTTAGCGAACAGGAAGTGGCCGATCTGACCAAACGTATCCAGAATGCGGGTACCGAAGTGGTTGAAGCCAAGGCAGGTGGTGGATCCGCCACCCTTTCCATGGGGCAGGCGGCTGCGCGTTTTGGACTGTCTCTGGTTCGTGCCCTGCAAGGGGAAGCGGATGTGGTTGAGTGCGCTTATGTGGAAGGGGATGGCGAGCATGCCTGTTTTTTTGCACAACCACTGTTGCTGGGTAAATTAGGTATCATCGAGCGAAAAGCTATTGGTGCGCTGAGCCCGTTTGAAAAACAGGCGTTGAATAACATGCTGGGCACCCTAAAACAGGATATCGAGTTAGGCGAATCCTTTGTGAGTGGCTCTATTCGCAGTTAATCGGTGCTTCAACGCCCGATAGTGATAAGCCGGAGAGAAGGTGCTCCGGCTTTTTTGTATCAGCGTTTTTGGTGTGGTTCGTCAGATAGGATAAGTTTTTTCCTATAGATCAAGGCATTAATCTTCTTATCATAGTAAAGACTAGGCCAAATTTTAGCAAGATGAATGTTGATTGCCTATACGATGAGCCATTCGCCCTTGAGCCAATCTGCGTGATATCGCATTGGCCGGGGTGGAGGAAGCTCAACCCTGCCTCTTGTGAGGCTGCCGCCAGCGTGGTCCCTTTTTTTTACGGAGTGCGGCAATGACTAATGATATTGACGGGATGCCAGTTGTGTTTCCTTACGCGCATAATCTTTCCTTCTTGCTACAAGACAATGGTCAATTGGTGGTATAATAACGCTCTTTAGTTATGTATGCGCGTGGGGTGCCGCGAACAGCATTAGGAAAAAAATATAACATGAGATTTCCAATAATTTCCTTAACGTTATTCCTAATAAATTAAATTTTGTAATGCATCGCACTATCAGGATGATAGATTATGAAAAAAGAGTGGCTCACCACTGCTGAGTTTCTGGGGATGGCAAGATTGCCTAAAACACGGCAAGGCGTAAATAAACGTGTTTGGGAAGAAGGTTAGGAAAAACGCAAACGAAAAGACGTACAGGGAAGAGCAGTTAAATATGCTCTGGACAGTTTACTGCTGGAAGTGCGTAAACAACTTCAGATGCGTGAAATGACAGAAATGCCTTCTCCCGCATACGCAACGCTCTCTAAGACGCTGTTGGCTTCCTGGGTGCAGATATTTAAAAAACTCTCATTGCGTGAATAGGAAGCGATAATCGATTTTGTTCTGCGTGAAGGGGTGATAGCTATGTTGTCGCGCCTGGCAATCACAAGCGATCTCAATTCATCGACAACATAGCGCCCTGAAACATTAATAATCGCGTTGTACTGTAATATGTGCCAGACCTTCCAGCGCCTCACGGAAGGGCGTAGGCGGCAGCGCCTGGAGAGCTAAAATTGCTTTATCAGCCTCCTGCTCTGCGCGCTGGCGGGTATATTCCAGTGAGCCGCATTGCTGCATGGCCGCAAGTACAGGTTCCAGTAAATAACGGCCATTACCCTCTTCGATCGCTTTGCGGATCATCGCGCATTGCTCGCTATTGCCGTTACGCATAGCGTGTAACAATGGCAGCGTGGGTTTGCCTTCATTCAGGTCGTCACCGGTATTTTTGCCTAAGGTTTTACCGTCGGCGCTGTAATCCAGCAGATCGTCAATCAGTTGGAATGCCGTACCGAGATAACGCCCATATTCCTGTAAAGCTTTTTCCTGTTCGGTGGAGACACCCGCTAAAATCCCGGAGGCTTGCGCTGCGGCTTCAAACAGGCGCGCTGTCTTACTGTAGATAACGCGCATGTAACTCTCTTCAGTGATATCCGGATCGTTACAGTTCATCAGTTGCAGCACTTCACCTTCTGCAATGACGTTTACTGCTTCAGACATCAGCGCCAGTACGCGCAGAGAGCACAGGCTGGTCATCATCTGAAATGCACGCGTATAGATGAAATCGCCGACCAGTACACTGGCCGCATTGCCGAAGGCGGCATTGGCCGTTTCCTTGCCACGACGCATATCTGATTCATCTACCACATCGTCATGCAATAGCGTGGCGGTGTGAATAAATTCGATCAGTGCCGCGATCGTGACATGCTTATCGCCTTCATAAGCGAGCGCGCGGGCTGCCAGTACAGCGATCATGGGGCGTATACGCTTTCCGCCACCACCGATGATGTAATTGCCGATCTGGTTGATAAGTATAACATCGGAATTGAGTTGTGCCAGAATAACGCCATTGACGTCGCTCATATCATGAGCAGCTAATGCTGTGATCTGTTCTAGATTCATATCTGTGCCAGTGCTTTCTTCTATACGCCGTGGTTAGGGTCGGTTCCATACCGGCTTCAATGGTTGCTGTGGACTGATTGTACTTGAAAAATGGTACAGATAAATGGTCGTGAAGATCCTGTACTCTTTTTCTTCAATAATCCCTCGAATCTGCACTTGTCATCGGTAGTTTTTTTGCGTACAATTTTCGCCCTATTTTGAATACTTATAGCGTACTCAAATACTCAATATAAGTACGCGGAAAGCGGAGTTTTATATGTACGCAGTTTTCCAAAGTGGAAGCAAACAACACCGAGTAAGCAAAGGTCAAACCGTTCGCTTGGAAAAGCTGGACATCGTAACTGGTGAAGTTGTTGAATTTAAACAGGTTATGATGATTGCTAATGGTGAAGAAATCAAAATAGGCGTTCCTTTCGTCGATGGTGGCAAGATCAAGGCAGAAGTTGTTGCCCATGGTCGCGGTGAGAAAGTAACAGTCGTTAAGTTCCGTCGCCGTAAACACTACCGTAAGCAGGCGGGACATCGTCAGTGGTTTACTGATGTGAAAATTACTGGCGTCAGCGCTTAAGACTTAGGAGGGCAGATTAAATGGCACACAAAAAAGCTGGCGGCTCGACTCGTAACGGCCGTGATTCCAACGCACAACGCCTGGGCGTAAAACGTTTTGGCGGTGAAGGTGTTCTGGCTGGCAACATCATCGTTCGTCAACGTGGTACTAAATTCCACGCGGGCACCAACATAGGTTGCGGTAAAGACCATACTCTGTTTGCTTTGGCTGACGGTAAAGTCCAGTTCGAAGTTAAAGGCCCAAAGAATCGTAAATACATCAGCATCGTTGCTGAGTAATTTTTTACGTCAGGTCTGACAGATAAAAACCCCCGCAATTTATTACGGGGGTTTTTACGTTTCTATTCCCAATCACCACCCGTAACTAACTGAGAGAACCATGCAGACGAAACAGCGGGCTGACATTGGGCTAAGCTGGCCTTAACGGCAGAGCAGTATGCTGGGCGCACTGCCCATTACCATGAAGCAGATGCTTGTTGTCATGGAACCCTATACCTTGGTGTGGTATCGGTTTTTTATTGCCTCAATAGGGTTGGGAATCATTCTTTTCTCACGCCATCAGCTGTCGTCACTGCATATTTTTCGTCATCGACGCTGGTGGATACTGCTGCTGATTGCAATGGGCGGGTTGCTGGGTAACTTTGTGTTGTTTAGCTCCTCTCTCAAGTTCTTAAGTCCTACCACATCCCAAGTAATTGGACAGCTTTCCCCTGTGGGAATGATGTTCGCCAGCGTGCTTATCTTGAAAGAGAAAATGCGTGGTATACAAATCATCAGTGCTGCAATGTTGCTATACGAGATGCTGCTGTTTTTCAACGCTAGTTTGATCGAAATATTTATCCGACTGACGGATTACACCCTCGGTATATTATTGGGGATGGGCGCTGCCACGGTGTGAGTGAGCTATGGCGTTGCGCAAAAATTTTTACTGCGACGACTGACATCGCAGCAGATTCTATTACTGCTGTATGTTCTGTGTGTGCTGAGTATTACATTGTGGGCGCAACCGGAGACTATTTTTCAGCTTACTCGCTAGCAGGCGGCGCAAATGAGTGTCATTATTAAGTTGACGCCGCTCTTTACGCCGCTATTCTCTGATCTTTTGACGATAAAGTAACCGCTCTACTTTGCTACCCTGGCGTTAAAGTTTGTTGGCTATATTAGCGCATTTTTTGTGGTCTTCGAGGCGAAGTTTTCGGCGATTAGGCACTGTTTTTTCCCGGGAAGAAAACGCGATAATGTCATTCCGGTGCAAAAGTAATACGTGATAGCGTTCCGGTGTGACTTGGCGCTATTCTTCTGTAGTGTACGCTGTTTATTTTTAATATAGATAAAATCAACGTGGGGAGCGGTTACAATGCCGCCCCCTAGTTGGGGGTTAGTTCTGTTACGTTCCGTTTTTTTCATGATGTGTTGCTGTGATTCACGCGTCATGCCATGAAAGCACCACGTCAAAAGAAAAATAATAATGTCCTGATGCATGACGTCAGATGGCGAGTGATGTCTATAGGTTGTTGCGGAGAGAGTGAATGAAGCTTGTAGATGAAGCCACCATCCTGGTGGTGGCTGGTGACGGTGGCAACGGCTGTGTAAGCTTCCGCCGTGAAAAATATATTCCTAATGGTGGTCCGGACGGCGGCGATGGTGGCGACGGCGGTGACGTTTATCTGTTGGTAGATGAAAGCCTGAATACACTAATCGATTTGCGCTTTGAAAAATCGTACCGCGCTGAACGCGGTCAGAACGGGCAAAGCCGATATTGTACTGGCAAACGTGGTAAAGACATCACTATTAGGGTGCCCGTCGGTACGCGCGTTCTGGATGAAAGTACCGGAGAGGTACTGGGCGATATGACACGCCATGAACAGCGCCTGATGGTTGCTAAAGGCGGCTGGCATGGGCTTGGCAATGCCCGGTTTAAATCCTCGATCAACCGCGCACCGCGCCAGAAAACCAGTGGTACGACAGGTGAAGAACGTTCTCTGATGCTGGAACTACTGCTACTGGCAGACGTGGGGATGCTGGGATTGCCGAATGCTGGTAAATCAACGTTTATTCGTGCCGTGTCTGCAGCAAAACCAAAAGTAGCTGATTATCCTTTCACCACGCTGGTGCCGAGCCTTGGAGTGGTGCGTATGGACAGCGAAAAAAGCTTTGTCGTGGCCGATATCCCTGGGCTTATCGAAGGTGCCTCGGAAGGTACTGGTCTAGGTATTCGTTTTCTGAAACATCTGGAACGCTGTCGCGTCCTGCTGCACTTAATCGATCTTGCACCGATAGACGAATCAGATCCGGTAGAAAATGCTAAAGTGATCGTTAATGAGCTGCAGCAATACGGCGCTTCTTTGGCAGAAAAACTGCGTTGGCTGGTGTTCAACAAGGTTGAACTGATCGAGAAAGAGGAAGCCGAGCAGCGTGCCAAAGCGATTACCGAAGCATTAGGTTGGGAAGGGAAATACTACCTGATCTCTGCTGCTAACCGTTCTGGCGTTAATGCGCTGTGCTGGGATGTGATGAATTTCCTGGAAACACAACCGAAAGCTATGGCCATCGAAGAGAAAGGGCCTAAAAAAGTCGAGTTCATGTGGGATAAATACCACCGTGAACAGCTGGCGGCAGTGGAACATGAAGCCGAAGAAGAGTGGGATGATGACTGGGACGAAGATGACGACGAAGGCGTCGAAATCATCTATCAGAAGTAATTCTCAGGCTGCGATCTTCCTTTAACAGAAGATCTTCATTGCGCTACATCTCTGACACGATCTCTTTTTAGGGATCGTGCTTTTTATATCAATCAAAGCCCGCCAGAGGCATACGGCCAGTGCGCTGATTCTCGGGCGGTACAGATAACCTGATAAAAATTGTACGAAGGCCAGAGGCACTGGCCGCTGGCGGTGGTGATAAAGCCAGCGAGGTTATAAACGCCTTGCAGCGCACCGGTTTTCGCGGAAACCTTGCCGTCAACGCCTGCTTCATGTAATCCGGCACGGTACTGCAAGGTGACGTTTTAACCCGCCAAAGGCAGCTCTCAATGAATTTCAATTCGTTATCGTCCTGAGCAATGTATTGCAGCGCTTGCATCATAGTCGTAGGGGAAATTAATTTATGACGCGACAAGCCTGAACGATCAACGACAATACTATTACCCAGATCGACACCTGCTTTCTACTGCAGCACCTGACGTACGGCTCCGGCACGCTAGGTATCAGGCACACTGAAACGTTCGTGTCCGATGGTGCGAAAGACGGTGTCTGCAATTATGTTGTCTAATTTTTTCAGCATTACAGTCAGAAGATCATGCAACGGCGCAGATTGCGTTTGGGAAAGCACGGTACCTTGCCCCGGGCTAGGCTGCGTTTGGCGGCGTAAGCTGTCGGTGATTCGGATATCTGCCTGTAATAGATCATTTTTAGCAATGGCACCAGCGTAGCTGGTGCCATCCTGAATAGCAAAGGCCAGCGGCAGGGCTACGCAGTTGCTGCCCTTTCAACGTGGCATTGCCGCTAAAACACATCACTAGATTACCGTACAATTTTCCACTACTTACCACACCGTAGCTTTCCAGCGTGGTGACGAAGCGGTAATCTGGGCTCAGTTGTAGTAAGGCGGCCATGGCCGTTAAGACTTTCTGGGTACTGGCGGGTAATGCCACCTGTTCGCTGTTGTA
The DNA here is from genome assembly GCA_051305815.1 of Candidatus Malihini olakiniferum. GTDB lineage: Bacteria > Pseudomonadota > Gammaproteobacteria > Enterobacterales > Enterobacteriaceae > Symbiopectobacterium > Symbiopectobacterium olakiniferum_B. The sequence continues at coordinate 26,248 of JBPPLV010000005.1, forward strand.
AGCCACTGCGGGGTTGCTAGCATCCACTTTATTATGCCAAAAATGCCAAATTAGCGCTATCCGGCAGGTATTGAATGTGATCTTTAATGCTTGCCGCGTGAACCTGCATAACATGGCTTTGTAGCACAACTGCGCATGCAAGTCCTAAAAAAGTCGATAAAAAACGCATAATCTCAGCTTATAACAGGGTAACGTGGGGTTATACTACGGCGCAATGCGGTTTAAAGTAAACAATGACCCTTACGGAACTCTGGGTTAAAATACGTATCAAAATGCAAAATCGCTCCTGACCTGAAACCTTGTTCCGGGTCAGGTTACTTTTGTTTATTGCCAGGGAGTGCTGGCACACCGACCGTCTGTCGCATCGTTCGTTAAAGCGTCAAGATGACGATCATGAAAGTCTTACGAGTTTCTTAGAGGTTTAAAGATATGAAACAATTTCCGATGACATTGCGTGGTGCAGAAAAACTACGTGAAGAACTGGAATACTTGAAAGGCACTCGCCGTCCGGAAATCATTGCGGCTATTACCGAAGCCCGAGAACACGGCGATTTGAAAGAAAACGCCGAATATCACGCCGCGCGTGAACAGCAGGGTTTTTGCGAAGGACGAATTCAGGAAATTGAAGCCAAATTATCCAATGCACAAGTGATTGATGTGACAAAAATGCCGGCCAATGGTCGCGTAATTTTTGGTGCAACGGTGTCAGTGATGAACCTGGACACGGAAGAAGAGCAGACCTACCGTATCGTGGGTGATGACGAAGCGGATTTCAAACAGAACCTGATTTCTGTGAGCTCGCCTATCGCCCGCGGCCTGATCGCTAAAGAGCAGGATGATGTTGTGACCATCAGAACACCAGGTGGTCTGGTTGAGTACGAGATACTGAAGGTCGAGTATCTGTAATCGTCGATTAAATCAGCAAATTATGTAAAGAAAAGCAAAAGGCCGCATGCGGCCTTTTCTCTAACGAACGGGCATGGCACCTTTTCGTTAAATGTGAAACGCGGTGATATAATTGGTTACTTGAGTAACATAATTTTACGTTCTTTCGTTAGACGATACAGAACCAGCGTATGACCGATAACCTGAACGTTTCAGGCATCGATTCCTCGGATAATAAATTCAATAATCAATATCTTAGTATCCCGATCTTCAGTTTCAATTTTTGCTTTGATCAGCTCATAATGATCTAGCAACTGTTCAATTTCAGCCAGAACACCTTCGGTAATGCTATTATTACCCAGTATAACTACTAGTTATAGCGGGTGAGCCAGGCCTTTCAAGTGCTTTTTTGTTTTTTGCTTAGGTTCATGTGTCTTTTTTGCTTAGGTTGGGATTGAAAACGGGTCATTCTACCGCCATCTCATGATCACAACCAATTTGGTGATGTCAATGGGCCGATCTTTAGCGCCGTCGGTTTTGAGCAATACTGGTTGTTAATGGTAAGTTGGTTGTAAATGACTAAAGAGTTGGAAAGTCGATGGCAAATAAAAAGTGTTCTGCAAGTTCCAGTCGCTGGCTGAAGGAACACTTTAGCGATAAATATGTAAAACAGGCGCAGAAAAAGGGCCTACGCTCTCGCGCTTGGTTTAAACTGGATGAAATACAGCACACCGACAAGCTGTTCAAACCAGGAATGACTGTGGTGGATCTCGGGGCTGCTCCCGGTGGGTGGTCTCAGTACGTGGTAACGCAGATCGGTAATGCAGGCAGGATTATCGCCTGCGATATTTTACCGATGGATCCTATCGTTGATGTCGATTTTCTTCAAGGCGATTTTCGTGATGAATTATTGCTTAATGCCTTGATGGAGCGGGTTAAGGATAATAAAGTTCAGGTTGTGATGTCAGACATGGCACCCAACATGAGCGGAACCCCCGCTGTGGATATTCCAAGGGCCATGTATCTGGTTGAGTTGGCGTTGGAAATGTGTCGAGATGTTCTGGCGCCGGGCGGAAGTTTCCTGGTAAAGGTCTTTCAGGGGGATGGTTTTGATAAATATCTGCGACAAATTCGCTCTCTGTTCACAACGGTGAAGATTCGTAAGCCTGATGCTTCACACGCTCGTTCGCGTGAGGTGTACATTGTAGCGACAGGGCATAAACTGTAGTACCCTAACGCTGACTTTTAACACAGTTTAGTATGAGGTTAATCCATTGAGTGACATGGCTAAAAACCTGGTTCTCTGGCTCGTCATCGCAGTGGTGCTGATGTCCGTATTCCAGAGCTTTGGGTCCAGCGAGTCAAATGGTCGCCGGGTGGATTATTCTACCTTCTTGACAGAGGTGAATCAGGAGCAGGTCCGTGAAACGCGTATTAACGGGCGTGAGATCAACGTTACAAGAAAAGATGGCAACCGCTACACTACTTTTGTTCCTGTTAACGATCCCAAGCTACTGGATAACCTGCTGACCAAGAATGTGAAAGTGGTGGGTGAGCCGCCCGAAGAGCCGAGTCTGCTGGCATCGATCTTCATCTCTTGGTTCCCAATGCTGTTGCTAATTGGCGTTTGGATTTTCTTTATGCGCCAAATGCAAGGCGGTGTCGGTAAAGGCGCCATGTCTTTTGGAAAAAGCAAAGCGCGCATATTGACGGAAGATCAAATTAAAACCACGTTCGCCGATGTCGCTGGCTGTGATGAAGCCAAAGAAGAAGTGAGCGAACTGGTGGAATACCTGCGTGAGCCGAGCCGTTTTCAGAAACTGGGCGGTAAAATTCCGAAAGGCATTCTGATGGTGGGGCCTCCAGGGACGGGTAAAACTTTGCTGGCCAAAGCCATCGCTGGCGAAGCAAAAGTGCCATTCTTTACCATTTCTGGCTCTGACTTCGTCGAAATGTTCGTCGGTGTCGGTGCTTCACGTGTACGTGACATGTTTGAGCAGGCTAAGAAAGCAGCGCCTTGCATCATCTTTATCGATGAAATCGATGCCGTAGGCCGCCAACGTGGTGCTGGCCTGGGCGGCGGTCATGACGAACGCGAGCAAACCCTGAACCAGATGCTGGTTGAGATGGATGGTTTTGAAGGCAATGAAGGCATTATCGTGATTGCCGCTACTAACCGTCCTGACGTGCTTGACCCTGCGCTGTTGCGTCCAGGTCGTTTTGACCGTCAGGTCGTTGTTGGTCTGCCGGATGTACGTGGCCGTGAGCAAATTCTGAAAGTGCATATGCGCCGTGTTCCGTTGGCAACTGATATCGATGTATCTGTCATTGCGCGCGGTACGCCAGGCTTCTCTGGTGCTGATTTGGCAAACCTGGTGAACGAAGCTGCGTTGTTTACTGCGCGCAGTAACAAGCGCGTTGTCTCCATGGTTGAGTTTGAGAAAGCCAAAGATAAGATTATGATGGGCGCAGAGCGCCGCTCTATGGTGATGACGGAAGAGCAGAAAGAATCTACCGCCTATCATGAAGCGGGCCATGCCATTATCGGGCGTTTGGTGCCGGAACACGATCCAGTGCATAAAGTTACCATTATTCCGCGTGGACGTGCGCTAGGTGTAACATTCTTCCTGCCGGAAGGTGATGCGATCAGTGCGAGCCGTCAAAAGCTGGAGAGCCAAATTTCCACGCTGTACGGCGGTCGTCTGGCGGAAGAGGTTATTTATGGTCCAGCCAAGGTTTCAACCGGAGCCTCCAACGATATCAAAGTGGCAACGTCTATTGCACGTAACATGGTAACGCAGTGGGGCTTCTCGGAAAAACTGGGCCCGTTGTTGTACGCTGAAGAAGAAGGTGAAGTTTTCCTGGGCCGCTCCGTGGCTAAAGCAAAACACATGTCTGATGAGACGGCGCGCATTATCGATCAGGAAGTGAAACTGCTGATTGAGCGTAACTATGTACGTGCGCGTGAGCTCTTGATGGCGAATATGGATGTGCTTCATGCCATGAAGGATGCGCTAATGAAGTATGAGACCATTGATGCACCGCAGGTCGATGACCTAATGCTACGTCGCGACGTTCGTCCACCGGCTGGATGGGAAACACCGTCAGTCAGCAGCAATGAGCCCGGTAATGGCGGCGGTACGCCGACTGCAGCACAGCCAAGCTGATAAGAGAGAAGTGCAGCCCGCAGATTGCACGGTTATAGCAGCGTTATGTAATAGTGTTGTCCGGTTATAGCGCTATTAACCACCTCTTTTAAAACCCCGGCAAGCCGGGGTTTTTCTTTATTTATAAACCGATTGTTAAAAGAAGACGGTGATAAAACTAATTGCCCGTGATGCCATTCTGGATCTTACTCATCCTCAGGTGATGGGAATTCTCAACGTGACACCAGACTCATTTTCCGACGGTGGAAAATACACTGCGCTTGATAAAGCAATACGCCATGCGAAAGAGATGGTGAATACGGGGGCCACTCTGATTGATATCGGCGGCGAGTCTACTCGTCCCGGTGCAGTAGATGTCAGCGTGCAGGAAGAATTGGATCGCGTTATTCCTGTGGTTGAAGCGTTAGCTGCACGTTTTGATGCCTGGCTTTCCGTGGATACGTCAAAACCCGAGGTGATCACTGCTGCTGCACAGGCCGGTGGGCATCTGATTAACGACATTCGTTCACTGCAGGAACCGGGAGCACTTGAAGCCGCGGCGGCAACGGGGCTGCCGATTTGCCTAATGCATATGCAAGGAAAGCCTAAAACCATGCAACATAATCCCCACTACGATGATGTGGTGGCTGAGGTGAATACTTATTTTCATCAACAGATAGCACGCTGTACCGAGGGTGGCATCGAAAAAGATCGCCTGCTGTTGGATCCGGGATTCGGTTTTGGGAAGAATTTATCGCATAATTATCGCCTCCTGGCACATTTGCAGGAATTGCATCATTTTGGTTTACCGCTGCTGGTTGGGATGTCTAGAAAATCCATGGTGGGACAACTGCTCAATGTTCCTCCGCTCCAGCGCGTACATGGTAGCGTTGCCTGTGCGGTCATTGCTGCGATGCAGGGGGCGCATATTATCCGCGTGCACGATTTGAAAGCGACGATGGACGCTATGAGCGTTGTCAAGGCCACGTTGGTAGAGAAGGAATAACAACGAATGAGTAACCGCAAATATTTTGGTACAGATGGTGTGCGTGGCAAGGTGGGTGAAACTCCCATCACCCCAGATTTTGTGTTAAAGCTTGGTTGGGCTGCCGGTAAGGTACTGGCAAGCCACGGATCGCGCAAAATCATCATCGGGAAAGATACTCGCATTTCTGGCTACATGCTGGAGTCTGCTCTGGAAGCAGGTCTAGCAGCAGCAGGGTTATCAGCCTCCTTCACCGGCCCGATGCCGACACCCGCCGTAGCATATTTAACACGTACCTTCCGTGCAGAAGCAGGCATTGTTATCTCTGCATCACATAACCCCTACTATGACAACGGTATCAAGTTCTTCTCTATCGACGGCACGAAACTGCCGGATGAAGTGGAAGAGGCTATTGAAGCTGAGCTAGATAAACCGTTGACTTGCGTGGAATCAGCAGAGTTGGGCAAAGCCAATCGTATTGTGGATGCTGCCGGGCGTTATATCGAGTTTTGTAAAAGCACCTTCCCCAACGAACTTAGCCTCAGTGGATTAAAAATCGTTGTGGATTGCGCCAACGGTGCAACCTACCAGATTGCCCCAAGCGTGTTGCGTGAACTGGGCGCAAAAGTGATTGCCATTGGTTGTGAGCCTGACGGCATGAACATCAACGAATCCTGCGGTGCAACAGATGTGCGCCAGCTTCGATCCCGCGTGCTGGCGGAGAAGGCGGATGTTGGTCTGGCATTTGACGGTGATGGCGATCGGTTGATCACGGTGGATCATGAGAGTAATAAGGTCGATGGCGATCAGATCCTCTATATCATCGCACGTGAAGGATTGCGTCAGGGACAATTACGCGGCGGCGCTGTGGGCACGTTGATGAGCAATATGGGCCTGGAGCTGGCATTGAAGCAACTGGGCATCCCCTTCGCCCGAGCCAAAGTGGGCGATCGCTGCGTGCTGGAAAAAATGCAGGATAAAGGCTGGCGCATTGGCGCTGAAAACTCCGGGCACGTTATTCTACTGGATAAAACCACCACGGGTGATGGTATTATTGCAGGGCTTCAGGTGCTGACTGCCATGGTGCGTAATCATATGTCACTACACGATCTCTGTAGCGGTATGAAATTGTTCCCGCAGGTGTTGGTCAACGTACGCTTTACAGGCAATAGCGATCCGCTGGAAAGCAATAATGTAAAAAACGTTGTGCTTGAGGTTGAGAAAACGTTGGCCGGACGTGGCCGTGTACTGTTGCGTAAGTCTGGTACAGAGCCGCTGATCCGTGTGATGGTAGAAGGAGAAGATGAAGCGATGGTTATCAGCCTTGCTAATCAGATTGCAGATGTAGTTAAGGCTGCCCATTAATTTCTCGGGTGTCGGGGTGTCTTCGTGAACCCTAAAGGAGACAACCTCTGTGCCCGTTGATGGGTTTAGCCGTTTTTTTTCCGAAATCGCATTGATGTCTCGCAAATGCACTTGCGTCGCCAAGAGGGTTTGGTTAGCATTTGGATCAACCCTACCAGAGATATACGCTGTCCGTCGAGCGAGATGCGTGCGGTTTACCGCGAGAATTTAGCATCATCATCTGATGATGAGGAAACAGTTACGACTACTATCATGTACGAAGCTCTTTTAGTCATTTTCCTGTTAGTTGCATTAGGCCTTGTAGTTCTCATTATGATGCAACACGGTAAAGGTGCTGATATGGGTGCCTCCTTCGGAGTTGGGGCATCGGCAACGTTGTTCGGTTCGAGCGGTTCCGGTAACTTTATGACACGTATGACCGCAGCATTGGCGACATTGTTTTTCGTCCTCAGCCTGGTTTTAGGGAACATGAGTTCACATCAGGGTAAAAGCGGCAGTGAGTGGGATAATCTGAGCCAGCCTGCTCAGGTTGAACAGCCTGTGACGCCAGCAGCACCTGCGAGTGACATTCCCAAGTAATTGATAGATTTCGGATACCGAGGTGGTGGAATTGGTAGACACGCTACCTTGAGGTGGTAGTGCCCGACCGGGCTTACGGGTTCAAGCCCCGTCCTCGGTACCAATATCAAAAAAAACGTCAATCGACATTTTTTTATTTCAATCTTTCTGTGCTGTTGCCCGGTGTAACGTCTATTTTGCTTTCCTCCGACCCCATTCTTGATTATTCCTTCTTATACGGCTTGTCGTATGCGTTTGTATCCACGTTGTATATCAAGTTACATGTGCGTTAGCAGCACTCGCTATTTGTCCTATCCCTGACCTCACATTTTACGAGACCGCTGTAAGCAGTATTCAAATCTGCCGGAAGCAGATTTGAATACTGCTTTACCAACTTCCTGCAACTCGAATTGTTTAGGGTATAGGCATCTTGTTTTTTGCTTCGTTGCTAAAATGCGTTTCTTTAAAATTCCATTGTGCTGGTTATGAAATAATCAGCTTCACAGTCGGTTTTGCTATTTTTTTATCAACGTAGCTGTTAGCCGGAAATGAAGAGTGAGCAAGCGAATATAAAGGTGGGATTATGGCCTTATATAGCGTGAATACAGTACCATAGCATGTGAATCGGGTGGTGATTACTGACATCAAGGATGATGCGCTTAATAAGTACGCTGAGGAAAAAAGAGAATTGCCGAAAGGCAAACTGCAATAGTTATTGACAGGCATCCATAATAGTTCTTGCTATATTTTTCACTCGGTGAAAAGCGTGTTTGTCAGTATGGGGACGGTCTTCAAGAAAATGACCACGGCATTTGGTTGTGGTGCGTCCAACTCTTCTCGCATGTCTACGAAAAGTGCATCTACTGATGATGCAACAGCACTGTATAACGCGGCTTTGCTTAAGTTGGTCTCTGATCCCAGGGTCGGCACTGTGACAGTAAAAAACATCTTGAGTCCGCTGCTTAACGATGGAAAATCAGGCGATGGAGATGAACGGCTTATTTTCGATTACCTCACCAAGAACCCGACTAGCCACTTGTTTAGCATTGGCAATATCCATTGCCAGGGCGATAGCATTTATTTCAAGAAACCTATTTCGCTAGTCCGGCAGGGAGATGCGATCTTATTTATCACTAATCCAATGGAAGGAATAGCGATCTCTAGGATAAAGATTGACATGCGAAATGGTTCTAACGGGGAGTTTCGTCTTGAAACCACCATGAAGATTTTTCAAGACGAAACCTTAACATTTAATAACCTGGATGACCTACGCCAAAAAATGACCGCTAATCCGCAACGTAATATCAGCGCGATGTAAACCGGCAATATACTCGCTGCAGCGTTTAATACTAATAAAAAAGAGGTAGCACAGTTACTGTATGGACAAGACAGTGATCATTTTAATGCATTCGTCACGGTGACGGATGCAGGGGATTGTGTTTCTAAGTTGGATTATGAAGCGCTGGCGAATCCACTCAGTGATACAGCGCTGAGGTAGGCAGAGAAAATATTCATTCTCGTGCGAATGTTGTACCAGACAAAGCGCTACTCAGCATATCTGATAAACTATCGGCTACGCGCCGGACTGTCAGCTCTAGGCTTGGGGCATGTGCGAGAGATGGTTAAACGTTTTGATGTGCAAGCGCGTACCACCGATGACACTTGCGTTTAGCATAATATACGAACGAGCAAAAAAAAGAGCTATATCCTGCGCTTAAGGCTCCGAAAGAGAAATTGGCGGCGAATTTTAATCAGAATAAACCCCTGCATAGTAGTATTTGCCGGCAGTAGCGGTGAGTTGTATGGCAAAAAGTCCGCATCTCTAAGGAGATGCAGATTATCGAATAGATTCTTAGAAGAAGGTGAGTACACGCAGGTTGACACGATCGTCATCTGATTCGCAGTTTTGGTTGCTACGCATATATTCAACGGAAACCATTGCACTGTATAAGTACCTTTACTTTGGCATTCGCCGTGTTCTGCATGGATTACTTTGGTATTACTCACCTTCGGTAGAGTTTCCATTACCGGTAAACCTCCATTTCCCTTTATAGAAAATTTCTATCTTTGATATCGAATGTTGAGGCAAAAACCTTGCTCCCACTTTTACTGTATCGGAGAGGGGAATCACGATGCCGTTAGGTTTAATCAAGTAAATCTGCTCGCTTCCGTCAATAGAACGCGACGTTGGCAGACGTAGACAACTCACCAGCAAGCGAGGAGAGGCTTTTACAAAAAAGTGCGATAATTCATTTGTTAAACCTAGAGTTGAGCAAGAGGTTGCTTAAGCAGGTGGTGCCATGAGTATAGTTTCTAAAAATGGCAGTAATTGTAAATTTTTTTTCTTGTCATTTCGCTCTATTTTTAAGGTAAATTTACTTTTTTATCATCGTGCTGCACGATGGTTGGTTGAGTATATCGTGCAAATTAAATGCTGATTAGTTGCGATTTTTCTGTTTTAAACTGCGCTTTTGGCCACTAATAGCAGCGTTTTTTGCCAGTTTGATTTCTTAAAAAGGTATATGACTTTAATGCTAATTTTTTCATCGCTTTTAGCGACGAAAGAAAGTATTTTTATTTATCTTGCGTGGGCGTGAAACGGTCTGCTTTTCAAGGGTTGATAACTGTCTTTCCTTTTCAATAGAATAAAGAAATATTGCAGATCTTGTCCTCGCATCATCTCTGATTGATAGTTTGCGTTTTCACGGTTAGTGGCGTACTATTTGCCACGTTTTCGGACGTGAGGTGAAGCAGCCTGGTAGCTCGTCGGGCTCATAACCCGAAGGTCGTTGGTTCAAGTCCGGCCCTCGCAACTAAATCACTTCTTTCGCTTAAGTTTTTTTAAATGAACTGTAAGTGGTTGTATGACACCTAGAGCGGCTTTTTGAAAGAATCCTTGCGAGAAGTTATGCCGCAGCCTGTAGCGGTAAATAAGGTCAAATAACATAAAGCCCCGATATTTCGGGGCTTTATGTTATTTGACAACAACGTGACTGGGCTTTTAGCCCTTTTTTTTTATTTCTTGGGGGGTGGGCTTGTCTACATTAGAACAGAAATTGACAGCGATGATCTCTGCACCCTTTGAAGTATTAGGCTACGAATTGGTGGGCGTCGAGTTTATCTGTGGTTGCCAATCGACGCTGCGTATCTATATTGATAGTGAAGACGGCATCACAGTTGATGATTGTGCTGATGTCAGCCACCAGGTGAGTGCGGTGCTGGATGTTGAAGATCCAATTACGGTTGCCTATAACTTGGAAGTATCATCACCTGGTCTGGATCGTCCTTTATTCATCGCGGAACATTATGTCCGTTTCCTCGGAGAGGAAGTGACTATGGTGTTGCGTATGGCGGTACAAAACCGTCGTAAATGGGCGGGAATTATCAAATCCGTTGAAGGTGAGATGATTACCGTAACATTGGAAGGTAAAGATGAAGTGTTCGCACTGAGCAACATCCAGAAAGCGAACCTGGTACCCCACTTTTGAAATTTGGATGAGGCAACTAGGATGAGCAAAGAGATTCTGGCTGTCGTTGAAGCAGTTTCCAATGAAAAGGCCGTTCCGCGCGAAAAAATTTTTGAAGCACTGGAAACTGCACTGGCTACAGCAACAAAGAAAAAATACGAACAAGAAATTGACGTTCGTGTTTGCATCGATCGCAAAACCGGCGATTTCGATACGTTTCGCCGCTGGGTTGCCGTTAATGAAGTGGCTCAACCAACGCGTGAAATCACGTTGGAGGCGGCTCAGTTTGAAGACCCGTCTATCGAGCTTGGCGGCTATATTGAAGATCATATCGAATCGGTCACTTTTGACCGTATCACCACGCAAACCGCCAAACAGGTTATCGTGCAGAAAGTGCGCGAAGCTGAACGTGCCATTGTCGTCGATCAATTCCGTGAGCAGGAAGGGGATATTGTTACTGGCGTGGTTAAGAAAGTGAACCGCGACAATATTTCTTTAGATCTGGGCAACAACGCAGAAGCAGTGATTGGCCGCGAAGATATGCTACCGCGTGAAAACTTCCGCCCGGGTGACCGCATTCGTGGTGTGCTGTATTCGGTAAGACCAGAAGCGCGTGGTGCACAGCTGTTTGTCAGCCGTTCACGTCCTGAGATGCTAGTTGAATTATTTCGCATCGAAGTGCCGGAAATTGGCGAGGAAGTTATCGAGATCAAAGCAGCAGCTCGCGATCCTGGCTCTCGAGCCAAAATTGCTTTGAAAACCAATGACAAACGCATCGACCAGGTCGGGGCGTGCGTTGGTATGCGCGGTGCGCGCGTTCAGGCTGTTTCCAGCGAACTGGGCGGTGAGCGTATTGATATAATCCTGTGGGATGATAATCCGGCGCAGTTCGTCATTAATGCGATGGCTCCGGCAGACGTTGTCTCCATCGTGGTCGATGAAGATACCTGCACCATGGATATCGCAGTAGAGTCCAGCAACCTGGCACAGGCAATTGGCCGTAACGGTCAGAATGTGCGTTTAGCGTCTCAATTGCTGAAACAGCACCGGTCGGATGACCGTTGGGAACTGAACGTGATGACCGTGGAAGACTTGCAGGCCAAGCATCAGGCTGAAGCACACGCGGCGATCGACGTATTTACCAAGCATTTGGACATTGACGAAGAGTTCGCTACCGTGCTGGTAGAAGAAGGTTTCTCTTCACTTGAAGAACTGGCTTATGTGCCTATCAAGGAACTCCAGGAGATTGATGGTCTGGATGAGGAAACTATTGAAGCATTGCGTGAACGCGCCAAAGCCGCATTGACGACGTTAGCGTTAGTGCAGGAAGAGAGCCGTGGCAGTAGCCAACCGGCGGAAGATTTACTCAGTTTACCGGGTTTACCGCGCGAGTTAGCATTCACTCTCGCCGCGCGTGGAGTATGTACGCTGGAAGATCTTGCTGAGCAAGGTGTTGACGACCTGACAGATATTGAAGGGTTGAACGATGAGAAGGCCGGTGAATTGATCATGGCCGCCCGTAATATCTGCTGGTTTGGCGACGAAAACGAATAATGACACTGTAGCAGGAAAGTAACAGCATGACAGAAGTAACCATAAAATCGCTGGCTGTAGAGATTCCGACTCCGGTAGACCGCCTGATACAGCAATTTGCTGATGCGGGAATTACCAAGTCTGCATCGGATAACGTGTCCCAGCAGGAAAAAAAGACGCTGCTAGCGCATTTGAACCGCGAACGCGGTTCTGCAGCTGGTAAGTTGACTCTGCAACGTAAAACGCGTAGCACCTTAAATATTCCGAGCACTGGCGGAAAGAGTAAATCCGTGCAGATTGAAGTCCGCAAAAAACGCACCTATATTCAGCGCGATCCGTTAAATAGTCAGCAGGCTGAAGAAGAGCGTGCACGGCATAAAGCGGAAGAACTGGCTCAACGTGAAGCTGCAGAGCAGGCCCAACGCAAAGCTGAAGAGCAAGCCAAGCGAGAGGCCGCTGAAAAAGCCAAGCGTGATACAGCGGAAAAAGAAAAAGTGAGCAACCAACAAAATACCAGTATGACGAAATCTGTTCTGGCGACAGAAAAAGCCCGCCGCGAGGCAGAGGCTGCTGAACTGAAGCGTAAAGCTGAAGATGCCGCTCGCCGCAAGGTCGAAGAAGATGCCCGCCGTGTTGCAGAAGAAGCACGTCGTATGGCGGAAGAGAATGCTGCGAAATGGGCCAGCGAGACGCCGAGTGAAGAAGAGGATAGCACCGACTATCACGTCACAACGTCTCACCATGCCCGCGTCGCAGAAGATGAAAACGATCGTGAAGTCGAGAGTAATCCTCGTGGCCGCACTCGTAGCACCAAAGTCACCAAGCAGAAGAAAGGTAACCGCCTGTCTGAAAGCAAGGCTGACCGTGAAGAAGCGCGTGCCGTAACACGTGGCGGTAAAGGCAAACGTAAACCTAGCACGTTGCAGCAAGGCTTTAACAAGCCAGCCCAGACTGTTAACCGTGACGTGATGATTGGTGAAACCATTACCGTTGGCGAATTAGCAAACAAAATGGCGGTGAAGGGTTCTCAGGTCATCAAGGCCATGATGAAGCTGGGTGCAATGGCAACCATCAACCAGGTTATCGATCAGGAAACCGCGCAGTTAGTAGCGGAAGAGATGGGTCACAAAGTTATCCTGCGTCGTGAAAACGAGCTGGAAGAAGCGGTAATGAGTGACCGTGATATAGGTGTTGCCGCAGAATCGCGCGCACCGGTCGTGACTATCATGGGCCACGTTGACCACGGTAAAACCTCACTGCTGGACTACATTCGCTCCACTAAAGTGGCGGCGGGTGAAGCGGGCGGGATTACCCAGCATATCGGTGCTTACCACGTTGAAACCGACAATGGCATGATCACTTTCCTGGATACCCCGGGTCACGCCGCGTTCACCGCGATGCGTGCACGTGGTGCTCAGGCAACGGATATTGTGATATTGGTTGTTGCTGCCGATGACGGCGTGATGCCGCAGACTATCGAAGTTATTCAGCACACCAAAGCGGCTAAGGTTCCGGTTGTGGTAGCGGTCAACAAGATTGACAAGCCAGAAGCCGATCCGGACTGTGTCAAAAATGAACTGACACAATACGGCATCATTCCAGAAGAGTGGGGCGGTGATTGCCAGTTTATTCCTGTGTCGGCTAAAGCCGGTACGGGTATTGATGACTTGCTCAACGCCATTCTGCTGCAAGCGGAAGTCCTTGAGTTAACGGCAGTTTTCAAAGGTATGGCAAGCGGCGTCGTGATTGAATCCTTCTTGGATAAAGGCCGTGGCCCTGTTGCAACGGTACTGGTACGTGAAGGCACCCTAAACAAGGGTGATATCGTACTGTGCGGTTTCGAGTATGGTCGCGTACGTGCCATGCGTGATGAACTGGGCCGTGAAATTACCGAAGCGGGTCCGTCTATTCCGGTTGAAATCCTCGGTATGTCCGGTGTCCCGGCGGCCGGTGATGAAGCGACCGTGGTCCGTGACGAGAAGAAAGCCCGTGAAGTGGCACTCTATCGTCAAGGTAAGTTCCGCGAAGTAAAACTGGCTCGCCAGCAGAAATCCAAGTTGGAAAATATGTTCACCAACATGACAGAAGGCGAAGTATCCGAACTAAACATCGTGATGAAAGCGGATGTTCATGGCTCGGTAGAAGCGATTGCCGATTCATTGCAGAAACTTTCCACCGACGAAGTGAAAGTGAAGATTATTGGCTCGGGCGTAGGGGGTATCACCGAAACTGACGCAACGCTTGCAGCAGCATCCAACGCTATCATCCTGGGATTCAACGTCCGTGCAGATGCCTCTGCGCGTCGCATTGTGGAAGCGGAAAGGCTAGATCTGCGTTACTACTCAGTCATCTATGATCTGATCGATGAAGTGAAGCAGGCGATGAGCGGTATGTTGGCACCTGAATACAAGCAAGAGATCATCGGTCTGGCTGAAGTTCGTGACGTGTTCAAGTCACCGAAGTTTGGCGCAATTGCTGGTTGTATGGTGACCGAAGGTATCGTGAAACGTCACAACCTGATTCGCGTGCTGCGTGACAACGTTATTATCTATGAAGGCGAGCTGGAATCTCTGCGCCGCTTCAAAGATGACGTTAACGAAGTCCGTAATGGTATGGAATGTGGTATCAGTGTGAAGAACTATAATGACGTACGTGTTGGCGATAACATCGAAGTGTTCGAAATTATCGAGATTAAACGCACTATCACCTAACCTGTCAGAACATGGCGAGATGTGTAACCTTTTGAATTGTTAATAACGGTGGGCGCGCGTCATATCGATTTATAGGAGGCCTGGTGCCCTTTAATTTTTCCTTGAGGACTCGATTATGGCTAGAGAATTCAGTCGTACTCAACGCGTGTCGCAAGAGATGCAAAAAGAGATCGCCATTATTCTTCAGCGTGAAGTGAAGGATCCCCGTATAGGCATGGGGACGGTTTCTGGCGTCGAAGTGTCACGCGATTTGTCGTATGCCAAAGTGTTCGTTACGTTTCTCAACGAGAACCAACCTGAGCAGGTGAAGATCAGCATCAAAGCATTGCAGGATGCTTCCGGTTTTATTCGCGTTCTGCTCGGTAAGACAATGCGTTTGCGCGTAGTGCCAGAGTTAACTTTCGCCTACGATAACTCGCTGGTTGAAGGGATGCGCATGTCCAATCTGGTGACGAACGTTTTGCGCAGTGATGCCGAGAAGCGTTCTGCTAACGGTGACGATGATCGGGAGGATTGATGAGTCGTCATCGTCGTCGCGGCCGTGATATTCATGGCGTATTGTTGTTGGATAAGCCGCAAGGTGCGTCATCCAATGACGTGCTGCAAAAAGTAAAGCGCATTTTCAATGCCAACAAGGCCGGGCATACTGGTGCGCTTGATCCCCTTGCTACCGGGATGCTGCCGATTTGTTTGGGAGAGGCCACTAAGTTCTCTCAGTATTTACTGGATTCGGATAAACGTTACCGCGTGATCGCCCGTTTGGGGCAGCGTACAGATACCTCAGATACCGATGGTAATGTAGTTGAAACGCGCACGGTTAATTTTACTGAGCACGCGTTGGCTGAAGCGTTAGATGGTTTTCGTGGTACCACGCAGCAGGTGCCATCGATGTATTCCGCGCTGAAACATCAGGGTCGTCCACTGTATGAGTACGCACGCCAAGGGATCACTGTCCCGCGTGAAGCGCGTGACATTACCGTGTATGAACTGTTTTTTATTCGTCATGAAGCGGATGAGCTGGAGCTGGAGATTCATTGCTCCAAAGGCACTTATATCCGCACCATCATCGATAATTTAGGTGAAAAACTCGGCTGTGGCGCGCATGTGATTTACCTGCGCCGCCTCCAGGTTGCCACCTACCCAACAGAACGCATGGTGACGTTGGCGCATTTGCAAGCCCTGTTAGTGCAGGCGCAAGCGGAAAGGCAATCTCTTGAGGATGTTCTGGATCCATTACTGATGCTAATGTACAGCCCGGTCAGTGACTATCCTGAAGTGAACTTGCCGCTCGTAGTGGCGGGTTACCTTAAGCTTGGGCAGGCAGTTGCGGCCGCGAATGCCCTCGACCAAGGGATGGTTCGCATCACGGAAGGGGATGCCCGTGCCTTTATCGGCATGGGAATTATCGATGATGCGGGACGCGTGGCACCCAAGCGTCTGGTTGTTGAATTCTCTGAATAAGGCTTATCTTATCTGCCTTGCGATCGGCCATGGCTGAGAGTAGAATGGGGTCGCCTATTTTTTAATAGGTTACATAGGTTGCTGAATTAGAGATCGGCACCTGTTTTTTTCTATACTATTTTGGAGTATTACAATGTCTCTAAGCGTTGAAGCTAAAGCAAAAATCGTCGCAGAATTCGGTCGTGACACTAACGACAGTGGTTCTACCGGAGTGCAGGTTGCTCTGTTGACCGCGCAGATTAACCATTTGCAAGGCCACTTTTCTGAGCACAAAAAGGATCACCACAGCCGTCGTGGTCTGCTGCGCATGGTTTCTCAGCGCCGTAAGCTGCTGGACTACCTGAAGCGTAGAGATGTAGCGCGTTATGCTACCCTGATCGAGCGTCTGAGTCTGCGTCGCTAATCTAGCGAGTTTCAGTGGAAATGGGCCTCATATGGTCCCTTTCTTCTAGGAAGTGCTTGCAAAACAGAGTAATGTATTACCAACTATGTCGTTGCCGTTCGCTACAGAGGTTCGCGCGGGGCTAATGAGAAGCTTTATGCCATTTTTGGGATCTGTTCCTATATGGCGTGAAGATTGTCATTAGTCGCGAGGATGTAGTGAAATAGTTTGTAATCAACAGGGAGACGCTGTGCCGAACACATGTTGTGCTGAACATATTTTACAGAACAACAAAATTGGCTGGCATGTGGTACACCCGAGAATGATAAACCCCGAGTAAAGGATATTATTTTGCTAAATCCTATCGTACGTAAGTTTCAATACGGTCAGAATATCATCACGCTCGAAACAGGCATGATGGCTCGTCAGGCCACTGCTGCCGTTATGGTCAGTATGGATGACACCGTAGTTTTTGTTACCGTCGTCGGAGCGAAAAATTCCAAACCTGGTCAGGACTTTTTCCCGCTGACCATTAACTACCAAGAACGCACTTACGCTGTGGGCCGTTTCCCGGGTGGATTCTTCCGCCGAGAAGGTCGCTCTAGCGAAGGAGAAACTCTGATTTCCCGTCTGATCGACCGCCCAATCCGTCCGCTGTTTGCTGATGGTTTTGTCAATGAAGTTCAGGTTATTGCCACCGTTGTATCTGTAAACCCACAGATTAACCCGGATATCGTGGCTATGATCGGTGCTTCTGCTGCGCTGAGCCTGTCTGGTCTGCCGTTCAATGGACCGATTAGTGCTGCACGCGTTGGCTACATCAACGATCAGTTCGTGCTGAACCCGACCACTGATGAGCTGAAACAAAGCCGTCTGGATCTGGTTGTCGCCGGTACGCAAGGCGCGGTGTTGATGGTCGAATCCGAAGCAGATCTGCTGAGCGAAGATCAGATGTTGGGTGCCGTGGCATTTGGCCACGAGCAGCAACAGGTTGTTATCAACAATATTAATAAATTGGTGAAAGAAGCGGGTAAACCGCGTTGGGATTGGCAGGCACCTTCTGTTAACGCAGCGCTGCTGGAACGCGTGAAAGCACTGTCTGAAGCGCACCTGGGCGATGCTTATCGTATTACCGAGAAGCAAGAACGTTACGCGCAGATCGACGTTATCAAAGCCGACATTGAAGCCCAACTGCTGGCCGCTGATAACTCTCTGGACGCCAATGAAATCCAGGACACCCTGGGGAGCATTGAGAAAAACGTCGTGCGTAGTCGTTTACTGCGTGGTGAGCCGCGTATCGATGGCCGCGAAAAAGACATGATCCGTGCACTGGACGTGCGTACTGGCGTGCTGCCGAGAACTCACGGCTCTGCGTTGTTCACCCGTGGTGAAACTCAGGCGCTAGTGACGGCGACACTGGGTACCGAGCGTGATGCACAGAATATTGATGGATTGACCGGAGAAACCACCGATCGCTTCCTGTTGCACTACAACTTCCCTCCGTACTCTGTGGGTGAAATAGGTATGGTCGGTTCGCCGAAACGTCGTGAAATTGGTCACGGTCGTCTGGCGAAACGCAGCGTGCTGGCAGTGATGCCTACCGCAGCTCAATTCCCGTACACCGTACGTGTAGTGTCTGAAATCACTGAATCTAACGGTTCCTCGTCCATGGCTTCCGTCTGTGGTGCCTCTCTGGCGCTGATGGATGCTGGCGTGCCGATCAAAGCTGCTGTTGCGGGTATCGCGATGGGTCTAGTGAAAGAGGGAGATAGCTTTGTGGTTCTGTCTGATATTCTAGGTGACGAAGATCACCTGGGCGATATGGACTTCAAAGTGGCTGGTAGCCGTGAAGGTGTTACTGCACTGCAGATGGATATCAAGATTGAAGGTATTACCCGTGAAATCATGCAGGTTGCACTGAACCACGCTAAAGGTGCGCGTTTGCACATTCTGGGCGTAATGGAACAGGCAATAGGCGCGCCGCGTGGCGACATTTCTCAGTTTGCGCCGCGCATCCACACCATCAAGATCAGCGTTGACAAGATCAAAGACGTGATCGGTAAAGGTGGTTCTGTGATCCGTGCGCTGACCGAAGAAACGTGCACCACTATCGAGATCGAAGATGACGGTACGGTAAAAATCGCCGCAACCGACGGCGATAAAGCACATCATGCCATTCGTCGTATCGAAGAGATCACCGCAGAAATCGAAGTGGGCCGCGTATACCAAGGTAAAGTAACGCGTATTGTTGATTTCGGCGCGTTCGTTGCTATTGGCGGTGGTAAAGAAGGTTTGGTACACATTTCTCAAATCGCTGACAAACGCGTTGAGAAAGTTACTGACTATCTGCAAATGGGTCAAGAAGTTCCAGTTAAAGTGCTGGAAGTTGACCGTCAGGCACGTGTGCGTTTGAGTATCAAGGAAGCAAGAGCTCAGCCTCAGGATGCCGCTGCTGCAGCGTCTTCTGAGGAAGAATAACAGCTCTTTCGGCTTATTTTTTTGCCACTTCCCCGCAGCGGAGGGAAGTGGCATTTTGTGAGGCACGGATAGCCTTACGTTGATGAGCGTGCGAGGATAGGATGTTCATCTAATGTTTGTCTTCAGGAGTAGGAAATAAAGCCTTTCTTACACTAAAGTTAAGTTGCGGCAGCAACTTATCCTGGTAGGATGCAGCAACACGGATTGGCGTAAAAACTCGGTATTGGCAATTCCAGTGCAGCCTGCTTTACAGCAGGAAGTTTTTTTGGCACTTATGGAACAAATTCTTGCCAGTCGCGGGCGCGTTAACCGATGACGAACGCGCACAGCTATTATATGAGCGCGGAGTGTTATATGATAGTATCCGACTCAAAACGTTAGCACGTAATAATTTTTCGCAAGCGCGGTCGAGATAAGTCCGGATATACTGGGAGTATTTAACTGCCTCGGCATTTACTTAACGCAGGCAGGCAATTTTAATGCTGCTTATAGGGCGTTTTATTCTGTACTAGAGCTTGATCCAACTTACAATTATGCGCGTTTGAACCGGGGTATCGCCTTGTATTATGGCGATCGTTATCTTTTAGTACAGGATGATCTGCTAGCGTTTTATCGTGACGATCAGAACGATCCTTTCCGTACGTTATGGCTGTATTTAGCAGAACAAGAGATTAATCCCAAAAATGCCAAGGCTGCACTGAAGCAGCATTATGACAGTTCAGAAAGAGGTCCTTGGGGATGGAATATTGGCGAATTCTGCCTGGGCAACATCAGTGAAGCAGTACTGATGGAACGACTCAAGGCATAAGCAACGGATAACACTTCTCTCACTGAGCATCTCAGTGAAACTGACTTCTATTTAGGTAAGCACTACCTAAGTCTGGGGGACAAGAACAGCGTCATGACGTTGTTCAAGCTGACGGTTGTCAACAACGTTCATAATTTTGTTAAGCACGGCTATGCATTGTTGAATTGGCATTGTTAGGCCAAGAACAAGACGACCTATTAGGATAGAACCAGCAATAGCTGACGAACGCAATCAACCGGGAACAACTGTTTCTATCGCCTTAACGAGTGAGAGCTTTTTTGTTCTTTTTTTAAAATAATTTGAGCCGGTTCACACTTTTCAATGAAAATAACTGAGTATTTTCTCGACAAGTTACGTAGACTGGCCGCCATTTCACTATGAGGCACGTTTACATGGCAGAGTTTGAAACTTCTTTTGCTGACCTGGGGCTGTCCGCTCCTATTCTGAATGCACTGTCGGATCTGGGATATGAGAAACCCTCTCCCATCCAGGTAGAATGTATTCCCCATTTGCTTAATGGCCGCGACGTGCTGGGTATGGCCCAGACCGGTAGCGGTAAGACAGCAGCGTTTTCATTACCACTTCTGCACAATCTTAAATCTGAATTGAAAGCACCGCAAATGCTGGTGCTAGCGCCGACCCGTGAGCTGGCGGTGCAGGTTGCTGAAGCTTGTAATGATTTCTCGAAACATATGTACGGTGTGAGCGTGGTAGCACTCTATGGCGGCCAGCGCTATGACGTGCAATTACGTGCATTGCGCCAGGGTGCGCAAATTGTTGTTGGTACACCAGGACGTCTGCTGGATCACCTGAAACGCGGTACGCTCGATCTCTCCAACCTAAGCGTCTTGGTGTTGGATGAAGCGGACGAAATGCTGCGTATGGGCTTCATTGAAGATGTTGAAAACATCATGGCCCAGATCCCGACTGAGCACCAGACTGCGTTGTTCTCTGCAACCATGCCAGAAGCAATTTGTCGTATTACACGCCGTTTCATGAAAGATCCGCAGGAGGTTCGTATTCAGTCAAGCGTGACAACGCGTCCGGATATTAGTCAGAGATACTGGACTGTGCACGGCATGCGTAAAAACGAAGCGCTGATACGTTTCTTGGAAGCGGAAGATTTCGAAGCAGCCATCATTTTCGTACGTACCAAGAACGCGACACTGGAAGTGGCCGAAGCGTTGGAGCGTAGTTATAATAGCGCAGCACTGAATGGTGACATGAATCAGGCGCTGCGTGAGCAGACTCTGGAGCGCTTGAAAGATGGTCGTCTGGATATTCTGATCGCAACCGACGTTGCAGCACGCGGTCTGGATGTGGAACGCATCAGCCTGGTAGTGAACTACGATATTCCGATAGATGCTGAATCCTACGTGCACCGTATTGGTCGTACTGGCCGCGCGGGCCGTGCCGGGCGTGCATTGCTGTTCGTGGAAAATCGCGAACGTCGTCTGCTGCGCAACGTTGAACGCACCATGAAGCTGACCATTCCAGAAGTGGAATTGCCGAACGCTGAACTGTTAGGACAACGCCGCCTGGCAAAGTTTGCTGCCAAAGTGCAGCAACAGCTGGAAAGCAGCGATCTGGATATGTACCGTGCGCTGTTGGCTAAACTGCAACCAGCTGAAGAGCTGGATATGGAAACACTGGCTGCAGTATTGCTAAAAATGGCTCAGGGGGAACGCCCACTGATTCTGCCGCCTGATCCGGTCATTGAACGTCGTCCGCGCCGTGAATTCCGCGATCGTAATGATCATGGCGATCGTCGTCCGGGCAATGAGAGTGACCGTCCGCAGCGCCGTGAACGCCGTGACGTGGGCGAGATGCAACTGTATCGCATTGAAGTGGGCCGTAATGACGGTGTTGAAGTTCGTCATATAGTGGGCGCGATTGCCAACGAAGGGGACATTAGTAGCCGTTATATCGGCAACATCAAACTGTTTGCATCGTATTCTACCGTCGAGTTGCCAAAAGGCATGCCGGGCGAATTGCTGTCACATTTTACTCGTACGCGCATTCTGAACAAGCCGATGAATATGCAACTAATGGGTGATGCTCAGCTGTTCGAACGTGGCGAGCGCACTAATAGCCGTGGCGGACGTCCTTTCTCTGGTGGTGAACGTCGTGAAGGTGTTCGCCGTTCTTTCGGCGGCGGCCAGGGTGATGCTCGCCGTAGAAGGTCAACGCGCTCCGTGTCGCCGTCCTGCTGATGTTGGTCAATAAAAATAAAATTGCGTAATAAGCGCATTGACTTATTATTTGAAGCGAAGTTCAACACTTCGCTTCAAATAATAAAATAGTTCCTTACATAAATTTTACACTTGATTTTTTGTGACTCACCAGCTTATCTTAGTTTTATATTAAGGTTTTAAACAGATAGTACTACTCTTCGGCATTGATGATTGCGGTGTCGTAAGAGATGTAATCAAAAAAATAGACAGAATTAAAGTAATGCTATTTGGCACTGCATAAAAAATAATAACGCTGTATGAAACTAAACATGTCTGAACTCTTTGTTAAAGAAAGCTTTAGTTGGCGTTTGTTCGGATGGATTTTGCTCTATTTTTGTTTTTTCTCCTGTGCACTACAGCTTATTATTGTTCTGAGCGGTCACAGCGCTATCATAGAGTTATGCGATTCGTTACTTTACAATTTTCTATAGCTTATCCCCGTTTTTTTGTTTTCCCTTTCAGAACTAAAATCATCAGCGGCATATTAGGCATTGTATTATGGGGCATCCCTTATCGCGCTTAGTTATTACTCGATTTGTAAACAAGAGTTCTCATAAAGCGTCATGTTTGTAATTTTTGAGTCTAATAGTAAAGAAGCCGGTGAATATGTAAGCCAATATTTCAGTATGAAAGTTTTAGCTATATTGTTTTTATACGGTGATGGTCGGGTTCCTATGGCGTAAAGTGTGACCGGTTTATTTTCTGTTTTAATACAAAGTGGCAGTGTGCTCATTAATTGTCGTGGTGCTGTTTGGTGTTCCCCTCTAAAAATGCAAAATGAGGGTGAAACGCTGACAGAAGCCAGCGGTTATCTGGCAAGCGGTATGTCTATAACAGCACCGTGGTAGTATATTACGGGTTATGTTGAGTACTGCTAGCAATTAGAAAGCATGACTGAAATGCTCAAACAAAATGCGGCGTTACCTCCTCTGGCAAACCTGAAAGATGCCAATGGTGATACGCCGCGTACGCTGGTGTTGGTGATCAGTGAATCAACCACCAGTAGCCGTATAAGTCTGTATGGTTATGGCTGCCAGACCACACCGCGTGTGGATGCGCTGCGTAAAAGCGATCCTAATCTGGTGGTGTTCAATAATGTGGTGACCTCACGTCCCTATACCATTGAAATTTTGCAGCAGGCACTGACGTTTGCCGATGAACAGCAGCGGGATCTCTATCTGACCAAACCTCGCTGATGAACATGATAAAACAGGCCGGATATAAAACATTCTGGATCACCAATCAGCAGACAATGACCAAACGGAATACGTTCCTGAGAGTGTTTTCCCAGCAGACAGATAAACAGTTTTATATGAACAATCAGTGCACAGAAAGCGCGCGGCAATATGCCGATGTAGTATTCGCTTCGTTTGAAAAGGTGCTGGCCGATCCCACTGAGAAGAAATTCATTTTTTGTGTACCTGTTAGGTACTCACATGAAATACAAATTTCGTTATCCGGGAGTGTCAACTCATTTTGTCGGACGAGAAGGTATTCCTGACGGTGTGAATGACAGCGATATTGAAGTCTATAACGACTATGACAATGCTGAGCTATATAATGATTATGTTGTCGAAACGCTGATCCGATCTTTTGAAAAAACGCGACTAAACGGCTTCTTACTCTATTTCTCGGATCACGGTAAAGACGTTTACGAAACGCCGCCGCATCATGTGCTCGGTCGGGATGAGGTACCCCTACACCGCACCACGTACACTGTGCGTTCATTCTCTGGAACTTGCCACAGTGGCAGAAAGATCACTCAATCGACTATACCCCTTACGTAGACCGGAAATACAGCAATGCGCACCTGCTACATACTTGGTCAACTTTGGCGGGACTAAGCTACGACTTCAGGAACCGGAAAAAAGCCTGGTCAGCCCTGTATTTCGTGAATCCGAACGTTGAATCGGTGATCCCTACAGTAAGAAAGGGCTTGCGCATTTGATAGCTTGCCGATGACGACTGATAGCAAGTGATGTGTCACTTGTCACTCCCGTCATGAGTCGACATTCCCGCGTAGGCGGGAATCCCTGACAGGCGAAGCGCATACTTCCCGCGAGAAATCCTCGGTTTATGCCGGGGATGATGTTATTAGCTTATCGTTACTGTTTAAACAGTGATTGATGTATCTGCATTATCCGTTCAAAAGAGTTTTTTCGCGCTTGATGATCAAACATCTTCCCGTTGATCATGATTTCTGCTGCTTTTTTCTCTCGCAGCAAGCTACGCAAACCATGCTGAACTTTACTTTTATCACCCACGATTACCAGACGTAGCGCTTGATCCACACCGAACTGTTCGGCTGGAGATCAGAGTGAATCCATATCTTACACCGTTGCAGGCAACGGCCCATGTTCATCTCGGCACAAATTCAGAAACTGCTGCTGTACCGAGATGAACAAGAAATACGCATCGCGTTTGCTTTCAGCCGTAATCACGTTAACGCACACCATGGCATAAGGTTTGCTCAGGTGGCTGAGGGTTTGAATTTTTCTCGTTACAGTGCCATTGCCTGAAGCAATATATCAGGCGTGAAATGCGCTGCGAAGGCAAATGGCAAACCCAATGCTGCCGCTAATTGCGCGCTGTAGAGACTGGCAACCAACAGCCAGAGAGGTACTCGTAAGCCTTGGCCCGGCACGCACCGTTTAATCTGGCTGAACTTCGGCAAAATAACGCTGTAGCTCCTGCACATCACGTGTAAAATCATTAATTTCCGTATTCTGGTGGCGGTGTAAAACTATCATGGTTCGTTGATCGGTGCCGGGTACGCGTCCCATACTTAAATCGATACTCCTGGGGAGGAGTGATTCCAGTGTTTCAAATTGCTCGGGAATCACAAATAAGGAGTGGTTCGGCAGCATGACCCCACCGGGATCTAAGCCGGATGCGTTCTGTTCCGGAAAGAAGATGCCTATCAGCACTAACGTTGCGGCGCTAGCGATACCCGTCATATTGCTGATGCTCAGCTAGCCAATAACGGTGGTAGCCCCATTTTTCCGCGTGCTGCGCGCCAGAGAGATATATCGAGCGAGTAATGAAACGCGTCTCTGGGCGTTGCCCCTTGCGGAATCGGCGCTAAATCCAGAATGGAAAACGGGATATTGTGAGAAAACAGTGTTGTTTAGGTATTGATTGACATTGCGGCAGGCCCACTGTTTTTTTCACAATGTTGCGCACGTTAGCACATTTTTATATTCAAAACGAGGGATCGGGGTAAAAATAGCTTGTCATTACTCTTTACCTATAAAGTATCACTTGCTGCTTTCTTACATCAGCAACTACTGTAGGGGCGATGTAATCCAAAGCAAGAGAAGCGAACTGTTATATTTGTAATGACGCGAGGTAACGCTATTGATAAAGTGCGATTGTTGCTATTTATTTGATTTTTTCTTTAAATTTTTTTAGCTGTTTTTCGGAATGTTTTTTATTTTTTAACTAAAATATGTTTAATTGAAATTATTAATAAGTTTTTTTACCTTTTTTACTTTTCTTCTCATCACTGTCAACTGTGGATGATGAACCTAAGATATTGTATCTAATTAATAATCAGACTCCGGAATTTATATTCAATCATAGTATTTCAAGCTAGGGGTGAAATGAAAATGCAGTAGATCATATCAATTGAACTTCTATATAAAATAGAACTTCAATATATATTTATACAACGGAAAGCATGAATGTAATCAATCGAATAACATTGAGTCTAATTAGGGATAATTCACCGGGTAATTATTTTATTTATGAAATAAGGCCAATGAGTAATTTTTATTCTATCTCCAATTATATAGTTCAGGCGATATTATCTGCTAATGATGATGAGTTTGTGGAGAAACTATATTTCGTTGCGTAATACTATCGCATGGGAGCAGGAGTAGGAGTAAACTGCAGTTAGACGTATCTGATACGACTAAGTTATTTCTGCGCTATCTATTCATTTAAATTCTAATACACAAATTATTCTAGGTAAAAGAATTTATAACTCTGTATACAGATAGGCTACTCCAGTCTTAAATAATAATATATTAAATTTCGAAGAACAACTTTTTGGGTACATACATGTTTTCCGTGCTATCATGAATTTTATGGTAATTACTTTTTATTGCGTAGATTTTTATTGCATGTCACCCAGGTTGCAAATAGACGATATTTGCAATATTATAACTATTAATTACTCTAAATTTGAAAGAAACTCAAGAGTGCTGTCTGAGTCTATTAGTATTTATAATCAGGTTAATTTATGATGAGATAATATTTGTTTCATGCTTGTAAGTAAGTTTTTATTTGAGGTTGCTTTTTTATGTAATTCTTTGTTATAGTGAAAACAAGGGATATGTTTTCTCTACATTATGCTGCCTTCTTTTCATTAAAAATATTGTGCTGGAGTAGATGTGAAAAAATTAATCTATATATTATTAATAACCATTGTTGTTGGGTATCCGAAAATTTCTTTTTCTGCGTATAAACTATGCGTTGATAGTGATACAGTTACAGGCTTAGAAGCGGTTTATATTCAAGATGATCCTTCTAGCAGGGACTCTGGTAATGCGGTTAAAATTTTCACTAAAAAGTCTGGTAATTTTTATTTATATTATAAGAGCAATATAAAAGACACATCAGGTTAGTACGTGTGGAAATTCCAGTGGATGCAGCAAGTATTGATGCGCTGTTGCGTCATGCGTTTCCCACCTCGGCAGAAGCCGATCTGGTTCATCAACTACGGGAAGATAAGCTGCTAACGCTTGGCGTTGTCGCGACGGATGATGAAGGCGTCGTGATGGGATATGTCGCTTTTAGCCCAGTGATCACATTGCTGATGAAGACAGGCAATGGGTTGCTCTGGGCCTGCTGGCAGTCGATGAAACGCTCGCCATCAAGGGTGAGGAGAAAAACTGGTTTACGAAGGTTGGATGCGTTAAACGAGTTTGGCTATACCGCGGTGGTAGTGCTGGGCGATCCCTGCCTATTATGCCCGTTTTGGTTTTGTGCCCACACGGGAGAGGTAGTTAGGCTGTCGATGGCCAGACAGTGACGCCGCCTTTCTGATGTTACCCGCTCTCTGACAATCATTTTGAAGGTGTCAGTAGGACTGAGGACTACTCAGCGCCTTTTAAACGTTTTTTCCCCTGATCTATTCAGGGTACATCAATACGTATATAGTCAGAGAGTGCTGAAGGCTGGTTGCGTACCAGCCTCTCTTTTTGCTGCTTGCTCAGTTACTTTAGGCGGTATTCTAACCGTAATGCCATCGTATGATCCCCCACTTGACAGTGATACACCAGCGTCGGTTCTCTCTTTCCTCGCAGTACCTTTGCATTTTTTCCACGTTGATGTTGCGCGCCACACGGCGCGATACATCGCGCCGTGTGGCCGGTATAAAGTACGCCGTTAGCGGTGCGTAGTATATAAAGTTGCCACTGTGGGCGTGAAGTGTCTGTAATTGTCGGCGATAAACCGGTTAACAGCGGTAGTGACAGTGTAACTTGATTTAAGCGTATATGCACATTTCTCCTCAGCTGTCTTGCTAATCACCCTATACTTAAAAAAGTTGGTCGTTTCGAAACAGTGACCCTTACCCCATAAATTTTGTTTTAATTACATTAAACTTTTTTGTTATTATTTTTACAATTAAACGTGAAAAACCATGACATACAAGACATTGCTATGACTGATTTAACTGCTGTAGCGCAACGCGCACTGGGTCTAATGGATTAGACCACCTTGAACGATGACGATACACAAGCACGGGTGGTCGCACTCTGTCAGCAGTCCGCGCAGTGTGGCAGGAACACCGCTGCCATCTGTATTTATCCCCGTTTTATCCCCTTGACGTTTAAAACGCTGCGCGAGCAGAGAACTCCAGAGATCCGCATTGCTACCGTAACCAACTTTCCTGATGGCGGTGATGATATTGATATCGCCTGCGCGGAAACATTGGCGGCGATAATCTACGGGGCTGATGAAGTGATGTGGTGTTTCCCTATCGTGCATTAATAACCGGTGATGTAGAAACCGGGTATACGCTGGTAGCTGCCTGCCATGCGTTGCGCCAGAAGGCCGACGTGCTGCTGAAAGTGATTATTAAAAGCGACAAGTTAAAAACCGATGCTTTGATTTGTCAGGCGAGTCAAATCGCCATTGATGCCGGAACGGATTTTATGAAAACCCCACGGGAAAAATGGCGGTTAATGCAACGCCCCATAGCTCAGCGTGTGTCGCTGACGTTGGAGATGCACGATTCGGGCAGCCGATTACACTGGGACGATCTTAATCTTAATGGTCCACTGGTGGATAAGCATTCGACGGGCGGTGTAGGGGATGTCACTTCTTTGATGCTGGGGCTGATGGTAGAGGCGTGGCGGCTATGTGCCGATGATATCAAGACACGATTTGGGCCACAACGGGTGGGACGCTGGACAAACTGGAGTCGATTCCTAGTCTTAATATCTTCCCTTAAGACGAGTAGTTTCGCGACATCATACGCCATGTCGGTGTAGCGATCATCGAGCAGACACGTTCTCTAGCACCGGTCGATAAGCGTTTTTACGCCACGTGTGATATCACAGCAACGGTTTATTCCATCTCATTGATCACCGCGTCGATAATGTGTAAAAAGCTGGCGGAAGGGCTAGATGCGTTGGTGATGGATGTCAAAGTGGGATCAGGAATCTTTATGCCCACTTACGCGCTGTCGGAACAGTTGGCGCAAGCCATCGTCAGCATAGCAAATCGTGCCGTGTGCCTTACCACTGCGCTGTTAAATGATATAAATCATGTACTTATTTTAATCACGGGTAACGCGTTGGAGGTCCATGAGGCCGTGCGGTTTTTAACCGGTGGGCACCGTAATTCCCGGTTGTATGATGTTACTATGTCGCTTTATGTTAAGATATTGCTGACAGGACGTTTGGTAGAAAACCCTGATTTAGCACGGCAGCGTCTGCAAGCTGTGCTGGATAATAGGCGTGCGCTACAGTATGCCAATGAATGACTATACGCTGGTATGGCATGCGAACGTCGAGAACGTCATCAATGAAAAATATTAGGCATCCGTGGATGATGCTGTCACCTATGTGACACAGACCGTCCACGCTCTCTAAAACTCTCTGTATACGTGGATTTCTAACACTGACCGCGCCTGTTGCCATTAAACAATGGCAACAGGCGCGTTAGGACTTAGAGTGGTAATGCCATTATCACCGCATCTTCGCGCCCATTGACTGCCGGGTAATAGTTACGCCGCAGTGACACTTCGTTAAACCCTAATTGCTCATACAGTGCGATGGCGTTGGATGCACGAACCTCTAGCCACAGCGTTATTATACCACGTGCTTCCAGTTTTTCAATCAACTTTTTCAGCAGGCGACGACCATGGCCTTGTCGCTGGTATGTGGGGTGAACGGCGATATTGAACAACGTCGCTTCATCCAGTACCACTTGCGTAATGGCAAACGCTACCAGCGTATCGTCGAGCGTCAATTTCAGGTTCAGATAACGTTCGCCCTGATTACTGTTAAAGGTGCTTTTCCTCCACGAAAAAGCGTGGCTTGCCTTTTCAATGGCAAAGGCGGCAGGAAAATCGTGAGTCATGAGGGGAGAGATAACGTGCATGATAAACAACCTGAATTAATTGGCCTCAGACGCTGCGCAAGGGAAGATGTTCACTGATTTGTTGCCAAAGGGCGCGTTTGGCACTAGGGTTGGTATAAAGCTCGTCTAGCGTCGGGCTACTCAATTGCATACCTGTCCAGGCGGGAGACACATCAACCCCTAGGTACCAAGTATGGCAATGTGTTGAAGCGGGCAGCATGGCAATCTGTTCCGGCGTGAGCAGATACACCTGTTCGGGACGCAGTGACAAACTGTACAACACATCGCTAATCAAGGGGTCATGTGAGGCAGGGAGCTGGGCGGCAACAATCACCAGACGCGTTTGTGCGGGCAGGGTAACGGCAATCTCGCCCTGCAACACCGTGGGGCGACGCAACGTCCACTGTGTAATCCCCATCTGTTGTAAAAGCCAATCGCGTCTTGGTGCCATGATTTCAATTGCTCTGCTCGCCATGATAGCCGTGCTATGATAACAAATCTGATGCGGATGCGCCAATACAGCGCCCCTGCAACCAGGATAATTTAGGGTATAATCGCCGCTCTATTTTTGAGGAGAAAACACCTGATGTCAGCATTAACCCCGGCTAGTGAAGTGATACTGCGTCACAGTGACGAATTTATTTTCCGCCGCTGCTGTTTACCGGCGACATTCAAGACACGTTGCTAGCGCAGTTTGGCTTGCTGGTGGATGCTAAGCAGGTGACCGCCTGCGATACCTTGATTTACTAATGGCCGAAGAGCAAATAGAAGGCGCAGTTCCAACTCGCCGATCTGCTGTCACATCTTGCTGTTGGCAGCGAGATTCTTGTAGTGGGTGAGAACCGCAGCGGTGTGCGAAGCGCGGAAGGTATTCTTGAAGGTTTTACCACCTTAACCAAAATTGATAGTGCGCGGCGCTGTAGGATTTATTATGGCCGATTAGATGCTTCTGCTGAGTTTAACCTCGATGACTGGAAAGACAGCTATTACGTTGAGAATGTTCCTGTTGCTACGTTGCCCAGTGTATTTAGCCGTGATGGTCTCGATGTTAGCAGTGCGCTGCTGTTATCCATCTTCGCGCTACATATGAAAGGTAAGGTACTGGATTCGCCTGCGGCAGTGGTGTGGTGTTGGTCTCCCAAGCTGCGTTTGACGCTAAGTGATGTCAATGCCGGCGCTGCTGACCAGTCGTGCCACGCTTGCGTTAAATGAGCTGAAAAGTGATGTGATTGCCAGTGATATCTACTTGGATATCGCCAGGCTTTTTGACCTGGATCGTCTTCAACCCACCGTTTCATGATGGCTTGCAGACCAGCCTGAGCACCGCCGATCGTCTGATCCGCGAAGCGCAGCACCTGAACATTGGCGGGTAGTTACGCATTGTTGCTAACGCCTTTCTACCTTATCCAGCGTTGCTAGATGCCACTTTCGCTAACCAAGAAGTGCTGGCCAAACCGAGCGCTTCAAGGTGTATCAGCCGACATTAACGCATGCCAGCAAGCATGCAAAACCGGCTGCACGCTAGCCGCGTGTGCGGACCTAAGTTTATTACCGAGGCCCGCTATCTTGCTATTTGGATTTAGCGCAGATCGCTCTTTAACGTAGATTTTTAATGGCCGTAATGCTCCCAGTGCCGTAACGATCGCCCGCTGCTGCTGCGAATGGGAAGATAGCTTCTATCGTTGCCAGTTCCTCTGGTGTTAAAGGAACATCCAGTGCGGCGATATTCTCTTCCAGGTAGCGGCAGCATTTAGTGCCATGAATGGGCACAATATCGTCACCCTGTGCCAATACCCATGCCAGCACCAACTACAAAGGGGTTACGCCTTTCGCTTGCGCCAGTTTTTCCACCTATTCAACCAGCGCCAGGTTTTTGGAAAAGTTATCTCCCATAAAGGGTGGGTTGCTGCGACGAAAATCGTCTGGTGCCAAATCCTATCGACTACGTAACGTGCCGCTCAGAAAGCCACATCCGAGCCGACTATAAGGTACAAAACCAATTTCTAACTTAGGGCACGCTGGGAGGATTTCAGCTTCTACATCGCGCGTTCAGAGAGAATATTCTGTTTGTAGTGCCGTAATGGGGTGTTCGCGGTGTGCGCGCTCCAATAATGAAACCGGGGCTTCATTTAATCCGATATAGCGGATCTTGTCTGCGGTGACTAGGTCGCTCAATGCGCCGACGGTTTCTTCAATGACGACGGTCGGATCGACGCGGTACTGATAGTAAAGATCGATCTTATCCACACCAAGACATTTCAGCCTGCCTTCAACCGACTGGCGCACGTAATCCAGAGCGACCGCATATGTCACGGGCGTGAGGATTGCTCGGATCGCGCATTATCCCGAACTTAGTGGCGAGCACCACCTGCTGGCGTTTGTCTTTGATGGCGCGTTCAACCAGCTCTTCATTGGTGTATGGACTGTACATATCGACAGTATCCAGCAGCGTGGTGCCCAGCTCCAGTGCTCGGTGTAATGTGGAGATGGCCTCTTTTTCATCCTGCGCCGTGACGTAAAAATCGCTTATGCCCATGTAGCCAAGCTCGATGCTAGAAACCAACGATCCCGTTTTGCCAAGTTGACGTTGTTGCATTGTGTGTTCTCCCTCGTTCATAAGATGAAAGCAGTGTGATTGTTTAGAGAATAAAGATAAATGGCGAATAATGTGCAACACTGTTCAAAAATTACCAACAATAGCGGCATTTATGGACCATATTCAGGCGATGCGCACCTTTGTGCGGATTATCGAACTGGGTAATTTCAGCCGGGTAGCCGAAAAGCTGAATTTGCCGAGTGCCACCGTCAGCCAGACTATCAAGCGGCTTGATAGCTCGCTTTGGGGTGCGATTTTTGCTGCGCACTACGCATCAGATGCAAGTGACGACTGAAGAAGACATTTACTACCAGCGCTGCCTGCGTTTACTGGCGGAAATAGATGAAACCGATACGCTGTTTTCGCGCCAGAAATTGGGTCCTTTCGGGCGAATTCGCGTTGATATGCCACACTCTCTGGCGCGTGATATTCTGATTCCTGCGCTTGCCGCAGTTTTATCAACGCCACCCGAATATTACGCCGTGCTTGAGCGTCAATAATGCATCTAATTGATGTGCTGCGCGAGGGTGGACTGCGCTGCGCGCCTGGTAAGTGGAATATGAGTCGTTGATTGCGCGCACCTGCCCGGCGTTGCCGTGGGTGACCTGTGCTTCCTGCCAGGGCTCAGTAGGAAGGCAACAGCAGATAATGGCGCAAGCGAGGTTGGAACAACATGACTGCAGTCGCCAGCAGCGCAATCGCCACAATCAGTTTCCAGCTGCTTAGCTGAAGATCGAGCAGAGCAAGCAACGGCATCAGTGCAGCGCGGTAGACGCGAGAATACCCAGGGCTGCTCAAAGTTTACCCAGACACCAGCTGGCACTCCATAACCTGCATGCGGTAATCATTGCGGCAAGCATAGTTTGCGCTCCTCTATGAATGATGAAATTCGTCGTTGATAACGACAACCACTATCATATGTGAATTTATATTATTTATATGCAGGCGTAAACCCCGGCAAGCGATGCCGGGACAGTAGAAATAGTGAGGGAAAATGTAGGGGGAGGGAATCAGTAGATTGACTGATATAGCGCTTTAATTTGCTCCAGTGTAGCATCGCACGTATTGCCGCCGTTGCAAACATCGTCTAGGGCTGCCTGTGCGAATGCCTGAATATCCTCTTCCTTCATGCCCACTGACGCATGACGTGCCGGATATCCACATCCTGAGAAAGCTGTTTCACTGCGGTAATGGCTGCTTCACGTGCTTGTGCGATAGTCATCTCTTCTTCACCCGTTACGCCCATTGCTACGGCGATTTGGCGGAACTTGTCGCCAGTATAGTCAGCATTGAACATGATATTGGGGCAGTAGGATCGCGCTTGCCACGCCGTGCGGGGTGTCATAGAAAGCACCTAGCGGGGGGGTGCGCCATACCGTGCACTAATCCTGTCTCACGTTGGAGAAGCCTATTCCGACGACCACTGTCTCAGCACCATAGCCTCCACGTATACGGCATTTCCCGCAACTGAATCTCGCAGCGAACGACTGATGATTTCAATCGTCTTCAGATACAGCATGTCGGTCAGCTCCCACGCGCCTTTGTTGATGAAGCCTTCAATAGCATGTGTCAGTGCATTCAGACCTTTGGCTGCCTTCAGTGACGCTGTGGCATACTGGCTATCATGTTGGCATCGATAAAAGAGACGATAGAAATATCATGTGGATCAACACAGACGAACTTGCCCCGTTTTTCTTCGTCGGTCGCCTTGCAGGTGTCCTGTGATGACGCCGCCAATAGCGATCAGGTAATCGGCCTATGCGGCCTTATAGCGCTCAATAACAGCGGTAATAACGCGGATGGTGGGATTATTATAGTCACCACTTCATCGTAAACCTCATAGGGGTCTGCCTGATCGAGCAGTATGATGACGTTGTTCACTATGCCATATTTAACCAAATCTTTGTCGGTTACCACCAACGCCTTATGGAAACCACGCCGGGTTATCTCTTCCACAATATGGTTAATCGCCCCCACACCAAAATACGAGGTTTCGTTAAGGGTTATTCTTTGGGCCATCGTCGCTTTCTCCATAACATTTTGATTTTAAATATCCTCTTCATACTTCACGTTGCAGGTGTGTTGGCTGCAACGTGAAGTATTTAGGGTATAGATGCTGAAAGCGGACAGGTGTATCTGGATGGAGCGAAAATGAATGCGCAGGTGGGTATCATCACAACGGGATACGTTGACCGACTCTCCCTACAGTATGCGAAATGTGGCTGAGCTTTATCGTCAGCATGGCTTTGTCGCTATCGGGCTACGTATTCCGGTACAGGGTGCTGTACCCGGTGCGTTGACTAAAGTCCGTTGGGAAGATTGGTTGGCTGCAACGCGTTTGGCGGTAAGTGAGGCTGCGCATTTTGTGATACCCGCGAACGGGGGAGAGCGTTTACTGCTGCATATCGTTGGTTTTTCTAACGGTGGAGCCCTCACGCTGAAATATGCGCTTGATACCCTTAGCGATCCTCATTGCCTAAGGCTGCTTGTTTGTTCCTGATCTCCCCCCCCATGATTAGCATTACGGTTTATGCACGCTTTGCCAGTCTAGCCGGATTACCTGCGATTTTCCCTCCGTTTGCCAAAGTGGCCTGGTTGAGTATTTTTCCGGAGTTCAACCCGTTCAAATACAACTCATTCCCGGTGAATGGTGTGCGCCAGTCTTATCTGCTCACCATTGTGTTGCAGTCACAGCTTGAGTAGGAAGCACGGCAGCGGCGATTGTCGGAGCTACCGCCGATTTTAACTTTCCAGTCGATCATGGATTTACCGTTGGCACGCGGGCGGGTGATCAGCGCGTTCTATAATTTGTTGCCTCAAAACGACAATGATTTGGTGCTGTTTGACGTCAACCGCACCATTAACTTTGGTCTGTTGCTGCGTGATGCCTCTGCATCGGCGATTGGGCAATGGTTGCTGCCTACATCACGTTTTTACGGTACCACAGTCATTACCAATATATCGGTACAAAGTGCAAAAGCTGTCGCCTTTGACACCAAAGCAGGCAGCATGGAAGTGACACGACATGATTTGTGGGGATGGATTATCCCGAATATGTCTATTCGCTGTCTCATGTAGCGCTGCCGTTTTCTGACAGCGATTCGCTTTATGGTAGTTTCTCCACTCCGCCGCATAAGTTTGGTATTCCACTCGGACGTATTACCGCTCGCGGTGAACGTGGAGTACTGATTCTCGATTTGGATACGTTACTGCGTCTTTCCTCCATCCCCCCCAACCCCTTCTATGACTATATGGTGCAGCGTATCGATGATGTCATTCCCGGCGCAAGGGAGCCGGGGCCAATACCTGGTTCTGTTCAAGTACGGTAGCGCATTGGGTTGAAAAATATTTTCAGAGTACACTTATACAATTAAAATATTCTTGATTACACTGTGCGAGGTTTTTTACAGTCAATCGCGCCGGGAGTAAAAACGGAATATGGTGAAATCAGTTAGCAATACGGGTTGTACGCTGGCGGAGGAAATAGCCAACAGTATCAGTCACAGTGCTGGCGTAGTGCTGGATATTGTCGGGCTGGTGCTGCTGTTGATGCAAGCCGTGGACAATGGTGCGACGAGAATGATTGTCATATGGAGCATGGCGCTGGGTAGGCATGTTATTTAAACTGACCTTCGCTTATCGTTTTGAAGTGTTGTCGCTGGTGATGGGACGGCTTTCACTGATTGTGATTTATCAGCTAGTGCAGGTATTAGCACCTGTTGGTGTCACTTTACTGGCAGTGGGCGGTGCAGTGTATACGCTAGGCGTTATTTTTATGTATGTAAGCGCATCCCTACAACCACGCGATCTGGCATGGGTTTGTGCTGGGTAGCAGCCTGTGTCATTTTTGGCGATCTACCTTTATGTTTAGCTCCTCAATACCCCTCTGGTGCTGTTTCTTGATGAAACAGAAACGGCGCTCAGTGACGATCCTTGCCCGTCATTATTCAGATAATGAATAAGGCAGTGGTTGCAGAGTAAGCTGACTTTTCGTTGCATCGCGTACGCGCAATACGCTATCGGCTTCCAGATCGTTATTCAGTACAGCTTGCACCCAAAGTGCACCGTCGCTCAACGGACAGGCGGCGAGTATCGTACCGGTGCGACGCCAGTTTTCACCCATTCTCAGCTCCAGGTCTTCGCCCGCTTCTGGTACACGTGATGACGTGCCAGCAAGCCAATAGAGTGCCCGCTTGTTGGCTCCGCGAAATTTTGCTCGTGCCACCACTTCCTGCCCGGTGTAGCAACCTTTGTTAAAACTGATACCGTTAAGTGCCTGTATATTCGTTGCTTGCGGGATGAACTGCGCGCTGTTTACGTTATCAATAATCGGTAGTGCGGATTCAATATCCAGCGCCAACCACTGTTGGCTGTCGGTCCATTGCACGCTGTCTCCCAGTTTTGAACGCAGTACTGCGGCACCTTCTTCGTTCAGTACCAGAAGGAAACGTTCAGCAGGAAGATCAAAATGCAGCAGTGTACCGAAGGGGTGACTGACAACAGGATTTTCAGTGTCCGGTAGAGTGGAGCAGACCTCGGCTAAACGTTCGCGTATATTACTTCCCGCAGCACCAATTAGCTGGAGATTTTCATCTGCGGCGATAGTGGTTTTGGCAAAGATGGCGTATTTTTTTAACTCATTTAATTGAGTATCGCGCAGATTGCGGCGAACCAGATAGGCAAAGCCTTCATTGTGGGCAAACAGGCGTAGCGTGCTCCACATTTTGCCATTGGCATCACAATGGCCGCAAAGTACATGTTTATCGGGCGCTAACGCGTTAACATCGGCCGTCACTTGGCATTGCAGGTAAGTGCGCGTGTCTGGACCTGTGAGCGTCACTAGCACCCAGTCATCAAGCGCTATCAGCGTAGCGCGAAGCTGGGCTGAGGCAGTGATGGAATTTAATTTAATCGTTTGTGGTGCAGAGGGAATTAGGGTTGTCATGTAACCATCCTCGTGAAGTTACGCTTGCGTTTGGCCTAAAAAGAGCTTGTAGGGTTTGCAAGCAGTTGTTCTTGTTATTACGTCACGTCGCATAATTTTTAGTTAGCATATTTGAAAGCGTTACTGAGCGTGTGCGTGATTGATAACCTTCTACGATACGCTGATATGCGCTAAAATATGTCCAAATATTACATTTAGTTGAGTGTTTATCTAGACATCCGAGTTATACTACACTTCGGCGTCGATAAAAAGTAGGAAAAGCAATGGACATTGATAATAAAGCGCGAATTCACTGGGCGTGCCACCGAGGAATGCGAGAATTGTATATCGCCATCATGCCCTTTTTTGAACATGAGTATAATGTGCTAAGCGATGATGACAAACGCGCTTTTGTGCGTTTATTGCAGTGCGATGACCCTGATCTGTTCAACTGGTTGATGAACCACGGTGAACCGGAGTATGGGGAACTAAAACGCATGATCTCTCTTATCCAGACGCGAAATAAAGATCGTGGCCCTGTGGCGCTGTAATTTACGCGTCTCCTGGCGCATGCAGATATTTTCTTTGCTGGTGCACGGGCTCTTGCTGCTGTTGATTCTGCTGGCGCCTTGGCCAGACGCATATGCTGTGCTTTGGTTATCACTGACGACGTTGGTGGTTTTCGGGTTTATGCGCAGCCAGCGTAATATCAAAGCGCGCCACGGTGAAATCGTGTTGCAGGATGAAGCGAGCCTTGAATGGCAGCATCATCGCTGGCACATTATCCGCCGTCCGTGGATGTTAAAAAACGGTATCTTGCTGTCGCTGCGGCGCAGTGACGGTAAACGCCGGCAGCAACTCTGGTTGGCATCAGACAATATGGATAAGCAGGAATGGCGGCATTTGCGTCAGCTGTTACTGGAGAGTAAAGAGTGGGCGGGAGAAAATTCGGACGCGCGCTAGCTTCAGATTTAGCCGACGGTGCGCTGTCGACTGATGCCTCTAGCGGACTCCTCGGATGTCACAACTGCTCAGCCATTTCCTGTAAGATCTGCTCGCACCACTGTTTCAAGCACTCATCGCTCAAGTCATACTGATTCACTTCATCAAGTACCAGCCCAACAAAGTGTTTCCCATCCTGCGTAAGCGGTTTGGTGGTAGTGAACTCATAGCCTTCGGTGAGCCAATAGCTAATAAAGGTTGCGCTGCTTGCGGCCAGTTGATGATGCAACATACCGAGGGCATCAAGGAACCATTCACTGTAGCCTAGCTGGTCACTCATGCCATACAGCACAACGTTTTCCCTTGTAGATTCAATGAGAATAGTTGTCCCTCAATGGCTTCCTAATCTTCCTGAATTTCACCGAAATCCCACGTTGGGATACCCATAATCAGGAATTTATACTCTTCCATTTTCTGCAGATCGACATCTTTCACGTTATGTAAGTCGACCAGGGATTTGCCCAAAATATCGCGAATTTTCTCCGCAGCCATCTCGGTATAAAAGGTGCTGTAGCCGTAGAAAAAAACTAATTTTCATATGCAATTGCAGCGTGTTAAACAAACTTACTATTAGCCTAACCGAATCTCGCAGCGAGGTATATATCCGTTATACTGCAAGTTGCAGGTGCGTTAGCTGCGTTCGTTATTCGACCCATCTCTTGGCATCACCTCTAACGAGACCCGCCACAAGCGGCGTTCAAATCTGTTCCAGACAGATTTGTCATTTACTTGCCGCGTTACGAGACTCATTTATGAGTCTCGCCCTAAAAGATCAGCGCAGGTGCTGTTCAAAACGTGAATGTTTTATCCTGAAACTTAAATTATTTAGGATATAGCGTGGATATGGGGAGCGAGTTCTTGTAAAATGGCAGGGGATAAAAAAACGGGTGAAGTAATTAACCTTCACCCGTTTTCACGTTTGCCTGTGGGGGTTACTCGAGCGCTTGGTGACGTGTTTCTTTGGTCAGCAATAATGCGATAAGCGTTAAGGACGCCATGGCAAACAGATAAACACCCACATAAAACAGACCGTAGTTGGCTGTAAGCCAGGCCGCGATGTAAGGGACAACCGATGCTCCCAGAATCGAGGAGAAGTTATAGGAGGGCGAGGCTCCGGTATAATATACTTCGGTGGGGAACAGTTCAGTCAGCAACGCGCCCATTGGGCCAAAGGTTAAGCCCATCAGACCCAGCCCCAACACCAGCGATTGGCTGCCAGACCCTAAGAGCGACGGGAACAGCACCGCGAACACCAGCATGCCGCAGGTAACAACGATCATGATCTTGCGGCGGCCATAGGCATCTGCCAGCATCCCGTCAACCGGGATCAGCAGGCCGAAAGCAATCACTGCCACTATCAGCATCCACAGGAAGCTATTACGCGAGAAACCCAGCCTTTTGGATTGGGCTATGTGCCATAGGTTATGGAATAGACCGTCACAATGTAAAAAGCGTATAGATGGCAAGCATGATAAAGGTGCCAAGAATGGTCGCCTTCAGATGCTTGTTCAGCAGTGTTCCTGTGGGATACGGACTTTCTTGCATGCTTCGATAGCCTTGGTAAATACAGGCGCTTCGTGTCGAGAAACAAGAACATACAAACCGATCAAGACCAATACCGCTGAGGCAATGAAGGATATACGCCATCCCCGAGTCATGAACTACTCTTCGCTTAACAACCAGGAGAGCAGCAGAAAAGTGCCGTTGGCGAAAAAAGAGGCTGATAGGCGCACCCAACTGCGGGAATGAGCCATGCAGTGCGCGTTTATGAGCTGGCCATTTTCGGTTGCCAGTAACGCTGCTCCACTCCATTCACCGCCCAGACCAAGGCTTTGGGCAAAACGCACCAATGCCAGTAGCAACGGTACTAAGATGTCAATGCTGTCGTAGGTCGGCAGCAGGCCGATCAGCACAGTAGAGATCTCCATGGTAAGTAGGGAAGCAACCAGGGTTACCTTACGTCCTACGCGGTCACGGAAGTGGCCAAACAGCGCAGAAGCAATCGGGCGTGCAATAAAGGCAATGGCAAGCGTCGCTAACGACTGTAGCGTCGCGGCGGTCTCATCGCCCCGTGGGAAGAAGATGTGCGGGAAAATCAGCACAGCGGCGGTAGCATAAATATAAAAATCGAAAAATTCGATCGCAGTTCCGATCAATGAAGCGACAACAGCCTTACTGCGGGGGTTAACCGGCGCTGCGTTCACCCCCGCATCGAGAGTAGACGTGATGGTGGCTTGCATAGGACTCTATTATCTTTTTTTATCGATAGATACTGTCATGTTAGTCACAGAAAAAGCATCTCAATGTTAGTCCAAAAAGCGCAAAAGCGGCTAAAGAGCCTGCTTTGGCGAGTTGTGCGATTGTGAATACTTCCTATGAGATAAGTTATACTTTCGCCTATTTTGTAGTGTCTATTAATGATAAATACGGCATAAAATAAATTTTCATAGAAAATAGTCTCGTTAATTCAGGTGATGATCCTGCCTATTTTACGTCACTTCAGGCATAATAACGTCACGGTTTTATCTTGTACGCAGTCAAGAAAGGAGGAGCGTATGCAAGCACAGGATCGGGTACACATCGAACAGTTTCTTGAATCTATGTGGCTGGAACGAAACCTAGCTGACAACACGCTGACCGCCTATCGGCGAGATTTAACTGCACTTGCCGATTGGCTGGAGCATCGTGAAAGTGATTTATTGCAGGTGCAGGCGCTGGATCTGCAAGCGTATCTTGCTGAACGCGTGGGGGGGGGATACAAAGCGACAAGTTCGGCGCGTTTGTTGAGTGCCATGCGTCGATTTTTTCAATATTTATACCGGGAAAAACGGCGTAGCGACGATCCCAGCGCGGTATTATCTTCCCCTAAATTGCCCCAGCGATTACCCAAGGATCTCAGTGAGGCGCAGGTGAATGCGTTGCTGCAAGCGCCCTGTGTAGATGAGCCACTCGAACTGCGTGATAAGGCCATGCTTGAGGTGCTGTATGCCACGGGGCTGCGTGTCTCGGAACTGGTGGGACTGACCATGGCTGATGTCAGTTTGCGCCAGGGTGTCGTACGGGTGATTGGTAAAGGCAATAAAGAGCGGCTGGTGCCGCTGGGGGAAGAGGCCATTTATTGGCTGGAGCATTACCTTGAGCACGGCAGGCCTTGGCTACTGAACAGACAAACGCTCGATGTGCTGTTTCCAAGCTCACGGGCGCAGCAGATGACGCGCCAAACCTTTTGGCATCGTATCAAACACTATGCCGTGCTGGCATCCATTGACAGTGAGAAGCTTTCACCGCATGTTTTACGCCATGCATTCGCTACGCACTTGCTGAACCACGGGGCTGATTTGCGTGTCGTACAAATGTTGTTGGGGCATAGCGATCTTTCAACAACGCAAATATACACGCACGTTGCCACTAAACGGTTGAAGCAGTTGCATCAACAGCATCATCCGCGTGCCTGAAATTGCAGGTGAAATAAAGGCTAGACGGCTGAATACGCCCTTTATAAGCGGACACACCATAAATGGGACTAAATACAATGAAAAAAGGGCTAATAGCGCTTTACTGCTCGCGGCGACGAGCAGCGCAGTACACGCCGACGATTCGGCGATTAAACAGACACTGACCAAATTGGGTATTGAAAAAATTGATATCCAGCTTGCGCCCGTTACTGGCCTTAAAACAGTGCTAACGGAAAGCGGTGTGCTTTACGTAACAGAAGATGGCAAACATCTTCTGTAAGATCCGCTCTACGCGCTGGGCGGTGGTGATCCAGTGAATATGACCAATCAGATTCTGAAGGGAAAACTGAATGCCTTGCAGGATCAAATGATTGTCTACAAAGCTTCGCAGGAAAAACATGTAATTACCGTTTTCACCGATATCACCTGCGGCTACTGTCACAAACTGCATGAGCAGATGAAAGACTACAACGATCTGGGCATCACCATTAGTTATCTGGCTTTCCCGCGTCAAAGGATAAATTCGCCGACGGAAAAAGACATGCAGTCTATCTGGCGCACAGCTAACCGCAACAAGGCGTATGACGCCGCATCTCGCGGTGAGGCTATCTCCCCCGGCAACCCGTAAGACCGATATCAGTGCCCATTACGAGCTAGGTATTCAGTTTGGGGTGCAAGGCACGCCAGCGATAGCGCTCGAAGGCGGCACCGTGGTACTGGGTTATCAGGCACCCAAAGAGATGTTAGCCATGCTGAATACACGCGGCAAAATCTGGCGCATGAATCTCAGGCATGTTGATGCCTACCTATTGAACGATAAGTGAGAGCGTTCAGCGCTATCAGTGACGCAGTGGAATCGAAAATAAAGTGGAATTTAAAACCATACTCCGCCGGCGTCCGCTGGCGGAAGGCAGTGGGCTTCCCGCAACGCTTCCTCCGTTACTACGTCGGCTATATGCACAGCGCGGCGTAACAGAG
Source organism: Candidatus Malihini olakiniferum (assembly GCA_051305815.1). GTDB lineage: Bacteria > Pseudomonadota > Gammaproteobacteria > Enterobacterales > Enterobacteriaceae > Symbiopectobacterium > Symbiopectobacterium olakiniferum_B. The sequence continues at coordinate 68,809 of JBPPLV010000005.1, forward strand.
AGCCAGGAATTGGATCGCAGCCTGCGCGGTCTCATTGACTATCGCCTGCTTGATGGCATTGACGATGCGGTGGTATTGCTGCAACAGGCGCTGGCAGAACAACGGCGCATTGTGGTTGTGGGTGACTTTGATGCTGACGGTGCGACTAGTACCGCGCTCACCGTGCTGGCACTGCGCAGCATGGGGGGGAACCAGGTAATCTATCTGGTGCCGAACCGTTTTGAAGATGGCTATGGTCTGAGCCCTGAAGTGGTGGTGCAAGCAGAGAAGCTGGGTGCTGAACTGATCCTGACGGTGGATAACGGGATTTCATCCCATGCCGGGGTGGATGATGCACATCAGCGTGGTATTCAGGTGTTGGTGACCGACCACCATCTGCCGGGGGCAACGCTGCCCGCCGCTGATGAGATGATCAACCCCAATTTGCGCGACTGTGTATTTCCTTCCAAATCGCTGGCTGGCGTCGGCGTTGCGTTTTACCTGATGATGGCGCTGTTTGTGCGTCTGCGTGACAGCGGCTGGTTTATCCAAAAAGGGTTGGCAGAACCAAAGCTGGCGGAATTGCTCGATTTGGTTGCGTTAGGTACGGTGGCCGACGTAGTACCACTCGATACCAATAACCGTATTCTGGTATCGCAGGGGTTGAGTCGCATTCGTGCAGGCAAGTGCCGCCCTGGCATTCGTGCTTTACTAGAAATCGCCAACCGTGATGCCAGCCAGCTGGTGGCAAGCGATCTGGGGTTTTCGATTGGGCCACGTCTCAATGCGGCAGGCCGATTGGATGATATGTCAATTGGCGTGACGTTGTTGCTGTGTGATGACATCGTCGAAGCGCGGATGCAGGCTAGCGATCTGGATGCCCTCAATCTGGCACGGCGTGAAATAGAACAAAAGATGCAAGCAGAAGCCATGCAACTGTGTGAAAAGCTGGAGCACGGTCTTGAACAACTGCCGCTGGGGTTGGCCATGTATCATCCCGAATGGCATCAGGGGGTGGTCGGTATTCTGGCATCGCGGCTTAAAGAACGTTTTCATCGTCCGGTAATTGCGTTTGCACCGGCGAGCAAGGGGGTTCTTAAAGGTTCTGGCCGTTCAATTCCCGGTCTACACTTGCGCGATGCGCTGGAGCGCTTGGATATCCGCTATCCGGGGTTAATGGTTAAATTTGGTGGTCACGCGATGGCAGCGGGGCTATCGCTGGAAGAGCATCAGTTTGATACTTTCCGTGAGTGCTTTGGTGAACTGGTCGGCGAATGGCTGGATGAATCGCATCTGGAAGGGATTATCTGGTCAGACGGCGAGCTGATACAAACCGAACTGAATCTGGTGACGGCAGAGATGCTGCGCGATGCCGGACCGTGGGGACAAGCGTTTCCTGAACCTACTTTTGACGGGCGTTTTCGTATCTTGCAGCAGAAGCTTTTGAAAGAGCGTCATCTGAAGCTGATGTTGGAGCCGGTCAATGGCGGTCCGCTCTTGGATGGTATCGCGTTTAACGTGGATACGCGTTGCTGGCCCGACAGCAACATTCGCGAGACTGAACTGGCTTACCGCCTTGAGGTTAACGAATTTCGTGGTAAACGCAGCGTGCAATTGTTGATACAGCATTTGTGGCCGCTGTAGTGAGTGCGGGGGGCGTCGCCTGCGTGGGTAAAATTGCCCCAAACAGCTTATATAATCGCCATACTTCAAGTTGCCTGTGCGTTGGCTGCACTCGTTCACCCGAATCACTTACTGGAGTAAGCTCATTGAGGTTCTCTCCCTTGACGCCTTCATGCAGCTCGAATTATTTCGAGTATAAACCTGGTGTTTATTCCGCTAGAGTGACCGGTTTATATCTATTTTTCTCCGTCGATTGACGGCTAACGTAAGACGCTAATCATGTTTGAAATTAATCCGGTAAAAAACCGTATTCAGGACCTGTCTGACCGGACAGCTGTTCTGAGGGGTTATCTTTGACTACGATACCAAGAAAGAACGCCTGGAAGAAGTAAACACCGAGCTGAAACAGCCCGATGTCTGGAATGAACCTGAGCGTGCACAAGCGCTGGGTAAAGAACGCTCCTCACTGGAGGCCATCGTCGATACTATCGATCAGATGACACAAGGTCTGCAAGACGTTTCCGGTCTGCTCGAGCTGGCGGTAGAAGAAGACGACGAAGAGACGTTCAACGACACTATCATCGAAGTTGATGCGCTGGAACTCAAGCTGGTACAGCTTGAGTTCCAGCGCATGTTCTCCGGCGAATACGATCGTGCCGACTGCTACCTAGATATTCAATCCGGCTCCGGCGGGACGGAAGCGCAAGACTGGGCCAGCATGCTGCTGCGCATGTACCTGCGTTGGGGCGAAAGCAAAGGCTTTAAGACCGAAGTGATTGAAGAGTCTGAAGGGGAAGTTGCGGGTCTCAAATCGGCCACTATCAAGATTATCGGTGACTATGCGTTTGGTTGGCTGCGTACCGAAACTGGCGTGCACCGTTTGGTGCGTAAGAGCCCGTTTGACTCCGGTGGTCGTCGTCATACCTCATTCAGTTCTGCGTTTGTGTATCCGCAAGTGGATGACGATATTGATATCGAAATCAACCCGGCAGATCTGCGTATTGATGTGTATCGCGCCTCTGGTGCCGGTGGGCAGCACGTTAACCGTACCGAATCTGCGGTGCGTATTACCCACATCCCCACCAACATTGTTACGCAGTGTCAGAACGACCGTTCCCAGCACAAGAACAAAGATCAGGCGATGAAACAGCTGAAAGCGAAGCTGTACGAGTTTGAGATGCAAAAGAGAAACGATGATAAGCAGGTGCTGGAAGATAACAAGTCCGATATTGGCTGGGGCAGCCAGATTCGTTCCTATGTCCTAGATGATTCCCGAATCAAAGACCTGCGCACCGGGGTGGAAACGCGTAATACCCAGGCCGTGCTAGATGGCGATCTGGACCGATTTATTGAAGCAAGTTTAAAAGCGGGGTTATAAAAAGTCACATGGCTGAGTCACAATCACAGGGTGTCGAGCAGACTCTGGATCTGAAAAACGAACTGAAAATGCGCCGTGAAAAGCTATCGGTGCTGCGCGAACACGGTATCGCCTTTCCAAATGATTTCCGCCGTGATTCCACTTCTGATGCACTGCACGAAGCTTACGACGATAAAGAAAACGAAGAGCTGGAAGCGCTGGGCATTGAAGTAACTGTGGCGGGTCGTATGATGACTCGCCGCATCATGGGGAAAGCCTCGTTCGTGACGTTACAGGATGTGGGTGGCCGCATTCAGCTTTACGTGACGCGTGACGATCTGGCGGAAGGAATCTATAACGAGCAGTTCAAAAAATGGGATCTGGGCGATATCCTGGGCGCGCGTGGTAAGGTGTTTAGAACCAAAACCGGTGAGCTTTCCATCGATTGTACAGAACTGCGTCTGCTGAACAAGGCACTACGCCCGCTTCCAGACAAATTCCACGGCCTGGCCGATCAGGAAACCCGTTATCGCCAACGCTATTTGGATCTGATCGCCAATGATGAATCCCGCCGTACCTTCCGTGTACGCTCACAGATTCTGTCCGGCATCCGCCGTTTCATGGTAGATCAAGGGTTTATGGAAGTTGAAACCCCGATGATGCAGGTAATCCCCGGTGGTGCTTCCGCGCGTCCTTTTGTTACTCACCATAACACGCTGGATATTGACATGTATCTACGTATTGCGCCGGAGCTATACCTGAAGCGTCTGGTGGTCGGTGGTTTTGAACGCGTGTTCGAAATTAACCGTAACTTCCGTAACGAAGGGGTTTCGCCGCGTCACAACCCGGAATTCACCATGATGGAGCTTTATATGGCCTATGCCGATTATAAAGATCTCATCGTGTTGACCGAGAGTCTGTTTCTTACTCTGACGCAAGACGTGCTGGGCAGCACTACGGTGCCTTATGGCAATCAGACGTTTGATTTTGGTAAACCGTTTGAGAAGCTGACCATGCGCGAGGCGATCTGCAAATATCGCCCTGAAAATAACGTGGCTGATCTGGATGACTTTGATAAAGTATCGGCCATTGCGACGTCTCTGGGGATCAAGATCGAGAAAGGTTGGGGGCTGGGCCGTATCATTACTGAGATCTTCGAGGAAACAGCAGAAGCGAATCTGATCCAACCGACCTTTATCACCGAATATCCGGCGGAAGTTTCACCGTTGGCGCGTCGTAATGACGAAAACCATGAAATTACCGATCGTTTCGAGTTCTTCATCGGTGGACGTGAAATCGGTAACGGCTTCTCCGAGCTGAATGATGCCGAAGATCAGGCAGAGCGTTTTGCCGATCAGGTGCGTGCCAAAGATGCTGGCGACGACGAAGCCATGTTCTACGACGAAGACTACGTTACCGCTCTGGAACACGGTCTGCCGCCAACGGCGGGCTTGGGTATTGGCATCGATCGTATGGTGATGTTGTTTACCAACAGTCACACTATTCGTGATGTAATCCTGTTCCCGGCGATGCGTCCGCAGAAGTAAGTTTCTTCGAAAGACTGACGCGTAATGAAC
>JBPPLV010000022.1:0-32996 GCA_051305815.1 Candidatus Malihini olakiniferum
CTTTCATTTGAGGAAAAATGCGGGCTGGTCAAATGGTGATCCTGTCACTGCGTAGGATTTTATTTACAGTTGGCAACGACTAGCTGATCCGAAGATCGCATCACCTTATGCCAGCTATCTGCAATACGGGTATATCGTTAATATTAATGACGTCATTGCCAGAAAAAACGACAGATGCGCTGGGTGTAAAAGCACTAGATGATCACACGTTAGAGGTAACGCTAAGTGAAGCCGTGCCTTAACTTTGAAAAATTATTCGTTTATCCTGCTATGTCGCCTATAAATCGAGCAGCCATAGAAAAATATGGCGAAAAATGAACGTTGCCGAAGAATTGAGTGGGCAATAGTGCTTTTACATTCAAAGACTGGATAGTTAATGAGCGCCTGGTATTAGTCCGCAACGTAAACTACTGGAATAATACCCATACCACGATCGAGCAGGTGACCTATTTACCCATGACTTCTGAGGTAACGGATGTAAACCGTTATCGCAGTAGCGAAATTGACATGACCTATAATTACTTACCCATTGAACTGTTTTAAAAAAATGAAGCAGAAAATACACGATGAAGTTAAGGTCAATCTCTATTTATACTCTTATTACTATGAAATTAATAACCAGCGCGCCCCTTTTACTGATGTTCGGGTGCGTCAGGCATTACGTTTGGGCCTAGATCAGACAATTTTGACCAATATTGATGGTTTAAAAACTACAGTGCCGAGTGGTTTACCTGGCCTCAGGATAAACGTAATGCCGAAGCGAAACGATTATTGAGCGAAGCGGAGTATTCGCCGGAAAAACCGCTAACGTTAACCTTACTTTATAATACTTCCGATCTGCATAAGAAGGTGGCCATTGCTATAAACCCTCTTCTTTCATGAACAGTATTTTATTGGATAGCATCTCAAATACGTCACATTAAAAAAGCGCTGCGTTTGATACGTTTATGGCGAAATCTTTGCAGGTTGCAAGTGATGAAGAACGTGCAGACGTTTACCAACAGGCTAAAACATAATTAGACCGTGATGCGATGACGATACCAGTATTTTATTATGCCAATACCCGGCTGGTGAAACCTTATGTTGGCGAGTTGAATGGGAACGATCCGCTGGACAATATTCATGTGAAAGATCTTTATATTCTGAATATATTAATGCTGTACCTGAATATACAACCCCTCTCTTGTCGAAAAAAAATGAGCAGCAGGCGGCTGTTCAGGGACAGGTTTAGTGCCTTTATAGATAGAAAAATGGTTAAATTTATTCTGTTTTTCTGTCTGGAAGCGATACCAACGCTGTTTATATTGATTACGATTTCTTTCTTTATGATGCGCTTGGCATCGGGAAGTCCATTTACTGGCGAACGTCACTTGCCGTCAGAAGTCATGGCGAATATTGAGGCTAAATACCATCTCAACGATCCCATCTTGAAGCAGTATGGCAATTATCTGCTGCAATTGGCTCAGGAGGATTTTGGCCCTTCGTTTAAATATAAGGACTACTCGGTTAACGAACTGGTGGCAAGCGCTTTTTCTTTTTCTGCAAAGCTTGGTGCAGCAGCGTTCCTATTTGCCGTGGTATTGGGTGTAACGGCAGGCACCCTGGCTGCGCTGTACCAGAATAGCCGATGGGACTATATCATCATGGGATTTGCCATGACAGGGTGGTGATCCCCAGTTTTTTTGTTGCCCCATTGCTGGTGTTGGTGTTCGCGATTAGGTTGCGCTGGTTACCCGCTGGGGGATAGAACTGAGGTCCGGAAAATATGTATTATTGTCTATGGTCGCGCTTTCACTCTCTTATATCGCCAGCATTGCGCGTATTACGCGTGGGGCGATGATCGAAGTTCTTCATGCCAATTTTATTCGACCACGCGTGCCAAAAGGTTACTCATACGCCACATTATTCTGCGTCATGCGCTGAGAAACTAGCCCTGTTGCCCGCGCTCCCTTAGATGGGACCGGCGTTTGTCAGCATCACCACCAGTTCGATGGTGATCGAAATGATTTTCGGCCTTCCGGGTATCGGTCAACTGTTTGTCAATGGTGGATTGAATCGCTACTATTCTCTGGTGCTTAGCCTGACCATTTTGGTGGGAGGCTTTACCATTCTGTTTAACGCAATCATTGTGTGTTGTATGCCATCATCGATTCCAATATTCGTTATTAAGCGAGGTGAGGATGTTTAGAAAAAAAACCATTACACGCTGATGAATGTAATCCAGACCTTGGAAATCAAAGGCCGCAGCCTATGGCAGGATGCTGGCCGGCGATTTCTACACCACCGTACTGCGCTAGCAAGTCTGTGGTTGTGCTAGAAGGGATTGCTCTGTTTGTAATCTTTGCCCCGCTGTTATCACCGTTTAATTTTGCCGATACTGATTTCACGATGATGTCGCAGGGCCGGATATGGCCTCAAAACATTATTTCGGCACGGACTTCAACGTCCGCGATCTGCTGGTGCGCGTAGCTATTAGTGGCCGAATCTCGTTGCTGGTGGGAATTGCTGCGGCGCTTATTGCCGTGCTGATAGGCACCTTGTGCAGGGCAATATCCGGTTACATTTGCGGCAAGATGGACTCAGTCATGATGCGTGGCTTGAGATCCTTAACTCCTTTCCGTTTATGTTTTTCGTCATCCTTTTGATGACTTTTTCGGTCAACAATTACTGCTGATTTTTATCATAATTAACATAGTGTCGTGGCTGGATCATGGCAAGGATTGTGCGCGGGCAAACGCTGAGTCTTAAACGTAAAGAGTTTATCGAAGCTGCTGTCGTGTGTGGTGTTTCTACTGTCGGAATCGTGTTGCGTCACATCGTGCCTAACGTGCTTGGCGTGGTGGTGGTTTACGCTTCGCTGTTAGTCCCTAGAATGATTCTGTTTGAATCCTTTTGAGTTTTCTCGGGTTAGGAGTGCAAGAACCGCTCAGCAGTTGGGGATCGCTGCTCAATAATGGTGCGAACTCGATGGAAGTATCGCCCTGGTTGCTGATTTTTCCCACCGCGTTTTTGGTCTTCACCTTGTTTTATTTTAATTTTATCGGTGATGGCTTACGTGATGTCGTGGACCCGAAGGATCGTTAAGGAGCACGCTATCATCGCAAAAAACGCAGAACGGAAAGGAAACACCTTGCGTGCGCTGCACCCGTTGTTCAACGTTACGGATCTCAGCGTTCGTTTTACTACCGAAGAAGGGGATGTTACGGCGGTGAATACGTTGAGCTTTACGCTGGATCAGGGAAAAACGTTGGAGATTGTGGGGGAGTCTGGTTCTGGAAAATCGCAAACAGCATTCGCGCTGATGAGGTTATTAGCTGCTAATGGCTATGCCAACGGCTCAGCTCGATTCCAGGGGCGCGAAATTCTCAATTTGCCTGAAAAATCACTGAATATGCTGCGAGCGAAAGAGATCGCCATGATTTTTCAAGACCCGATGATGTAGCTCAATCCTTATATGCACATCGGTGAATAGTTGATGGAAGTACTAATGTTCTATCAAAAGTGCAGCCGAAGTGAGGTAGTCGACGGTGCGACTAAAATGCTGGATGCAGTCCGAATGCCGGAAGCGCGGTAACAGATAAAAATGTACCAACATAGGTGCTACTGTGTCAGCTAAAACTGCTTTTTGCTGATGAACCTACCACGGCATTGGATGCACCGTACAGGCACAAATGATGACGCTGCTCTCCGATCTGAAGCGGGAGTTCAATACTGCAATTATCATGATCGCACACGATTTTGGCATGGTGTCAGGTATTTGTAACAAGGTGCTGGTGATGTACGCTGGGAGAACCATGGAGTATGGCAGCGCACAGGATGTATTTTATCGTCCGTCGCATCCCTATTCGGTAGGATTACTCAATGCGGTGCCTCATCTGGATGTTAGCGACGAAACGCTGGCAACGATTTCGGTAATCCACCCAATCTATTTCACCTATCGCAAGGATGCCTGTTTCAGCCTTGTTGCCCTTATGCCATGGAGCACTGTCAGGAATCCCCCCATTGACGGCGTTCGATGCAGGTCGTATGCGCGCCTGTTTTCGCTCGGTTGAAGAGCTGCTATACAACTCAGCAGGAAAAACGCGTCATCCTTGATGTGTGGGATCTTTGCGTAAACTTTGTCGTTGATGTGCACAAAAAATGTTTTTTGCAACCATCACAATCGCTCAGAGCCGTAAACGGTGTTACGTTTCGCCTCTATGAGATTGAAAAACTTGGTGTCGTCGGTGAATCTAGCGGTAAATCGACCTTAGCCCGGGCTATCATTGGGCCGATCAAGGTCACAAGTGGGTAGATTTGTTGGCTGGGCAAGGATTTGTGTCATATCTATCATGATAGGTGGCGTCATGTTCGTAATGATATCCAGATAATTTTTCAAGATCAGCTGGCATCACTCAATCCGCGCATGACGGCGGGAAGAGATTATTGCTGAACCTCTGCGTACCTACCGTAAGGAGCTGTCGCGGCAAATGGTGAATGAACGCGTCAATAATATGATGCAAAAGGTGGGGTTACTACCTAACCAGATTAACCGTTATCCCCATAAGTTTTCCGGTGGTCAGTGTCAGCGTATCAGCATTGCAAGGGCATTGATTTTAAGCTTAAAGTTGATCATTTGCGATGAGCCTGTATCGGCAGTGGATGTGTCGATCAAGGCGCAGGTGGTGAATTTTCTGCGACAATTGTAGCTATCGCTAATTTTTATTACGCACGATCTCTCCATCGTTAAACACATTTCTGACCGCGTGTTGATGATGTACCTCGGTCACGCCGTGAAATTAGCGACGGATGACGCCTTATTTGGAAATCTGCTGCACCCTTATACTCAGACGCTGATGTCAGCTGTACCGATTCTTCATCCCGACAAAGAGCACAATAAACAGATACAACTGTTGGAGGGCGAGATTCTTTCACCTATCGATCCGCTTTCTGGCTGTGTGTTTTTCATCTGTTACCAGATCGCCAGTGAGGCGTGTACCCAAACGCGTCCTTTTCTGGAAGGGAATTCCACCCGTGTAGTGTCTTGCCTCAAGGTAGATCCGCTACGAGATTAACCGCCGAAAATAACACGGCCTGCAAATGTGCAGGCCGTTAGTCACGTAATTTATTCACGCCATAAAATGTGGCACATCTTGTTATCTTTTTCGCGGCAAATCAGAATACATGCTAATACGTCCGTGATCAGGTCACCGTCTTTTTCCGCCAGACCGATCACGACTTCAGCGAAAAAGTCGGGATTTAAATCGATATCAACATGTTCGTGCCAATCTTCTGCGGGATCGAATAATTCCGCACCGCCCCGCGTTCTTCAAATTGTAAATTGCACAGGATGATATCTGCCGGATCGAGGTTATCTGAAGCCAGTTCGAGAAATATATCGTAGGCTTGCTCGAGCGTTTCATCTTCCATAAGGTGGTTGTTTAGGTCCATAAGAGATTCTCATTGATACAGTAATGGTGCTGTTAGAACATGATAGTTCAGCTATTGATAGTGCTATACCCGTCATACTATAAGCTGCATGCGCGTTGATGAGACTTGCTATTCCGCTCATTCCTGCGCCTTACTCTCACGAGGCTGCCCCAAACAGCATTTAAGCCATCTTCCCGGCCGATGTGTTGCCGAATTACTTAGCTAAGTAAACTCATCGGAATGAGTAAATCTCACCCTACCAGCCTGCACTTACGCCTTCCTGCAACTTCAATTATTGAGGGTATACGCTTGGTGATTATCGGGAACGCGAAGGTCATAGGAACGGGCTGAAAAAGTAGAACAGCCGCTCGACGATACGCTGCCAATAGGGGCGCTGTTGCCATTTGGTTTCATCCATCAAATGTGAGCGCGCGATGTAGTCTTCTTGTACGCAGGCAAGGTCGCTGCCAAAACCGTCATCATCGATAACCAGTGTAATTTCAAAGTTGAGCCACAGACTGCGCATGTCCAGATTAACGGTGCCGACCAGGCTTAGCTGACCATCGACCAGAACACTCTTGGTGTGTAGCAAGCCGCCTTGGAACTGATAAATCTTTACCCCTGCGGCAAACAGTTCATTGAAAAACGCACGACTGGCCCAACCGACCAATACCGAGTCATTTTTATGCGGCAATATGATACTGACATCAACGCCGCGTTGCGCGGCGGTACAGATGGCGTGCAGCAGATCGTCACTGGGCACGAAGTAGGGCGTTGTCATGATCAACCGATGACGCGCGGAGTAGACGGCGGTCAGCAACGCTTGATGAATCATGTCTTCAGAGTAGCCTGGTCCCGAGGCAATCACCTGTACGGTATGGCCACGCTCTTGTTCGAACGGCATCAGGTTAACGTCAGGTGGCGGAGGTAACAGTCGTTGTCCGGTTTCCATCTCCCAGTCGCAACAATAGATAATACCCATTGTTGTCGTGATTTGTCCATCAACGCGCGCTATTAAATCCACCCATTGACCTACGCCTGCATTCTGTTTGAAAAAGCGCGGATCGACCATATTCATGCTGCCGGTGTAGGCAATGCGGTTATCAATCAGAACAACTTTACGGTGCTGACGCAAGTCCATGCGGCGTAGAAAGGCGCGAAACAGGTTGACCTTGAGAGCTTCTACCACGTCAATATCCACATCGCGCATTTGTGCAGGGTAGGTGCTACGGAAGAAATCGACGCTGCCTGCAGAATCGAGCAAAATTCGACACTTAACACCACGCTTTGCCGCGTTTTTCAACGCTGCAGTGACGTGTTCTACAAGCCCACCAGATTGCCAGATGTAAAACACCATCTCGATATCACTGCGTGCGAGATCGATATCGTGTACCAGGGCTTTGATCGTGTCTTCAAAAGAAGTCAGTAGTTGTAACTGATTCCCTTTAATACCGCCAATTCCCTGACGGCGTTCGCACAATTGAAACAGTGAGCGCGCCACTTCACTGTTCTCTGTCGCAAAGATCCGTCGATACTCGGTTAATTCACGCAGCCATTTAGCGGTTGACGGCCACATACGGCTGGCACGTTCTGCACGTCTTTTGCCCAGATGCAATTCACCAAAAGAGAGGTAGGCGATGATTCCGACTAAAGGAAGAATGTAGATAACCAGTAACCATGCCATCGCAGAAGGAACCGCACGGCGTTTCATTAAAACGCGTAGCGTGACGCCGGCGATTAGCAGCCAGTAACCCAATACCAGTAGCCAATTCAACAAAGTATAAAAAGTCGTCATAGCAGCGCACAGATCCTCTCGGCACACGATTGAGATAAAGTGTACGCATAGTTTGCTAAAAGAGGAAATTCCTTTTGTCTGAATAGAATAGGATAAAATTGTACAGACAGATGATGAAAAGCGTGCGGGATGCTTGGATCGCCTCAAGAACGCGTTATACTATCACGCTGCACCCCATCTCGTTTTCGATGAAAATTTTTGTCATGAAACGCAGTATAAGTGAAGTGATTCGGTAGCGTATGTTACGCTAGGTTCAGCGGCGTAGAAGCCGCTGGTTGGAAGCCCAGTCACGCACTTATCGGCACATTCATTGTGCTCGTTATCTGCAACAGAAACATCAGCGTCGCGCGCTGTTGTACGCGGTGGCTTACGCGTGGTAATGCTGATGTGATGATATAACCGAAATTGCCGTATTTTCCCTGAACAATCATGCAAACGACCACTGAAGGTGGCTGTTGTCTGTTATCGCTATCGCGCCATGCGTAATAACGTAGATGGTGAGGTCTGCGCGATCTGCTCCTATTCATCGTAGGGATGGGTAACAATGTCACTGAGGCTCGTAACTGTTCGGTCTGTGCCAGTATAATGAATTAAAAGTATCGGCGCTGGCCTCAATCTGGCTGACATTCTGTTTGTCCGTATAGTTCAGCATTTTAATGCATTCTGTTACCGATTAAATATGCTGAGTTTATTTTAAAGAAATATAGCAATATCGTTAAGAAAGGCTCCAGTGACCTAGGCAGAGGTGATATGATGTTTTGCAGGCTATAGCTCAGTTTCTCAACTAGCTTAGTCCCGATCGCGACGCTATTGTCAGAATCTCGGATTAACACATTAATGTGCTGTGCCGACTGGCTGCTTTGGGCCGGCAATGTGCTAACTTCACGCGCTACCACCGAGAAACCATACCTTAATTCACCTGCTCACGTAACCTCAATAGCAGCATTCAGTGACAGAATGTGTGTCTGAAACGCTACGTTTTCAATCATTCCGATGGCATCTGTCATTTCTTTGTTACACCCCGTAATATCTGACATGTCAGATATCGCAGCATGTACGTCATTCATCATCAATTTGCCGTGCGCCTCCATGGCGCTGGTATTCAATGCGTGCTGACTGGCTTCTCGGTATGCTTCGTGTGTTGGGACAATTGTTTATTAAGCTGAAGGATATTGTCAGTGGCTGCTTTTAGCTCACTCGCTTGCAGCCGCGTCTGTGACAATAGGATATGATTATCTGCCGCAACCTGATCAACGTGTTGCGTCATCCCCTAAATACCGTACCTGACTGACCAACGCTGTCAGGACCTGTCTGCATTTACGCCACACTGTGATTTAACACGGCGATTTCGCGCGTACAGCCGCTGTTCTCTTCAACTTGCTGCGAAAGGTCGTCTGACGCAATGCGTCCTAGATGATAAATAATGCGGTTGAGCGGGCGAATGATGATCCCTATTCACTGTTGCCCACACGTACAGAGAAACGGCTAATAACAGTCCGAGAACGACTATAAAATGGTATGTGTGCGATCGAGGAAAACTAGAAATTGTTTCCTGTGCTGCTTTTGGCGCTGCGCGTTATTGGCCAGATAATGTTCCTATTTCTGGGTGAAATTATTTTGATAGGCCTGAATAGGTACCATTAAAAAAGATATCAATCTGGTTGCTCTGTTTGAGACCTTCAGTCAGTTCAACTAACCTCTAATATAGCTGTTGGTAATTGTGCAGTAACGTCTTACCATCAGTGTCCTCAGCCCCGTGCTTTTCGATCTGTTGATAATAGCCCTGAGCTTGCTTAAGGGGGACTTAAGCTTCTTCCATTAGGCTGTTCAACTACCTACAGAACCGGTCTCTTTATCTACCATCAGATACATCCCGGCACAGTTTAACTTTCGCTGGCGTTCGTCACCGCCATGCGTTCCTGATCAAAAAGTGCTTGTTGCTCACGCAAGCGATCGTTGGCCGCCGTATCCTGCTACACTTAGGTCATGGTGTTGGAGATAATCGTGATCGACATAAGTTGCAGCAGCGAAAATAAACGGATAATCAGCAATAGCCATAAAAAATTCTGGGTTGGAATCTGTAGAACAATGTCCTTTTTCCCTTCAGAAACGCGAATCGTGGTAGCATAAGTCCTGGCTCTTAATAAATAAGAGTCAGCATAATAGCATTGTTAAATAACTATATTATTTCAGCTTTTTCTTTTTTTTTGCGTGATTTTTCAAATTTATTTAAGGATGTTCTGCGTGATGCGGCTGTTTGTGATACAGCGAGAATGCGCTAACGCTTTATACTTTTTCTACATCACACCTTTTTTAAACAAAATAACTGCTCTTAATGCAAGGTCAAAACACCTTCTTGAATGGTTTCACTGTGACACTTTGGTATACACCAGCAGCAACATAGGGGATCGGCATTTGCCCAACGCTTAGCCTCAGTGAGTGAAACAAACTCTGCAATCACTGCCGAGCCGGTAAACCCCGAGTCACCAGGAGTTTCTCTGTCAAATGCCGGTAACGGACCTGTGTTAGGAGCTGCCCTTCATCACGTAGCGTTTGCAATCTGGTTAAATGGGCAGGGCCGTGCAGCCAGACGATTAGTCAGTGAGTCGGGAACGTCTTGGGCGAAAATGATGTACAACATCTTAATTATCCTTAAGGGAGTGTGGAAAGAATGCCAGCATACTTTACTGATAGTTTTTTAACAAACTATCGGGTTATTATTGAATATGATTGCTATTTGTATTTAAACTTGAGCGTCTACGAAGACAACGAAAAAATTATGCCGAAAACAACTTTATTATGAATCCGCCGCCAATCGTGGTCTTTTTTACTCTCAATTAGTACTTATGTTGGATTAATCGCCGTATTGTTATACGCATCCTTTAATAACGCGCTTGAGCTTCCTTAGGTGATGAAGCCTATCAGCGTCATGATGGTGGCACCCGCGGCTACGGAAGCGACCTCTGCACTACAGGCTGCATAACCAGAGCCTCAGCTAGAACCGCAAGTGGAGTCCGTTAAACAACCAGAGCCGGATCCGGAACCGTTACTTCAGCCAGTGCCAAGGCCCTTGCCTGAGCTAAAACCAGAATCGAAGCCTAAGACCGAGCCCGTAAAGAAAAAAATCGAACATTCGAAAAAAAAACGCAGGAAAAGACTGACGAGAAACAACTGCTATCACCGTTTACCTCGGAAGACGCCAGAAAAATGCGCGATAATGCTCCAGTGAGCCAGGCTCCGACACCGTCTGCATCGGCCTAGTTGTCAGGACCGCGCCCGCTAAGCAGTGCGCACAATTTCAGCCCGTGCTTTTGCGCTGCGAGTGGAAGGGCAAGCAACGCTTCAGTTTGATGTAGACAGTGAAGGGCAAGTAGATAATATTCGTGTGCTGAATGCATAGCCGGGTAACATGTTTGGACGTGATATTCGTCAGGCCATACGTAAATGGCGCTATGAGGCCGGAAAGCCCGGCAGAGACCTGCAGGTGACCATCACCTTCAAAATTGATGGTGGCGCTGTGGTCGAATAACCGAACAGCAAGATGAAAATAAAAAGGAACCTTTTGTGCGGTTCCTTTTTTAATTAGTAGCGGATGAGATCAAATCACGATCAGGGTTGTATCTGCTCTGGGTCAGGTGCGGTAAAATGGCTTTTACCGGGCGGCAACTCCCGTGGGCGTCCTGTTTCGTCCAACGCGACATAAGTAAACAGTGCCTGAGTTGCGCGATAACGTTGGCCAATGGGCGCAGAAGAAACCTTCTTAACCCAAACTTCGACATTGATATCCAGCGAACTGCGCCCAGTGCGAATACAGCGGGCATAGCAACACACCACATCACCCACGGCAACGGGTTTAAGAAAGCTCATGCCGTCAACGCGAACTGTAACCACGCGTCCTTCCACAATCTCTTTTGCCATGATGGCTCCGCCGATGTCCATTTGCGACATCAGCCAGCCACCGAAGATATCCCCGCTGGCGTTGGTATTAGCGGGCATGGCCAGCGTGCGCAGAACAAGCTCACCGTGGGGTGCTGTTTGAGTAGTGCTCATCATGGTCTCAGATTAACGGTTAAATGATTACTGTTTGCTTTCATTATTATTCTGCTCAGAGGGCAGATGACGATAAATATAAACACCGCAGGCCAATGTAAACAATAACGTAAGCCCTGTCAGTCCGAATACTTTGAAGTTCATCCACAGTCTTTCTGACAGCCAGAATGCGACATAGATATTGATTAACCCACAGGCAATGAAAAACAGTGCCCAGGCAGTGTTGAGCTTGTGAAAAACCTGTTGCGGTAGCGTAATTTCTTTACCGAGCATGCTCTGAATCAGTGATTTGTTGAAAAACCACTGGCTAATCAGTAATGCCCCCGTGAACAATGCGTAGATGATCGTCACTTTCCATTTGATAAATTCCGGGTTATGGAAGTAGAGCGTCAACCCGCCAAAGACAGCGACCAGAACTACGGTGATCAGCATGGTTTTTTCCACTTTACGGAATTTGTACCAGCTGTAGAGGAAGGTAGCAAGCGTTGCGGCGATCAGTGCTCCGGTAGCCCAAAAGATATCGTGCAGTTTGTATACGGTGAAAAAAATAATTAAAGGGAAACAATCAAGAAGTTGCTTCATTATACCGACCCATTACAACGTGAGGTGCCAAAGATAATCCACATTCACCCGTAGGCGATCGTCTACTTCTGGTTATCATTATCCTTGATTTCACCATTCGCTTCCCGTTTTATCGTAAAAATTTGCAGAAAATTACCTTTCTAAGCAGAAAGCATGCCGCCGATTGACAGTATGCCAAGATATTATTGACGCAGCAGCATATACAAACGGAAAAGATAGATTAAAAAGATAGCAGAGATCAGGTTACTCACCCCATTCATCAGAATAGCCATGGTGGTAGGAGACGCCATCGGTAAACGTGCAACCAGCATTAACAAGACAACTTTTGCCAATAACCAGAAAAGGACTGCGGGTGCAACCAACTTTAGGTTGCCATAGGCGAGATTGGCACTGGCTTGGATGGAGGAGAATACACCTTTACTCTCTACCGCAGCAATCACCGGTGACAGACTGACGGCTATTGCCAGCAGCACACCCGGTACGATCAATAACAGCATACCCAACTGTACTAGGATGGTGCCAACCAGAATTAAAAAGAATAGCCGTGGCAGTAGCGATGCAGATGTACCAATCACGAGCAGTGCGCTGGTCGGTTGCCCGGCAGAGACCTGCCTTACTAGCGTAAGTACGCCGCTGGTCAGCAAAGAATTACCGATCAGGGCGGTAAAGGTGCTGGCGGCAGAAACTTTAAGCAGCACTATTTGCTGTTCTGGTGTCATCTGCTGAATCAAATCATACAACCTCAATTGACTGGTACTGGAGAGATCGCCACTGATATTACTCAAGATTTGTAACTGATCTGGAATCGGTATCAATGCCTGATTTAGCATGACAGTGATGACCGCCGTAAGCAAAGACAGCAATAACAGGTCGATGAGTTGGTTATGTGTAAAATTCATAGTGTCACGGTAGAGGTTACCGGCCTTGATAGACATAAAGGCTCCTTGGCTATTCAACATTGAAAACGACGCATCAACGCGTCCGATATTCCACATTGTAACCTGTTACCTTAAAAGGTTGCACCTTGCTACACGTCTGAAAAAGGTATTCACCGTAATTTTTATCGCGTACGGAGTTAGCGGCGGTAATTAATAGTGAGCTCTAGCACGATTACATGCGCTATTTTCCTCACCGTGTTTCTCCCTAACGTAAAAACTCGCGGCAAGGCGATGGGTGCTGTTCATAGATTTTATAACTGACCGCTTGACCAATTTTGTCTTCAAGTGCGCAGCACCGACAGTGTGATGGGCTATTGTTACCGAGCATACAGCGAATAAATGGCGTTATCGACTCTGTCAGAGTTTCACGCATAATGTTGGACTGCAAACAATCGGGAACATTGCGCAGTCAGTCATCTGCCGCCTTTATTGATATCACAATACTATTTCCATGATGCGAAAGATAAACTGCGTCCGTATCTTGGTGTGGGGATCAACTACACCATATTTTTCGATGAAAAATTCAACGATTGCGGCAAAAATCTGGCACTAGGATTCAGCGATTTGAGTGTGAAAAATTCCTGGGGTGTTGCCGCACAGGCTGAGTTGGATTATAACCTGGATAAAAACTGGCTGATTAATGCATCGATCTGGTGGATGAATATTGATACCAATGTGCGTTTTAATTCTACCGCAGGGCCGCAATCAATTAGCACTCGCCTCCGATCCTTTCATCTTTATGTTTGGTGTCGGATAGAAGTTGTATTCTACACTGACTCGGGAACTAGTTTGACGTTCGGCAGTAGTTTTTCTGCCTTTGATGTTTCAACCTGAACATACGGGGTCCAGTTTTTGTCTTCTTTATAAGACAATTTTACATCGTGAGTCATGTTGTCGTTTTCTTTGTCGGCGATATAAGTCGCAGAGCCCGCTTTGGTGTTTTTGTTGTACTCGAATTCGTACTTAACGGTGAAGTTAGCAGGCAGTTTGTAACCCAGGGTGCTGGTGATAGTATAACCGCTCATATCGGTGTTAGCACCACCGATATTACCACTGTTACGTTGGTAGAGCGAACGATAGCGCAGGCCGTAGTACAGAGAATTAGTGATGTTTGCTGTGCTCTTGATGTAAGGAAGACATTTGGCGCTGACAGAGTCAGATACGAAGTTCAGGCCAGCTTCCAGAATGAAGGTTTTGTCAAACCTGTATAGTATAGCTTACAGTCACTTCGGTTCCGTTGCTGACAGGTTGGCTGAACGTTCTGTTCGGCGTAGTATTTTTACCGCTTTGTGCACATTTACCTTCCATAAACAGACTAAAGCCGTTGTCAAAACGGTTAGAAATCAATAAATGGTCTGCGTGTTTTACAGATTTTTTATCTTTCATTTCATGATGGTAGTCAATTGTCACAGTCATGGTGCTCATGCTAACTAACGAGTTACCATCACCGCGAGTAATTTAGCTTTCATTATATTATCCCATGTTAAGAGAATTATTATTAAAGAGAAGAAGATACTTTTTTATAGCAAGTTTATTGTATTTATTCTTTCTTACAGAAATGTGAGCAAGATCTTAAAAACCAGACATTAGTTCAGCTATTTCATTTTTTTTGACTTCTTTTAATTAATCAAGATATATTTTATATATTTCCTTTTTTAATTTTTTCTTTCAATTTCAATTTTAATTTTTATAAATTAAAATTGAAATTGAAATATTTTTTATTGATTATTTGAATTTATTCAAAAAAATAATTATAAATAGGGTATTATCAGTACTAAAAAATATTTTCTCCACTGTCATACTTAATGACAGATTCGGTAAACGGTGGAATTCGTGAGGAAACGCAGTGAAAAATTCTTTCCCCGCCAGGAAAATATCCTATGGGGAGAGGGCAAATAGAGAATTAGGCGTAGGTAGCAGCTTTCATTCAGCTGGCAAAATCATGCAATTTTGCCAGCATCACCGTGAAGGAATCTTCACACTTGAGATATAGCGTGGCGCGCATCCCGTGTGTCAGATTAAGACAATGCGTGAGCGCCGTTAGGCGACCAGCGTAGTTTTTCAGTAAGTCAGTAAAAGCGGCCTGAAATTCAGGATTTTTTTGTGCTTTAACAAAAGCCTGTTCCAATTGCTGTAACACAGGTATCAGTATCTGCGGCACATACTGACCGCCGAATTTACCAAAGTAAGGATTAAGTAACGTTATAATGTTTCTGTCTTTCCTGTCAGTGCAAATCGAAAAATTGAAGCGAGTACATTAAACAAACAGCGTGCGCGTTTTCAACAACTAGCGTACCAGCATCGCGTGGCGGAAACCCGTGTGGTACTCTCACTACCTGCAAAAAAACAACGTTGTCAACGCCTGTGATACTGCTTACGGAGTAGAAATTCCCTTGCAGTGCACTGCAGCTTTTATAAAAAACATAGTGCATGACCTTGTTGCCTGGCTTCGGAGGGAACATAAAGTGCACAGAGCTGGGGTGTTGAAAATTCGGTGGTAACAATCGCACAGACATGATTTCCCAAGTGGTATTCTTGCATGGGCAATGTGGCAGTTCCCAAGGGATCTATCATCCACGGTAATGCCATATCAGGTTGCGCCATCATCGTACTAATAATGGTTATGGGATCAAAGAAGGTTAATCACGTTTCCTGCGTTGACACCTCACCTGATATCGGGGCTATAAATCCGTATACGGTTTCCTGACGTATAAATCCCATTCCGTCATACAAGGCAATCCCCGCTGCATTGCTGGTAATCACCTCTAGCCAAATAGCGCTATCTCCCCAGTGACGTGCCTCATGAATTAATTGCCCTAAGATCGTTTTCCCAGCCCTCCACGCCGCCAGCGAGGGTGAATAGAAAACGCAGCAAACGGCTACGCAAACCTCGGCGCACCATAATTGCCAGTGCGATAGGGTTATTATTCGCTCTCCATATACAGCTCTCTGTCAGAGATAGTCCCTCGGCGTTAAAGCGAGTAGCAAAGGTGGGGCATCGAGCGTAAAAGGAACGACATAGTTAGTGAAGCATTCGGTCAGTATGGCGGCGACTGATGACTGTCATAGTGTGTAGCATCGCGGTAAATCAGTGGTGAAACGGTTGTCGTGGGAATTTTAATCTCTTGTGCAAACGCACTCTGCTCTCGGCGTGCTCGCGTTAACAGTTCCTTAGAAATAGAATTATCGGCTGATATACGTCTGCGCTCAAACTTGATGCGCTATTTAAACTAAAATTCATGTAGAATGATCGGCTACTCGCGGTATTGGTACGGCGATGTAAACATCGATAGGGGAAAGCATGTTCTATATTCTCTATCAAACAAATATTCATCAGTGAGTTATGCGTTATTTGACGTCCACTCATTACTTTATTCAACGCCTTTGAAGGCGACACTCTGAGGCTGCTCAATAAGCGAGAAGTTATAAAAAGTTCTGGCGCGCGCTGGCTGTGGCTCACGCCGCAAGATTGAAGGTATTAATTATCCAGGCAGGCTGTGTGAGCGTGGACGGTAAGATTGCTACGTTAGGCGATCGTGTCGAAGTGACTAAAGAAAGGGTAACCCGAATTCTTATTGATAGCAATGTAGTATCCGTTAAAGAGACGGAAAGGGTAGTTTTTCGGGTACTTATCTACTATAAGCCTGAAGGTGAACTTTGTACCCGGAGCGATCTCGATGGGCGTCCTATCGTGTTCGATCGCTTGCCGAAAATGCGTCGATCTCGTTGGGTGGCGGTCGGGCGTCTGGATGTGAACACGTCCGGCCTATTACTCTTTACAACTGATGGTAAGCTAGCTAATCGCTTGATGCATCCTAGCCATGAAGTGGAACGTGAATATGCGGTGCCGGTGTTTAGTGAAGTAGATGAGGACAAACTCAAGCCACTAATCAAGGGCGCTCAGCTTGATGATGGTCCCGCGTCGTTTTGCACACTGTACTTTAGCGGCGGTAAAGGTTTGAATCAGTGGTATAACGTTACGCTGACGGAAGGCCATAATCGTGAAGTACGTCGTCTGTGGGAAGCGGTGGGTATACAGGTAAGCCGCCTGATTCGTGTGCGCTATGGCGATATTCTATTGCCGAAAGGGCTGTCTCGAGGCAGCTGGACGGAAATGCCGCTCGAACAGATTAACTATTTGCGCGAGTTAGTGCAGTTGCCTGCGGAAACCACCAGCAAACTGCCGGTTAAACGCGAGTGCCGTCGGGTGAAAGTGAATCAAATTCTTTGTGCAGTAAAGCGTTACGATCAGGCTGGACCTGCACGGCGCAGTGCAACTAGACGTAACGGTTAAGTTGCCCATTTCTGACATTCAGGATCTTGTTAGACATCTTTTCACTCAGTTTATTTTATCTTCGTGCAGACATTTGTCTGTACGAAGATGTGTTGTTTTTTTGCTTATTCACTAATACCCTGTCAACAGTTCAGTACCACGACTCAAAACTGTACCTGTTGTGGTGATATCAGTTTTATTCTTCTGCAGGATAATGACGTACAGCGTGGGGAAGGCAATGACTACGTCATGTTCGCCTTCTTATCAGTCTTATACCTTGCTGGGCCTTAATTACCGCATCAAAAGCGTGTTTTACAGGTCGTATTTCCGTTACGGTATCTGCCATTTCCAACAGATCGCGATGGCAACCGCGGCCGGTAATAATCACTTTTGATTGTTCAGGACGCTGTTGCAGTGCCGTCAGTGCTTCTTCCAGGAGCCAGATAGCATAGCTCACCATATACGCCAGTTCATCCAGAATCACCAGATCGAGAGTATCATCGGCCAACATACGTTTCCTATGTTGCTAAACGGCTTGCGCTGTAGCGGTATCGCTGTCACGATACTTGCGTATCCTAGGTAAACCCGGTGGCCATCACCTAAAACTCCACGCCGTGCTCGTCGAGCAGATTGCGTTCCTCGTTGGGCTATTCACCCTTAATGAATTGTGTGAATCACACCGACGCGCAAACTATGGCCTACCGTGCATGTCGCTGTGCCAAAAGCTGCCGTGGTTTTACCTTTACCGTTGCCAGTGAAAACCATAACGATACTGCATACTTTATTGGCCGCAGTAATGCGCTTATTCACCCGTTCTTTCAGTTTTTGCTGACGCTGCTTATGGCGTTCATTGTCTATTATCAGTACCTAGCATGTTACTGGGCCAGGTTTTCTTCCTGGCTGAGCATCGAAACTCATGCCGGTTTTGTGTTTGCTGTCATCGCCCATTAAATAAAGGTAGAGGGGCATTATATCGGCTGGAGTTTTGAGCTGATGGGGATCTTCTTCAGGGAATGCGCTTGCGCGCATCGCAGTGCGCGTACCGCCGGGATTGATGCAGTTGACCCGCAAATGCTGGTTGCGATATTCATCGGCCAATACCTGCATAAGTCCTTCAGTAGCAAATTTGGAAACGGAATAAGCTCCCCATTCGGCTCGGCCTACGCGTCCCACACTGGAACTGGTGAACACCAGCGAAGGGCTAGCGGCTTTCAACAGCAGGGGTAACAGTGCCTGAGTGAGCACAAAAGTTGCGTTAACATTGACTTGCATCACTTGATGCCAGGTTGTCGGATGTTGCCCTATAATTGGCGCGATATCCCCAAGAAGTCCTGCATTGTGGAGGATCCCATCTAGATGGGGTATCTGTTTTTCCATATTTTCAGCCAATACCGTGCACTCCTGGTCAGCCATTGTCAATAAATTACAGGGTACAACCAGTGATTGCGTACCTGTTTTCTGCAGGATTTCAGCCTGAACATCGTATAATTTATGCTCGGTGCGTCCCAGCAGGATCAGCCGGGCACCGTAGCGTGCGTAGGTGAGGGCGGCTTCTCGCCCGATGCCATCGCCCGCGCCGGTAACCAGAATAAGGCGGTGTTTGAGAAGGTCATTCATGGGTTGATAATACACGGTTATTTCCTCTTCACGCCAAAAACAATAAGACGTAACAGGCAGTTATGCCTCAATGTGCTAGCTATTTCAATGCGTGCTGGGCACATTCTTACGCTGCTGCGGTAAAAACAGCAACAGGTATAAAAAACCCATGAATAATATCGCCATATTTAACGCCATACGTTAGGCTGTTTTTTTGTTCTTGCCCCGGTTTGATGAAAAACTGTGGAGTGGCGTAAAGGAAGGGGTATGATGATGTGGTGTGTCGTAAGCAACTGTACAGGTTAATAACATCGGCGGTGTCATGATATGACTCAGTAAACAAAAGACGGTATTTGTGGAATTGCTTTCTCAGTACGGCTTATTTCTAGCAAAAGTAGTCACGATTATGCTGGCTATTAACGCACTGGTGGTGTTGACTTTTGGCGTAACGCAACGAAAACGCCCGCGCAAAGGGGAGCTACAGGTGATGAACCTGGGCGAACAATATCGCGAAATATAAAATGACATGCGTGACACCTGCATAAGTGATGCAGAGCGTAAGTTAGTCGCGAAGCGCAATAAAAAAAGAGGATAAGGCTAACGCCAAAGAATAGAAACTACGCTATAAACGCGGCGATAAGAAAGTGGTAAAACCACGTCTTTACGTGTTGGATTTCAACGGCAGTATGGATGCAGATGAAGTCAGTGCACTGCGTGAAGAGGTCTCTGTCTTGCTGGTGGCGGCAACGCCTTAAAATGAAGTACTGCTGCGGCTGAAAAGCCCCGGTGTATGTTCACGGTTATGGGATGGCCGCCTCTCAGTTACAGTGTTTGCGCGACGGTGGCATTCGGCTAACCGTGGCGGTAGATAAAGTTGCTGCCAGCGGAGTATATATGATAGCGTGCGTCACCGATCGTATCGTTGCAGCTCCGTTTGCCATCATTAATTCCATTGGCATAGTCGCAAAAATTCCTAACGTCAATCGATTACTGAAAAACAACGATATCGATGTCGAGTTGCATACTGCCGGAGAGTACAAGCGTACGTTGACGCTGTTTGGTGAGAACACGGAACAAGGGCTTGAAAAATTTCGCGAAGAACTGAACGTGACCTATGGTCTGTTTAAACAGTTTGTTAAAGAGATATGCCTGGCGTTGGACATCGATAAAACAGCAACGGGTGAACACTGATTTGGCACACAGACCCAATCATTGGGTCTGATGGATGATATTGGTACCAGCGATAATTTGCTTATTCGTGAGATTGCTACGCATGAAGTGCTTAGCGTGCTTTATACGCGCCGTAAGCGTCTGTTAGACAAGATCATAGGTAGTGGGGAGATTCTGAGAACGCTTACTGCTGCGTTGGTGGCAGCGGAGCAGAGATCCTTTCTTTTAATGCACTTAACCCTGTGTGCGGCGAGACAAGCCGCACACAGGAATATCTTTTCTAGAGCCTATTCCACTAGGGCCATGTCACTTAGCATTTTAGCTTTGAATAACGATCAAGATCCTCATGCCGTACGTGCTCGTTTTGGTTTTTGCTCGCTATCCGTGGCTAAACTGGCTGCGGCAATTATGCTTAATGGGGCAAGCTCTTAATCTACCAGCACGTATTTTTCTGACAGTTCATGGGACAAATATTTAAACATGTTAAACACTGCCGTGATTTTTAATGTCGGCAGGCCGTTCTCATCCAGAAAGTAGTCCCCTTTTAAAGACCAGCACGCCGTTTTTCTGACTGATATCCGTTACAACCATGCCGTGTAGATAGTCATCGTGGCTTTCAATCAGGCGATTAGCCTCTTTCTAGCAAGGTATGGCGACAATGTTTTTTCTCTGTGGTGCTTTTCTCTGAGGTCATAGACACGTTGTCTGACATGGTGTTACTCCTATAAAACCAATGGGCGTATTCTAACGCCAGCCTGAGGGTATTCTCTGCTTGTGCTTTTTTGCGATTCTCTCCCTGAGCGTATGAAAAAAGGTTGATAAGGAAAGGTAATTTTTCTGAAGATCGCAACCGTTTTTGTCGATACTGATTACCAGTAAGGGTTGGCAAAAACCTGGTTTCCATGCTAATTAGGTTGCGTGGTGATATTTATCAGGTATAGAGTGTGGGATTTTGTAGCGTTAAGCGGAAAAAATTCTTTACAGTGTCCCACAAGCGTTTGTGTTATCATAGTCAGTTAACCGTCATTAAAGAAAAAAATCGTTGATAATTATATATTTATAAAATATTTTATTGATTGTTACATAATCTTTAACCTCCACACGGTGAAGCTGGAAATACGCGTACAGATGTAGCAGTAAAGAAAAATAACGTATATGCCCCTTAAAAAATGGATCAGACACCCTTAAAAACACGTTAATTTGAAGCATTCGGTAGGTAACAATACATATGAGTAAAGCTCTCGTCATAGTTGAGTCCCCGGCCAAAGCCAAAACAATCAACAAATATCTGGGTAATGACTACGTGGTGAAATCGAGCGTCGGTCATGTGCGTGATTTGCCGACCAGTGGTTATGCTGCGGCGAAGAAGAGTGCTGAGCCAGGTAAAACTAAAAAAACAGGTAAAAAAGATGAGCGCACCGCGCTAGTCAATCGTATGGGGGTAGATCCTTACCACGGCTGGAAAGCTGATTACGAGATTTTGCCCGGTAAAGAGAAAGTCGTCTCTGAACTGAAAACGCTGGCGGCCAATGCTGATCACGTCTATCTCGCAACCGACCTTGACCGCGAAGGGGAAGCTATTGCCTGGCACCTGCGGGAAATTATTGGTGGTGATGAAGGGCGCTTCAGACGTGTGGTATTTAACGAAATCACTAAAAATGCCGTCAAGCAGGCGTTTGAAAAGCCAGATAAATTAAATATCGACAGGGTGAATGCACAGCAGGCACGGCGGTTTATGGACCGTGTAGTGGGCTATATGGTCTCTCCGCTCTTGTGGAAAAAAATAGCCCGTGGCCTCTCTGCTGGTCGCGTGCAGTCCGTAGCCGTGCGTTTGTTAGTGGAACGTGAGCGCGAGATCAAAGCGTTTATCCCAGAAGAGTATTGGGAACTGTATGTCGATTTACTGGCAAAAAGTGCTGCACTGCAAATGCAGGTAACGCATTTTGATGGCAAACCGTTCAAGCCCGTCAATAAAGCGCAAACAGCCGCTGCTGTCAACGTGTTGGAAAATGCGCGCTATATCGTCGCAGAGCGTGAAGACAAGCCTACCAGTAGTAAACCCGGTGCGCCTTTGATTACCTCTACTTTGCAACAAGCGGCAAGCACGCGGTTAGGGTTTGGCGTCAAAAAGACCATGATGATGGCGCAGCGTCTGTATGAAGCTGGCTACATCACCTATATGCGTAGCGACTCGACCAACTTGAGTCATGATGCGCTGAGCATGGCGCGTGATTACATTACCGCCAGCTTTGGTAAAGATTACCTGCCTGAGAATGCGAATCTCTACAGCAGCAAAGAAAAATCACAGGAAGCGCATGAAGCTATCCGTCCCTCAGATGTCGCCGTGCTGGACAATGCCCTGAAAGATATGGAAGCTGATGCACAGAAGCTTTATCAGCTGATCTGGCGTCAGTTTGTTGCGTGCCAAATGACACCAGCCAAATATGACTCTACAACGTTACTGGTGAACATAGAAGGTTATCAACTGCGTGCAAAAGGACGAAACCTGCGCTTTGATGGTTGGACCAAAGTGATGCCTACCCTGCGTAAAGGGTATGAAGACCGCACGCTGCCGATGGCTACGGTGGGAGAGGTGCTGAGTCTGGATAAATTTCTGCCGAGCCAACACTTTACCAAACCACCTGTACGCTATAGCGATGCCTCGTTGGTCAAAGAGTTGGAAAAGCGCGGTATCGGTCGTCCATCCACCTATACATCTATTATTTCAACGATTCAAGATCGTGGTTATGTGCGCGTTGAAAACCGTCGCTTCTATGCAGAAAAGATGGGTGAAATCGTTGCCGATCGTTTGGAAGAAAACTTCCGAGAGTTGATGAATTATGATTTTACTGCGCGCATGGAAAGCAGCCTCGATCAGGTCGCCAATAATCAGGCGGAATGGAAAGGTGTACTGGACGAGTTTTTTGCCGAATTCAGTCAGCAGTTAGAAAAAGCGAAAATGGATCCGGAAGCGGGCGGAATGCGTCCCAATGCGATGGTATTGACCATGATCGATTGCCCTACCTGTGGGCGTAAGATGGGGATTCGTACTGCCAGCACGGGTGTGTTCCTCGGCTGTTCAGGTTATGCATTGGTGCCAAAAGAACGCTGTAAAACAACCATTAACCTGACTCCTGAAGCCGAAGTGTTGAATGTGCTAGAAGGGGATGAGGCGGAAACTAATGCATTACGTGCACGCCGTCGCTGTGGTAAATGCGACACTGCCATGGACAGCTATCTGATCGACAATCAGTGCAAGTTGCACGTGTGCGGGAATAATCCGGCTTGTGCTGGCTATGAGATAGAAAACGGTGAATTTCGTATCAAAGGGTACGACGGTCCGATGGTTGATTGCGACAAATGTGGCTCAGACATGCACATAAAAATAGGACGTTTCGGTAAATACATGGCTTGCACCAAAGAAACCTGTACCAATACACGTAAGATTTTGCGTAATGGTGAGGTAGCGCCGCCGAAAGAAGATCCGGTTCCTCTACCTGAACTGCCGTGTGAAAAATCCGATGCCTATTTTGTTCTGCGTGATGGCGCTACGGGTGTATTTTTGGCGGCTAATACCTTCCCGAAATCGCGCGAAACGCGTGCGCCATTGGTCGAAGAGCTGGTGCGGTTCCGCGATCGTTTGCCAGAAAAATTGCGTTATCTGGCCGATGCACCGATAGCTGACGCTGAAGGCAACAAAGCTGTGGTTCGCTTTAGCCGTAAAACCAAGCAGCAGTATGTTGCTTCGGAGAAAAACGGTAAAGCGACTGGCTGGCCTGCATTCTATGTCGATGGAAAATGGACCTCTGAGAAAAAATAATTCTCTGCGTTAAGAATAAAAGCCAGCCTTTTGGGCTGGCTTTTTTGATCTGGGTTGGAATATAGCGATCTAGCTGAAAGGATAGTGTCTCTGTGCTCTAGAATGAGCGACCTAAATCAGCTCGCGTTGAGGGGTCTATTTTTATCCAAAAAAAGATAATAGTTATATAAAAATATTTTTTATGATTAAATAGCCTTAATATTTTGAAAAAATCGTCTCCTTTTCATCGCATTGCAAATTTTGCATCGTAGTGGAAAAGTAAAGTACCGGTAAATAATTTTTTCGTGCCTAATGCACATTCTCAATAATATTGGATGACATATGAAA
Organism: Candidatus Malihini olakiniferum; assembly: GCA_051305815.1. Classification (GTDB taxonomy): domain Bacteria; phylum Pseudomonadota; class Gammaproteobacteria; order Enterobacterales; family Enterobacteriaceae; genus Symbiopectobacterium; species Symbiopectobacterium olakiniferum_B. The sequence continues at coordinate 23,961 of JBPPLV010000022.1, forward strand.
CTGCAACAGCTTCGTTATATCGTTGAAGTTGTTAACCATAACCTGAACGTTTCCTCAACTGCTGAAGGGTTATATACCTCGCAGCCGGGGATCAGTAAACAGGTGAGGATGCTGGAAGATGAGCTGGGAATTCAAATTTTTGCTCGTAGAGGTAAACACCTTACTCAGGTAACGCCTGCAGGTCAGGAAGTGGTGCGTATTGCCCGAGAAGTCCTCTCCAAGGTGGATACTATCAAAGCCGTTGCCGGGGAACACACTTATCCTGATAAAGGCTCACTCTATGTTGCGACCACGCATACTCAGGCTCGCTACGCACTGCCGGATATTATCAAAGGGTTTGTTGAGCGTTATCCTCGCGTTTCACTGCATATGCATCAGGGATCGTCAACGCAGATAGCCGAAGCCGTGGCGAAAGGGACGGCAGATTTTGCCATTGCCACTGAAGCCTTGCATCTCTATGAAGATCTTATCATACTACCGTGCTATCACTGGAACCGTGCGGTAGTAGTGAAACCTGATCATCCTTTAGCGACGAAAAAAGACATCACCATTAAAGAGCTGGCGACGTATCCTATTGTTACCTATACCTTCGGCTTTACTGGTCGCTCTGAGTTGTATACCGCTTTTCATCGCACTGGGTTAACACCACGCATCGTATTTACCGCAACAGATGCCGATGTGATCAAGACGTACGTGCGTTTGGGATTAGGCGTTGGTGTTATTGCCGACATGGCTGTCGATTCGCGTAAGGAAACAGATCTAGTAACCATCAACGCCAACAGCATTTTCAGTTATAGCACGACCAAGATCGGGTTCCGTCGCAGTACCTTCCTGTGCAGCTATATGTATGATTTTATCCAGCGCTTCGCGCCGCATCTGACGCGAGACGTGGTGGATTCTGCCATTGCGTTGCGCTCAAAAAAGGAAATTGAAGCTATGTTTAAGGATATAACGCTGCCGGTGAGATAGCTGTGTCTATTACTCAACAAGGATGCTTTGGCATGATAAAGCGTGTACTATATCGGTGGTGGCATGTGTACTAATACTGATATCAGGCGTTGCGCTGAATGGACTCTCCTCTTTTGAACTTCCAGAATATGCCCAGTAGACGTTGTCGTTTTCGCTGGGCGAAACTCGTCTTGAAGGCACTCTGTGCTGCTCAATAAAAAAAGCAACCCGCCCGTGGTGTTGCTAGTGCACGGTGATGGTGCTCATGAGTTGATTTGATGGTGGCTACCTGTCGCTGGTAAATGCACTTCTCGCTCATGGCATTAGCGTTTTTTTCTTGGGATAAACCTGGCCTAGCTGCCAGCAGTGATAATTAACTAGCGCAAACCCTACGCGATCGTGCGGATGAAGCGGTTGCTTCATTAAAGGCATTGCGTGAACGGCCAGAATTGAAAGAGAGCCGTTTCGGATTTCTCGTTTTTTCTCAGGCTAGATAGGTAGTACCTGACGCCAGTCAGCATTCAACAGTAGATTTTATCGTTTTGATCGGGCCTGCAACACACTGGCACGATCAAGGCTTCGATATATGCAGCAACATTTAGTTGCAGAAGGGGTAGAGCTAGAGGTGATTGCCGCCGCCATCGAAACAGAACGTACGGCATATTCATAACGTTTTACTTCAGAAACCTTCATGTAGCCTTGCTCGTTGCGTTGTACTCAAGATGATTTTAAGCGCCGTAATGCTTTGTAGGACGCACGTCAGATATTGCTGCATAGCGCGTGCATGTGATGGTAATGATAGGGGCTCAGGATAGGATAGAAATGTCTCCCCAAAGGAAATGCTGACCGTATAAAATCTATTATTGCCGTCGACGACAGCCAGTTGTTTACGCGAGGTGGACTGGATAACCCCCAGTTTGTTACGCGCCAGAGAGTTTAATTATCAGTTAAGTGACCAATGGCCACGCTGGGTGCAGTGGGATTTGTAGCTGCAGGACACAGTCTGCCTATACGCGCCCGGTGCCCTAGACGCAATATCAGGATAGATTTTGGACAGGGGTTGCTGAGTGTGTTGATGAGGGTCAGGCATAAACCTTTTCGCCAAATTCACACAGATCCTCAATCAAACACGAGCCGCAACGTGGTTTGCGGGCAATGCAAGTGTAGCGTCCGTGAAGAATCAGCCAGTGATGACAGTCGATTTTAAACTCGGCCTGTACGACCTTTAACAACTTCTTTTCTACTGTATCGACATTTTTCCCTGGCGCAAAACCGGTACGGTTACACACGCGAAAAATATGCGTGTCGACAGCGATGGTGGGCGAGCCAAAGGCTGTGTTTAATACCACGTTAGCCGTTTTACGTCCAACACCTGGCAGTACCTCTAGCGCTTCGCGATTTTCCGGAACCTGGCCTTGGTGTTTATCTAGCAGGATACTGCAGGTCTTGATAATGTTTGCTGCCTTGCTGTTAAACATGCCAATAGCACGAATGTACTCTTTCACGCCATCAACGCCGAGTGCCAATAAGGCTTTGGGAGTATTGGCAACAGGGTAAAGCTTTGCAGTTGCTTTATTCACGCTGACGTCTGTTGCCTGGGCTGATAGAAGAACGGCTATCAGCAGTTCAAACGGCGTCGAAAATATCAATTCGGTGGTTGCATGAGGGTTAGCGTCGCGTAGACGACTTAGGATCTCACTACGTTTTTCCTTATTCATCGTCCTATCCTCATTATGATTATTGTGCTGTCCCGGTCAGGTTAGTGATAGCTGCAGAGCTCTTTTTCGCTAAGCTAACGGCGCGGCGGCGTTTCATTCTTTCGTCAATCAGATATTTGGCTGTAAGCAATAGCGCTAGGCCGATAAACGCACCAGGTAGAAGCATTGCTAACAAGAAAGGTGTGTCAACATGGATCACTTCAATGCTCAATACTCTAGCCCAATTGCCCAACAACAAATCTGCACCGTTAAACAGTGTGCCGTTACCCAGCAATTCACGTAATGAACCCAAAACAAACATAGTGCAAGTTGCTCCCATACCCATGGCGAACCCATCCAGCGCCGAAAAGGCGACGGGGTTTTGCGCTGCGTAGGCTTCCGCTCGACCAATAACTAGACAGTTAGTGACGATCAGCGGAATAAAAATGCCCAGCGATTGGTATAAACCATAGGCGTAGGCGTTGATTAACATTTCTACTGAGCTAACCACGGCCGCTATGATCATCACATAAATCGGGATGCGGATTTCAGAGGGCACCCAATGGCGCATGGCGGATATCGCTGCATTGGTGCAGGTCAGCACCAGAGTGGTTGCCAAACCTAATCCTAAGGCGTTGGTTGCAGTCGACGTGACGGCTAGTAGTGGGCACACGCCCAACAGTTGCACCAACGCCGAGTTGTTTTTCCATAGCCCCTGTGCTAGAAGAAGTTTCACTTCACTCATATTACTCAGCTCCACAATTTGGCAATGTGGTTAAATGTGTGGGGATTGTCTGCATAAAAAGGGTAGTGCGTTTGGTTGCGTTTACCACCGCTCGGGGCGTAATAGTAGCCCCCGTAAACTGATCGTAATCCCCGCCATCCTTTTTAATCGCCAATTGGCGATCGCTGGCTCCGTGAGCGGTACGTCCAGTAAAACTGATTATCCAGTCTGATATCCGGATATCAATTTTGTCACCCAGACCCGGTGTTTCGTGGTGTTCAGTAACCCGCACCCCCAGCACCTTTCCATGGAAATCCGCCCCTATCAGCAGATGAATAGCACCGGAATAGCCATCCTGTGCGCTGGATTCAATAGCCGCAGCGACCAGAGCATCACCTTTGCGCGCAATATACAGGTGTCGAGAGGCAGTGCTGCCTAAGGCCTCATCGGTGACAAGGTAACATTCTTGCAGAATATTATTGTCATAAATATCTGGAGGAATCACCTGATCTAACAGCGCTTTTTGTTGCAACTGTGTTTGATGAGCGATGGTGGGTTTGGTTAAGGTATTTACCACGGCAGTTAACCCAGTGGTCAAGGCAGCAAACAGTGCCAGTGTCGTCGCGTGGCGTCGCATCGTACTAATCATGGTATTTCCCTTATCAAGGATGGCCATAAGCGCGTGGTTGAGTGAAGTAATCGATAAGCGGCACCGTGATATTCACTAACAATACTGCAAACGCGATACCATCAGGGTATCCACCATAGGTACGAATCAGCCACACCAACAACCCAATCAGTGCGCCAAACAATAAACGCCCTTTATTGGTCGTAGAGGCGGTTACGGGATCGGTAGCGATGAAGAAGGCACCGAGCATGGTTGCACCGGAGAACAGGTGTAACAGCGGTGGAGCGGCTTTTTCCGGCGTCAATAACCAGCCGAGCGTGGCGCACAGTAGCAGAGTGAGGAGCATGCTGATGGGGATATGCCACCGGATGGTGCGGGTTAGTAGTAGAAGGATGCCGCCCAGCAAGTAACTTAGGTTGACCCATTGCCAGCTTACGCCCACCAGGCTTTCCGCAAATATAGGGTGCTGTAATAACACTTGTGCGGAGGTTTCTCCGGCGCGCAGACCTGTTTTGAAGCCGTCCAGCGGTGTAGCTTGCGTAATACCATCAATGTTTTGCATCAATCCCTGAATATGCGTGCCAGTAGCGATCTGACCGGTGAAAATGACGTGCAATTCATCAATGAACGTGATGGGCTTTACCTGTAAAGAGGTGGAGGGCAGCCAACTGGTCATTTGGACGGGGAAGGAGATTAACAACACCACATAGCCAACCATCGCAGGATTAAACGGGTTTTTACCCAGTCCACCATAAATCTGTTTGGCAATCACAATAGCGAAAAACGTTGCCAATATCACCATCCACCAAGGTGCTAAAGGTGGCAGGCTAACACCGAGCACAATGGCGGTCAATAGGGCGGATTGGTCAGCCAGTGTAGGGCGTACTGCAAATTTTCTGAGTGACAACGTCACTGCTTCGGATGCTAACGCCGTTACTGACGCGAGGACAATTTGTATCAATGTACCGAAGCCAAAAAAGATCGTCTGGGCAACAATACCGGGCACACAGGCGAATATTACCGACAGCATAATACGTTGCGTGCGTTGATAGTTATGGGTAAAAGGCGAACTTGCGATCTTGAAAGCCATCTATTCCTCGTGAGTGCAGATGGAAGCCTGTTCGGCTTTACGAGCTTTAACGCGGGCAATAGCAGCAGCCACGGCGGCCTTGCGTGGGTCACTCAGGTCTAGTGCCGGCGCGGATGCCTCTGTAGTCTGTTTCGATTCAGCTTGCATCCGCTTTTTTTCTCGTGCTTGTGCTTTTCGCGCTTCGCGTGCTGCAGTGACAGCACTGTTGTCCGGCGTTTGGACAGGCTTAACGGTAATAGGTTCAAGCGGCGCCGTGAGCGCATTTTTGCTGCGTACGTGTTCTAATGCCACCTGAACTGCCTGCTTGTCTGTCGTGGAAACGATGGCGGCAGCTTTCTGGTGGCACAGTGCTCGTGTGGCTTTCTCATGCTCTAGGCGCGCTTGTTTTGCATCAAAACGGGCTTTAGCCTGCTGTGCACTATGCGCTTCAAGATCGATAGCGCGGATTTCAGCTTTTTCCTGGCGATAATATTGCACTAATGGAATATTGCTTGGGCAGACATAGGCGCAAGCACCACATTCAATGCAGTCAAACAAATGATGAGTGCGTGCCTTTTCATGCTCTTGTCCACGGCTGAACCAATAAAGTTGCTGGGGAAGCAGGCCCGCCGGACAGGCGTCAGCACATTTGCTGCAACGAATACAAGATTGTTCTGCCTCTGGAGGCTGCATTTCGCTCACCGAGGGAGCGAGAATACAGTTACTGATTTTGACTATCGGCACGTCAAGCGCGGGTAGGGTAAAGCCCATAAGTGGTCCCCCTATAATCACTACTGGGCTTTTGTGTTCGACATGAAACCCGGCTTGTTTAAGCAAGTGGCGCACTGGCGTTCCGAGTCGTGCCCAGATATTACCCGGTTGACGTAGTGCTTCCCCGGTCAGCGTTGCTACGCGTTCAGTCAAGGCTTCTCCGTCTATCACTGCGCGTTTAATGGCATAAACGGTGCCCACATTTTGCATCAATACGCCAATGGAGACGGAGTGCTTACCAAATGGCACTTCTTTACCGGTCAAAATCTTAGTGAGCTGCTTGGCTCCGCCTGAGGGGTATTTGGTGGGAATAACCCGTAACCGGATGTCAGCACGCTCCGCCAGCGAACGGCGCAGGGCCGCAATGGCCTCCGGCTTGTTATCTTCGATACCGATTAAGGTACGTTCTGGCGAAAGCAAATGCATTAGGATCTCAATCCCTTGCACAATCTTATCGGCATACTCTTGCATCAGCCTGTCGTCGGCAGTGATGTAAGATTCACATTCAGCCGCGTTGATAATCAGTGTTGTAATACCGCGCAGCCCGCCTTTAAGTTTGGCTGAGGTAGGAAAGCCGGCGCCACCCAGACCGGCAATACCCGCCTGATGCAAATGCGTCAGCAGGGTGTCTACCGAATGCTGTTGATAGTCAGGAAAGCACTGACGATCGCACCAGCGATCTTCTCCGTCAGGAATAATAATGATGCTCAACTCCGGCAAGGCAGAAGGGTGCGCCGTCATATGCGGACGGATGGCGTTTACGATGCCGGAGGTAGGCGCATGCACTGGCAACATACGACCGGTACCGCGCGTCAAAGGTTGTCCGCGCAGCACACGATCGCCAACTTTTACACATAGTTCGCCTTCCGGCCCGATATGCTGTTTGAGCGAAATGATAAACTGTTCAGGCAACGGAATTTGACGTATGGGTACGCGGCTGGACTGGGTTTTCATCTCCGGCGGATGAATGCCACCTTTGAAATCCCAAATTTTCTCTTTCCGAAATAGATTTAACAGCTTAAGCATAATGTTCCACTTGGATAAGGCGAACGGGAATGGTTTCAAGATCCCATTTCCAGTTGGACGTCGTAGTGGCTACCGGGCGCAGTTTAATGCAGTCTGTTGGGCAAGGCGCGATACAGAGATCGCAGCCAGTACAGAGATCTCTCACCACGGTATGCATGGCGCGAGCGGTGCCGATAATGGCATCAACCGGGCAGGCTTGGATACATTTGGTGCATCCGATGCAGTTTCCTTCATCGATCCAGGCTACTTTAAGTGCAGGTTGCAGATCAGGCGTGTCACCATCGAGTGGCTGTGGGTCAATATTGAGTTTTTCAGCCAGTTTCAACATCATGGCTTCGCCACCAGGACCACATTTATTAATCTGCTCACCGTGCAATGCCATCGCTTCAGCATAAGGGCGGCAGCCTGGATAGCCGCACTGACCACATTGGCTTTGCGGCAGCATCGCTTCGACCTGCTCGACGATGGGGTCTGCATCTACGTGAAAACGGCGTGAGGCAAAACCAAGAATCAAACCTGAAACCAGAGCCAACACACTCACCGCCGCAATCGCAATCCAAATGGCATTCATTAGAATTTCACCAACCCAGTAAAGCCCATAAATGCGAGCGACATCAAACCGGCAGTTACCAATGCAATCGATGACCCACGAAACGGCGCAGGTACATCTGACACTGCAATGCGTTCACGAATAGCCGCGAAAAGTACCACAACAAGAGAGAATCCGGCGGCGGCGCTGAAACCATAAACCATCGATTGTAAAAAATTGTGTGACAGATTGACGTTGAGCAACGCAACGCCCAATACGGCGCAGTTGGTGGTGATTAACGGAAGAAAAATCCCTAGCAGGCGATAGAGTTCTGGGCTGTTTTTTCGCACAGCCAACTCGGTAAACTGCACCACGACCGCCAGTATCAGAATAAACACCATGGTACGCAGGTAGACAATCCCCAGCCGCAGCAGTACGTACTCGTTCACCAACCAGGAAAACATTGAGCCGAGCGTCATGACGAAGGTTGTTGCCAATCCCATACCAATGGTAGTTTCCAGTTTCTTGGATACCCCCATAAAGGGGCAGAGCCCAAGAAACTTCACCAAAACAAAATTATTCACCAGCAGCGCGCTGACGAAAAGAAGCAGATAGTCGGTCATTACAATACCTAAAAAATAAATCTGGACTATTATCCTGGATCGTAATGATTTTGACAACATACACAGAATAGTGATATTCACCAAAAACGGATATTTACCCCGCGGTTGGCAGGGTAAATCGTCACATTTAAGACCTTCTGGGCGAGAAGTTTAAGACGATAATGATAATAGTGTAGATCGTTCAGAAAAGCGACCCGTTGTTACGGTTAAAGCACAAAACGCTAGACGGATTTGGGAATGCAACCGAGATCGAACAGTTTCCTACCTGCAGAAAGCTCAGCACGATGGTGATCGGCCGCGCGTGACATGTTGATAATCTCCTTATTGCAGGCAAGTAATCAGGCTAAATCACCGCTCCTAAGATGACAAAAGGTCACAACATAATCGATGCATAGCGCTAACAGCACCAGCATAATCCAGAATTGCACCAGAGGTTCATCTGGCAATAACGGGTGGACAAGCAGCAATATAGGGGGATAGCGATAAAATTGACCACCAGAAGCGCGCCAATAAAGCGCGTGTTACGCAACTCATCAACCAACACTCCAGAGAGCGGCACTTGTTATAAAAGTCACGAACAGCATCAGGGCCAACGCAGGGTTGATGAGCGTAAGGCACCGGTTTCAGGGAAAATGTGAGCAGCCCCCGCCCAGTATAATGCCATCGAAGAAAAATACAGTGTGCTCTAGCATGACTCTAGAGTGTTTTTATCCAACAACATGACCTTCATTATGTATCTTCAGGGGATTTTACCGCCTGTCAAACAGTACAACAGGCGGTACATACATTATTGCGCTTGAGGGGGGCTACTGCTGGGAGCCTCTTGCGATTCTGGTTTGGCATCGTCATCTTCTTCGCCTTTATCAGAAGAGATATCAATAAAGGAGGCAATAAACTCTGCCAGTGAGAGCTTGCGTCCGTTAAAATCAACTTGATTGTCAGCGTAGTGCAGCGAGCTGGTAATTGCATCATCTTTGGTGACGGTGAGTTGGTTTATTTCACCTACGCTGGCCAACATTTT
>JBPPLV010000027.1:0-131202 GCA_051305815.1 Candidatus Malihini olakiniferum
CACAGCCACAAACGCTGAACCAAAAGAGTGCTGCCATTGTCTTTTGTATCTACGGGAAAGTAACATTGATGAAAGAGAGTCAACAGCTTACTCTACGCCCCGGCAAATCCTGCTTTTTGCATGCGTCAGAGTCCTCCCGTCACTGTAGAAAGAAATAATCGATTGACGCCGTATATAATGGTTAGAAATTCTCTCCCCTTAAAGGGATGTTTACTTAGAAAAGGAATTACAAATATAAGGATCAGCAAAGAGTCCCATATCGTACTTCACATTCAATACCTGACGGCAGGCCTCATCCAGTTTTTGCACCGTGACGGCACTGCTTTTCACTAACTCGGGCGGGTACTTTACGAAATATGCATCACTCATGCTCATGGCAATACCGAATTTTAACGCAATACGCGACGCATAGCGTGGATCGCTTGCTACTCGTGTTTCATCAACTCTTTAATGGCGCTGTGATCGGTGATAGTGATCCTTGGAACTTCCACTGATCGCGTAGTAAATCTTTTAACAATCAGCGATTAGCGGTTGCGGGCACGCCATTGATCGAGTTCAATGCGACCATCAACCCCACCACTGCCCGCATCAATCGCCGCTTTATAGGGCGGAAAATAGTCCTGAAACATACGCTGGGGACTCATGTCCATAGTGCTGTAATCGCGTCCTCCCTCCACTGCCCCATAAAGAGAAGAGTGCTTAACGCTGGTCATTAACGAGTGTTTGTCGATAAGCGACTCGCTCTGGAAAGCTTTCACCACTTTGATGACGGATGTAATAGGCACCACCACATCGGGATTAGTAAAATAAAGTACATTATTATCACGCAAGTCGACCACCATGGCACTTCGCCGAGGCGATCTCTTGATGTGAACTTGCCACTACAAGCACAGACGTTTTCGCTATAATGGAGTGAGCGAAGGTCATATGAGTGGACAGCAATAGCAACGCGAGCAGAGAAAACTTATATTTTTTAATTATTATTCAACATTTTAAATCAATAACGGTTACAGTGTCGGTAACAATCAGAGCATTATAAGTTAGTGCTTGCCGCTACGCACTCTGCAGCAGAAAAAGCTTTTGTGACAAAGTTTAACAGCGATTCTTGTCCCTGCCGAGAGTATCGCCAGTAACATGAAGAGTAGCTATACCCGCCATACTTCAAGCTTGCAGGTGCGTTGGCGGCATTGTTATTCGGCCTATCCCTATGCCTCAGCGCTTATGAGGCCACCGCAAGCGGCGTTCAAAACGTGAATGTTTTGTTCTGCAACTCGAATTATTTAGGATATATCAGCAACCGATAAAAGAAAGATTCTGCGTTATGCGGCTATTGCCGTCATGCAGGAAGTGGGTCTATTTTTTCAGCGATAGAGCTCACCCACAATACGCAATGCCAGATCGTTTATTTGGCTATCTTTCGCCAGCAGATCGCGCAAGGGAATGCCCTGTTCGCCCAACAGACACAGGTGTAAGTTACCCACGCCAGAAACGCGAAGACGATTACAGCTCAGGTAAAAATCTTTTTCGTAGGGAATAATCAGACTAAGTTCACCCTGATAATCATCATGACAAAACACCTGTGCCGGGCCATCACTGCGGCCAAGCGGTGTCAGTTGTCAGCCTTGAGTCAACAACTTATCGCGAATTACCGTACCGGGTAGATGGTGAAGTGCAAATAGTTCCCTTCCCTCTCCGGTCTCCATCAGCTCAATAAAACGCAGTTGGATGGGTCGGTTCTTTATCCAGTGCAGAAAAGCATTCAGCTGAATATTGTTCACATCACGCATCAGAACGGTATTGACTTTGACTTTAGCAAAACCACAGTCAAAGGCTGTATCGATCCCTGGCATCACCTGATGGAACTTATCCTGCCCGGTGATAGCGTGGAACTGTTGAGCATCCAGGCTATCAACACTCACATTCAGCGCCAGCCGATAACCATTCGTGGTCACCGCCAGGGTTTGGATCGAAGGGTTTTCTCGGATAGCTGAAAAAATCTCAACAAAGTCAAGCCTTAAAGAGGGTTCTCCCCTGTCAAACTGACCTTATCGGTACCGAGCGCAGCAAAGGCGCGGCTAACATGAAGAATCTCATCCAGAGAGAGAAAGCGCTTTGTTGGTGCGCCAGAAGGCTGTTAGCTCTCAAGTAAACAGTAGGTACAACGAAAGTTGCATACATCTGTGATCGAAAGGCGTAAATAATAAAACTTGCGCGAAAACGCATCAGTCAATTGACTTAGCATAAACACCTTTCTAAATTCGGGAGGTGCGAGCATTTCTCCCCTTCACACTGGTAACCTCGAAGGCCACGGCCAGAGTACCGTATGACGCTGTTACTGCTTCATCATTTAGGCACAAAGGCTAGCAGTTTAATTTCATTAAAGAAGAGTTTAGCGTTACTCATGCATTACGTCATCCAAATATTCGTTATGTATTTATCTATATAAATGATATATAAATTTTTTTCTCTTCCACAGGATTCCTGCATAGTCAAAAAAAAGGGGTGGAAAAAATTGTCGTAAATCATCCCGAGGTAAAGATTTTTAGTTTTTTTCGCCTTTATGAAAGAAATTAGCTACCTTAGCCACGTGAATTCCCCCTCTTTTGCAAAAGGTCTCTATGCGCAATCGCACGTTAGCCGATCTCGACAAGGTTGTCGCGTTAGGTGGCGGGCACGGTCTTGGTCGTGTTATGTCATCACTTTTCTCATTCGGTTCACGACTGACCGGAATTGTTACGACCACCGATAACGGCGGCTCAACGGGAAGGATCCGCCGAGCAGAAGGCGGCATCGCCTGGGGAGACATGCGCAACTGCCTGAATCAACTGATTACCAGCCCCAGTGTTGCCTCTGCTATGTTTGAATATCGCTTCACAGGCAGCGGTGAACTCGCTGGGCACAATTTGGGCAATCTGATGATCAAGGCATTAGATCATCTAAGTGTTCGGCCTTTAGAAGCGATTAACCTGATTCGTGGGTTGCTAAAAGTGGACGCAGTGCTGATCCCGATGTCAGAACACCCGGTCGATCTGGTGGCGACTGACAAAAAGGGAAACCAGATTTACGGCGAAGTCAAAATCGACAACCTGAATGCCCTCCCAGACGACCTGCAACTCCATCCAGCGGTCAAGACAACCCAGGAAGCGATTGATACCATCAATCAGGCAGACTTAATCCTGATCGGCCCCGGCAGTTTCCTTACCAGCCTGATGCCTCTGATGTTATTGGAAGATTTGGTGCGTGCATTGCGTCGTACGCCTGCGCCCATGGTGTATATTGGCAACCTGGACTGTGAACTCAATCAGGCTGCTGCCCATATGACGCTGGCACAAAAGCTCGCCATGATCGAAAACAAGGTGGGGCGTAAGGTGGTGGATGCGGTTATCGTCAGTCCACACACCTATGTGCAAGGCATCGACGATCGCATCATCGTGCAACAGCAACTGAGCGCGGCAGATGTGCCGCACCATCACGATCGAGAACTGCTGCGCCAGGCGCTGGAAATCACCCTGCAACGCCTGGGATAAAACCTCAGCGTCGGCATGCTATTCGCTGCGTAACCACGGGGTATGAGTGACGCCAACCAAAATACTTTTCGGGCTAAAGAAGAGAGTCACCCATTGCCCCAGGATTCAAGGCGATTATCCACCAGCAATACATAACCCGCCTGCTTAACTGCGGCCGCGGCTGCCGTCATATCGTTAAATTCAAACTCCAGCCAGCTTTGCGGCACCGTTACGTCATCCGGCCAGAACTCAGTGCTAAAATAAGATTAGTTAGCCTATGCCAATGGTCACAGCACAAAGTGCTTCATACAGCCCCATGTATCAGCAACTAGATAATCACTCGCCTCTCCCAAAGGTTTAAGCGGCAAACACAACGTGTCCAGATAAAGCGCCCGACTTTCTACTGAGTCCGAAGTAATCGGGCCGAAGCCTGCGATAAACAGTACATCTACATCCGGTATAGAAAATGTCATGTCGGCTCCCTGCTCTCACAGGGAAATCAGGATGCGGCGATAAATCGCTCACACAAAGCGTGAATCTGGTCCCGCAACGCAGCAGCCTCTTCAAACTCCAGATTTTGCGCGTGCGTGAGCATTTGACCTTCCAATTCACGAATTTTTTGCTCCAGCGCTTTTGGCGTCAGTGCATGATATTCTGCAGCTAGGTCAGCGACTTTACGCCCCGTACGTCCTTTCCCTTTCTGCGTCGGCTGCCCCAATTGCAAAATATCGTCAATTTTCTTGTTAAGACCAGTAGGCACAATACCGTGCGCTTCGTTATACGCTTGCTGCTTCTCGCGTCGCCGCTCTGTTTCCTGGATGGCGCGCTGCATGGAAGGCGTGATCTTGTCACCGTACAGAATGGCCTTACCATTGAGGTTACGTGCAGCACGGCCAATAGTCTGAATTAAGGACCGTTCCGAGCGGAGGAAGCCCTCTTTATCAGCATCCAGTATTGCCACCAGCGATACTTCAGGGATGTCTAGCCCTTCCCTGAGTAGGTTGATGCCCACCAACACGTCAAATTCGCCCAGCCGCAGGTCATGGATAATTTCAACACGTTCTACAGTATCAATGTCCGAGTGTAGGTAACGCACACGTTCACCATGCTCTTCCAAATATTCGGTGAGATCTTCCGCCATACGCTTAGTCAATGTGGTAACCAGCACACGCTCGTTCAATGCAACGCGTTTGCGGATTTCAGACAACAAATCGTCTACCTGTGTTGTAACCGAACGCACTTCTAGTAGCGGATCGAGCAGACCTGTAGGACGCACCACCTGATCGACGACATCACCGCCGGAATGTTCCAATTCATAATTACCTGGCGTCGCCGATACATAGATCGTTTGCGGCGCAAGTGATTGAAACTCTTCAAACTTCATCGGGCGGTTGTCCAAAGCTGAGGGCAGACGAAAACCATACTCAACTAGCGTCTCTTTACGCGCTCGATCACCACGGTACATGCCGCCCAATTGCGGGATCGTCACATGGGATTCATCGATGACCAGCAAACCTTTAGCAGGAAGGTAGTCAAATAGCGTCGGCGGCGGCTCGCTCGGGCCACGGCCAGAGAGGTAGCGAGAATAGTTTTCGATACCAGAGCAATAACCGAGTTCGTTCATCATCTCGAGGTCGAATTGGGTACGCTGTGTCAGACGTTGTTCTTCCAAAATTTTATTTTTTTCCAACAATACCTTGCAGCGCTCTGCAAGATCCACTTTTATCTCTTCCATCGCCTGAAGAATACGTTCACGCGGCGTAACGTAATGCGTTTTCGGATAGATAGTATAACGCAGTACCGTTTGTAGCTGCTGTCCAGTGAGCGGATCGAACAGCATCAGACGTTCAACCTCTTCATCGAACAGTTCGACGCGTAGGGCTATCTCATCAGATTCCGCCGGAAAAATATCGATCACTTCCCCGCGCACGCGAAAAGTCCCTCGCGTAAAAGCCTGATCGTTACGTGAATACTGCAACTCGGTCAGTCGGCGCAAAATTGAACGCTGATTGATGATCATACCCACCGTGAGGTGCAACATCATTTTTAGATAGAGAACAGGATCACCCAACCCATAGATGGCGGAGACCGATGCCACCACAACCACATCACGCCGCTCCAGCAACGCTTTGATGGCCGACAGGCGCATCTGCTCAATATGTTTATTGACCGATGCATCTTTCTCAATAAAGGTGTCCGAGCTAGGCACATAGGCTTCTGGCTGGTAGTAGTCATAGTAAGAGACAAAATACTCAACCGCATTGTCAGGAAAAAACGCTTTTATCTCACCATAAAGCTGGGCAGCCAGCGTTTTGTTGGGCGCCAGCACCATGGTGGGACGATTGAGATCCGCAATCACATTAGCAATGGTAAAGGTTTTTCCCGAACCGGTTACTCCCAGCAACGTCTGATGCGTCAACCCCGCCTCTAATCCCTCTTCCAGCAGACGGATTGCTTCAGGCTGGTCGCCTGAGGGGGTAAACTCGGAATGTAGTTCAAAGGGTTTGCTCATGAACAACCTGCCAGCTAGTGGACTAAACGCCACCGGAGTCGACAACACATAGTCGAATTCAAGAATGGGGATAAGACGTCTAGCATAGTACTATGCTAGACGCCATAGATATTTTTTTGCTATTAGCAAACTGGATATAAAAACAGCATCCAGTGCTTTGTTGATGAAAATACGATGCGAGCTTAAACACTGGACTAGCCAAAATGCTTTGCACACCAGGCAATACAAGATAAAAATAGCGCCAACACAGCAGGAAAGATTTATTCAGTTAAAAATGTGCTATTTTTCCCAGAAAATGCATTTTGCTTAAAAAGTTATTAGACCAGCGCTGGGAAAATATGCAACCATTAGCTATGTGTAAATTGAGACTTGATTTTAATTAACAATATGATTTTCGTGTATAAATAAAAAAAGAGGAGAATCACGTCAACCCAACGAAAACCCGCGCCAACTCTCGCTTTCTGCCGCTTTTCTAAACCTAATACACATGGTTATCCACAGAGGTGTTGAGGGAAATCAGGATTTTTTTTGGCGTTTTTGCAAGGATTTCACTTATGCATGACTTTTTCCGTTTTGCACAAAAAAAGGCCTTGGCGCACAACACTCTTCCGAAAAACCGTAGCCTTGAAATTATTTTTACCCGACATACCTGCATGTTGCAAGCTTGTTGGCTATGCTCGTTATTTAGTCCATCCATAAACCTGACCTTAAATAAGGCTGCCGGCAAATAACGTTTAAATCTATACCCTAAAAACCTATCTCAGTAGGCGTCATTAGTGCAATCACGGACAGCGAGCAGACATCGGAGCGAACACGTAGGTCGTGAGGATGCAAGCACTTGCCAAGACCTGAGTGGCAAGTAACATAGCCTTAATGGTATTGGCTATTGGAGAATAGGATACATATATTCTCATTGCTTAATTTTATACTTCATCGACAACGAGAGTTGACTTAGGGGGAACTTAGGGAGAATAAGCGCAGAAGCTTATCATATTTCAATAATTTTCACATGAAATTCTTTTATTTACTGAATTAAAGACGTTCTTTGAGCGAAAACAACAATCTTCAGAATGGCTGAATAGGAACATACTCACTTGCTACAGAAAAAATCCTGCCTTCCTGAATGATACCGTTCACATCCTCAATATCGAGTAAGTCAAAAGCTTCATCTATAACACTATTGACAGAACCATACGGTGTATTGCAGATAAGAACATGATCTTCAATATCGTCATTGATATATTTGTTATCTAACTCAAACTCATTTTCATCTTCATTTTATTCAGCAATGGCACTGAACGCGCTCGACCTCTGTTTCGCCAACACTAAAAGTGAAAATTTAAATTTATCACCTGGAATTTCCCTTTTTGCTTCACCTCTACCATTGCTGACTGTCACTACAACCATACCATTCTCATGATTATTACCAGGCAGGGTAAAGGTCACTTTATTACCTTGAATGTCATCCAGAGCAATAAAGCCTGTTATTGAAAATTTATATATTGCTTCTGAAGAGTTTATAAGCCGAATAATATTATTATCGATCTGACGATATAGTTCTTTATTATCCCCTCGTACACTGAAGAAAGTGAAAAAATTAATAATATATTCCAGAAATCTCTTTGGGGATAAAGCCTTATTTATTTCCCTCTGATTTTCTATACCTGAAGCGCACACAGTCATATTGCATAATGTATTAATGCTTATCATCATAACCGCCTTATCTGATAAGAAATGCTTAACGAATAAGTGCACATTACTGTCAGACGGTTACACTTCAGTAAGAAGGTTAATGCCTTATTTTTTTTGCACTAGGCAGTAACGTGTCAGACATGCAGCAGAGAAATATCTAGATACGCCCCCAAATTCAGCGTATGCGGCTCATCAACATAAGGAATCTCGCCGAGTAACGGTGCGTGCAAATAGCATTGCAGCGTTTCCAGATAGGGCTGATGCCAACGCCCTACCGGTTGGATGTCATTGGCAATCCAGCCTACCAACCTTAATCCCGCATGTGTAACCGCTTGAGCCGTGAGTAACGCGTGATTGATGCAGCCCAGTTTAACACCAACAACCAGAATCACCGGCAGTTGCTCACACAACACCCAATCGGCGAACGTATGTTGTGGTGTCAACGGCGTAAACCATCCTCCAGCGCCTTCCACCAGCACCCAGTCGGCTTTAGCGGTTAGTTTAGTCAAGCCATGAGACATCACATCGAAATCAATGGGCTTCTGCTCTACAGCGCTTACTATATGCGGTGAGGTTGGTTCGACAAACACTAACGGGTTTACTTCATCGTAAGTGAGCGGCACACTGCTACACGCTTGCAGATGGTAAGCATCCTTATTACGTATACCCAGCGAAGTGTTGTGTGCACCGGAAGCGACAGGCTTATAGCCCGCACAACGGTACCCTGCCTTCTCAGCTGCCTGTAGCAATGCTCCGCTGGCAACGGTTTTGCCCACTTCAGTATCTGTCCCGGTAACAAACAAACGTTTAGTCACGATAAATAATTCCATAAATTAAATGATAACTTAGGGGAAACCCGCCAGGCGCAGTGGGGTATACCTCTGCCAACGTTTGCGGATATAGCCCGTGGCGATAAGGACGACAGGCATCAGCAATCTGAGCCAATGGCAAAAAGTCATTAACCCGTTTGGAACCATCCAGGCTAAGCCACGCTTGCGCCAGTTCGTCGAGAGAGCCTTCTGCCAAAGTAGAAAATACCACTGCGCCGCCAGGACGAGTGGCCCGATAAAAAAGATGCAATAGCACGCGGTAAATCTTCACACCACTGCACTGCTAGATTGCTGAAGCAGAGATCGATGCTTGCATCAGCTAAAGGTAAATGCTCAATATCACCTTGTACATAACCATCTGCACTTTGCTCGGTTGCCGCCTGTTGCAACAGGCCGGGAGAAAGATCCAACGCAACAACCTGTTTACCGAGCGCGCGCCACCGTTGACTGAAATATCCCGTGCCACATCCTGCATCCAATATCCGTTGCCCGGCAAGCGGTGCCGCCAACGTCATTAGATGTTCTCCACTGGTGCGCTGTAACTCGGCGAAAAGAGCATAGCGCTGTGCTGCACGGCCAAAGGCATGCGCAATAGCTCGCTTATTATGCAATTTATTACTCATCATCGCCATCTTCTCGCTCAAGCACGTGCAGCCGCATACAAAGCATCAAGCAGGCGGGCTATGTCATCATCAGTGTGGGCGGCGGTCAGCGTTATGCGCAGTCGAGCACTGCCGGGTGGCACTGTTGGTGGACGCATTGCACTGACCCCAATCCCCTGCTGACGCAAACGGTGTGCCACGCGTAAGGCCGTGGTATTATCACCGATAATCAGCGGTTGAATGGGGCTTTGCGACGGCATCAGGACAAATAGCAAATCCCCGGCACTTCTACGGAAATGGGCTATATGGCGGCCTAGCGTCTGGCGCAGCGCATCTCCCTGCTGAATGCAGGTTAAGTACCACGCGCAATGCGCACGCCTGAGCAGGGGGCATACTAGTGCTGTAAATCAAATGACGGGAAAACTGTAAGAAATATTCGGCTACCGGTTCGCTACACAGCAAGGCCGCACCGCTAACGCCAAATGCCTTACCAAAGGTCATGATCAGTATTTCGGGTGTTACCCCCCTTGGTGCCAGCAGCTACCGCGCCCTTGCTCACCGCATACGCCAACACCGTGTGCGTCATCCACCATCAGCCAGGCTTCGTGCGCCTGCGTCAACGCATGTAGTGCACCTAACGGTGCACTGTCGCCATCCATACTGAAGATGCCTTCTGTCACAGTCAAGGTTTCTCCCTGTGAACTACCTTTCAGCAGATGCTGTAGTGCGGCTGGCTGATTGTGTGCAAAACGGCGTAGAGTGGCAGGTGACTGGGCGGCTGATTCCAGCAACGACGCATGGCTGAATTTGTCTGCCAAAATACGGTCTTGCCCCCGCATCAGGGTAGCCTTGCGCCCCCGCATCAGGGTAGCAAAAACCCCCTGATTTGCGGCATAGCCGGAGATAAACAGCAGTGCGCGCGGGGGTAACCCAATCATTGCGCTAGTTCACCTTCCAACGCCGCATGAGCGTCGGTATAACCCGTGACATGTCCCGAGCCGCCACTACCAACACCATAGCGAATCGCACCCGTTTGCCAGGCGTCAATAACGACAGGATGCTGACTCAAACCCAGGTAATCATTGCTGGAAAAATTCAGATAGCGTTGCCCCTGATGTACCAGCCAGCGACCGCCACCATGATTAACAATACGTGAGCGATAAGCATCTTCTGCACGACGCTGCATCAACACGCCGCGTCTATCCTTTTTTGCCATCCCATGCTGGTTACACTGCAGCGTTATAGAACTGTTCGGTATCGGCTTCCAACATCTGTTGTGCCAAACGCTGCTGCTGTTGGTTATCGCCTTCATCCGTTTCTGTTTGTTGCGGGTTGAGACCAAGCTTGCGAAATAAGATCACGTCTTTGTCTTCTTTGGGATTGGGTGTGGTTAGCAGTTTGCAGCCATAAAAAATGGAGTTTGCGCCAGCCATAAAACACATGGCCTGAGTCTGTTCGCTCATCTGCTCGCGCCCGGCAGAAAGACGCACGTGCGAGGTTGGCATCATGATGCGTGCCACGGCGATGGTGCGGATAAAATCGAAAGGCTCGACGTCGTCGTTATTTTCCAGCGGCGTTCCTTTCACTTTCACCAGCATATTGATCGGCACACTTTCCGGCGGTGTCGGTAGGTTTGCCAACTGCACCAGCAACCTAGCCCGATCGCGAACCGTCTCGCCTAATCCAACAATGCCGCCAGAGCAAACTTTGATTCCCGCTTGACGCACTTTGTCCAGCGTATCCAGTCGCTCCTTATAAGTGCGACTAGTGATGATATTGCCGTAGAATTCCGGTGAGGTATCCAGGTTATGGTTGTAGAAATCCAGTCCGGCGTCAGCCAACCTTTCTGCCTGATCGCCATGCAAGGTGCCCAGCGTCATGCAAGTCTCCATCCCCATTTCCTTGACGCCCTTCACCATTCGCTCAAGACAGGGCATATCGCGTTTATGCGGGTTTTTCCAGGCGGCCCCCATACAAAAACGGGTTGAACCCGCAGCTTTAGCCTGACGCGCGGAATCCAGCACCTGTTCCACCTGCATCAGCCGCTCTGCTTCCAGCCCGGTGCGATAGCGCGCACTCTGCGGACAGTACTTGCAATCCTCCGGACAGGCACCGGTTTTGATGGAGATCAGCGTGCTCACCTGTACCTGGCGCGGAGAGAAGTGCTGCCGATGTACCTGCTGTGCTTCAAACATCAGCTCTAAAAAAGGTTTATCAAACAGTTGTTGCGCTTGTTCTAGCGTCCAGTAAATACGTTCTGCCATAGGGGGTTGGCCTCTTTGCTTTACAGGGTGCCATGCCGTCTGAGCGGCATGAAAATGTGGCGCAATTGTAAATGAAGAGGTTATACTGTCAACCAAATTAATGTTAATGTGGTTTACAATTAAGGTTTATTAAAAATGTTGCTCTCCCGCGCGGATTTGGATTTCGATCAACATCATATCTGGCACCCTTACGCATCAATGACGCAGCCCCTCCCATGTTATCCAGTGGTATCAGCCCACGGTTATCATTTACAACTGAACGATGGGCAGGAACTAGTGGATGGCATGTCTTCTTGGTGGGCAGCAATTCACGGCTACAACCATCCCCGCCTCAATCAAGCGTTGCAGCAACAAATTAGCCAGATGTCGCATGTGATGTTTGGCGGCATCACACATCCTCAGGCGATCACACTATGCCAACAGCTTGTCACCATGACACCCACACCGTTAGAGTGTGTGTTTTTAGCTGATTCTGGGTCGGTGGCGGTGGAAGTAGCACTCAAAATGGCGCTGCAATACTGGCAGGCTCATGGCGAACGCCGGGCGCGTTTTTTGACCCTGCGGCATGGTTATCACGGGGATACCTTTGGTGCGATGTCGGTGTGTGATCCGCTTAATGCCATGCACAGCCTCTATCAGGGATACCTACCCGCACATCTGTTTGCTGATGCGCCCCGCTGCCGTTTTGATGAAGCGTGGCAAGAATCGGATATCCAACCGATTCACCGCATGCTGGAAGCACACAGTAACGACATTGCCGCTGTTATCCTGGAACCGGTGGTACAAGGTGCAGGTGGTATGCGTATCTACCACCCCACATACCTCAAACGCGTGCGCGAATTGTGCGATCGATACAGTATCTTGCTGATAGCAGATGAGATTGCGACCGGATTTGGCCGCACGGGTAAGCTGTTCGCCTGCGAGCATGCTGGTATCGCCCCTGATATTCTGTGTCTGGGTAAAGCGTTAACCGGGGGATACCTAACGCTTTCCGCAACCTTGACCACGCGGCAAGTCGCAGACACCATAAGCAACGGTGAGGCAGGTTGCTTCATGCACGGACCTACCTTTATGGCTAACCCTCTGGCCTGTGCCGCAGCCAATGCTAGCCTTGCCTTGCTGGCAGAAGGTGAATGGCATCAACAAGTGCTAGCGATCGAACGCCAATTACGCGATGAGTTATTACCATTAATCGATGTGGCACAGGTAGCAGATTTGCGTATTCTGGGGGCAATTGGCGTGGTTGAAACCACACAACCAGTGGATGTGGCACGTATACAACGCTTTTTTGTCGAGCGGGGCGTGTGGATTCGTCCTTTTGGTAAGCTGCTCTATCTGATGCCTCCCTATATTATCTCGCCAGAGGCATTGAGGCGATTGACGGGTGCATTGCATGATGCAGTAGAGCAGTCAGCGTTGTTTCAATAACGACAGAGAATGTCGACGGGAAAAACCTGTGATCTGTGGCACACCAAATTAATTAGTGCTATGATAATAACTTCAGCTTATCAGGAAGTTCCTATGAGTAATACGGCAATCCTTTACAGGCAGTATTTACGCGCTAATGCGATATCCGCGTTACTCCCGCTGACTATTCCCGGCAGCATTATCGACATGCTAATCTTTTCCCCCTCTTGGCCTCACAAATTCTTCCTGCCGCGTGGGTCAAGCCAGGCTGCCATTTAATGATTCTCTATATGGCACTGCTATTTGTGCCTATCGGCGTCGGCGTAATGAATTATTATGACCTGCTGAGCAAGCAATTGGGTCTGATCGCGGTATCCTGTTTAATCAGCACGCTGATAGTGATGCTGGCGGTTGATTTTAGCACACAGCTTATGCAACGTGAGCGCGTCATTTACGACGCACGAAACACCTGAGGATGAGGAAGGGAAAAAATAATGTTGTCCAATATTTTTTGGTGGACGTTACCTCTCACGCCGCTAAACTTCTTCTTCGCGGCGCGCAAACTGGCTATAAAATGCAAAATGCCATTATTAAATCCACCTACTGGTGTCGATGGTAATCCTGATTCCCGTGTTAATGCTACTTAATATTCCTTACGAAAACTATTTTTCTGGCAGTTAAAGTGCTCAACGATCTGTTGCAGCCAGCTGTAATCGCGTTAGAGTTCCCACTCTATGAGCAGTTACACCAAATCCATGCGGTGCTGGAAATCGATTATCAGCGTCTGCTTTATCGGCAGCATGGTGGCTATTATATCCCTAACAATCATTGCGTTATGGTTATGGGCGACACTAGAGATAGCTACATCAGTCCTACCGAAGTCAGTAACCAACGACTATTGCTATGGCCGTCGCAAGCACCATAGGCGGTATTCCCGCCATCAGCGCCGTATACGTAATATTTGTCCGGATCCTTGGTGCCGTATTCGGCCATACCCTGTTTAATCATATGGGTATTTATACCAAAGCCGCGCACGGCCTTTTCATGGGCAAGGCATCCCATGCGCCCTAGGCACTGCACACTGCTTAGGGCTAGATTTTCAGGAATGTGCATTCAGTTCACTAGCGCTGCTAATGCAGCTGTTTCACTGAAAAGCGGAATTATGCAGACTGCACGATAGCAGTATAAACGCTGCATCTTGCTCAAGAATTTGAGATATATCACGCAGTTTATATTTTATTTTCAATAAGTTCACGTTCGACGAGATGCTGGTCACGATTTATTGATACGCTACTTTTTACCCTGATAACAATAATGGCAAAAAGAGTACATCGCTATGCACCCACGATATCACGCCCCTTTTGCACAGCTTTCTGACACACTGCAACATGCATTGTCTCCCCTGCTTAAACGTTCCGATTTTGCCGGAATGCTACTCGCTGACGAGGTAGCAATGCTCTGCACCCAATGTAAACTTACACCAGAAGCACTGGCATACGCCCTACTGCCTCTGGCGGCGGCCTGCGCTATTACACCTATTTCTCAGTTTCAGGTAGGTGCTGTTGCCCAAGGAGAGAGTGGCAACTTCTACTTCGGTGCCAATATGGAATTTACAGCAGTGCCATTCCAACAAACCCTGCATGCGGAACAAAGCGCCATTGCTTATGCCTGGCTAAGCCAGGAGCGCGGTTTGACCAGCATTACGGTTAATTATACGTCCTGTGGACACTGCCGCCAGTTTATGAATGAGTTGAACCATGCAGATACTTTGCATATTCATCTACCGGACCGTGAGCCGGCACTTTTGCACCACTATTTACCCGATGCTTTTGGGCCACGGGATCTCAACATCACCACGCTGCTAATGGATCAGGTGAATCATGGGCGCACCCTGCACGATGCTGACCTGTTGGCACAGACCGCGCTGAATGCAGCAAACCGTAGCTATGCGCCATACAGTAACGCGCTGAGTGGTGTGGCGCTGGAAACGGAGCGCGGTACGGTATATACCGGGCGATATGCAGAAAATGCAGCGTTCAATCCTAGCTTACCGCCTCTCCAGGTAGCCCTGAATCTGATGAATATGGCCGGTGATGATATTCACAACGTGTGCCGAGCTGTATTGGTTGAACCGCGTAATGCCACTCCCAGCCAATGGGTTATGCTACAAATTATTCTGGCCGAAGCCGGGTGTACTGACGTACAGCAACATTTTATAGACTGAGCCAGGACACACAATGGTGAGCAAACCGGGGAATATTGACCAAAATGTTGTGACGCAATTCATGTGTAACTAATTTAATTAATATTTTCTGTACATATTTTTTGGGTAATTTAAGATTCGCCCTGTCATTTCGTGTTATTACCTAAATTCGTTTCTGTTACCCGAAGAGTAAGAAAAGTCATGGAATTAGAATACGAAAGCAAACGCGCACTCTACATCCCCTATGCTGGCTCAATCCTGTTAGAATTCCCCTTATTGAACAAAGGCAGCGCCTTTACCAATGAAGAACGCGCCAACTTCAACCTGCATGGTCTGCTGCCAGAAGCGGTGGAAACCATTGAAGAGCAGGCAGAACGAGCCTGGCGTCAATATCAGGAATTCAAAAATGATATAGAGAAACACGTCTACCTGCGTAACATACAGGATACCAACGAGACCCTGTTTTACCGCCTATTAGATGCACACCTGACCGAAATGATGCCGATCATCTACACCCCTACGGTCGGTCAGGCGTGCGAACACTTCTCTGATATTTATCGTCGTGCTCGTGGATTGTTTATTTCTTATCCGAACCGCGAAAACATCGATGATATGCTGCAAAACGCCACCAAGCAGAACGTGAAGGTGATTGTGGTCACCGACGGTGAACGCATTCTTGGCCTTGGCGATCAGGGCATCGGCGGCATGAGTATTCCTATAGGTAAGCTGTCCCTCTACACCGCCTGCGGTGGCATTAGCCCCGCTTATACACTGCCAGTAGTGCTGGATGTGGGCACCAACAACCCAAAACGCCTGAACGATCCGCTCTATATGGGCTGGCGTCACCCACGCATCACTGGTGAAGAGTATGATGCGTTCGTGGAAGAGTTTATTCAGGCTGTGAAGCGTCGCTGGCCAAATGTGTTGCTGCAATTTGAAGACTTTGCGCAAAGCAATGCTACGCCGTTGTTAAACCGTTACCGCGATGACATCTGTTGCTTCAACGACGACATTCAGGGCACCGCTGCTGTCGCGTTGGGTAGTCTTATTGCCGCCAGCCGAGCTGCCGGCACGCAGTTACGCGATCAAACGGTGACCTTCCTCGGTGCCGGCTCAGCCGGTTGTGGTATTGCTAAGCAGATTATCGCCAAGATGAAATCTGAAGGTTTGAGCGAAGAAGAAGCGCGTGCCCGCGTATTTATGGTAGACCGTTTCGGTCTGCTAACCTACAAGCTACCTAATTTGCTCGATTTCCAGAGTAAACTGGTGCAGAAGAGTGAATTGCTAAATACGTGGGATGTTGCCAGCGATGCCATCTCTTTATTGGAAGTGGTACGTAACGCTAAGCCGACCATCCTGATTGGTGTATCCGGCCAGCCAGGGCTGTTCACGGAAGAGATTATCCGCGAAATGCACATTCACTGTGCACGCCCTATCGTGATGCCGCTCTCCAACCCGACCTCGCGCGTTGAGGCGCGCCCAGAAGATATTATCCGCTGGACCGATGGTGCTGCACTGGTAGCAACAGGAAGCCCGTTCTCGCCGGTTAAGCACAAAGATACACTGTTCCCCATTGCCCAATGTAATAATTCCTATATCTTCCCGGGCATTGGTTTAGGCGTATTGGCTTGTGGCGCTAAACGCATTACTGATGGCATGCTGATGGCAGCCAGCCGTGCACTGGCCGACTGTTCGCCCCTGGCAAACAAAGGTGAAGGCCCGCTGCTGCCCGATCTGAAGGATATCCAGGACGTCTCCCGTCGTATCGCAATAGGAGTAGCCAAAGCAGCGCAGTTGCAAGGCGTAGCGAAAGTGACCTCCAGTGATACGCTGGCGAAAGTCATTACGCACAATTTCTGGCCACCGCAATACCGCAGCTATAAACGCACGTCATTCTAAGCGGTTTTGCTGCCTGAAACGAAACGGCCCCGCTATCGGGGCCGTTTTTATTGGTGGTGAACTACGGGCGTAGCTTAAGATCGAGCGCATCGCGCAAACTATCCCCGAGCAGGTTAAACTCCAGACCGGTTAAACCGTAACGAATAGTACATGCATCGAGTCAACGCTTGAACCACGCAGTGATACAATGAGTATACCTAGCGCCATGGAAATCAGATAGAATGCCGCTATGGCTGCATCTTCTTTTTGTACTGTCAATCGTGACACCATGCCAGCACTCAGGGATATAATCAGCCCAGCCAAGGCCCCTAGTGTCATTGGGAGGATATCCAACCCAAACAAAAGAAACCCGATGGTGGCCCCAGGCAAGATGGCGTGTGTGACATTGCATCACCCATCAGACTCATGCGGCGCAAGGTTAAAAATGCCCTACTGGACAGGCACTTAGACAAAGAAAAAGTGCACCAAGCAGAGCACGTCGCATAAAACCAAATTCAATAAAGGGCGCAAAAAATAGGTATAAAGCCAAGTCATCATTCCAAGACCTCCTTCAACACTGAAGAAAGTGCGTCGGTAGACAACGCTGCCGTTAACGTATCGAGAACGGTGGGTGTCTTTCCCCGGGCCATCAACCCACCATTAACGGCTATTATTTCAGAAAAGTGGCATCGGACCAGATTGAGATCGTGAATAATTACCAGCATCGTTCGACCCTATTGGTGCCAGTGCTTAATGAGAGATAATATCGCCTATGCAGTTTTTTGTATCAATGGCATTAAGTGGCTCATCGAGCAGAATGATATGAGCATTTTGTACGATAACCCGCGCAAACAGCGCCCGTTGGAATTGTTCTCCAGATAATGCGTTAAGTGATGTATTCTCAAATCCTGCCAGAACAACCGTCTCTAACACATCGGCTACCTTTTGGCGCTACTGTGCACTATGCCGCCGGAGTAACCCCCTCTCGGACCATAATCCAGGTGCAACCAGATCATGCATACAGGCCGGAAAACTGCAATCTAGCTCAGCTGTTTATGGCAAATACGCAATACGCGTACCCAAAGCCCTGGTGTAACTTCCCAACAGGGTATGCAAAATACCGGCAATGCCTTTAAGCAGGGTTGATTTCCCAGAACCTTTTGCACTAATCAAGACCATTAATGTGCCCACCGCAATACTGCCCGCGATCCCTTTTATGACAGGATGACAGCCGTACCCGAATGCCAAGTTATTAATTGCACCGAGGCATCAATCATGTCTGTTACTTCTCATACAACAGATTACAATTTAATATATTATAGCATAATATATAAATATTTTTAAACGATAACACGTTATTTGTTTTTGTAGGGAAAATGACAGCCAGTGTGAAAATCAGCTCAGAGAGCATCATGCCCTTTTAGATGAACAACCGTGTGAGGCCAGGGATCGGCAAAAACACCGCCCCTTCTCCACCAGATAATCTCATCTTCAGTAAGAAAGCATCCGCGTAACGCTTTAGCAAAGTCATCAATTTCACCTTTCTCACCGATCACTGTCAGACGACCGTGTCGATCGCTAAATCGACCCAATGATTTTGCTAACTACTGTTGAAGTGCCTGTCGCTCTTCTACGGTTAAATGATTATCTGCGCGCCCAAGAACCTCAGATTTTCAGTAACTGATAAACTCCAGGCTGATGCTCCCGGCAGCCTAGTTCCATAACAATGCGAGATCGTCTCTTCCTGGTAGCTAGAAGAAACCGTTACTGCGATACATCCCGGTGCTCATATGGTGGTGGTACACCTCCCAAAATCGCTGAGGGTGGAAAGGGCATGCATCCTGAATGACGCATGAGGAGAAGACAGAACGAGATAGAACGCCAGATAACAGAAAACACTCGGTGTTAATGTCATCGATTAGTTCGTCAATCAACAGTGCAACACGGTGGAAATCGTACGGGGGGGGTAAAACGTTAGCACCGTTTCCAGTTCAAGATTTCCCCACGGCACGGCAATAATACCAACCTCAGGGTTTAAGGGATGAATGGCAGTAGCAATGTTAGTGAGTATCTCGCGCGGTAATCTATCATATTTGTTCAAAATCATTTGATTACAGAACATAAGCTGTTCTGCCAATAGGTTGACGACACCTCGCCTGCCCTGCTTCAGATGTTGTTGTAATGAAGTTATAAGGCTATACCCATCGTTATAATCCTCATGGAGCATCACCGCATCCATGAGCGATAAAAATACATGCAGGCAAACTCGAGGGTGATCGCGTAATATAGTAAACTGGCGGGAGAGGATGACTTCTGCCAGAAGTATCGAGCAAAATGAAATCAGAGGTCTTCTCGCGCCCTATTTTCGCTCTTAAAAAGCGGCCAATGGCGTTGTTGAATTTCGCGATCCCCGCATCACTACTGATATGATTAGTAGTGATGCTGATCATATTTTGGCTATGAGAAGAAACAATTTCCATATTTGAAATCAGAACCCCATCGACATCCAGCTCGCTCATATCATTCACAATCACCTCGACAGAATATTCGCGTTTATATGCCTGGACAAGTAGGCTTTTTTAGCAACGTGGTTTTACCTGCACCGAGAAAACCATTGAGAATAATCAGGGTATTCGTTTACCCCCGTTCTTCATTGATACCGTATCCGGTATATCCCCCCAATTTTACTCTGTAATTTCACGGCGTAGACCAACACTAAATCGGCAAGCAGCATAACTGAAAAAACCAGAAATATTTTTTATAGCATAATAATTTAGAGGTTTTAAGATAAACAAGGCCAAATCAGATCTAGTAAAATAAGTTAATGAAAACAAGCAATAAGGTTAAAAATGCAGGTGTTAACCTTCGTTTGAGTAGTGATTATTCCTATTAACGGAAAGAGACGAGGTGAATACCAACAGCAGGTGCAATACGCAGGCTAAATTTTCTCTCATATTTTTTCAGCGGGATTTTTATCACAGAAGGGAATGGCTATAACTGTTTGAATATGTGGCGGAGAGGGAGGGATTTGAACTCTCGGTAGAGTTGCTTTTACTCCTGTTTTCGAGACTGGTCTGTTCAGCTGCTCCGGCACCTTTCCGTTTAAGCGGTTACTATCATGCCCTATTTTTCGGCATTTTAACAGCAAATATCCTTGCTTTCATATTCAAGTGACGACTGAGCGAGCAACACGACGATAAAATGGCCATAGAAAACACGCCCGCACAATAGTAGGATTCCTTACCATTCCTTTGCTAGCACCGCTGAGCGATAGCGAACAGCACCAACTCGTCGTACTTGCCAGTGAATTTTTTCATCACAAACGCATTATTCCATTACAAAGATTAACGCTCACCTCCGTTTATGGAGCAGCGGATCTCACTGCTGTTTTGCTTACCCGTTATCAAGCTCGGCATTGAATGACTAAACAGCTTTCAAGAAATATTGATCTATCCTGGCCCTTTTATTATTAATGATGAGTGGCAGGATGATATCGGGCTAGCGCACGTCGGACCTGTGGTAAAATCAGGCCAAAGCTGGGATCAAGGCACTATCATAGTGAACTGGCAAGAAGTGCAGAACAGTTTTAATTTATCGGGTTTCAATCTGGTTATCCATGAAGTCGCGCACAAGCTGAATATACGTAACGGCGGCGAAGCCAACGGTATTCCACCTATTCCCTTGCGCGATGTGGTTGAGTGGGAAACTCAACTGCACGCGGCTATGGAAGCCTTGCAAGATGAGATTGATCAGGTTGGAGAGGATGCAGCCAGCATGGATCCCTATGCGGCCCCAGATCCGACGGAATGCTTCACGGTGCTTTCTGAATACTTCTTCAGCACGCCGGAATTGTTGTATGAGCGCTTTCCAACGCTTTATGGCTGTTTCAACCGCTTTTACCAGCAATATTCCTTAGCGCGAATAAAATCTTGGCAGCAGGCTAATCAAAGCGCCCCGGTACTTTATTGATGAAGAGTTAGCCTTGATTGTACAGAGCCTAAGCGATCGAACATTAATGTAAATTTAACGTTGACAGTCTGTCAACAGACTGATAATATTAAGTCCCGCTTGGACAATTCCTCTGTAGTTCAGTCGGTAGAACGGCGGACTGTTAATCCGTATGTCACTGGTTCGAGTCCAGTCAGAGGAGCTAAATTCTTGTTTTCATGCCTCTTTGCGAATCCTTGTGTAATCTAGATTCAATCAGTTAGCGTGAAAAATCTTCCCGATGTATTTTCAATTTTCCCTCCGCATCGGGAGAATTTAGTGGTCAGATTTGGGGTTAAGTTGGTTCGATAACGGAGTGACCCCAAAACGTCTCTTAACGACTCAAAAATCCGCCACTTAAAAGTATCCACAAAACCCTTCAAAGTTTCCGATTCTCACGGTCTGTACCTTTTAGTTAATCCAGGCGGTTCGCGTCTCTGGTATCTCAAATATCGTATCAATAGAAAAGAATCCCGCGTCGGCTTAGGTGCTTACCCAGATGTGTCTTTGGCTGATGCCCGTCAACAGTGTTGACGGTATCCGTAAATTACTGGCACAAAATATCAATCCAGCACAACAGCGCTCTGCTAAAAGAGCCACTTCATCACCAGAAAAAAATTTCAAGTATGTGGCACTAAACTGGCATAAAACCAACCTAATATGGTCAGATAAACACGCAGCTCGTCTGCTTGCCAGCGTGAATAATCATATATTCCGCGTGGTTGGACACTTGCCGATAAGTGAACTGAAACTTCGTCACTTTGACGACCTTCTGAAAGGGATTAAGCAAAAAGGTCTGCTGGAAATGGCGGCACGTACCCGACAGCATATGTGCAACATCATGTGTCATACCGTACATCAGGAGTTAATAGAGAAAAATCCGGTAGCAAATCTGGACGCTATAATCGTCCCTCCCATTAAACATCACTACCCAGCTCTTCTGCTGGAGCGACTGCCGGAACTTTTGGCTCGCATTGAAGACCAACAGCAGGGACGGAAATTAACCCGTCTGGCAGTATCACTTACTCTGCACCTGTTCATCTGTTCCAGCGAACTGCGTTTCGCCCGTTGGTCTCAGATCGATTTCAGAAATAAAATATGGACCATTCCTGCTACTCGCGATGTGCTATTCCCGGTGTCCGCTATTCCGGACGTGGCGCAAAAATGCGCACAACGCATATCGTTCTTCTTTCCAGTCAGTCCATCACTATTCTGAAACAGATACGGGAAATATCCTGGCATCAGGATCTGATTTTTCCCGGTGATTATAATCCATATAAACCTATGTGCGAAAACACATTCAACAAAGCGCTACGCCTGATGGGATATGACACTAAAAATGAAATCTGCGGCCACGGATTCCGGGCAATGGCCTGTAGTGCCTAATGGAATCAGGGCTGTGGTCACAGGATGCCGTTGAGCGTCAGATAAGCCACCAGGAACGCAATAGCGTTCGAGTAGCTTATATCCATAAAGCAGAATATCTGAAGGCCCATAAAGCGATGATGAAATGGTGGTCGGATTATCTGAATGCTTGTAGGGAAGCGTGTATATCACCATATATCTGGGGTAGAGTAACAGGCTAGGCCAAGTGATTCTTAAGATATACTGAAGAACAGGTAGAAATCGTACTTGAGACATTTAGGTACGATTTTGGAGATTTTAATCAGAAACGACGAAAATATCACAGATGTCCTGCTCGAGCACTATCGAGCTGTACTCAGCCACAACGCTGTTCCTACAGGATTGTCATTATTTGAAGTAATCATTAGCATATAAAGCAAAAAAGATCCGTGAGGATCATCGTAGTTTTAAAAATAAGTTACTGAAATATTTCATTATACTGTCTTAGAGCCATAGCTATAGGCAAGCTGCTAATAAACTATTTATTACTCAGCCTGCGCTAACAAAGCAAATAAACCTACTTGAACATGAATTGGATTTATCTCTTTTTGAAAGAGATAATCATGGTGCAAAACTGAGCGAAGAAGGAGAAATGCTTTATCAGCATGCCCTGTTGCTTGATAAACAAATAAATCATTTTTTATGTGTCGCAAAAAAATCCCAAAAGGAAAAACTAGTTATCTGAACATTGGATATACATCATCATTTCTCAATATAGTCCACGAGATCGTTAATTCATTCAATTCGCAGTATCCTAATATAAATATAAAAATTATTGAAATATC
Source organism: Candidatus Malihini olakiniferum (assembly GCA_051305815.1). Taxonomy (GTDB): domain Bacteria; phylum Pseudomonadota; class Gammaproteobacteria; order Enterobacterales; family Enterobacteriaceae; genus Symbiopectobacterium; species Symbiopectobacterium olakiniferum_B. The sequence continues at coordinate 23,071 of JBPPLV010000027.1, forward strand.
TTCCATACAACAATAGCAAGAACTATTGAAAGGTTGGATTTATCTAGATTTTATGCGAAAATCAGAAGAAGATAAATTATCGTTCATGCCCCTTGGCAAGGATGTTTTATATGTTGTCACGCATCCTGATATAAAAAATAAAAAACAAACTATTGAGAAACTAATTGATGCGCACAATCTTATTTCAATAAGTAAAATCAGTAACTAGAAAATATTTCATATCGTCAGTGACTACCTTAAAATACGTAATTTATATAAAAAATCAGCTCAATATTTGACAAATTTATACAGTGTACTGGCTTTGGTGGGATTGGGAGTCACTATCCTTCCTTACAGTATCATCTCTTTTTTAAAATATAATTTTTCCTGCGAGGCTTTGGCAGGATACCAAAATGAATGTTCGTTAGGTCTTGCATGGAATAAACAATTAGATATTTTTCTACGTAAAAAATTTATCAAAAGTGTTTCTGAAAATAAATATACAGATAACTCTGACTCTCATATTTTAAAGAAATAAGAATTACTAATGCAATACTTTCTTTATTTAAAGGAAAAATAATGTCAGCATCAGAGATAAGTTTATAATTTTCTCTTCTGTAAATTATTGCGCTTCCAGCAGTTTCAGTGCATGGTCAAAATTCCCCATCTGAGAGCAGTAATGTGCATTGTCATTGACAGAAATATACCCTTCAGTAGACTTAAATTCTTCGATAATCTTACAGCAGTTTGCTGAACACCCTGTGCGGGCAACAGCAGAACCGCTATTTATTTCTAGTGAAAAATTATTTATGACAGCCTCAGTAGCAATAGCCAGATAATCAAACGGAAACTTCCAATTGCCTAGATGAGCGATAATTCTCACAGATGAGTGATTTATCACCTTCATCAGATAGTCTGTATTTTTTGTTACATTAGAACATGGGGGGGTAAAATGGAGAGTGAAATTCGGCCATAACAAAATCGAGTTTTTTAGACATCAGGTCATCGCAGTCGATACTGCCGTTCTCATAAATATTAGCTTCAATTCCTTTTAAAATACGGAGCCCTTCTACTCGTTCTGGTATAGCATTCAAATTAAGAAAATGCCACTTGTGAGGAGAGTCATCAAGAGCATGTCCATGATCCGTTATTGCTATTGCTAGCATGTTTTTACGCTTCGCCTCCATGATATATTCGAACACTGAACTATAGGAATGCGCATTTGCATGAGTATAGATATGCAAGTCAATCAACAAATTTATATATTCCTCTTTTAGTTCAATATACAGGAAAATCCTTGAACCTTGCTTACCTTAATAATAAATATATAAAATATTAGTAGTGATTTTAACACTACAGGAATGGATAAAATACCAAACTGATCCAGTAATAAACCGCCTGAAAGATCATCACCAGCAATTGCCATATTCCAGATAGTTAACATAAGAGACTGCGCTATATCAGCAGCATTACCAGCAGTACGTGTGGAAGCTGTCTGAAATAATGTTGCGCCGCCACCAAATCCCAATCTCCATAAAAATGCCTCGCTCATAACGAAATAAACATTGTCATCAAATAAAGATAATAACAAAGACGACATGATGAATAGAGATAATCTGCACAGTGCAAGAAACTTAAGATATCTGTCGATAAACACACTAGTAATTATAACACTGATGACGTCCATCACGCTAAAACCAACAAAAATATACTGATAAACCTACTATCTAGTGATGTAATTAAATACGAATAAATATACGTATAAATTATATTATTGCCGAGTAAAAAAAATAAACGTCGTGAATAATGTCGTTTTAATTCCTCGTATAGATACTACTATACCTGCAGAAATACACTCTGCATGACTTATTCCCGGTTGATTCAGTAAACTGAATACACCAACAATAAAAAGCAAACCTGTCAGTATTGACATAGTATAAAAAGGTACGCCAGTCATAAATATTTCCCAAAAATATTCCTTCAGGAACCCCCCAGAGAAAGCGCCAGTGGAACGCCTAGCATGACAATTGTTATCGTCCTACCTTAATGAGCTGGAGCTACCATTCTGTCAGCATAGCCCGCAGCCAGTGCTCATCAGAGACCGGCGAAGATTACAGCTATAAAGCTTGCTACAAGCGTAACGACAAACGAATCAACTGCGGCAGTGATAGCACTCGATACAGTAAAACCCGTTAATATAATTAATAATAGTTTTTTTTTGACTAGTGCTGTGTTGCCAGTGTTAAAGGAATAGCCAACCGCAGAGAACCGATGGCATACAATGTACCTATTGACCCGCCTCGGCGGCTTACACTGAATGTCAGCTCCAGTGAATGAAGGAATCCTATAGGAAGCGCCTCAGTGGGGATTGAAAGGAAGAGAGCTGCACCTATGATACCAAGTTTAAATACGGGTAACTCCGATTTTTCATTTGTCAATTTAATTAATTCAGTCATGCACTTATCCATTTATTTAATCATGCCATAGGCTTTCATGAACTCTTCAGGATAACGTGTCCCGGCAGTTTCATGGCTTGATAAGATATCAGTGATAGTTGAAATCTTTTCTAGGGTTAACGTTATGTCAGAAGCCTGAATATTTTCATTCAGAAATTGAGGCGTCCGGGTTTCCAGGATTGGAATGATCTTTGCATCTTTTTTTATTATCTATGCCAGTGCAAGATGAGCGGGAGTAATGCCGTTGATCTTTGAAAATATCCTTAGTTCATCAACGATGGCATTTTTTGCTTTAAAAGTACTTCCCATAAAACACGGCAGGTAACGCCGGAAGCCATTTTCTGAGAGTTTACTGAAATCCTGTAGTTCCCCCCCCAAGAAACCCCAAGATTACAGGACTATACGCAAAAAAAAGAAATATCCAGATTATTACATGCATCCATAATCCCATTATTTTAAATGTCAAGAGACATCAATGGGTATTCTGTCTGAATTGTACTTAAAACAAATTCACCATCAGACAACTTCAGCAAAAGCTCATGGGCAAAATTAATGGTTTCGGCGTTAACCTCTGACAGACCGATAGCAACAATTTTGCCATCAGACATTAATTTATACATTGTCGTCATAGCTTCTCTGAGTGTATCCGTATCCTAAATCATTCATTGCAGATAATACAAATTAATCTTTCTGTCTAACCTTTACGAACTTTTCTCAAAACAGCTCAAAATATAATCACGGCTATTATTGACTTCCCGGTGAAGAGGATTATTGGTATCCCGAACTATTCCGCATTTTATCGCCACAATAATCTCATCTTTCGGGTGTTTCTTTAGAACCTTTCCGAGAAGGTTTTCATTATGAACATAATCATAGATATCAGCATTATCAAGAAAGTTAATTACTTTCTTAATCACTCTTTCGAGTATTCTCTCTGTATCAATTTCTGACGTCTTACCGTAGAATTCAGATAATCCCATGCAGCCATAACCTTCAACTGTAACATTCAAAGCAGAATGTCAAAGTGTGATTATTTTCATAATCTATTACACCTGAAAATATTTATTTTTATGACCAGTGTTTGTCGTAAACCAATTCCTCATTGATCTGAATCCGCATATCTCTGGTAATCTAGGATACTGATAAAGCTATATACTTCACTCCAGTTTCCTGCATCTGTTCTTTCTGGTAAGTTGTTACCGGTGTTCTGATAAAACCAGTTCTGTAGTATCTAGCGATCTCAGCCATTCTATTGATATATTCAATGAATAAGATCTCATCAAAGTCTAAATGCAAGATACCTTTAGTGATCTCTATTACACTAGGCCTGATGGAGTTGGTATCGATACATGGATTTTCTTTATCGAAATATTTTTATAACAAAGGCATATGCTTGTCAAAGACATATTCTTTTGTCCGTCCGCCGTATGAGGTCACTCTGACACTAAACTCGTGTAAAAGACCAAGGAAACTTTCAGTACCCGACACAACTTCTATGGGATTTTCCTCAATATACTTCCTATGATGTTTAAAAAACGCTTCTATAGTTTTTTTTGTGCCGACCATGGCAGGTTGGCAAGCTAAAGACATATTGTGCCCACCTACAATATGAGGAGAGCCCCAGACCTGCCTTTCCAGCTCTGGTGTATCAACCACCTCCATGCTGTTCAAAAAAGGATCTGATTGCGGGGCTGTAGGTATGAGTCAAAAGTACACCATCAACATCAATAGCGACGAGTTTGATCTTATTGAAAATGCTCATATTCAAGCCTGTTCGTTAGAAGAAATGATAAGTTCTCCATTATGACCGCTAAATCCCATTAACAGTTTTAAGGCATGACGGATTTTGAGTTCGCGAGATTCTCCGTAAACAACATCAAGATTAATTTCAGGATCCACAGAGCTGAGATTTACTATTGGTGGAATGCCCCATGTTTAACGAAAAAAATAGTCATTACTGTTTACACAGCTCCAGCAGCTGCTAATGTATGCTCGGTTTCCCGCTTTGATGACGTCAAAAAGATATGCCTCCAATATCTTTTTCAATGACTCGGCCCTCAGTGACATCGTTCAAGCGTGTGAAAGTTTCATGAGCGTTGACATACTGGATATCCTCACACTTTAAGCCCGCATTATTCAACGCTTGTTTAATGGTAGCTAACAGCCGCACCCCTTGAGGATGAGGCGTGGTTACATGGTAAGCATCCGTTATAAGACCCGTTCCACTTATAAGAGCAAGTACTTCTTGCCCTCTCGAAACAGCATGCTCTTTGGACTTTATAACCAAAAAACCGGCTTTCTCAGTAATAACAAAACCATCGCGATCTCGGTCAAAAGGTCTGCTTGCATGAGCGATGTCGGGATTTTTGGACAAAGCCCTAAGACGGTTCATACCACTAACGATCAAAGAAACGATCGGAGCTTCAGAAGCACCCGCAATTACCACATCGCAGAGTCCCTGTTTAATCCAGTTAAGGCCGTATCAATAGCCGTGATACCGGGAAAGCATAAGCCTTGCTCACAAGTAAGCTGTGGCCGGTTGCATGACAGTCAATGGCGATCTGTCCTGCAACTATATTCATCATTGCGCCAGGGATAGTAGAAGGTGACACCATCAGATCACCTTCTAACTGAAGAAAGTGCTGTTCATGCAGTAATCGTTCAATCCCGGCAAGTGAGTTTTCGACCACTACTCCAACACGTGTGCCATTCCATGCTTTTGGGTCAAGCCCCACATCTGCTACTGCTTCACGATATGCAACTAGCGACAACTGAATAAATATATCAATACATTTTGCCAGACTAAGGCCAAGAAATTTATCAGGATCAAAATATGGAATTCAGCAGGCATAGTTAATTTTAAGCCCTTCCAATTTCTCGCATTTTTGTGCCGATAATTTACCACTGAGGAAAAAATACCAACTTACAGAAACATTTATTCCAGCAGGGCACACTAAGCCAGTCTCGTTAGCAGCAATACGGGTGTTGTTATCCAACATAATTTCAGCTCTTATTTTTAATATAATCTGAAATATCTTTTGCTATGAAAGCAGGCAGAATATCCCCATCCGGGATTTTAATATCAAATTCTCGTTCCAAATTAAGCTGAATTTCAATCGTTATGATAGAATCTACACCAAGGCTTTCAAGATTATTATTCGCCTTGATCTTTTGATTATTAAGCCAAAAATTCTCGACAAGAATCTCAACAACTTTATTTTTTACTTCATCTATGTTATCACCTCTATACAGTTAAAATACTTTGAATAAATATTGCAACTCAGCAATATCTCCCGCCTGAATAAAATTAACATTAAATATCATTGTCTTATCTAAAATTCTAGTTACTTTCACTGAAATCATTTCAACATTTTTATCAAGTTATGCATAAAGAAAAAATTTACTTTTCATTTCAATTAACACCGGAAATAAGCCAGTTTCAAATTTATATATCCAAAGTTGGTAGTTTTATTTTCCTGCCTCTATCAACACCATTTCTGGGTAATGGTCCTGCGTATAATCAAAATAAGCTGTATTACCTATATTAACAGAAACTTTTGAAGTTATCCGTTTTTTATTAAAAACAGGTGAATTAACAATAACATTATCTTTTTCCATGTGCAATACCCTTTCAGGGATTATTCTGGTTGCTTTATCAAAATCCACAATTGATTTTGATGAGTAGTATTTAAATTTTTCTTTCCGCACAATATAATAAGCATTTTCTTTCATGTATTTTAATAAAATATAAACATGTGCTATATGTATATGATCTTGATAAACTTCAATATCATATGACTGAGAGAGAAGTCTTATTTTTACTCTCCGCGTATTACTTGTAACTTTTTTTAAAATAACAGAATGATTTAACAAGTCAGTGGTATGAATAAAGTTAGCTGTGAAATTATATGCCTACGCAGTTAAAATAAATAGTGTATCAAGCGGTTGTTTTTTATATTTGTATACAATGTATATTTCAACCTACCTAGCACATTATAACAAATTCATAAGATCAGTAAGAGGCCGAGTATGATCATTGTATAATGATGTTAGTGTAATAAAGCATGAGCTCTGTATTCGGTGGAGTTAGAAGAATTACAAAAAGATAAAAACCTCATTTTGTTCATTCTTGTGAAGTAAACGCTGATCAAACAACGGCTCTTCTTTTACTTTAATTTTAATAATAGACTTCATGCTATACAAGCTCACACCTTAGAATGATTCAATTTTATACACATACCTCTTCAGACATATAATGAATAATTTCTATAGCGTAATAATAAAATGTCATTACACTATTTATTTTTTTCTTATACCTAAAAATTAATAAAGTCCATCAATTTTATAATACAGCCAATTTCACTAACTGGTTTTATTATTCGGAAGGAGATGCTTTATGCAAAAAAAATTACTCTCACTTAAATTTTATAAATATAACTTAAAAATGGTTAATTATTCACGAGGCTGTTTATATACAAAACATAATAACAAATATCAAAATTAAGGATTTTGATATTTATCGCCAGATATTATATGGTAACATCTATCTTTCCATATATTTTAAATCCCCTTTCTTTTTACGAAAAGTTCATGTATCGAAACATAAAGTAAATCTTATGTCAACCACAACAAAGGATTCACTAATTGATCAGCTATGCCTACTTGAAAAGTACTGTTTTATTAGCAGGCGAGATTTAAATACCAGTACCGAAGGTAAATACATTTACCCTCTACAAAGGATTATTGACACTCCTTTAATGGGATATGAATATGTTCTAGTACAACGCTTACTTGCCTACTCACTAAATATTCCACCCCTATAGATGGAGTGAATAACATTAATTATGCTATGTCTATTAGTATCAACGGAAAATTATTCCATGCATTTTAACAAAAGGTATAGCATGAAAAAATAAAACAGTAAAAAATGAAACTACCTGAGTATATCGTTCAGGATGTTGAAAAGTATATTTCATATAAAAATCGGTATCAGTAAAGATAGTACTTTCTAATTCATAATTTACTACAAGATGCCTGTTTTGTAATTCGACATTCTGAACTTGAAAAACTAATCAATATTTTCTTTAAAAAAAACACCGAGACTACTTCAACAAGAATATCTACACCATTCTCCCGTATGTTCTATCTTGCTTGTAAAAATAATGATACTATCAGTCCATTAATTAGCTAATTGTATAAACTATTATCCATTTTTGAACAATGGGCCTCTACTGAAGGAATTACTGATCGACTAAGTGGTGATACACTAAAAACAGCGCTAGAGCGTGGTTCCCCCTAGTCTGCTTAGACATCAAATGAAAATGAAATTAGTCTATTCAATATGAAAACCTGTATTTAGAATCGCAATATCTGTAATACGGGCTCAACTACTTTATCCACGCCATTATTCTGCATTATCGTGTTATCTCACGGCAAGCTTTATATTAACTAAAGTAGAACACTGTGACACCTCATCAGTTATTACGTCTGAAACAAGTTGAAGTAAAAACCAGCCTGAAGCGCTAGCAAGTTTATCTCTATATGAAAGAGGGTATCTTGCCCCAATCAATCAAGATTGGCTCAGCCAGCGTGGTCTAGCTTGAATCTAAGGTTGAGGAATGGATCAACCTAAAATTAGCCAACCGCTTATTACGTTAATGGGAGAGGCAGAATCATGTTCCCATCACTCAACTACGCAGTACTAACCGATGCCCTTCACGCGCTGAAGGATGGTAATGTCCGTCACTGTGAATCGCTAGGATTCACTTTCGACGAAATGAATGCTCTCAACCAATTGTCACTGGACGAGCTGTTTATCATCAGTCGGGAGTCTGCACCATTTTTGGCTGTGACGGTTCATCACGATGCATTACGCTAGCTTCTAGCAAAATCCGGTCAGGAGGTTCTGCAGCAACATCGTATCAACCATGCCATCCGGCTGGGTGGGTCGATTGCGTTGCTAAATCACTATTTTGGTCTCACATCCAATGAGGTCAGCCTCCATCGCCGGTTTCTGAATATCGCCATCCATCATGGCCGGACACCCATCCCGGATGAAGAGACCGATGCCCCGATTTGGTGATAATGGCAAAAATACCGGGTGGCTAATCTCGAATCAGCCGATGCACTGGAGGTGATGATGCAGGTCACTGACAAATTTTCCGCCCAACCTGATAACCCCTCGCTCACTGTCGTCTGGAGCCGTATCAAGCGTTTCGAACGTTAAGTGTCTGACAGGGGACGTGTCTCATGCAGGATGAGATCGACCGAGATCAGGAGTTCAATGAACAGCGACTGGAAGATATGATTGAACAGAGTAGTTTCAAACCCGCTGTAACGCCTTCATTATTTCACTGTCAATTCCTGTAGGAAACCTATTCCAAAGAAACGGTGTCAGACACTACACAGTGTGACAACATGCACGAATTTCTAGTCCATTCTTGAACGTCGTAGGCGCTAATTATCATGCCAGTTATGTACGGGAGATTTCTCTTCCCCGTGCGTTTTATATTCCCCTATCAGTCAAAAATCTGTTAATTAATTTTATTATCCCTAGCAGCAGAAAGAATAACCCCGCCTGATACATACATATTTTTCTTTAATTAACTCTCTTTATTCTTTTTTTAATTTGTTATATCGAAGGCTTTTTTAATATTACACCCTGTATGCGCTGTTACTTAATGGCTGACCTAATGAACGTTTATTCATCCGGGATGAACATTGCTCTTTAAAAATAAGGAGCGAGCTGTCATAAAACCACAATTCAGGGTGCGGATGAATGTTCTCACTAACCCGTTAAAACCGGAATGCATGATTGGGATGTGATCTATTTATTTAACTCATCGTTGTTTTCACTAAAGGAAATTCCATGCGAAAACTCCTTTATCACGTGTTTGTCACTCAGGAAAACTAGCCCAACCCACAGGGCGAAAAAACCACCTGGTGGACCAAGGTCGATAGCCTTCGCCCATCACGGTAAACCCGGCCTGAATGTGGTACTGATGCCCAGTATTGCCGTTTCCGGCAAGATGGTGCTCCTCGAGCCGAGGGATGACAGTGACACATCACAGGGAACGTAGCCCCTTAACCGGTCTTTTCCTTTTCCTGGCACCGTGTCACCCGATGGCGGTACGCGTTGCCTGGTTTACCGTTCCGAGGCCACCATGCTTTCCACCTCCCATTTCTAGCGGCGGCCATGCAGTGGGCCGCAGCGTTCATCCAGCCACCTTAACCGAAGTCGTCAGTATCACCCAGCAGCTTGAGGCCAATAGCAGACGCTATTCGGTCGGGCTGATGTAAATCACCAGCACTAACTTCCTTCACTACGGCGTGACAGCCAGCGACCTGTTAAACCTCTGCATCAATATGTCGGTCTTTGCGCACATTCTTACAGACTGCTACCGGCGCGGAGGCACTCTGAAGCGTGACCTCAGTTGCTACTACTTCGGCAATTGCTAAACAGGTCAACGACCGGAACCGGCCTTTAACCAGACCAGTTACGTCTAGCGTATCGGCTATGTCATGCCGTCAACGCGTGAAGATAAAGAATTCCATCCCCCGAACAGGCAAAAACGGAAATTTATTACCCCACCACCGTCCTGTGCGGTGATATCTCCGATAACTCATCTCGCGCACCACTCCCCCAGCACTACCCCAACGCTGTAATACGCGGCGCGTTACCCGCCCCTTTAACTCAAGAGGAAAAATGATGATACGAAAACAGAATTACTGGCCCGTTCTCTCTTTCGTATTAATGAGAACCCCGGCGCTGGCGGCAGACAGCGGATTTAATAAAGCCAATGACACGCTGAGTAATACCTCCCCGGCCTGCTAATGCTGGCCCGCCGTGACCATCACGCTGGCCACCATGTGAGTGGAATACAAAGTGTTATTTGACGGCAAGAGCCTACAAGAGATGCGTAATGTCATCATCTGCGCAATTCGCCGACCTCGGCATCAATACGGCCCTGTCCACGCTATTGCTTCCTGCCGTGTACCTGGCGCAGTTTCTGGGGTGTATACGCTGCGCCCAAGACTGGTGTCCGTATTTCCATCCCCACAAGCAGAACGGTAATCCCTGGGAAGAGGCCATTGTAATCCTGACATCGCCGTGTGGTGGCGGGTATTACCTGAACCCTGCACAACAGCCAAAGCGGACGGGATGACTTCAATGAAAAAACGTCGGGTAACACGGCGATTATCGGTAAAACCGGCTCCGGGAAAACGATGTTGATGACCGTGATGCAGGAGCTATTGCAGAAGTACCGCAATCATCCGGCGACGTTCTCCGAATCAGCAACTCATAAGCGGCTGACCACCGTCTATTTCGACAAGGACCGGGTGGTGGAGATAGCGATACGCCAGATAGGCGGCCACTACTTCCGTATCCGTACCCGTCCAAACCACGTTCAACTCGTTTTCGCTTGCGCCGACCAGACGAAACATCAGCTTTATCAAACGGCTGATGCGGATGCTGTGTGGGTGCCCCAACGGCAAGCCACTCGATCCGCGCGATGAGGACAGCATCAGCACCGCTGTGGACACCATCATGCTGGACTGGTTAAACATGGTATGAGCAGCTTGATGTCGTTGAGAAAACTCCAGCCGTAGTAGCCTTTCAGGAAAAGTTCGCTCTCGTTGGTTACGCCATGCGCTGATCGCTGCGTTAGCGGTTGGGGTGCTGGCGCTGCTTTTCACAGAGTACTATCTCAAAAACTACCTGGTTATGCCGATTGGGGTGCTTAAATCTCATTTAGCACAGCTAACGGCGGGGCGTCTGGGCTATTGAACTTAGCAAGTTGGGTCGCAATTGTGCGGGCCATCTTATACCCTATATAAAACTATTGTAGAAAACATTGCGCGAAACTGTCTCTACGATCCGTCAAAGCGCCAGCCTCGTACAGGATCGTACCGCCAGTATCAAGGATGGCAACGACAGTCTTTCCATACGTACTGAACAGCAGGCGGCTGCGCTGCAGCAAACTGCCGCCAGCATGGAGCAGATGAGCGCTATGGTAAAACAGAATACGGATAACGTTCATCAGGCACGACTTTTAGCACAGGATGCTCAAATATGGCGAAACACGGTGGTGAGATTAGTAGTAACGTTATGCAAACTATGAATGACATCAGTGCCAGTTCGCGCAAGATCTCTGACATCAACACGGTAATTAAAGGTATCGTCTTCCAGACCAATATCTTGGCGCTCAATGCGGTCGTCGAAGCGGCGCGTGCCGGTGAACAAGGCAAGGGATTCTCCGTAGTGGCTGGCGAGTGCGTAGCCTGGCGCAGCGTAGTGCGCAGGCGGCGAAAGAGATCGAAGCGCTGATTGCAGAATCGGTAACACACGTGTCAGCCGGAGCGAGTCAGGTACAACAATCCGGTAAAGCGATGACCGGTATTATCGATGCCGTAAGCCACGTGAATGATGTTATCAGTGAAATTGCTGTGGCTACTGAGGAGCAGAGCCACGGCATTTCGTAAATCAGCCAAACGGTGCATGAGATGGATCGGGTGATACAGCAGAATGCGGGGAGGGTGGATGTGTTCCATCTTTCAGAACCGACATCCACAGCAGCCAACGCCACGCAGAGTGTGATTAAACCGGTGGCACAGCTCCTGGGTTGCTGTTCGTCCGACTGCGCTGCTCTCCAGCGGACAGAACATCGCACACGGTGATTGGGAGAAATTCTAAGCTGTAATAGCAATGCCCCGCAGTATGCGGGGCGTTTTGTTTCACTTTTTATCTCCGTAAATACCTTTAGCTTTAAACGCTTACAACCGTGCGAATCCACCATCACCTTGCCAGTTTGAAAGCTGCTGATAAATTTGCTCTACAGCCTGCATCACAGCTCAGTTAAACGAGCAATAAAACGCCACCACTGCCAGATGAATACCGATCAAAATCACTTTCGGAATAAACTCTTGCAGCGCATCAATCATAAAGATGAGTAGTAGGCTATGGATATTCATCAGCACATCCTCGGCAATACGCTGTGGGTCTACGATGCTTATGGCGCCGGGTTTGAGCCCCATGTCTGTAGTATATCCACCACCAATAGACGCTGCGGCACGCAGGTAATGCAACTGCATTCTCCGGGATTTCGCCTCCGTCGATGGCGGGGCCCGCCCCGGCAACGGGCTGTGTTGTAATCACTTGGCCAGCAGTGGGCCTGCTCCGTTATCACCCATCATCACATTGCCTACCGTCAGTACCATATTGGGGTCTGCGTGAGGAGTATCAGCAGTCATAAGGTGTGGTTGCCAGATGTTTTTCCCAATTTATCACTCACTCCTCTATCCGTTTTACCATCATATACAGTGTCGATCTCGCTCGATAGCGGTCAGATAATCGAGCAGGGTGGCGCTCCAGGCGGCGTAACGGTCATACTATCCCAGTGCGCTGAACGCCTGGTGTAACAACCGTGCGTGCGAACTGTCGAGTGTAATTTCACTAAATTTCAGCAAGCCAGCTATTTTCCACTGTGCGTCACACCTACAGGAAGATGTGCAATCCACCGCTGATAATCGTCGAGTGGGCAGGTGAGTACCGGTTTCAGACAATCGATTACCCCCACGCGCTGACCGATGACCAGCGAATAATACATGACTTGCTGCACCTTCTCCGGCACCTTCTCTTTGCTGTCGAGAAATTTTTGGCTCAGGGCGTAAAAGATCGCTTTTCCACTAATATTGCCCGAACTCCTTTCTGCCAGTCGTGGTATTGCGCCACGCGGAGAAAATTTCAATTTTACACCCGTTACAGCCGTCACAGTCAACGCGATAAATATAGGCGGAGCTTTGAATGTCTTTCAATAGCGTTTTTTCTTTAACTGTTGAGTCTGTTCATCCAACGAGATGGGTGTACTGCGCTTATGGACCGGAGGGTATGTCTACACCGTTGAGTAGTTCACTTATGATTACCCTCTTGACTGACAGCCGCCGCAGGCGGAGTGATAAAATGCTAGCTCAACGTTACGTTGCCTTTATGCGGCATATTTTATTTGCGTTTGCATTCCGGACAGATTTCGAATTGTACGTGTCGGGCATCTGTATTCTGAGCCGACATGCCTGCCTGCTGCAATAACGCAACGGTAAAGGCGACCTCTTTCTCCGGTGCGAATGGGCGGTGGCACTCGTGGCATTTCAGTAGTCAGAAAGTCGCACGCTGAAATAAATCTTCTTTATTGGCGACAGCCATCTCAAACTCTTGTGACAATATGATAGCGAGCGTTGAGCAGACTTCCTCGCATCGTCCGCAAAAGATGCAACCTCCGAGAAACAGTTGCCAGGTACGGGTGCCGTTTGCCACATCGGTTTCGATCGTCAGCGCATGGCTGGACAAGCAACGGTGCATAATAGGCTGCCAATGATCAACGGTGCATCTGACATCGTATCACCGCGCAGCACCGGCCAGTTGGCATAGCCGCACGGCAGCGCCAGTGGAACAATTTTTGGTTATCACCTGTCATGCTCCAGTGCAGTCTTCTCCGCGTGGCGCTTCTGCATAGCCTAATGCAAACTGATAGAGCTTATACACGAAGCCCTCAGTCAGTAATGGGCCTTCCGGCAAATTGTCCAGACCATATTCCATGATAGCCAACGAGGTCAGTACTTCTCGGATACGCACCAACATGATGAATAAAAACCGGGTGCAGATAAAACTCGCTGCCTAACACCCAGCGGTGCGCCCCGACCAGGCTTCACACTCCGCTTCGTTGGTGGAGGGATAACACTTTTTGCGAACACAATGCCACTCAGGAAACGCTGTTTGATTATTTCGATATCAAGCGGTAACGCAGTGAGCGTGCTCGCGTAGAGGAAGAATTTATTTACCAGGCGGTGTAAGCGTTGTCATTCGCTAGGAGTGTATACTGCCCTGACGTAAGTTGAATTCGGTAGACAACATCAATAGGTTCGTTGCTGGCACCTCTCGCTGCGCCAGCAGGCGATAGCACCGCTTATTGCCGTCAATATCGGGGAGAAAGATCTCTGTCATCGGGCCAAGAAATGCTCTTTTCGCCAGCGTATCAAGGGTACCCCACCAATTCTATTTTGAAAAAATAAATTAAATTTGAGTATGGTTTTCTGAGGTAACTATTGATATATAGATAACTGTATTTATGTTAATACTTTATTAGTTAATAGGCTCGAAGTAATTCTCCTAACATATTTATATATACAGATGAAGATAACCAAACATCATCTTCGTCTATTATTATTACTGATAGTTTTCCTTTGTCGATTAACTTTAATCTCAAATGCTCTAAAAGCTCTTGATTTGTCATTTTTTTTCTAACGGAGCCATATTATTTCCTGTGATTGTAAGAATTTATTAATACTAACGATTTCTTTGAAGAATTTATCACGCCTGATCCACTAATCTTTCAGGTTTTTGATTGTCTTTGTCTTAAGTTTACTTGATGTTCTGTTATATATATTATTTCTTATATATTTTTCGTTAGTTAGAACTTGATGAATTTTTGCACAAGCTAAAATTCTTTAGCTGGGATAGGGGCTAATAACACTCTGTCTGTTTGTATATTTTTGCGTTTTACAAAATGTAAAGTTTATTTTATTTTTCCTGTGTCATCTATTATAACCTGTCGCAATACATATCCAGATATTCATCTCTGATGATATCCATGCTTGATAAGGTTTATCTGTCTAAGAAATACCTTATCTGAAAGGTTTTTGCTTGAACTGGCTGCAGCGACCCTCCTTAAATTTAACATTATGAAGGCCTCTAGCGAGAAATCCTTTGTGGATAAAGTTTCAGCACAGAATATTAACTCTACCCCATGTATCTTGAATAGGTGAGTGTTGTCGATGGTACGGTTCATCCAACGGGCTGTCTTGCGCGTGAAAAATTTCACCAACAGCGGAATATCTTCCTGGCGCTCCCTTCCCGCAAGGAAGGAATCACTATGGGGAATACGTTCAATCAGTAATAGAGGTCACTGCGGTATTCTCGATCCGCTACCATCTATTTTAAATCACGTTTGGTTGCAGCAATTAGTCGCACGTCAACGGGGATGACCTTACTTCCGCTAAGCCGTTCAATTTCTCGCTCCTGCAACACCCGCAGTAATTTAGGTTGCAGCTCCAGCGGAATGCATCCCACCTCATTAAGAAAAAAGGTGCTATTGTCGGCCAGCTTAAAAAGGCTCTGGCGCTACGCACTCGCTCCGGTGAAGACACCTTTTCATGTCCGAATAAATCGTTTTCTAATAGCCCGGAGGGAATGGCAGCACAGTTCATTTTCACCATTCGCTTTTCCTACAGCAAACTCATACGGTGTATGGCCCGGGCAATCAATTCTTTGCCGGTGCCTGTTTCGCCAAAAATCAACACCGTGCTATCGCTGGCAGCAACCATTTCCACCTGCTACAGCACCTGGCGAATAGCCTTTCTGCAGCTAATGATTTCGCCAAAAGCATGTTCGCCATGCTGGCGAACATGCTCGGTCAACTATTTCGTCAGGTAGAAATTTTCATGGATCAGACTGTCTTTCAGGCGGGTAATCTGTTCATAGGCTAAGGCGTTATCCAGAGCAATCGCAATACGTGCTTCAATTTGTCGCAGCAGTTGGATATCCGCGTCCGTCACCGCCAATTCATGGCGATGGGCCAATTCCAATATCCCCAAACACGCGGTTGCCAAAGGTTAGCGGCAGTAGACAAGCATGGGTTAAACCATCATTCAGGGTGCGGTAGTGATCACGCTCATGACGCAGAACCTCAGTTTCTTTCTGCGCTTGCTCTCGCATCATAATATTTTCCAGCGCGCAGTTTACAACACTTACCAACGCTTGGAAAAAAAGCGATCTCACTGTCATCAAACAGGCTGTCATCTGCTTTAAGAAACTCCAGGCCACCCCATCATATGATCGACTCCAGTTCGAACCAGCGGCACCAGACAGTCATCACTTAACCCTAAATAGGCAGGATGCTGTGACAGGGAAGGATAATCACGCAAAAAATGCAAACGGTCACGCCGTTGAAGCGTTGCGGTGCCCCACATCGCACTGCCTGGTCATTCGACAAGCAACGCCCCCTAGCGAAATTTGATATTACTCACAGAAAACTTCTGCAATGAATGAATACCTCAATAGAGAATCTATCTGCGATCGATACATTGTTACAGCACACTTTCTCCTCCTCTTTTCATTCTATTAATTACTAAGACATCAATTTTCATAAGCAAAATTGATAATCACGTATCTCAATGAAGAAAAAAATCATTAATTATTTGTTTTTAATAACAATTTTATTCATTTTAACTAATGCACAATCGCCTTTTCATTTTCATTTTAGATAAAAAAACTAAAATAAATGCGTTTTTTGCATAATTTTTTCTCTCTTTGCATGGTGAGGTATAAGAAAAAAAAGGTAAAACCGTAGAATAGTTGTAATATCTTGACCCAGGCAATATCACCCATAAAACATGACTGGTGTAGCAAGTCGTGCTTTTCGCAGGCATGGCCGCTGAGATCTGCTGACTGCCAATAGCAATGTTTATTGCCTGAGTTTATTCATCAATATGAGGTCACTATGCAAAGGCAAAAGTTATTTAAGCAGATAGCGCTGGCTATCATCTTAGGGATATTGATTGGCGGGGCTTGTCATCATTTTCTGGATGGCGGACGAGTAAAAGAAGTTGCATCTTACTTCAACATGGTCACCGACATTTTCTTGCGTATGATTAAAATGATCATCGCTCCGCTGGTGTTTGCTACCCTGGTTTCCGGATTGGCCAGCATGGGCAGCTCTTCGGATGTATGCCGTGTCGGTCTTAAAGCAATGACCTGGTTCATTACCGCTTCAGTGATCTCACTGTTGATCGGTATGCTGTTTGCCAACCTTTTCCAACCTGGAGCAGGTATGAACCTGATGGTACCAACCACTGCAGTTGCCGCCGGGCTGAATACTGATGGGTTCACGTTGAAGAGCTTCATTAGTCATATCTTCCCGAAAAGTATCGTAGAAGCTATGGCAAACAACGAAATCCTTCAGATTTTGGTGTTCTCTCTGTTCTTTGGTTCTGCGTTGTCCTATGTCAAAGCGAAAAAAAAAGCGGTCACAATCATTGATTCATTGATGAACGAACTGGCCAAGGTGATGTTGCGCGTCACTGACTATGTGATGAATCTGGCACCTATCGCTGTGTTCGCTGCATTGGCTTCAGCTATCACCACTCAGGGTCTCGGCTTGATTTATGACTTTGGTAAACTGATCGGCGAATTCTATATCGGTCTGGCTGTACTGTGGGCGGTATTGTTTGGTGCGGGCTATCTGTGCCTCGGCAAACCGATTTTCCACCTTGCCAAACTGATTCGCGAACCCACCATGCTGGCCTTCGCCACTGCCAGCAGCGAATCGGCTTATCCTAAAACCATGGAAGCACTGAACAAGTTCGGTGTGCCGAAAAAGATCTCCAGCTTCTTGTTGCCGTTGGGATACTCATTCAACCTCGATGGCTCTATGATGTACCAGTCTTTCGCCATCCTGTTTATCGCGCAAGCCTACAACATTGACCTAAACATCACTCAGCAGATCCTGATTCTGTTAACGCTGATGATCACCAGTAAAGGCATGGCGGGTGTTGCGCGCGCTTCTGTCGTTGTAGTTGCAGCAACGCTGCCGATGTTCAGCTTGCCTGAAGCAGGTATTCTGCTGATTATTGGTATCGATCAGTTCCTGGATATGGGCCGTACAGCAACTAACGTGGTGGGTAACAGTATCTCCACGGCAGTCGTCGCGAAACTAGAGCAGAAAAACGGGCTGATTGAAGACGACGTCGACGAAGAAGTCGAATATGACGAAGTCAAAGTCAGCTAAACCAATAAGTACATCAGTGGAATAGCACACCAACAGGAAAGCGGCTAGCTGGCCGCTTTTTATGTGCATAGACATACGCTAAGGGCTAACGATTCAAGCTCTTCATGTAACGCCAAAATTTTTCAGAAGCGACATTGAGTTTGGCATTCATTCGATAAAGATAGACCCTATGCGCATCACCGCATTGGGCATGTCCAGTACCACCAACTCACAATTTTTTAGCTCCTCGCGAATAGAGTAATCCGGTAGCCACGCAATGCCGTATCCTTGCAAGGTGATACGCTTAAGCAGATCGCTCATGGACGAAACGGACATGATCGAGAAACGTTCGCTGTTAATCGCAGAAAGATAGCGATTCACTTGTCGCCCCATATAACTGGTATAGGTGTAGTTCAACAACGGCACTGATTCGGCCGGTGGATTAAAAACCGGTTTTCCAGTTTTATCACAAGCGCTTACTGGATAGAGGTGTGACTCAAGGATTTTGGTGTGCATAAAAGGCTCGGACATCAGCATAGAATATTTTTCCTGCGGTTCCGGCACCGTTTTCAGTAGTTCTGGAAGAATAAAAACGGAAAGCGAATGGGCTGCAGCTAATGTGAGTTTATTTTTATAGTTGCTACCACCGTGTAACTTATTTAACTGATAAGCTAGATCGTCCAGCGTATTACGAATATGAGTATGAAATAGTCGTCCTTGCTCAGTTAACTTTAACGGGGTAGCATTTCTGTCGAAAAAACTTGATGCCGATAGCCGTTTCCAGTGCTCAAATAAGACGACTGAATGAAGACTGAGAAATATTGCGCTTTTCCGCAGCCAAGGTAAAACTGTGATGCTCTTCCAACGAAATAAAATCATACAGCCATTTCGTTTCAATTTTATTCATCACTCTCACCTCTTTTTACCTCAAAGCCGCGTAGTACCAGCCACCACAACCGCTTACGCCATGCGGCCCTCTTAAGAGGATAGCTATGAAAAGCATAGCCACACGGTTATCTATGTAAATCATACATAGGGGATGGGAATTTAGCAATTCACATTCCGGCTGGTTATGCGAAGATATTTTCAATTCCTTCATATATTGAGGCTAATAAAGTGAATAATTTAATCAGTATTCTTAGTGGAATGGGACCAGGAGCTACCGTTGACGCCATAAAAAAATTAATTAACAACACGCCGGCGAACAAAGACCAGGATCATATTCCTATAATTGTGGTATCCATTTCAGATATTCTGGACAGAACACAATGTATTTTTAACCACGCAGCATCACCGTTAGATAAAATGGTTAAGTACATGAAAATAATATAAAATGCGAGTACAGAATGTATTATCATTCCTTGTAATACCGCTTATTTCTAGTTTGAAGAATTAAAAAAACGTACTGATGTTGAAATAATCAGTATTATCGTACAACCTGTTAGTTGATTAAAAAGTAAAAGTTGCATTTTCGCCTTAACGGGATGTGGAGCATATATGGTCAGCGATCACAAGTCTCCCTGTATAATAAAAGCACCGAGTTACCTTGATACCTTGATTCCGGTAGTCACACTGATTGTTCTGGTAGGTGGCTATTATTATTAGCACCATGATACCTCCATGGTGCTATTGAAAAATGGGCACAGTTGTGAGGAAATTTATGAATGGGGATGAAAAGGGATTGCCACCGTTTCGGGAGCTATCTTTATTCTTTTTTCCGTGGGTGCATTAATTGGTACCTGGAACATATTAGGCACTATTCCAACCATGGTGTATTACGGCATTGTCATGATTAAGCCTAACTGGTTTTACCCCATAACCTTCTTGGTTTGTGTTGGTTTCTCACTCAGTATTGGCAGTTTCTAGACAACCGCAGTAACATTAGGCGTCGGTTTTGTCAGGTTAGCAAATATGCTAGGCCTATCGCCTGAGATAATGGCTGGTGTAGTAATTTCAGGAGTCTATGTGGACGATAAAGTTTCGCCGTTGTCTAAAAGTGCCATATTGGCTGCCCAATTGAATAGTGTCGAGTTATATAAAAATATTTGCACTCAGATGTGAACAGCCATACCCGCTGCACTTATTTCCCTGATAGTGTGTATTGCGCTCGGTATTAATCAACATAGTGCCTTCGATACCACCGTTAGGGATAGTGAGTTGAGACGTTTCAATGAACTTTTTGACATTACGCCCTGAAACCTGTTGCCTTTTTTCTTTTTACTTACTCTCTCGGTATTAAAGGTGCCTGCGTCGCTGGCCATCATGTGCTCAGCATTACTGTAAGGAATTATGACGCCAATAATGCAACCTCAGATGGTACTACGTTTTATTGCTGAACTGGATACTGTAATGCTACTACTTGCCATCAAAACTATTTGTATAGCAGTAGCGACAGGCTTTCAGAGGGTCAAACCGTCCATCTCTGGCATTTCCAGATCGGTTAAAACAAAAGAAATTTTATCCGAAATCAGCCGACTTTCTTTCCTGCTGAGCTTTTTGCTATTGAGTGTATCTTGTTCTAGGCTTCCTGACCCGTGACATGCATCAACGCAGGGATCTGCATGACATTGACGCCTTGTTCAATCATGGAACGGGCTACTTTGGAATCATCGGCCACAATAGTAACAGTACCCGATTTTAGATGAAATCCTTTGGTTTTGAGTTTATCTTCTTTGATATTTCGATAGATTGGGTTCATGTCATGCAGGATCTGTTCTACGTCTAACACCAGAGCTAGACGGTTACTGGATTTATCAGCATCCAACCACGCAATACTGGTGATATACGTCGAATTAACCCCATTCTCTGCGGCAAGCCACCTGACTCCAATCCAGACGAACAATATCGTCCACCGATGCAACCAAAAGCCTGCGTGCTACACGCGTACTCAGTGATGAGAAGAATGTTCAGCCCAGTACTTGGCGCGCAGCCCAGAAGCGCAGGCAGATCGATAACCGTCATAACCTGTCTGCGAATGTTCACCATACCCATCATCGGTGGTTTCATATACCGGCCACTTTGGCCAACGAAGGAATCGGCACGTTTCATGCAGCTTAAACACATTAATACCGTACAACTCAGACTCGGCTCTCTGCGTTTCAGGGTCCAAACAGAACAACAGCAGTTCAAATTTATTTGAGGAAATGAGATTTGTTCTCTCATCTATCTCTTTTTGAAAATTATCTATTATACCCTCAATAAGAATGCGTATTTATGTGCGGTCACGAGGTGTTTAGCGTCGTCCGGGTTTAGATGACAAGATACAGCCCTTTCACTGTAACCTATCGGTGGCATTCTTCAACTCCTTGTTATCAGTTATCGACCGATATCGACAAAAATATGAGCACTTCAGTAACATCACAAGGCGGCGACACTATCGGCAGTAGACTGGAAGTTACCTGGACATAAAACCCGACCCAGTGGAGCAACTATTTCTTTCAAAACCTGTTTGGCTATGAGTGGTAACTAACCAAACGTCCCGCAGGGGCACACCAGTAGCAACCCAAAATAGTGCGGGCGCAGGAGAAATTCCTGACGCTCACGATACGACCAAGCGCCACATTCCCACTATACTGACCACCGATCTCTCCCTGCTTGTTGATTCTGTCTATAAGAAGATTTCACGTCGGTTCTATGAACATCCCGAAGAGTTTGCCGAGCTTTTGCCCGTATCTAGTTCAAACTGACCCACCGCGATATGGGACCCCGCACCTGGTACCTCGGACCAAAAGTGCCGAACGAAGAACTAATTTGGAAAGACCCCATTCCTGCTATCAATCACAAACTGATTAACGAGCAGGATATCACAGCGCTCAAGCAGCAAATCAAGACCACCGGACTTAACGTGCCAAAACTAGTCTAACGGCCTGGGCATCTGCTTCGACATTCCCTTTACGCCGCCTGGACGGATGGACGCCTCCCAGGCACAAACTGATGTCGCCTTTTTTGACGTACTGGAGCCGATTGCCGATGGTTTTCGTAACTATCAAAAAGGGTATTACAGTATTATCCGTGAAGCGTTGTTAGTGGACAAGGCGCAATTACTCACACTTACAGCACCAGAAATGACAGTACTACTGTGCGGGTTGCGCCTGCTTGATATTAATACCGGGCAAACAAAGCACGGCGTCTTCACTCAGTAACCAGGTACCTTAACCACTGATTTCTTCGTCAATTTATTGGATATGAACACTACCTGGCATCTAGTTGATGAAACGCACACCCTGCTTGAAGGGTACAATATAGTACCACGGGTCAACCTAAATGAACAGGGACACGCATTGATCTCATTTTTGGTTCACACTCACAGCCAAGGGCGTTGGCGGAAGCCTATGCCAGTGCAGATAGGCAGGCACCCTTCGTGCACGATTTCGTAGCCGTCTGGAATAAAGTGATGAATCTGGATCGTTTCGATCTGGTATAGCGGTTATTTATAGCGGTTATTCGGAGTTAGAGTCTTGCCATAAGATTTGTCTGACGCCCCAACATGGCCTTATGGCCATGTTGGGGCGTAACTACAGAGCGGATTGCCGCCAGTGGCGTAATACCACTCATCAGTTTAACAAAATAGCAGGCAATCCCTTTGACAACTCCTCCATCCAGGAAAAAGTGCAAAGTCCATGCTCCTGTCGTCATCAGCAGAATAGTTAGGACGAACATGTTAAACCACTTCTGTCGTTGCATAAATACCTCATGCTGAGTGGCATACTACACACTAAAATAGGGCATGCCGAAATTTGATTCTAGTTAAACAAGAAATACATACCAGCGTATACTACAACGGAGTAATAATAGCAGTGCGAAAATAATTAGAATTTCTTACTTTTTCGCAAAAAGCAACCACCACATCGGAACAAGCGAGCACTATGTTCTTGACTGCTTGCCATTTCTTTTTTACATGCCAGGCTATAACATCCGGGGGATGGCTTTTCCTGCGGAGACTCAGCAATGACGCTGCAAATCAGAATTTATGTTTTTTATAATTTTTAAGTATTTGATTTCTATGGGCTGTATGAGGTCTTTACCTACACAACGCGCGTCGCTGGTGGAACTGAACTACTTTTCCGTATATTTACGTTGGATGAAAAGCCCGCACCAGTGCGGGCACGTGCAGGACTGAAGATCGATCCCGACTACGCTTTAGATGATTATCCTGCACTGAATTGCCTGATTGTCTCTTGTGGCGTTGTTACAGCAGAGATGAAAAAGCCAACAGTGATCGGACTGGCTTGCTCGCCAAATCCCTCAAATAACCATTATGGCGTCTGTTTGCACTGACGTTTTTCTGCTCGTCAAAACCGGGTCATTAGGTAACAAAGTCGTGACCACGTACTGGAAAGACATTTCCGACATGAAAACAATGTTCTCCACTCTGGATGTAAAAAGCGGCGTACGTTAAGTAGATCAAGGAGCGCTGCTGTCATCAGCAGGAATTTCCGCAGACATTGATATGAGCCTGCACCTGGTCGAGCGTTTTGCAGGGCGCGCACTGTCAGAAAGAACTGCCAAATAGTTGGTGTTAGATTGGACCGAAAATCCTATCTGATGTAAACAGGCTGGCTCGCCATCCTGTTCCAGCAATTCATTTCACTGCATCACTCATAGTTTTACCAAGGCTAACAACCAGTTCCTCGCCGCGTTTCATTGCCGACTCATACGCTTTGTCGTTTACTACCGTAACCGGCTGGATTTCTAACAAGCGCCCTTTAAACAAGGCTGAGCAAACCTGATGTACCACTTTTCATTCATCACCGTTTTCAGGCAACGAAATTTGGGCGTAACAGACACCACCAGCTTCTTCATTTCCGGTTTAATACGCTGGCCAATATCTCTTTTTCGGCGCTGGTAACCACTGCATCAAGATCGCGATCGCTGGAGGCTACGGGGATATTCCCTTTTGCATCTGCGGGTAACGTATAGAGCGTTACCAACGCTTTACGCTAGGTGGCTGGATCAGCATACTCCACCTAAAAAGTATGATAATCCGACACCACCTCAATCGTAGGTCGCTGTAAACCATCGATTGTTCTTGGCAAGGTGCCGGCAATCTGCTGTGTGATATAACCGTCAATTAGATTGGCATTATTCGTCTTAGCAAAACCATACAGTGGTAGCACAAGTAATAATCCGCAGATACTCTGTTTTATTCTCATAGAAGACTCCTGCCGGTAAAAAAATATGCGCATAGGATGACGCGGCGCTTAGGCTATAACACTATTCCCTTGAGGATTTTTATCCGCCCATTAGCACACTTTTTTTGCCGGAATTCTGCGAATTCACACTGTATGGGACCAAAAACAATACGTTAAAAATTGCCTGTTTCATACGGGGTACTGTTTGCTTGCAGGCTTACGTGTATGATTTCACGTAATTTGGGACACAGAGCAACATTCCCTAAAGATGGGCAGAGAACATGCATATAAATCTGACATTACTTAAAAGCAGCAACATACCTTTAAGCAGCTGTAACGTTTTTTATATTGACGCTATTGGGCTGTATTCTAATTTCACATGCTCGTATGTCAGGTATCGATCTCTCTGCCCTCTAGACAGTCAATATTCTTATTGCGTTGCTTATAGCGCCATGGTCATACAGGATAGTCTGATTTATGACTGTGGGCTCAGCGCATTCACCATTAATGCCGCTAATCTGGTCTTTATTTTTGTGCTTATCAAATTGCTGTGTTGGCTAGGCTAGGGGGATATCAGCAGCAAGAAGCCGATATCACGATCTCATTGCATCTTGTTTTCATCCTGCATGATAGCAGCCCTTTCTTGTGCGCTGGTCGGTGCATTTGCACAACATGCCACAGAGCAAACGCGTCAATCTTTTCAGCAAGATGTACTCAACTGGTTCAGTGACCAATTTTATACGGCGGTTCTGTTTCTGCCATTACTGTTGACGCTGTGCAGTGACTTCACATTATGCATGCCCACGTTAAACTGATGCAGCAGCATCCCTTTTGTATTTCTTGCGCTATCTCTGGGGTTAGGCACACTGATTGGCCCAATTGCTATTTTAGCTTTTCCCTTGTCCGCACTTACCTGGCGCGCCATCGTGTACCCATTATGGGCGATATACCTTATCACGTTGTGTACTGGCATTATTGAATTGATCATGACAGCACTCTATGTCCATAGAGTCTATGACCATCAGGATACCCTGTTTATGTAAGAAATCACTATCGCTCGCATCAGCATAGTCGATATCATCTTTAGCTCGTTTCTGATGGTTATTAATGCCAAGACTATCCGTCAACTCAACCAACGTCTGTTAATGCAGGCTAGCCACGATTTTCTCACTCATCTGCTTTCGCGCTACGGTTTTAACGATGCGCTAAACCGCTACGGGAGAATTGCACGTTATCGTCAAGCATCCATCAATATAATGCTGGTTGATATCGATCATTTCAAAACCATTAACGACTGAGCGCGCTGTTACCGCAGGTATCGCTGACGCTATGATGAAATCATAAATACCCAGTAAATACGCAATACTCAGGCTACTTCTGCCAAACAAGGAAAGCATCTTATAGGTAATACGCTTACTCAGCCCCGAGGTGATAAACCCCAGAGAAAGGATATAAGCGCAAAAAATCAACCACACAGTGCCGCTGGCAAAAACAGACAGTGCTTTTGCTTCTGTAAGAGTTTGGGTAAAATGGCCACGCAAAGCGTAATCAGCAACAGCCCCCGAGGACAGTGGCTGTGTCAAGATTGCTGCGATAGTCGCGGCAAAAATGGCAAACATATGCCATATCTGGGGAGAAATATTGGCAGGTACGGGAGCAAGCCAGATAGTGATGCCAAAGGCAATGAGCACCACTATGGCGAACACCTTTTTCCCTGTGGATGAATCCAGATGGCATAATCATCTCCTTATTCGTAGAGCGGGTGAACGCTGGATATTACGACTGACTGGCAGAGTTTTTCAGTACTTGATCGACGATTTCAGGTGCCATTCCCAGATAATTGGTCGGATCAGTCAAACGCTCAATCAGTTCTAGTGCCAAACAGTCCGCAACATTCGGCATCACATTGAGCACATCCGCCAGTAGTCTGCCGCCCTTCTCATTCACGATACGGCAGGCGTCGTAAACAATGTCGTGCGTATCCTACCGACTAATATAAGGCGGCCAGCCCCATCATGACGGCTTCCGCTACGATAAGTCCTTTTTTGTCATATCAAGATTACGAGCCATGCCTGTTCATCCACAATCAGGCCGCTGAGCATAAAATTGGCTTGATGCAGTACACCTGCGGTGAGAATGAAGCTTTCAGGGATGGCAATCCATTCTGCATGCTACGGGCCCGGTGGCACGTTCGAGATCTTGCACCATAGCATCTAACATTCAACCGGCTTGCTGCCGCACACCTTTAGCGCATGCAAGCATCAATTCACTGGAGATGTACGCTTTGGGTACTCACATATCTGTACTATTATTTATGTACAAACAAGCTTAAATGTAAGAACAATGTCAAATGTACGGACATTAAAGCGAAAGCGTTTTAACGCAGCTTTTTGATATTGCTCAGTTATGCGGAAAAAAACGTTGCCCATGAAAAAATCGTTTTACCAACGCATTGCACGTGAACTTGCACAACAAATCCTCTCCGGGCAGAACCCGGTGGGTTCATTTTTTCCGACGAAAATGGAGCTGTGTGAACACTATCAGGTAAGCAGACACACTATGCGGGAGGCGCTACGAGACCTGATTGAGCAGGGATTGATTACGCGGCGCAAAGAGTTAGGCACTCAAGTGGCAGACAAAGCGCAGCATAAAAGATTGAATCACCCACTGGCCTGTCTGGAGAATCTCTTTTTTTCTGGCGAAAAACAATCCGCGCGTAGTGAAAAGGATTAATGAAGTTGTTGCTGATTACGACTTAGCACAAACCATTGGCTGTGAGCCAGGTTCTCGCTGGTTGCACGTTGCGAGTATTCGTGAAAAGCGAAAACAAAGATGCGACCATTTGCTGGACAGATAGCTACGCCATCGCCACCGTCATCAAGGTCTGTCAACTGGTTCACAGTGACTCATTCGCGCTGATCAGCGATCTGATTGAAACGCACTACAGCATTCAAAGTGAAGAGGTGCGGCAGACTATCTCTGCGGTCACCGTGTCGGCTAAAATCACCAAGGTGCTGGGCGTGGAATCTGGATCGCCCGTGCTGAAAATTGTACGCCGCTATCAGGATCGCGATGGTAATACGTTTAAAACTACAATATCTGTACACCCCGCCGATCTTTATATCTGCTCTACCGTACTGACACGGGCAAAAGGATGAGAGCTTCATATTCTTCATGAAACGAATATGAATAACTCACGCGTTGCAGATACGTTTAGATTTAAGCCGCTATAGTGCGCACAGCATAATTGCAATAAAAATTTTTTTGGAAAGTCAAAATAATATACATCGTGAAGGCATCAATTGTGAAAACAACAGCGATAACAACAGCAGTATCTCTCCGGCAAACTGAAACACCATGATGTGCGTTGCTTGCCGGTATCGGCGGGCGGCGCGATCACCATTCTGCATGCGATTGCATCCCTGTTAATTGTTTATCACTTGTGGCCAATAGAAGCCGTACAAACAGGAAAATTCATGATGCAGCTCTATATTTACGCACTGTTTCCTCTCCAGCCACCAGCGCCACTATATTCTGTAATCCCTTGAGTTAGGCCCGAGGTGTATGCGTATTTGCGCTCACCGAGCGCATACTCAAGCGATAACACTGAAGATACTTGTTGTTTCTTCGGGTATTCCCCGTGCTCAGGGGATTTCCTCGCATCATCACGTTTAATCTATCGCTTCGTAGCGGTTAAGGAGCCGAAATGGACGATCACCCTAGTCAGCAATCTTTAGCGCGTAGCAAGGGATGACACGCTAACAAGTTTCCTTCTCCATCCCATCCGCCACGCATAACAATAAGCTTAGTACCAGGACGTTTTCTCTGTGCTCTTAAAAAGGCCGCCTGAAACGATGTGCTTAAAAAATTGAGTAACGGTTATGACTCAGATGTTAGAAAGCCTGCCGGTTGGCCGTCAGCACCCCGTAAAAAAAGCTACCTTATCGCGGAAGAAGAGGTAAAAAGCCTTGATATCACACTTTCCAGCCTTTCTACCAACCTGGACGGTCTAGTAGAAGCTGAAGACAAAGAGCGCTTACTTGAAAGTGTCCCCAATCAGGTCGCGCAAGAAAAAGCGTTTCCGATGCTAACGCAGTTAATTGGAGCCTTTAACAACCCTTTTATTTTTATTTTGCTAGCATTGACGGCCATCGGCATGTCTACTGATTACTGGCTGCCCTTACAACAAGATGAAGAAACCGATTTGACCGGTACCATTATCATTCTGGTGATGGTAACACTGAGCGGTCTGTTGCGTTTCTAGCAAGATTTCGTACCAACAAAGCGGCAGAAGCATTGAAATCATTGGTACGCACCACAGCCACTGTGTTGCGTCGTGCCCATGCCAATGCTCGCGCTGAATGCCATGATATTCCGCTGCAAGCCTTGGTACCGGGAGATATCATTCTGCTTTCGGCAGGCGATATGGTCCCTGTTGACGTGAAACTGATTGAATCACGTGATCTGTTTATCAGCCAGGCACTCCTGACAGGAGAATCTCTACCGGTGGAGAAATATGACACCTCCGCACACGTAGCGGAGAAATCCTATCATCTCTATCCCCGTCAGGAAGGCGAATCCCTGCTAGAAATGGGCAAAATATCTGCCTGATGGGAACGAATGTCTCCAGTGGCATCGCCAAGGCGGTTGTGGTGGCTACCGGCCTTCGGTTCACTGGCGAAGTCCATTGTCGGCACTCGTGTGCAAACAGCGTTCGATCGTGGCGTCAACAGCGTGAGCCGTTTGTTGATCCGCTTTATGTTGGTAATGGTGCCGGTGGTACTGCTGATTAATGGTTTCACTAAAGGTGATTGGGCTGAAGCTGCACTCTTCGCACTGGCTGTCGCGGTTAGGCTGACACCAGACATGCTACCAATGATTGTCACCGCTAATCTGGCGAAAAGCGCAATCAGAATGTCGCGCAGCAAAGTCGTGGTGAAGCATTTGAATGCCATTCAGAACTTTGGTGCCATGGATGTGCTCTGTACCGACAAAACCGGCACGCTGACACAGGATCGCATCATTCTGGAACATCATCTGTGCGTCAATGGCAAAGAGAGCAACAGGTACTTAAACTGGCGTGGTTGAACAGTTTCCACCAAAGCGGAATGAAAAACCTGATGGATAAAGCCATCATCAGCTTTGGCAAAGGAAAAACCCGAAATCGCGGCGCTGATACACCATGACAAAATCGATGAGCTACCATTTGATTTTATCCGCCGTCGCCTTTCCATTTTAATCAACAATGGAAACTAACAGTATCAGTTGATCTGCAAGGGTGCGGTAGAAGAGATGCTGGCCACACATATTGATGACAGTGGGGAAACGCATCTGTTGGATGATACCCGTCATACTGCGCTACTTGCACTGGCGGAACGTTATAATGAGCAGGGTTTCCGCGTATTGATAATTGGGACTCGCGAGTTTTCTGCCAACAATTACCGTTTCCCACTCACCGTTACCGATGAGCGTGATGTCGTGATTATAGGTCTACTCACCTTTCTCGATCCCACCAAGCCGTCAGCAGCGGCAGCACTCACCGCGCTACGAGAAAACGGTGTGCAAGTCAAAGTGCTTACGGGTGACAACCCGGTGGTGTCACGCAAAGTCTGCCAGGACGTCGGGCTCGATGCTGAGTAAGTACTGCTCGGCACGGATATCGATCAAATGGATGATGCGACGCTGGCGCGTGAAGTAGAATAACGTTCGCTGTTTGCCAAGCTGACCCCGATGCAAAAGTCACGCGTGCTGAAAATACTTCAACGCAACGGCCACACCGTTGGCTTTTTAGGGGATGGTATCAATATGCCCCGGCACTGCGCGATGCGGATGTGGGTATCTCGGTGGATACGGCTACAGATATTGCCAAAGAGTCAGCAGAAATCATTCTGCTGGAAAAAGATTTGATGGTACTGGAGCAAGGGGTAATAACGGGGCGTGAGACGTTCGGCAATATCATCAAATACCTGAACATGACTGCCAGCTCAAACTTCGGCAACGTGTTTTCCGTTTTGGTTGCCAGCGCCTTTATTCCGTTTTTACCCATGCTAGCCATCCATTTGCTATTACAAAATCTGATGTACGGTATCTCTCAGCTCAGCCTGCCGTGGGATAAAATGGATAAGTCGTTCTTGCAGCGCCCCCGCAAATGGGATGCGAAGAACATTGGTCGCTTTATGTTATGGATTGGCCCGACATCTTCCCTGTTTGACATCACTACGTTCGCGGTAATGTGGTATGTGTTTGCCGCTAATAGCGTTGAACATCGGGCATTATTCCAGTCAGGTTGTTTATTGAAGGGTTGTTGTCACAAACGCTAGTAGTGCATATGTTGCGCACACAGAAAATTCTGTTTATTCAGAGCACTGCTGCCCTGCCCGTCATGCTGACAACCACATTGGTCATGGCACTCGGGATCTATATTCCGTTTTCACCGCTGGGGGCGTATATCGCTTTAACGCCGCTGCCGTGGGAATATTTCCCTTGGATGATAGCAACGCTGATAAGCTACTGCCTACTCATACAGGTGATAAAACGCGTCTATATCCGACGTTTCAGCTAGTGGTTCTAAACTGAAAATCAGTCACTCACGCAACATTGATCTGCTTTTATACTGCTGCGTGAGTCATTTTAGTCGTAGAGTTTCTCTTCATCGTCGCGTGCTGGAGTCCTGCTGGCGCGCAGCCGTTTCGCTGATGCATTAAGCGCCATTGTACCATACAGCAAAATATTGCTCGCCGGGTATAATGGCGATGCCAGACGTTGCTGCAATAACCTAATCGCCTCTTCACCCAATTCATCACGCGGCACATGCAACGACGAGGTCAGCGCAATATCATGCAGGGCAAGCAGGTTAAAACCATCAATACTCATGATAGAGATATCCTGCAGTACGCGAATGTCTCATGTTGTAGCGCATTCATTGCCCCGAGTGCCATAAAATCGCCACCGGCCAGGATGGCGATGAGCCGCTTTTCTTCCGGACACTGCGCGAGATATTCTATCAATGCACGTTCGCTTTCCGTTGCGCTGAAGCCATTTGCCAACAGCAGGTGAGGGCTTATCAAAGGGAAGATTATGGGCATGCAGCGCCTCACGAATCCCCTGTAAACGCCACTCCATGGTATAGCGCTGCAAGCCAGACTAGGTTGAGGATATTATGATGTCCTTGCTCAATCAGCTAATGCATCGCCACCTCACCGATCAAGTGGTGATCCGGCGAGATGCTCGATAAACGCACCTTCCTGTCATAGCTGTTAATCAGGATACAAGGTTTACCCAAATTGGCAGCCAAGGCATGGATTAGAGGTCATCAATCCCGATCAACAGCGCAGCGTCACTGTTATTTTCTTCCAGCCTACAGTAACGCAATCGCACCTCATATAAATCAGTGCGTTGACTGATCTCTGGATCACTTTATAGTAAAAGATGTCAGACCGCAAATCAAACGCCCGTGACGGCTCAAACACCATAATCATCAAGCACACCGTACTCTCGTGTGCAAGCAGCACGCGCTGCTTGGCTTTTTCTCTGGTGTTAAATTTGCCTGACAACACGCGAGATAGAAAGCCCTGTTTGTGCCGCAATTTCGCTGATTTTAAGCTTTCTATTAATTTTGTGATCATCTTCAAATTTAAAGATGAAAAAATTTTTATGCTACAAATGCCCATATCCTAACCGTTTTTTATGCCGGACGCTAAAATAAGCCAGCGTTATGGAAATCCTTGCAAAAAAAGCGTATCCCACATTGATTATCTCCTTTAGGCTTAATTGGTAGACTAATTGAGAAAGCATCACCTCAAGAACAGTCTTATATAACAAGCTGAATTTTAATATAAATAATTAGAATATATCGATAAGGTGAGTATGTAAGGTTACTGATGGTGTAAGAGAAAGAATAACTTATCAGGCCAAATCAATTATTATTCTCTGACGGAGATTATCATGAGTCTCAATACTGACAACGCTGTACCCTCAGCGCATGGGAAACGTAAAAATAAGAACCTGCGTTGGTGAGTTTTGGGGTTGTTTCTTCTAGGCGTCACCGTTAATTACATTACACGTCACTCATTGGGTATGGCACCTAAAC
Organism: Candidatus Malihini olakiniferum; assembly: GCA_051305815.1. Taxonomy (GTDB): domain Bacteria; phylum Pseudomonadota; class Gammaproteobacteria; order Enterobacterales; family Enterobacteriaceae; genus Symbiopectobacterium; species Symbiopectobacterium olakiniferum_B. The sequence goes on from JBPPLV010000027.1 coordinate 55,544, forward strand.
TGAAAGCCACCATTAGGGATCACCACGGAGCAATACTCCTAGATCGTAGGTGCATTCCAGTTAACCTATACCATTTTACAACCGCTGTGCGGCTGGTTGATTGACGTTATTGGTCTGAAAGTTAGCTTCCTGGTGTGTGCATCTATCTGGGCATTCATGTGTATGTTCCACGCAGGCGTAGAAAGTTGGCTGCATCTGGCTATTCTGCGCTTCTTCATAGAGGGGCATCAGAAGCGGCGGTAACGCCTGCCAAAGCCAAAACCCTCGGGGGGGTGTGTAATGGTTCCCCGAAAAAAAGAACGTCCAATCGCCGCTGGTTGGGTAGGTGTTGGCTTCTCCATCGGCGCCATGACTGAACTGAATTTCATCAAGCAGGATAACGAACCTGCGCCGGTTAAGCTGCCTTTCTTCACCGCACTGAACACTGTTGGCAAAAACAAGCGCTTTTACGGTATCGCTATCCCGGCCTTTATGGCAGAACCTGCCTAGGCAGTGTTGAGCTTCTGGGTACCGTTATATCTGGCAAAAGAACGCGGAATAGACCTGAAACAGATAGCCATGTTCGCCTGGCCACGGACCTAGGCAGTATCGCCAGTGGTTATCTGACCCGCGTCTACACTCGTCTGTTTGGTTGCAGCCATGTCAACTCAGTGGTTACCAGCTCGGTAACCGGCGCTTTCCTGATGGTTTCTTTAGCGATGGTCGCAATGAATAAAGATCCGTACATCACCATCCTACTGATCTCTATCGGGGGGTTTTGGTCGCCAGATCATCTCCTGCATGCTGAGTTCCTTGGTGGTTGAGTCGTTCTAAAAAGACCAAATAGCAACGGTTAACGGAATGCGCGGTTTCTTTGCCTGGATCGCCAGCTTCCTGTTCTCACTACTGATTGGTGTAACGGCAGATAAAATTGGCTACAACCCGCTGTTTATCACCATGGGCTTCTTTGGCCTGATTGGTGCCATATTCCTTGTGGCCTGTATCGCTGTGAGCGTCGCAACAAACCGCGAGCTGCATAACATTTTGTCGTCAAGCTTTTTAAAACACGGCCTGCTGTACTGTGCTATTTTCGATTGTTTTAGTTTGGAATACTGTTATGAAAATTTTGAAAAACTGCGTGCTAAGCCAACAAACAGAGGCGTTTGTTGAAATCAACGTAAATAACCAGCATCTGTTTCGTCTATATGTGCTGGAAGACGACCTGTTTCGTGTGCTGATTAAACGTAAAGGAGACTCGCCCTCGATCGCACCTAGAGCATCGCCCCGGAAGCAGGGAAAGATGTGGCATGGGAAGAACGTGATCGCGAAAGTACCGCAGGCTTTACCCTGCCTGGTTTTACCCTAACGACATTAAATGATGGCCTACAAGTGACTACCTATAAACTGCACGAATGGTGAGCGGTATGGCAGGCAAAGCAGTGAAACAGCAGTTACACATCGGTACGGTAGTGACCACAGACGATCATAATTGGGAGCTGCGCTATTCTGCCTCCGCCTTGCGTTTTAATCTAATTCGATCCGTTGCGGTCGATATGTAAAGTGCAACTATAATAAAGCGCACTGCCGCCCTCTGCATGTTGGCACTGACCGGTATCAGTGGTTTTATGGCTCCACTTGTCACTTTTCCGCCGCGCTAACCAAAAAGCAGCGAGACAGCATGACACACAACGATATAATTAAGAGCTTCAAAGCAGGGAATATACGTTTCCGTAAAGGAAAAATACAGCAACATGACTTTATCGCGCAAAAAAATAGCAGTCAGGCGGGGCAATTCTCAGCTGCGGTGATATTGAGCTGTATCGACTCACGCGCCCAGGCTGAAATTTTGTTGGATGCGGGATTGGCGAAACATTCAACGCTCGAGTCGCTGGTAACGTTCAAAATGAGGATATTCTCGGCAGAATGGATTTCACCTGTGCCGCAGCGGGCGCCAAAGTGGTGCTGGTCATGGGGCATACCGTGTGTAGGTGCACGGGGGGGATAGACAATGTTGAGTTGGGCAACATGACCGGACTGCTGAACAGGATTAAACCGCCGTCGAGAAAACCGTCTATGAGGGAGACCGCACGGGCAAGAACATGGCTTTTGTCGCTGCAGTCGCAAAAACCAATGTGGCACTCACCGTCGAGCACATTCGTGAACACAACCCCATTCTGAAAAAAATTGGAATAAGAGGGCAAAATCAAAATTGTCGGCAGTATGTGCCATCGATGCAATATAGGAGCCTGTCTACCACAAGCCACCAACAGCCGATGATAAGTGTCACGCTATGAGGGTTTAGAAAGACATTCTGCACTCATCATGTCTGCCTCTGTGAGGATCCGATCGGCATCGACATTTTCCGGATCGGAATAGGCTGTTGCTTCATTCAGAACCAGAATCGGACGGTTTTGCAGTAAGGCTCTGGCAATGGCAATACGCTGACGTTGCCCCACCGGAGAGGCTTTTCCCACGATCTTCCCCTCACCCGAGCGTCATACCCCCTAAGGAAACGCCATAATAAAATTATGTGCTTTACGCCATATTCGCGGCCGACATTACCGCGTCGAGTGGCGTATCAGTTAACCCAAGTCGAATATTATTAGCAATAGTGAGAGTATGTTTTCCTGAAAAACATAGGCTACCTGATGCATCAGCGTATCCGAACTTACTCATGCGGATATCCACGCCACTGATCAGGATGTGTCCTGCACTAATATCACCAAAAATGTGGGATAAGGTGGTGACAGTGCTTTTCCCTGCACCTGATCGTCTCACTAACACCGTAATGGAACCTGCTGATGCATTCAAGCTGACATTCTCTAATACTAGCACCGAGTTATGGGTTTCATAATGAAATGATACCGCTTCAAAAGTAACGCTGGCATCCGCTGGTTTCAGATCCTCTAGTGCGGGTGTCAGAATAGGAATATTCAGCACTTCCTGAATACGAGTAATGCTGATTTTTGCTTTAGCCACCATATGGTTCAGCATCATTAACGGCATCCTTGCTTCTACCATACTGCAGCCAAGCAACAGCACTGACAGCCAATGCCTAACGTCCAGCGAATTATCCCTCAGTAACGCGTATCCCACCTACAGCAATGCCAACAAGGTTGGTAGAGGATTCAACACCGCGAAAGCGAATCGCGCAGAAAAACCGGCCTGACAATACCATGCTGTTAGCACTACCAAGTAAGCTGGCAAGCGCCTGCTGATAACGAACAAACGCAGCAAATCCGGCATCAAAGGTGCGTACCACCGGCATCGCTTGTACAAACTCGATCACTGCACTTGGTTATAGCGTTCATTCATCGGTGCTGAACGTCCCATGGCAAGGATCAGCACCAGCATTCTAAGCAGAAGCAAGGCGAACGCAGTCAGCGCCAATCGCCAGTCGATTCACAGCAACAAAAAGAGAATCCCCGCAGGTGCCACAATGTATGTGCATAAAGCGGTGTGCTGTCCGCTACTTAGACATGCAGCGCTTTTATGTCATCAAGCACGATCTTTGTTAGTGGGCCAGCCCTAAAGCGCTGCGCCGCACCGAGCGGAATTTGTGTCAAATGACTTACCAAACGTTCACGTAATAGCATTTCAAGCCGAAAAGCCGCGTAGTGAGATTGATTAAACACACACAGACGTAGCAAATACGCCCCACCAAGGCACGCCGTTGAGGTCACCAAAGGCCCGACAGGCCACTGTCCAGGTTCATACAGAAAGGGATAACCAACATGGAAATGGAAAAAATGCCATCAGTATCAGCAAGGAACTGCTCGCAGAGAGTGCCATTACGGTACGAATCTGGCGGTGTACCGGGTGCATGATGTATCAGGCAGATGGTGACACGGTTGATTTTGCCGACGATACCGTCAACTTATCACCCGCAGGGTATATCGGACATGAGACATCTCTTTATGACTGCGCGGATGCGTGCTCTTGGGAACCGGATTACGTCCACCAAGAATAAAATCAGTAAATAATAACTATTCTCATTTGTTTCTCTACTCCATTCGGTTTTATTTTTATTTGCAACAGCATTCCGACAGGAATGCAATAACACGATGACATTTCCGTCCAAGCCAGCAAACGATATCTGACCGAGGTCTCTATCGATGCCTTAGTTTCCGGGCTTCCCCTGCCCTATGAGGACAGGCAGGCGGAATGTTCTTTGTTTAGCATTGGCTTACAGGAGGGGCTGGATCTGTTGCTCTGTCAAGGTGATTTGTATAACCCCCTGCACATGCAACTGCGAGATAATTGGGAGCGCATGAACTTCTCCTGCGCATTGTATAGTGAATATCGTTATTGCCTTACTGGACAGATAGCGAAGCGTGAGTACCGGCTTAGTCCCGGCAGCGGTTGTATGAATTATATACCGGACTGCCTGGGCCGCTCATTTCATGGTGGAAAATTTGCCACGCTGACTGTATCCATACGTCCAGACTTACTGCAGCAGTGGCTTCCTCAGATCGACGATCGGATAAACGACAATATGAATACCGGCGGCTACCGCATGCCTTATGATTGCAACGCTGAAATGCGTGCTACCGCTCAAACGTTAAGCTACGCATATCAATATGCTGCGATTGCAATCGTCAACCAGCCCGACACTCCCTCTATGGTTGACAGGTCAAAGCCTAGTGATGATTGGTTTAGCGTTGAAGGATGCCATCGGGATCAATACGCGTCAAACCCCTTGCACTATATAGATCACCAAAAATTACTGCGGCACGCGATCTGTTATTGGCTGATCTCACTTAGTCTCCTATGATTGCCGTGTTGTCCAAAGAGAGTGGGCTGAGCGTATGCAAGAAGCACGGCGATGGCTAGAGCGTGGCGATCGCTCCGTGATGGTGATGAATCGCCAGCGATCTCGGCTATGTCAACGCCAGTTACTTTACCACGGTCTTTCAGAAACAGTTTAGTGTCACGCCCTCTACCTTGAAACGAGGTCGCTGAAACCGTTGCGGGGGAAAATAAAATACATACGGGTAGCGTCGAAAAAATTATCGATACCCTCGACTGGCCACTTGTCTGCTTGACGATGCCGGTGCGGGTTTCAGATGACCACGCCGATGTGGTGCTGGCACAAATTACGGCTATTTATGAACGCACATCCCCTTTCGTGCTTTTTTCTGAAACGGCCGGCTTTTGGCCGCACCATTTACCACAATTTCTCACCGCCTACCTGTGTTGGAGTAAAGAAAACCACGCTTTGCAACAGCGTTATTGCCGCGGTGCGATTCGCATTGAATCGAATGACGCGATGCACGCAAGTATTATCTGCAACAAGCAACTTAATATAATGCCTCTGAGCAGACCGCCTATCCCTATCATGTGGTAGCAACAACAGAAAAAACCCATGCGCTGGCTACCACCTCCTTGACCCATCATGAGAGCAGTGCGTTCAAAACTCCCCCTGCGCTATGTAGCCTATTAGTGTTTCTATCTTCATCAGAGTATGATCACGCACTATTGCTGCAAGGTGTAAGTAGATATTTTTGTGCCTAGGGATGGGATCTCGCGCAACTCAGCCTGCTGTCGTTAACCTTGCTGCCTTGGATTGTAAAATTTATCTGATCCCCCTAATTGGGACGCCATGCATATGCCTATCGTTAAATTCCGTATCTGGGCAGCCTGGCTACACTGCAATGTGCAATAATTACTTCTGGCGGCATCGGCGCATATTGTCACTAGCAACCAATGCAGCTCTACTGTTATCGGCCTTCATGTTACTTACCGTGTTCTCTGCCAGCCACGATATCTATGCAGATGGCATTATGATTCTGACTACCAGCACCACGATTCAGCCCTGGGCTAATACCGCTCAGGTAGGGAGTTATACAGGGATGTTTCTGGGTACATCGCTGTTTTTAACCCTGGCGGGGTATATGAATTGGCAGGAGGTATTTTCCGCACTATAGCGTTTCGCCGCCGATACTAATGGCAGAAACGCTCTACAATGCTAAAAAGTCCGTCTACTATGAAGTAGGTACGCGCTATCAGATAAATGAGTTTTCACTACAAAGCGCTGTATTTCATACCGATACACGTGATATGCAACTCTATTCTCGGCCACTGGGATCGCAGAGTTTGAACAACGCAGGCAAAGCAGCGGTCACCGGCGTTGAACTGATCGGTAAATGGCAATTCACACCGGGTTGGTCTTGGGATATCAGCGGAAACTATGTGCGTTCTACTTTCGACAGCGACGGCGAACTCTATGACAACAACAAAGTACCTTTCGTACCATGTTATAGTGCAAGCACCAGTCTGAACGGCACGATAGGTACGCGCTTCGGCGCGCTGATTCCGCGCCTGGCTGGTTCACACTGCTTCGATGGCGACAACAACACGTTGCGCCAAGAGCGCACCACCAGTATCTCACTATTTCATCACATGGGCTTAATACGGCTCAAGGAATCAAACGCGCGTTTGATGTCGATGGGATAGATATCTTTCATCTCTAAACCATCGGCAAACAAGACAAATTCTAGTTCAGTAGAACTGGTGCGAAGATCTGTCAATGTGTGTGGGCCGGGGAAACGTTCTGCATCCCATGCTCAGGTGTATGGGTGGTTACCCTCACGGAAGACATCAGATATTCTAAACCATTACGGTAGAGAAGAACAGATTACTGACCATATTGGGCGTCTAACTTCGGGAAAATATCGTCTGGATTGGTGAACTTCATGCCTGCGTAGTTGATTGGCATCAACGCTCCGGTGGCATTGAGATTGGTTTGAATGACATCGCCGATACCCAGTACATTAAGCGTTATACGACCCGCTTCGATCATGACCATGATTTGTGCGGCAGTCGAAGGCTGGATAATCACTTTAATGCCGGTCAATTCTGTAAAGGGTTTATAAACCGCATTTTCCAGTGCTTCCTGGTAGCTCCCACCGATCCCTGGAATAATGACTTCTTTGCTGAGTGCGGCAAAAACCGCAGGAGAAAAAGCACCTAGCAGAACCCCAGCAAATAATAGAAGTTTGCTTAATTAAGCGATGACGATCGGCATTAACGCCCTCGTTGATACTTGACTGCATGAAACTCTGTTGCTTTTCTTTTCCTTTGTTCATATGTTCTCCTTTGAGAAAAAAACGGTAAGAAACTACTTTTCTCTAATGTTAGCAACATAAGACACGGTTTAACCAAAACATGGGTTAAACAAAAAGGTTGTTTAAACAACATGTTGATGAATCAGATATGAAACGAGGCGAGAAGGTATTTCTTTATAATGTTACAGCGATGGTTATTACCACCGCTGTTTTTTATGACTTAATTGTTATATCTATTTATTTTTGTTAAAAAATTCTCTGGTGTTAGCATTTTTTCCAATGGCCTAGAAGGCCACAACAGGCATCATCGGAAAGTTTTAAATTCGCTTTGATTTTTTCCTCATCTTTGGTGATTACATGCGCCATTAGTTAATCGGCGACGATCATTGAACTCACTTTTGACCACCATATCACTGCCGATGAACTGCATACGATATACAATATTTCATCGGTATCATTCGCTAAAGGAGATATAGCACGATCTGTCATAACGACGACGTAAGCTCCTCGTTGCCAGGCAAGGCCCATCAAATCCACGGTATAAGGGATATAACGCTCACACCCAATACCGATAAAAACATCCTGATCATTGATCTGCAATATGCGGTCCGCTACATCACCGTGACTGATATTGAAAACCTCAGTATTGCCAAGGAAATGATTTAGTTGCATCGCCAGGTACGCGGCTATGGAAAAAGACGTCCCATTGGCACTCACCCAAATACGCGTTGCGGCGGCGATACGCCCGGCAACTGCAGAGACGATACTGTCTTCATTCAGTTCTGACGTGGCTTTCAAGAGCTGGCTCGCGTTGGCCAAACACGCTCTCTTTTAATTCTGTCTCACTGGGCAGTGCGGGTTCGCAATGCGCGATGCTACTGGCACTAGTACTTTCAATCAGTGCATCATCTAGTGATTCTTTCATGTGGGCATAACCCTTCATACCCCACTGCACGTGAAAAACGTACAATGGCGGCATCACTGATGTTCATCACAGCTGCCAACTGCCGAGCCGTCATGAAATGCCATGCGATCTTTGTTGCGTTCGATGTAGCGTGCAATCATCTGCTGTGACGGGGTCAAAAGCGCGAGAAACGTTTTCTTAATAAAGTGGTGAACTTTATAGTGCTCATTAAAGAATTATTTGCTGCATTTAAAATCAAAAATGCAGCAATTGCAACACTGCATTTTATTTTTTTCTTATCAGTTCATAAAAAACAAATATCAGGCTATTAATAAAATATTTATAGAAAACGATTGTATTTATTTCAAACATAAAACATTTTATGTTATTTTAGCTATATAATCTAAGTGATTCGAGTTGCGAGACAAAACATTAACGTGTTAAACAGCGCTTGTACTGGCACGCAGGGTGAACCTTAGGGATGAGGTTCATCGATCCCGATGAGCGTGATCCGGGTGATAAATCTGCCGGGAGCAGATTTGAACGCGGCTTGCGGCAGCCTGTTGATAAGTGCGACCCAAAGATGGGCAGAATAGCGAGTGCCCCCCAACGCACCTACAACTTGCAGTATGCCGGGAATGAATGCTTGTTGAAGAACCACAAGTAAGTCGTTCCCTTCATGAGACGGAAGGACAGAATATAGAAGAAGGCTTTAGAAAAGATGAGGTAAAGTTTTAACATAACTCCATCAATGATCATAAAAAATCATGATAAGTCATATTTCAACATCATTTCTGCTGCTTGCGGCCAAAACATGCTTTACCCACAATTTGACCTCCGCTATCGAACTTGCCATAAAAACAAAATCACCGAAGCACATTGCCTTTGAAGAAAATCTGTTGAAGATAAAAAGGGTTGCACCGGATACGTATCTTGAATCACTGACGCGCTGCGAATCCTACCTGTGCTGTAATCTAAAAAGAGTCGTATCTCTTTTTAGACGGTTCGCCCCTCAATGTGAAAACCCCGTATCCCCTGCTTATACGTTACGTCGTGAGGTAAACCAGCACCTCGAGCAATCCTATGCCAGTTCATTAAGGGTTTACGTAGTAAAAACCTCCATGTGCGCGATAAGCCATAAAGTTGGCCAAAAAAGGGGAATGATGAACGTAGAGAACTTCACGCGCTTAACCGCTGATACTTATACGATGATCGATTCAGGAAAACCGCTGGAGGACATTACTAACAGGATTATTAACTTTAAAGTCTATCACCGACTGAACTCACTGTCTTAGAGGCTATTCCACCAGACATCATTACCACCACGGACAGCGCACAAAAACTGCATCGTACACGTACATGAGGATTTTGTGCACTGCCATTGGCCAACATGGCAAGTAAAAGTATTCTGATGAAATAGGCTCTTAGCCTATGCCGCATTACAGCAGCGGGGAGAAAAGAGAGTCAGGCCACTTCGGTGCGCCCTCTGCCCTTGTTTTTCGCCATGTAGAGTGCGATATCCGCGGCTTTAAGCCAGTCGTGATATTGATTCATGATCGGGCGATATTCCGCCACGCGGACGCTGATACAAATCCCTAACTGTTGTGTTTGCGTTAAGCGATTGCCTGCCAGGCGATTGCGAATGCGGTTGATGATCTCTACGGCATCTGTGGCGCACGCTTCGCGAAAAATCACTGCAAACTTGTCACCACCGAAGCAGCTAATCACATCTGTCGCGCGTAATCCGTTACGCAGTTCTTCCGTCAAAAACAGGATAGCTTCATCCCCCACGTGGTGGCCAAAGCTATCATTGATGATTTTAAAATGATCAATGTTGATCAAAGCTAATGTAGAAGGCTCGTCAATATGACGAGGCATGACGGCAGATTTCATATTCATTACGCAGCAAAGGACGCACATTGATGCCTTCTACGTATTGCTATTAGCGGATTTCACCCGCCTCTCTGTAGAGGCCGTTACGCCGTTGCAACATCTGGCCGCCATCACGCGTCAACGGCACCCAACCGATAGCACCGCGTTTCATCGTGGATTCAGCAAACATCAAATCGAACGGAATGGAGATATAAAACCCTTTAGTGAAGCTGCTTTCACCTTAGTCTTTACTGCTGACATCGGTTTTGGTGGCAAAGACCCCGGCAATGATACCACTGTCAAAGTGATGCGACAGATCGACGGTAACACCGTAGTCCCCTGTCAAATAGCGCCCGACGCTGATTTTCGCCAGCGCACCGTCGACATACGACATCTCCTAATACGTTGTGAGTGCCCAGTGACCACGTTATAATCCGCTGTGCACATAATGCATTCCAGTCACGCTTTTGACGTAGTTCACATACAGCTCCAGTGCCCAGCGTTCACCGAACGGACGGTACAACAGGCGGCGTTTTATAATTGAAACGATCGTAGTTATTGATCATGTTCAAGGAGGCCGCATCGCCAACAGACCAGTGATCGCTCAGGCGATAATCCACGCTGCCATTGAGAGCAACCTGATACATGTAGAAAGATTCAACGCCGCGACAGACTGTGTCAATGCGGGTTCTAACGAGTAAGTCGGGCGCGATGACTCGCTGCGTAACACCGGTTGTCATTGATATCCGATACGGGCTCTGCGCGGTGGCGTACAGGTTCCAGCTGCCATAATAGAATGGAGCATTTGCACTTCACGAAACATTTAGTATCTACCGCGGTGCTTTCCACTGGCAAACGCTAGCTGCTAGGCACATGATTCGTTAATACGGTCACCGTGCGCTGATTAGCCTCGTTCTTATCGCGATATTTATCCTGATCGGTAACAATCGTGACCTGATGAGCATCAGCACAAATAAAAGGGGATAAACATCTTCAGAGTGCGCTGTCGTAAATCATTAAAGTTGGTGTGCAGGCTAAAGCCATACATCAAGGTGTTGCCACGCTGCCAGGAAAGCGTGGTATCAAAGAAATCACTGACGCGATAGAACCATTACCAGGGTTGACAGGAGGGTCTTGCTTGATTTTCTTTAAGCGGCCACGATCGGCAGCTTCATCACTATAATCGTTGCCGTCATATTCCAGCTTAAAGCGCAGTGGATTCCATGGGGTTTGATATTCTATCCCGCCAAAGAGTGCTACCGGGCAATAGAAGAAGTTTTTCACTTCAAACTGCCCCGTTTGCTGATTAGAGGTACGCATACAGAAACTATCTTTAAATTCACAGGCAGGGTTTTTGATATTGCCACTTTCGGCCATGCTACTTCAGCCAATTCCGAACGTGAAATTAAACGGCCCTATGCGCTTACTGGCCACAAGATATTCACTGTCAAACAATCCCGTACCTACAATATCACGCAGATCAAAAGAAACATCCGGTAACCATGAGCTTTCCTGCCAAAGTCTCGCCTTAACATCAAAGGATTTGTCTTTGTAGGTTTGATCGCCACTGAAATTTTTATTATCGCTGTAAGGCCGGGTACGAATATCGGTATAGCGCACTGTAGTTTCCAGCCAGTCGAACAGTTGCAACGATACGGAGTAGCGCCGATATTCATCATTATCGCGGTAGTTCAGGTTAAACGCACTGCTGCGGGCCATACGCGCCGTCGGCATTTGCAGTAACCCAGCGCCGCCGAAATCAGACTGTGATGATACTCCCGCGTTGTCAAAACGCGTAGTTGCGTTAGTGACATCTTTGATAATATCGCTTTGTGCACCACTTCTTGTGTGTGCCACAACCTGACCACTCAGTACGCTGCCGATGGCGAACGACAAACAGCCTATTTTAAATCTTCTGTTCTTTGTCATTATTGAGGGATCTAATTAGCCAGAAAATCAGCGATTTTATCGTTCAAAGACGCAAATTTGTCAGGTAATACACTGGGGTTAAAAACAATAAACAATGTTTCTCCAGCTGCCGCCTCAATATGCTGTTGATTCCACAGCGCTAGTGGCAGCATGCGCTATGCACTTTATCCATCGATAAGATAGCCAGCATCCTGATTAGCAACGGCTAGAAAGCGACGATCCAGCACATAATCCCGAACCGTCCAGCCGGATTGCAATGCAACATCAACCACGGTTTTCAGCTCTGCGATATCAGGATCGGGATTAATCAAAACCCGGATAGGGTAAAACGCGATGCCAACGGTGCAATATAGAGCGCATAGTCACCCACCAAAGGGCGATTAGCGCGTGGGGTTACACGAATTCTGTCGGGATCGAGCGGCGTTGAGATTCTCTCGGCCACATCAACCTGATCCAGCATTTTACGCATTAGCCAGGCAGAAATGGCCAGATCACCATCGCCAGAGTTTGCTGCGGCGTTTTTACTGTTAACTGTGCGGCCCCCGCAGTTATCAGCATCAGGAGTGCTATACGGGAAAATGCCAACATGTCAGTCCCTTATTGTACGTAGGGTTTTAATACTATGAATTTAACCAGTACCATGTCCGGCCTCATATATTGCTAGGTTTACACCACCTACCCTGTGGTTAAGCTCGAGCCAATAGATATTAGTGTATTTCACATTTAAGGCGGGAACCGAAACCTGCTTGGTGAATTTCTGCAACTGAGGTGGCTTATCCAAAATGGTCACTGTTTCTTTGCCCCGCGCCTAAAAACGGATTCTACCGCGCAATCACCGCGCTGAACCTGTGACCAGGCCATTTTCCCCTGCCAGTGCAATAAGGTTGAGGGGTTTAACAAACCAAGCACAAGCGGGTCAGGTGTAATGTTGACAACATGAATAATATCCTCACCAAAGCCCTGTATTTTAACAATGCGGTATTTTGAGTCACCAAAATATTACGGTCCGCACCAATCCATTTAAGCTGATTGTTTTCAGCAAAGGCCCAACACCACGAAAGCTTGAGGTAACATTTCCTATCCTCAGGTAGGCTGATGCATAAGGCGTTTGCGCAGCCCTCTCCGCGGAGACCTGAACATCATCCAATCCCCAAATCGCCATTTTAGCAGTTTTTTGGAACGCATCCATTTTTTGCGAACAACCGGTCAATGCCAGCGCGAATAATGGTAACAGCACCAGCACTCCGCGTTTTGCCACAAGCGTTATTTTTATTATTACGTAAATGTCTCACGAAACAGCCAAAAACAGTAAAAGAAAGGCCACCGAAGTGGCCTTGGTTGTTAAATAACTTTACTGAGTCTAGGTAGTTGTAGAGTTACCCGTACTGCTACTGCCATTGTCAGCCAGCAAAGCAATACCAGCGGCAACCGCAGCAGTAACCTACCGCGATTGCGGCCCGTTGTACCTGCAGGAGCACCAGTCACATTAGATACTGTAACAAATGCGCTGGAAGACATGGCTACAGCCAGGGCCAACGTAAGTAACGTCTTTTTCATTACGATTTTTTTATTAACAAATGAAGCGCTTCAGGGAAGAACGCCGTTATAGAGAACCGCATTTTAACCTTCTTTACCGCGATGCGCGGCACAGCCCACTCCGAACGCGGCGACATCGCTCCACTGAGCAGATGCTCTGCAATAGATTATAGAAAAAAGACTCTTAAGGATTTCTATCATCTGACTCAGCTCCTTTACACGAGCTTAAAAATAGCAAGATCTCGCTACAATAAACAGCTAAATTGTAAATTATCCTAATGTCAACGTTAACAAAAATGTACTACAAGAAAAAGCAAATTAATCATAACAGTATGATTAATTTTAATTTAATGATGGAGTGATATGCAAAACGCCGAATAGTTCCTCTATTCGGCGTTTATTTGGCTACGTAAATTTAGGAAATAACTTATTCCAACCACTCGGTGTGGAATACGCCTTCCTTATCAGTACGTTTATATGTATGCGCACCAAAGTAGTCACGCTGTGCCTGAATCAGGTTGGCAGGCAACACAGCGGAACGATAGCTGTCGTAATAGGCAATAGCTGCAGAGAAGGTTGGTGTCGGGATACCGTTTTGCACGGCATAGGCGACAACATCACGTAGTGCCTGCTGGTAGTCATCAGCCGCTTTTTTGAAATACGGTGCTAACAACAGGTTAGCGATATCCGGTGTTGCTGCGTAGGCATCGGTAATTTTTTTCAGGAACTGGGCGCGGATAACGCAACCAGAAAGGAAAATCTTAGCGATTTCACCGTAGTTCAGGTTCCACTGATACTCTTCCGACGCTCCGCGCAATTGGGAGAAGCCTTGCGCATAGGAAATAATTTTCCCCAGATAGAGCGCACGGCGCAAGTTCTCGATAAAAGCAGCTTTGTCACCGCTAAACGGTTTTGCCTGCGGCCCGGTCAACACTTTGGAGGCAGCAACGCGCTGGTCTTTTAGTGAAGAAATATAGCGAGCAAACACAGATTCAGTGATCAGAGACAGCGGCTCGCCAAGATCCAGCGAACTTTGGCTTGTCCATTTGCCAGTGCCTTTGTTGGCAGCTTCATCCAGAATCACATCAACTAGATATTTACCTTCTTCGTCTTTCTTGATGAAGATATCTTTGGTGATGTCGATCAGGTAGCTGCTCAATTCCCCGGCATTCCATTCAGAGAATGTTTTTGCCAGCTCATCGTTAGACAGATTCAGGCCCTGTTTCAGCAGGGAATAGACTTCGGCAATCAGTTGCATATCGCCGTATTCGATACCGTTGTGCACCATTTTCACGTAGTGACCGGCACCGTCTGGCCCGATATAGGTGACGCATGCCTCGCCTTCGGCACGGGCGGCAATTTTTTCCAGAATAGGGGATACCAGTTCGTAGGCATCTTTCTGACCGCCCGGCATAATGGACGGGCCTTTCAGCGCGCCCTCTTCACCACCGGATACACCGGTGCCGATAAAGTTAAACCCTTCAGCTGAAAGTTCACGGTTACGACGGATGGTATCCTGGAAGAAGGTGTTGCCGCCATCAATAATAATATCGCCTTTATCCAGATAAGGTTTCAGGGATTCAATCGATTTTTCCGTGCCTTCGCCCGCTTTAACCATCAAAAGAATACGGCGCGGTAACTCCAATGACGCCACAAATTCTTCAACGGTATAATAAGGAACCAGTTTTTTGCCGGGGTTTTCGGCCACCACTTCTTCGGTTTTTTCACGAGAGCGGTTGAAAATGGACACGGTGTAACCACGGCTTTCGATATTAAGCGCCAGATTGCGCCCCATCACCGCCATACCCACCACGCCAATTTGCTGTTTGGACATTAAAGCAACTCCTGTCTGAAGAATAATCTGCCTGTATCACGACGACGACAGACAACGCAAAAGCAGACAGACATAGTAACTCAGCTTAAGACATGTAGATAGTGATAGGCCAAAGAAGAGAAAAGCTCCACATCGATTATTTTTTCAGCAATTCTTTAATGCTGGCTTTAAAGGCATCACCAAACTCAGGGTTACGCAAGCCATAGGCGACAAATGCCTGCATGTAGCCTAACTTGCGCCCGCAGTTAAAGTTGCGACCCGCCATCTGCACCGCATCTACCTGATGATTTTGCTCAATCAGTTCAGCAACGGTATCCGTCAGTTGGATACGCCCCCAGGCACCCGCAGGTGTTTTTTCAAGAATTGACCAAGCTTCTACCGACAAGACATAACGCCCTACAGCAGACAAATCAGATCCCTCTTCCGGCGGTACTTCCGGTTTCTCAATCATGGAAGTTATCGCTGCAGCATCGCCCGCGTGGTTTAGCGGCTTAGCGCACTTCACCACGGAGTATTCCGGCAATACTTCGTAAGGGCGATGTTTCACTAGCACCTGGCTGTGGCCCGTCTCTTCAAAACGCGCAATCAGCTGAGCCAGATTATCTTTGCTCTGATCGGCACTCACTTCATCCATCACCACATCCGGCAGTACAACCACAAATGGGTTATCGCCGACAATAGGACGCGCACATTTGATGGCATGGCCTAGGCCCAGCGTTTCCCCCTGACGCACGTTCATTATCGTCACGCCCTGCGGACAGATGGCTTGCACTTCGGCCAGCAGTTGGCGCTTTTTACGCTCTTCGAGCAGAGATTCCAGTTCGAAAGAAGTATCGAAGTGGTTTTCAATGGTATTTTTCGAGGCGTGCGTAACTAGCACAATCTCTTTTATACCGGCATTGACGCACTCATTAACGATTTTCTCGATTACCGGGCGATCCGCCAACGGCAGCATCTCTTTTGGAATCACTTTTGTTACCGGCAGCAGGTTCATACCCAGCCCGGCGATAGGGATAATCGCTTTCAATTTTGTTACCATATATTAACTCTTTTGTAATCTATTGTCATTTTTTTTGCCATCATACCGCGACGGCTACCTGAACGACTACATATTTATGATAGTTCAGACAATTCTGCATCGATATTGTATACTCACTACCCTACTCTCTATCTCTGGTAAAAATAGCGAAGGCTGAACAAAATAAAAAACATTGTATTAGCGGGTGGATCTGATACTCGACTTTACCCCATTACACGCGGCATCTCGAAACAACTCCTACCCATTTATGACACACCCATGGTGTATTCCCGATATCGGTGCTGATGCTGGCAGGCATTCAGGATATCTTGATTATCAGCACTCCTAAAGACCTCACTTCATTTCAGCGCTTGCTCGGCAATGACAGCTTTTGGTATTAACCTCAGTTATGCAGAACAACCAAGCCCGGACGGGCTGGCACAGGCATTCATTATTAGTGAAGAATTCATCAACGATGAACGCTGCGCTTTGATTTTTGGCGACAATATTTACTTCGGCCAAAGCTTAAAGCTGGAAAATGCAGTGGTCCAAGAGCAAGGCACAAGGTGTTTGGCTATTAGATAACCGACCCAGAGCGTTTTGGCGTGGTAGAATTTGATGAAAGCTTTAAAGCCTTTTCGATCGAAGAGAAACCCCTTAAACCCAAACCCAACTGGGCGGTGACCGGGCTCTATTTTTATGACAAAGACCGGCTCTATTTTTATGACAAAGACATGGTCGAGATGACCAAGCAGGTCAAGCCTTCTGCACCTGTCGAATTGGAAATCACCACGCTGAATCAGATTTATCTAGAGCAAGACAAGCTTAACGTTGAGCTGCTGGGTTGTGTTTTGCGTGGCTGGATACCTGCACCCATGATAGCCTGATTGAAGCTTTTCAGTTTATTCACACCATCGAAAAGCGTCAGGGGATGAAGGAGCTTGTCTGGAAGAGATTGCCTTCCGCAGAGGTTAGATCTCCCGAGAACAAGTGGAAAAAGAAGCCCATTTGCTGAGTAAAATGCAATACGAGCAGTATCGGGCGCGTTTGGTTGAAGAAACGTGTTAATAAATTAATCTCCGTAATAAATTAATCCCCTTCATCCCAGCGTATTCTTGGGATCTCGAAAAGAATAAAATCACCTTCAACCTATTACTTATTGAAAAATACTATGCAAGTCATCGACACTCCTATTTATGGTACAAACGTTATTCAGCTTAAAGTCTTCGGTAATGCTCGTGGAGTCTTTTTAGAAAAGTTTGAGAAAAACCGTTATCAGCAGATGTTGAATATCGATCTGTATTTTATACAGGATAACCACTCTCGTTCAACTAAAGGTGTTCTGCGCGGCTGCATTTTCAAAAATCACGACCGCAAGATAAGCTGGTACGCGTAGTACGCGGTGAGGTTTATGATGTTTAGATGAAAGAATAAACTCAAATAGTCCGCTTTGTAGACCACTCACGACAGAGCCATAATGCGCTATCTTATCACCGATAAAAGGTATAAAAGCGAGAAAGTCAGGATTATAAATTGCATATATTATGATTATTTCTACAATTGTAGAAATAATCATAAATCTAGTAACTGGCTTGCCAGACCAGCTATAATAAAAATTATAGCTGTATTGTATGATTATTTCTGCGAAGATGTAGAAAAAAGATACTATCATACACGTCATGTAAAACACAAACTTCTGCCACTTACGCTCATGAACCAAGCCAATCATTGTTATTGATATAGCTATAGCCTGCCTCATCTATTCGCTTAAGATAAGCATACTAAAGAACGAAAATGTAGAAAAAAATGAAAATGAATGATTATTTATACTATTACAAAATTAATATATAGAACAATAAATAAAGAAATAACATGCACCTAAAAAATACATAACGGGATATAAAATGATGAAAAAAAACGCATTACCTATAACAAGTCTAGTTCAGAAAAAAAAGAATAGAGTATAACTAGAATATATCGAATCCTCGTAAATAAAAAGCTAAAATATATAGCAACAATCTAAAAAGATATCTTAAATAAAAATTCTCTTTCAAAAAAAAGATAACAGGACAAAAATACTGTAAACAACTATTAAAGTGTATGACATCACACATAAAACAACATTAGATTGTTTAAAAATTACTATTTCTGACAATAAAGAACACAACATATTGTTTCAAGATGTTTTCTGCGTTGGCTTTTCCGGTTTAATAAATTCCAGTGCCACACCATGCTCTTCTGTCCACTGCGCCAATGTGAGCGATACCCATTCTAGACTGTTATCCATATTTCTGGACCTTATCCATATACAGTTTCACGGATAAGCACAGTTGGCTACTATCCTGTCCAGCACCCGAACTACGCGTTGTGCCGGGATATTCAGGTCGATTTTTATCGCCAGCACTTCACGATTAAAATCGTCAACCACGTTGGGCGTGCGAAAACGCCTGTCACACACCAGTGCATCATGACACCAGTGCATCATGCATAAAATCTACTGACCAGCTCTGATTGAGTTGTTCCGGTGTTGACAGCGGTGCGAATTACGTACTGGCAAACGTTGCTTTCTCTCTGAGGAGAAAATTCAGTTTGACCACATATGTTTCTGTCTAAGTAGCTTCTGGAACAGCTTCTTGAAACCGTATCGCGGATAACATTCCACCATTTTGGTCAGAGCCGAAATTACCTGCTCATCACGCCGGGTGTCGAGCTGGTAAAAATAGACCGTTTTGCTCAGCAATAACGCCCTGTATGCCTAGCGAATGCCCATCGTAAACTGCGCGGTTAGGTAACTGACGAACTCATGCTTTATCGCTAGTTTTAAAGATTTTTTTTCGATAACGTCTTTCAGTTCACGGTTTTCCAGACTCAAATAGGCAAACCTCTATTTCAGGCGTCGGTTTTCGTCCTCAAGATCTTTCATTTTTAATATCATAGACTTTCATACCCCCAAGCTTCACTTTCCAGTTGTAGTACGAGACTTCACATATCCAGTTTTGCGGCAAACATTTTTTACGGTACGTCCTGCCCACCATTGAGGTGCAGCTAAACACATGGCAAAAAAATTGCAGATGCGCTTTTACGTCAGCGATAAGGTTAAGCAGGTTCCAATCCAGACACCTAATTTTTCAGATGCACGTTAACGATACCGCCCCTAGCGCTAACGATGAGTGGCAAGGGATTACTACAGAGTAGGGTTGCATGTGTACTCGCATATTTTTTCTCGTGGCACGAGCTATGTGGCACGGCTATAATTAATCTGAACCAAACAAATCTCGAGTATACACTTTATCAGCAACATCTGCCAATTCTGGCATCATACGGTTAGAAATAATAATATCTGTTATTTCTTTGAATGCATCCAAATCGTGTATAACACGAGAACGGAAGAAGGTATCATCAGTCAGTACCGGTTCATAAACAACAACCTCGATACCCTTCGCTTTGATGCGCTTCATAACCCCCTGAATAGCAGACGCACGAAAGTTATCAGAACCAACTTTCATTACCAAACGATAAACACCCACAACTTTCGGGTCGCGTTCAATAATGGAATCAGCAATAAAATCTTTGCGAGTACGGTTTGCTTCAACAATCGCGCTTATCAGACTATTTGGCACGCTGGCATAGTTGGCAAGCAGTTGCTTAGTATCTTTAGGCAGACAATAACCACCGTAGCCAAAAGAAGGGTTGTTATAATAACTACCAATGCGAGGATCTAATACCACACCTTCGATAATTTGTTTGCTATCTAAACCATTAATCTGAGCATAGCTATCAAGCTCGTTGAAATAGGCTACACGCATTGCCAGATAGGTATTAGAAAACAGCTTAATTGCTTCCGCCTCAGTTGAGTCTGTAAATAAGACTGGAACATCTTTTTTGATGGCACCTCCAAGCAGTAGGTTAGCGAACTGTTCTGCACGCGCAGAACGTTCACCCACAACAATCCTTGATGGGTAGAGGTTATCGTGTAGTGCTTTACCTTCTCGCAAAAACTCAGGAGAGAAAATTATGTTTTCAGTAGCGTACTTTTTCTTTACTAACTTTGTAAAACCAACCGGAACAGTGGACTTGATTATCATCACTGCGTCAGGATTAATTTCTACTACATCTTGAATCACAGACTCAACAGACTGGGTATTAAAGTAATTAGACTCTGGATCATAGTCTGTTGGTGTAGCTATAATGACAAATTGAACATTTCTATATGCTAGATTTTTATCAAGCGTAGCATTGAAATTTATGTTTCTTTTCTTCAGAAAAGAAACGATATCAGAATCTAAGATTGGAGATACTTGAGAGTTTAATAAACTAATTTTACTCTGATCAATATCAAGCGCTGTTACATAATTACGCTGAGCCAAAAGTAAAGCATTAGATAACCCCACATAACCAGTACCAGCTATTGCTATTCTCATATTATCCACTCATTTTCTTTGGAAATAAAAAAATATATTAGATATAGACTTAATTATTTACATCGGGGATGACGAAAATTTAAAAATGCAAAAAAAAAGCCGAAATTAAAGAAAAACACCCTTTAACAATTTGAACTATAAGCACTTTAAAGATATAACAAAAGGCCATGACACATGGGTAATGTATCAAAGATATTGCCATATCAATAATTATTTCTTTCATATTTTCATGAGAAATTTTCTTTGAAAATATGGAGAGAAAGTGCTGGATTTTGTAATCGCTCATTACTTTAAACACTACTCCTTTCTTAGTAAATTTGTTTAATCTTGAAAAAAAGGAACATCAACACTATACAAAGCATAATTTGTATCAAAAACAGAATTATATCCCTTTTTAAGGCATGACACAAGATTAAAAGACAAAGTCAAGCCTGATGATGTTAAATTAATTTTCATATAACCTAATTCATTTTTTAATCTCTTAGTCTCTTCTAAAAAAAATTACACCATTCACAACTAGATAGTATTTTTTTTATCATAATCATTCTCAATTAATAGCAAAATTAGATCAAAACCTTCATTCCTTAATATGCATTCAAAGAAATTAGCATGCAATACTGAATCATCATCTAGGAATACATATTTATCAGAAAAACAGAACATGTCTATAAAATCATTATATACAAATTAGAGAGGTCTATTTGATAGATCTTGTGCAAAAATAAATAGATTTCTTTTTTAGTCATTTCCTCCTACGATTTTTATATTTCACCCAATGAAATAAAATATAGTCCATTATTAAAAATAAATATATTCACTTTATCTAAAAAAATGTCACCAGATAAAGGATTGAATAAAGATTGTAAAAAGTAAGAATTCTCAGCTTTTTTCCCACACAAGACGACTAATAATAGAAATTATTATACTCTCTTCACACCTCACAAAAATTAACATTCATATCAAAACTACAGCATTAAAAACATTAAAATAGACATTTGACTTTTAAGTAAAAAAGACATCATTATTTTAGGAAATAGACTAACTATAATTTCGCAGATAAATAAACTATAAAACCATAGGGATAATTATATTCCCCAAAGCTCATAATTATATTATGAGAATTATTTTTATAAGTTTCCCAACTACTTAAATATAAGAAAACTGCACAAAAAAATTTTTATACAAAAAATCTTTTTTTGATAAAAGCAGAAAATCATCATATATATGATATAAAATAAATTTTTATATCATATAGTATATTTCATAATGAAAGGGTCACCCCCTAAAGTTTCAACATATTTGTCGGATTGATTATTATAAACATAGACAAAAACAACTTTTTAATATTAAATATTTTAATAAAGTCATATATGTATCCATGATGCCTGCTAATTTTGTTCAACACAAACAGATTAAGATTTTTAGAACGGTAAAATACCACATTTAGTGGGGTGGAGTAGTTTCATTTATACAAACATTTTCCGCTGAATTATTCCATACATATGATTTATAATAAAAATTAATTTTTTCTAGAAAAACAACACTATAATCTATTTTATAAAATACTTTCTAAAGATTTTTCTCCATATTTTTTTAAAAGTTACTGCTAGAGCAGAATACTCTGGTGAACAATTTTTTTACAGAAGAACTAACATCATCTAAATTCTAATTTAGAAACAACATAAAATGTTTTTTTGTATTTTCGTGAATATAATAATTCAGTTTTAAAGTATTCAGGAAAAATAATTTTTTAAATATAGCATTTACTCAAATATACTACTAATGAATAATCACCCCAAAAACTATTCTTATTCATAATATCACCGTAAATCATGTCTAATATATTTGAAATATAGACTTATTCATTACCAATATCTAGCTTACTGAAGAGAACAAGCTAAGTACCCTAAAAAAATTAAATACGTCACAGAAACTGTGACTATTCTTTACATTTTTATGAATAAGAAGGAATATTTTTTTAAAAACTATAAAAATATTATAAGACATGTAATTCTAAAAATAGATTCATAAAAATAATCAATATATGTTTATTTGAAAATATTTTTTCGCGAAAAATTATAAAAAAATAAAAATTAATACTTCAACTAACCCAATAGAAAAAGCAATTAGATTATTAGGCCCTCTGATCATCATAAAAATAACAGGTAATGAGAATATATGAACAATAATATTATAAATTGAGATTAAATAATTTATTCCTAACTCTTGAAATAATCACGCATAAATAATCACAGAACTAATTTATAAGGAGATACCGATCATAAAAAGAAAAGCATCTAATTTATTATTAATAATAAAATGTGAAATTGAGAAAATAATAATAATAAAAATCAAGAAAAATATAAATTTTAAACTTAAAAGTATGAATATATTTTGTCTATTTCTGATTTATCATTTGTATTTATGCTAATAAGCCTTGCTGCAGAGTAATTAAAACCAAAATCAATAAAAAACCGCTATCAAAGAAAAATTTTAAGCATAATTAAACTTACAGAAAACTCTATACCTAAAAATTAGTCAGATAAGAGATGGTTATCAAAGAAATGAAAAAATTGGATAACTGAACTAAATATAAATAAAAAGTCTCTTTGCCAATTTTTTTATCCATTAAAAAACCATATCAAATATGCCATAAAATTATAAGTCACAGAATGATATTTTTTCGCCATAGCTATTTTTTCTGAAAGGGAAGACTGACCATTTATAATACGAATTAGTTCCGCATGTTTATCTTTAATAACAAATCTATTATTAATATTAAAAAATTTATTTTTAATTTTTTTAAACCGCCTAAGCATGGTCGGAAAAAATATAATATATACAATACATTCTAATAATATACTTTTTTCCCTCACAGCTAAGAGCACCAACAGTATTTCTATCATGCTGCCAGTATTTAATTAGAAGCTCATCAAGATATATAATATTCCCATACAATGAAGCAACTAATGCAATCCACCAGTCGTGGATTCCTATATCAATAGGTATAGGTTCAAAAATTTTTTTCAACTTTTCATTGAACATCATTGAACAGCCAGGTATCTGATTAATTACAATAAAGTCCTCTAGCTTAGAGCATTTATTACTTTTTTGCATACTACTGAAAAAATATTTATTAATAATATTTAAATTTTAATCAACTATTTAGTGAGATGCCATTGTTGCTTTCAACTTACCCAACTTTTTCCGTAACATAAATAGTATCACTGCCCGTTAACGTATATGTTTCTTTACCAATGACTTTAAGCATCAATGGTTCGTCTTATCAACTTTCAGGCACATCAAGCCGCGAGACGGCAATCTGCCCAGGTTCATCAACAGAAAAACGCACAATCTCTTTCCCTACAATCGGGAAATACTTATGGCGTACATCAATGTTCAATGCAAGATCATTTATAGTTTTGCCTAGCACCATGCGTGATTTGATTAATTCAATTTCTGCTGCTGATTGTGATTTGGTATCCAGCAACATACTATTAAAATCTTTAACTAAAGAATCTCCACCGCTTTGCTCCACCTAAATTAGCGCATCCGCATTATAGATAGGTGTGGCAAGCATGCCATACATAATGCCCACTATGGTAAATAGTGCTGTTACACCAATAATTAGCCAATAATTATCTAGTAGGGTTTAAGCAATCGCCCTAAATCAATCTCATCTGAACGATCAACTGCAGACGTTTTCACTGAATTTTTCTCTGTTATTGGTTTCTCTGAAAATTATCGATTTAAATCCTGCGCCCATTTTTTGGGCCGACTACTCTAGTTGCAAATAAAAAAATTCAAAAGCCTCATAGCTTTTTCGATAAGGATCCGCGATTTCTCTCTAGTTCAGCCAGTGACTAAACGGTATGATTTTGCCACGCACTTCCGGTGCCATGCGCCCCACGGCATCAATGTGGCTTTTTTTCCATCACTAAAATCAGATTATATTCCCGACACAAAGATTTAGTGAGTTGCTGAGCAGAATGCCTTTCCAGAGAAAGGCAGTGCGTACTGGACACTTCACTGGCGGTGTCGTCCGCAGTGTGCTCCACTAACACTCATAACTCTGCGGAGGCGATTCTCTTGCTAGGTAACAATTATTTTAGCAACCGCTCCCCTGTCGGGGAACGGCAAATGTTGCCAACACACACCACTAAAATAGAATCAAACATGACTTTCTTCGCGTGCAGATGAATAGTTACGGCTAGGTACCGACACGCAGAGAACCTTTAATCAGGTCATTAAAGCCCGAGATGGTCGGCACCAGTTGTGAGATAACTCGATTCCAACTCACTATAGGTGCAGTAGTCACATACACCACATCATAAGGTTGCAGTTGGAACTCAGCGCCCGTCACCACTGCAGTCGCGTCTGCTCTGTGTTGAGCTGATAAATATCGGCCAGTTTCTGGCTTTGTGTACCGCGCAGCGGTACGAATAACAAACACACTCGTCACATCAGATATGGCCTAATCTATTGCCTCCGCATTACTTAACGCTTCGTTGAGTGTCATGCCACTGCTGTCCATTTTCAGCGTGCTTTATTTTTTAACTTCCCCCATTACAAACACTTTAAGGCTATCGTTACGCGGCAAATAAAGGATATGACCGGGGTGGAGAAGTTAGTTCTGAGACAGGTCGCCTTTTACATCATCGCCTGGAGGGAAGCGTTTTTCCTGGCCGTATGGGTGAGCACCACGTTACTCTAGTCGGCGTTCTCTGTCAGCCCACCCGCTTTGTTGATAGCATCCAGAATGGTGAGCAGCACATTAGTAACCGACTGCTGGCCAGATGTTGCCACTTCACTAGAGACATACACTTTCTGCGAAAGGAATGCGGCAATGCTCACTTCTACCTGCGGAGATTCAATATACTGCGCCAAGCGGCCCATGATCTCATTGCGCATTTGAGTGACTGTTTTGCCTGCTACTTTTACTTTACCAATGTACGGGTAAAAGATGGTGCCATCAGAGTGAACCCAGTTGCCGGTATCCGCTGCAATGTGGTAGGTCCCCACTGGGGTGATCCAACACGGTGACCATCAGCATATCACCCACATCGATTAGGTATTCGTAATTTTGCAATTCACGATCCAGCGCCGAGTTAGCTTGTGCAACTAGCGTTTTTTGCCCGTATTTTCTCAATCAGGTAGGGCGTCATCGGGTAAACGTTGACCAATTTACTGATGTCGAAGTCTGCATCTTGCTGCTTTATCACTTCTTTGCCGCTGGTCGTCAAATGTGAACCAGGAATAATGGTACAACCGCTCAGCAACACCACAGATACCACCATGGGTATCACTTTTCTTTTGTAAGCTATCATCCTGTTTATGCCATCATTTGTAGTAAGTTATAGGTCGCCGCTAATTCTCTGCCACTTTTCATAAAGAACTTCGGGCTCTATTGATTCCATGAGTTACGGCTGTAAAAACGGATAATTTACTTATTCATTACTTTTTTCTCACTTTACCATGCATTCCAGATAACGACTCAGCGCTATTTCTCATCAACCACGCCAACAAACGCCAAACCCGGGTAATTAACCAGAAATAGCCAATAAACACTAGCAAAAATAAGCTAAGCACAACATTCTCTGAGAACCCTGCATACTCACCAAGCATTCCAAACACCGCAAATACTAGCGCCATACATCCTATCATCACTAATGCTTGAAAGTTACTCCTCAGTCCTGCGCGCATCAACATGTGATGACAGTGTTCATTATCCGGCTTAAACGGACTATCACCCCGACCGAATCCGTCGGATAATAATCACCGCCATGTCCATCAATGGAACCGTAATAAACCACAGAGCGGTCACAGGACGCGATAATAGCATCGCCCTGAGTAGCCAGGATCAATAACCAGATAACAGTAAACTCAACCAGCATGCTTCCGGCATCCCCCCCATAAAAACCTTAAACTTTTCCCCCATATAAGCCAGAGGTTAAGCACAAGGTAAGTAACAGATGCTACCAATACGCATAAGTTCCACAACACTAACTCATTGTGGCCGCCCAGCTGCAACATCATAGACAATGCCCCAAACGTCACGCTAGAAAGTGTTGCAAGCAGACCATCCATGCCATCGATCATGTTAAACGCGTTGATCGCCCCCCCACACACTGCAAATACAGTAATAAGGTATCCCAGCTAAACCGAGCATTAGCCCATACCCAAACAGAATATTGCTAGCCGTTGAGATAAAAAGATCGAACTAAATCATCAGGCCGGCCACAGCGGCTTGCAAGATTGGGAGAACAGGAAGGTCAAATCGATCGTCCAGAATACCGACAAAGAAAGTAAACTGACACAAACCATATAGAGAGGGAATTCAGGTACCCAGGAGGGATGAAAAGCATAAAGAAGCCATAGCGAAAAAATAGAGAGATAACCCCCCTACCAGAGGGATATGGCCATCGTGATTCTTACGCGTGTTCATTTTATCAACTAGCCCTACTTTTATTGCCGTTTTTCTTGCTAGAAAAAAGCGTAATAAAAGCACCGATGAAGATAACCGTAATATCTTACATTTTGCACCATCACCAACCGTTAAGTTATTTCACATCAGATACGCTACCGCCCTTGGCTTTATAGCTACCAACGTGTTGTTAAAATATGGAATACCGTCCACGGACCACAGTATGATTTATAGGTACTCATTTATTTTTACGGCTAGTTAAGCAATAAAACTGCGAAACTTTCAGAAAACAACCTTATGGTGCCGTTTAAGGCACTATAGTATGAAGTACATTTAACGATGTACAGGAGGTTCGTGGATTTACAAAGATTTTCAGATTAGGTCTATCCCACGCAATAAAACCGCAATAACCTAAATAAATCACATATTTTTTTATATTTGAGTGTTTTTTAAACAAAAATGGTATTTTTTAATAAATCCTCATAAATGTTAGCACTCTTGTACGCACTGAGAAACCGTTTTTTTTGAAAGTTAGCGATTTTAAATCAGCAAGTTACGATGCTAAATAGTTGTAAATAAAGTAATTATATTTTCAATAATTTTATGGGGATATTGTCTGGGTGGCAATATCCCCATAAACACTAGTCCAGCGCCAGCTGCGCTGCTAACCTACATCGATTCTGGTTGATACAGGTGAAAAAATTTATATGGAGTGGATCGCAGATCCCACTATCTGGGCCGGTTTGGCAACGCTTGTGGTGTTGGAACTGGTATTATGTATCGATAACCTTGTCTTTATTGCCATTCTGGCGGAAAAAATCCCCGAAAAACTTAGAGATCGCGTCCGCACTGTTGGCTTGTCACTCGCATTATCGATGCGTCTGGTGCTGCTTGCATCTATGTCTTGGTTGGTGTCACTCACTACCCCACTTTTCACCCTGTTTCAGCAGCTGTTTAGCGCACGCGATATCATCATGATGGTAGGCGGGCTGTTCCTGCTGTTTAAGGCTACCGTTGAACTTAATGAACGTCTGGAAGGCAAAGATCAGGAGCAACACGGGCAGCGTAAAGGGGCACGATTTTGGGTTGTCGTGGCGCAAATTGTTATTCTGGATGCTATCTTCTCGCTTGATTCGGTTATCACTGCAGTCGGCATGACAGATCACCTACTGGTGATGATGTCTGCCGTGACCATTGCCATTGGGCTGATGCTGCTTGCCAGCAAACCGTTAACGCGGCTTGTTAGCGCCCACCCCACTATTGTAATTCTTTGCCTCAGCTTTTTGCTGATGATTGGCTTTAGCCTAGTTGCTGATGGTTTCGGATACCATATTCCCAAAGGGTATCTTTATGCGGCAATTGGTTTCTCCGTATTGATTGAGGTGCTCAATCAGGTTGCTCGATTTAACCGCCGCCGTTTTCTCACCTCCGATGTGCCGCTGCGCCAACGCACTGCCGAGGTGATTCTGAAAATCTTGCGCGGTGAACATGAAGATGCGGAATTAAATAACCAAGCGTCGAATCTGATTGGCGACAACGCACAAAGCGGTAACGCGGTGTTTAACCGTCAGGAACGCCGTATGATCGAGCGAGTGCTCGGTATGGGCCAACGTAGCGTGAGCAGTATCATGACCTCTCGCCACGATATTACCGCCGTTGAACTTCAATCTTTACAGGATGCGCTGGCAGCGCTGCTGGAAAAAAGCCCCCACACCCGATTGGTGATGATGGATAGCCCGACTTCCGATGAACCCGTGGGTATCGTGCACGTGGCCTCATTGCTACAACAGCAGTTACGCCATGAACCGCTCGATCTGCATAAACTCGTGCGCCAGCCGTTGGTGTTTCCTGAGCAGATCTCTTTGTTGCAAGCTCTGGAGCAGTTCAGAGCTGCCAAAACGCATTTTGCTTTCGTAGTAGATGAATTTGGTTCGGTGGAAGGTATTGTTACGCTTAGTGATGTTATGGAAACCATCGCCGGTAACCTGCCGGTGGAAGGAGAAGATGCCGATGCACGCCATGACATTCAACAAAACGAAGACGGTAACTGGATTGCCAACGGCTATACCCCGTTGGAAGATCTCGCTATGTACATTCCACTGACTCTAGATGAAAAGCGAGAATACTACACGTTGGCCGGGTTGATGATGGAGTATACGCAGCGAGTGCCGCAAGAAGGTGATGAACTCACCATCGATGGTTATCGTTTCAAGATATTAAGCATGGAGAGCCACCGCATTGTGAAAGTAGCAATAACCCAGGAACGCTCTCCCGATCAGGATTATGAAGTATAAAAAAGCAGTAACCGCATTTACATAAATAGCTGCAAAACAGAGAGGTATATCCCCCACCGAATAAACAGTGAGGGATGCCCCTTCATATTACGCTGAAATTAAAATTTTCGTAGCAACCACTACCACAATCAGCCCGACCAACACCGGCATGACGTGAGTTTCACCACTTCAAACGGCGAGACCTTTGCCATCCCAGCGACCGCAACCACCACGCCAGAAACAGGAGAAATGGTTCTGCCAAGGTTGGAGAGGCTGCACCATCGGAATAGCCAGATAAGCCGAGTTGATATCCATCTGTGAGGCCAACTTGGGGATCAGTTCTACAAACGCATAAAAAGGTGCGTTGCCAGAGTCAGTTGTCATTGCCGCTAGCATGGTGATCACCACCAGCACCAACATGATGAGCAAAGCACCGCTACCAAAAGATTGCACCAACCGAATCAAACCGCTAATAAAACCGATGGTGCTTAGTCCCTGTGCAAACCACGCCAGTGACCACTAACAGCATAACGACACTTGAGAATGCCTCATCCATGCCATTGGAAACGGCATCGAAACTAGCATAAATGGTTTTAGCATTAAAGAAAATAGGAAATCAAAAACGGCAGCCAACAACATACAGATCACCAGAATGATGATAATGTGCAGTTTCGGCCCCCGCTTGCCATCAAAAATCAGCACGCTAATGATAGGCGTGAACGGCAATACAGCCTACACGCGTAGCACATTAGTTTTAATGTCTTTCGCTTTAATCATTTCGTGGCGAATGCTCTCTTTTCGGTCGATATGGCGCTGCCAAAAGAAATGTGCGATAGCTATACAGATAATGGCGGCGATGGAAATCGGCAGCGTCACCTTAAAGGCAAAATTTACCAGCTTCATCTGCGAAGCCTGTGCAGCCAGCACCACATCGCCAGAGGTCTCGGGGATAGGATCTCAATGCCGCAGGCGAGGCGCAAATAGCGGCTGCCGCGCCACGGCTGATACTGACTTCACCATGACAGTGAACAGCGTTGCCATCAGCAACACCGCCAACCCCGTTGCGGATGACACGGCTAGTGATATCAGACAGGCAAAGAAATACGTAGTAATCATCAATAAATAAGGTGAGTTGATCACCTGCAGCGGTTGTGAAACCAGTTTTACCACGATGTTATTAGCACCAATATGCATCATGTAGACGACAAACCCATACAGCACTATCATCATGCCGAGGTCACCATCGCGGCTTATCAGCAGAATTTTGACGTACTCAACGATATCAGTTAAGCCTCACCCAGTCGATTTTGTACTGGCTGGGAATATGTTTTTCCCCATCGCGACGCTAATCAGCAGTAGCAGCAACCCGCGCGCCAGCAGCATGCCGCTCGTGGAATAACCGTTAATAACGTAACAACCTACCATCACCGTTACAATAACTCCTATAAGGGGTTCTATCATGATGTTTCTCTGTAAAAGTGAACGTAAAAAGCATCTGACAGGCAGACATCAGATAACGCTCTGGTATAAGAAAGCGCGATAAAAGGAGGGGAGTTTACTGATTTGTAGAAAAACTACAAATGGCAAAAATCAAAGAAGTAAAGTTTATTTCTGGAAATGAGACAAGGTTAATAAACTGCTACTTGGCGTATTGAAAGAAAAAACATTTACGATAATCGTTATTAACCCCCGCTGTCATGCTCTCATGTAGGCTAGGGAGCTCTGGCAGAAGCAACGTGTTTAGTCTGTTGGAGATTCCCGTTTTCGCGGGAATTATGGATAGGGTGTAAGAATGACACAGGTTACACCTCTCTGTCCTCCTAGGACTTGGGAGGACGAAAGAGAAGATTAAAGCTTGTCGAGAAGCTGTTTCAGCCCTTTTCCCGTCTGGCTTTGCTGGTTTTTATCTACCCAATCATTAAGTCGTTTTTTCATCTCATCTTGCAGGCGCTTACGCAGCAACTGATCGACTTGCAGTTGATAACTCAGATTGTTACTTAGGCCATAAATGCGCAGCGGCACACTGGTGGATTTCAAAATCTCCACTAACTGCTCATTTCCACGCCAACCGTCGGTAATAAGCACGTTAAAGTTCATATCACACTGCTGAGCCGGGAGATCAAACTGGCTGGTTCCGGTTAGTGATAGCAGGGCCGATTCACCAGCAATGTCACTCACGCGCAGTTCTCCCGCATTAAGATCAGCATTGCCAGTCAGCCGTGTGATATCGGTGTAACGTTCATAACGTTCTAATGCTTGAACACTGCTGTTGTTGCGCACAACGGCCAACTGAATCATTTGCTGAACATTCACACCCTGAAAGCGCAGGTTATCCACACTCAAGGCCGCGTTGCCACGCCACTGACGCATCAATGAATCCAACGAAAAAACATCACCACCAAACTGCCCTTTTAACGAGAGCTTACCACTAAACGTTTGTGGCAATGAAAACACCACCGTCAGAGGTTCAACCTCTACATTTTCGATAACAAGCTGCAGAGTGATTTTCGGCGTTGTATTCACGTCCATCTTTCCGGTTGTGGCAATACACCCACCATTGAGTTCACTCTGCAAGGTAGAGAAGGTCAGCACACCTGCGCGGTTGACCGCGTTGAGATTAACGTGGCTGAATGTTAGGCCACGGTAGATAAGCGTGTCCGCCTGCAACGCTAGTTGAGCACTGAACGATTGCCATAAAGCATCGCCCTCATGTCTCCCCCGCTCCGACGATACCACTGGCGTAGCCGTTTTAATCACTGCTGACGTAGCATTCTGAGTTTGCGTCACGGGTGTACTTCCCAGTAACGCATCTAGATTTAACCGTGCAGCTTTAATGTCCAGCGTATAATCCGGGCGGTCCCCCAGCGCCGCTGAGGCATTCCCGCTCACTTGGCTGTCGTTCGCCGCCAGCGAGAATTGGCTTACTGTGATCTTTTCAGGTTGTGCATTACCTGAAGCTTGTTGATAGCTGGCTTGAAGGCTGCCATTGCCGATGATGCCACCAGAGGGTATACCTGCGCCTTGAAGCTGGTATTGGAATTGCTCGATAGTTGCGTTGATTTGCTGCGGATACTGCTGCATATCCAGGTTAGCTTGGAGTGAAACTGCTAGATCACGCTGATCGCGATTAATGCGGCTAGTCAGCCCCAACTTAAGCTGTCGATCGTTGGTCTGTTCCAGTGTGAGATTGATATCACGTACGTTAAGCTGTTCATCTTCAATCCGTTGTAAAATCAACAGGCTATCCACGATTTTTAATTGATTGATGGCAAGCTGCCAGCTACGACCCTCTTCTGGGGTTGATGAGTCTGCTGGTGTAATGGCCGCATTGCTAGAACGCTGCACTTCACTTTCTGGTGTCAGGCGTATGACCGCGCCTTTGAGCATCACTTGCTTTACTTCCAGGCGATGTGATAAAAGCGGCCAGAGTTTGACATCCAGACGCATATTCTTAGCACTGACAATAGGCGATGCTGCCCCCAATGCGGTTAACGACATGCCACCGGAAAGGATGCTGAGTTGTGGCCAAACATGCCAGCGTAAGTCTCCCTCCAACTGCAAACGGTATCCACTGCGTGCTTCGATCTGATTGACCATGTAAGCGCGAAAATCGTTGGGATTCACCAGCATGACCAGCGCTGTCATACCGACAGCCAGCACCACAAGCAGAATCGCCAGCGTCGTCAACACTCTTTTCATCTTATCCTCCCAACAATCAGTGCAACAGCACTATGAACTGGCGATCAATCCTTATCAATTCGACTCGCCACAGCACCTTGTTGATCTTTGTATTTTGCGTCTTCACGCTGGTTATAGGGGCGTGCTGCTGGGCCAGAGAGCGGTTCAAAACTCAATGCGCCGATAATCATGCTAGGGCGTAATGCCAGCGGCAGCTTACCTGAATTATAGAACTCCAGCACAATTCTACCCTGCCAGCCGGGATCAATGCGGTGCGCAGTAACGTGAACCATTAATCCCAGGCGCGCCAAAGACGAGCGACCGTCGAGCCAACCCACCAGATTGTCCGGCAACGTCACGGATTCCAACGTCACTGCTAACGCCAGTTCGCCGGGATGCAGGTAAAATGCCTCCCCTTCCGGCAAGTTGATTTCATCACTCATCACGCAATCGAGCGCCGCGCTGACTTCATTTTTCGGGCCGCTTAAATCGATGAATGCAGCCGTATGGCCACTAAAAACGCGAAACTGATTCCCTAGCCGCACATCTACCGTTGCGCCGTTAATTCTTTCAACGGGAGGATGGGGGGTGATAACCAGGCGTCCATCGTCTAGCCAGCTTTCTATGTCACGATCGCACAGTCTCATTTTATTCCCTTTTCACGTTTAAGTCGTCACTGGTGAATTACTCAAAAAAATGACTTATTTTGGCTTTAAGAATATCAATCGCAATACGGTTTTTACTACCGTGTGACACGATGATATCTGCATATTACTTCGACGGTTCAATAAATTGCAAAAATATCGGGCGCACCGTTTTTTGATATTGCTCCATGACTGCGTCCATAGAGCGACCGCGTTCATTAACATTGCGGCGTATACGACGCAGCAGGCAAATATCCAGCGGAGTATCCACAAAAATGGAGAAATTCAGCTCAACACCAGGCTTACTTCCGTTAAAAGCAGAATACCTTCCAAAATGATCACTTTCTTCGGCAACAAGCTAACTGTCTCTTGCTTGAGAGCATGTTCTACATAACTGTACTGCGGTAACTCAATCGCCTGCCCAGCCTTGAGTATTTGCAGATGTGTCAGTAACAGGCCATAATCCATGGCATTGGGGTGGTCATAGTTGGTTTTCACCCGCTCTTCCATACTATGCTCATCCCCTACCTGATCGCGCAACTCACGATAGAGCGTACTGGCAATAAACTCTTGCCAGAAGCGGATGCTCCTGTAATCCCGATGATGACACACTGGGGAGACGTCGCAGCCATGACAATAAATGACCTGATAAATGAGGGAAATGCCAAATGGCATAGTAACGGTTAAACAAACAGTAACGAGCGAATTATAGGGAGTTAAGGAAGGTAGCGCCAGGCCCTGCCCTACTCATGGTCATTTCCGTTTTGTAAAATGTTAAGTGAGCATGCACGCTCTATCTCACAACGCTACGAAAGAGAACAAAAGCAAAGGAAGAATAAAATAAGGTGTGTGTGGGTTCATTTCCGCTCGCCGAACAAGCTCAACGACGATACTGGGCATTTTTACCCTAGGGAATTTATAAAAGCCTATCCTATTGAGGAGATTTTACTTACCATTTTAGCTCAAGACAGTGCTCGAACACGTCACGTCCTACGAGTATGCTCTGTTTTATGTGCGCTATCCGTGGCGAAAACTGACTACGCCAATACAGCCCTACCAACCGGGATAGGCTCTACAGCGGTACTTTTCACAACATTACCAGCCGACAGGTCTGCCGAAATCCGTGCTGTTATCGGCACACCCCCGATCGCGAATCTGTTTTATACGCACGTTTCTTTTATACGATCCATCACTACTAACAGAATATATGGGCCTGTGTGCACGCATGGTTGGCCTATTATTTTGATGAGCATCGTAGTTATAAGGCGTGCATGATAAGAGAGTGGCAGCCAGCAGTGCAAAAAAGAGCCATCGTAAAAATACCGTTTTCGCTTAGATGACCTAAAGTTGCCTGACATAAAAACGCAAACGCTTATGACAGGCAAATGGTCATTCAACGCGAGAAATCGTCAAGTGCGCATGCATGATCGAGTCGAAAGCTCCCACATGCGTGGGAACCCCATAGACTGTTCGCAAAACCTTTCACACTGCGCAGAAAGAAATCTCGGTAGATATAATTCACCCTTGCCAATACAGCTGTGCGGCAACTGGCCCAGCCAGTTCACGATAGAGTGACGTAAATGCGCTGTCCGGCTTGCAAGCAACCGTCGGCTCGCCGCGATCGAGGTCTTCACGCAAAGAAGATGTGCAACGGAATCTGCCCCAGCAGAGTATAGCTATACTTTTCCGCCAGTTTCTGCGCGCTACCGGTGCCACAGATCTGCTCCAGATGAGCACAATGGCTACAGATATGCACGCTCATGTTTTCAATGATGCCAAGCACCGGCTGGCACGCTGACTTTCTCAAGCATCACAATCCTTTTCATAGCATCCATCAACGCGATATCCTTCGGCGTGGTCACGACTACGGCGGCATATCTAATACCAGATAATCGAGATCCGGCCAGAGTATATCCTGCAACAACTGCAATAGTGCTTTACTTGCCATCAGGCCACGCTACACAATGGCATTGTCATCCGTCACTAGATAACCGATAGAATTGGTCGCCAAATCATAGGTCATAATCGGTGCCATATGTTGACCATTAGGTGAGGTCGGGCGCTCGCTCGCTGTTCCCAGCATGGTTGGAATTGATGGACCATATGATGTCAGCATAATACCTACTAACGCCTCTTTGCTGCCAGCGTCATGTTCACCGCTGTGCTGGATTTCCCTACTCTGCCCTTACCGGAACTGACAGCGATGATGTTTTTCACCCCTTTGACACCCGCTTGATTGTTAACGTGACGCAGCGTGGCGATGCTCTACGTCAGACGCCATTCCACATCCTTGGCGCCAGTCAAACGCATCAATTCAGGACTGACCTTCTCTTTCAATACCTCAAGACCGCTCAACCAGGCAAATGGCATGACCAGCTCAATGTGCAGCACGCCATCCCGCAAAGCGCAATGGTGCAATTCATTGAGCGTCGTCAGATTATTTTTCAGCGTCGGGTGTTTAAAAGTGGATAAAATACCGGTAACCAAAGCCTTCAGCGTATCAGGAGTTTGCTCAGGGCTGTGTGCGTTTATTCCGGCTCTTTATCGTTTTCATTATTTTGTGGAAAAACTACTATAGCATAACAGAATGCCCCGCCCCGGTCGTTTACCTCAGCGAAAAAATCGGCCCGCATGCTGTGCAGGCGTAGCGAACGCGAGATTACCCGCGTTGAAAAGTGTTTTCCGCTTACAGCGGTTTACGCCGCAAGGGGCTGTCGGTTACCATCCGGATTCCCTCTCATCATCATGAAAGAAAGTAAGTTCCCCACTATGACTCAACTCGCTAAGAAAATATTGGTAACCTGCGCGTTGCCTTATGCTAACGGATCAATCCACCTCGGCCACATGCTGGAGCATATCCAGGCTGATATTTGGGTCCGTTATCAGCGAATGCGTGGTCACCAGGTTCACTTTATCTGTGCGGATGATGCCCACGGTACGCCGATTATGCTGAAAGCACAGCAGATGGGTGTGGCACCAGAGCAGATAATTGCGGATGTGAGTCAGGAACATCAGCGGGATTTTGCTGGCTTTCAGATTAGCTACGACAATTATCACTCTACCCATAGTGAAGAGAACCGGGAGCTGTCCGGTCTTATCTATCGTCGTTTGAAAAAGAACGGTTTTATCAAGAACCGCACTATTTCTCAGCTCTACGATCCGGAAAAAGGCATGTTCCTGCCGGACCGTTTCGTCAAAGGTACCTGCCCGAAATGTAAAGCAGCAGATCAATATGGCGATAACTGTGAAGTGTGTGGTGCAACCTATAGCCCGATAGAATTGATCGATCCGAAATCGGCCGTTTCCGGTGCTACCCCCGTGATGCACGATTCAGAGCATTTCTTCTTTGATTTGCATGCATTCAGCGAAATGCTACAAGCCTGGACACGTTCCGGAGCGCTGCAGGAGCAAGTCGCCAACAAGATGCAAGAGTGGTTTGATGCCGGCTTGCAACAGTGGGATATCACGCGTGATGCGCCCTACTTCGGCTTTGAAGTACCGGATGCGACGGGCAAATATTTCTACGTCTGGCTGGATGCGCCAATCGGTTACATGGGGTCGTTTAAAAACCTGTGCGACAAACGTGGCGACATCAACTTTGATGAGTTCTGGCGCAAAGAGAGCAGCGCTGAGCTTTATCATTTCATCGGTAAAGATATCGTTTATTTCCACAGTCTGTTCTGGCCTGCCATGCTGGAAGGTAGCGGTTTCCGTAAGCCGACCAACCTGTTTGTACACGGCTATGTAACGGTAAATGGCACCAAGATGTCTAAATCGCGTGGCACCTTTATCAAGGCTGAGACTTATCTAAAATACCTGGATGCCGACTGCCTACGCTATTACTACACGGCTAAACTATCGTCACGCATTGATGATATCGACCTCAACCTGGAAGATTTCGTACAGCGCGTTAATGCCGATATCGTCAACAAAGTGGTCAACCTCGCGTCGCGTAATGCTGGATTCATCAATAAGCGTTTCGGTGGTAAACTGGCAGAAACGCTGGCCGATGCAGAGCTTTATGCCACTTTTGCCAATGCGGCAGACATCATTGCTGAAGCGTACGCAAACCGTGAATTAGGTAAGGCCATCCGAGAAATCATGGCGCTGGCAGATATCGCCAACCGCTATATGGATGAACAAGCCCCTTGGGTAGTGGCAAAAGAAGAAGGCCGCGAGGCTGACTTGCAGGACATCTGCTCCACGGGTATCAACTTGTTCCGCGTACTGATGATCTATCTGAAACCCGTATTGCCGTCACTGGCTGAGCGTGCCGAAGCGTTCCTCAACACCACGCTGACATGGGATGCGGTAGTGAAACCGCTATTGGGTCACGAAGTGAAACCGTTCAAAGCCTTGTTCAACCGTATCTATATTGACAAGGTCAATGCCATGGTTGATGCCTCTAAAGAGGACATGAGTGCCAAGAAGGTGGTAACCAGTCCACTGGCTGACGATCCGATTCAGGAAACCATCACCTTCGACGATTTTGCCAAAGTTAATATGCGCATTGTGCTGATTAAACAGGCAGATTTCGTGGATGGCTCTGACAAGCTGCTGCGATTGACGCTGGATCTCGGCGATGAAACTCGCCAGATTTTCTCCTGCATCCGCACCGCTTACCCAGATCCGAAAGCGCTGGAAGGCCGTTTAACCATCATGGTCGCCAACCTGGCTCCGCGCAAAATGCACTTCGGCGTGTCTAAAGGTATGGTGATAGCGGCTGGCCCTGGCGGAAAGGAAATATTCTTGCTCAGCCCAGACAGTGGTGCACAGCCCGGCATGCAAGTGAAGTAATCTTCAGCTAAGCCGCCTACAGGCGGCTTTTTTATCTCTCTCTCCGCACCTAGAAACATCTCATTGACGTAGCATCTCTCCCTCTTTTTGTTGCTTGATTGTATCTTTTTTTACGGCGTATTTTTTCTATTTTGGCTATTTTTTACAGCGAAAAAAAGACCATCATATTACAAAAATGAAACCAAACGTTATATATAAAATTATATATCGCTATAAAAATAGCTCATTAAAGGAGTAAAGAGTTGTTTTAAATACTTAAATTTTGATTTCATGCAAAAATCCCTATCTTAAGTATTGGTAAATTACCTGCAACAAAAAATAAACAAACCATCACCTAGGGAAACTAATACAAATCAATAGAAGAAGTTTCTTTAAAGTTTGTGCAGGGGGTATGGCTGGCACCACCCTCGCCGCACTGGTCTTTGTCCCCACGGAAGCGTTAGCATCGGTTCGCCAGTACAAACTGTTGCGTGCCAAGGAACACATAACAACTGCACCCACTGTTCAGTCGGGTGTGATGTGTTGATATACAGCCTGGGTGATGGCGATAAAAATGCCAAACTTGCCATCTATCATATCGAGGGGGATCCTGAGCATCCGGTAAGCCGTGGCTCACTGCACCCTAAAGGTGCGGCTGATTGACTACATCCACAGTGAAGGCCGTTTGAAGCACCCAGAATATCGCGCGCACCGGGCTCAGAAAAATGGCAACGTATCAGTTGAGATGACACCATTAACCGTATCGCGCGTTTGATGAAAGCCGATCGTGATGTCAACTTTGAGCGCATTAACACCAAGGGCACCGTCGTTAACCGTTGGTTGACCATAGGTATGCTCTACTCTTCTGCCGACAGCAATGAAGACGGTATCCTCGATCAGAAATTTACGCGTTCGCTCGGCATGATTGCTATCCACTGCCAGGCGTGTCTGTGTCACGGTCTAACCTTTGCCGCACCACTCGCCTCTACATTTGGTCATGGCGCCATGACCAACAACTGGGTGGATATCAAAACGCCAACCTGATCATCGTTATGGGAGGCAACTCAGCAGAAGCACATACGGTTGGCTTTAAGTCGGCCGTCGAAGCAAAAAATCACAACGATGCCAAGCTTATTGTGGTTGACCCGTACTTTACTCCGCCGCTGTGGCCGACCTCTATACCCCCCATTCGCGCAGCCTCCGATGCTGCATTCTTGCTGGATATCATCAATTACCTGATTACACATGATAAAATTCATCATGAATATATTAAGCCTTACACCAGCGCCAGCCTGATCGTGCGTAAAGCCTACCATTTTGGTGAGGGATTGTTCAGTGATTATAAC
This sequence comes from Candidatus Malihini olakiniferum, assembly GCA_051305815.1. Taxonomy (GTDB): domain Bacteria; phylum Pseudomonadota; class Gammaproteobacteria; order Enterobacterales; family Enterobacteriaceae; genus Symbiopectobacterium; species Symbiopectobacterium olakiniferum_B. Next base: position 95,245 of record JBPPLV010000027.1, read on the forward strand.
GCAGAAACGCGTCAGTATGATAAAAGTAGTTGGAACTACGAGCTGGATGCTAACGGCTTTGCTAAACGCGATATGACGTTGACTCACCCGCGCTGCGTATGGAATCTGCTGAAAGCACACGTTGCTCGCTACACGCCTGAAATGGTCATTTCCCTTTGCGGCACACCAGCACACCATTATGAAGAGATCTGCCGTTCTCTGGCAGAAACCAGCGCCCCCGACAAAACTGCGACCTTTATGTACGCCTTGGGCTGGATGCACCATACCAACAGCGCGCAGATAATCCGTGCGGCTGCCATGATCCAGTTGCTGTTGGGTAATATCGGGATGGCTGGTGGCGGTGTCAACGCTTTGCGCGGCTACTTCAATATTTCAGAGCTATACCGACTTAGGGCTGCTGAGCCTTAACCTGCCGGGCTATATGCCGCTGCCGTCTGAGAAACAGACCGATCTGAAAATTACCTGAAGCAGATCACGCCGGATGCGCTGCTACCGGATCAGGTAAACTACTGGAAGAATACACCGAAATTCTTTATCAGCATGATGAAGAGTTTCTATGGCGACAACATGTAAGAGGATAACTAGTGGAGTTATGAGTGGCTACCAAAGTGGGATCGCAGCTACGACGTAATGGTGCAGACCTAGCTAATGGTTGAAGGCAAGATGAACGTCTACATTGTGCAAGGCTTCAACACGCTCGCCGCGTTTTTCAACAAGAATAAAGCTACTGAGGCACTCTCAAAATTAAAATATATGGTGGTTATCAATCCGCTCGCGACCGAGACCTCCATATTCTGGCATAACCACAGTGAATTTAACGACGTAGACAGCGCATTAATCTATACCGAAGTGTTCCGTTTGTCTTTCAGCTGCTTCGCAGAAGAAAACGATTCTATTACTAACTCTGGCCGCTGGCTACAATGACACTGCGCTGCGGCGGAACCGCCTGCTGAAGGGCCGCACGACGCGAAGATTCTCGGTAAATTGCTGATGCGCTTGCGCGAGCTGTATCGCGAAGAAGGTGGCGTATACCCTGAGCCGTTGATGAATATCAACTAGAACTATCAGGATCCGGAAGACCCGACGCCGGAAGAGATCCGCTCGCGAAGGTAATAGTATGGCGCTGGCCGATGTTTATGACGACAAAGTCTCGCTGATCCTGAAAAAAGGTCAGCCACTGGCAGACTTCTCCCAGTTACGCGAGTATGGCACCACCGCCAGCTTCTGCTGGATTTATGCCGGTAGCTAGACGGAAAAAAGGCAACCAGATGGCGAACGGTGATAACAGCGACTCGGGTCTGGGCGCAACACACCAGGTGGTTGGGCCTGGTGCTGGCCGCAAAACCGCCGCATCCGGTACAACCGTGCCTCCGCGGACCTGCAAGGGAAACCTTGGGACAGCAAGCGCAAACTGCTGGAGTGGAACAGTTAGAAATGGCAAGGCATTGATGTGCCAGATTTTTCTGTAACCGTACTGCCGGGTAAAGACACCATGCCATTCATCATGTTGCCGGAAGGCGTAGTACGTCTGCTTTCGGTAGATAAACTGGTCTATGGTCCGTTCCCAGAGCACTACGAACCGATTAAGACACCGCTCGACACCAACCCACTGCACCCCTCCGTGATCTTAAGCCCTGCGGCACGTTTATTAGCGCGTGATACAAAAACATGGAAAAGGAAGGGACTTTCCGTATATCTCCACCACCTATTCCATTACCGAGCTGTTCCGTCACTGGACCAAACATGCGCGCATTAACACCATTATCTAACCCGAACAATTTGTGGAAATTGGCGAAAACCTGGCGCAGAGTAAAGGGATTAAAGCAGGAGATGAGGTAAGGATTTCCTGTCAGCGCGGCTGTATCAAAGGCAAAGCCGTGATCACTACACGTATTAAGAGCTGACTATCGCCTGTAAAGCAATTGAAACGGTCGGGGGATTCCTTGCAATGGGGGCTTTGAGGGCACCACGTGCAAAGGCTTCCTCGCGAATACCCTCACGCCCAGCGTCGGCGACGCAAACTCGCAAATACCAGAGTTCAAGGCGTTTTTGGTGAATGTGAAAAAGGTGTAAGGTAGCGCGCTATATCAATGTAATATCAAGATATTATCCAACGTTAGGCTACCAGTAGCCTTACGCCGCCACCGCACGTAAGAAACAATAAAAGTGAAGTGGCCCAGCTTATCGAGTTACCATCTGCATCGGCTGCGGTTACTGTATCGCCGTGTGCCCATTCAATATTTCGCGCCTTAATAAAAGACAATAACCGGGTATACAAATGTATGCTGTGTGTGGATAGCGTTAGCACCGGTCAGGAACCTGCCTCTGTGAAACCTGCCCAACCGGCGCTATTCATTTCGGTACTAAGGAAGAGATGAAACTACTGTCTGAAGAACGGATCACGGATCTGAAAAAAACGCGGCTATGACAACTCAGGCCTGTAAGATCCGCAAGAGGTGGGCGGTACTCACGTCATGTACGTGCTGCACCATGTAGATAAACCGTCGCTCTACAATAATCCGCCCGATAATCCGCAGATCTCTGCACTGGTTAATTTGTGGAAAAGCATACTCAAACTGCTGGCAAAAATCGGCTTTGTTGCTACTTTTTCCGGTTTGATTTTCCACTATGTTGACGTTTTGCAGAACACGGAAGAGACAGAGCATGACCACGACGAGGAGGAGAAGTAATGAGCAAGCAGAAAATGATTGTGCGCATCAAATTTGTTGATCGCATCTATAACTGGATTGTGGTCATCAGCTGTTTCCTGGTGGTACTTTCAGGCATCACACTGTTTTTTTCCGACGCTGCAATGGCTGACTCAGACCTTCGGTACACCGAAGATGGGGGCATCATACACTCATTCTTCGGTATTCTGATCGTGATTTGTCTGGTTTTCATGTTCTTCAGCTTTGTGAGCCACAACATTCTGAAACGCGGTGATATTCCCTGATTTCTACATATTATTGAGGTACTGAAAGGCAACGAGCACAACGTATCGGATGTGGGTAAATACAACCAGGACAAAAGCTGATGTTCTGGAGCATCATGGGTTGACGCTGGTGTTACTGGTTACAGGCATCATCATGTGGCGGCCTTACTTTGCGCATCTGTTCCCGATTGATATCGTCCGTTATGCTATTTTGGTGCACGCTGCAGCGGCTATCGTGTTGATCCACGTTATCCTCATTCATATGTATATGGCGTCTGGATGCGCGGTTCTATCAAGGGCATGATTGAAGGTAAGGTATCTGCCAAGTGGGCGGCAAGCACCACTCGCGTTGGGCACGCCAGGTGCTTAACGAAGAAGAGAAGAAGTAAATCTTGATTCCCGGCTAAACACCGGGAATCTCCTTTTGTGGTGCTCGCACCTGCGCGAGCACCCAGTTTGCCTCAATCAAGCACCAGTATACTCACCCACATCGGCCCCTTCCCTACGGCATAACGCGCCAACGGTTGCAGTTTTCCGCTTTCCTGATTGATACGATATACCTCAATGTGCTGTGACTTTTGCCCGGCAGAGATCACAAACTCACCGCTATGATCGATGTTGAACCCACGCGGTTGCATCTCAGTCGGTTGATGCTCAACAAGAGACAGGGTGCTACCATCTTCTGACACCTGGAAGATGCTCAACAAGCTAGCCGTACGATCGCTGCAATAAAGGAAAAGACCATTAGGTGTCAAATGAATATCTGCCGCCCAGCGTGTGTCTACAAAGCCCTGCGGCATAGCATCCAGTGACTGCACGGTACGCGCTTTTCCCTCTACCGAGTGCAGTTCAATCACATCAACCGTGCTATTAAGCTCATTCACACAGTAAGCAAAGCGCTGATTTGAATGGAAATCCATATGCCGAGGGCCAGCACCTCCCACCGCACGCAGCTCTGCTTGTGCGGCAACGGACAGCTCACCCTCGTTAGATACGTCATATAACCGGATGCGGTCCTCTTTCAAACACGGTGTCCAAAGCACTCGGTTTTCAGGATCGATATTGCTGGAGTGGCAACCAGACAGGCCATCTAACTGTTGGATAGGCTCGCCAACGATGCCCTGTTCGTCAATCGGGCTAACGCTTAATATTTCGCTACTGTAGGAAGCACTGAATAGGAAACGCTCTTGCCTGTCTGTAGATAAATGTGTCGGACTACCGGGCAGTGAGGCGGAACCGACCTGTGTCAACAGACCTTGCGCATCAATGTGGTAACTGATGGCTGAGAAAGACGGGCGCACGCCAACGTAAAGATGCTGTTTATTGGGTGCTATTACCATCGGCTGCACCTGGCCCGGCGTATCAACAACCTGTAACAGCGTTAGCTGTCCCGAGGATGCCAACTGCCACACTTGAATCTGTTGGCTTTCCGGGCTGGCGATATAGACCACTTGCTGCATGCTTTTCTCCTTGGTTTATCGCATTTTGCGCCATAACAGTTATGGTGTAACATTATGGGCGTTAACAAAATTTTATACCCTAAATAATTCGAGTTTCACAAAGGCGGTAAGTGATTCAGGTGATAAATCTGCCGGGAGTAGACTTGAACACGCCGCGTGCGGTGGCTTCATAAGAGGTGAAGCCCAAGGATGAGCCGAATAACGAGCAAAAACAACGCACATGCAACGTGCAATATGACAGGTATACTCTCTATAGGATCGCTATGACGTATCGTATCATTGCTCTTGATTTGGATAGCACTTTACTGGACAGACAAAAGAAGTTTTACCGGAATCCCTCACCGCACTAGTGTTGGCACACCAACAGGGTGCCAAGGTGGTCATTGTCACTGGGCGACACTACTCCGCAATACATCCGTTCTATCAAGCATTTGATCTGGATACGCCAGCCATTTGCTGTAATGGCACCTATTTATACGACTATGAGAAAAAACAGACATCGCAAGCTAATCCGCTGACGGCATGCTGTATTAAGAGCCAACCAGTCATGTGATTCGCACTCAGGCGTGGGGTGAAACGCTGACGTCACATCAGCGCCCCACATTCCTCCACGCTGACAGTCTGTTGAACGCCACCGATCAGGTGAAAAACATCTGGAAATGTGCTCTCTTGCACACGGATACTCAGGCGTTGGATCACTACGCTCAACAGGTCATGGATGAGTTTAGCTTGACCTGCGAGTGGTCCTGGCAGGATCGGGTTGACGTGGCGCGCAAAGCGAAAATAACAAGGGGAAGCTGCTACGTGAGTGGGTCACTTCTCAGGACCATGCCATGAGCGAAGTGCTGTCCTTCAGCGATAACTTTAATGACATTAGTATGCTGAAGCTGACGGGCTTGGCGTTGCCATTGGTAACAGCGATGATGCCGTTAAAACACACGCTGATCTGGTTATCGGACACAATGAAGAGCATTCCATTGCGTAGTTGATCCGCCAGCGCGTTTTACAGTAAGCCCTTCCCTCAGCCACTTCATTTGTCATCTTCAGCGAAAGCCGGGGATCTCTGCCAGAAAAAACGCGTGTAGCCTGTCAGAGATCCCCACCTTGGCAGGAATGACGTGAGGAAAGACGGGAATGGCCTGATATGACTATGCCGTTATCGACACACTCTTGATCTGTGCATAAAGCCACATATCCGCGCGCAGTCTCAAATCATCGCGTGCCCAAGGTGACATTAGCGCCCACAGGATCTGTCCACCAACCGACAGTTTCACTTCAACCCGTTCATCAACGTCGATGCATTCCAACACTTTGGTAGGTAACACGTTACGAATACTGCTCGCTATTGACGGCTGCGATACCAAAGAGACATCTACAGCATTGACACGAATGCGCAATAGTGTTTTCAGTGGCATAGAAACGCGATTCACCACAGCCGCTGTTCGCCCAGCGACAGAGCCATCATGGCGTAAGGTTCATGCTGTTCCAGTACTGTCAGTTGAGAATGCTGCTTTGCTCATCACTCGGCAGGTATGGACGCATCACACTGCTCGCCCAGACCTTTTCCAGCTTGCCTTCTGCCTTGATTTTTCCTTATCCAGTACCACGATCTGTCCGCCAGTCGCACAATCTCTTCCATACTGTGGCTGACGTACAGAATAGGGATGTTGACCTCTTTTGCCAGCGTTTCTAGATAGGGCAATAACTCACGTTTGCGCGGCAGATCGAGCGATGCCAGCGGCTCATCCATCAGCAGCAGTTCCGGTGCCGTCCGCAATACACGGCCAATCGCCACACGCTACTTTTCGCCGCCATAGAGGGTCAGCGGTAGCCGGTTTAACAGTGCTTCAATTCCCAATAATCCAACAATGGCATCGAACTGCGACTTCATGGAAGGGGCCACATACCATAGCGCAAATTCCCTTGCACACGATAATGCGGGAAAAGCCGCGCATCCTGAAAAAACATAACTCACATAGCGTTTTTTAGGCGGCAGATAAATCCGTTTTTCCGCGTCCATTAACACACGATCGTTGAGCACGATACGTCCAGACTGCGGGCACGTAAGGCCAACCACCGCTGAAATGCCCGAGGCGGGTAATCGCGTATCAATAGGCAAATCAGGATCGCCGAGGCGTTGATGAACATTAAGCTCCAGCATTACACCCCCAACCGTTTGCGGACCCAGCAGATTAACCACTCAGAGAGCAGCAACGATGCTATGAGAGAGCAGAATAGAATCACGCACAGAGCCGTGCACATCAGCTTCTACACCCGGGGTTTGAATCAGTGTATACATCGCCGACGGGATGGTACGCGTTTTTCGCCTTGACACATTGATGCTTGGAAGGAAAATCACAGTGGGCATTTTTATGTGCCAATGGCAGCGAAAAATCTGCGCTGGCGCGTGCATTATCAGGTGAACTCCCTTTACTCAAGGGTTCACAACAGTGCGATTTTCCTCGCGTTGTTCGTCTGTCATTAGAAGAGTAGTTGCAACAACTAGTCACGCAAGAGTGGCAACACAACAACACAGACATGCTCAGCGCCGACGAAGACGATACTGGACGTTACTACCGCTGAAGTGATTCAGGATGAAATTCAGGATCCCGCTCGTTGTACCACGCTGGCAGTATTATTTGGCATTACCCCTCTGCTCTCCCGCCGTTTTAAATACCTTTCTACCAGGGAAACGCGAAAAGTGATGCTGTTGCCAGGTGGCGTAATCATGGTGCTGTATCTCAACCACACCATTGAAAAAATTCAAAAATTCAATGAGACTCTGACGCTACCTTTGCTGTGTGAGGCCATCCATGAAAGCACGGTATTGCGCGTGCGCCCTAAAGTGATGACGGTCGCCACCATTATGGCCGGGCTGCTTTCCATTATGTGAGGCGGTGGCACCCCGGGGCAGAAGTTATGCAACGTATCGCCGCTCGGATGGTAGTCGGCATGGTGACTACACCACCGCTGCTGTCGATGTTGGTGATTCCTGCGTTCTATCTGCTAACACACCGTAAGCGCGGCGATACCGTCTAAATGGTAATCTCGTCATAGCAGCCCATACTGACACTGGATCAGTATGGTTTTTATTCGGGGGATTCAGGTTATCGATGAATTCGCTGGCAAAACAGGTCTTCCAGACCATTGTAGTGAGCTGAAATGAGAAAGCCATAACGTGATAATGAGCAAAGTTAATGCAGATCAATCAGGTTAATCGGTGACTATTGATTGCCGTTAATTGTAGCGCAGCAATATAATGAAAGCAGTTATCACTGAAATATTAGGAATAAAGGAGTTTAGCTATGGCTGTAACTAAGCTGGTACTGGTGAGACACGGTGAGAGCAAGTGGAACAATGAAAACCGCTTCACAGGCTGGTACGATGTTGACCTATCCGATAAGGGCCGATCAGAAGCCAAAGCTGCTGGTAAATTGCTGAAAGATAAAGGTTTCTCATTCGATTTCGCTTATACCTCTGTGCTGAAACGTGCCATTCACACGCTGTGGAACATCCTGGACGAGCTGGATCAGGCTTGGCTGCCGGTAGAAAAGAGCTGGAAACTGAACGAACGCCACTACGGCGCGTTACAGGGTCTTAACAAAGCAGACACCGCAGAAAAATACGGTGATGACCAGGTTAAACAATGGCGTCGTAGTTTTGCTATCACTCCGCCTGCACTGACTCGTGAGGATGAGCGTTTCCGTGGCCACGATCCGCGCTACGCATCATTGACTGACGATGAACTGCCGCAGACAGAAAGTCTGGCACTGATCATTGAGCGCGTTGTGCCGTTCTGGAAAGAAACTATTCTGCCACGCATCAAGAACGGTGAGCGCGTTATCATCGCTGCACACGGTAACTCCCTGCGTGCGCTGGTGAAATACCTGGACAACATGGGCGAAGACGAAATCCTTGAGCTGAATATCCCGACTGGTGTGCCGTTGGTGTATGAGTTCGATGAAAACTTCAAGCCTATCAAACATTACTACTTGGGCGATGCTGACGAGATCGCAGCTAAAGCCGCTGCTGTTGCTAACCAAGACAAAGCTAAATAAGTTGTGTTTGACTTGCAGTAACAAAAAACCCGGCACTCGCCGGGTTTTTTGTATCAGCGATATTACCGCGCGCGCCGTTATTTCACCGCAGCAGCGAGTTGACGCAATAAGATATCTGTATCTTCCCAAGTGTCAATACACGCATCTGTCACAATGCGGCCATAGACCAGTGCTCGCCGCTTTCTAGGCTCTGATTTCCTTCCACCACCAGATGGGCTCTCCGTAATAGCAGGTTCCTCCGCCAGCAATCTGCGCACACATATTAGCCCCCACGTTCATCTTTTTATTGAACTGTTTGCTACTGTTGGCATGACTGAAATCGATCATCACCTGCGGGTGTAACCCGGCTTTCTCTAGCCCTTCTTTAACAGTGATCAAGTACTCAGCACTGTAATTTGGTGCTTTCCGCCACGCAAAATAATATAGCAATCGTTGTTACCACTGGTGTTGACGATGGTAGAGTCTCCCCATTTGGTCAACGACAGGAGGCAGTGCGGTGCACTCGTTGCGTTAATAGCATCAATCGCCACTTTAATCGTGCCATCGGTACCATTTTTGAAGCCAACCGGACAGAGAGACCGGAAGCAAGCTTGCGGTGTTACCTGATATTCAGTGGTACGTGCACCGGCGCCCCGCTCATCAGGTCAGGCGACATCATATCCAGAAATTGGCCCGCGGCAGGCAACCCTGTATCGTTGATTTCCACCAGCAGCTGATCGATACGCAACCCATCGTTAATCTAGAAGCTGTTATCCATATGCGGTCATTAATCAGCCCTTTCCACCCCACAGTTGTGTACGGTTTCTTGAAAAAGACACGCATCACCACCTCTAACTCGTCACTCAATTCATTGCGCAGCGTGAGCAGACGTGTAGCGTATTCTTTTGCTGCCTTGGTATGCAGCACGCAGTGGCCGGAAATTTCTCCAGCAACGCGACAGGGGTAACAATTCTTTGATCTCTTTAATTCTTAAGTTATCATTTTGGTAATTCATCATTTATCCATCGATTCTTGCGCAGAAAATGCCACATATTGCCAATAGGAAACGGTTGCAGGGCGATTACTCTGGCGTTTAACAATGGAACTGTTCATATTGCAGCGCGCGAATGACGCGAGAATGATAAGTCAAGCGTATCGGGTACTCCACAACAATATCGCGCTATTTTACGCGGTAAAATTCTGTTACCACACCGCTATGCCGCGTTTTCCAACGCTCAATTCTACAATTGACGTTGTGCGTACGATGGAGTTTTACGCTGACGCGCTTCCTTGATCCACAACCGGGTGCCATTAAGGGCAATCCCCGTCAAAATCAGGTATTCCATCGCCATCACATAAACGCTCTGATACGTAAAGATCACCACGCTGATAATGTTAACCACAACCCACAGTATCCAGTTCTCCACATACTTACGCGTCATTAGCACCATTGCTATCATAGAGAGTACCATCATACTGGAATCCCAGAAGGGAAACGCATCTGGCTGTAGTGTCGGCGTGGTCACTGCGATGCCAGTCAGGGTAGCAAATACTGCATCGATGTATACCGTCATTAGACCAATCGCGAGTGCACCTAATACTGACCAGGCAAGCAATCTGGGAAGCGGTAACCAGCGTATTTTCAAAACGATATCCTGCTGATCTGTACCACGTGTCCAGGCATACCAGCCGTAGACATTCGCCATAAAGAAAAAGATTTGCAGCAGCAGGCTAGCATAAAGCTGAATCTGGAAAAAGATAACAGCAAACAGTGAAACGTTGATCAGGCCGAACAGGTAATTGATGTTTTTTTCCAGGCTGGCAAGCCAGATACAGAGCAGACCGCACAACGCACCGATGGCTTCAATCCAGGAAAGTTTATACCCTCCCACACCGAGCGGGATATGAATCAAAATGTTGCTGGTACTGAAAAAGTCCATTTTACCACCCCATAGTTATCGTCAAATGAGGAAATTCTGCTCCAATTAGACCCCCAAACGGGGTATATGTTAGCAGCCGGTTGGTAAGAAGGCACTTAAAGTTTCGCATACTAAACAAGTAATGAATAATGCGTTTTATTATTCATTACTTGTTTAGTCAAAATAAAACTAACCAAACCAGCGCTGGCAAGAAGTTTACTACGGCAAACATTTTGATCTGCGCAATGCGTAGCCCTACCGCCATTATGATAATACCGCCACAAGCGGCAAACCCCCATAGTAATGTCATTCATAAACGGCATGATCAACTGTGCAGAGAAAAACAACAACGCCTGAACAATAAATTGCGGTACAGCGCAGAAATAACCGCAGCCCCGAGCGTGATAGAAAAAATCAGCGCAGTAAACACATCCAGTACAGATTTGATCACCAGCAGTTGATAGTCTCCTGTTAGCCCTTCCGTCAGAGCACCACCCACTCCGGTATCGCTGGCACAAAACAGCACAATTAAGGTAGTAAAATTCTGTGTATACACGTCCGTTAGTAGCTTGTGCCGTGGAGGTGGAAGGACACAACTTAACACCCGTTAGATCCAGATGCCCGATGCTCCAGTCGCAGCAGTTCACCCAATGCAACACTGAGTACCACCTCAGTGCCACAGCAGGCAATTGATGCACCTTGACCACTAATGTTATCCCTATAGCAATGGAGATCATGACAAATACAGGCGGTACACCATCACGAAGGTGCTGTGGAATAAAACGACTCAGGGAAATGCTCAGAACGCCGCCAATAATAATGGCGGAACCGTTAATCAGAGGACTAATCATAACACTCCTTACCCTACATCTACATGTTACTGACAACGAGACTTCAGTGGATTTCCCTCAGCAATTACTGCGGGCAGAAAAACACAAAGAACCTACTATACTCCCACCAGAACCTGCCTAAAGGCAAGATCGCGTAATACGCAGTCCGACATGCACAGACTCATCGTTAGGATCATAAAACTTACTTTTATGTAAGTACTTACATAAAATTTATTTAAGGCTTTATAGTAACTTCCACATCAATCAAGCCTTCAAAAGAAGGAGTAAGATCATGACTGTTGCTATAACTGGAGCCACCAGCCAACTGGGCCAATTAATTATCGCCAAACTCAAACAAAAAATTGCTGGCAGTAATATTGTTGCGTTGGTTCGCAGCCCAGAAAAAGCTAAAAGCCTGGGTGTCACACCCGCGCTGCCGATTATGCACAACCGGTCACGCTCTAAGCCGCCTTATCTGGTGTAGATACTCTTCTGCTAATTTCTGGCAATGAGATCGAACAACGCGCAGTGCAACATGCAAATGTGATTGCTGCGGTAAAAAGAACGATGTAAAGCGCATTGTTTATACCAGCTTACTGCATGCTGACACCTCACCGCTCAACCTGGCTCCAGAGCATTTTGAGACGGAAAAAACCCTGAAAGCATCAGGCATTGACTACATTATTCTGCGCAATGGCTGGTACACCGAAAACTATACTGGCTCCATCGCCCCGACCTTAGCTAACGGAGCCTTCTATGGCAGTCCCGGAGAAGGGAAAATCACTCTGCCGCACGTGAAGATTTTGCAGAGACAGCCGTATTCATGCTTACGTAGGAAGGCCAAAGCGGAAAAAAGTATGAGTTGGCTGGCGATGAAACTTACACTCTGGCGCAACTTGCAGCGGAAGTCACAAAGCAAAGCGATAAATAGATTCCATACAAAAATATTCCTGAAGCTGATTACGCTGCTACGTTGAAAGCCGCAGGTCTGCCTGAAGAGTTTACGGCAGTACTGCATCGTGGAATGTGTGCATCTCAAGATGGGTTATATGAAGCCGTCACATCAGCTCTCCGCGCTGATAGGAGGGAGGCCCAACCACGGCCCGCTCTGTCTGTTTCGGTCGCAGCCGCATTAAAAGCGCTCTGATATCATCAGGCCTGCCTACCCAGCAGGCCTTTTTATTCAAACCATCATTATTTCAACAGATTTTCTGCTGAGTGAGGCACCTATTCCTGCAAAATAGTCGGTAAATTGACTTTTATCCAATCCGCCAAATCGCGTACCTTTTCCGCCGCTTCACGTGCCAGGGCGGTAAGAGTGTACTCTACATGGAGCGGTACTGTGTTATACATATGCCGAGATGCACCATCTCGTCTATTTCCAACCATTGCAGTGTTTGTGACAACATGCGCTCACTGATGCCCTCAATACTGCGTCGTAACGCGCTAAAGCGCTATTCCCCAGCAAGTAACACAATCATCACCAACTCCCCCCCAGCGGCTGGTGAGATGTTTAAGCACCTCGCGTGAAGGGCAGTTTGCCGCCAATAGATCACCTCGATCGAGTTTTTTGGAGAGGGTGAGGGTTTGCTGATCGACGTTGGCTTCTAACGTGGGAAATGCGGTTATTTAAAGCTTACCTGAATGCTTTTACTAACTAAAAGTAATTGAAATCCTACGTCAGTCTCTGCCAAAACGTCAATCTGGCTAGAATTAGTTTGGATGCGTTTATACCGAGTCACCAACTAATGCTTTTTTGGCTGCCAAGAGAAACTCATCTGATAAAGCTTCTCTGGCAGTGGCTCTTCTGGCCAGTGTCAACGCCCCAGATAATAGGATAAATTGTACCAAAGCGTGCTGTCTGCGCTTGTTCTGTATCTTGTCTATCGGAAATAGACTCCAGCCGCTTCAGCATTGCCTTTACACCATTAAGATAGACGTCGCGCACCGGTTTATTTCCCTCCTCACGGGCCACGTCGCTAGCTAACGCAGTGATTGCACATCCATCCTTCTCCCCATCGCGGTGAGTGGGGGGGATAGGTCTCCACCAACGTGCGAAAATCATCATGGTGTGACTGCTCCCTGATTTCCTGCCAACGGGAAGCGGGATCATCAAGTGCCTTACGGCTGGCAATAGCTATCAACTCATCCCTAGAGGAAAAATGACCATAAAAACCGCCATGTGTTAATCCCGCAGCCGCCATCAAATCATTCACGCTAACACCGTTCAGGCCTCGTTCCCGACAGAGCTGCGAGGAGACCTGAATGATTTCCTCGCGATTACGCTCTATCTGTTTTTTTGATACACGGGTCATGATTTTCTCCTTTTCGATCAGGCATCATCTTAGGTGATGAAAAATAAGACTCAATAGATGATGCTCTTCATCAATAGTAAGCTCAGGCTCGTGGTATCCATGGCGTGATAAAATAAACGCCTCACCTCCTTGTGCGCGCGGCCGCGTACCAGCAATCTGCTCCTGTGGCGTTCCCAGTGAGATAGCGCTGACCTCATCCAGCTAGATAACCTCGTACTTAAGGTAATAACCAGTGCTAACAGAGAGCCGTTTAGTTGCGCAGGGTACGCGAGCTAAGAATAGGAATCAGGCTAGTGCTGGCACGAGCGACCTTGTATCGCAGCCAGGCGATGGCAACCTGAACAGGAATCGCATTCAATTCCTGTGCAATGACAAAGACCGTATCCAGCAAGGCAGTATCCTGCTTGAAATGTATCAATCTTCCTCCAAACCCCTTCAGTCACCCTTCCGAGCTTTGGCGGTATTTACCGGTCAGAAGGCCTCCCCTTAGCGGCGAACACGGCGTCACCGCTAGCCCAGCGCTTCTGCCATAGGCAGCAATTCCCGCTCAGCGGTACGCTGTACCAGGCTGTATTCCACCTGAACGCCTGCAATACGCGACCAGCCTCGCAGTTCCGCTATCTTATCAGCTCGCGCAATGCGTCAGGCAGGGAAGTTGGATAATCTGGCATACTGGATTCCCTACGCGGATATACGATCGTCGAAAGCACGAACGATCTCTTCGAGAGCGGGATAAGCTTGTCGTTAAAGTACGCCCATAGCACATCAATGCGATCGGTTTTCAATCTTTTGAGGCTATTTTATACTTAATAAATCATATTCTTACGGATTTTTTCTGTGCGAGAAACGCCGGCATCAGGCAAAGCGCTTAAGGTATATTTCGTCGCCACGACAAAATGATCGCGTTCAGCGGCAATGAATTCCCCGATCATTTACTCAGATTAGCTAAACTGATAGGCATCGGCCGTATCAACAAAGTTACCGCCAGCATCCGCATAGCGATCGAAAACCTGTTTTGCCACCTCTTTTTTATAGCCGTATCCCCAACCCATGCCGAAGTTACCTGTGCCAAGAGCTAATTCAGATACTTGTAAACCCGTGTTACGACCAAACGTGGTGTATTTCACATTGATGCCTCTCATTTAAATGTCGATTGACATTTATGATATATGTCATTTATGATATATATCATTCATCATCTATTTTATTCAGACATAAGCTTTCATGTATGAACGTACATCCCTCAGTTATCATCACTGGCGCTTCATCTGGCATTGGCGCAACCTATGCTGAGCGGCTTCGCGCGCCGCGGCCATGATCTTGTATTAGTTGCTCGTGATCGCATGCGAATGGAGGTTCTGACGACCCGGCTGCGCCAAGAGCATGGCGTTGTAGTCGATATCCTGCCCGCCGATCTCACTCAAGCGGACGAACTTGCCAGCGTCGAAGTGCGTGTATACGAAGACAGTCGCATCGCGATTCTTGTGAATAATGCCGGTATGAGTATCGCAGAGAGCTTTGTTGATCAGGCAACCGACGATATAGCAAGGCCGTCACACTCAACACTACAGCCTTGGTGTGCTTGCCAGCGCTATCGCTCCTCGACTGGCGACTGCAGGCGAAGGTGCAATCATTAATATTAGATCGGTCGTCGGATTGGCCACAGAGTTCGGGCTGACCGTTTATGACGCAACTAAAGCTTTCGTGCTGTTTTTGTCTCAGGAATTTAGCCTGAAACTCGCCCCATAGGGGTCTTATGTTTAGGCGGTGCTTCCCGTAGCAACACGCACTGAAATATAGGAACGGCTCCGGTACTGATGCGAATACGCTTCCAGCGGTGATGGAAGTCGATAAATTAGTCGATGCCGCGTTAGTCGGTTTCGATCGCCAGGAGGCAGTCACGATCCCACCACTGCATCATGTTGAACAGTGGGAAGCGTATCAGGCGGCACGCGGAGCTATGCTTTCAGGTCTTACGCAATAGTATGCCGCTGAACGTTACCGGACAAGATCCTCACGCTGATTAGGTATGAAGGAAATTTTTCGTCCTCGGCGCAGGTCGGGGCCGCCTGGCAGGCTTAGCTGGATGCAGCTTCTCACCTGCACGACAAGCGCACATAAAAATTCAACAGTTGAGATTTATAGAAAGGATATCTTGAAAATGGTGGGTCGTGCAGGATGACTCAGTCGTTGTCCTCGCCCCTGCGGCGTCAACGCTAAAGCGTTGCAGTCTCGCGTCGCTCAGCTCGAACCTGCGACCAATTGATTAAAAGTCAACTACTCTACAGACTGAGCTAAAGACCCATCATTGTGCTGCCACGGCGTTTTCACCCTGCCTTGGCAACAGCGGCATGTATTAATAACTTATCAGCTCAGTGCAACCTATTTTCCTGAAAAACTGTTTAACTGCTTAATCATCAAACGGCAAGGCACAAAACCACTCATACAGCGCGATTTTTGTGCCTGAAAAGGGGTTAAAAGCCCAGTGAGCCGTTTTTGTGCCTGCTTAGCACTTTCGGTGTTGGGATATTTTTTGATGACCTGCTGGTAGACAGCCTTCGCTTTATTCGTCTGCTCCTTTTCCTGGATGATCATTCCAACCTTGAATAAGGCTTCGGAACTTTTGGGGGATTTGGGGTAATTTTTGACCACGTTCGCAAAATAATGAGCAGCGTCGTCTTTCTTACCTTTGTTGTAGTTCAACTGTCCCAGCCAATAGTTGGCATTAGGCTGGTAGGTTGAATCAGGATACTTTTTTATAAATGCCTGAAAAGCGGTAATCGCCTGGTCGTACTGTTTCTTCTCTAACACCAATGCAGCAGCAGCGTTGTAGTCGCTGTTGGCATCGCCTGTGCTCGCAGAAGCCGCCACCGCGCCCTCACCATTACCGGTGAGGCTGGAGGTGGAAGCGCCCGTATCGGTTGCTCGGGCAGAATATGATGGCGTTGAAGACGAAGAGCCCAAGCTATCCATTTTCTGATAGATTTGCTTCTGGCGTTCAATAACCTGATTTAACTGATACTGATTTTCCTGAATCTGCCCGCGCAAACTATCAATATCGCGCTGCGTATCAGAGAGTTGCTGCTGAAGTTGAGTTAAAATCTGTCTGTGAGCGTTGGAAATACGCTCCATCTGGGTGACGCGGTCTTCCACAGAGCTAGCGACATTACTGATTGGCGCTTGGGCAGTAGCGGCCCAAGGGACTGCTACGCCAACCAATAACGACAGACTCACGAGATGACGTCTGAAGTTACTGTTCATGCAATGCTCCTAGTATACCAGGACCGCACGACGGTTTTTAGCCCATCTAGCGTCATCATGGCCCAGAACCGTAGGTTTCTCTTTACCGTAAGAAACGATAGAGATCTGATCGGAAGAAACACCCTTGCCTTGCAGATACATCTGAACGGCATTCGCACGGCGTTCGCCTAGCGCGATGTTGTATTCCGGAGTACCACGTTCGTCAGCATGACCTTCGATGGTTACTTTGTAGGACGGGTTGCTGCGCAGGAAGGAAGCGTGGGCGTCCAGCATCTGAGCGAAGTCAGAACGGATATCGTACTTATCCAGATCGAAGTATACGATGTTGTTGCATTGCAGTTCTTGCATTTGCAGGCAAGCCTTCTCAGAAGAAGACATATTGCCGTTTTCATAACCGCTGCCTGCAGTGCCAACGGTAGACTGGTCATTGCCGTCTTTCTTGTGTGAACTACATGCGGCGATAGCCAGCACCGGCAGAGCCAACATCAGGCCTTTTAGTGCTTTATTGAATTGCATCTCTTATGTCCTTTTAAAAAATTATTTATGTTTATAAATACGGTGACCAGGCAGGGAATTTAATCTGACCATTAGTTGCCGGAAGACGCGCTTTAAAACGTCCGTCAGTAGACACCAGTTGCAACACTGAGCCCAGCCCTTGTTTAGAGCTGTAAATCACCATTGTGCCGTTCGGTGCGATACTCGGCGTTTCGTCCAGATAGGTGTCCGTAATCACTTGAACGGCCCCCGTCACTAAATCTTGTGTAGCAATATGCTGAGCGCCAACGTTAGAGCTCACCATCACTAACATTTTTCCATCGTCACTGACTTCAGAGTCCTGATTCTGCACCCCCTCCCATGTCAGACGCTGCGGAGCTTCAATATTGACGTTAATTTTGTAGACTTGTGGACGTCCAGCCTGATCAGAAGTATATGCCAAAGTTTGGCTATCGGGGAACCAGGTTGGCTCAGTATTGTTGCTGCGACCATCTGTCACCTGGCGGATCTGACCGGAGGCGATGTCCATGACATACAGGTTTAGGCTACCGCTTTTGGAAAGCGCAAAGGCAAGTTTGCTGCCATCCGGGGAAAATGCCGGAGCACCGTTATGGCGCGGAAAAGAAGCAACCTGACGAATTGCGCCATTGGTCAATGTTTGAATGACTAGTGAAGAACGGCCACTTTCGAAGGTCACGTACGCCACTTTAATGCCATCTGGCGACCAGGCTGGTGACATCAGCGGTTCCGGAGAACGATGTACTACGAACTGATTGTAGCCATCGTAGTCAGATACGCGCAGTTCGTAAGGGAACTGGCTGCCCTTAGTCTGTACGACATAGGCGATACGGGTACGGAATGCGCCCTTAATTCCCGTCAATTTTTGGAATACTTCGTCACTCGCGGTGTGTGCAGCGTAACGCAGCCACTGTTTGGTGACCTTGAACTGATTTTGCGCCAATACGCTGCCTGGGTTACCCGAGGTGTCAACCAGTTGATAAGAGATCACGTAGCTGCCATCAGCACCTGGTTGAACCTGGCCGACGATAACGGAATCGATCCCCAGAGCGGTCCAGGCGGCATTGATAACTTTCGAGGCAGAACCTGGCTGCTGCGGCATACGGCCGGGATCGATAGTATTGAATTTACCGCTGTTACGCAGATCGGCACCAACGATATCACCGATATCTTCGGGAGCTGCACCTGTGCCAGCCCACTTAAACGGAACCACGGCGATAGGACCTGCAGAGTCAACCCCTTGGGTAATCTCGATACGCACTTCGGCATGCAGCGCTGTGACCCACAGCATTAAAAAACTTAGTGCAACTTTATATGCCTTCTCCATTTCATCTCCCTTATCCAGAAGTATCGCCTTGGATAAATTAGCAGAATTTTAACAAACCGGTATCAACAAAACACAATACTAGGGGACGTGCCATCTTCCTTATCCTAAAGGTGCTACACGCGCTCCCCTAGCGTCGGGTACAGCAGATCTGATTATTGCGGTTTGAAATCAATCGGTGCATTTTTGAAAGCTTCATACACATCCGTGCTTGGCGGCTTCGGTATTCTTGCCTGCTTCGCTGCGGCAATAGCCGCCTGACACAGTGCTGGATCGCCACTTTCTGCCTTAACGGACACTAATATCCCATCCGGTGCAAGTTTGATGCGCAATGTACAGGTTTTACCCCGATAAAGCTGCCAGTTATAGAATTTATTCTGGATTACTACACGCACCTGACCGCCGTAGCTGTCAAGGGCTACGCTCGAAGCACCCGATTTAGGGACGTTTTTCGACGAAGCTAAGCCGCCGATCAGATCGTCTACTGAATCAGACTGAGCGGCGGATTCTGTAGCGGCTTTCTTATCCGCAGCGGCTTTGGTTTTGGCTTCTACATCCGATTTCGCATTTGCTACCGCTTTAGCCTTCGCCTTTTTTTTAGCCTGCTTTTTCGCCGCTGCAGCAGTGGCTGCCTGTTTCTTCACTTCTTTTTCGGCTTTTTTCTTCGCGTCAGCAGCAGCCTTGGCTTGTTGCTTAGCAACCTGCTTTTTACGCAACTGTTCAGCACGCTTTGCATCACTCTGTTGCTGTTGCTGGCGGTTGTACTGTTCAACGACGTCATTAGGATCAACCATAACAGAATCGATTGCCAAGCCGACGCCATCGCCGCCACTGGCATCCATCGAGGAATCGAATGAGCTCCAAACCAGCAAAGCAATCAGTATGATGTGCAAAACGACCGAGACAATAATAGCGTGTTTCAACTTATCAAGTTTTTCGGTGGCCTTTAGCAAAAGCAGTTCGTAAATACTGTGTTTCCGTAATAAAAGATTGCCAGAAAAAATATCAAGATTTGACTATAACGCATTGATTATATAGTCTTTATATAGGATGAGTCATCAGACCTACTGATTTAACACCAGCTTGACGCAGCAAGTTCAGGGCTTTGATGATCTCATCATAAGTCACATCTTTCGCGCCCCCGATCAGAAACACAGACTTGGGGTTTTCAGCCATAAGCGCCTGAGCTTCCGCCACAATCTGCTCAGCGGGAAGTTGTTCCATCCGTTTTTGTTCAAAAACCAGGCTACACTGGCCAACGCCAGATACCTCAACGATGACCGGAGGGTTATCGTTACTTGAAACGGTTTTGTAATCTGTCGCATCAGGCAAATCCACTTCCACACTTTGCGTGATGATCGGTGCCGTCGCCATGAAAATCAGCAACAACACCAGCAACACATCCAGCAACGGAACGATATTAATTTCGGATTTTAATTCCCGACGACCGCGTGTTCTAGCCATGCGACCTCCTGATTACTTGCTACTTTTGGAGAAGGCCTGACGATGCAGGATGGTGATGAACTCTTCCATGAAGTTGTCATAGTTCTGCTCCAGTTTATTCACACCCTGATTCAGGCGGTTATAAGCCATTACCGCAGGGATCGCTGCAAACAGACCAATGGCTGTAACAATCAGTGCCTCGGCAATACCCGGGGCAACCATTTGCAATGTGGCCTGCTTCACCGCGCCCAGGGCGATAAAGGCGTGCATAATCCCCCATACGGTGCCAAACAGGCCGATATACGGACTGATAGAACCGACTGTTCCCAAAAATGGGATATGGGTTTCAAGCATTTCCAGTTCGCGGTTTAGGGAAATGCGCATAGCACGAGAAGCCCCTTCCACCACTGCTTCCGGCGCGTGACTGTTGGCTCGATGCAAATGGGCAAATTCTTTGAAGCCGGAATAGAAAATCTGCTCTGAGCCTGCTAGCGAATCTCGACGCATCTGGCTTTCCTGATACAACCTGGAGAGTTCAATGCCTGACCAGAATTTATCTTCAAAGGCTTCAGCTTCACGCGTAGTGGTACTCAAAATACGGGTGCGTTGAATGATGATCGCCCAGGAGGCGATGGAAAAACCAATCAAAACTAGCATGATCAGTTTCACTAAAAGACTGGCTTTCAGAAACAAATTAAGGATATTTATGTCAGTCACTGCTTAAACTCCGCGACAATAGACTTAGGAAGCGCGATGGGCTTCATGTGATATGGATCGATAAAAGCGATCAACAGGTCCGCCTGACTTAGTAGATCGTCATGAGAATTGAGAATACGCTGAGCAAACGTGATAGAAGCACCACGTATCACTGTAATTTCACTATCTGCGTTCAGTAAATTATCTAGATGAGCCGGAGAAAAATATTCGATTGTCACACGGCGTACAGCGAAAGCCACTTGCTCTTTCAGCAAGGCGCACTGATAAAACTGTGCTGACGTAATATTTCTATCCGCGCACGCTCTCTCATAGAGATAGAGGGCGATATAACGGGCGTGATACACCACGCCACTGGGGTCTGTGTCTTCACAATAGACACGCACAGGCCAAAGAAACAACGTATTGCTCACTCTACATTACGGTAATATAAAGAAATACCAATATTATTATACGCAAGAGAAATAAGATTTGGAATGGGTAACTTAGAGGGAAATAAAATAATTATAGGTTGCATGCAACCTATAACCAAACGGAATAGAGGGTAATACTAGCGAAAGAAGTAAATAATCCTTGCGAGCAGGATCACAAAGGCAGGAAAAGGCGCAAAAAATCACACACCACAGCAGGCGCTATTGGCGAAACTCTACCCCGTATATTACGCCAGTGCAAACGGTCTATACTAGCAACGGGCCTTGCCAAATTTCCAACGCACTGGTGCACGCGGCAAAGCGTGTCGGGTCCCACATGACACACCCAGACATCAGCAACACCATGAGTAAGACAAGAGCCCGTTACGGGCTCTTGTCTTGTATATTAGCTGGTAGAGTTTATCAACCAGACTGCTCATTGCGCGTTATCTTCTTGCCGCTTTTGCTTTTGTCGCTTCACTCTTTTCTAATGCCAGGGTGGTAATAATCCCTAGCAAGCAAGCAAGAAGTGTTCCGAATATTCAGGCAAAATATCACATCATTAAGCTCCTTACTTAGTACAGAGAATGGGTGTTCTGTTCAATATGCTCTTTGGTAATGCGACCGAACATTCTGTAGTAACACCATGCAGTATAAGAGAGCACGATGGGTATAAAAATAATCGCGACGAGATCGTCATCACTTTTAGCGTGTACAGGCTTGTGAGGTGACATCCCACATCGTCAGACTCACGTTCGGTTACGTGATAGAAGGAATCAAAAACGGGAACATAGCAACCACAGCGGTCAGGATAATGCAGACGATAGTCAGCGAGCTGAACAGGAATTCCAGATCACCTTTGTTCGCACGTGCTTTATCGATGGCGGCGGTCTATGTCATCACGCGCTATACATCCAGCAGCAGGCGTGTTGGATCTTCCAGCATCTCTTTTACCGTGATCAAAAAGCCGATGGATTCAAGACCATCGATCAAACAGTGATCGTAAGAAAGTGCCAGATACATCATCGGAAGAATAACTACCTGGCCATTTACTGCCATAGGTCTGTCTTTGATGACATGCATGCCCAGAATCGCGCTTTGCGGCGGGTTAATGATCGGCGTTGACGTCAGTGAGCCGAAAACACCGCCATTAGTAATGGTAAAATTACCGCCGGTCAGTTCTTCTACCGTCAGCTTACCGTCTCGCCCTTTAACAGCGAGATCTTTGATTTTCTTCTCTACGTCAGCCACACTAAGCGCATCAACATCGCGTAGCACTGGCGTGACCAGACCACGTGGCGTTGATACCGCGATACTGACATCGAAATAGTTGTGGTACATCACATCTTCGCCATCAATGGAGGCATTTACCTCGGGGTAGCGTTTAAGTGCTTCGATCACGGCTTTGATATAGAATGACATAAAACCCAGCCGCACGCCGTGGCGTTTTTCAAACGCTTCGCCGTACTGCTGACGCAGGGACATAATCGGCTGCATGTTGACTTCGTTGAAGGTTGTCAACATAGCAGTACTGTTTTTCGCTTCCAGCAGGCGTTCTGCAACACGCTTACGCAGGCGTGTCATCGGTACACATTTTTCGCTGCGATGAGCCAAAGCAGGTGCGGCTTGAGCTTTCTCCGCTTTTTTGTCGCTGCTGCTGGTAGACTGAGCCTGTGCCGCCAGATGTTTTTCCACATCTTCACGTGTGATACGGCCATCCACACCGCTGCCTTTAATAGCAGCCGCATCCAGACCATGCTCACCGATCAGGCGACGAATTGCCGGGCTAAGCGTATCGTTGTTCTCTTCCGTCAACCCTGCGGTATAACGCTGGGCAGGAGTAGACTCTTTGCTCTGCGATTTTTCTCTGGTTTCTTTACCGGAACTGTCGCTACGGCGCAGGCGTCCAAGGATTTGGCGCGATATCACCGTAGCCCCTTCGCTTTCCAGTACAGCATCAAGCACGCCAGCTTCCGGTGCAGGCACTTCCAGCACTACTTTATCCGTTTCAATTTCAACCAGCACCTCATCACGCTGGACGCTGTCGCCCGGTTTTTTGTGCCAGGTCGCTAAGGAAGCATCAGCTACCGATTCGGGAAGGTCAGGGACAAGAATATCTACGCTACTCATTATCTATCCTTTTATTTAATCAACGTTCAGCGCGTCGTTAACCAGATCTTGCTGTTGTTTCTGATGCACAGACATATAACCGACCGCCGGTGAGGCGGAGGCCGGGCGTCCGGCGTAACGCAAAGACACTCCAAAGGGAATCACTTCGCGGAAATAGTGCTGGCTGTAATACCATGCACCCTGATTGAGAGGCTCTTCCTGACACCAGACAAAATCATGTACGTGTGCAAACGGCTCTAATGCCGTCTGTACCGCTTGCTGCGGAAACGGATAAAGCTGTTCTATACGCACAATCGCCACGTTGTTCTGTTCATTCTTCCGACGCTGTTCTAATAAATTATAGTAGACCTTACCAGAACAGAGCACGACGCGCTTCACTCCTTGCGGATTAAGCTCATCAATTTCACCGATAGCCGGCTGGAACGCGCCGTTTGCTAATTCTTCCAGCGAGGAGATCGCCAGCGGATGGCGTAACAGCGATTTCGGCGACATGACCACCAGCGGACGCCGCATACCGCGTAGCGCCTGACGACGCAGCATATGGTAAAACTGCGCGGGAGTCGACGGAATGCACACCTGCATATTTTGCTCAGCGCACAGTTGCAGATAGCGTTCAAGGCGTGCGGAAGAGTGCTCCGGACCTTGGCCTTCATAGCCATGTGGCAGCAGCATCACTAGGCCGCACATGCGCCCCCACTTCTGCTCTCCGGAGCTGATGAACTGATCGATTATCACCTGCGCACCGTTGGCAAAATCACCGAACTGCGCTTCCCAGATGGTCAGCGTGCACGGTTCCGCCGTGGCGTATCCGTATTCAAATGCTAGGATTGCCTCTTCAGACAACACCGAGTCCCACACGTTAAACTTGCCCTGCACGTTGTGTACGTGTTCCAGCGGCGCGTAGCTTGAGCCATTCTTTTGGTTGTGGACCACGGCATGACGATGGAAGAAGGTGCCACGGCCACTGTCTTCACCAGAAATACGAATAGGAATGCCGTCATCGACTAACGTAGCGTAGGCCAGGGTTTCAGCACCGCCCCAATCGAAAGGTTTATTACCCAATGCCATTTCAGCGCGATCGGCATATACCTTAACAACGCGCGGATGCATTTCAATGGCTTCCGGCACTTCACTGATACGTTTTGCCAATTCTTGCAGACGTTTCATCTCCACCTTGTGCGTATAGGATTCATCCCACTCGTGGTTCAGGTAAGGCATCCAGGTGAAGGATTGCATGTCGATTTCACGCCATTCCCTCACTACGCATTCGCCCGCGTCCAATGCGTCGCGATACAGGTTAACCTGCTCGGTAGCATCCTCCAGCGTGATGTTTTTTTCCAGTTCCAGGCGGTCAGCATACACCTTGCGCGGCGTTGGATGTTTTTTGATTTTCTGGTACATCATCGGCTGCGTTGCACTTGGCTCATCGACTTCATTGTGGCCATGACGGCGATAGCAAATCAGATCAATAAACACATCGCGTTTAAATTCATTGCGGAAATCCAATGCCAAACGCGTCACATAGGCAACCGCTTCCGGATCGTCAGCGTTGACGTGGAAAATCGGCGCCTGAACCATCTTGCCAATGTCAGTACAATATTCCGTGGAACGAATATCCAGCGGGTTGGAGGTGGTGAAACCAATGCGGTTGTTGATAACAACACGCAATGTACCGCCAACTTCGTAGCCGCGCACCATGGACATGTTGAGCATTTCCTGAACCACGCCCTGGCCGCTGATGGCCGCATCACCGTGAATAGTGACAGGCAATACACGCGGACCACTCTCACTACTGAGACGATCAAGGCGCGCGCGTACGGAACCCATCACCACCGGGCTGACAATCTCAAGGTGCGATGGGTTAAACGCCAGAGCCAGATGCACCAGACCACCCTCAGTCGCAAATTCAGACGAAAAGCCCTGATGATATTTCATATCACCGGTGCCGAGATGCTTTTTATACTTACCCGCAAATTCATCAAATAAATCCTGTGGCTTTTTACCCAGCACGTTAACCAGCACGTTCAGGCGGCCACGGTGCGCCATACCCAGCACCACTTCACGTATACCGTTTCTTCCAGCGTGACGGATCATTTCTTTGAGCATGGGCACTAGCGCATCGCCACCTTCCAGCGAGAAGCGTTTAGCGCCAGGGTATTTAGCATCTAAATAGCGCTCCAGCCCTTCCGCCGCTGTCAGCTCTTTCAGGAAGAGGCGCTTCTGTTCCAAGCTAAAAGAAGGTTGACCGGTAATGGATTCGATACGCTGCTGAATCCAGCATTTTTTATCGGTGCTAGTGATATGCATATATTCGGCACCGATAGAACCGCAATAGGTGCGCTTCAAGGCGTCATACAGCTCACCGAGCTTCATGATCTCTTTGCCGATAGCAAAAGAGCCCACGTTAAAGGAGTCCTGGAGATCATCCACCGTCAGGTTATGGTAGGCGAGATCCAGTTCAGCAACCGGAGTTTGTAGGCGCAAATCGATCGGGTCCAGCTTGGCTTGCTGATGACCACGGAAACGAAACGCGTTAATCAGCTGCAATACTTTGACCTGTTTGGCGTCAATGTCAGGATCGGTCACAGAGGAGCTAAAACGCGAGGCATCTTTCGCCAGACGGCGGAAATAATCGCGCGTTTTGGAGTGCAGTTGATCGGGTTTTACCCCCGCCGTAGGCAACTGCTGGAAGATAGACCGCCAGCTAAGATCGATAGAATCCTGATCGGTTAAAAAATCTTCATAGAGCTGTTCTATGTAGGACTGGTTCGCACCCGCCAGATAGGAGGAATCTAGCCAGGCCTTCATTGCGCCGTTCTGCATTGTGATCTCTTAAGCTAATAAGCTTCATTTTTCGCCGTGGTTAACATGTCTTGTGCCGTAAAAAAACGAGGCACCGTAAACGGTTTATTTCCCTGCCAGGTCACGCAGGATCATGATATTTTTCCTCTTTAAGGAACTTTTAAAAACCGGTTTGGTGCACAAGCCCGTTTTTAAAGGTTTCCTATCATCCCCCCCCCGCAGCCCAGCCGGGGGATAATCATGTTACGTCTTACCACTGCACGGTACGGTAGTTTTACCTCTGCGCGGTGCGTCTTAGGCTCCGTGTTGCAACAACATCGATTTAATATGTTCAATCGCCCGCGCGTTGGGTTGAGTCCTTTCGGGCAAACATTGACGCAATTCATGATGCTATGGCACCGGAATACGCTGAAAGCATCATCCAGCGAATCCAGGCGCTGCTTGGTTTCCGCCGTATCACGACTGTCGATCAGGAAACGATAAGCAGCCAGCAGAACGCCGGACCCACGAATTTATCCGGGTTCCACCAGAACGACGGACAAGATGTGGAACAGTAGGCATACATGATGTACTCATACAATTCATCTAGCTTGGCACGTTGGTCCGGCGACTGAAAATGTTCCCGCGCCGGTGGATTCTGCAAATTATTCGATAAAGTAAGGCTTTATTTTCTCATATTGAGCATAGAACTGTGCTCTATGCCCACCACCAAATCACGTATTACCAGTAATCCTGGCAGAGGACGGATGAAAATTTTGCCTTTAGCCCATTTCAGCGCCGATACTGGTGTGATACAAGCCAGTCCTTTTTTTCCGTTCATGTGAAGGCTGTCGGAACCACACACCCCATTCACGGCAAGAGCGGCGGAACGCCAGCGTGGGATCTTGCTCTTTGATTTGGATCAGCGCGTTAAGCAGCATCATGTCGCATCCCTCCTCCGCTTCCAGCGTGTAATCCTACATATGCAGCGCGTCGTCTACATATGGGTTGTAGCGATAAATTGAAAATTCAAGTTTCATCTTGCCATGTCTGCGACATTAATAAGTACGTATTTTCGGCGGAAATGCCGGACATAATTTAGGCTGCATGTTCACCTCGCGGCGCGTTATGCTCTCGTTTTGCGGCAAATAAAGCGAATAACACAACTATTTTTCATTATCACGATCCAGGTGGTCGAAGAGATTGTGCGCCTCGCGACTTTCAGTTCGGTAATTGGCGGAGATAGCTTTGCATACGCGGTTTCCATCAGATTATCCAGTTCGAGACACTCAATGCGCTGAGTGTTGAACTCTGTTGATGTCTTATCGAGACGCGCGTTTTTCAGACTTTTACGAATCACCTTCCGCTCTTCCAGCTCCTTAACCATCGCATCCCCTTCACGGAACAAAGAAAAGTTGTTCTGCATGCAGGATTGCAATGCCTTACGGATTTCCACCGGATCTTCCCCAGTGCGATTATTTTTCCAGCGATTCAGACGTTACAACGCCGCTTCAACATCACTGTCGCTGGCATCGCGCAGTTCATCTTGTTCTTCCGGTAATTCTTACAAATGCATACCGGCAGAGCGGCCAAAGACCACCAGATCGAGCAGCGAGTTACCGCCTTAAGCGGTTAGCACCATGCATGGAGACACAAGCAATCTCACCGACGGTAAACAGCCCTGGTACTACAATATCTTCCCATTTTTCATTTACCGCCAGCGCCTGACCACTTACCTTGGTAGGAGTGCAGCCCATCATATAATGACAGATGGGAATGACCGGAATCGATTCTTTCACTGGATCGACGTGAGCAAAGGTACGAGACAGTGCCAAGATGCCCGGCAGGCGTGATTCCAGCACGTCTTTACATAAGTGATCGAGTTTCAGCTTGGCGTGAGGACCCCCCACCCAAGAGTCGTCGCAGCCGCGACCTTCGCGGATTTCAATCATGATGGAGCGCGCAACAGCATCATGACCAGCCAGATCTTTGGCGTTAGGTACATGGTGCTCCATAAAGCGCTTACCGTGCTTGTTGATCAAATAATCCCTTCACCACGGCAAGCCTTCGGTAACCAGCACGACCACACCCGAATCCCCGTCGGGTGGAACTACCACATTTCGACATCCTGCACCGGCACACCTGCACGCAGCGCTATACCGACACCGTCGCCGTTATTAATAAATGCGGCCATCATCCAAACGAGGAGAAAGGCAAAGCCACGTGCTCCAGTTCTAGAATGGCTTCCGGACCGGTTTTACACGTTTATTCAATGGCATCCTGATCGCCCATGTAGTCCTACGATATCGTACATGTGCCATTCCAGTCATCTTCATGGGTGTTGCACAGTGTGACGGTAATACCGACTTGAACAGACACGGTATACGAGCGCGTCGGGAAGATCTTGGAAAGCAGCGTGCAGGAAAGTTCATTTGTGAGATTTGTAATGCAGCGCGCATACCTGCGCCACCTGAGCCGATAACAAAGGCATCAAATTGCCTAATTGGTAAATTCATCACGCCCCACACCACAATGGTTCCATAAATAACGTACACCAGCAACGCAACCACGATGGCGAGTTGCAATATCAGACGCAGCGCCAGTGGTTTAATGTAGTCAGTCAATACTTGCCACATTCCTATCCAGGCATGAACCAGGATGCTGAATAACGTCAGCAGCGTGAACACTTTGGTGAGGGACATCGCGAAGAAACCGCGCCAGATAGGATAGGTAATATCTCTAGCAGTGGCGACCAAACCCACGATATATATAATATAGAGCACAATAACAATGGCAGAAGCAAGCATGAGCAGCCAATCGTGAACGCCATTACGTACTATGCAGAAGCATTGCTTACCATACGAGGACTCCAGCCAGTAGTGAAAGCACGACAGTAATGATAGAAGAGAAAGTTGCAGAATAATTTCCCGATGCAAGATCTTCCTCAAGAAAGACAAAATCCATCATCAGATAGCGTAGTCCACCGACAATATAGTAAGCCAGCGCGGTGAAGATGCTCCACAGAATAAATTTAACAATCACGCTATCCAGAATGGCCGCAGCGTAGAGAAACCCTTCTTCGGATGAGAGAAAGTGCCTGAGCAGCCACAGCAAAATACCGACAGCCACAAAGATGATTACGACAGAGATACGGTGAAGAATTGAGACTATCGCAGTTAAGGGAAACCGGATCTTTTGCAGATCTATATTGATATATATTTGTTTTTTAAAGTATTTTTCCATATAATTTTATTATTTTTTTCCTGACCTGTAACTAGGTTACACAGCGCGAAGAATGCAGCCACATGCTTGCGGGTGATACATTGGCCTTAACGTCAACATCCCATGTTAAACGGTAAATGACTTATTCACGCTGGGTGCTCCTACTTCAGGGGTTCCGGAGACCGGAACGCGATTATAAGTACTTCACAATCTTATTACAATTAGCCCATAAATTGTTTAGTGAAATTTCAGCCAAACAGTGAATTAGATCACCTATTTCACATTTTATATAAAATTAACTATCTCATTTGATATATTATTAAATAATTAAATTACAAATAGGGCTGTAATCTGAAAGTCGCCCGTTAAAGAATTCAAGATAGGCTTTCCTAGTGACATAACTTGTGTAACAGTAGAAAGTCGAATTCCACGTATAAAGTCATGTTAATAACTAGAGTAGACTAAAATTTAGAGAATCGTTACTAACCGGAAGAACGCGGTTTTACTTTGATGGGGTGGTGAGCCCGGCCATCACCTGATGCTGTATCCTGATTGGCGAAAATGCCGCAACTGTGGCGTTCTGGCCTATTTTCTCTTTTCGGTGTACAGACATAACGGTATTTCTTCGGTGATAAATTTTTAATAATTAAAGCGCTAAGGAGACTGTAAATGGCTGATAATAAAGCGACACTTACCCTAAATGGTAAAAATCCCATTGAGCTTGATATGTTGTCAGGCACGCTAGGGCAAGACGAAATCGATATCCGTAGCCTAGGTTTCAAAGGCTTTTTTACGTTCGATCCAGGATTTACCTCCACGGCGTCTTGCGAATCCAAAATCACCTACATTGACGGTGAAAAAGGGGTGCTACTGCACCGCGGCTTCCCTATCGACCAGCTGGCGGAGAAATCCACTTATCTGGAAGTCTGCTACATCCTGCTGTTCGGCGAAGCGCCAACCCCTGAACAGTTTGACACCTTCAAAACCACGGTAACGCGTCACACCATGATCCACGAACAGATTACGCGTCTGTTCCAGGGTTTCCGTCGTGACTCTCACCCAATGGCGGTGTTGTGCGGCGTAACGGGTGCGCTGGCAGCGTTCTACCACGATTCACTGGATATCAGTATTGAGCGCCACCGCGAAATCGCCGCGTATCGTCTACTGTCCAAAATGCCGACCGTGGCCGCCATGTGTTACAAATATTCTCTCGGTCAGCCGTTCGTATACCCACGTAACGACCTGTCCTATGCGGGCAACTTCCTGCATATGATGTTTGCTACGCCGTGCGAAGAGTATGTAGTGAATCCGGTATTGGAACGCGCGATGGATCGCATTCTGATCTTGCACGCCGATCATGAACAGAATGCGTCTACCTCGACGGTGCGTACCGCAGGTTCTTCAGGTGCGAACCCTTTTGCCTGTATCGCCGCAGGCATTGCATCTCTATGGGGGCCAGCGCACGGCGGTGCCAACGAAGCGTGTCTGCGTATGCTGGAAGAGATCAACTCGGTTGAGCATATTCCTGAATTTGTCAGACGCGCCAAGGACAAGAACGACTCCTTCCGTCTGATGGGCTTCGGCCACCGGGTGTATAAAAACTATGACCCGCGTGCCACCGTGATGCGTGAAACCTGCCATGAAGTGCTGAAAGAACTAGGCATGAAAGATGACCTGCTGGAAGTAGCCATGGAGCTGGAACATATTGCGCTCAACGATCCCTACTTTATTGAGAAAAAACTCTACCCCAATGTGGATTTTTACTCAGGTATCATTCTGAAAGCCATGGGTATTCCATCTTCCATGTTTACCGTGATCTTCGCGATGGCACGTACTGTAGGCTGGATTGCCCACTGGAATGAAATGCATGACGACGGCTTAAAGATTGCGCGCCCGCGTCAATTGTATACCGGCTATGACAAACGTGACTTTACGTCATCCCTGACCGAACGCTGATTGCATCTCGCCGCACAACGGACTTTGTCATCAGTCTAAGCCGGGTTCAGCCCCAGCTTTTTACGCCTCAATGCTGGCAGTGCAGCACTAGAAGAAGGGGCGTGAAGACAACATTATCCATATTATGGGGTGAACACAGCGTTCACAGGGCTCCCTTCGTGGTCAAAAACCTTGAAATGAAATAATGTGCCTGATGATGCTTGTCATCTACCGTTCCTAGCATGTGATACGAAAGACGCGGAAGTGATAACAACACATCAACTCGATGCAGCCAGTTGCACTTCATCTAACGTCGTTGCATTGTGTCTGCGGAGACAGTGCGGCGTGCCATAAAATCTCTGCACGCAGATAGTTGCCAAGTCCGGCTAAAAAGGACTGATCGAGCAACAATCCACTAAAGCGACGACGACAGCATCTCTTACTTAACAATCTGACCCGCACCTGCTCTGGAATAATACGTACATCAAGCACATCGGGATCAATGCGTTGCACAAAAGGGTGTGTAGCCAGTGCATCAATAGTAAAGATGACAATATCCAAGGCGCTATAGAGTAGAATCGCGCGGATGCTGCGTCTTAAGGAGAACGCGCAGATCCCGTTTGGTATCAGGCTTCACACTCGTATCAACAACTCACCATAGGCCATAAAGCTGGTTATGCGTATAAAAAATTTTCCCATTAGAAAAGTAGGTGAGCAGCGCTTTGCCACGTGTCTCCAACTTTTCAATCTTCTGCCCTGTAAGCTCAGTTTCGTAAGATTTTAATTCAGGGAATGCAAACCATACGTGTGTTAACGGCTCCCCCCACCACCGCCGCAGCTAACGCACCTGCGGCGTGGCGAATCTCTGGCCCTTCTGGCATTGACTTCTCTTTTCTCGCCCACTCATCCACCCATGATACTAACGTGTATTACCACCAGAAATAATGGCATCCCGTTGTTGATTAATAGCCTGGGCAATCATAATGCTCAGTGCTTGACTCACCATGATTATTGGCATCGACGGTTCACCAGGATGGAATGCCTCCTGTTGCGGCAGCGCATGCAATAAGCCGTACATCAAAATGGTTGCAAACAAAGGTGCCCGCAGTTTGGGAAACAGAGGCCGGAATGCCCTTTTCTAGTAACGCGTTAACTATAAACTTGATAGGCAGAGTGGAAAAATACGCGCTTGGGCCCCCTGTATCACTGGGGGTGTTGATGGGTTGTTTGCTGTGGTTGTCAGAGATACGCACATTATTGATATTGATGGCAACGCACTCGAGGGTGATCTCTGTGCTTCCCCCCCGATTGCCCAACGGCAATCGTGTAATCAGGCTGATACTCAGTCAGCGCCGCATTGAGCTGTTGCAACGCCAAGTCGAACACACAGGCGAACAGACATGTAACCGCGCGGCTCCTACAATCTCGCACCCTTGTAATGCTTTTACCGCTTCCCAGAAAGGATTGATTATCTCCCCACCAAAGGGGCTCAAACGCCATAACTAATACGGTTTTCATATTTTATATACCTAAAATCATTCAAGTCGCAGAAAGGCAGCAAGAGAACGACAAATTTGTCTGGAAAAAATTTGAACAGCGTTTACGCTGACCCGCAAAGGTGAATCTCAGGATGAGATTTATTCATCCCCATTAGCTTACTCTAGTAAGTGTTCAGGTGATAAATCTGTCGAGAGCAGATTTGAACGCTGCTTGCGGCGGCCTCTTTAGTAGTGAGGACCAAGGGTGGGACAAATAAATAACGAGCACCGCCAACACCTCTGAAGCGTGAAGGATAATGGGTATGTCACTCATTTTGCTTAAGCGGTGTTACTGATTATGGTGCCTGCACCTGAATCTGGTGCTTATTGAGACACTGACGCAACTTGCGCGCAAACAACAGTGCATGCTCTCCGTCGTCATGAAGAAAAACCGTATTGCCTCCACATCAACCTAGGTGCTATCACTGGCGCGAGCGCGGCGACGTTTAATCATCTCCAGCGTTGTACCAACGCCAGTTCATCACTTTTGATCAATGTGGCAGACTGATCGCGCGGTACCAGCGTTCCGCCTGGTAAGTAACCTCGATCGGAAAACAACTCCTGCCTTGTCGCCAATCCTAAGCGCTGTCCAGGTGAATCAGTTCACTACCAGCTAATCTAACTAGTCTCATCGGATCACGAGCAGTCTGATTATAAATCATGCCATACGGTTTAACATGCATTAGCCTGCCACCTTCAATCGCTACAATGGCGCTAAGTACTTCAAGTTGGTAAACCACCTAAGCGCATACCTTATCTGCAGAGAACGACATTGCTTTTCGGCCAAAGCTTTCCCAGTCGAGAAAGCTTGGGTGTGCTCCCAATACCACACCGTAACGTATCTCTCAACGTACTGACTGGCGCATGGTTTGAGCATCTCCCGCGTGAAACCCGGAGGCAATATTAGCAGAAGTGACTAACTGCAATAGCGCTTCATCATTGCTGCCGCCTTCGCCCAGATCGGCATTTAAATCAATAATCATTGAGCCTCCACGCCAGTTGTTCTAGATAATGCCTTTGCGCCTCTGACGCACACAAGACGTCATCCAGCGTGCAGGGAATAAATGTATCTGTTCACCCAGCCGAATCTGCGCCAAATGGAATAAATCCGCCTTGATAACACAGGCAATGCGCGGGTAGCCACCGGTAGTCTGCGCATCTGCTAGTAGCAGGATCGGTTGACCACCGTGTGGCACCTGAATTACCCCAGGCAGTACGCCGTAGGAAAAGAGCTCTCGCGGTGTAATACGTGTCAATGCAAGCCGCTGTAACCGATATCCCATACGGTTACTCTGCGGGCTTAGTTGCCAACCGGTACGCCAGAAAATATCGCGCGCCTCTTCACTGAATTCATGATACTCTGGCCCGGGAAGCAGCACCATAACCCGATTACTGAACAGAAGCTGCTTGATATGCCAGGAAGTCTATGCGGCTTTCGGTAGGCGGCTTTTTCAGTGGAAAGGTATCGCCATCCTGTAGTGGAAGGCCAAGATATCCGCCAAACCCCATTTTTAAATCGGTGCTGAGCGATTCGAGAACGTCTAGCAACGCTAGACCACCGCAAATGACAAGATAATGGGTATTCCTCGTCGTGGTGTCCGCATGGTGAGCGTTTACCCCGCCTTAACAGGGAAGCGCTAACCCCGTCCAGATAGGTTTACCGTCAAGCTCTGTATAAGTGTCAGCCCCCCGTCAGTGCACAATCCAGCAGGATGAGGTAAAGGTCGCAGTGAACTTCCCGAGCGTAATTTTCGGCCCGACTTCAGACATCGCGTTGCCCACTAGCAAATTGGCAATGTTTAAAGCAGGCGTATCTAGTGCGCCAGACTGGCTGATTCTCAGATGACACAGATGATGACGCCCGGCATGAATTATCTTTAGCATGTGCCCTCCGGATGCGGTACGAAGCGCACATTGTCTCTGGGACGCAGCAACGTAGGCGGCCGTTAACGTCGCATCGAACAGCACTGCGGACGTCCGGTCAATCAACTGCCAGCCTAGGGGTTGCCAACGGGTAAATACCGGTTTGCCGACCACCAATACCGATACTTCCGGCAGGCACACTTAGGCTCGGATCTCAACGCCGTGGGGTGTGAAGACGTTCTGGCAACCCAGCCAGATAAGGAAATCCGGGCTGAAATCCCAGAAAATACACTACATACCGCACCGCGGCATGCGCCTCTACCACCTGACTAGGGGAAAGCTGGCAATGCTCGCCATCTGAAGAAGATCCGGGCCAGCATCGCCACCATACACTACCGGAATTGTGATATCTCTTTCCTCAATCGTTACCGATTTACTCTCTTCCCACCAGCGCTGTAAAAGCTCAATAGCATCGCGTGCAGCGGATGGGTTAGCACCACCGTCAGATTATTTATCCCAGAGATTGCCGCCTCCACCTCTTCATGCTGATGAAGACGTTCGGTAAGTCCTCAGATACGCTGTTGGCTTTACAGTGACAGCGGCGGTTCCAATTCCAGCACCACGGCCCAATCGCCCAATAAATAGCATCGTGCTCGTTGTACTTTCTTCTCCCCATCACGATAGGGCATTGCTGTGTCCTGCCGATTTGATACGCGCTTGCCCCGACAACACCTAGCTATAACGTTATTTAATAAATGAGCAATAAAGATGCCAACTTTTCCCACTAAAATTTTTATATTTTTTTAAAAAAAGTGAGTTGATTAGCACTAGGCTGGATTGTGGATATCAACAAAGGTCACATCAAACCCATGCTGTTGCGCCAGCCACTCCCCTAGCGCCTTAATACCACCACGCTCAGTAGCGTGATGGCCCGCCGCATAGACATGCAGCCCCATCTCACGGGCAATATGAATAGTCTGTTCCGAAACTTCACCGGTGATGAACGCATCTACGCTAAAACGCGCAGCTTGTTCAATAAATCCTTGACCTCCCCCTGAGCACCAGGCCAAACGCGTTATCTGCGACGGTGCATTATCCCCACAATGCAGCACTAAACGCCCCAATCGCGTTTCCAGGCGCTCACGTAGCGTATCGCCGCTCATAGCGTGTGATAATTCTCCATAAGGTAACAAAGGCTCGATATCACCCATGGTTTTAATGTCCAATAATGCCGCCAGGCGGGCGTTATTTCCTAACTCTGGATGAGCATCCAACGGCAAATGATAGCCATACAGGTTGATATCGTTCGCCAACAATGTTTTCAAGCGGCG
>JBPPLV010000025.1:0-67306 GCA_051305815.1 Candidatus Malihini olakiniferum
GACGGGAGGACTCTGACGCATGCAAAAAGCAGGATTTGCCGGGGCGTAGAGTAAGCTGTTGACTCTCTTTCATCAATGTTACTTTCCCGTAGATACAAAAGACAATGGCAGCACTCTTTTGGTTCAGCGTTTGTGGCTGTGTCCAGTCCTTAGTACGTTATCCGAGTTTTCCATCACTTACAGCGCCACACCGTGTTGCGCAGCGCTGCCCAGGGTTCTCTCCTTGCTGTGATGTAAGTGCAGATTTTTTAATACCGCCAATGCGCGCTCTTTACTCTTACCGCTCATACTTAATAAATTAGCCAACAGCATAGATAGGTTTTTGTCATCTGGCTTTTGCAAATAGGCAATTATCGACGGATGAGCGCTGGCGACGGGCTCTAATAGAGCCACGATATCATCGTGTTCCTGAAAACCTTTCATTGCCTGAAAGGAGGTCAACGTAAACACTAACTCAGGTTCGTGGTTAGCGTCTTTAGTAGTTGCGCTGTGGTACACATCCAAGGGAATATCGAGCGGTTCTCTTTGGCAAAGCCTTGTTCAGCGGCCTGTTTTCTGGGGTGCACTTGAATGGAAAGCGATTGTGCAGCACGGAGTGCTTTAAACAGGAATAGCAGTTCACTAAACTGTTCAGCGATCTTGGTACCCAGGATCTCCGCTGGCGCTTGGGCAATAACATCGCTTAAACGCAACTCTTGGCCGTGTTCATCCACTACCCATAAGCTGCTCTTTGGATACGTGCCCATCCAAAGCCTACCATTGGTAGGTTATATTTATTCTCAATGCCTTAGAGCTCAGTTAAGGCTGTTTTGCTTCCCCAGACGTAGTGCTCTGGATGCTATTGCGCATTTTTTGCATGTTCACACTCGATTGTTATATGGTTTGTTAAAATATCTGGTCGCAGAGGTTAATAAATGCATTAAATGTGAATACACGGCCTCTGCTTGCAGATGATGACGCTTGATGTGCATGTTAATATTTTCTCTATCATGATGCCAGACAAGGCTATGATCCCCATCCTTTTTAGGAATTTTAGGAGAAAAAACCAATGATGACACGTATCGAAAAAGATTCCATGGGCCCGATTGATGTTCCTGCTAACAAGCTGTGGGGGGCACAAACACAGCGCTCTTTGGAGCATTTTCGTATTTCTGAAGAGAAAATGCCGCAAGCGCTAATTTTTGCTTTAGCTTTAACTAAACATGCGGCTGCGCAGGTGAATAATACGCTTGGTCTTCTGACGAATGATAAAAGCGCGGCGATCATTCAGGCGGCTGATGAGGTGTTGGCTGAAAAACATGCGGGAGAGTTTCCGCTGGCAATATGGCAGACCGGTTCGGGTACACAAAGCAACATGAATATGAACGAGGTTCTCGCTAACCGCGCTAGTGAAATTTTGGGCGGCGAGCGGGGCAATGCGCGTTTGGTTCATCCCAACGATGATGTCAATAAAAGCCAAAGTTCTAACGATGTGTTCACTACGGCAATGCATGTGTCCGCTGTCATTGCGCTTAATACTCACCTCTTGCCGGAGCTCGATGCGCTGCTGGCGACACTGCAGGCCAAAGCGCAGGCATTCAGCGATATCGTTAAAATTGGTCGTACCCATTTACAGGATGCGACGCCCCTGACCTTGGGGCAGGAAATTTCCGGTTGGGTAGCCATGCTGCAACATAATCGCAAGCACATTGAGAACAGCATTCCTCATTTGAGTGAATTGGCCCTTGGCGGCACTGCAGTAGGTACTGGGCTTAATACGCATCCTGAATATGCCGTGCGTGTTTCTGCTGCACTGGCTGAACTGACTGGTCAACCTTTTATCACTGCACCCAACAAGTTTGAGGCTTTAGCGACTTGTGATGCGTTGGTGCACGGCCACGGTGCGTTAAAAGGACTGGCGGCTTCTCTAATGAAAATTGCTAACGATGTCCGTTGGTTGGCATCCGGCCCTCGGTGTGGTATCGGGGAGTTGAGTATTCCAGAAAACGAGCCGGGCAGTTCCATTATGCCGGGTAAAGTGAATCCGACCCAGTGTGAAGCCCTGACGATGCTGTGCTGCCAGGTTATAGGTAACGATGTAGCAGTGAATATAGGAGGGGCGTCGGGTAACTTCGAGCTTAATATCTATCGCCCGATGGTTATTCATAATTTCCTGCAATCGGTTCGCTTGCTGGCGGATGGCATGAAAAGTTTTGATGAGCATTGTGCAATTGGCATTGAGCCGAACCGTGACCGTATCGAACAACTGCTGAATGACTCACTGATGATGGTTACCGCGTTAAACACCCACATTGGTTATGATAAAGCGGCTGAAATTGCCAAAAAGGCACATAAAGAAGCATTAACACTCAAAGCCGCAGCGCTGAAGTTGGGATATCTGACTGAGACGCAATTTGATGAGTGGGTGCGCCCACGGGATATGGTGGGCAGTTTGCATATCCATTAGGGGCTATCCTTGCGCGTTTTCATCAAGATAAAGATGGAGGTGAGCAATCAGCAGCCACAACGGTTTAGCTTCAGGCGTAAATTTTGGCTATATGCTGTGTTATCGTACCTGTTTGTGTGCGTCCTGATACCACGCTCGAGCGATGGGTTGCACTTTCACAGGACGCTTTATCTTCAAGAAAGCGTCCTGTGGCAATCTTTTAACATCAATGAGTGCCTGTATTACCCGCGCGTGCCATGTAGCTTTTTCCATCGCTGAAATACCCCGTTCTGCCTGAAGGCTTTTCTCCAATTTGGTAATACCGCTTTCTGTGTCAATGTATTGTCGCCGCTTTGGTACCTGCGATCAATTGTTAACCTGCGATCAATAAAACATCCTGCAAATATACGGTTTATCAAATTCAAAGTAAACAGTCCTGAGTTTCGCGCATAGCGCACATTTGTTCGCATAATTTATATTATGTTAAATTACAACTCTATCATATAAACACCCAACGCTATCCTA
Source organism: Candidatus Malihini olakiniferum (assembly GCA_051305815.1). GTDB lineage: Bacteria > Pseudomonadota > Gammaproteobacteria > Enterobacterales > Enterobacteriaceae > Symbiopectobacterium > Symbiopectobacterium olakiniferum_B. The sequence goes on from JBPPLV010000025.1 coordinate 2,951, forward strand.
CTCACCTGCACTTGCTCCGTTAACTTCACTAAGATGTGATAAACCGCCCGATGCTCATCACATCTTGTCCTACTGAGTCCTACTTAAACTTATTCCAATGGGGTGAGTGAACGCGATCTTACTCCTGAGCGTTTTCTCTTACTTTGGGTGCCAACCGTTCGCTTTTCTCAGTCTCTGCACACTGCGGCGTGTGGCATGAAAAATCAATGATATCACTGGCAAAAGTGCTGACAGGAAACGCTTCGCCGCAAGGCAAGCTCTCCGTAACCGTCTAGGCAGACTACGATGTGCAAACCGCGACGGGCACATTGGCGCATATCCACGTGGTTTTGGTTTGATTTAGTAGGTATGATGAATATAAAATGGCATGACTTCTCCTGCCCTTATTAAGGAGTTTATGAGAACCAAAATTATTACAACTCTTTCAGAATCGCTTCCACGCATTCTTTAGCATCACCGAACAACATTTGGGTATTTTCTTTGAAAAACAGTGGATTCTGCACCTCGGCATACCCCGTGTTCATAGAGCGTTTGAATACAATAACGTTCTGCGCTTTCCATACCTCTAATACGGGCATCCGGGCAATCGGGCTACCTGGATCTTCCTGTGCCGCGGGGTTTACCGTATCGTTAGCCCCAATCACCAGTACGGTATCGGTATCAGCGAAATCGTCATTGATTTCATCCATTTCCAGCATCACATCGTAAGGCACTTTGGCTTCAGCCAGCAGTACGTTCATGTGACCAGGTAAGCGCCCTGCAACCGGGTGGATACCGAAACGCACTTTGATGCCGCGCGCGCGCAGTTTGGCAGTAATTTCATGCACCGGATATTGCGCCTGTGCTACTGCCATACCGTATCCCGGCGTAATAATCACGGAGTTGGAGCTTTTCAGCAGTTCCGCCACCTCTTCCGCCGAAGCTTCTCGGTATTCACCCACTTCTTCGCTGACTCCGGTAGAAGAACCATCAGTATCAAATCCATCCGCAATCACGCTGAAGAACGAACGGTTCATTGCCTTACACATGATGTAGGAAAGGATTACACCTGAAGAACCCACCAGCGCACCCGTTACGATCAGCAGATCGTTGCTGAGCATGAAGCCCACAGTAGCTGCAGTCCAACCGGAATAGGAGTTCAGTATCGACACGACCACAGGCATGTCAGCACCACCGATAGAAGCTACCAGATGCCAGCCGAAGACTAGTGCAATGGCGATCATGAACAGCAATGCGATGCTCTGTGCCGCCACGCTGCCGGTATTTACAAACCACAATAGCAGCAGGAACGATACCACCAGTGCCGCCATATTCATCTTATGGCGATGCAGCAACATCAATGGTTTGGATGAAACAATGCTGCGCAGCTTACCAAATGCTACCACCGATCCGGTAAAGGTAACCGCACCAATAAAGATACCGAGGAATACTTCAGTCAGATGGATATTAACCATCACCGGATCGTTAATTTCACCGTGATCCAGGAAGCTGTTAAAACCAACCAGTACCGCAGCTAAACCCACGAAGCTATGCAAAATTGCGACCAGTTCCGGCATTTCAGTCATTTCGACTTTACGCGCCAGATAAATACCTACTGCACCACCGATCGCCATTGCTGCAATAATCCAGCCAACGTTTCTAGCATTCGGCCCCAGAATGGTAGCGATCAACGCAATCGCCATCCCAGTAACGCCAAAGATATTCCCCTGACGCGATGTCTTATGTTTTGACAGCCCCGCCAGACTGAAAATAAACAAAATAGCGGCAACAATGTATGCAGCTGTAACTGATCCTCCAGACATGTGTTACCCCTTAGTTTTTACGGAACATTTTCAGCATGCGCTGGGTGACGGTGAAACCACCGAAAATATTGATACTGGCGATCAGTACTGCAATAAAGGAGAAAAACGACACCCATCCGCCATGACCGATCTGCAATAGCGCCCCCACCATAATAATGCCAGAAATCGCATTGGTAATTGACATTAGCGGCGTGTGCAACGTATGGCTGACATTCCACACTACGTAATAACCCACTACGCACGACAGTGCGAACACGGTAAAATGCGATAAAAACTCTTTCGGTGCCACATTTGCCAGCCAACCAAACAGCAGAATGGCCAGCGCCATAAAGGCGTATTTCTTCCAGGGCGATACCGGTTCCGCTTCCACTTTCGGCGTAGCAGCCGCAGGTTTAGCCTGTTGCGGCTGCGCTGACATCTGAATCGGTGGCGCTGGCCAGGTGACTTCACCTTCTTTCACTACGGTAACACTGCGGATCACCACGTCGTCAAAATTGACAGTGATGTTGCCGTCTTTCTCTTTACACATCAGTCTCAACAAGTTGACCAGGTTAGTAGCGTAAAACTGTGATGACTGGATTGGCAAACGGCTGGGCAAGTCGGTGTAACCGATAATTTTGACGTTGTTCTCGGTAATGATCACCTGATCGGCCACGGTTAACTCATAGTTGCCACCTGTTTGCGCTGCAAGATCGACAACCACGCTGCCTGGTTTCATGCTCAGCACCATCTCTTTGGTGATAAGGCACGGAGCCGGTTTGCCGGGGATCAGCGCGGTGGTAACAATAATGTCGACATCTTTTACCTGCGCCGCGAAAAGTTCCATCTCCGCCTTGATAAAGGCCTCGGACATCACTTTGGCGTAACCGTCACCGTTGCCAGCTTCTTCTTCAAAATCGAGCTCAAGGAATTCAGCACCCATACTTTGTACCTGTTCTTTTACTTCAGGGCGGGTGTCAAAAGCGCGCACAATAGCGCCCAGGCTGCCTGCAGCATCGATAGCCGCCAACCCAGCAACGCCTGCGCCAATCACCATCACCTTGGCAGGGGGAACTTTACCGGCAGCAGTAATCTGACCATTAAAGAAACGACCAAACTCATGAGCTGCTTCCACAATGGCGCGGTAACCAGCAATGTTTGCCATGGAACTCAAGGCATCTAACGATTGCGCACGGGAAATACGCGGCACGGAATCCATTGCCATCACCGTCACCTGGCGCTGCGCCAGTTGTTCCAGTAAGGCAGGGTTTTTGGCGGGCCAGATAAAGCTCACCAGCATGCTGCCTGCACGCAACAGCGCCGTTTCATCCTCGAATGGCGCGTTAACTTTGAAAATAATATCGGATTGCCAGACATCAGCCTGTTCGGCAATCGATGCGCCCGCAGCGGCATAAGCAGCATCATTAAAACTGGCTAACTTACCCGCGTCGCGTTCTACTAAGACCCCAAAGCCGAGTTTCAGCAACTGTTCCACCGTTTTCGGCGTTGCTGCTACACGCGCTTCATTGGCCAACCGTTCTTTTGGTATACCAATACGCATACTGATTTCTTTTCACTTATTTATACGAAGTTTTTATTGTAACCCCATCTGATAACTCGATTGGTCGGTAATGCATACGCAATCTTCTATTATCAACAATCACAAGGCAATGATATATAACCTACTAAAAATGTGATTGATGATCCATATATAAAATCACTTTCCTGTAAATGCTTAGCAAACTTCGGCGAATGGCCAGAATTCTGGAGAAAAGTCGCCGCTATCTGCCCTATTTTTATCATTTTCTTCCGAAACGTATTTGGGGTGATTCACAAAACCCGCTTGTTACGAGGTTGTTATTACTCCTAATCCTTATAAATCTCACTTATAGCGCGTTAATTATCATTAATGAGTATTATTCCCTTTTTTGTGCAGGGAATGCCTTAGCTCATGATATTGCAATGCTCTGAGATAAAATGCTGAGGCACAACCAATGATTACATGCCATAACCGCCATCACGTTGTGTCGTCATATGATGACGTTTTATGTTGTAACCTTCCATGCGTCAGGCGAAAGGATTTTTTATGAAGCTGAAAACTCACATTATCGCGTCCGCACTCCTCTCTCTCGCGACATTTTCCGCCCATGCGGCACAGAAATTAACGCTAGAACAGTCTACCGCGGTCGAAACCATTCGATCGTATTTCTTTTAATAGTTGTTTTGACGCTATTTTTGACGCGGTAGCTGAAGCGTTTAAACGTGCCGACAAGGCTGGTGCAGATGCGTTTTACATCCAGGCGATTAATGAACCAAACAGAGGCAACAAATGGTTTAACAAAGGCAGCAACATAACCATCAGTGCAGATTTGTATAAATAAACGCTGTGCGAGTAGATTTTGCTGAAGAGACAGATTCCCGCTGAGGCAGGAATCTGCTTTTTAGACGCTGCTACTGAAAATGAGTAATCAGTTGCTGGTATCCAGTTCAGGGAACTGTTTTACCAGATCGTCAATCGCTTTGATTTGCTGCAAGAAAGGTTCGAGCTTATTCAACGGCAAAGCCGAAGGTCCATCACATTTAGCATTAGCCGGATCCGGGTGCGCTTCAATAAACAGCCCCGCCAGCTCCACAGCCATTCCTGCACGTGCCAGTTCAGTGACTTGTGCACGGCGTCCACCCGATGCGGAACCGAAAGGATCGCGGCACTGTAATGCATGGGTTACATCAAAAATAACCGGGCAACCACCAGAAATCTGCTTCATGACATTGAAACCTAGCATATCCACAACCAGATTATCATAACCAAAGTTGCTGCCGCGATCGCACAGGATCACCTGCTCATTTCCACTTTCTCTAAACTTGTCAACGATGTTTCCGATTTGTCCCGGGCTGATGAACTGCGGTTTTTTCACGTTGATAACGGCACTGGTTTTGGCCATTGCTTCCACCAGATCGGTTTGACGTGCAAGGAAAGCAGGCAACTGAATTACATCAACTACTTCTGCAACCGGCTGGGCTTGCTGCACTTCATGCATATCGGTGATCACTTTTACGCCGAAGGTCTGTTTCAGTTCCTGGAAGATTTTCATGCCCTCTTCCAAACCCACCCCACGATAAGAGTGAATAGAGGAGCGGTTGGCCTTGTCGAAGGAAGCTTTGAACACGTACGGAATGCCCAGTTTTTGCGTTACGGTGACGTAGTGTTCACAAATTCGCATGGCGAGATCGCGCGATTCAAGCACATTCATACCGCCAAACAGGACAAAAGGCGCGTCGTTGGCAACAGGGATATTACCGACCTTGATCACTTTGTTCTTCATGCTGTTACCTTATCGGAGTGATTAACATTAAAAAAGGGAGAAAAATTAGTGCAACACGATCTGCTTTTGCTCAATCGAGTGGATTTATACTTTGATCATTTCACTAACGGGATCTTCAGGGCACTGTTCAACAAAGTAGCTCAAATCAGACAGTGCTATATGGTTGCAGTCTAGCTGTGCGTAACGCAAACTGCGGTCGCGAATTTCGTAAGGATCTTCGGGGTCGAATTGTAAAACGGCTTCGCTAGCCCGCAGTGCAAACTCCATCTGCTTCTCAGCACCACTTTCAACGTATCAAGCAGTTTGCGCACAATCAGCACGTTTTCGGCTTCGTCCAGATCTTCTCCATCAGTTGTGTGGAAGCACCAATGTTGCCTTTCAGCCACACATGCAGCACATGTTCGCTCAATATATCGCATTGAGTGCTTGATGAGCCACATCTCGTCATCAAGCCAATCCGCACGTAGGATCAACTGTGTCGGAAAAATCACCGGCATCATCGGTAAATCTAAGGCGTAAGCAATATGGAGAAAAACAATCCCCAGTGAAACGGGTATCCCTTGACCGAATTCGAGCACATTATCCAACCACAGTGCATTCGATAAGCGATAAACGCCACCGACACCGCCAAATCCCCAGGTACCATAAAAAAGCGTCAATAGCATCTCAAGCTGCTGATCTTGATCCAGATCGCGGTGAATAGCCTTACGCGCTTCATCCACCAACTGTTGCAGCTTTTTACGTACATTTTGGGTGAAGAAGTCACTTCGCACTATCTGTGAAATTAAAATAACCCCTTCACTTAACGGCGACTGATTGAATTCAAAATCCGCAATATAACTCATAGTTATTCCATCAGAAATGCGAGTTTAGTAATTTCTGCCTGTGCAATCAGAAAGAAACACACCAATGCAAGCTCATTCTACGTTGAGCGTCGATCTAGCGCGATATGTCCCAGTAAAATGTAAATGATAACGCCAAACAGCTTTGCCGTCAGCTAGCTTTCGTGCGCAGAGAAAGGATAAAAGCGATTGATAATGATCAATGCAATACCGCTCGCTAACAGTAGTATATCGTTGATATGCGCCATGACTTTGACCCACCGCTCTTGCAGAGCTAGGGATTTGACGGCATAGCTAGTAAAACGCGCTACAAACAGGCCCAGCATGATGACAACAGCTAGCAAGTGCCGCGGTGAGAACGATAGAATAGCTAGACATTATACATCACCCCTCGCCGTAGACCACCGCCCCAACGTCACGCGTTCGTTACCGCCATAATCGCGACAGGTAGTGACTTGATAAAAATCGCGCTGGCGCAGCAGTTGCCTTACCGATTCGCCTTGCTGCCAACCATGCTCCAAGAGCAGCCAGCCTTTTTCACTCAAATGTTGCGGGGCATGTTCAATAATCCAGCCAAGATCTGCCAGCCCACCGTCAGCAGACACCAACGCGCTCAGCGGTTCAAAACGCACATCCCCTTCACGCAAATGGATATCTTCGGCGTCAATATAGGGTGGGTTACTGACAATTAAGGAAAAGCGCGTTTGTGTCACCGGTGCAAACCAACTGCCTTGGAGAAATTGCACATTAGACAGATACAATGATGCACCGTTACGCTGTGCCAATGCAATTACCTCGGGCTGCACGTCAACCCCCGTCACCTGGCAATCTGGGCGTTCGCTGGCCAACGCCAGCGCAATTGCCCCGGTGCCAGTGCCAAGATCCAGCACCGACGGTGCAATGAGCGGAGCCATACACAACAACGCCTGCTCTACAAGGCATTCGGTATCAGGACGAGGAATCAAAGTTACTGGAGAGACAGACAACGGCAAAGACCAAAATTCGCATTCCCCGACCAAATAAGCAATGGGCTCGTCGTTGATACGAAGAGCCAATAGGACCGACAGGCGCTGAAGCTGCACATCGTCAAGCAACGTTTCACCAAACGCCAACAGATAGGTGCCACCTTTACCCGTGACATATTCGAGCAGGATTTCCGCGTCACGTTTTGGGCTTTTACTGTGTGTCAGCTGCTGTACCGCTAATGCCACCCAGGTGCGATAATCCATTATTCCTGCTCGGACAGCGCAGCCAACTGATCGGCCTGATACTCTTGCACCACCGGCTGAATTAGCACATCCAGTTTCCCTTCCATTGCTTCATCCAGACGGTAAAGCGTCAGGTTGATGCGGTGATCGGTTACACGCCCATGAGGGAAGTTATACGTTCGAATACGGTCGGAACGATCGCCACTGCCAAGCAGATTACGCCGGGTAGAAGCCTCTTCCTGCTGGCATTTTTGTATTTCTGCCGCACGAATGCGGGCAACTAACACGGACATGGCCTTCGCCTTGTTTTTGTGCTGAGAACGTTCATCCTGACATTCCACCACAATCCCTGTAGGCACGTGAGTAATACGAATCGCAGAATCTGTGGTGTTAACGTGCTGACCACCCGCACCGGAAGAACGGAAGGTATCAATACGTAAATCTGCTGGATTAATGTCCGTAGTTTCCGCTTCAGGCACCTCTGGTATCACCGCAACAGTGCATGCTGAGGTATGAATACGCCCTTGCGATTCCGTCGCTGGCACGCGCTGTACGCGATGTCCGCCCGACTCAAATTTCAACTGACTATAGACGCCGTCGCCACTAACTTTGGCAATAATTTCTTTATAGCCGCCATGTTCACCATCGCTGGCACTCATAATTTCAACTCGCCAGCGACGCGCTTCGGCATAACGGCTATACATGCGAAACAGATCGCCGGCAAACAGCGCGGCTTCATCACCGCCCGTACCAGCACGCACTTCAAGAAAGCAACCGCGTTCATCATCGGGATCTTTAGGCAATAACAATACCTGGAGCTGCTGTTCAAGCGTCTCACTGTCAATTTTGAGCTGCTTTAATTCTTCCTGCGCCATATCAAGCATTTCCGCATCGTCCAGCATCAATTCAGCGGTTTCGCTGTCTTCTTGCTGCACCTGCTGCCAGCATTTGAAACAGCGCGTAATGTCCGTCAACTGCGCATATTCGCGAGATAATACCCGAAAGCGCTCCATATCGGAGATAACGCTTGGCTCACCCAGTAGAGCTTGAATTTCCTCATAACGTTCTTGTAATGCTTCCAGTTTGGCAACAATATAAGGCTTCATGCGTGCGGTTCATTCCTGTCAACTAAGAAAAGAGGGGTGCTAGTCCAGCCCAAGGCTATCACGTAAAATAGTTAATCTGTTCAGGTCACCGTCGCGGGCAGCCTGCTGCAACGAGGTGGTAGGTGCGTGAATAAGGCGATTGGTAAGACGCGAGGTTAGCGCATCCAGTACGGCTTCCACATCGTTCCCTTGCTGAATAGCCGCCAGCGCTTTCGCCTTCATCTCCGCGCGAATCGCTTCTGCCTGAGAGCGGTATTCGCGAATAGTTTTCACGGCAGATTGCGCGTGCAGCCAGGCCATAAAATCTGCGCTTTCTTGTTGCACGATAGATGCAGCCTGCACTGCCGCCGCTTGGCGCTGTGCCATATTATGCTGAATGATGGCATGCAGATCGTCCACACTGTACAAATAGACGTTAGGCAATTTGCCCACTTCTGGTTCGATATCGCGCGGTACTGCGATATCAACCATCAGCATCGGTTGGTTGCGTCTGGCTTTCAGCGTCCGTTCCATCATGCCTTTCCCGATAATCGGCAGTGTGCTCGCGGTGGAGCTGATCACGATATCTGCCTGTGCCAGATACTCATCCAGTTCGCCTAGCGTAATCACTTCAGCGCCGACTTCCGTGGCAAGCACTTGCGCCCGTTCGCGAGTTCGATTAGCGATCACCATGCGTCGCACTTGACGCTCGCGTAAATGGCGCGCCACCAGTTCGATGGTTTCCCCCGCCCCAACCAGCAGCACGGTAACATCCACCAATGATTCAAAAATCTGCTGAGCCAGCGTACAGGCAGCAAACGCCACCGACACTGCACTGGCACCGATGTCCGTCTCTGTACGTACCCGTTTTGCTACCGAGAATGAGCGCTGGAACAATCGTTCCAGTGCACTGGAGAGTGAATGACCGCGCTGTGATTCGGCAAAGGCTTTTTTAACCTGTCCAAGAATCTGTGGTTCACCCAACACTAACGAATCCAACCCGCTGGCCACGCGCATCAGATGGTTGACTGCCGCGTTATCCTGATGCCAGTAAAGGCTGTTTTTCAGTTCATCAGGATGAAGATGATGAAAATAGCATAACCAATTGACCACCTGCTCGCGCTGATTTTCCCGCTCCTCGACACTGAGGTACAATTCAGTGCGATTACAGGTAGACAGTACCACCCCCCCCTGCACCAGGGGCTGCGCGAGCAGGCTGTGTAAAGCGTCGCCCATCACATCAGGTGAAAACGCAATGCGTTCTCTGAGTGATACCGGAGCGGTTTTGTGATTGATGCCAAGCGCAAGCAGGGTCATTGAATCATTCTTGAATAAGCGCCATCAGAAGTAATGCCGACGTTGGTATGGTCTTCAGGTAGAGTGCATTCTACTTGATGCTGCACAGCATGAAAAGCGACGCAGCGCTAAGTATCTCTAATTGACGTAGTTGATATTGCGCAGCGCGTTACTACTTCACGACAACACATTGCTGCTGGGCATCGTTCTCATCGCATGGCAAACTGTGTTCATTCGAACATGATGATGGGATTCCTCTACCCTTAAGGATGTATGCGACATGTTAAGTAATACTACTCGTTCCTTGCGGCTCCTGCTTTTAGCCAGCTTACTACTGACTGCCTGTACCCTGACAAAGCCTGCCGGCTCCGGAGCAACATCGGATGCGGCGTGGTTGCAGCATAAACAGCAGGTACGGCAATTGAGCCAGTATCAGACTCGCGGCGCTTTTGCCTATCTCTCCGATAGTAAGAAACTCTCTGCTAACTTTTTTTGGCAGGAGTCTTCCCTGCAGCGCTATCGCTTGCTACTCACCAACCCGTTTGGCAGCAAAGAACTTGAAATTCGCGCTCAACCGGAAGGAATCCAAATTACCGATGGACAAGGTAAGCGATATACCGGCAAAGATGCAGAGTATATGTTGTCTCAGTTAACGGGTATGCGTATTCCGTTAACCAACCTGCGCCAATGGATGATTGGTCTGCCGGGAGATGCACAACAGTTTACCCTTGATAAACATGCACGGCTTAACATGGCTACACTTCAACAAAACGGCCTGGCGTGGGAAGTAAAATACCTCGGATATGACAACAGTGTCACCCCCACCATGCCTAACGCGATGGAATTGATGCAGGGTGAGCAACGCATCAAGCTAAAAATGAATAACTGGACGGGGTGCAATAAGCTATGAGCGATGCAGGGCTGCTGACGCAGTGGCCATCCCCTGCCAAACTCAATCTGTTTCTTTATATCAACGGCAAACGCGCCGATGGTTATCATCTGTTGCAGACCCTGTTCCAGTTTTTAGATTATGGCGACACCGTAGACATCACCTTACGTCACGACGGTATCATTAACCTGCTAACCCCTCTGTCTGGCGTTCCTGATGAAGCCAACCTTGCCGTGCGCACAGCGCGTCTTTTGCAGCGTTATTGCCATGAACAGGGCCGCACGCTGGCGTATAACGGCGCCGATATTAGTATTGATAAACATTTACCCATGGGAAGCGGCCTCGGAGGAGGGTCTTCTAATGCGGCTACGGTGCTGGTCGCCTTAAATCATCTGTGGAAGTGTGACCTTGATGAGGACACGCTGGCTGCGTTGGGATTACAGTTAGGTGCAGATGTCCCCGTGTTTGTGCGCGGCCATGCCGCCTTCGCACAAGGGGTTGGAGAGATACTAACGCCAGCCTCACCGCCGGAAAAATGGTACCTGGTGGTGCACCCCGGCGTTGCTATTCCAACCCCGTTGGTGTTTGGCGATCCGGACTTACCGCGTAACGCGCCGATACGCTTATTAGCGATGCTACAAAAACAGACCTTCGTCAATGATTGTGAATCTATCGTAAGAAAACGTTTTCGCGAGGTTGAACAGCGACTTTCATGGCTGCTAGAATACGCGCCAGCACGCCTGACGGGAACCGGATCTTGTGTATTTGCCGAATTCGACACTGAATCCGCTGCTCGCCAGGTGCTTGACCAGGCCCCGGAAAGGCTGGACGGTTTTGTTGCGAGTGGCATGAACATCTCGCCGCTGCATTGTGCGCTTTCCGGGAAACTTTAAGTATTGATAACATATTCATATCCTAAATAATTTAAGTTGCAGAACGCAACGTTTACATTTTGAACAGCGCTTGCGCTGGCCCATTAGGGTGAGGCTCATTTATGAGTCTCGTCATGCGGCAAGCGAATAAATCTCGATGAACTTACTTAATTTATTGATCCGGGTGAAAAATCTGCTAGGAGAAGATTTGAACGTCGTGTGCGACTGTCTCATTAGAGGTGAGGGCCTGGGATAGGCCGAATAGCGAGTGTGTAGCCGACGCACGTGTAACTTGAAGTATGACGGCTATACCCGTATAGCGGGCTTATGCAATAAGTATCAACGCTTAATGTATGTACCCATATGCATATTGTACCTGTTGTCTCGCATCGCTCTTGAGACATTAGGTACAATATTTCTCTGGACGCAAGCCTGAGGTTCTTCTCGTGCCTGATATGAAGCTTTTTGCTGGTAACGCTATCCCCGAACTAGCGCAACGTGTTGCCAACCGTTTGTACACCAGCCTGGGAGACGCCGCTGTAGGTCGCTTTAGCGACGGTGAAGTCAGCGTGCAAGTCAATGAAAATGTTCGTGGTGGCGATATTTTCATCATCCAGTCTACCTGTGCACCAACCAATGACAACCTGATGGAGCTGGTTGTGATGGTGGATGCCCTACGCCGCGCATCAGCGGGACGTATCACCGCCGTAATCCCCTACTTCGGCTATGCCCGACAAGACCGCCGCGTGCGTTCTGCACGTGTGCCGATCACCGCCAAAGTGGTGGCTGATTTTCTGTCGAGCGTTGGGGTTGACCGCGTCCTGACCGTGGACCTGCACACAGAACAGATTCAAGGCTTCTTCGACGTTCCGGTGGATAACGTTTTTGGCAGCCCTATTCTGCTAGAAGACATGTTTCAACAGAATCTGGAAAATCCCATCGTGGTTTCTCCGGATATCGGTGGCGTTGTGCGTGCACGTGCCATTGCTAAACTGTTGAACGATACTGATATGGCGATCATCGACAAACGTCGTCCACATGCTAACGTTTCTCAAGTGATGCACATTATCGGTGATGTCGCAGGGCGCGACTGTATTCTGGTCGACGACATGATTGATACCGGTGGCACGCTATGCAAAGCGACGGAAGCGTTAAAAGAAAGCGGAGCCAAGCGCGTCTTTGCTTATGCTACTCACCCGATCTTCTCCGGCAATGCCTATGACAACATCAAGAATTCGGTAATTGATGAAGTTATCGTCTGCGATACCATTCCGCTGTCGGAAAATATCAAAAAACTGCCAAATGTACGCACCTTAACACTTTCAGACATGCTGGCCGAAGCCATTCGCCGTATCAGTAATGAAGAATCTATTTCTGCCATGTTTGAGCATTAATCAATAGCATCCATTTCTGTTGTAAACATAACGCCACCCGAGGGTGGCTTTTTTTATTTTCAGGCGGGTATAGTTACGCACAATACAGAATATCGTTCAGCGCAGCAATAATATCGCATGTAAACAATGGCAATAATTATTATCTGGTTTAACTAAACCCCATAGGGATAATTTTATCAGCACGCAGCAAATGTATTTTCTGCAAGCAGGAAAAAGATATGCTGGCGCCTGTCGGAAAAGCAAGCGTCTGGTATTATCAGGAATGAGGTTGCTGGCGGCGGCAATTTTTATCGAAATGCTTCACCCACCAATAGCGATCCGCTACGGCCTCACGACCGCCAATACGTGCCCTGACCAGCCAGATCATTACACCGGAGAAAATGGCCATCAGGTTAAAATAGGTGAAATCTGCAGGCAAATTCAGTTCTGGTAACTGGCTAATGATAGTGAAAGCAGCCCCCCCAACTATTAACACCATACCGATACCCATAAATACGTTGCCTAGCACAACAGCATTTTTGCGTTTCATCTATCATCTCCTGCTGTAGTAGCTGTTTTAAATAACGACCCGTTCGTAAAAATGAACATGCTACGTAACCTTCCTTGTTCTGATGTAATTATAGACGCTGTGTTCAGCAAGGTATTACACATGCGATCACAGATAAGCAATCTCAGAAATTTTTTTACATATTGTGCTCAAGAGGAGTGAATTATTAATAACCAATTTGAATTTTACCAAAGTAAATCATTTTTTTATTTTCTGGCGTTTGTTATCCAATCACTTAACGGACAACCTGCCTTGAGGCTTTATCACTACCCTACTCCTTTGTAAACTACGCGTTTGACATTCTCCTATCAGGCGTCATGGGACACAGAATCTGGGACTTAACGTGAGCAGTATCAAATTAATTGTCGGATTGGCGAATCTGGGGGCAGAATACGCTGCCACGCGCCACAATGCGGGTAAATGGTATGTTGATCAACTGACTGAGGCTTACCGTCAATCGCTTAAGGAAGAGGCTAAATTTTTTGGATATACCGCACGTCTCAATCTTGCTGGGCAAGATGTTCGCCTGCTGGTACCTACCACTTTTATGAATCTCAGTGGTAAAGCCGTGGCGGCAATGGCGACTTTTTATCGTATCCAACCGGATGAGATTTTGGTGGCGCACGATGAATTGGATCTTTTTCCAGGCATTGCCAAGCTAAAATTAGGGGGTGGACATGGTGGGCACAATGGTCTGAAAGATATCATCAGCAAGTTAGGCAATAACCCTAATTTCTATCGCCTGCGCATTGGCATTGGCCACCCTGGTGACAAAAGCAAGGTCACGGGTTTCGTACTGGGTAAACCGCCCGCCAGTGAGCAAACGCTGATTGACGGCGCAATTGAAGAAGCAATCCGCTGCACTGAGATTCTGCTAAAATACGATATGGTCAAAGCCATGAGGCGATTGCATTCCTATAAACCTGCGTGATATAATATCCCCCGCAGAGGTTCATCAAGTTAATGCGCCATTCCGTGTATAATTAACGCCAACGTATTAATTTCTTCAGATGTAAAAAAATAACCATATGATTGATAAGTTATTTAAGGTGATACAAAGTATGGGATTCAAATGCGGTATTGTTGGGCTGCCTAACGTGGGCAAATCTACGCTGTTCAATGCACTGACTAAAGCTGGCATCGAAGCGGCCAACTTTCCGTTTTGCACCATTGAGCCCCACACCGGCGTGGTGCCAATGCCCGATCCGCGTTTGGACAAGCTGGCTGAGATCGTTAAACCGCAACGTATTCTCCCGACGACGATGGAATTTGTTGACATCGCGGGTCTGATAAAAGGCGCATCTAAAGGTGAAGGCCTGGGCAACCAGTTCCTGACTCATATTCGTGAAACGGAAGCGATTGGCCATGTAGTACGTTGTTTTGAAAACGACAACATCATCCACGTTTCAGGTAAAGTCAATCCAGCTGACGATATCGATATCATTAACACCGAACTGGCTCTGGCGGATTTGGATACCTGTGAACGCGCGCTGCACCGTGTGCAGAAAAAAGCAAAAGGCGGTGACAAAAACGCTAAAATTGAGCAAGCTGCGCTGGAAAAATACCTACCGCAACTGGAGAAGGCAGGCATACTTCGCGCCCTGGATCTGAGCGCAGAAGAGAAATCAGCCATTCGTTACCTGAGCTTCCTGACGTTAAAGCCGACCATGTACATTGCCAATGGTAATGAAGACAGTTTCGAAAACAACCCCTACTTAGATCAGGTACGTAAAATCGCCGCTAGCGAAGGTTCGGTGGTTGTTCCCGTCTGTGCGGCAGTGGAATCCGACATTGCAGAACTGAATGATGAAGAACGCGACGAATTTATGGCCGAATTAGGACTGGAAGAACCCGGTCTGAACCGCGTAATTCGCGCAGGTTATGAACTACTAAGCCTGCAAACTTACTTCACTGCAGGCGTAAAAGAAGTTCGAGCCTGGACTATCCCGGTCGGTGCCACAGCCCCGCGGGCCGCAGGTAAAATCCACACCGACTTTGAAAAAGGCTTCATCCACGCGCAAACCATCGCCTACGAAGATTTCACCACTTACAAAGGTGAACAAGGTGCGAAAGAGGCAGGCAAGATGCGTTCCGAAGGGAAAGAGTACATCGTTAAAGATGGTGATGTGATGAATTTCTTGTTCAACCTCTAATATACTTCTATATGTCTCATGGAATCTCAATGCATCTCATAAAGACTAATAACAAAGCACTGGCTTTTAGCCAGTTATTTTTTTCTCATTGAGGCCGGCTAAATTCAAGAGGGGCATTTACCCAGCTCGATCCATCAAAAGAACTGGAATAGCAATTGGTATAACCCATTATAGTTAAAATACATCTACGATACTTTAATTTAAAGCGGAGATGAGCGAGCTTATTACGTGTTGCCCCAAGTGATGCCTCAACCTGCCGTTGTTGCGTCCGAAAACACCAAATCTAACCGGGTCTATAGGGATGCTCTAAGTACTGTGTGGATGATTTTATCAAGGAATGTCTAACAGCAACCATTGCCCCCGGAATCTCCCATGCTCAGGCCATATTGAGACTGGGCGGTACGTTGTTCAGAAGCTGCACAACAATCGTAAAAACAGAATAAAACGCCAATTTCACCTCGAATTTGGCTCCTGAAGTCAAAGCGTATTGTCAGGCATCACACTCCACGTGCCCTACCTATCCCCCCGATATACTCCGATTGACCTCGTATCCGTACAACAAAAAAACGGAGTATTCTGTGTCGATCCTGAAAACCACCCTGATGCATGAATTATCGCTCACCAACAGTGATTACTCGATGCTGATCAGCGCGTTCATGATCGCCTACACGTTTATGTATTTCTTTGTCGGCAGGATCGTCGACCGTTTTGGTAGTCGCTATGTGTTGGTGTCGCTGATGGTGATGATGTCCCTTGCGACACTGCTCACAGGCTTATCACACTCACTCTCCGGTTGATACCTCTCGAGTATTGCTCGGCCCTGGCGGAATCCGGCATCGTCCCCGTGTTGACACTGGCGGTGTTCACCTGGTTTCGAGCTGAATAGCGCGCCTTCGCGTTTCAACTCACCAACATTATCCAGTCGCTTGGCTTGATCCTCGTGCCGCCTTTCGTCGCCTGGGTTAGGCTATCAGCGGGCTGGCGTTGGGCATTCTTTATTCCGGCGATGGCTGGGGTTGTAGTGGGATTAATGTGGTTTTTCACCAGCCGTCAAACGCCTACGGCCAGTAAAACGGTTGCCGACACGCCAACCACCTAGGTTCCCCTGCTGCAACGTTATAAAATGGTATTAACTTCCACCCCGATCTGAGCTTTGCTGATCGCCAGCTTACTGACCGACCCTTTTTTTGTTCTTCTACCAATATTGGTAGGTGGGATTGGAGAACATAGGCCTAACGCTCGCCGAAGTTAGCAAATTGATGTGGTTTCCGCCACTGGTGGCGGTGTTTAGAGTACTTGCAGTGTTGGGGCGTCTGACTGATGGTCTCGCGCGGTGATGGTCTCGCGCGGTATAGAACCTACCCGTGCACGATTGACCATGACTGGTCTGTCATCTGCCTAGCTCCATTGGTGTTTTTGCTGCCGTCGGTCAGCAATATTTATGCCGCCATCGGCATCATGACCATCATTAATTTTATGTGCACTGCCTGGTTGAGTATGGCGACCATCATGATGATGGGCGTCTGGCACCACGAGTGCCGATCGCGACAGCTATCGGCGTCATAAGTGCACTGGGTGGCGTCACCTCGATCATTTTTAACGGTTTTGTCGGTTCGATTATCGATAACTTCTGTTATTCGATACAGATCTATGTCGGCGCTACCCTGCATCCGCTCGGCGCTCTGGTGTTGGCTGTGTTTTTCCTTCGTCGTAAATCCCTTATTGCTCGCTAGGAGAGTATCTGATGTCTGATATCATTGTTGCGCCGGTGGCTGATGCCTGCGCCGATTTCACCATACTGTATTGTCTGATTAATTACGGCGACCATCAGTTTGCCGCCTGATATGACCCCAGAACAGGATCACGGTGGGGCATCGCCTTTGCCATAGGCAGAAGACACACCTTTCAGCCAGACAGTTTCTGGCTACCCGAGCGGGAGCATTATGCCCATATTACCGATTTTAATTCCTATAACTACCTGACTCTGGCGGTGGCCTGTGCTGGATATATTCATCTCGCACGTAATATGCACGTGGATCCGCTGATTTATTTTCGCAGTAAATGTCCGCTGGATATCACCACCCTGGTCAATGTGTAGCATATGACTGGTGAACGCGAAAACCGGGTCACTTACCCGGTGTTTTTCAAAGACAATCAAGGTCGACTGTTGTGATGACCTGTATATCATTTTTGATTTTGGATGACGCCGATGTGTGTGGTGGGCTGCTCGGTATGGTGCAGGAAGTAGGATTCGATAATCATGGAAAATAGATACTTATTTACCATCTTTATGACGATGAAGGCCACTAGAGAGCGTTTCTGGCCAGACTGGCCGGACAAGGGCAGTGGCAAAAAGTGCAAATCAGCCAGTGGGATTTTCGATGGGATTTTTCCGGCGGTGGTTTGATCCCACTGGATGTAACGCTGAGTGCCCACGCGGGATAGTGGATGGGCTATTGCAGGTCAAATGGACACCACCTGGGCAGGTAACGGCGTGTGGACTATTGATGAAACTACACTGCATGTAGTAGCAACCCGCCCGCTCGCACCGAAAGTGTCGGACGATTTACGGCAACCACAGCAGTATCTTTCTTCCCTGGAAGAAGTGCAATTGATTGTCGCATAAAGCAGTGATTACCAGCCACAATCACGCTATTGGTTGCGCTGGGAAGCTCTGCCGATTTTCCGCGATGTGCCTCATGATACGCACGTGGGGGTGATGCGTCTCTAAGTAGTGGATTGCGGGGTCAGACGTTATCGGCACTGATTGGACGATATGCCGAACTGGAGACAAAAAGCACGGGAAGAGTAGCTGTGACGTCGCCAAAAGACAGCGTTCCGCCACCGCATGAATGTTCAGGTCGGAAAACCGTAGCAAATAGCGCGCCTACAACAACCGTACGCGCACCAGATAATATTCTAGCGAAACAATGGTATTGACGAGTTAAGGCGTCAGAACACGTTGTTGGCCACCCACTCCAGTTCCGCAATTGGTTGCCTGTAAAAATAGATCTCCACGATGGCTGATGCGGTATCCGTGTTCAGCACCGCGACCGCACGCAGATAATGATCTAATTTTTCTGTGCTTTCATTTTCGATAAACCGCTGCGGTTCGCCGTGGTCGGTTTGTCTCACACCGATTTTCTTGCTAATGTAGCGGAAGTATTCTTGCGGAGACACGCGTGATGCAAATCGCCATTTACAGCGCTAAGCAGTACGATCGGAAGTTTTTTAGAAAAAGCAAAACAAGCAGTTTGGTTATGAACTCAAATTTAAAGCCTGGTATGTGCCATCTGGCCCAACGGCTCTTGCGGGCAGATGAAATCAGCAGCACACTCAGGGGCAGAAATTTCAGGCAGGGAATGTCACACCGGCAATAAAGATAATTGATGCTATTCCCCACGAAACCGCTCGCCAGAATGCAACAACCCCGGAAAGGAGAGTGCTTTCGCTGCCATGGTCGGACAGCGTTGTATACATCACCGGGAAAATATTGGCGAGCACATACAAGATCATGAAGGCCAAAAGCAACGGCCCGCTCAGAGAGAGGTTTCTTTAAGGGTGTCCGGGGGGCAAGCCTCTCTGACAGCGAGGACATTTTCTACGAACACTAAACGTTGTTTCGTCATCACACACCAGACTACAGAGGGAACACCTGCAGACTTGCATCTGACGGGGAAAAAAGCCTCATTAGTCACGACATCCATTCCCCTTGACCGAAATCAGATCCCATAGCGGGTACAGATTGTGATTGTTAATAAGGATAATCAGCACACAGGAGATGGAAAGCGCCTAGCCTCCCGCTTACGGTACTTCAAGCAATGCAAAGGGACATCACAGTCGGTTCCGGTTGAACGATCCGGCTGTATCCGGTGTTGTCTGAGGCTACTGGAGCATTTCCGCTAGCTCTTTCGCATTCTTTTCAATACCGACTTCAGCAGCGCTCAGTGAGCCGATACTGGCAGAGATGTTCATGGCATTCGAATACTACCGGGCAGCATATGCCTTCAGCAGTTCGTGACTATTTGCATTATAAACTTCAACGATATAATCCACTGAACCGGTCATTAATCCCTTACCACCGCGCACCGATTACACGATGTTGTAGGGACTACCCGCCAAATCGAATTTAGTGAACGTCCATCACTTGCGGCGTAGTATCAGCACCCTCAGCGTTAGCACTAGACGTAACGTACCGGTACAGGCTTTTTGACCTCTTTAAAACGTGTACTCAGCGCTTTGCTGAATTGATCTCGCATGTGCGAGGCAAGCAACTGACGATCGGAATACGCCATATCGT
This sequence comes from Candidatus Malihini olakiniferum, assembly GCA_051305815.1. Lineage (GTDB taxonomy): Bacteria > Pseudomonadota > Gammaproteobacteria > Enterobacterales > Enterobacteriaceae > Symbiopectobacterium > Symbiopectobacterium olakiniferum_B. Next base: position 22,641 of record JBPPLV010000025.1, read on the forward strand.
CAAACTAGCCGTCTTTATCCTGATAGATTTTCACCGGATCAATAATGATCCTGTCATACTTTCGCCAGTCAACCGCGGGTGTGAATAACGGTAAGGAATACGATCAGCGTTATCCTCCGTGTTTGCCGACAGTTTAGACGCTGAGTCGATGCCGCTATAGCGCACGGGTGTATGACTGGAGCACACTCTGCCAGCAGTATGGAGGTGCCGATAACAGCCAGTCCACTGACTTCCTTAACGTCTTCATGTAAAATCCTTGGATTCACATTACATGTGAACTGTACAGTTTAGTTTTTATCGCGTAACGGAATTCTGTCAAGTTAATTGTTAGTTGACATTATTCGGTTAGGTAAAAAATTTATCCTTTCGGATGATAAGCTTCAACGACAAAGCGGCCTTCTGACACCTTCACCCATGCCTCCTGGTACTACGCTCTGCCAAGGCGGGCACCCTCCACGTATGGTCAGACTGAAACTCAGGATGCAAACTGGACGTAGAAACCCAGTGCGTTCTCTCATTGATTGGACAATTATAGAGCTTAGCATTAAAAAGATCTGGTATTCGTCACCGTAATTCGTACCATAAGCGCCATACTTATGCATGCTGATGACTTTCTGAAGGAGCCAACCCCTCGTTTATTGCTAAACAGATGGGGCATGAAAATGCACAAAGGTCGTATGAAATCTACGGCAAATGGATAAAAGACCTGAATGCAGATTAGGCCGGAATGCTGAATAAACAGCTTTCCCAGTGAATCTATTTGCCCTTATGATACGCCTCAAAGGTATGGGTATGGGTATGGGTATGGGTATGGGTATGGGTATGGGTATGGGTATGGGAATAAAATTAAATGCAATATAATCAAAATATTAACCAGAAACAACAGTACAACCTTAACAAATTGCAAAAAACGTTTACTTCGTAAACGTGGGTGAAGCGATCGTCGACTTCAACATGATTGAAGAAGGTGACCGCATTATGATGTGCCTCTCCGGAGGAAAAGACAGCTACACTCTGTTGAAAATATTGCGTAATCTGCAACAAAGTACACCCGTCAACTTTTCGTTGGTGGCCGTGAGCATTGATCAGAAACAGCCGTGCTTCCCTGAGCACATTCTGCGCACTATCTCGACAGCATCGGCGTTGAATACAAGATTGTCGAAAAGAACACATACGGCATTGTTAAGGATAAAATCCCTGAAGGGAAAACCACCTGTTCTCTGTGTTCACGCTTACGTCTCGGTATTCTCTAGCGCACAGCTACCGAACTCGGAGCAACCAAAATCGCGCTGGGCCACCACCGCGGTGATATTCTGCAAACACTATTTTTAAACATGTTTTACGGCGGAAAGTTGAAAGGAATACCACCCAAGCTAATGAGCGACGACGGTAAACATGTGGTGATCCGTCCATTCACCTATTGCCGTGAAAAAGATATTAAGCGATTTGCCGAGGCCTGTGCGTTTCCTATTATTCCGTGTAATCTGTGCGGTTCGCAGCCCAACCTGCAACGTCATGTAATCAAAGATATGCTGCGCGATTGGGATAAACGTTATCCTGGTCGTATTGAGGCCATGTTTACTGCCATGCAAAACCTCGTGCCTTCCCATTTTGCCGATCATCAACTTTTCGATTTCAACGGAATAAATCACGATAGCGAAGTGATTGACGTTGGGGATTTGGCATTTGACCGTGAAACATTGACGCTTCAACTTGTAGGCTGGCAGCAAGAGGACGATACCGTTACTGAACCAGAGCGCCTCAATGTTATCGAAATAAAATAATTCCAGAGCACAGCAGTGCTCGCCTGATCTTCAGGCAAAAAAAATGCCGACATTAACGTCGGCATGGTGTAAATCAATTATGCTATGCAGTAATTCAAAAAAGGAAGTAAGACAATATGGAGCGCAACGCTCATCGCTTGATGTTGCATTTACCTACGAGAGTGATAGTGCCGCACATGCGTGCCTGAAATATTGATATTTATCAATATATTCATTTTTTTAAAAGACACGTAACATTATGTGATACTGAACGCAGTAAGCTGCTGAAAAATTCATAGCCATTTACTGCACTTTAACTACAGGGCAACCCCCTACCAAGGCGAGCAACATAAAGAAGAGGGTGATAAAGCCTACCGATGAACTGCCGCCCGAAATGCCTCTGAGATTGACGCCAAATAATCCGGTCAAGAAGGTCGTTGGCAGAAAAATCATAGCCAACACCGACATGGTGTAACTACGCCGACTGAGCTCTTCCGTCATTTGCGACGTGATTTCATCTGCCAGCACGGTGGTCCGCTCAATACTTTCATCCAGATCATCCAATCCTCGCCCAAGGCGTTCGGCAATTTCCTGCATTCGCCGGCGATCGCCATCGTCCATCTAGGCAAGATGCTCGTCAGAAAGGCGAGAAAAAACATAGCGCTATGGCGTCATATAACGTCGTAACATAATCAATTGTTTACAAATCAATGCCAGCGTACCACGTGCGGGAATTTTCTGCTCTAGCAGATCGTCTTCAAGATCAATGATTTTTTCATACAAATCATTGATAAACTCGCTGGTTTGATCTGTCAGTGCTTCCGCTACGAAAACTAGCCAACTATCGCTATCCGTAGGGCCATTACCTTCCTGCAAATCTATAAGCACGTCATTGATGCAGCAATTTTACGGCGACACGTTGAGATAATCAGCTTATCGGTAATAAATACCCGCACGGACACTAGTTAATCGGGGCGCGAATCAGCATTTAGAGTGTACTGTGCAGGGTGATAAGGTTGCCTTCCCCCCCAGACACATTACACATGGATGGGCACTCTCTGGCAAGCAAATTGCAGTTTCCATCCGGCAACAGAGGTGTTGTATTCAGCCAGCGCGTGCTGCCAGGCAAACTGTAATCGAGGTACAGCCAGCAAGAGTTGTGCTATTCACTATCCCGTCAGCCGAGATAGGTTTGATTCCCGCTTTACCATCCAACTGACAGGCATGAACCACCTCTTGAAGTATAGCGGGTAGATAAGTGATAGCGACAATTGAGTGAGATTCAAGGTATACTCATCGAACATTACTAATAATTTTGATAGTGGAAATGCGTCTGACGAGGATGCTGTAACGTATTATGACTTTACACCCTTCCCCCAATTTTGAACTCATTGCTGGATACTGATGCCTATAAGCTTCATATGCAGCAGGCGGTGTTCCATCATTATTATGATATAGGACGTTACAGCGGAATTCCGCTGCCTCTGAGATGGGATTTTAGTGAGTTATGCTGAAGCCATCAGCGCGTAGATTGCGTTGATAAGCTAGTTGTCACTCAGCGAAGACGAGTTCGCTTATCTCTCCACGCTGCTGTGTTTTACAGCGGATTATTTGCTTTGGTTGCGTCATTTCCGCTTTAACCCGCAACAGGTTACCGTAAGTGATCATCACGGTAAGCTGGATATTCGCATTCGTAGTCCCTGGCGCGAGGTGATTTTGTAGAAAGTGTCGCTGTTGGAAGTGATCAGAGAGGTGGTACACTATTCACACACGCCAGACATAACCGCCGTACATGCCTTTGCATAGCTGCGTCGTACACTGGTGCAATTTCGTAAACGCAGTCAAGGTATCGACCTGAGTCATTTCAAACTGATGGATTTCGTTATACGGTGTCATTTTTCTCGTGAAGTGCAATATGAAATAGTGAGTGTGCTGCAGAAAAAATTCCCTTACCTGATTGTCACCATTAACTACGATCTAGCGCGCCAATTGGTGGGGCTAAAACGCCGGTAGGCACGCAAGGGCATGAATGGTTTAGGCGGCATTAACAACTCAGTGCCACGCTTGCTAGCAGCCAACATGCAGCCCTACATGCATGGCTGGTTGAATACCCGGATCAGCTCGGTATCGCCCTGACAGATTGTATTACCATGGATGCGTTCCTCCGCGATTTCGATCTCGATTTCGCCAATGCCTATCAGGGGCTGCGTCATGATTCAGGGGATCCCATCGATTGAGGCGAAAAAGCGATTGCGCACTACCAGTGTTGGGTATCGACCCAATAAGTAAAACGCTGGTGTTCTCCGATAACCTACACCTGGAGAAAGCGCTCACGCTTTATCGCCATTTTTCTCAGTGGCTTAACCTGGTGTTTGGTATTGACACGCGTTTGACCTGCGATATTCCAGGCAAAACCATCTGCCATGACGTCGCTTTTGTTTCTGCATTGCGTAAAGCCTTCGATTTGCCATGCGTCAGAGAAGCCAGTTAACCCTTTTACTGCTCATGATTTAACCCAACATTACCAGAATGCGGAAAACTTAACGCATTCTGGTTATTTCTGCTTGTGTCCTGCCAGATGGCAAGTAGCATAGCTAATTACCCCTATGGGGTTGACCCGTCAAATATCATTCATTGAAAAGAGAGAATTTTATGAGCGTAGTGCCTGTAGTCGACGTACTGCAAGGCCTTATCGCCGTTGACAGTGATGTCATCGTGCGCGGCTGGGTACGTACCCGGAGAGATTCTAAAGCCGGTATCTCCTTTATTGCCGTCTATGATGGTTCCTGCTTTAATCCGTTACAGGTGGTCGTAAATAATAATCTTCCCAATTACCAGAATGATATTCTAAAATTGACCACCGGGTGTTCTATCATTGTGACCGGTAAGGTTGTTGCCTTTCCGGGTGAAAGACAATCTTTTGAAATTCAAGCGATTGCCGTTGAAGTAGTGGGTTGGGTAGACGATCCCGATACCTATCCGGTGGCGGCAAAACGCCACAGCATTGAGTACCTGCGTGAAGTCGCACACCTACGTCCGCGCACTAACCTGATCGGTGCAGTTGCGCGCGTACGCCACACGCTGGCGCAAGCCATTCACCGTTTCTTTCATGAAAACGGTTATTTTTGGATTTCCACGCCGCTCATCACCGCATCTGATACCGAAGGTGCTGGCAAGATGTTTCGCGTGTCAACGTTGGATCTGGAAAACCTGCCGCGCACTGATGTAGGCAAAGTGGATTTCAATGAAGATTTCTTTGGCAAAGAGGCATTCCTGACCGTTTCTGGCCAGTTGAACTGTGAAACATACGCCTGCGCCCTTTCTAAGGTGTATACCTTTGGCCCAACATTTCGTGCCGAGAACTCCAACACCAGTCGTCACTTAGCTGAATTTTGGATGATCGAACCGGAGGTGGCCTTTGCGACATTAGACGATGCTGCGGCGCTAGCAGAAAATCTGTTGAAATATGTCTTCAAGGCGGTGCTGGATGAACGTGCCGACGATATGGCGTTCTTTACTGAGCGTGTAGATAAAGAAGCAGTGGACCGTCTGAAAAACTTTATCAGTGCTGATTTCGCGCAGGTAGACTATACCGAAGCCGTCGAAATCCTGCTTAACTGCGGCCATACGTTCGAAAATCCGGTGTTTTGGGGCGTCGATCTCGCCTCCGAACATGAGCGTTATTTGGCAGAGCAGCACTTTAAAGCGCCTGTGGTAGTAAAAAACCATCCGAAAGATATCAAAGCTTTCTATATGCGTATGAACGAAGACGGTAAAACCGTGGCTGCCATGGACGTACTGGCACCTGGCATCGGCGAAATCATCGGCGGTTCTCAGCGTGAAGAACGTCTGGCGCAGTTGGATAGCCGTTTGGAAGAAATGGGGCTTAATAAAGAAGATTACTGGTGGTATCGCGATCTGCGTCGCTACGGCACCATTCCGCATTTCGGTTTTGGGCTCGGATTTGAACGTTTGATTGCCTATGTTACCGGTGTACAAAATGTGCGCGATGTTATTCCTTTTCCACGCACTCCGCGCAACGCCAGTTTCTAAATACATATTAAACATAATTAAAACAAATAACTAGAAAAAAAGACCGCAATTTATTCGCGGTCTTTTTTCTTTCGGATAAGCCTCACAAAGCTCCCTAAAATTTTCAATTTGAAACAAAAAAATTTTTTTGTTACCAGATTACGAACTTAGTATCATTTTTAGGGTAGATTAACGGGTGAGTGAATGGAACACTGCGTTCAGACACGGGAGTACACTAAACTTCCAGTAATAGTTCCGTAAAATTTTTATTACTTTTTTCGAGAATTGTTAATGGCAGCGGCGAGTGTCTTAAAACACCAATGAGGGTAATAATGATGAAACGCAATATTCTTGCAGTAGCAGTCTCGGCTTTGTTGACTGCGGGCGCAGTAAACGCAGCAGAAGTTTACAACAAAGACGGCAACAAACTGGACCTGTACGGTAAAGTTACCGCCAGACACCGTTTCTCTGATAACAACAGCCAAAATGGCGACAAATCTTATGCACGTCTTGGCTTTAAGGGCGAAGCTCAAATTAACAGCGATCTGATCGGCTACGGACGTTATGAAGCTGAATTGGCTGGCAACCAAACTGAAAGTTCTGATGCTAACACCCGTTATGCATTTGCTGGCCTGAAAATCACTGATTTCGGTTCTATCGATTATGGTCGTAATATGGGTATTGCCTATGACTCTCTGGCATATACAGACGTTCTGCCTGAGTGGGGTAGTGATCAGTCTAACTCTGGAAACTTCCTGACTGGCCGTTCTACTGGTGTTTTAACTTATCGTAATAAAGATTTCTTTGGTCTGGTTGATGGCATGAACTTTGGTCTGCAATACCAAAGCAAAAACAGCAGCGATACGTTGAACAAACGTAACGGTATTGATATTCAGAACGGCGATGGCTGGGGTACTTCTCTGGAGTACAATTCTCCTGTTGGTGTAAGCATTGTTGGTAACTATGCTGCGATTAATCGCACTAAAAAGCAAAATACCCAGGATGATTTACTAAATACTTCTGGTCACGGTAAAAAAGCCGAAGCTTGGGGTACTGGCCTGAAATATGACGCTAATAACATCTATGTTGCAGCGGTCTACTCAGAACTACGTAATGCTTCCTACGTTGAAGGGATTTCTAATGGCGTAGCATCGAAGAAGACCCTGCTGAGAGGTTTTGCTGACAAAACAGAAATTTTTGAAGCTGTTGCTCAGTATAACTTTGACTTTGGTCTGAAACCATCTCTAGGTTATGTTCAAGCTAAAGCAAAAGGTACTGATGCTGCACGTAATGTATCTACCAGTCAATACATCACAAAATATGTGAGCTTGGGTGCAACTTACGTATTCAACAAAAAATTCTCCGTATACTCTGAGTACGATATCAACCTGATCAAATCTGATAACGCGTTAGGCGTTAACGGCGACGATAAAGTTGCTGTTGGTGTAACCTATAAGTTTTAATTACCTGCCGTCACTACTGCATTACGCAGTCTGATAGAGTAAAAGACAGGGCCTTGTGCGCTGTCTTTTTGTTTTCTACAACCTAACTATTAGCGCCATTTATGACGACCGCTCCTGCCACAAATTTTCCTGTTATTTCACCTGTATTTTGATCGCAAACGGTTGGCAAAGCTTATAGCTAGCGGTAACCCGAAAGTTCTTGCCTAACCTCTGTCATGGAATAGCCATCAATGTTTAAACATATTACTACCGCTGACCCTATCCTTGGCCTGGTCGATCTGTTTCGTGCCGACCATTGTCCACAAAAAAATCAATACGAAACTGAGGTTTGCTACCATCCGCTACCCAGAATGTCAAATAGTACAGATTAACGGGAATGTGTTTTTACGGGTACATGGGTGGTATTTCCCTGCGCCAGAATAGAAGAAATGCGCACATCATTCCAACCCGCGTCCTGCAACAACAGTCCAGCCAGTTCGGAAGCTTTATTCACACGGACACACCCCGAACTGAGCGCTCGGATGTCGTGCTGGAACAGTCTATGATTCGGCGTATCGTGCAAGTAAATGGCTTCAGAATTAGGCATATTAAATTTATATCGCCCTAGGGAGTTATTCGCGCCAGGCGCCTGGCGTATGCGATACGGAAAAACGATCTGCCGACACCACTGACCAATCGATCATGCTCGGATAGATGGTTTCTGCTTCAGAGTGCTAGTCAGACAGCAACGTGTAGTTATTCCGTTGCAATTAACGGGGATCCTTGATGACCTTGGGAACAATATCCTGCCGAATCAACCTCGTTGGCACATTCCATAGCGGGTTAACTACCACGTTATAGAGTGAACTGCTCATCAGCGGCGTTTTGCACTTCGGTTGACCGACAATCACACGCGAAGAGAGCATCTGCGTACCGTTCTGGTAGTAGTTCAACAAATAATCAGGAATATTCACCATAATGCCAGTAGTCACATTATCTGGCACCAATCGTAAGCGTTGAATATTCAGAGTCAGCAGCGCCCGCACGTGTTTGCGCGATGAAACGCTCAACCAATCACGCCATCTGCATCCAGTCCTTGCCATTGTTGAAAGCGTTTCACCGCTTCAACCAGTTCCCCTGTATAGTTATCAGGGGTCGATACGCTATTATTGGAAGCGGCTGTTTGCTCATTAAATATAGTAATGTTTTTTCTGGCCCGACTAACGTACCATTACGCTGCAATATTTCACGCAGCACGCCCAGATTCTGACTTTGCTGCTCAGGATGCAAGCTTTCCGTAATCTTCAACACTGGCCAAGTACGCGTATCTGCCAGCAACGCTCTCAGTGCTTGATGCATTTTTTGCATATTGTGAATGATGCAGCGCAAGCGAAGTGACAAACCCGAGACTATTGCCATTAGCTATTGATTGTCTCCATTGCTCTATACGCCCTCCTGGCGGAGGCTGCAAACGATAAGGTACGCTGCTATAGGGCCAATCCTTACCGTTAAGTTCAACGCCGTCAACAAATTGCAGATATCCTAGCATGGCATCCGACAAAATAATGTCACGAGCCATCCCTTTTATGTTTGCATCGGTCAACCAGGTTACCCATTGTGTAAACTGCGGCTGTATACCTGATAGTGCAACTTCTGCCAACTGCTGCTGAAGTTGCACCACGGTGCGTTCATCTGCCCACAGTAGTTGTGCTGGATGCTGTGCATAGAGTGTGCTCTTATTTCAGACAGATAATGAGGTTTAACACCTTTCTGTAACACAGCCGTGCTGTTTTTCATGAGAAACAGAGCTTGTGGAAAGCGAAGAGAGGATCGGAGGTGTATGGGTTATTACCATCACCTGCCCGGTCGCCGACAACGCACAGGAAGAAAACAGGCTCAAGGCCCACAGCGTGCCAATACAACACAGCTTGTTATGCGCTTTTTGCTCACATAACAACATCCATTTATCCCCTGTATTCAATAAATACAATATCAGCCACGATATTTTTATCAACGATGAAAAAAGCCACGAGGTCCAATGAATATGACACGCCAATTCACGTTATGCAGAAACTGATTGCATAAATAAATAGTGCAAAACGGTGAGATAACTTCTCACTTTATTCTAACTCACTCAGGTTGCAGCAAGACGACAATCTCAGTTACCCGAGCCACTAACTCAGTAAGTGGTTCAGGTAACTGAGCGAGACTAACACACATGCAACTTTAAGTAAGATAGGTATGCAATTATTCACTCATCGTTATAGTTAGTATATAAAGAGAAAAAGTTTTTTTCGCGCTACTTCCTACAGGATTATTTCACTAGTCTGTCATATACGACGGATAAATATGGGAAAGTAAGAGACAAATAAAGAGGCCGTGTTAAACGGCCTCTTTATTCCACATAACAAGATTATTACTATTATGCCTGCACCTGAGGGGCGTTTCATTCTCATTACCAAAAACACCCAGACTTACTACGTGTACATGCTCTTGATTTTGTAACACTTTACGCACCAGTTTATAAGTGGTGCCTTTTTTCGGGCTGATATTTTCCGGTGCGGCAATCACTAGCTGCATTTCTAACCGTTCACACAGTTCAAACAAGGTGGCGATGGATTTCGCATCCAAACGTGCCGCTTCATCGAGGAACAGTAAACGACAAGGAATGATATCTTTTCCGCGCAAGTACTTGGATTCATCTTCCCAACTCTGCACGACCATTACCAGAATCGACACCCCCCAGTACCGATCGCGTCACTAGTGGAGAGCGCACCGCTCTCTGCACGCAGCTAGCCATCGTCACCACGATTCACCTCCACTTCCATCTCCAGGTTAGTTAAGGTAATCCAGCAGCTCTTCACCAATGGTTTGCAGCTTGCGCTGGCCCATATGCCACTTCAGGATTGAGGCATTGGTAAAGTTTCGCCAGTGCTTCCGAGAAAGTCAGCCGGTCTATACGTTCTTTCAGTTCTTGCAACGGCAAAACCCGAACCTGGGTTAACCCCTCCAACAACTGGGTCAGCACTAATTCCTTGTAGGGTGCTGCCTGGGTTATTATCACGCCATACACCGTTGGCAGGCGCACATCCCCTTCGCGTCTCAGCATAGAAAGTTTATATGCTCCCGGCTGAGCAATACCCTGAACATACATAGCTTTTCGCCAACAGTGGCATAGCATAGGGCATACAAGTGGATATAAGGCTGCTCACTGATACCGTTCGGAGCAGACTTAACTTTTTTCAACCTGTGCTTAATTCAGCCTTTAAATGTTCCATACTTTGCCAAACTTCACTCCTGCTTTAGGATCCCGCGTGTCATCATGCGGTAGACCGCGGTCAATTTCTTCAATATAGATCAAATAAAGTGCCATCGGCACGGTGTATCCCTATTTTGGCGCAAAGCAAGATGTGCTATTACGCCTGAGTGATTGTATCATATAAAAAAACTGTAATAATAGAGTTTTTCAGTGCGATCGTATGCCACCGCCGTGGCGGAACAGCGTTACACTATTGCAGTGCGCACACGCTGTAAATCTTCCGGTGTATCCACGCCAACGCTGGGCACAGCGTGCGCTACCGCAACATGGATTTTTTCGCCGTACCACAGAACACGCAGTTGCTCGAGTAATTCGATTTGCTCCAGACAGCTGGGCTGCCAGGTAACATAACGCCGAATGAAGCCAGCACGATAGGCATAGATACCTATATGGCGTAAGAAATGATCGCCAATCGTCTCCTTGCTTTGGGTAAAACGCTCACGATCCCAGGAAATGGTCGCACGGGAAAAATAAAGCGCATAACCTTGCGCATCCATCACCACTTTCACCGCGTTTGGGTTAAATGCTTCTTCTGCCGTAGTAATAGGCACCGCCAACGTCGCCATCTTCACCTGGTACGCAGCTAAATTATCCGCAACCTGGCGAATAATGACGGGGGGAATCAAGGGCTCATCCCCTTGCACGTTGACAATGATTTCATCATCCGGAAACTGATAGCGTTCAATGATTTCCGCCAAACGTTCGGTGCCCGAGTGGTGATCCGGGCTGGTCAGACACACTTCCCCCCCAGCTAATTCCACTGCACGCTGAACGTAAGGATGGTCTGTCGCCACAATGACGCGGCTTGCCCCTGACTCCAGGGCGCGCTCCATTACATGGACCACCATGGGCTTGCCGTTAATGTCTGCTAACGGTTTGCCCGGTAAGCGCGTAGAGGCATAGCGCGCAGGTATGATTGCAGTAAAACTCATTGTATAATCTCATCTGCATGGATCTTGCGCGCTTCGTTTTCCAGCAGTACGGGAATGCCGTCACGTATCGGATAGGCCAAGGCATCCGCTTTACAAATCAGTTCTAGCTTATCTTTATTGTAGTACAGCCGTCCGTTGCATACCGGACAGGCAACGATCTCGAGTAAACGTTGATCCATGCATCCTCCATTAAGGTGCTTATAAACAAAATTGGCAGCCACATTACAGTCATGTTTATGGCAACAATGACGTTATCTTATCCAGCAACATCGACGCGCCCTGCTCGGCAAGTTGCGCATCTACCGGCAAGTACCACCAATTAGCCTGCGCAAAACGTCTGCACTTCACCGCATCTTTTTCCGTCATCAGCAATGGCTGATGATTATCCTCGGTCAGCGCCTGAATTGCTTCTAGCACATAAGTTTGGTGATCGGCAAACGTGACTTCACGCACAACGCTAACGCCTTGCGCTCGCAGCGTGGCAAAAAAACGGGGTGGATGACCAATACCGGCCATGGCAACACTTTCCGTCAGCAGTGCAACAGGACAGGTTTCTCCACTGAGTAAGTTGACAGCGTCACCTGGCTGCAAGTACATGGAGATTTCGCCAGATTGGGGCTTCCCACCATTAACCACGACGGCGTCTACGCTAAGCAAGCGTGCTGCCCGTTCGCGCATTGGCCCGGCAGGCAACCACCAGCCGTTGCCAAATCGAAGCTCACCATCCACGACCACGATCTCGATATCTCGAGCCAATGCATAGTGTTGTAAGCCGTCGTCAGTCACGATCACATCGAGCGATTGGCGAGCAAGCAGCGCTTCAATGGCATCACGTCGGGAAGGGGATACCACTACTGCAACACCCGTACGCTGATAAATCAGCACGGGTTCGTCCCCTGCTTGCATGGTAGACACCAACGTATCCACCACTAGCGGATAACGCTCCGCTTTACCGCCGTAACCACGGGATACCACCCCAACGTGATAGCCTTGAGATTGCAGCGCCTCAACCAACCAGATAACCAATGGCGTCTTACCATTTCCACCGGCGGTGAGGTTTCCCACAACCACTACCGGCACTGGAGCACGCCAGGAACGAAGCCAACTAACACGATAACCATAACGAATGGCAGCTGTAATTACGACATAGATTAATGAGAAAGGGAGCAGCAGCCAATAAAGCCGAGATTCACCTGACCAGATACGCGCAATCATTCGCCAAGCTGCATTTTATGCAACTGTGCGTAAGCGCCATTTTTCGCCAGCAGCTCAGCGTGCGTACCACGCTCAATAATCTGCCCATCCTCAACCACCAGAATTTCATCGGCATTCTCGATCGTGGACAAACGGTGCGCAATCACCAGTGCAGTACGGTCTTTTTGCAACTCGTCCAATGCAGCCTGAATTGCCCTTTCGGACTCAGTATCCAGCGCAGAGGTCGCTTCATCCAGTACCAGAATCGGACAATCACGCAGCAACGCACGAGCGATGGCAATTCGTTGGCGTTGCCCACCGGAAAGCAACACGCCATTTTCACCGATAATGGTATCCAGACCGTTATCAATTTTATTGATAAAGCCCATCGCATGCGCCATTTGTGCCGCACGTTCAATCTCTTCGCGCGAATAACGATCGCCACAAGCATAAGAGATATTATTGGCAATGGTGTCTTTGAATAGATGCACATGTTGCGACACCAAAGAGACCTGACGACGTAGCGAGGCTAGCGTATATTCGCGCAGATCATGCCCATCCAGCAGAATATCACCGGATTGAATATCGTAAAAACGCGTAATCAGGTTGGCAATGGTGGATTTACCAGAGCCCGAGCGCCCGACTAAAGCGATTGTTTTACCGAGAGGAATGTGCAGGCTGATGTTCTTCAGCGCCAGCGTCTCTTTGGTTGGATAGGAGAACGTGACGTTGCGGAACTCTAAATCACCCTCAGCCCTTTTCAGAACAAGTGTGCCTTCATCTTTTTCCTGCTCCATATCCAGAATGGCAAACAACGTTTGGCAGGCCGCCATCCCACGTTGGAACTGAGCATTGACGTTCGTCAGCGATTTCAGCGGACGCATCAGAGCAATCATCGAGGAAAACACTACGGTGATGGTACCTGCCGTCAGCGTATCCATTACACTCGGGAAACTCGCGGCATAAAGCACAAACGCCAGTGCCAGAGACGCGATCAACTGGATAATCGGGTCAGAAATAGCAGACGCCGAGACTATTTTCATACCCTGGGTTCGAATGCGGTTACTGACTTTATCAAAACGCGCCACTTCCACTTGCTGACCGCCGAAAATCAGTACTTCTTTATGACCTTTCAGCATCTGTTCAGCGCTGGCAGTGACCTGCCCCATGGTGTTCTGAATATTTTTACTAATATTACGAAACCGTTTTGACACCACGCGGATTGCGATAGAGACGATAGGTGCAATCACAATCAAAATAATAGACAGTTGCCAACTATAGTAAAACATCAGCATAAACAAGCCGATAATAGACGCACCTTCACGCACCAACGTAATCAACGCGCCGGAAGAAGAAGCTATCTGCTCAGAATCGTATGTAATACGAGAGAGCAGGGTTCCCGTTGATTGTTGATCGAAGAACCCTACAGACATGCTCATGATGTGGCTGAACAAGCGACGGCGCATATTCATTACTACCTTGCCAGACACCCAGGCTACGCAGTAGGCCGACACATAGCCTGTCAAACCGCGCACCAGCATCAGGCCCATCACTACCAGTGGCATCCACAGCAGAACGCTGCGATCGGTCTTTCCAAACCCTTCGTCCAGCAACGGCTTAAGCAGCGAGAGCATTAGCGTGTCGCCAGCCGCATTGATGATAAGCGCAACCGCTGCAGCCGCTAAACCTGCTTTGAAGGGAGAAATCATCGGCCACAGGCGACGAAAGGTCTGCCAAGTGGAGAGGTCTTTATCATTCAGCATGTAATAAAACCTGAATTATTTATAAGTAGCCGCTTATTCTACTCACTATCGCACTTTACGCCAAACTACTGATGATACCAAAATGGCTATAGCTGCTCACGATAGCGACGAACCTGCCAGCTTTCGTTGAAAAAATGCACACTGACCTTACCGGATTGCGCCGTATCAACCCAATGGTGCCCCTTTTCTATAACGGTTGATCACCGCGCAGTAAACGACAGATGCTAAGAATTGTAGCACCTTGTGGAAGCCAGTGCATAGCGAGGGTTCACCGCACGTAAAAGGGGTCAGTGGACGAGGTCTTGCTACCGTGGTGAGAAATTTGTAACAAATCAGCAGACAGACCTTCCCGCAGAGCGCTCACCAGACGGCGCTCTGTTTTCATTTCGATATCTCCGTCAATAGCACACGGAGTGTGCTATCATTAATGCGCATTACACAGGAATCATCGTTTCCTGCGCGCGCTACCCTTGCTGGCGTCTACAATACACTAAACGTTAAATTACATCACCGCCCCAGGATTCCCCTTGAATGCAGGCACGATGTCCCGGCTGCACAAACGGGCTGTACACCGTAAGCGCAGGGTAAGCCTGCGATAGAGAAGCCATGCCGTCCGTATGATCCCTGATGACTATGACTGAGAATCACCGCCTCCGGTGTTAAGCCATGCCAGCGCAAATAAGGTAGGATCTCATATTTGCGCCATGTTCTCCCCGGGCTAGTGATGCCGGTATCATAGAGGATAGCATATCCATCCTGCTTAATAACAATAACCAATCCATGCCCGAATCCAGCGTATCCAATGCCATTCAGTCTGTGGTGCTGCGGCGCGTTGCAATACCAGATACAGCACTAATGCCGCCACGCTAGCCGGATATATGCGCTACATCCAAAACGCCAAATAATTACGCCACACCAACCCTACTAGGCTCCAGGCAATATAGTGTTCGTTAATGGCTGTCCAGCCGCGCTTGAGCGGCTCAGCACCCAAAAACCAGATCCAACGATCGGTCTGCCAGCCACTAGGTGCTGTAACTTAATGTTGTGAACAGCGCCCAGTGGGAATACTCAAGCATAATCGGTGTTGCGCGCACAACGCGTGCAGACTCTAACTGCCGCTTGGCAATTCCCCACCGTTGTCTATCGAACCCACCTTGATTTAACCTACTGTGCAACGGACAAAAGCGGGCCCGAATCAACCAATGTTACCCACCGCACCATGCCTCCATCGCATTCGGAACTGCAATCGTGGCGTAGAAAGCAGGAAAACCACTTACCTTGCAGTTTTTCAACCTGAACCCGTATCTGTTGGTCCTGATGACCGGTGATGCGCATAGCCACTATCTTCACCTCCGCAGTCAACGTCTTACCATCAATGTCATACATCGTCTTCAGTAGTGAATTCGCATCAATAACCGCAAAGGCCAGGCAGACAAATGTAATACTCGTCACCTGTATCAGGCTTGCTTGACATGTCCCCATAATAATACGTAAAGCACCAAGAGTATGACGGACATCCAGCGCGTTGGTATCTACGTCAGCCAGAGTAATGGCAGAGTTCCAGCGATCACAGCACAGAATGCCACGCTGAAAGAAATTCTCGCCATCGCCACATCTTTTCATGTTCAGAGGCAGTCAGCGTGATACGATAAAATACGATGATACATCTTCATACTTCAGCGTTGCAGGCGCTGGTACGCACCTTATTGCCTCAATTTGCATTACTGAACGCGATGAGAGGACCACGCTCGCAATAGTCTGTAAGCGCCAGATTCCCAGCTGCTCAATGACTGCAAAAAATCAAAATGCATCGCAGTAAAAGTGTTGATTACGCCGATCACTGCGCCCAGCATAATGCCCATCAGCGGCACCACCAGTGCCGATTTCAGCACAATGCGCCATAAATAGTAATAATAGCATAAACAACACAGTGCCTGCCGTGGCATAGACTAGCTACAGTTATTTTCACCAGCAGAGAGGCTGACGGCATTAACACCATCACCACCAGCAAACCAAGGCTTGCCGAGCAAGCTCGTGCTATCAGATTACTTTTTGTCGAGTGCTTTATTGACGTTATCAATCAGACACGTGTAACTCTGCAAAACACCCGCGATATAGAGCGATGCGGAATCGAGATAAATCACATGTTGGTTCTGCCATGCCCTGGTTTTAGTCAACAGGGGTTATCCAACACTTACTGGGCCGGCACCGCGTGGTCCCAATGGGCACCGTCACGGTCTAGAACAAACAGCCATTCAGGGTTGATGCTTAGCAGCAACTCAGCAGTCACGACATTACCATGACGGCCGGGATTGGGAAAATCAGTGGCAGGAGCAAATCCCAGTTCATCAAACACGCAGCCAAAGCGTGATTTAGGACGATAAGCAGAAATCTTGCCGCCATTGACCATTAGCACCGTGTCCGCCTGGCACGGGTTTGCTCAACACGCTGTTTGAAATCCGCCAGTTTGGCTTTCACTTCATCCTGTTTGCCGAAGATCTCACCCAGTTGCTCAATACGGTGGAGAAAAATCGGCATGAACTGCTGTTCATCCACATCCAGCGAAATGGTCGGCACAATACCGCTGAGTTTTTCATAGGCATCACGAGCACGATCACCGGCAATGATCAAATCAGGTTTAGCACTACTCAGCGCTTCGTAGTTAGGTTCAAACAGAGTGCCGGCATTGAGTATTCACTGCCGGAGTATTTTGCCAGGAACGGAGGTAGATGCGCACTGCTCTGCGGCACACCGGCGACAAGGGATCTGCAGTGCATCCAGCGTGTCCAGAATGGCCGGATCAAACACGATAACTTTTTTTTGATACTGTGTGCGGCACTTTAGTCACCCCTTGAGCATGTTCAACAGTTAACGTTGAACTCGCCGTAGATGACGTATCTTACTGATCGCGCCTTGCTACTACCATCAGAGAAGCCAAGAGCGTTGTTTTATCGCACTGGAAAACTGCATCATCGTCTCCTATTCAATTGTCTTCTTTCACTACACTGCGTGTCAGAAAAAATTTAATTATTATTCGTATTAAAGTATGAAATTTTAACGAATGACGATGCGTATGCATAGGGATTCCTGCCCCTGCGGAATTGATGCATATCAGGAAACCCGCACAGAATCTCATTTCAATGGTATTCTTGACGCTTCAGGGTACAAATGGCACACAATAAGGACAAGTCGAGCGACAGTGAATATGGCCGATACCACACAACCTACCTTTTTCATTCATGACTATGAAACCTTCGGCAAACATCCAGCCCGCGATCGCCCGGCCCAGTTTGCCGGTATACGTACCGATATGGACTTCAATATCATTGGCGATCCTTTGGTGATTTACTGCCGACCAACGGATGATTATCTGCCCGAACCGGAAGCGGTGCTTATTACCGGTATCACACCGCAAATTACCCGGGATAAAGGCGTTTGCGAAGCGGAATTTGCACGGCAGATCCATGCAGCTTTTAGTGTACCGAACACCTGTATCATGGGTTACAACAATATTCGCTTCGATGACGAGGTAAGCCGCAACATATTCTACCGCAATTTTTACGACCCCTATGCATACAGTTGGCAACATGGAAATTCGTGCTGGGATTTGTTGGATGCGCTGCGCGCCTGTTATGCCTTACGTCCGGACGGTATCAAGTGGCCTGTCAATGACGATGGATTACCGAGTTTTCGCCTGGAACATCTGACACAGGCCAATGGCGTTACTCATGAGCAAGCCCATGATGCCATGTCCGATGTTTACGCCACGATTGCCATGGCAAAGTTGTTCAAGCAAGCGCAACCTAAGCTGTTCCAGTATCTGTTTGCATTACGAAATAAAAATAAAGTCAGTGCGATTATCGATATTCCGCAAATGAAACCACTGGTGCACATCAGCGGTATGTTTAGCGCTGCGCGCGGCAACACCAGTTGGGTTGTTCTGCTTACCTGGCACCCTGAAAACCGCAACGCGGTGATCGTGTGCGATCTGGCAGGTGACATTACCCCACTGCTTGAGCTGGATGCTGATGCGCTACGCGAACGGCTCTACACCCCACGTGAGCGTCTAGAAACAGGGAAAAGCCCAGCGCCCATCAAACTGATACATATCAACAAATGCCCGGTGCTTGCCCCCGCTAACACGCTTCGTCCTGAGGATGCTGCGCGGCTGGGTATCGATCGCCAGCGCTGTCTTGACAATCTGGCGATATTACGCCAACGAACTGAGGTTCGTGAAAAAGTGGTCGCGCTGTATGCCTATGCCCCGCCTTTCACGCCAGAAAGTGACGTGGATATGCGGTTATATGACGGATTTTTTGGCGATGCCGACCGTGCAGCCATGAACATTATTCAGCAGACGGCACCGCAAAATCTGCCTGCACTAGATCTTTCTTTTAATAACAGCCGCATCCCTCCCCTATTGTTCCGTTATCGTGCCAGAAATTTCCCTCGCACGTTGGACGACGGTGAGCAAAAGCGTTGGTTGCAGCACCGAAAAGCAGTGTTCACCCCAGAGCGCCTTAAGAGCTACGTCTCGCATTTAAATGAACTCCATGCTTTATATGAAGCAGACAAGCGCAAAGCTGATCTGCTGAAAGTGCTTTTTTCTTATACAAAGGAATTGGTCGGTTAATCTTATTCAGAAGCTAGAGATAGCACCCTATATAACTCGAGTTGCAGGAAAAAATATTAACGTTTTTCACAGCACTTGCGCTAGCTCGAAGGGTAAACCTCAGGAATGGGGTTTACTCACCCCAATGAGCTTACTCAGGTAAGTGATGCAGGTGATAAATCCGCTGAGAGCCGATTTGAACGCGGCTTACGTCGACCGTGTTAGACGTGATAACCAAGGATGGCCATAGCGAATACCGCCAGCGCAAATGTAAGCAATGTATGATGGGTATATTAATCATTGCTAACGTTGGTGGCAATTCAAGCTCTCCAGCATGGGAACGGCCAAAAAGCATTATCTATCAAACCACCGGCACATGGATAAAATACATTATTTATTTCATCTCTAACGACATTGCCAACTATTAATTATTTTTAAATAAAGATCATTATTCTTTCGAAGAATAACTCACAAAATTAATCGAATGGTATATAAAATACTTTAGCATTAAAATCATCAAGAATAAACATCAAAGACACTAAAAATAAAACAAGAAAGCATCAATAATATAACCATCACTGCACAAAACAGAGAACTGATAACCGATATAGAGAATAGTATTATGTTAATAACAAAGAACAAAAATAATTTTCTTAACAAAAAAATATTCTCACAGAAAACTATAAAAAAAGGGATTAATCACTGCGATTACCACTGCTTTTCATTCTTTCAAAATGCTTTCGCTGCATCCTCGAACACAATCACCTTTAAGGGAGAAGTAGCCGAGAAAACCTACGAGGTAACAATTAATAATACTAACACCCAACCGGTTATATTATTACCTACAATAACCAAATCAGAATTAGTCACTGAAAAATCCAGTGTGGGACTAACACCGTTTAAGTTAAATGTAAAAGGTTGTGCGGTCTCTAGCGACGCTGTAAATGTCAAAATGACACTTTTCGGCAATAACGTCAGTGCTGTTAGAAACCTGGCTAATATGGGTACTGCAGCCAATGTTGAATTACAACTACTGACAGACAGTTCAGGTTCCTCATCCATAGACATGCGTGGAGGAGCCCTAGTTCTCGGAGTGTGATCATTCCCGCAGGGAAAACCGCAGGAGAAAATGACTTTTCCGTTCAATACATTTCGCTAACAGGGTCTGCGTCAGAAGATACCGTGATTGGTGCAGTGCAATACGCTGTGACCTATTTATAAACATGAGCATCGAGTACATATGAGGTTTTGGAGAAACGTACTGCTAACCTTGCTATCAGTTTGAGCTTCACTGCTGCGGCAGGCGTTGTGATAGTAGGGAATCGCATTATTTATCCTGCACAGAATCAGACAGTAAATATTTAATTGATCAATCTGGATAATTTTCATAATGTGGTCTAGGTCTGGTTGAATAATGGTGACTAACATTCAACAACGAAAACAGGGCAAGCACCGTTTCTCCTTACACCACCAATGTTTCGTATGGCTCCACACAGTGGACAAAATTTACGTTTACAATTTATTGGGGCTGTGCTACCATAAGATAAAGAAACTGTTTTTTATTTAAATACGCTACAAATTCCTCCAATATATCATAGCGAAAAAACACGAAATCAACTGGTCGTTATGCATCGCAATCGCATCAAATTATTTTGTCGCCCCGTGGTTATAAAGGGATTACCAGAGAGCGCGGCTATTTTCTTTCTATTTTAGAATTGGCACTCCCAGGAACAAAAAGCATGTTATGACACATAGTGTAATGATTGCTCCAGGCGACACGCTATCTTTACCACTTCCTGGTGAGGGCATTAATGCAAATAAATTATCATTGATTTGGATTAACGATCAGGAAACCGCACAACACGGAACGATACCCCTATTGCGTTAACTAAAATGGGATTTTAATGAAATCATGTCGTGGTCTGAAATTCATATTAACGATGGTATTATCCCAGACGCCTTCCGCTTTGGCATCTACCGAGACTCCCCAATACAAATTTGATGATGCTTTATTTTTAGGCAGCGATTTCGGACACGTGTTATATCTTTTCAAACAGAATGAAACCCTTACCCAAGGAGATTATCTGGTGGATATTTGGCTGAATAGACGTTTTATTTCAAGAAAAAATGTTTTGCTCCGCAAAGAAACACATCGCGTCGAACCCTGCCTGCCATTAGCTTTCTACCAAACGTCAATGTCTTTCCACCTAAACAACCTTTGCCAAGCACGATAGAATGCCTGTCGCCAGCTCAACGGGTGGAGGGCGCAAGCTGGGCAATTAACAATGCTTTGCTATGGCTGGATATTTCTATCTCTCAGGCTGAAATGGCACACACCCCACTTTACAGTACCACAAGAGGAGTGGGTATCGGGTGAAACGCTTTTGTTTGCCAACTATAGCAGTAACCTATACTATTGCCAGCAAACTCAAGGTAACCAAAACAAATACAGTTGGTTAGGTCTTTCCGCTGGCATTAATGCTGGGTTATGGCAATTCCGCCAGCAATCATCGGCCAATTACAGTCACTACGGTCATTACCGTCGTTCAAATTGGGATAAACCTGCAATTCTAACTACAACGTCCGATAGCATCTATTGAGAGTACCTTAAGCCTAGGGTAAAGCTACAGTAGCAGCCCCTTATTTAGCAGCATGGCATTCACTGGCATTAAGCTGGGTACTGATCAACGTATTTGGCCTCAATCTCGGCAAGGTTACGCCCCCTGAGATACGAGGTACGGCATCAAGCTCAGCTCGCGTATCAATCAGCCAAAACGGACGCATACTCTATCAAAACAACGTTCTCCAGAGGCCTTTGCTATAAATGACTTGCCAAGCACCGCCTGGTAAGGCGATCTCATGGTTGAAATCAAGGAGGCTGATGCTGCAGCCATTGTTCTAGAGCTGCATCAACACGTAGCCTGCCACCGTTTCAGGATGCAATGGGGAGGGCTCACGCACATTCCCCGCACTTTTACTATACACCGAGGTTAAGCTGGTGAACAAGATTCTGGGGACAACGTGAGCCAGCGCGCTGTTCACCAACTGCTGCGCAGCCAGCAAATAATTTTCCCCACCTTGTGCTGTTCTACTGGCTGGAAGCGTAATCACTAACGCATCACAACGTTCAGCACGCTGTCAAGATCTCGGCATTACAACTACTAACTCTTGCGTTAAACACAGCTCATAACAGGCAATACCGCTCATGCGCGCCGCTTCCACCACGCCATCGGACGTAGTTTTCGTACCCGTCACCTGGCCACAAGCATTAAGCGCCAATGCTAACGGCATGCCTAACCACCCTAATCCTACGATTGACACCTTCTTCATCGACATCACTCCCAGCTGTTTGAGTTACTTTCTGTTCTACTCTAGAAATAGACCCGCATGTCCGATAAGACAGCATTTTCCTCTCATCTACTATCACCACCACGACGAAAAAATTCTTCTCCCCGTAAAACCATAGTATTATTCTCATCCACATCGTGAACTGGCAGATTATCCTATTCAATACCTCACTTACCGACGATAATATGACTATTTATAATGTCGGTTACAAATCCGTTCACGCGTTCCGTTCAAAAATGCAGGATGACGCCGTGTGCAGCAAAAAAAGGGTTGCACAACAGCAGTTAGATAGTTTAGGTTTATTAACAATGCACTTATTCATTGTATATTTAAGAGAATTTTCTATGTTACGCGTTCTGTTTCACCACCATCACCACCATAATCCTGATTAGCCTTTAAGGCAGTTTGTGCTGGAAGACGTTCGGATCTTCCAGTGGCGCAGAACCTAAAGAGAGCTCTCGGAAGATCAACCCCCGAAGGTTTTTTAATTGCCTGATGATTAACAAAAGTAGTGGTCAAGCAACGCATCTATTTTGACAGGTAAAAGAGGTTTTCATGCTGGATAAAACACGTTTACGCATTGCAATGCAAAAATAAGGCAGATTGAGTGATGACTCCCAAAAACTGCGGGGCGCGCTGCGGTATTAAAATTAATTTGCAGAAACAGCTTTTAATCGCGTTTGCAGAAAATATACCTATCGATATCCTGCGTATGCGTGATTCCAATATCCCCGGTCTGGTAATAGATGGCGTGGTAAATCTGGGAATTATCAGTGAAAATATGCTGGAAGAAGAGCTACTTAACCGCTAGTCGCAAAGGGAAGACCCCTGTTATTTTATGTTGAGTCGTCTCGATTTTGGCGCTTGTCGTCTGTCACTCGCCATGCCATTGAAGTACACAGACCGCAGTGCCTCAATAACAAACGCATAGTAACCTCCTATCCACACCTGCTGAAAAAATATTTCGATAAACAAGGGATCAATTTTAAATTCTGCCCGTTAAACGGGATGGTGAGATGCCGTCTAAGAAACAACAGCTGATCGACAAACTGCTGACCCGCATGCAAGACGTTATTCAGGCGCGCGAACAAAATATATCATGCTGTATGCACCCAGTGAGCGCCTGGATGAAGTGATTGCGCTACTGCCGGGCGCAGAACGCCCGACAATTCTGCCGCTGGCAGGCGATCAAAGTCGTGTTGCCATGCATATGGTCAGTAGCGAAACGCTGTTCCGGGAAACGATGAAGCGGCTGAAAACCCTCGGCGCCAGTTCCATTTTGGTGCTGCCTATCGAGAAAATGATGGAGTGATCGCGATGACCAACCGCAATTTCGATACACTTATCGAGTGGGAACAGAGCTCGACACAAGAGCACCAACAATTGCTGACTCGTGCGGCGATTTCGGCATCCTATCGTATTACCCACAGCGTGAACGAGATTCTCTATCGGGTTAAAGCGGAAGGTGACAGCGCACTGTGCGCCTACAGCGCTCAGTTTGACAAGGTAGACGTAGAGACTATCCGCGTTACTCCCGAGAAAATTTCTGCCGCAGTTGCACGACTGGGCGACGAAATCAAACGGGCGATGGCTCTGTCGCCATCAGCAATATTGAAACATTCCACAATGCTTAGCGTTTACCGCTAGTTGATGTGGAAACCCAACCTGGCATGCGTTGCCAACAGGTCTCTCGCCCTATTGATAGCGTTGGCCTTTATATTCCCGGCGGCTTATAGTCCCACCGTTCTCCACTGTGCTGATGCTGGCAACGCCTATGTGACAAAAGCTAAACGGCAGGTGATCAAATATGCCAGCGGGTCCTTCCGAAGCGTTGGTGATCGCCAACAGTGGCGCTATCCCAGCTTTTGTGGCCTCGGATCTGTTGTCACAGGCGGGGAACACGGCCCGGACTCACGGGTCATTTTAGTCACACCAGATGCTGCGCTGGCTAGCGCGGTCGCGCAGACCGTGCAACAACAGTTAGTCCAGTTACCAAGAGCTGAGATTGCACGTCAGGCATTGGGACAGTAGCCGCGTGATTATTGCACGCGATTTATAGCACAATGTATTGAAATCATTAATCAGTATGGCCCGGAGAACTTGATCATTCAAACCCGTGAGCCCGAAGCGCTGGTTTCGAAAATCACCAGCGCAAGTTCTGTTTTCCTCGGTGACTGTTCACCAGAATCAGTGGGGTATTACGCCTCCAGCACCAACCATATGCTGCCGAAAACTGATTTACGTATGCATCCATAACAATCCGACTGGCAATGTACTTAACGCAGCGTGATGCCTGAGACCTGCGTAAGTTGCTCACGCTGGCATCGGCGAAAGCGCTTAGTGGATGAGGTCTATATCGAATTCAATTCCAATTCCACGGTTGCAGGGTAGTTGGCAGACTATCCGCATTTGGTCGTGTTGCGCTGTGGTTTCACGCTGGCGAATGCGCCGGTGATTGAGTTACTGTTGAAAGTGATTGCCCCTTATTAGCTCTCAACGCCAGTAGCAGATATCGCCGCACAAGCGCTCAACAATGCAGGCATCACTATGATGCGCGAACGTGTCGCCGAAGTCGCAGAAAACCGCGCCTGGCTAATGGCTACTCTGGGCTCCCTTACTCTGTGTGGAACGTGTTTTCGATAGCGTGAGCAATTATGTGTTGGTGCGTTTCATTGCCACCAGTAACGTATTTAAAACGCTGTGGGATCGGAGCATTATTTTACGCGATCAAAACAAACAGCCCGGTCTTTCTGGATGCCAGCGTATCACCATTGGCAGCGGAGGTGAATGCCAGCAAGTTGTTGCGGCGCTGTGTGCCTTATCCGGTACTAACAAGTAATCTTCAGGAGCAGACATGGGACAGAAATTTCTTTTTATTGACCGCGACGGCACATTGATCGCCGAGCCGCAAAAAGACTTCCAGGTTGACCGGTTGAATAAGCTGGCGCTGGAGCCTGCCGTTATTCCTTCCCTGCTGACTTTGCATAAAGCCGGTTTCAAGCTGGTAATGATCACGAACCAGGATAGGCTCGGTACACCGAGTTTCCCGAAAGAAATATTCGATCCGCCGCACCAACTAATGATGCAGATTTTTAGCTCGCAGGGCATTTAGTTTGAAGAAATTCTGATTTTCCCGCACCTCCCTGCAGATAATTGCGCGTGCCGTAAACCCAAAATAGCGCTGGTGGATGCCTTCTTACAACAAAACCCGATAGACAGTGCCAACAGTTACGTGATTAGCGATCGTGAAACGGATGTGCAACTGGCACAAAACATGGGTATCACCGGATTACGCTATCAGCATGGTGAGACGTTCATTAAAGTGGAAGTGTGGCTGGATCAAGAAAGGGGTAGCAAGATCCACGCAGGTGTCGGTTTCTTTGACCATACGCTAGACCAAATCGCTATTCATGGTGGTTTCCGTATGAATGTTGATGTCAAAGCGATCTTTATATTGACGATCATCACACGGTAGAAGACACCGGTCTGACATTAGGTAAAGCGCTCAATAAGGCGCTCGGGGAGAGCTAGGACGCGGTCTTCCTCTACCTCATATAGGCTGTAATTAGGTAACGCCAGTATAGCAGCTCCACTACCCCGTTTGCAAGCCTATCAACAACAGTGCGCTGAAGTGCTACACCTTGTGAATTTAACTGGCTCGAAAGATCCGTCCGCGCGACAAATTCCGCTGATAAAAACCCTGCTGGCCGGCATCACCGTTCCGGTACAAGTCGGTGACGGTATCCGTTCCTAATAGGATGTCGTAGCGTTACTGGAGGCGGGAGCAAGCCTTATGGTGATTGGTTCCACTGCAGTAAAACAGCCTGAATTGGGTGCAGCAGTGGTTCAATCGTTATGGTGCTGATGCACTGGTTATGGCACTGGATGTGCGTATCTATACGCACGGCATGAAACAGGTTGCCGTCAGCGGCTGGCAAGAAAACTCTGGTGCCACGCTGGAAAGTATTATCGAGCAGTATCTGCCCGTCGGCCTTAAGCACGTGCTGTGTAACGATATCTCTCGTGATGGCATGCTCAGTGGTTCCAACGTCGAACTCTATCGAACAGTGTGTCAACGCTATCCCTAGGTAGCATTTCAAGCCTCCGGCGGCATCGGCGGGTTGCAAGATATTGCTAACTTACGCGGCAGCGGCGTGCAAGGTATTATCGTAGGCCGTGCACTTCTGGAAGGAAAATTCAACGTAACGGAGGCTATCACATCTTAGCAAAACGGATAATTTCCTGTCTCGACATGCGTGACGGCCAGTTAGTGAAAGGTATGTAATTTCGCAATCACGAAATTATCGGTAATAGCGTACCGCTGGTACAGCGTTATGCACAGGAAAGCGCCGACGAATTGGTTTTTTACGATATAACGGCCTCTGAAGACCGGTGTGTGGTCTATAAAAGTTGGGTATCCCACGTGGCAGAAGTGATTGATATCCCTTTCTGTGTGGCCGGCGGTATTAAAAGTGTCGAGAATGCCGGACAAACCCTCTCGTTTGGTGCCGATAAAATTTCGATTAACTCCCCAGCGCTGGCGGATCACAAGTTGATTACCCGTCTTTCCGATCACTATGGCGTGCAATACATTGCGGTGGGTATTGATACCTGGTATGACAGCGCTACCTGGCTTTATCATGTTTATAAAGTATACACTGGCGATGAAAGCCGAACTCGTGTCACCGAATGGGAAACGCTAGATTGGGTGCAGGAAGTGCAGTAACGCGGCGCAGGCAAAATTGTGCTCAATATGATGAATTAGGATGGCGTGCGGAGCGGTTACAATCTGGAACAGATAAAATTGGTACGTGAGCGCTACCATTGCAAGATAGTTAAATTTTGTGGCAATAAAAAAGCACCTTTTAACAGATGCCTTTAAGAAAAGTCAAATAATATAGTCTATTGCAAGTAATACCACGGTCTCCAGCGCAAATTTATCTCAGCTTATTAGCCGTAAATATTTGCACGATCGCGCAGTTCCTTACCCGGTTTGAAATGGGGAACGTATTTACCTTCCAGCTCCACTTTCTCACCCGTTTTTGGATTGCGTCCAACGCGTGGTGCACGGTAGTGAAGTGAAAAACTGCCGAACCCTCGAATCTCAATACGATCCCCATCAGCCAGTGTTGCTACCATATGTTCGAGCATCTCTTTCACTACATCTTCAACTACCTTGGCTGGGATATGAGATTGCTGTCCAGCAAGTCTTTCAATCAGTTCAGACTTGATCATAATTCCTCTAAGTGCGTGGTTATATCAATATTGAATAGCCACGATTGACTTACAACCGTAACAGAGTGAGCCAGCCGAATGAACGGCTTACTCTAACCTATTACTCGCCTTTAGCTGCTTTGAATGCTTCAGCCATTGCGCTGGAGAAGTTGCTTTCTTCCTGCTTGTTGTTTACGGAAGCGATAGCGTCTTTTTCATCAGCTTCATCTTTCGCACGTACAGACAGGCTTACTACGCGG
This sequence comes from Candidatus Malihini olakiniferum, assembly GCA_051305815.1. GTDB lineage: Bacteria > Pseudomonadota > Gammaproteobacteria > Enterobacterales > Enterobacteriaceae > Symbiopectobacterium > Symbiopectobacterium olakiniferum_B. The sequence continues at coordinate 50,520 of JBPPLV010000025.1, forward strand.
TTTTTGCGATCTACACCAGTGTATTTCGCTTCAACAGCATTACCCACGTTCAGAACCAGCGTAGCATCTTCTACACGGTCACGAGAGGCTTCAGAAGCGCGCAGATAACCTTCAACACCATCTGCTAATTCAACTGTAGCACCTTTCGCGTCAACTGCAGTGACTTTACCCGTCACGATCGCACCTTTCTTGTTCAGTGACAGATAGTTATTGAACGGGTCTTCCGCCAGTTGCTTAACGCCGAGGGAGATGCGCTCGCGCTCTGCGTCAACCTGCAACACAACAGCGGCGATTTCATCACCTTTCTTGTATTCGCGAACGGCTTCTTCGCCAGCCACGTTCCAAGAGATGTCGGACAGGTGCACCAGACCATCGATGCCGCCATCCAAACCGATGAAGATACCAAAGTCAGTGATAGACTTGATCTTACCTTCAACGCTGTCACCCTTGTTGTGGATTTTAGCGAATTGCTGCCACGGATTGGATTTGCATTGTTTCAGACCCAGGGAAATACGACGACGTTCTTCGTCGATATCCAGAACCATAACTTCAACTACGTCGCCCACGTTAACCACTTTAGACGGATGGATGTTTTTGTTGGTCCAATCCATTTCTGATACGTGTACCAGACCTTCTACGCCTTCTTCGATTTCTACGAAGCAGCCGTAATCAGTCAGGTTAGTTACACGACCGGCTAGACGGGTGTTTCCCGGGTAGCGCTTAGCGATAGCAACCCACGGATCTTCGCCCAGCTGTTTAAGACCCAAGGACACACGAGTACGTTCGCGGTCGAACTTCAGCACTTTTACAGTGATCTCATCGCCAACATTGACGATTTCGCTCGGATGTTTAACGCGTTTCCACGCCATATCAGTGATATGCAGCAGACCATCAACGCCACCCAGGTCAACAAATGCACCGTAGTCAGTGAGGTTCTTAACGATACCTTTAACTTCCATGCCTTCTTGCAGGTTTTCCAGTAGTTGATCGCGCTCAGCACTATTCTCGGATTCGATAACAGCACGGCGGGAAACCACAACGTTGTTGCGTTTCTGATCCAGCTTGATCACTTTAAACTCAAGCTCTTTGCCTTCCAGGTGCAGCGTGTCGCGAACCGGACGAACGTCAACCAGAGAACCCGGCAGGAACGCGCGGATGCCTTTCATTTCAACCGTGAAGCCGCCTTTCACTTTACCGTTGATAACACCGGTAACAGTCTCAGCTTCTTCGTAGGCTTTTTCCAGCATCAGCCAGGCTTCGTGGCGTTTCGCTTTCTCACGAGACAGCAGCGTCTCGCCGAAACCGTCTTCTACCGCGTCCAGGGCAACGTCAATTTCGTCACCCACCTGGATTTCGAGTTCGCCTTGTGCGTTTTTGAATTGCTCTACCGGAATGGCAGATTCAGATTTCAGACCGGCATCAACCAGTACGACATCTTTATCAATAGCAACGACGACACCACGAACGATGGAACCCGGACACGTTTCGATTTCTTTCAGCGATTCTTCAAAGAGTTGAACAAAAGATTCAGTCATGTTGTTAATCTTAAGGGTTTCAATTTAACGTCCATCTAGCATCCTACTTGATGGGGTTGTTTCACATGCTTTACTGTTATCCTTACAGAAAGGTTCAAAAAACAATTCTATACCGCCCCTCAATCAACTATGTGATTGAGCAAGGATTTCGCGCGCATAAGAGAGCGATTTCGCAATAACGTCATCGATCGACATATTAGTCGAATCCAATACCAGCGCATCCGCGGCAGGGAATAACGGCGCTACCGGACGATTCCGATCGCGCGCATCCCGTTCTTTTATCTCGTACAAAAGACGCTCAAAGCTAACATTAAAGCCTTTTTCCTGCAACTGTAGCATGCGTCGTTGTGCACGTTCTTCCGCGCTGGCATCCAAAAAAATCTTTACAGGTGCATCTGGGAACACCACAGTCCCCATATCGCGACCATCCGCCACAAGCCCCGGAGCGTCTCGAAATGCGCGCTGACGGCACAGTAAGGCTTCTCTTACACGAGGAAAAGCTGCAGCCTGAGAGGCCGTGTTCCCGACGGTCTCATTACGAATTTCGTTACTGACATCTTCGCCTTCCAGAATCACTTTCAGTTGCACTTCTTCAGCAACGAAGCGCATGTCAAGGTGCGGAGCCAGTGTCACTAATGCTTCTTCCAAACCGATATCAACCTGATGATGTAAGGCGGCCAAGGCGAGCACGCGATAAATCGCGCCCGAGTCTAATAAATTCCACTGCAAGGTTTCTGCCAACGCCTTGCATAGCGTTCCCTTGCCTGCGCCACTCGGCCCATCAACCGTTATTACCGGTGCCGTTACCGCCATTTCTTTCTCCTATTACTCGGGTCAACCGTGAGGTCCGTTACTACTTACGGTGCCTCATTATATGCGTCAACGAGCAAAACCGTTAACCTAACACCCGGAGAAAGATAAAATTTCAGAAGATGCCTCGCAAAACAGAGGACGGGTATATGCCCGTCCTCTGAGTGTTGACAAAGGCCGTTGCCGGGTGAAGTGCAGCGATGTAAGTGCAGCGATGTAAGTGCAGCGATGGAGTTGTATCGGCCCCTCGTCTTGATTCACTGCGAAACACGCGTATGCCGAAAAGGTTTGTCCGTTATCTTATCGGTTATTGGTTATGACTTAAACGCGCCAACTGTTGAAAATAGCCCGGAAAGGTTTTTGCCGTACACTTGGGATCGAGAATGGTCACTGGAGTATCGGATAACGCCACCAAAGAGAAACACATCGCCATGCGGTGATCGTTGCAGGTACCGATCTCGGCAAAACGTAACTGGGGAGCAGGTGTAATGCGAATATAGTTATTGCCCTCTTCCACCGTGGCACCGACTTTGCGCAGTTCTGTCGCCATTGCCGCAAGACGGTCTGTCTCTTTCACACGCCAGTTGTAGATATTGCGTAGCGTCGTAGTCCCACACTTGGTAAACAAGGCCGCGGTGGCAATAGTCATGGCCGCATCCGGAATGTGATTCATGTCCATATCAATGGCATGTAATTCACCGCGCTGACACTCGATATAGTCATCACTCCAGCGGATAATAGCACCCATTTTTTCCAGCACATCGGCGAAGCGAATATCACCCTGCACGCTGTTGCGTCCGACGCCGGTGACACGGACCGTACCGCCCTTGATCGCAGCGGCAGCGAGGAAGTAGGAAGCTGAGGACGCGTCCCCTTCCACCAGATATCCCCCCGGAGCGTGGTATTGCTGGTTACCTTTCACACTGAAGTGCTGATAATTCTCGTTGTGCACGTCCACGCCGAAATCTTTCATCATGCGCAGCGTGATATCGATGTAGGGCTTAGATACTATATCGCCTTTGATACTGATGCGGGTGTCTTTTCTCGCTAACGGTGCCGTCATCAGCAACGCGGTCAGGAACTGGCTGGAGACACTGCCATCTACGGCAATCTCACCGCCCTGGAAGCCACCGTGCAGGCGCAATGGTGGATAGCGAGTTTGCTCCAGATAATCGATGGTCGCACCACCTTGTCGCAACGCATCAACCAGATGACCGATCGGACGCTCTTTCATACGCGGCTCGCCAGTCAATACAATATCGCCCTGCGTCAAGCATAGCCCGGCTGCCAGCGGGCGCATTGCAGTACCCGCATTACCGAGAAACAGTTCCAACGGTTGCGACGCGGTAAACGGCCCACCAATACCGATAACATCGCACTCGGTACGACTGGTTGAGAGCTGGTATTGCACACCCAGCGCCTGTAAGGCGTCTAGCATGTGGCGAACGTCATCACTATCAAGCAGGTTTTTCAAACGCGTCGTACCTATTGACAATGCAGCCAACAACAAGGCACGGTTAGAGACGCTTTTTGAGCCGGGAAGGTTAATCATACCATTAATCAAGGAAATAGGCTGTAGGGTAAGGGATTTCTGCATGTAAAATTTAACTCCGGTCATCAATAGAAGAAGCCCTGGTGCAAACCGGGGTTTTACTGGAAACAGGTTACCGCTTTACGTGCCGCGGCAACGATAAAACCAACAATTTAACCTTCAACATCGCAGTCAAACTGCGATGTCTATCGCCGCTGCATTAACCGTGAAGGCGCTCAAAATCATCCATAAAAGGCTGTCAGCGCTTGTACACCTTCCAGCGGTATAGCGTTGTACAGAGACGCATGCATATCATCCACAACGCGGTGGCTTTTGAGTGCATGTAGCCCTGCGGCTTTCTTTTGCCTCTTCCAAGAACAATTTATCCAGCGTATCGTCGCCCAACAGGAACGGCAGGTTCATACGTAAACGGTTGGCTGCCAGCACATCATTACGGTAAAAATCGCTGCTGTCGATAGCGCTATAAAGGTGATTCGCTTTTTCGCGATTGCGTTTTTCCATTTCCATCAGGCCGCCGTGCTCTTTTAACCATTTAAATACCATGCCAGAAAGATACCAGGCAAAGGTCGGTGGTGTATTGTACATGGAGTCGTTGTCCGCCAGGATTTTGTAATCTAGTTAGTACGCAAGGCAGCACGCTGCGGGATGATTTACCCAGCAGGTCATCACGTACAATCACCAGCGTTAGGCCCGCAGGTCCAATGTTTTTCTGTGTGCAAGCATAAATGACACCGAAACGGCTGACATCGATCGGGCAAGATAGTATGCTGGAGGGGAAGTTGGAGACCACAATCCTGTCGCCGAAATCCGGCGTTTCTTCGATCGCCAGTCCATCAATAGTTTCATTAGGGCAATAATGCACAAATACTGCATCGTCAGAAAGCTCCCATTCACGCATCGGTTTGGCAGCGCGGAGGCCGTCAATGCGTATTTTCACGTCGATAACGTTTGGTTTGCAGTATTTTTCTGCTTCGTTAATCGCACTGTGTGCCCAATAGCCGCCGTCGATATAGTCAGTTTAGTACTGTAATCCAGCAGGTTCAGCGGCACGGCAGCAAACTGCGCGCGTGCACCACCTTGGCAAAATAGTACTTTATAATTAAAGGGGATCTTTAGCAGATCGCGCAGATCCTGTTCGGCTTCCGCCGCCACCTGCATAAATTCTTTACTGCGGTGACTGATCTTCATTACGGAAGTCCCTAGTCCACGCCAGTTATACAACTCTTGCTCTGCACGACACAACACTTCGACCGGCAGCATGGCTGGACCGGCGCTAAAATTGAAAACTTGTGTCATTTCCTCTCACCACGTATTTAGTACGACTATTTTTAACGTTTCGTCTGTTTTGCAGCGATTATTATGATTTTTTTGTAACAACCGACCCAGCTTTTTTCTATAGCCATCATAGTTTTTTGCAGCAACCGTCATCATCCGTTTTTTATCACTGGCTTCTTCCCGCTGCAATCCTTATTACGCTTTCCCGTATAAAACCCGCACGGTGACAGCGTGGACTTGTCAGCGAAAAGTTCGTATGATGCACGTTCCATAAAGACAAAAGTGACAATTATGAGCCAAACGTTCATCCCAGGCAAAGACGCCGCCCTGGAAGACTCCATCGCTCGTTTTCAACAGCAACTCCGTGACCTGGGGTTCAACATCGAAGAAGTCTCTTGGCTAAATCCGGTGCCTAACGTCTGGTCCGTGCATATTCGCGACAAAGATTGCCCGCTGTGTTTTACCAACGGCAAAGGCGCAAGCAAAAAAGCCGCCTTGGCCTCAGCTTTAGGTGAATATTTTGAGCGTCTTTCCACCAACTACTTCTTTGCCGACTTTTATCTCGGCAAGTCAATCGCTCATGGTGATTTCGTACACTACCCTAATGAGCAGTGGTTCCCATTGCCGGAAGATGACAGTTTGCCACAGGGGATTTTGGATGCTCACCTGCGCGCATTTTACGCCCCTGAAAACGAATTGAGCGCTAGCACGCTGGTGGACCTGCAATCCGGCAATGCGGAACGTGGCATCTGCGCCCTGCCGTTTACTCGGCAATCCGACGACAATACTGTCTACATTCCGATGAACATTATCGGTAACCTTTATGTCTCCAACGGGATATCTGCAGGTAACACCGCCAATGAAGCACGTGTGCAGGGTTTGTCTGAGGTGTTCGAACGCCACATCAAAAACCGAATTATTGCTGAAGCTATCAGCCTGCCAACGATTCTGGATAGCGTTTTGCAACGTTATCCCGGCGTGGTTGAAGCCATCACCACACTGGAGAAAGAAGGATTCCCGATCCTCGCCTATGATGCATCGCTGGGCGGCAACTATCCGGTCATCTGCGTAGTGCTGTTTAATCCCAGCAATGGCACCTGTTTTTCCTCTTTCGGCGCCCACCCCGACTTCGGCGTGGCACTGGAGCGTACAGTGACCGAACTGCTGCAAGGACGTGGGTTGAAAGACCTCGATGTCTTTACGCCACCGAGTTTCGACAATGACGATGTTGCCGATCATGCAAACCTGGAAACACACTTTATCGACTCCAGCGGTTTGATCTCCTGGGATTTGTTTAAAACAGACGCGGATTATCCCTTTGTCGACTGGAGCTTTAAAGGCAGCACCGAGCAGGAATTTACTACCCTGATGGCCATTTTCCACAAAGAGAACAAAGAGGTGTATATCGCCGATTACGAGCACCTGTCTGTCTATGCTTGCCGCATTATCGTGCCTGGGATGTCCGACATTTATCCGGCAGACGATTTGCTGTTGGCAAACAACAATATGGGTGTTCATTTACGCGATACCATCCTTTCCCTACCCGGAAGTCAGTGGGGGAAGCAGGCGTATCTTGATCTGATCACTCAGTTAGATGATGAAGGTTTTGATGACTTCACACGTGTGCGCGAATTGCTGGGATTGGTAACCGGTAAAAATAACGGCTGGCTTACACTGCGCATTGGCGAATTAAAAGCCATGCTGGCATTGGCAGGTGGCGATCTAGAGCAGGCATTAATCTGGGCTGAATGGACACAGGACTTTAACAGTTCAGCCTTCAGCCCATCGCACAGCAACTACTGCCGCTGTTTACAAACGTTGTTAACGCTGGCGCTGGATGAAGAGCGTGAACTATCCCAGTATTACGATGCTTTTATAAAAATGTACGGTAGTGACACTGTCGAAGCGGTCAGTACAGCGATTGCCGGGGAGCAGTGTTTTTACGGGCTGTTTGACGTCGATGACACATTCTCCATGTTACCAGCACACCAGTCTCTTCTTGCAGCTTACGAGAAACTGCAAGCGGCAAAACGTCGCTGATGTGGCTAAAGCAGTATTGCCATTTTCTCCGGTTAATGCCGAGGTAAATTTACCCTTCAGAGCACCGGCGCAAATACTTTTTTTTCGATCATTTTTCAGCAATGCTAAGAATTTCTTCTTCTCATTATCTTATGCCTGAGCAGTTCGAATAATTCGGCATTTCGATAAAATGAAGAATAATGTATTTTTTGTTATAAAATGGTGAATTTTTAATTAATTTACAGCAACCCAGGACACCGAAATGATACAAAAAAGCATTTCATTTAACTCTTTTACACCACACCGTGTTCTACTCTCTGTATTTAACTCTTTTCATAATTTTTAAAATATTTTTTTATTATGTATTTCAATAATTTAATTAATTTTTAGTGCACCTTACTAAGGGGGGTTAACCTCACTAAATTTTCACGATATGATCCAAGTCAAATTTTGCTTTATACTGCTTTGTTAGTATTCCCTCGCGGATAAATCTTAGAGAACGTTAGTATGAAAGCTGAAAACTCCTCACACTTTTACTACTACCGGCAGCCATGGCGAAGGTCGCTGAAGATGCTGATGTCTATAAAAGCTAAGAAACAACCCCTGACCACGTTTTTTTTGGCGATTACTCTGGTGTATTTATTTCCATCGCCTTTTTTATATCACAGCTACAAAGGGTTCCGCGTTCATGTCTTACGGCATGGCTAAACTGATTGTTGGAATTTGCTTCTCGCTCGTTCTGATACTGGTTGTCGTTTGCGTTGCTGGCCTGTTTACCTCAGCGGTATTAACAGTGATTGCTAAAGCGAGCGGCCGTATCACCTGGAAACAACTGGCATACAATTGGTGTAACGTCTACATAGGCAACCTATTTGGCACACTCTTCTTTGTTGTCTTGATCTGGTTTGCCGGTGAGCACATGGTCGCCAATGGCACATAGGGCCTAAACGTACTGCAAACAGCTGAACACAAAGTGGAGCACATTTTTTCGAAGCGTGTTTTGCCTCGGGGTACTAGCGAATCTGATGGTCTGTCTGGCCGTATGGATGAGCTACTCTAGTCGTAAGCTGACAGATAAAATGTTTGCAATAATCCTGCCTGTTGGCATGTTCGTTGCCAGCGGCTTCGAGCACAGTATTGCTAATATGTTTATGATCCCCATGAGGATTGTTATCAAGAATTTTGCGGCATCTGAATTTTGAGAAGCCATTGGCAAAGCGCCGTCCCAATTTAAGCACCTTACCCTCCATAACTGTGTGGTCGACAACCTGATTCCTATTACGCTTGGTAACATCGTCAGAGGCAGTTTTCTGGTAAGGTTAACATATTGGGTAATTTATTTGTGCGGTGGCGACAAACATTAATCTTTCGCCGACTGCAAATCTGGTTATGAATTCCAAACACAAAGTAGGTGTAATATGACCGAACTGAATGAAAAATTGGCTAACGCGTGCGAAGGTTTCAGTGTGGGGTGAATGACAGAATGGCGTCAACATACGTGACTTCATTCAGAGGAACTACGCACCGTATGAAGGTGATAAGTCCTTCCTGGCTGGCGCTACTCCGGCAACCACCAAGCTGTGGGATGCTGTTATGGAAGGTATCAGACAGGCAAATCGCACTCATGCGCCGGTTGACTTCGATACCAACGTTGCAGCTACCATCACCTCTCATGACGCCGGTTATATCGACCAGAGCCTGGAACAGATCGTTGGCCTGAAAAATGATGCACCGTTGAAACGTGCGCTGATTCCGTTTGGCGGCATCAAAATAGTTGAAGGTTCCTGTAAAGTGTATGTCCGTGACATGGACCCGCAACTGAAAAATCTTTACCAAATACCATAAAACCCACAACCAGGGCGTATTCGATGTTTACACGCCGGATATCCGGCGCTGCCGTAAATCTGGCGTGTTGACCTGTCTGCCGGATGCTTGTAGCCTTGGCCGTATCATCGGTGACTACCGTCGCGTTGCGCTGTACGGTATCGACTATCTGATGAAGGATAAATTTGCTCAGTTCACTTCTCTACAATCCCAACTGGAAAACGGCGAAGATCTGGAGGCGACTATTCGTCTGCGTGAAGAAATTACCGACCAGCACCATGCGCTTGCTCAGATTAAAGAAATGGCTGCCAAATACGGCTGCGATATTTCTGGTCCTGGCTACCAACGAGAAAGAAGCCGTTCAATGGACTTACTTAAGCTACCTGGCTGCGGTGAAATCTCAGAAAGATGCTGCCATGTTCTTCGGTCTCGCATCCACCTTCCTGGAAGGTTTCATCGAACGTGACCTGAAAGCCAGTAAAATCACTGAGCAAGACGCTCAGGAACTGATCGACCACCTGGTGATGAAACTGCGTATGGTACGTTTCCTGCGTACTCCTGAATACGATGAACTGTTCTCCGGTGACACGATCTGACCAACAGAATCCTTAGCCGGTATGTGCATGGATGGTCGTACTCTGGTAACTAAAAAAACAGCTTCTGTTTGCTGTACACCCCTTACACCATGGGGTCGTCTCCGGAACTGAACATCACTATCCTATAGGCTGAAAAACTGCCGCTGAACTTCAAGAAATTTGCTGCTAAAGTGTCCATTGACACCTCTTCTCTGCAATACGAGAATGACGATTTGATGCGTCCAGACCTCAACAGCGATGACTATGCTATCGCTTGTTGTGTAAGCCCGATGGTTGTTGGTAAATAAATGCAGTTCTTCGGTGCGCGTGCTAACCTGGCAAAGACCATGCTGTATGTAATCAACGGCGGCGTAGACGAAAAAATAAAGATGCAGGTCAGCCTGAAATCTGAACCGATTAAAAGTGACGTACTGAAATTTGACACCGTCATGGATCGTATGGATCACTTCATGGATTGGCTGGCCAAGCAGTATGTCACTGTATTGAACATCATCCACTACATGCACGACAAATACCTACGAAGCTTCACTGATGGCGCTGTACGATCGTGATGCCTCCCTACCATGGCGTGCGGTATCGCGGGTCTATCCGTTTCTGCTGACTCCCTGTCTGCCATCAAGTATGCGAAAGTTAAATCGATTCGTGACGAAGACGGTCTGGCTGTTGAATTCGACATCGAAGGTGAATACCCGCAGTTCGGTAATAACGACCCGCGTATTGATGACCTAGCATGTGACCTGGTAGAACGTTTCATGAAGAAGATTCAGAAACTGACTAATTACCGTGGCGCTACTCCGACTTAGTCGGTTCTGACCATCACCTCTAACGTGGTATATGGTAAAAAAACGGGTAATACTCCAGACAGCTGTCGCGCTGGTGCACCTTTGGACTGGGTGCTAACTCGATGCACGGTCGTGATCATAAAGGGGTGCTGTTTCCTCTCTGACTTCCGTTGCCAAACTGCCGTTCGCTTACGCGAAAGACGGTATTTCTTACACCTTCTTTATCGTACATAACGCATTGGGTAAAGATAATGATGTGCGTAAGACCAAACCGGCAGGTCTGATGGACGGTTACTTCCACCACAAATCCAGCATCAAAGGTGGTCAACACCTGAACGTGAACGTGATGAACCGTGAAATACTGTTAGGTGCGATGGAACATCCGGAAAAATATCCGCAGTTGACCATCCGTGTTTCTGGTTATGCTGTGTTTTTCAACTCGCTAACCAAAGAACAGCAGCAAGACGTTATTACCCTTACTTTCAATCAGTCAATGTAATTTCCCTGACGGTTTGAAAAGTTGTAAAATAAAGGCCACCAAACTGGTGGCCTTTTTCTCACTCTGCCCTCATAACCTGTTTTGCCAGCCGGCTCCGTTCTCGGTGGCAGGCTGGCAAAACAGATTCAACACGATATTGGCGATACTACGGGTATGCCATTTGTTTATTACTCGTCCTACATAGCGATGACACACCGTTGCGTTTACCTGTGCGTATTAACACAGGCTGCTATTGATCGGCCTCATTTGGAGAAGCACTTGCAATGTCAGTAATGGGTCGCATTCACTCATTTGAATCCTATGGAACCGTCGATGGCCCCGACTGTAGCAACCATTGTGCGGTAAACCCGTTGACAGAATACTTCATCCAGTATGAATTGCTCCGTGTGCTGTGACCCTGACCAGCGTTCGAGCTTACAGTTGATCAGTACATCGCTCAACGTTAACCGATTGCCACCGAAACTCGTTGCCTGCTGCAACAAGTGATAGCCGACGCTATCTGGCTCTATCAGTATCTCACCATCGATTATTTCGCGCATAAGCGTACCGACACCAATGCCGATAGAGAGAATATCCGGCATTCGAAAATGCGTACTTATACCACCAATATTCACCGAGAGAAAGGATTCCCGAGGAAAACTATTGGTCAAAACCCCGATATCCATTGTCGTACCGCCCACGTCAATCACCAGCGCCTCTTTCAGCCCTGACAAGTGACATGCACCGCGGTGAGTTGGTTGGCCCACAGGCCATGGTCAGGATGGGATAGCGTTTAGCGACCTCTATCGACAGGATAGATTCCGTCATTTTGCCTAAAATAAGGCATGGCTGAGATACTATGGTGCCACCCACGAACGGGTTATCATCTGTTCAATTACCGACAGGATACCGCCATATACATCCTCACTGGTCGGAACTTTGCAGTAACCACACAGCGTAGATCTTCATCCAGGATAGCCATCGATATGTGTTCCTCTCATATCGATGCCGAGACGATAGCGAGCCCTTAACACCATAAGATCACCTTATCGGTTTGCTAACTATTCAATCGCTACATAGGCTATGGGATAGATAAAATATTTGAGACCAGCACAGCGAATCCCCTCGTACTACGCCACTTGGCGTGGCAAGGTGGTGCCATCACGACAACGCGTGCTCATAATGGAGGTACTCAGTTACGATCGGTCGACCTGTTTCACTGTCAAGAATCGAAATCAGGTCAGGCATCACTGCTAGCAAATTCTCCGACGTGGGTTCCCGCGAGTGGTAGATGAGCGGTATGTCAGTAACAACTCATTCTGAAACAGTACGGTAAAGTGTTTCCCCTTCTCATCTCGCATGCACTCGATAACCACATCGCCACGAGCAAAACCACCCGAGGTCTGGCGCTGAACGTCTACAATCTTGCCAGAGGCAATAACATAGCTATTGAGCGCCTGAGTGATTACCTGAATAGGATTACTGCCCGACTGTCTTGCAAGACGTAACGTTTGTCCGATGTTTTTAGCCTGGGTAAGTATGCCGGGGATAGCGCTCTTTTTTAACTCACCCCTGCTAATGAATAATCGCACAGCGCTACTGACGCCCCCATTTTCTCCGTGATCACGCGAGAGAAGCGTTCGGATTCATGCCATCAATCGGATATAATACGAGAGTATTACCTTTCTCATCAGCAAAGGTATTGGGCCCCGAAGGAACTTCATCAAGATAAAAGGTAATCATTTTCACTTCTGGAAACGCACGCCCCATGCTATCGCAATCAACCACACGAATCTGTTTTTTCGCCGCCAAAATAAATGGGATCAACGAATTGATACCACCAACTTCAATAGGGGAAGTTCCCGATGCAGAGCGAGTAAGCGTCTTCTCCATCATCTCAAATGCGCGTCTCACTTGCGATGGAGATATAATTTTCTCCATCGCAACCGTCGGTGCACCATTTATGCTCGAGAGAATAAAAAGTGTGCTGTCTGTAATCTCATTAATATCCCAGAGGTTAATTGGCCTCCACTGGCGTATCGCTTGCTTTACCATCAAAGAGCTAAGATAAGGATCTCCGCCACCCCGGTTCCTAACACCGATGTGCCTAACGCAATATCATCAATAATTTGTTCGTTAATATAACGGCCCATGTGTCATCCAATAGGAGAGCTTTGTTAATACAACCGCCCTGATAGCAATCAGCCTAACCTTTTCTTATAATGCGGTTCAGAGCAACATAGGCAATCATGCTGACAGAGATACCATCAAGTGCTGATACCGTGGTGATTGTCAATTTGGAACCAAGCTCCAGCGACATAAGTAAGCTTGCCCCACACCCAATGATCCACGCAACGCAGGTAGATACATTAACAGCCGGAGATGTGCCTCCATTCTGAGTTATGTACTTAGCGCCCAAAAGGTAGTATTCAGCCAAATAGACGCCCGCTATTGGTGAGATAAAGATTCTAAGAAGAGACAAAAAGGCGGTGAAATTAGCCACTATTTTATTATAGGCAAGCCCCAAACCTGTCATGGCAAGCAAGAAATAAGTATTAGACGATATATGTTGCGAATGACTATTGAGAGTCCCAATGCCGAGGATATAAGGTTTGAATTATTGTTTGTCCATTTCGCAAAAATCAAAATTACAATAGCAGATATGCCAAGGCCTATGCTGAAAAATACCTCAATCACATCATTGCTCACAACTAAATTCGTTAGAATTAGAGCAATAAGAATGATAATGCTGTTACCTAAGAAAAATCCTATACCAGAGCATAAAATTGCATCTTTCCACATTTTCGCATAACGCGCAATATCAGGGGATATAACGGCAGCCATAATCTAAATTGAAATCACATAATAAATACTTCTCTCCAAGCTCAACGACGTTTCTATCGTTAATGGTACATCAACCATCGCCTAATTTCGGGCAGCAACACTGACTCCTAAGATAATTAACACAAGTATCAATAGCACACTGAAGACGCTAATTTTACCCAATTCACATATTCATCAGATCGAGGTCACTGCCATCAGTAGTGCACTAAAAACTAAAATAATCATGCGCTCAATATATAATTGTTATTAAGATAATGACTTCTGAAGTATTTCACCAAAAAAATCCAATTGAAATGTCAATCACCCTACTAAAGATATTGATAAATAATATTTAAAAGTTTTCAACCCCAGCAAAAAAATACTAAAATGCTCAATAATTCGGTAGAGAAACGGGAACTAAACTCAACGTTAGCACACAGCGATGTTAATAAACTTAAAATAGATTAATCAATAAAATGTCACACTCATAGCAGAATCAAATGATAATCATCTGCTTAAGCATGACCCCAAAAAAGACCTGATATATCAATGCTTATAGCCACCAAAATAAGTAAAATGATATACCAGAGATTTCGTAATTCACTCGGCAAAGCTTCGTATTCATAATCATATATGTATCGATCTTTTGATTTAATTTGAACGCATTTTTCATGTGATATACTCCCTCCACACAGATTAATTCCCATCCTGGATATTTTACGTGATATTGTGGTGTTGGCATAAAAAATATTACCACACTGAGCGTGGTAATATAATTTCTCTAGTATAATACAAAAAAAAGATACATTTTCTTTTTAGTCAGATGTGTATGTAATACAAATTGAATTCACCTCTATTAATAGAGATTTGTTTAGATGTTAACATTCATAATATTTAATGTGTTAAATAGGATAATGCTTATGCGATTAGATGAACTGGAAATTCGTTGGCTAAAGTTGTTTTATATCATCGTAGAAAAGCGCGGCATTACCAATGCACAAGATACAGCGGGGCTGAGCCAACCCATTTGAAGTAACTATCTTTCTCGTCTAGAGGATACTTTAGACGTGTTACTTTGCTGGTGTGGTCGCATTAGTTTTAAACTCATCGGAAAAGGCGAGGTTGTTTATCAAAAAGCAAAATCTATTATCACAACGATTGATAATTTTGCCAACAGGTTAGCGCATGTTAAACATTAACTTATAGGTACCGTAAAATTATGTTGTCTGGAAAATACCGTAATAAATCCGAACAATATGGTCTCACACGCAATAGCTGAGCTATATCAGCAGAGTTCCGAAGTAAACGTAGAATTGCATATCAGAGAATATACTCTATTAATGGAGAACCTAAAAAATGACAATCTTGAAATTGTTCTTAGCGCATTATCCGACGACATCACTGCTGATATCTATTAAGAACCGGTATTTATCGAGCACAGCTATCTATATTCCATCGCTAATGAAGCAAAATGTATTGAAAAGGATTGGCGCAATAGCTCCTTCACGACAAGAAGAATTCTGATTGGTGGGTATGCAGTTAACAAAATCAGCAAACAATTAGGACCGACCGCTAAACCCAGTTACCATCAAACGGCCTGGAACTCCTAAGGCAGCCTATTGCTTTTTTTGGCTGTGGCTACTTACCCGATCACTACGCCGCAACCTGGGTGCAGCATGGGAAATTGACTGCCATCGCCCCCAACGAACTAAATCTAACCAGTACCTTTTACCTGATTCGTATCGCTAAAAGCAACGCCTAAGTCCGGTAGCAGAGGCATTGTAGAATAATGTCGTGAAAGCAGGTAAAGCGCGTTAGCCAGCTTAAAGCCGTTTCAGGCCGCTAAGGGTTTTGGGTGACGATCGCTTTTCTTGAGAAACATAATCAGATAGACCAGCGATACTACCGCAATCAGTACAAACAGAACGCGATCGGAATAGGTTTCCATTAACAGAGCAGCCATGCTGGGCCCCACCAAGCTGCCGACAGTGTAACTTAGCAGTAATTACTGATTCATGGCGTACCTTTTCACACACTTAGGACATCGCCACCGGATAGAACGTAAAGCAGGCACAGCCCAGTAAAAATAATCCGTGCACTCTATGCCCAACGCTTAGCAGCGCCACACAAGCGACAATAACAGCAAATATCAGCATACTTAGCACCAACAACCGACCATACCGATCGGCCATCCGTTTTCCTAAGGGCCACTAGCCAACAATGCCTATATCAATCAATAATGCCATTCAATAAGCCGACATCCGCATCGCTGGTGCCATTATGGGAAAGATAAAGCGGCATAACCCCAACAGAGAACCCAGGATAATGCCAGAAATCTCACACATCCATTGATACCCAGACGTGCGCTGCGATTACACAGCATTTGACCAATTTGAACCAGTTGTTTCAGAGGCGTCAGACGTGACAAATGAGTATAAAGCAGCGGTAACAGAGCAAGCACAATCAGTATCACCAGCTAGGGAATGACACTCGATAGCGCTGTAGGCAGTAAGCCGACATAGAGACGAGTACACTCCCTAAATAATACGCAATCATGTATGCCGCCAGCAGTTATCCATGATGCGCTGATAAGCGACTGCATAGCAGCGCACTTCCCACCACAACCCAGATGAGCGCACAACTAACGCCCGCAGAAAAACGCCATACCAGCCAGTTAGTGACGTCTGTAGACAGCATCAGCCCAAATTTGCAACGCTCAACAACAACGCAGTAAAATAGTAACTGCGATTGAAATCATGGCGAAGAATCAACCGCTCGACCAACAATGTACCGAGTATGTTGCCGGTAAAGCAGGATACCCCCACAACACCCACCTACTACACAGAGATATGTTGATAGTTGAGCTATAACGGGACTAGCGTATTGAGAACAGCGATACAGACAGTCAGCAGCATAAGGCCACAGAGCAATAACAGAGCTAGGCGAGAGAAAGCAGACATAGTGGGCATGGGTAACTAATACAGCAAAGAAGTGTGAGCGCATCATCATACTGCGCATTTAAAAGTCAACTGGCGCATGTGCTGGCCGCACGTTTTGTGATATTTTTCTGGCCTGTAATGTAAAAAAACATCC
>JBPPLV010000032.1:0-39684 GCA_051305815.1 Candidatus Malihini olakiniferum
GTTGCACGGATAGAACATGGTAGCCGCCATGAAACGGTCTACAAACAGAGCACCGGTTTCTTTATCGACTTCATATTTGATTGGGTCAGCGTTGGCCGGGATCTCAATCACTACATAGACATCATCCGGCAGTGATTTACCTGCTGGGACGTTGATCAAACTCATGTCTGTTTCCTTTTTTTAACGTCAGAATGGAGTGGCCGTTATTATAGCCAAACCATTGTTAAAGTGCTGCGGTTTTTCAATCTGCGCTGCGTCTAGTCGGCGTCATCACTACTCGAAGGGGCTCTTCCTTAACGTGGCGCTTCCAAATCTTGCTTTCCTGCCCGCGCCACAGACGTTGAATATTGTCATGGTGCCGCATCAGGATCAGGCAAGAGAGCATTGCGACCGTAAAAGTGAACTGAGGTTTGAACCACCACACATAAAAGGGCGCAATCAGCGCACTCACGATTGCCCCGAGGGAGAAATAACTACTAAGCAGTACTGTAAGCAGCCAAGTGACGGTCATGACACCGGTCAGATCCCAGCCGACAGGCGCGATGGCGCCAAACGCTGTCGCCACGCCTTTCCCGCCACGAAAACGGAAAAATAACGGATAGATATGGCCTAAACAGGCTGCAATGGCGTTGATACCGAGATAGAGAGGGTGACGCCAAGCGCATAAGCTCCCCAAACGGGCAACATGCCTTTTAGGACGTCAAATACCAATACTGTTGGAGCAGCGGCTTTGCCACCAATTCGCAATACGTTAGTCGCGCCGGGATTTCCTGCATCATGTTGGCGTGGATCGGGCAGACCCGCGATGCGGCACACCAGAATCGCACTGGAGATGGAGCCGCACAGATACGCAAAAATTATTATGCCAAGCGCGGTAGCACTCATAACGGGTTCCGTTGAATAAATGTCGTTTTACAGTTGCCATCCGTGGATAATACGCATATTCCGGCGGAAGTGATACTAAACAGCGCCAAAAATAGAGAACGACGTGATGGATATTGTATTTATAGAAGAACTTACCGTGATTGCCATTATCGGCGTTTACGACTGGGAACAAACCATTTCGCAAAAGTTAGTGCTCGATATCGAAATGGGCTGGGATAACTGCAAGGCAGCAGTAAGCGACGATGTTCGTGATTGCCTGAGCTATGCCGATGTCAGTGAAGCCGTTATCGCCCATGTCTCCAGCCAGCCGTTTGCATTGGTAGAACGCGTGGCTGAAGAAGTGGCGCAATTGCTGATTCAGCGCTTTGCTATTCCTTGGCTGCGTATCAAAGTCAGTAAGCCAGGTGCGGTAGCGCAGGCACGCCAGGTGGGTGTTGTGATTGAGCGTGGTGCACGGTAAAATTTTTTATGAATCCTTATTTAGCAGTGAAACTAACATCCCTTTTTTTAGTCTAGTGTGGTGGTGTTTAAAGTGGCGCACGCGGGTAGCGTAGCCACTTTTTTTTATGGGTATTTCTTTATATTATTTCGGTTCGGAAAGGCAGGGCGCAAGCATGGCAGATCTTTACACGCTGGTGGTGGTATTTATTCTTGGAGTTGTTGAGGGCTTAACGGAGTTTTTGCCCGTGTCATCGACAGGGCACATGATTATCGTTGGCAGTTGGCTTGGATTTAATGATGAGAAGGCGAAAACCTTTGAGGTTATCATCCAATTGGGCTCTATCCTGGCAGTCGTCGTGATATTTTGGCGTCGTTTGTTTGGGCTAATCGGTATACATTTTGGTGCTGTTCCTCATAAAGGATGTGGTAAAGATCAATTGAAATTGGGGCATATTCTGCTGGCGATGATCCCCGCAGTTATGCTGGGGTTGGTGTTTCATAGCACTATCAAATCACTGTTTAACCCACAGAATGTGATGTACGCCCTGATTGTCGGAGGCTTCCTGCTGCTGGCGGCTGAATGGCTGAAGCCGAAGACGCCGCGCGCAACCGGGCTGGATGATATCACCTATCGTCAGGCGTTCATGATTGGCTGTTTTCAATGTCTGGCCCTATGGCCGGGTTTCTCCCGTTCGGGGGCGACCATTTCAGGTGGGATGCTAGTTGGCGTCAGTCGCTACCCGGCCTCTGAGTTCTCCTTTATTTTGGCCGCGCCAATGATGATGGGAGCGACGGTGCTGGATCTCTATAAAAGCTGGCATTTTCTGTCGCTGACTGATCTGCCGATGTTCGCCGTGGGTTTTATCACTGCGTTTCTGGTCGCGCTGGTAGCTATTAAAACCTTCTTGAAACTGATCAAGCGTATCTCGTTTGTCCCGTTCGCGATTTATCGCTTCTTTGTGGCGGGCGTAGTCTATCTGGTGTTCTTCTAAATCAAAATGGGCGCTGAGCCTTCGCGGCCAATACGCGCAGGCAGTCCAGATTGCATAACGTGATGTAACTGGCGCTGTAGGTGATGTAACCCTGCCGCCGCCACTCTGTCATCAGACGGCTCAAGGTTCTGGGCGAATATCTAACTACGTTGCTAATTGTCCGCGATTGAGTGGCAGTCGCACCTTTGCGTCTGGCTGTGTGTCTTGCTGTGTACGATGCAGATGCAGCAGATAATCCGTCAGCTGTTCACCCGCAGAACTTGAAGTTAGCCAGTCGATTTGGTTGATAGTGGCAGAAAGTTTCTGGCTGATATTACTCAGCAGTTGCAGCGCCAGCGTTGGGCGTTGCAGACAATACTGATGAAGCGTTTCTAGAGGGATCAAAATGGTCTGTCCGGTGCTGAGTACTCGAATGTTCATCGAGAAGCGACTATGCTCCATAAACACAGCGGCGAGCGCGACTTATTCGCCGCGTACAAATTGACAGAATACTTTGTCATCCACATGACAAATATGAATAAATTCATGTAAATCCCCCCTGTTCTACTAGCGGGAAGTAACGCATCCTATCTCCTGCACGAAACAGGGTATCTCCAGCCTGAAAACGGATAAGACAACACGCGCTTTGTAATGTGAGCACCACTTCTACAGGCTCGTTACGTAGCCACTGATGGGAAAATAGCGCCTCGCAATGTTCCTTTGCCGGTATGGGTATTTTGACAAACGTCATTTATGTCTCACTCACTGAGTTTTACAGTGTCTGGTAATGAAACAGGAATAATAATTATTTGCTTTTTTTTCAGCAAGCATCTGAGCACCGGTAATGGCGAGGAGGAGATAAGCATGTCAGAGAAACTGGCGGGACATAAATTTCTGGCGAGACTAGGTAAAAAACGCCTGCGCCCCGGCGGACGTGCTGCCACCGAATGGCTGATGCAGTAGGGAGCATTGACGCCATCAACCCGTGTACTGGAAGTGGCTTTAAATATGGGCACCACTACCATCGAGATAGCGCAGCGTTATGGCTGCTCTATCGTCGGGGTGGAATGGATAAAGCGGGGCGTTACAACAAGCACACCAGAACATCCTGAAGGCTGGCGTGGAAGGGAGTATGACAGTAATGGAGGTTAACGCGTTGGCGTTACCCTTCCCCGATAACCACTTTGACGTGGTGATTAATGAAGCAATGCTCACTATGTATGCCGATAAAGCCAAACGTCCGTTGATTCAGGAATATTTACGCGTGCTAAAACCGGGTGTGCGACTGTTGACGCACGATATCATGCTGCTGCCGCAGATGTCCCGGGGGTGTCACGGCGCAGATGCGTGCGGCAATCAATGTCAACGTTCAGCCGTTAACGTTAGCGGGGTTGGCGCAATCTGTTTCTTGAAAGTGATTTCAGCCAAGGTGGAAAAGCGCAGGGCGCAATGACGCTGATGACGCCGTCTGGCATGATCTATGACAAAGGCTGGGGCGGAGCGGTAAAAATTGTGCGCAATGCGCTGAAGGTGGAAAACCGCGCGACTTTCCTTAGGCTGTTTCGTACCTTCCGACGCTATCGGCATCAGCTCAACTATATTGCCGTTTGTAGCACTAAGGGCCTGCCCCAGTAAGCGTCATTGGCGCAGCCAATTAGTTCGCAGCGGAAGGCATTTTCTGTGTTTTCCACTCGGTGAGGGCAGCAACACGCCGCCGATGTAGCTCATCGCGTATGCCGATGCCTTGAAAACCGTCGGCTACTATCGCGGTACTGGTGACGGCGCTGACGATAACAAACGCCTCGCGTAGGTAATCTCCCTGCGGATAAGGTGACTCCTCAAACCCGGTACAGCCACGGGAATCCGCTTCGCTGGTGAGTAACAGCTTCTCTAGCTGTTCCGGTTTACGCCATACGTCCAACGCATCAAACAGTTTCATAAGCGTTTTGGGCTGCAATATCGTTACGGTATGTACTATATTGTGGTATTCCGCCACCAGCTTAGCCAAATCGCGCAGTGCGTTTGGTACGCGCAAACGTTGGCACAGTGCCCCTACTAGTTTCACACCCGCAGGGCCGTGCCCGTGGTGGCGTGGCCACAGCTCGGGCGACGTCAGGGCTTTTCCCACATTGTGGCAGAGTGTGGCAAAACGCACGTCAATCTCGGGGGTGAGGCGGGAGGCAATCATCAGCGTCATCAGAGTATGAATACCGCTGTCGATTTCCGGGTGCCATTGCGCCGGGGCGGGTACACCATACAGATTGTCGATTTCAGGAAATAATACTGCCAGCGCCCCGCAGTCGCGCAGCACCTGAAAATAGACCTGAGGCAAGCGGGTTGCCAGCGCCTTTTCCGTCTCTTTCCACACCCTTTCCGGCGTCAGAAAAGCCAGTTCGCCTGCGCGGGTCATAAATTGCATCAGCGCCAGCGTCTCTTCGGCAATCTGAAAACCGAGGTGGGCAAACCGCGCGGCGAAGCGCGCCACGCGCAGTACGCGTAGCGGATCTTCCTGAAATGCCGGAGAAACATGACGTAGCAGACGCTGTTGCAGATCGTACTGACCACCGTAGGGATCAATCAGCTCTCCCTCTTCGGTTTGGGCGATGGCATTGATGGTCAAATCGCGTCGCAGCAGATCCGCTTCCAGTGTGACATCGAGGGCAGCATGGCAAATAAAGCCGGTATAGCCGTTACCGTATTTGCGTTCAGTGCGCGCCAGGGCATACTCTTCCTTGCTTTCTGGGTGCAAGAAGACAGGAAAATCCCGCCCGACCTGTTGGTAGCCAAGCGCTAACATCTGCCACGGCGTGGCACCCACCACCACCCAGTCACGTTCTGAAACGGGGAGATCAAGTAAGCTGTCCCGTACTGCGCCGCCAACCAGATAACTCTTCAATACAAACTCCCGGTCGAGATGGCTTTTTTCATCCGTCAAAGGTCATCACGGTGACTTTTTATTAACATAAGGTTAATAGTTGCATACCTATCAGCCTGCCGCAATCTTTGCAACAAGTGAATGTGATTGGCTATGCTGCTTACACTTAGCGCATCCAGCGATCGTTTTTCTTCCTGCTGAGGATAAGATGTGGCAGCAATAAACCGATCAGCAAACCAATGCCTGCCACGCACCACCATGAAAGAACCATTGCAAAATGATTTCCCGTTGCTTGTCATCCAGTTAAATATTGGCGGCATCGACCTTCTTTTGCGCGACAATCAGCTGATTTTTTAAACCTTGGTTTTCGTTGCGCAGCGCGGTGATGATATTGTCGCTGGCAGACACTTTCTGCTGCATATCGGTGGTACGTTGGTTCCATTCCTGGTCGAGATTACCTAATCGTACGGTGAGGTCCGAAACCTGTTTTTCCAGTTTGGGTACGCGCAAGCGCAGGCTGGGTGTTTGGCTAAGTTGATTAAAGCGGCAGCCAAATGAGAACACTCCTATTACCGACCACCCTTTACCCGACATTGCTGGCGGGGACGCTTTTTTCTGCGCTGCGCAAACAGCATTATAACCAGTAAAGTATTGTACTATATAATTTTTATACTTAGAGTTGCAGGTGTGTTAGTCGTGTTTGTTATTCGGCCCATTCTTGTCCTCACCTCTAACGAGGCCGCCGTAAGCGGCGTTAAAATCTGCTCCCGGCAGATTTGTCACCCAAATCACTTACCTAAGTAAGCTCATCGGGATGAATGAATATTATCCTGAGATTCACTCTGCGGGCCAACGCAAGCGAATTATTTAGGTCATAGCAAGTATCCGTTTTTTTCCGTCGCTGACGAACACCTGTCAGCATCCAACCTGCAAGGGTCATGTTTTTTAGATTGAAATGGTGATGAGTAAAGAAATTGAACTGAAGTTTATTGGGTACCCGGACATGGCTGCTAAGCTTGCCGCGCAAGCTGACTGTCTGGCAAACAGCCTATAGCCACAGTAAGCATCTGGAAGGGCTATTGCTCAGCAACACCTACTATGAAACGACAGACAATACTTTGCGTCAGCACGGCATGTGGCTACGCGTTCGCGGTGAAAATGGTCAGCATGAGATGACACTCAAAACTACAGGCACAGTGATTGGTGGGTTGCACCAGCATCCTGAATATAATGTGCCTCTGGCGGATTCTAATCTGGATATTCGTTTGTTGCGCGCAGACGTGTGGCTGCAAAGAGTTAATGTAGAAGCGCTAGCTCAGGCGTTGCATTATTTAGTACACATTTTCAGCGTGAAAAATGGGTTGTTGCTTATCACCAAAGCTTGATTGAAATTACTGTTGACCAAGGTGATGTGGCCGTGGGAGAGTTGAGCGAGGCTATTCTAGAACTTGAGATGGAGCCCAAAGCCGGACAAACCGACGATCTACTGTGGCGCTGTCACAATAACTTGCGGAGTGGGCGGGATGCGGCAGAGAAGCTTGAGTAAAGCGGTGCGTGGTTATCATCTAGCGCCGAGTGCTGTGCCGCGCAAAATGACTACGCTTTTTTTTGCGCGACGCTTACCTATCTGGAAGAAAGGATTGAACGTGAGAGCGATGCCGAGCTGATGTATTATGAAGATAAATATCTGAAAATTAAGTTATTACTCACATCATGATTGATTAACAGCAGTTGGTGTGAACATATGGATAACAAAAGCCGCATGTGCTTAATGGGCTCTTATAAACGGTAATGATGTAGTGTTTATACTCTTCATAATTCAAGTTTCAGCCAACGTAGATGCTGTTTGACGTATGAAGCGTATACAGGTTCGCTGGGATTATCAGGGAGTTGCCATGTCGAATTTGTCGTTCTCCTCTGTGTTGCCGCCGCTACTGGCGGAGCAGGCACAGCGTGTGTTATCCCCACCTGCAAGAGACCATGACGCTACCCGCGGGCTGGCTGTATGAACGCTGCCGAGAGTGGGGTACGCCCTGTAATATGCAGGGAGAGCCACAACCACTGCTGATACTGAGTATGGGCAAGCTGGGTGGCGGTAAACTGAATTTCTCCTCTGATATCGACCTGATTTTTGTTTATCCGGAAAATAGTCAAACATGGGGAGGGCGGTGCGAGTTGGATAACGCGCAATTCTTCACTCGGCTGAGACAACGGTTGATCAAAGCGCTGGATCAGATGACAGTGGACGGGTTTGTCTACCGTGTTGATATGCGCCTACGCCCGTTTGGTGACAGTGGTTCGCTAGTGCTCAGCTTTGCTGCGATAGAAGAGTATTTCAGGAACAAGGGCGAGACTGGAAGCGCTGCGCCATGGTGAAGGCGCGACTGATGATGGGGATGGAGGATGCCTAGAGCCAGGAACTGCGCGCACTGCTGCGCCCATTTGTTTGCAGTCTCTATATCGATTTTAGCGTGATCTAATCGCTGCGTAACATGAAGGAAATGATTGTTAGTGAAGTTCGCCTTCGCGATCTGCGCAACAACATCAAACTGGGGAGGCAGGCGGAATTCGCTAAATTGAGTTTATCACTCATGTCTTCCAACTGATCTGCGGTAGGCGCGAGCCGGGATGCAAGGCCGAGAACTGCTGCCCACATTGCAGCGTATGGGTAGGGTAGCATGGGGTTGCTCTCGCAGCAGCAGGTGGACGAGTTGAGCAATGCCTATCTGTTTTTGCGGCAGCTGGAAATCGGTTGCAGGCGATCGCTGATGAGTAGACGCAAACTTTGCCAGAAAAAGCTTTGAATCAGCAACGTCTGGCGTGGAGAATAGGATTTAGCGGCTGGGATGTACTGCATTATGCCTTGCAGAACTATATGCTGGCGGTGCGCCGGGTGTTCAACGATCTGACTGGCGATGATGCTCAGGAAGGATAGGATGTGCCGGAGTGCAGCGGCTACAGTAACCTGTAGCAGGATACTCCCGACGAGGTAGATATGGAGCATTGATGCCTAACCTCAGCGAAAGTGCGCGTGACGCCTTTTTGCGCGCCATCACTGATTTTCATCATGACCTCGTCAAATGAACCATTGGCCTGCGTGAGCGTGATGTGCTCGATCATCTTATGCCGCTGCTGTTGGCTGAAGTGTGCACTCACACACAGGCTGATGTGATTTTTCCTCGCCTGAAGCCGTTGTGGCTGGCATTGTGACGCGCACCACTTATCTGGAATTGCTGTTGGAATCGCGCCCTGCGTTGATTAAGAAGAACAGCAAATGGAAGCGGTGTGGCAGTTCAAACAGGCGCAGCAGCTACGTATTGCTGCTGGTGATGAAAGTGAGCGATAACTTAACCTATCTGGCGAAAGCTATTATTGCTGCTGTGGTGCAGCAAGCCTGGACGCAAATGGTCACACGTTATGGGCGTGACGGATCTGAAATAGCGCGAAGAACGCGGTTTTGCGGTCATTGGCTATGGCAAGCAGCGGTGCTGGGAACTAGGCTACAGTTCCGATCTCGATCTGGTATTTCTGCTGGACTACCCGGATGAGGTAATAACGGACGGTGAGCGCAGTATTGATGGTCGCCAGTTCTATATTATGTCTGGCGCAGTGTGTGATGTACCTTTTTAGCACACGTACCTCGGGTATCCTTATGAGGTGGATGCCCGCCTGCGTCCGTCCGGGGCGGCGGAAATGCTGGTCAGCACCTCGGGGCTTTCAGTGATTATCAGCAAAAAAGCCTAGACCTGGGAACATCAGGCGCTGGTGCGTGCGCGGATGGTGTATGGCGAACGCGGTGTTCAAACGCAGTTTGCGGCGATACGGCGTCAAATTTTATGTCAAGAGCAGGAGCCGAAAACGCTGCGTAGTGAAGTGCGCGAAATGCGCGAGAAAATGCGCCAGCATCTGGTCAATTAAAGACCCCTAGCTGTTTGATCTGAAAAAGGATGAGGGCGGTATCACAGATATCGAATTTATCGTGCAGTGTCTGGTGCTGCGCTATGCGGCACCAGAACCGCGCCTAACGCGCTGGTCTGATAACTTGCGCATTCTGGAACTGATGGGCCCATGTCGCGGGATGGAAGAGGAAGAGGCACAAGCCCCTGACGCTCTCCTAAATCACCCTGCGTGATAAGTTATATCATCTGGCGTTGCAGAAACAGTCGGCACGAGTCAGTAGCGAGTACTTTATTCTTGAACGGCAATAGGTGAAAACCAACTGGGAAAAATGGCTGGGTGCTGGGTCGCAGTAGGCAAAGATTGTTGTTTCGAAGGGCTGTGGGGCTACGCTATTATCGCGCCCAACTGTAAAAACATCTTGGAGTAGGTGCATGAAAGTTTCATTACCTGATTTTCGTCAGGCTGGCGTGCTGGTGGTAGGGGATGTGATGCTGGATCGCTACTGGTACGGTCCTACCAGCCGTATTTCGCCAGAAGCGCCTGTACCGGTCGTTAAAGTTGATACCGTTGAAGAACGCCCTGGTGGTGCCGCCAACGTTGCCATGAATATTGCGGCACTGGGGGCTAATTCCCGCCTGGTTGGGCTGACGGGCATTGATGACGCTGCACGCGCACTGAGCGCTAAATTGAGCGACGTGAACGTCAAGTGTGATTTCGTTTCCGTGCCAATGCATCCTACCATCACCAAACTTCGCGTACTATCGCGCAACCAACAGTTAATCCGCCTTGATTTTGAGGAAGGCTTTTATAGGGTTGATCCGCAGCCCATATTGGAACGTATTGCGCAGGCTCTGCCGAAAATCGGCGCGCTAGTGTTGTCTGACTACGCCAAAGACGCGTTAGCCCATGTGCAAGCGATGATTCAAACTGCCAATGCGTCAGGTGTGCCGGTACTGATTGACCCGAAAGGGACCGATTTTGCTCGCTATCGCGGTGCTAATTTGCTAACCCCTAACCTGTCCGAGTTCGAAGCGGTGGCCGGACGCTGCAAAACCGAAGAAGAACTGGTGGCGCGCGGCGAGAAAATGATTGCCGATTTTGATCTTTCTGCATTGCTGATCACCCGTTCTGAGCAGGGTATGACGCTGCTTCAGCCGGGCAAAGCGCCGCTGAATCTACCGACGCAGGCACAGGAAGTCTACGATGTGACGGGGGCGGGCGACACCGTGATTGGTGTGCTTGCCGCTGCGCTGGCCGCGGGTAATTCGCTTGAAGATGCCTGTTTCCTGGCAAACGCGGCAGCTGGTGTGGTGGTTGGCAAATTAGGGACGTCTACCGTAACACCTATCGAGCTGGAAAACGCCATTCGTGGCCGCGCTGATAGCGGTTTTGGTGCTATGGATGAAGCGCAACTGAAAGCCGCCGTGGTGCAGGCGCGTTTGCGTGGTGAAAAAATTGTGATGACCAACGGCGTGTTCGATATTCTGCATGCTGGCCACGTCTCTTATCTGGCGAACGCGCGCAAATTGGGCGACCGCTTGATTGTGGCGGTAAACAGCGATGGATCTACAAGCCGCTTAAAAGGTCCTACGCGTCCAGTAAATGCGTTGCCACAGCGCATGGAAGTACTCAGCGCTCTAGGTGCCGTTGACTGGGTGGTGCCGTTTGAAGAAGATACCTCGCAGCGCCTGATCGCTGAAATTCAGCCAGATATTTTGGTGAAAGGCGGTGACTACAAGCCAGAAGATATCGCAGGCAGTAAAGAGGTCTGGGCCAATGACGGTGACGTGCAGGTGCTGAACTTTGAAGATGGCTGTTCTACCACTAACATTATCAATGCCATCAAAGCGAATACGCCTCAATAAACCAGAAGATATGGGTAACCATCCAGTGACAGTAGAACATCTGACTGCGCGTGTGGCAGAGCTGCACACGCAACTGCACCATCACGAATACAAATATCACGTTGAAGATGCGTCGGAAATTCCCGACGTGGAATATGACCGCCTGATGAATGAGCTTAAGGCGATTGAGGCGGATCATCCTGAGCTGATTACGTCGGATTCACCGACGCAGCGCGTTGGTGCGGCACCATTGTCGGCGTTTAAAACCGTACGTCACGAGGTGCCGATGCTGTCGCTGGATAACGTCTTCGATGAAGAAAGCTATCTGGCGTTCTATAAACGTATTCAGGATCGCCTGAAGAGCAGTGAAGATCTGGCCTTCTGCTGTGAGCTTAAGCTTGATGGTTTGGCGGTAAGCCTGCTGTATGAAAATGGCCTGCTGGTGCAGGCTGCTACACGCGGCGATGGCACAACGGGGGAAAACATTACCGCCAATATTCGTACCATTGGCGCCATTCCGCTGCGATTGCATGGTGATAACATTCCCACGCGAGTGGAACTGCGCGGCGAAGTCTTTATGAAATACCGCGGCTTTGATAAAATGAATGATAAAGCACGACGCACCGGTAGCAAGATTTTTGCCAATCCGCGTAATGCGGCGGCGGGATCGTTACGTCAGCTCGATCCCGGTATTACGGCCAAACGACCATTAACCTTCTTCTGCTATGGCGTTGGCCTGCTGGAGGGGGGAACCTTACCCGAAAGCCACCTGGCGCGCTTTATGCAGTTCAAAGCCTGGGGGTTGCCGGTCAGCGACCGTATTCGTTTGTGTACTGGCAGTGCTGAAGTGTTGGCATTTTATCTTCACGTAGAGCAAGAGCGAGCCGCGCTTGACTTCGATATTGATGGCGTGGTGGTCAAAGTCGATGACCTGACATTACAGGAGCGGCTGGGGTTTGTCGCACGCACGCCGCGCTGGGCTGTTGCCTTTAAATTCCCTGCACAAGAACAGTTGACCTGGCTGCACAGCGTTGATTTTCAAGTAGGGCGCACCGGCGCAATTACGCCTGTGGCACGCCTTGAGCCGGTTGCCGTTGCTGGCGTGATGGTGAGTAATGCTACCTTGCACAATCGCGATGAAATTGAACGCCTTGGTATACAGGTCGGCGATCGCGTCATCGTTCGCCGCGCGGGCGATGTCATTCCGCAGATTGTCGGCGTGGTGGAAATAGAGCGTCCTGCCGATGTGCGTCCTATCGAATTTCCCCTTCATTGCCCGGTTTGCGGTTCCGATGTGGAGCGCGTTGAAGGTGAGGTGGTGACGCGTTGCGCCGGTGGGTTGATATGTGATGCGCAGCGTAAGGAATCATTAAAGCATTTTGTCTCTCGCCGTGCACTGGACGTGGAAGGCATGGGTGACAAGGTGATTGATCAACTGGTGGAAAAAGAGTACGTCAAAATGCCTACCGATTTGTTCAAGCTCACTGCTGGCATCCTGACCGGATTGGATCGCATGGGGCCAAAATCAGCACTGAATCTAGTCAATGCGCTGGAAAAAGCCAAATCTACCACCTTTACCCGTTTCTTGTTTGCGTTAGGTATTCGTGATGTGGGTGAAGCAACCGCGGCCAATCTGGCGCAGCATTTTGCCACGCTGGATAACCTGTTTTTAGCAGATGAAGACGCGCTGCTTGAGGTGACAGATGTCGGTCCCGTTGTAACGAAGCATGTGCGCCATTTCCTGCAAGAAGAGTATAATCAGCAAATGATTCGTGAACTTATCGATCCTGAAGGGATTAACGTTCACTGGTCAGAAATCGAAAAGGTGAATGCCGCAACGCTCGATAACCCCTTTGCCGGTAAAACCATTGTACTGACCGGCTCGCTGAGCCAGCTATCCCGAGATGAAGCTAAGGATCGCCTGACGGCGCTGGGCGCGAAAGTCAGTGGAAGCATTTCTAAGAAAACGGATATGGTTATTGCAGGGGAATCCGCGGGGTCAAAGTTGGCAAAAGCGCAAGAGCTGAATATCCGAGTAATTGATGAAACTGAGATGATCCGCTTACTGGGAGCGTAACCGATGGGAAAAGAGGATTTGATCGCCATTGCAGCGCGGCAAATGCCGTTTGGCAAGTATCAGGAGCGCTTACTCATCGACTTGCCGGAAGAGTATTTACTGTGGTTTGCACGCAAGGATTAGTTTCCTAAAGGATGGCTGGGTTCTTTGATGCAACTGACGCTGACCATCAAAATTGAAGGGCTGTAAGGTTGTTCACGCCGCTTAAACAGCGTTAAAGGCAGAGCACCGCATCTGCGGTGCTGCGCGTGTGACTAAAAGGCCTGCACGTAGATGTTGATTTGATTCTCGTCGGTCGGCTTATTAAAACGCTTTCCTCTTTGGCGGTAGATGTAGTAGATGCAGCCTGCTGCGTTAGCGTTTTAATATGCGTGTTTACCCGCGTTTTCAACCATCTTACTGCCTGACTCTACGCTTGCGACGTTAGCATCGATAAGTGTTTTGATCTCTTTGGCGGCAGACTACTCTGAGTATTGGACCAGATTGCGCACTTCGGCGATAACAGAGTCTCACTGGGTGAGAGCGGTGTTATTGACGGTGTAGGCGAAGGCACGATCGTAATTGACATGAGTTACATTGTTCCACTGGCAGCCATGAAATTGCTGCAGCGCTGGCAGAGAAGGGCATCGCAATGCTGAATGCGCCAGTAAGAGGCGGAGAACCGAAAGCCATCGACGGTACACTTTCCGTGATGGTAGGCGGTGACAAGGCGATGCTCCATCGTTGCTATGACATGATGAAGACGATGGCGGGTTCCGTGGTTCACACCGACGACATTGGCGCGGGCAACGTGACCAAATTGGCTAACCAGGTGATCGTAGCGTTGAATATCGCTGCCATGTCTAAAGCTCTGGTGCTGGCGACCAAGGCGGGCGTAAATCCGGATCTGGTGTACCAGGTAATCCGCAGCGGGTTGGCGGGCAGCACGAAGCCGGTTTTTGGGAATTTTTTCCTGACGCCAGCTACGTCAAGCCGTCTGAGGCGGATGGCGGCGAAAGTACGGTTACGGTTGAAGCCATGGTGGCGGCAACACAAGGACGCATTGTCGAGGTGCAGGTCAGGGCTGGGAGACAAGATCGATGCCTTTTTCGGCCTGTCGGGTGATGAAAAAACCGCCTTTATTGAAATGGCTGCGGCTAGCGGGTTGGGGCGGGTGCCACTAGCAAAGCGTAATCCGCTGCTCACGATCAGCTATGGCACTGGAGAGATGATTCACAGTGCGCTGGACCATGGGTAAAACATTGTATTATCGGTATCGAGAGCAAGTGCCACCAATGACGGCGGCGCGGGCATGACGCAGGCGTTAGGGGCAAAACTGCTGGATACACCAGGGAAAATAGATCGGTTTTTGCGGTGGAGCGCTGGATAGGCTTGAGCGTGTTGATGTTAGCGAATTGGATCAACGTATCAAAACCTGCCGTTTTGAGATGGCATGCGATGTGACGAACTCTCTGACCGGGATACTGGGCGCGCGTCTGCGGTGTTCAGGCCGCAAAAATGGAATACGTCGGCGATGATCGTGCAGTTGGATAATGCATTGAAGCATTACGTCGAGGTGATTCGTCACAGCCTGGATATTGATGTAGACCAGGTACCGGGCGCGGGCGTTGCAGGGGGAGATAGGGCCGCATTACTGGCTTTCTGCGGTGCAGAACTGCGTCAAGACATTGAGATTGTCACCAAAGCTGGGGCTGGTGCACTGGTTCGAGATGCCTCTTTGGTGATTACAGGGGAAGGGTGAATCGATAGTCAAACGGTGCACGGTAAAGTGCCGATTGGTGTAACGCGCGTGGCAAAGCGTCACAATAAAACAGTGATCGCGATTGCGGGTAGCCCCTGACAGCAGATGTAGACATTGTGCATGCACACGGCCCGAATGCGGTATTCAGCATACTTTACAATATCTGTTCTCTGAAGGAAGCGTTGGATAACGCGGCAGCCAATGTGCACATGACGGTACGTAACGTCACAGCCACCATCAAGCTGGCACAAGTGCTTTAACAAAAAATAAGCATCTTGCTCTGTCGGCTTTTTATAGCGACTCTTTTCTTCATCGTCCCTGTGCTAGTGCCGAGGGCGATGCGCAATTAAAGATCAAAAATCCACTCATTTTGTTACTGATGGGGTAGGTGCCCTGTGCTGCCGGACGTAAATAACTACCATTGAAGTCTATAAAAAATCTGCCGTGAGCAGATGCGAACGCGGCTTGTGGCGGATGCGGTAAGAGGCAAGGATGAGAGATAGGCTGAAGAACGAGTGCATCTAACGCACATGCAACTTGAAATTTTACAGTTTTATATTAATAAAATCATTGTTTTAATCCTTGCGCTGGCAGTCTCTTTATCAGGCTGTACCTCTCCCGCAAATACACAGCAATCAAATATGCATATATACATTTTTCACGGATACGACGCTTCACCGTCAGAGCATTGGTTCTCTTGGTTCAAAAACGAAATGGAGAAAAAAAGGGCAACGATTTCCATCATTAATTTACCCACCCCTGATGATCCCCAACCCAATGCGTGGCAACGCGTTCTTGAGACTCAGGTGTTATCTCTTGATAAAACAGGTATTTCGTTGCCTACAGTCTTAGCTGCATTACGCTGTTGAGATTCGTGGAAAAATATCATGCTAAAGAGCCCATCGGTGGCATATTTTGGTATCCTGTTTCAATGACAGCCTACCGATCCTCCCGTAGCTAGATGGCTTCAGAAAAATAAACATTGATTATGGGATTATGGCAAGCTCGCTCATAGGGCAAGTCCCTGAGTCGTCATTGCTGCGCCTGATGATTCCGTTGTTCCTTACCGGTTCAGCCAGGCATTGGTAAAATCTCTCGACACAGAGCTCATTACGGTTGAGCAGGGTAATCACTTCCTAATGAGTGATGGCTTCACAGAATCCCCCCTTGTAGCGGCAGAGCTTCAAAAAGCAATGGCGTTAGAGAAGTGAGCGTATGTTCTACCCTGTGATTCACATTAGTGCCACAAAGCGTCGCAGAGGTGAATCAGGCATTAACGTCTGCCTCAGCGATCTCATCGAGTAGCTCCAGTCATTCTGGTTTCAGTTTAAGAAAATCTGTCCCCTTGTGCAGTGCAGTTTCCAGCCTATAACAAAGTTGCTTCAAGCGAGGCACGCCGCTGTAGCTGCAACTACCGTGCAGTTTGTGGATTAGCGGGAATGCGCCTTC
This sequence comes from Candidatus Malihini olakiniferum, assembly GCA_051305815.1. Classification (GTDB taxonomy): domain Bacteria; phylum Pseudomonadota; class Gammaproteobacteria; order Enterobacterales; family Enterobacteriaceae; genus Symbiopectobacterium; species Symbiopectobacterium olakiniferum_B. The sequence continues at coordinate 16,184 of JBPPLV010000032.1, forward strand.
AACCCTGTGACCAGCTAACAAGGCCTCAACGTGTTGTTCTACGCTGGGTAAGATATCCCAGAGTATTTGTAGCAGATCTCGCGCCAGATCGGGCTTATTAGCTGCCTGGCGCGTTGCCAGCATCAATCGAGTGAAAGCTGACTGTGTCATCATGTTCCGTCAGCAATTGGGCAATTCCAGCGTTCTCTGTATTAGCCTGTGTGACCTGAGATCAGTTATAACGCGCCAATACGGATGCCAGCATCTGCTCGTCAATCGGCTTGGCTAGATAGCCATCCATCCCCGCTTGCAGTAACGATTTACGCTCGTCACTCAATGAATGGGCGCTGACGGCAATAATTGGTGTTGTGGCGTGGAGGGAAAGTTAGCCAATATGCTCGCTGGCGCGGATACCGTCCATGCCGGGCATTTGAATATCCATCAATATGACGTCGATATCCTGCATTGCAGCCTGAGCGATAGCCTCTTCGCCGCTGTCACACAGCAGAGTGTTTTTCACCTGCTATTCCAGCAAGGTTCCGATCAATTTCAGGTTGGCTGGTTGTCTCATCCACCGCTATAACACACAGCGGCAAGCGCTGTGTTGGCAGCGTTGAGGCACGCGGAACCGGCAGTAAGGATAACTGCTGGACCAATAGGCCTTCCTGTATTAATGGCAACAGGCGTACCGCAGAAAGTGATTTACTCAGGCAAGCCTGGATACAGAAGGATTTCAACTGTTTGGCATCCATTTGCGCCAGACTAGGTAAGGCCAAAATAATGCAGGACGCCTTACGGCTCATGTTTCGCAGTTTTGACGTGTAATCTAGCAAGATATGATGGTGGTGAACCAGTACGCCTAGCAGCAAAATATCGAAATTTTGCGGCGGCAACTGTTCAAGCGTAGGGCTAAAGTGCACCTGCAACGGCGTTTGTCCTAAAATATCTAACCCTGCTTGCGCGGCAGAGGCATTGGCTTCCACATAGGCAATTCTGTGCCCTCTCAGCAGAGAGAAATTATTCTCTTTCACGATGCTATGCGGATCGCAGGTTAGCGTGATGTGGAACCAAAAAGTAGAGCCTTGGTTTAATGTGCTTTGGAGGCGGATATCGCCGCCCATCTCTTTCACAAGTCGCTGGGTGATGACCAGCCTCAAGCCCAGTGCCGCCATGACGACGGGAAATGCTGGTGTCCGCCTTGATGAAAAGCCTGGAACAGTTGTGCCTGTTGGCCTTCGGCGATGCCGATACACGTATCTCGGATCTGGATTTCCAACTCCAGGCGTTTATGGCTCTGTCGGTGGCATTCAACGCGAATGTCAATATTGCCCTTTTCTGTAAATTTAATGTTATTTCCCAGCAGGTTAGTGATCATTTGTTGCAAACGCATTGGATCGCCGATAAAACGTTCAGGCACGCCGAGTTGAATGTTGAGCGTCAGCTTCAGCCCTTTCTCATGAGCCGTGTATGCCAACAGCGTGATGACATCATCCAGCGTGTTATGCAGTGAGAACGGGATGTTTTCCAACATTAGTTGGGGCCTGCCTTCAGCTTGGAGAAATCCAGAACGTCATTGATGATAGTCAGCAGGTTGTTGGCGGAATGTTCTATAGTGCGTAAATAGTCAGTCTGCGTAGAGGTTAAGGTGGTTTTTAACGTCTGGTGGGTGAAACCGATAAAGTCGTTGAGCGGAGTGCGTATCTCGTGCGACATGTTGGCTAAAAAATCGGACTTGGCGTTGATGCCATTTTTCAGGATGTCCAGTTCACCCAGCATGCACCCTTCCGCACGGCTATCTAATTGGCCACGACGGATACGATCGATAGTGTCCACCATATTCTGTATTAGTACAGTGACATCCCGTACTAGTCGATAGGCAAACAGCCCGGCAATGCCGATATACACCGGCATTAACATCGTCGCAATAAATGTCTCCTGATATTGCATTAGTATAATGGAAGTCCATATCCAGCTCCAGCAAGACATAGCCCACTATTATACCGGAACGCTCGATTTTGCCTGCATGGCGAGTAAACTCCGGGTCGATAATGATAGGCATGTGCAGTCAAGCTTGCTATCGACTGAATGGGAATGCAGATCTGATAGCATTGGTTGCTGCTTCACCGCATCAAGAAGCTGTGCAATATCGCGCGAATCCGTGCTGAACAACGCCTGGTGTTGCGCTATCTTGAGCCATGAGCGTGTGGCGGATACCGATGCCTTACGTGCGTTTTCCATGGCGCACTAGGTAGCTGTCTATCTGGCGCCGGAAATCGATGTGGTCACGTCACTGACGGGGGATACGCCGGTCTATCAGGTGAGCGGTATGAACTTGCGTTTAGCCCACGTGATTTTATTCAGGTTAATGACGCGATGAACCAACAGATGGTAGCGCAGGCGCTCGCGTGGTTAAATGTGCATCCTCAAGATCGCATTCTTGACCTGTTTTATGGCATGAGCAATTTTACGCCACCGCTGGCTGAGCGCGCTGCGGAGGTGGTCGGTGTTGATGGGGTGACTGCACTGGTGGAGAGAAGACGAGAAAATACACGCCGTAACAGCTTGTCTAACGTCACATTTTTTCACCAAAATCTCGACGAGAATGTTGCGCAACAGTCCTGGAGCGCTCAGGGATTTGATAAGATACTGCTAGACCCGGCACACGCCGTGGCGATGGAAGTGATATCGCAAATTGTTAAACTAGCATCACAGCATGTGGTCTATGTTTCGTGTAACCGCACCACGTTCGCGCGGGACAGTAAAGTGTTGTTGGCCGCAGGTTATACTTTGGCGCAGGTCCGCCATGTTGGATATGTTTCCTCACACCAGCCACCTTAAATTGATGGCACTGCTTTTGCAGCATTCTGGTAAGGCGGCACGCTCTCGCAAAGCGGCATTGTAGGGAGAATTTATGGTTGCGGTAAGAAGTGCGCATTTGAATAAGGACGGCGAGTTTGTGTCAGATGCCTGGATTGCATCGTTGGGCATCAATAATCAGCAGTCATGTGAACGCTTAGCCGAGATCTGGCACTATTGTGAACAGCAAACACAGGGACATCCCGATGCGATGTTGCTGTTATGGCGCGGCATTGAAATGGTAGAGATCCTCTCCACCCTCAGCATGGATAACGACAGCATGCGCGCGGCGATGCTATTCCCGCTGGCGGATTCTGGTGCGGTGAATGAAGATACACTGCGTAAAGCGTTTGGCAAGAATATCGTCGATTTGGTACACGGCGTGCGAGATATGGATGCTATCCGTCAGTTGAAAGCGACACAAAACGATTCTGTTGCCTCTGAGCAGGTGGACAATATTCGTCGTATGCTGTTGGCGATGGTGGAAGATTTCCGTTGCGTAGTGATCAAGCTGGCGGAGCGAATCGCACACCTACGTGAAGTGAAAGACGCGCCGGAAGAAGAGCGCGTCTTGGCGGCTAAAGAGTGTACCAACATCTATGCGCCATTGGCGAACCGCCTCGGTATTGGTCAGATTAAATGGGAGTTGGAAGATTTCTGCTTCCGCTATATGCACCCTGAAGAGTACAAAAAAATCGCCAAGCTGTTGCACGAGCGCAGGATCGATCGCGAGCAGTACATCGATGATTTCGTGAAAACGTTGCGCGCTGCGATAGCCTGTGAGGGCGTGACGGCCGATATATATGGGCGGCCCAAACATATCTACAGTATCTGGCGCAAGATGCAGAAGAAATCGCTGTCGTTCGATGAGCTGTTCGATGTACGGGCGGTGCGTATTGTGGTTGAGCGCTTGCAAGATTGCTATGCAGCTCTCGGTATCGTTCATACCCATTATTGCCACCTGCCAGATGAATTCGACGACTATGTAGCAAACCCGAAACTGAACGGTTACCAGTCCATCCACACGGTGGTATTAGGGTTGGGAGGCAAAACCCTTGAGATCCAGATTCGTACCAAACAGATGCATGAAGATGCAGAATTGGGCTTGGCGGCACACTGGAAATACAAAGAGGGTACTGTGGTGGGTGGGCGCTCGGGTTATGAAGGGCGCATTGCCTGGCTGCGTAAACTGCTCTCCTGGCAGGAAGAGATGGCCGATTCGGACGAAATTCCGGACGAAGTGCGTAGCCAAGTGTTTGATGACCGTGTGTATGTGTTTACGCCAAAAGGGGACGTTGTCGACCTGCCTATAGGTTCCACGCCGCTGGATTTTGCCTACCACATTCATAGCGATATCGGGCATCGCTGCATCGGAGCCAAAATTGGCGGTCGTATTGTGCCCTTTACCTATCAGCTGCAGGTGGGCGATCAGATTGAAATCATCACTCAGAAGCAGCCGAATCCCAGCCGTGACTGGCTGAACACGAATCTGGGCTATATCACCACCAGCCGTGGACGCTCCAAAATCCACAACTGGTTCCGCAAGCAAGATCGTGACAAGAATATTCTTGCTGGTCGCCAGATTCTGGATAGTGAACTGGAGCATTTGGGTATCAGTTTGAAAGCGGCTGAGAAGTTGCTGCTGCCGCGCTACAACATCAACTCTCTCGATGAGTTGCTGGCGGGCATTGGCGGCGGAGATATCCGTCTTAACCAGATGGTGAACTTCCTTCAGGCGCAGCTCAATCAGCCTAGCGCTGAGGAGCAGGATCGCGAGGCATTGCGTCAGCTCACTCAGCAGAAAGCACCACCGCAGAATAGCCGCAAAGACAGCGGTCGTATTCTGGTGAAAGGAGTTGGCAATCTGATGCATCAGATTGCGCGTTGCTGTCAGCCTATTCCGGGAGATGAGATCATCGGTTTCATCACTCGAGGGCGCGGTATCTCTATCCATCGCGCTGACTGTGAGCAGTTGGACGATCTGCGCAGTCATGCGCCAGAGCGGATTGTCGATGCCGTCTGGAGGGAGAGCTATTCCAGCGGCTACTCGCTGACGGTGCGCGTAAATGCCAACGATAGCAGTGGGTTATTGCGTGATATCACCACCATTCTGGCGAATGAAAAGGTGAATGTGCTGGGCGTATCCAGCCGCAGTGACACCAAGCAGCAGATCGCGGTGATCAATATGGAAATTGAGATCTACAACCTCCAGGTACTGGGACGGGTGCTGGCGAAGCTCAACCAACTGCCGGATGTCATAGACGCGCGTCGCCAATAAGAGGAGTAATCGTCAAAAAGGCGTCGTTTTCTGTCTGCACCGGGAACGGCGTTTTTTAGCTTTTTTAATATATCTTCATGATTTAAAAACTGATGTTGAATGTCATTTGTGCGTGATACATCAGTTTAGCCATGGCGTTACTATTGTTACAGTGATGAAAACCAACATTTGTGGCCTTCATCAGGTTTAGGTATGCTACTTTTCCGTCTTGGTACTCCATCGTTATACCCATCATACTGCACGTTGCTGGTACGTTGGCTGCGCTCGTTGTTTACCCTAGTCACTTACCTGAGTAAGCTCTTAGGGATTCCTTTGCTTGCCGCTTTCCTACAATTTGAATTATTTGGGGTATATAAACCTAAACTCTCAGGTTCAGCATGACAACTAATTATATTTTTGTGACCGGCGGGGTCGTATCCTCTCTGGGTAAAGGCATTGCTGCAGCCTCTCTGGCGGCTATTCTTGAAGCCCGTGGCCTCAACGTTACCATCATAAAACTGGACCCGTACATTAACGTAGATCCGGGCACGATGAGTCCGACGCAGCACGGTGAAGTTTTTGTCACTGAAGACGGCGCGGAAACCGATCTTGACTTAGGTCACTATGAGCGCTTTATTCGTACCAAAATGACACGCCGCAATAACTTCACTACCGGCCGTATCTACTCCGATGTGTTGCGTAAAGAGCGCCGCGGCGACTACCTGGGTGCAACCATTCAGGTTATTCCGCACATCACCAATGCTATTAAAGAACGCATTATTGAAGGCGGCGAAGGCTATGATTTGGTGTTGGTAGAAATCGGTGGTACTGTCGGTGATATCGAGTCCCTGCCTTTCCTTGAAGCGATTCGGCAGATGGCGATAGAAGTTGGCCGCGAGCATACCTTGTTCATGCATCTGACGCTGGTACCTTACCTGGTGGCAACGGGCGAAGTGAAAACCAAACCGACTCAGCACTCAGTAAAAGAGCTGCTTTCTATCGGTATCCAGCCGGATGTGTTGATTTGTCGTTCCGATCGCACGGTGCCTGCCAACGAGCGCGCAAAGATTGCTTTATTCTGTAATGTGCCAGAAAAAGCTGTAATCTCCTTAAAAGATATTGATTCAATTTATAAAATCCCGGCGCTCTTGAAATCGCAGGGATTGGACGATTATTTTTGTAAACGATTCAGCTTAAATTGCGCTGAAGCGGACCTGTCCGAGTGGGAACAGGTTGTCTATCAGGAAGCCAATCCGGGTGGTGAAGTTACTATCGGCATGGTGGGTAAATACGTCGCTTTGCCGGATGCCTACAAATCGGTGATTGAAGCCCTCAAGCACGGTGGGTTGAAAAATCGTCTCACCGTAAACATCAAGCTGATCGATTCACAGGATGTAGAAACGCGTGGTGTTGAAGTTCTCAAAAATCTTGATGCTATCTTTATCCCAGGGGGGTTCGGCTACCGTGGTGTTGAGGGTAAAATCATGGCGGCGCGTTATGCCCGTGAGAATAACATCCCTTATCTGGGTATTTGCCTGGGAATGCAAGTCGCATTGATGGAATTTGCCCGTAACGTTGTGGGTATGGAAGGCGCAAACTCAACGGAATTTGTACCAGACTGTAAGTACCCAGTCGTTGCGTTGATCACCGAATGGCGTGATGAAGATGGCAACCTTGAGGTGCGCAGTGAAGAGAGCGATCTGGGTGGCACTATGCGCGTGGGCGGTCAGCCGTGCTACCTTGTAGAAGGCAGTCTGGTGCTCGAGATGTACGGTGAGGCAACTATTATTGAACGTCACCGTCACCGTTATGAAGTGAACAACATGCTGTTGAAACAAATTGAAGCGGCGGGATTGCGCGTTGCTGGTCTTTCCGCCGACCGCAAGCTAGTGGAGATTGTTGAACTCCCTAAGCATCCGTGGTTCGTGGCCTGTCAGTTCCATCCGGAATTTACGTCGACTCCACGAGATGGGCATCCACTGTTTGCCGGTTTCGTTAAAGCCGCTGGCGCTTACCAAAAGCGCCAGGTGGAGTAAGGTTTTTCAGCAACGCGCGGTCTAATACTGCGCGTTTTTCGTCTAACATTTTAGTTTAAAGTTCTGTTTTATATACAGAATCTTTTTTAGTTTAACTTGTACTGAGGAAAATCTAATGTTCAAAATCGTTAAAGTCATTGGCCGTGAAATCATCGACTCACGCGGAAACCCGACCGTTGAAGCGGAAGTGCACCTGGAAGGTGGTTTCGTTGGTCTGGCTTCTACTCCGTCAGGCGCTTCCACAGGCTCTCGCGAAGCGCTAGAACTGCGTGATGGCGACAAATCCCGTTTCCTTGGCAAAGGCGTAACCAAAGCCGTTGCCGCTGTAAACGGACCGCTGGCGCAGTCCATTCTGGGCAAAGATGCCAAAGATCAGGCTGCCATTGACCAGATCATGATTGATCTGGACGGTACTGACAATAAATCCAACTTTGGTGCTAACGCCATTCTGGCGGTTTCTCTGGCTAACGCCAAAGCAGCAGCAGCATCTAAAGGTCAACCGCTGTACGAACACATCGCTGAACTGAACGGCACCCCGGGCAAATTCTCCATGCCTTTGCCGATGATGAACATTATCAACGGTGGCGAACACGCTGACAACAACGTTGATATCCAAGAGTTCATGATTCAACCGGTTGGCGCGAAAACGGTAAAAGAAGCGATCCGTATAGGTTCTGAAGTGTTCCATCATGTGGCTAAAGTGCTGAAAGGAAAAGGCCTAAACATTGCTGTGGGTGACGAAGGCGGCTACGCGCCGAACCTGGGTTCCAACGCAGAAGCGCTGGCTGTTATCGCTGAAGCGGTAAAAAATGCCGGTTATGTGCTCGGCAAAGATATAACGCTGGCAATGGACTGCGCAGCTTCTGAGTTCTACAACAAAGAAACCGGCAACTACGAGCTGAAAGTCGAAGGTAAAACTTTCTCTTCTCAAGAGTTCACGCACTATATGGAAGGCCTGACCAAAGAGTATCCGATCGTTTCTATCGAAGACGGTCTAGATGAATCTGATTGGGACGGTTTTGCATACCAGACTAAAGTGCTGGGCGACAAAATCCAGCTGGTGGGTGACGACTTGTTCGTAACCAACACCAAGATCCTGAAAGGAGGTATCGAAAAAGGTATTGCTAACTCCATCCTTATCAAATTCAACCAGATCGGTTCTCTGTCCGAAACACTAGCTGCTATCAAGATGGCGAAAGATGCGGGTTACACTGCTGTTATCTCTCACCGTTCTGGTGAAACCGAAGATGCTACCATCGCCGATCTGGCGGTAGGTACTGCTGCTGGTCAGATCAAAACCGGTTCCATGAGCCGTTCTGATCGCGTTGCTAAGTACAACCAACTGATCCGTATCGAAGAAGCACTGGCTGGTCGTGCCGCATTCAACGGTCTGAAAGAAGTGAAAGGCCAGACATAATCGCTGGTCACGCATGGGCATTGCGTCCAGTGCTCAACCCCCCCGGGGGGGCAGTTAGCGGTTCCGGGGGTTTTATTTTATTAGCCTCTCACGGTGTCACAGCAAGCCGCGTTCAAATCTGCTCCCGGTAGGTTTGTCACCCGAATCACTAGTAACCCCATCGGAGTTAATGAATCCCCTCTTGAGATTGCCAGCGCAAGCGCTGTTCAAAACGTTAACGTTTTGTCATGCAACACGAATTATTTAGGGTATAGCAGTGCCTGTTATGACAAATAAACACTTTTTCACCGCGAAGATAGCATTGGCGCTTGTGCCCTCTATTACTGTAGATAAAAGCCTTTAAGAAATTTTTAGCTCCGGTCGATAAAAAAAATTACAGGCTAAAAAGCCATCAGATTTATTGACGATGGGGAAGACTTTATTGTATGTAAAAAAAAGGAAAGGAATTAATGCCAGCCGGTATACAACGTATAACAACGATGATTCAACACGATATTACTAAACACTAATCTGTCACTGCGAAATTATCAGATTTTTTAACAAGTTTTTTTTTAATCTAAAATGCTCCTATACCTTATATTACTTCAGATTTTTAGAACACTGCAGTCTGAAAAAAAAGTTGCAATTATTATTGCAGAAGTTACCAAGGATAATATTTCAAAAGAGAAATGGATTAAAGAAAACGTTATTAATGCCTCTGTCCCAGAGACTGTTATTACACATAGAATTGAAAGCGTAGACAAGAACATCTTCAATAATTTAAAAAAAGCGCCAGATGCTATCTGGCTGGCAAAGTACCTACTTCCTTATGGTAGCGACGATCAAGGCATAAGCTTGTTTAGTACAGAAGGCTAATCCTGGGCCCGTTTAAAAATGAACTAGACGTGGTACATAAAAATCAATAATAATTGATAATGAAAAAAAGGCAGAGCAAATTAAAAAAATAATTAAGTATGATGCGGGAAATTGTGGAGAGTTCATCGCCATTACCTATATGCTTCTGGTAAATTTTAATTTAGGTGAAAATATTCACCGGGTGAGATCAGAAATATTCTGACCATGCATTTTTCATAATAGGCAATATTGAGGATAACAAATCAATTGTTGTAGATGCTTGGCAAATTTTTCTATCAGTCCATTTTCTCGATGATCGTATTTTTAGCATTGACGAAGTGTTGTAGACGCATAAAAGAGGGGATTCCTTCCCTTTATCAAAAGAGACTGCTTATCAAATATATAGAGCAAAAAATAAAGAGGTTTTTGATTTTATTCAGGGGGCAAGAAATGTAAAAAACGAAAATTAGTATTTAGAATTCGCTAGGCGAGATCCGTTAGCAAATATATTTTTTAACCATTTCTTTTCCGAAAATCATCCAATGACTTTTTTCAAAAAAAAGGAGACAGATGAAATTATTTTTTCCAGAATTCCACATCGTTACGTGTAACAACAGCATACTCTCATCGAGAAATATCAGCACATTCAGGTGAATGGATAGCCTGGATTCATACTGGAAGACCTTACACTCTGCCGCTCTTCCTGTGATCTCCATAAACGAACCGCTTGTTTCAGTGGTTTAAAATGCCATTTTATAAAAACCTTTATGTCTATCGTCGTGTTTTTCCCTGCGATGTCAATCCCGCTCAGTGCGTAGCAACGGTATAAAGGTTTTCCTAACACCTCGGTAGTAGTTTAGCTATCACGGCAGTATAAGCCTGCCGCATTACCTTCACAAAGACAGTAACACAGGAAGGATAGCAAATGAAAACGCGTAAAGTTGGGCTGGCCAACTATTTGGCTTACGGCTCTGATGATTTTCTCGGTGCGGGGACCACAGCGCTAACGGCGGCGTGGTTGCTCTATTTTTTACTGATCTTTAAAAATGTGACTAATATCTCACATGATATACTGGCTCTTCTTGCTTCTTCGCTCGCTTTATAATCACAACGCACGCATTGGATTATCCTTCTGAAACAAGGTAAGCAGTGCTCAGGTGCGTTCATCCCCTATTGATAATATGGAGTCGAAGACAGAGTTATGGGATGATTAGGTGGTTTTTCAGGAGGCGGGATGGGAAAACTAACGCTGTTATTATTGATTTTGCTCGGTTGGCTGCAATATTCGCTGTGGCTGGGTAAAAATAGCATTCATGACTATGTTCGGGTTAAAGACGAAGTAGCTATCCAACAGGGAAACAACGGCAAGCTCAAAGCCCGAAACGAACAGTTGTTTGCGGAAATTGACGATCTCAATGGCGGACAGGAAGCCATTGAAGAGCGCGCACGCAATGAACTGGTCATGATCAAACCGGGTGAGAGCTTCTATCGCCTAGTGCCGGATCAATCCGGTCGTCGTGCGGCGACAGCGCCTTCATCTGCAAATTCTGGCGCGTCCAGCTCCCTACCGTCTTCCAACCTTATGACGTCAACTTAACTCATGTCTGAACCGCTGGTGTCCTTACCTGAGGTTGTCGCCATCCTACCCGCCGCCGGAAGCGGTAGCAGAATGGAGTGCGACTGTCCAAAACAATATCTCATCCTCCATGGTAAAACGCTGCTGGAACACACGCTTTCTGCGTTGTTTCAGCACCCGCACATACAGCGTGCCGTGGTGGTGATCAGCCCCGACGACTGGCGCTTTTCTTCCTTGCCGCTGGCACTGGACCCACGTGTTAGCGTGGTGTTCGGAGGCAAACAGCGGGCTGATTCGGTGCTGGCCTGCTTGTACGCGGTAAGCGATGCGCCCTGGGTGCTGGTGCATGATGCTGCGCGCCCGTGTTTGCATATTCAGGATCTCGAGCGCTTGTTACAGCTTATCCGGCATTGCGACGTGGGCGGCATTCTTGCTGCACCCGTGCGGGATACCATGAAGCGCAGCCAAGGGAAGGCTATCGAGCACACGGTTGATCGCCGCGATCTTTGGCACGCCTTGACGCCGCAACTGTTTCCTCGGGTATTATTGCAAGATTGTCTGGAACGCGCGTTACAGCAAGGCGCTGTCGTGACCGATGAAGCATCGGCGCTGGAATATTGCGGCTATCATCCACAGATCGTTTCAGGACGCGCTGATAATATTAAGGTGACGCGCCCTGAGGATTTGGCGCTGGCTGAGTTCTACCTGGCTCGATTGGCACATCCAAATGCGTGATGTGTCCTTTACCGACCTTATGTTTCACAACCATTCGATAATCAAGGAGAATAACCCCATGCGTATTGGTCACGGTTTTGATGTCCATAAACTAGGCGGCGAAGGCCCATTGGTGATCGGCGGGGTTCGTATTCCTTACCCTCAGGGATTGTTGGCACATTCTGATGGAGATGTGTTGCTGCACGCAGTAACTGATGCGCTACTGGGGGCTGCGGCACTAGGCGATATTGGTAAACTATTTCCCGAAACTGATCCTGCCTACAAAGGCGCGGATAGCCGCGAACTGCTACGCCAGGCGTGGCAACGCATTCAAAAAAAAGGCTATCGGCTGAGGAATCTGGATGTCACCATCATCGCACAAGCGCCGAAAATGGCGCAGCATATTCCACAGATGCGGGTTAATCTAGCGGAAGACCTTTTCTGCCATATAGATGATGTCAACGTAAAAGTGACCACGACCGAGCAGCTTGGGTTCACGGGGCGCGGAGAAGGTATCGCTTGTGAAGCGGTTGCCTTGCTGGTTAAGGATGAGCGGAGTGAAGTCGTCGCATGGTAATCAGCAAGAACCCGCCACGCTCAGCATGGAGAACCTGACATGGCTCCATGGCGAACCACAGGCAACAGGGACCCTCACAAAGTAACAGCTGATGATTTTCACGTGGTGGAAGATTTGGGGTTTGCACCGGGTGGTGATGGTGAGCATGTACTGGTGCAGGTACGTAAACGTGGCTGCAACACCGCGTTTGTCGCGGAGGCGTTGGTGAAATTCGCCCGTATTCCCGTCCGTGCGGTAAGTTATGCTGACCTCAAAGACAGGCATGCGGTGACCGAGCAGTGGTTTTGCCTGCATCTATCGGGAAAAAAACGCCAGATTTCTCTGCCTTTTCGCTCGAAGGGTGTGAAATCCTTGCCTGTGCTCGCCATCGGCGAAAACTGTGCATTGGCACGCTGCGTGATATTAGCGATCGCGATGCCGTAGAGGTGCGGTTATCTATTATCGCCTCACAGGGCGTGCCAAACTATTTTGGCAGCCAGCGTTTTAGCCGCGGCGGTAACAATTTTATTCAGGCAACGCGCTGGGCTAGAGATGAGATTCGCGTTAAAGAACGCAACAAATGCAGCTTCTATTTATCTGCCAGCCACAGTGCGCTATTTAATCTAATCGTAAACTAACGTTTGAGCTAGAGTTTGGAAACCCACGGGCCGACGGGGGATGCGCTGCAAATCGCTGGGCGCTGTAGCTGGTTTGTGGCAAATGGAGAGAAACGGGCGGATCTTCAAGCTCGCGTCGATAAGCATAAGCTCGGTGTGACGGCACCGTTGTCGGGAGATGAGGAACTGGCACTCAGGGTGAGGCCTTGGCGTTCGAACAACGCTGTCTGGTAGGGCAAGAGACGCTGCTCTGGTTGCTGCGTCGTGAACGTGTTGAGATAGCGCGGCGTCGTGCTGCGCTGCTTTATCCACAGCAAATGCGTTGGTCTTGGCTAGATAAAACGCTTCGGTTACGCTGGATTTCTAGCTCCCGGCGGGCAGTTTTGCTACCAGCGTCGTGCGTGAGGTCATCACGTTGTCAGAGCATATGGATATCGCTGATTGAGGCGTCGTACCAATATATACCCTAAATAATTCGAGTTGCATGAAGGCGGCAAGTGAGTGACAAATCTGTCGGGAACAGATTTGAACAGCGCTTGCACTGGCCTGTAGAGGGGATGAACTCAGGGATGGACAGAAGAATAGTGAGTGCAGCTAACGCACATGCAACGTGAAATATGACGGGTGTAAGGATACGAATTCACGGCGGGGAATTATCGTTATTGAGTAAGGACATTAAGACGTTAATCACGACTAAGGCTGACAGGATATGGTGAACAAGCGCATGCAAAAGCAGGGCATTCAGGATAAGCGATTGCTTAAGGCTATCGAGGATGTGCCGCGTGAACGTTTTATCGATGAACCTTTTGAACATAAGGCTTATGAAAATACCGCACTGCCGATAGGCTCCGGTCAGACCATCTCTCAACCTTATATAGTTGCCCGCATGACAGAACTGCTGCAGTTAACCCCCCCACTTCTCGCGTACTAGAAATTGGTACAGGTTCTGGTTACCAAACGGCGGTTTTGGCACATTTAGTAAAGCATGTTTTTTCCGTTGAACGTATTAAAGGACTGCAATGGCAGGCTAAACGGCGGCTGAAACAGTTGGATCTGCACAATGTGGCGACCCGACACGGCGATAGCTGGCAGGGTTGGCCATCGCACGGACCCTTCGATGCCATTATCGTGACTGCGGCAGCACCTGAAATTCCGAATGCGCTGATAGCACAATTAGATGAAGGCGGCATTATGATACTCTCCCAGTGGGAGAACAATCGCAGACATTGCAGCGCATACAGCGCCACGGTGGTGAATTCGTGGTTCACACTATCGAAACGGTTAAATTTGTTCCACTGGTCAAAGACGAACTAGCCTGACACCTGTGCAAACACGTTGCACAGGTGTCAGTAATTTATAATTTATTTTAATAGAACTTATTTCAATACAACCCTTTCATAGTGAGAACATTTTGATATTGCTAGCATTGGATAAGTCACAATACCTGTGATGACAGGACTATATTTGAGCGTTTTCATTAATGTATATCCTAAATAATTCGCGTTTCAGGAAGTCGACAAGTGAGTGAGTCCTGATGAGCTTACCCAGCTAAGTGATTCAGGTAACAAATCTGTCTGGAATAGATTTGAATGCCGCGTGCGGCGGCCTCGTTAGAGGTGAGGCCCTGGGATGGGTCAAATAGTGATTCAGCCAACGCTCCTGAAACGTGCAGTATGACGGGTATATTGATTGAGTATTACGGTTATAGGGGAGCAAGGCGCATGGTAAACCAAACGAGAACACTGCGTCAGATCGCGGCGTGCACAGCAATTATTTTGGGGTTGGCGGGGTGTTCCAACAATGACAGCAAACCTGCTCCAATCAGCAGCATAGGCGGTCAGGGGAATAACAGTAGCCGCGGTGGAATGCTATCGTCTCCGCCCTCTAACATATCTTCTTCCGGGGATGCACCGATTACCACTCGTGATGGGTATATCGTCTACAACCGTAGCTATACCGCCATTCCTAAAGGCAGCTATGGTGGCAGCACCTATACGGTGAGACCTGGTGATACCCTGTTCTACATCGCCTGGATAACGGGTAGTGATTATCGAGAATTGGCTCAGCGCAACAATGTTTCTAGGCCTTATAGCCTGAATGTCGGGCAGGTGCTTCAAGTGAGTGACGGTTCCTCCGCGCCAGTGAGCACGGGATCTACCGGAGGCGGACGTATTCTGGTAGGCGGCACAAGCAGCAGTGGCGGTATGCTGGCCCTCTCTGATGCCACGCGTGGTGGCGTACCTCAGCCGCCGTCAATAACGCAAATTCAAACAACGCAGGTTGATTCTCAGTCAATTAATGCGAATTCTGGAAATTCGGGTAAACATAATGTAGGTAAGATGTTGCCTTCCACTGGGGATGTTGAAAGCAGTGCTCCTGCTGTCGGCAGTTGGCATTGGCCTACTGAGGGGAAAGTCATGGATAGTTTCTTTGCATGGGAGGAAGGAAAAAAAGGGATTGATATCGCTGGCTCTCGTAGGCAACCGATCATGGCGACTGCTTCTGGGCGTGTCGTTTATGCTGGCAACGCATTACGCGGGTACGGTAATCTTATCATCATCAAACACGACAATGATTACCTAAGCGCCTATGCTCATAATGACGCTATGCTGATCCGGGAACAACAAGAGGTCAAGGCGGGTCAACAGATCGCTACCATGGGTAGCACCGGAACCAGTTCAGTACGCTTGCATTTTGAAATTCGTTACAAGGGGAAATCCGTAAACCCACTGCGTTACCTTCCGCAGCGATAAATCGGGCAGAGTATTTCGGTATTCTGCCATGGCATCAAGGGTAGGAGCCACTTATCAGCCAAAGCACGCTGAAAGTTAACAAGTTACATGATGATGCCGAGTTCGAGGAAAATAGACTTGATGTTTTTGACGAAAAAGCGTTAGCGGAGGAAAAGGTAGGGGATAATAAGATATCCGACGGTGAGTTGTTGTCCCAAAGTGCAGTCCAGTGAGTGCTGGATGCAACCCAACTCTATTTGGGAAAGATCTGCTACTCTCCGCTTCTGACCACAGAAGAAGAAGTTTTTTTGCCCGAAGAGCGCTGCGCGGTGATGTTTCATCGCGTCGCCGTATGATTGAAAGTAACCTACGGCTGGTGGTGAAAATCGCTCGTCGTTACAACAATAGCGGTTTGGCTCTGTTAAATCTCATCGAAGAAGGTAATATTGGGTTGATCCGTGAGGTTAAAAAATTCTATCCTGAAAGAGATTTCTATTTTTAACTTACGCCACATGGTGGATTAGCCAAACAATTGAACGGGCTATCATGAATCAAACCCGTACCATTAGTTTACCTATTCATATAATCAAAGAACTGAACGTTTATCTACGTACAGCGCGTGAACTCTCGCACAAGCTGGATTATGAGCCCAGTTCTGAAGAGATTGTCGAGCAGCTAGACAAACCTGTCGACGACTTCAACCTATTCTGTGCTTGAACGAGCGCAACACGTCGGTAGATATGCCGTTAGGCGGGGATTCCGATAAAGCACTGCTGGATATTCTAGCGGATGAGAAAAGCAAATGGCCGGAAGACACCACGCAAGACAACTGTATGAAACAAAATATCGTTAAATAGTTGTTTTAAATAAATGCTAAACAGAGTGAAGTGCTAGCTCATCGTTTTGGTCTGCTGGGGTATGAAGCGGCAACGTTGGAAGACGTTAATCGTGAAATTGGCTTAACCCGCGAACGCGTGCGCAAAATCCAGGGTGGATGGGCTACGCCGTCTGCGTGAAATTTTCAGGTATAGGGGCTGGATATTGAAGAACTATTCCGTAAATAACGAGAAGTTAGATTCCATCATAGCATTTGCTTTTTGAGCCCAATTTATCTGTCAAATAAAAGTATCAGTCAAATAAAAAGGTGGGGCAAACCCCACCTTTTTTCATGCTATATTTCCGCGTATTAGCGCACGATATTTGCCAGCAAAAAATAGACGATTTCGCCGACTTTAATCATTTTCTTCTCACGGTCACGACGATATTTATATTCGATCTCGTCGTTCTTCAGGTTGCGATCACCAATGACAATGGTGTGTGGCACGCCAATCAATTCCATATCGGCGAACATAACACCCGGACGTTCTTTACGATTATCAAGAAGAACATCGATGCCTTTGTCGCGCAACTGCTGATAAATATCTTCTGCCAGCTCTTTCACGCGGAAAGATTTTTGCATATTCATCGGCAGAATCGCCACCTGGAAGGGGGCAATAGCGTCATGCCAGATAATCCCACGCTCATCATGGTTTTGCTCAATAGCCGCAGCGACCACACGAGTGACCCCGATACCGTAGCAACCCATGGTCACGATCTGATTACAGCCATCTTCGCCTTGTACGCTGGCTTGCAACGCCTGAGAGTATTTGTTACCCAACTGGAAGATGTGGCCCACTTCAATGCCGCGTTTGATTAACAGCGTACCTTTTCCGTCTGGGCTGGCATCGCCTTCGACCACGTTGCGGATATCAGCCACCTGCGGCAGTGCAACATCACGCTCCCAGTTGATACCGAAGAAATGTTTGCTGTCCTGATTCGCCCCCGTGCCGAAATCACTCATAGCAGCAACGGTACGGTCAATGACTACCGGTATAGGCATATTGACTGGACCTAATGGGCCAGGATCTGCACCAACGATGTCACGAATCTTGTCCTCAGTTGCGAACGTTAGTGGGCTCGCGACCCCTTCCAGTTTTTCCGCTTTCACTTCATTCAGCTCATGATCGCCGCGCACCAGTAGGGCAATCAGTTTATAACCGCTCTCTTCCGTTGCCTTAACCAGCAGCGTTTTTACGGTTTTCTCGATGGGCAGATTAAATTGCTCAACCAGTTCGGCAATGGTTTTTGCATTGGGTGTATCAACCAAACGCATCTCTTCTTTTGCTTCGGCACGGCCCAGCTTTGGCGCAACGGCTTCGGCAAATTCGATATTGGCGGCGTATTCGGAGTCGGTAGAGAAAACGATGTCGTCTTCACCGCTCTGCGCCAGCACCTGAAATTCGTGTGATGCGCTGCCACCGATGGAGCCCGCGTCTGCCTGAACTGCACGGAAGTTCAATCCCATGCGGCTAAATACACGGCTGTAGGCGTCGTACATTGCATCGTAGGTTACCTGCAACGATTCCTGTGAGGTATGAAACGAGTAGGCATCTTTCATGATGAATTCGCGAGAACGCATTACGCCGAAACGGGGGCGAACTTCATCACGGAATTTGGTTTGAATCTGGAACAGATTCAGCGGCAGCTGCTTATAAGAGCTAAGTTCTTTGCGAATCAGATCGGTAATCACTTCTTCATGCGTCGGACCCAGCACCAATGACCGTTCGCCGCGATCAACAAAGCGCAACAGTTCCCGGCCATACTGCTCCCAACGGCCACTTTCCTGCCACAGATCGGCGGGTTGTACCACGGGCATGGAAATTTCGATAGCACCGGCATTGTTCATCTCTTCACGCACAATGTTTTCGACTTTCTTCAGAACTCGGTAGCCGGTCGGCAACCAGGTGTATAACCCGGAGGCTAGCTTGCGAATCATCCCGGCGCGCAGCATCAACTGATGGCTGATGACTTCCGCGTCGGCAGGCGTCTCCTTTAGAGTGGAGAGCAGATATTGGCTAGTACGCATGGTATTTTAGTTCCGTCAGAACGCAAAGTAATGGGCACTGATGTGTTCCAAAACGAGATGTAAAGGGCAACGCATGCCCTGAAACAGGGCAAAGTGGATCAGTGTAACAGCGACTTTACTTTGTCAAAAGAGAGCAGCATGAATTTTACGGTGCGCTGCCTCCCTTACCATACTTAATTTCATCTTGGCGCTTATCTCATTAAGGCTCTTTTACTTACCATCTTTATCTTGGGGAGTGCTCGAAATCCTCACGTACTGCATGTGCGCTCCAGTTTCTGCGCGCTGTCCGTGGCTAAACTGGCTGCGCGCCTCGGATAGGCTCTTAGCGTAATGCTGGCTCAAGGCTGAGTACCTTGGTCTAAAAGACCGTTACTCGCCAACGTACGTTAATTCCAGCAGCAATGCTGCATAGTCGCATGACGTTTCTCCCTTTCGATACGCGGGGCGTGGATTCTGATTCAACACTTGGGTGATAAAACGGCGTAGGTGTGGATAAGTGGATTGGTGCTGCGCCAACTGTTGTTCTGCCTGGGGAGAGAAATGCACTGGCATAGCGGTATCGGGTGCCTGTTGGGTAAAGACGCCGATGGCGTCAGGTATGATTTCTGCAAAAGGCAAATAGGGTTTGATATCGACTACTGGCGCAGCCATCGACCAGATCGAGGCTGCGTAATTAAAAAATCAAATTATCCCCTGCGGCCTTTATCCCCTTTGATTCGACCAAAGACATCCCAAACAGGGTTGGGATGAAATGGGGAGCGCGTGGCAGACTTCCTATACGCATGTTCCCGCCTAAACGAGGAGGGCGAACCGTATGGCGCCAACCCTGCTCCATGATGTGATGAAAAATAAACAGCACCCAGATATGGCTAAAATCCTCCAGCTTGCGTACAGCTTCTGGTTGGTGGTATGACGGCAGAAGGTGGAGTTCTCAGTCGCCGTCTTCAATCAGGCCAGGTTGCCGCGGCACAGCGAATTTTTCTTTATAAGGCGAACGTATAACACTAATCTGATCGAAGTGATAGGTGATCATTGCACCGGCTTTGTTGAGAAGAAATTTTCAGTGCAGTTCCTTCACAAATGACCTGCCGGTAGCAGCCCGCAACGCCACTGACAATCTGACAGTTATGCACCAGCCTACATTGGCTCGTATTGCCGTGGCTCGAGTCTGCATGCGGCGGCGTACATTCGCAACCGTAGCTGGCGTATCTTGAACGCTGGCCTGGCGCACAGAGCCTGAAACTTCGCTCATATCGCGGAATGGTTTGCCGACCAATTCTTCCACATTTTTTTATACAGCATGGCAGTCGCTGGGCGCGGTGCTGGTTTCGGTTTAGCCGGAGCTTCCACCGAAGGTGCCGTTTTGGACTGCAGCAAGGAACATCCTGTTAGTGACAGCGCTAAAAACACGAGCGGTATAGCACGCATAGCATTTCCTCTCTTTTTTTGGAGTGCGTTTATTGAAGTCAGCTACGACAAAAATAATAAGACAGGCATCGAGGCCCATCTTGAAAAGAATTGTCACTCGCATATCTGCTGATATTACCAGCCTTTCACTGCACCGCCGTTGAAAATCTTGTTAGCTGCTTCATAAACTTCGTCTGACTGGTACGCCTGAACGAATTTCTTCACGTTTGCAGCATCCTTGTTATCCTCACGCGCAACGATCAGGTTAACGTACGGAGAGTCTTTCTCTTCGACGAACAGGCCATCTTTGGTTGGCGTCAGGTTAATCTGGCTGGCATAGGTGGTGTTAATGATAGCCAGTGTGATTTGATCGTCATCCAGGGAACGCGGTAGCTGCGGTACTTCCAGTTCTACCAGCTTCAGGTTTTTCGGGTTTTCAACCACGTCCAGCACGGTTGGTAGCAAGCTAACATTATCTTTCAGTTTGATCAGACCCTGTTTTTGTAACAGCAGCAAGGAACGACCCAGGTTAGTTGGATCGTTAGGCAGTGCGATTTGCGCACCGTTTTGCATCTCGTCTAATGATTTGATTTTTTTGGAATAGCCAGCGATCGGGTACACAAAACTATTACCGACAGCAACCAGTTTGTAACCACGGTCTTTAATCTGCTGGTCCAGATAGGGTTTGTGCTGGAAGGCGTTCAGGTCGATATCCCCTTTACTCAGCGCTTCGTTTGGCAGCACATAATCGTTGAAGCTCACCAGTTCAACGGTCAGGCCGTATTTATCTTTAACTACTTTCTTTTCAAATTCAGCTACTTGCTTTTCATTACCAACAATAACACCGACCTTGATGTGGTTCGGATCTTTTTCTTCTTGTCCGCAGCCCGCCAGCGCACCTAATAATGCACCCAGTGCGGCGACGGTTTTAAATTTAATTATCATTTCCTTAACCTCTGCATATTTAACGTTTTGCGGCTTACCGTAAGCGGCATAGTCCGACATGTAGTAAAACTTATTTATGAGTCACTGCCCGTACCGTGCGATCGCCTACGAATTGGATCAGGTAGACCAGAATAACCAGTAATATTAATACCGTATTCATGACTGTCGCGTTATAACCAATGTATCCATACTGATAACCAATTTGACCTAACCCACTGGCACCGACAGCACCCCCCATTGCAGAATAGCCTACCAGGGTGATAAGTGTGATAGTGACGGCATTGATAAGACCGGGAAGTGCTTCTGGCAGCAGAATCTTACGAATGATTTGTAACGGCGTGGCGCCCATGGCGCGAGCGGCTTCGATCAATCCGCTGGAGATTTCCAGCAAGGCATTTTCTACCATGCGAGCGATAAACGGGGCTGCACCTACGGTCAACGGTACAATTGCAGCCTTCATCCCGATCGATGTACCGACAATGGCGCGTGTGAACGGAACCATCCACACTAGCAAAATAATGAACGGAATAGAACGGAAAATATTCACCAACGCTGACAGCGTGCGATACAGCGGCGGATTGGCAACAATCTGCCCCGGACGTGTAATATACAGCATCACGCCAACGGGCAATCCCAGAACAAATCCAAAAAAGCCGGAGACAAATGTCATCACGACGGTTTCCCAGACGCCTTTTGCCATTAACCACATCATTGCTTCAGACATAGCCCAGCACCTCAACTTTCACATGATGTTCCTGTAAAAATGCGATGGCGGCTACCGTGTCCTGTTCTTCGCCGTGCATTTCGGCCAGCATAATGCCGAATTTAACGCCACCCGCGTAATTCATCTGCGCACTGATGATATTGTTATTAACGTTAAAGCGGCGCGTGATAATAGAAAGTAACGGTGCATCAATGGATTGACCGGTAAACTCCAACCGTAACAGAGGCGTATTCTGGTCGTTGCGCGGTGCGGAGATCAGCTGGGTTTGGTAATCCTCTGGAATATCCAGATGCAGCGTAGACTGAATGAATGTTTGTGCCAGGGGGGTCTTGGGGTGAGAAAACACTTCGCTCACTGTGTCCTGTTCAATCAATTGGCCTCCGCTGATAACGGCTACCTGATGACAAATGCGTTTTACCACATCCATTTCATGGGTGATCAACAGAATGGTTATCCCTAAACGACGATTGATATCTTTTAGCAATTCAAGAATGGAACGTGTTGTGGCTGGATCGAGCGCACTGGTCGCCTCGTCACACAAAAGCACCTCTGGGTTACTGGCAAGCGCACGAGCGATGGCCACACGTTGCTTTTGCCCTCCAGACAGGTTTGCCGAATACGCATCATGTTTGTACGACAACCCAACTAGCTCAAGTACTTCATTTACGCGGCGGACAATTTCGTTTTTCGACGTATTCTCCAGTTCAAGAGGGAGAGCCACGTTACCAAAAACGGTACGTGAAGTCAATAAATTGAAGTGCTGGAAGATCATGCCAATATGGCGGCGCGCTTTAGTCAACTGAGATTCAGAGAGCGCCATTAAATCCTGACCACCTACCAATACCTCACCGTGTGTCGGGCGCTCCAGCAGATTCACGCAGCGGATCAGCGTACTTTTTCCTGCGCCAGATGCGCCAATGACGCCATATATTTGCCCAGCAGGAACATACAGACTGACATTGTCCAGTGCTGTGATGATCCGGTCTTTCTGCTGGAAAATTTTTGTAATGTTAGAAAGTTTAATCATCTTTATTTATCGTAAGTGCTTATCGTTGGATAGATCAATTTATGCCGTGTGCAGAATATTGTACGGATGTTAGGGCGTCTAGACGTCTAAGTCAATTTACTTTTTCGTTATGACACATTCTCGAAAAGTGCAAAAACATGCGATACTGGCGCGCGTAAATAACGCCATTAGGAGCACATAGCGGTGGCACAGCCAATTTCAGCCGTTTTTCTCGATCGTGACGGCACAATTAATGTCGATCATGGTTATGTTCATGAGATCGATCAGTTTGAGTTTATTGATGGCGTTATCGACGCTATGAGCGAACTAAAGAAGAAAGGATTCGCTCTGGTTCTGGTTACTAACCAGTCCGGTATTGCGCGCGGTATGCTCAGTGAAGATAATTTCATACACCTGACCGAGTGGATGGATTGGTCGCTGGCCGATCGCGGGGTAGATTTGGACAGCATCTATTTCTGTCCTCACCACGCAGAACTGGGGCAAGGGGAATATCGCCAAGAGTGTGACTGCCGTAAACCAAAGCCAGGTATGTTTATCTCAGCTCAAAGCTTTCTTAACATCGATATGGCTGCTTCTTATATGGTAGGGGATAAAATCGAAGATATGCAGGCTGCCATTGCCGCGGGTGTCGGAACAAAAGTGTTGGTGCATAACGGTAAGCCGATTACGGAGCAAGGCGAAGCGCTGGCTGATTTTGTGATTGATAGTCTGGCAGATTTACCGCGCATTATCGAACAGCGTAAGTGAGTAAAATCGGGCTTTCCGGACAGATTTTGAACAAACAGAAAAAAAAGATGAAAAAAGAGGTTGTGTAAATTATTAGGATCCCTATAGTGCGCCTCCGTTGACACGATATGAGGCAGCTCACAACGCGGTTAGTAAGAGATTAAAACAATGCACTTCTAATGAAGATAATCGT
>JBPPLV010000001.1:0-1971 GCA_051305815.1 Candidatus Malihini olakiniferum
CAAACAGAAAAAAAAGATGAAAAAAGAGGTTGTGTAAATTATTAGGATCCCTATAGTGCGCCTCCGTTGACACGATATGAGGCAGCTCACAACGCGGTTAGTAAGAGATTAAAACAATGCACTTCTAATGAAGATAATCGTTGACTCTTAAAGAGGAAAGCGTAGCATAAGCCACTTCGCGATAGCAGGTGGTAAGCCTTGTCGCAACGCTCTTTAACAATTAATCAGACAATCTGTGTGGGCACTCACAGGACTTTATCGTAAAGCCTACAAACTTAAAAAATAAAAGTCTTAAAGAGTAAAAAACAGTTAATTCATTACGAACTAACAGTAAACATTCTTTAAGCATCGCTTCTCTTGCAGAAGTAAATTAAACTTTAAATTGAAGAGTTTGATCATGGCTCAGATTGAACGCTGGCGGCAGGCCTAACACATGCAAGTCGAGCGGTAGCACAAAGGAGCTTGCTCCTCGGGTGACGAGCGGCGGACGGGTGAGTAACGTCTGGGAAACTGCCTGATGGAGGGGAATAACTACTGGAAACGGTAGCTAATACCGCATAATGTCTTCGGACCAAAGTGGGGGACTTTCGGGCCTCGCGCCATCAGATGTGCCCAGATTGGATTAGCTATTAGGTGAGGTAATAGCTCACCTAGGCGACGATCCCTAGCTGGTCTGAGAGGATGACCAGCCACACTGGAACTGAGACACGGTCCAGACTCCTACGGGAGGCAGCAGTGGGGAATATTGCACAATGGGCGCAAGCCTGATGCAGCCATGCCGCGTGTGTGAAGAAGACCTTCGGGTTGTAAAGCACTTTCAGCGAGGAGGAAAAGAATAGATTTAATACACCTGTTCACTGACGTTACTCGCAGAAGAAGCACCGGCTAACTCCGTGCCAGCAGCCGCGGTAATACGGAGGGTGCAAGCGTTAATCGGAATGACTGGGCGTAAAGCGCACGCAGGCGGTTTGTTAAGTTGAATGTGAAATCCCCGGGCTTAACCTGGGAACTGCATTCAAGACTGGCAAGCTGGAGTCTCGTAGAGGGGGGTAGAATTCCAGGTGTAGCGGTGAAATGCGTAGAGATCTGGAGGAATACCAGCGGCGAAGGCGGCCCCCTGGACGAAGACTGACGCTCAGGTGCGAAAGCGTGGGGAGCAAACAGGATTAGATACCCTGGTAGTCCACGCTGTAAACAATGTCGATTTGGAGGTTGTGCCCTTGAGGCGTGGCTTCCGGAGCTAACGCGTTAAATCGACCGCCTGGGGAGTACGGCCGCAAGGTTAAAACTCAAATGAATTGACGGGGGCCCGCACAAGCGGTGGAGCATGTGGTTTAATTCGATGCAACGCGAAAAACCTTACCTACTCTTGACATCCAGAGAACTTGGCAGATATGCCTTGGTGCCTTCGGGAACTCTAAGACAGGTGCTGCATGGCTGTCGTCAGCTCGTGTTGTGAAATGTTGGGTTAAGTCCCGCAACGAGCGCAACCCTTATCCTTTGTTGCCAGCGATTTGGTCGGGAACTCAAAGGAGACTGCCAGTGATAAACTGGAGGAAGGTGGGGATGACGTCAAGTCATCATGGCCCTTACGAGTAGGGCTACACACGTGCTACAATGGCGTATACAAAGAGAAGCGACCTCGCGAGAGCAAGCGGACCTCATAAAGTACGTCGTAGTCCGGATTGGAGTCTGCAACTCGACTCCATGAAGTCGGAATCGCTAGTAATCGTAGATAAGAATGCTACGGTGAATACGTTCCCGGGCCTTGTACACACCGCCCGTCACACCATGGGAGTGGGTTGCAAAAGAAGTAAGTAGCTTAACCTTAGGGAGGGCGCTTACCACTTTGTGATTCATGACTGGGGTGAAGTCGTAACAAGGTAACCGTAGGGGAACCTGCGGTTGGATCACCTCCTTACCTAATGATACTGATTCTGTGTAGTGTTCACACAGATTGTCTGATGAAAG
>JBPPLV010000013.1:0-139861 GCA_051305815.1 Candidatus Malihini olakiniferum
ACTAAGGTCTAGTAATAAAAAAGTATCGGTGGAGCGGTAGTTCAGTCGGTTAGAATACCTGCCTGTCACGCAGGGGGTCGCGGGTTCGAGTCCCGTCCGTTCCGCCACTTAAAGTAAAAAGCCCTGAGCAATTTTAGGGGCGTAGTTCAATTGGTAGAGCACCGGTCTCCAAAACCGGGTGTTGGGAGTTCGAGTCTCTCCGCCCCTGCCAGATAAACAAAAAGCCTTCCGTCGAAAGATGGAAGGCTTTTTGTTTGCTTTTAGATCTGAAGCTAACTGTGATAGCCGTACTGCTGACCCGCGATGTCGGTTGATCTCGCAATGGTGGACAACCAAGTGATGCTCACTTATTTGTTGGATAAAGGGGGGCGTGGACACCACAGTAGAATATCCTTCCAGGATAAATTAGACTCCTGCCTGCTTTCCGGCACGGGGTTCTAGTGAGGTGTCGCTAAAAATGGTTGATATGCAGGGATGTGTCGACATGCTGGGTGTGCAACCATGAACGGCAGCACAATAACGGCCCACACTTAGCACGGGCTGTAAAAGGCATAATTAGTGCAGGATCTGTGACAAGAAAGTGCGTGTACGCTCTGAACGAGGATTGCTGAAGAGCTCGTCAGGTGTAGCATAGCTCCAATCCAAAATATTGGCGCTTATGGCGCTGAATTTAAGCAGTTTTGCGTATACTTTTTCCACAATTTCCCCCTGATCTATCAATATGACCCGGTCAGCCACCGTTTTAGAGAAGCCTATTTCATGCGTTAGCACAACATGGTCATTCCGTCTTGAGCTAACCCAAGCATGGTATCCAGCACTTCTTTCACTATTTCTGGATCTAGCACTGAGGTAGGTTCATCGAACAATATGATTTTCGGCTTCATACACATGGAACATGCAATCGCCACGCGCTGCTGCTGTCTACCGGATAACTGACCGGGAAACTTATGAGCATGTGCGGCAGCGAACTCGTTCCAGATAATGCATTGCCAATCACTTTAGCTTCTTTCTTGGGCATATGACGTACCCAACTAGGTACCAGCGTGCAGTTTTGTAGTACCGTAAGATGTGGGAATAAAATAAAGTGTTAGAATAGTATCCCCACTTCAGCATGTATCTTCTCGATATTGCGTAGATCTCCGTCCAATTCGGTGCTATCCACAATGATCTTACCTTGCTGATGCTCTTCCAGGTGGTTGATGCAGCGAATCATAGTCGATTTCCCAGAACCGGAAGGTTCGCACAGAACAATGCGTTCCCCCTGCTTTACATGCAAGTTGATGTTTTTCAGAACGTGGAATTAGCCATAACACTTGTTTTTATTGTCCATTTTTATCATATAGTTATATGATTTTAATGCGTTATGGTTCATGAGAATCTCAAGCGACTTATGTTCGGTGTTAAAACGTTTTTCCAGATGCTTGCTGTAGCACGACATGCTGAAATAAAAGATCCAATAGATTATGGCGGCAAAAAAGTAGCCTTCGGTCGACATACCCAGCCAGATAGAATTGACGGTTGTCTGCTGGATACTGCTGAACAGATCGAGCAGGCCGATGATAATAACCAGGCTGGTATCCTTGATACAGCGCGATAATGGTATTTACCAGACCGGGAATGACCAGCTTTAGTGCCTGAGGCAGGATAACAAACCCCTGCATACGCCAGTAGCCCAACTCTCTAATGCAGCAGAAGCTTCATATTGCTCTTTCGGCAGTGCCTGAAGTCCGCCTCTGACCACTTCTGCAACGTAGGTGACTGGAACAGGATAGCTCCTACTAGTGCGCGTATAGCAGCTTATCGATGCTGGTGCCTTAGCGGGGTGTATTTCACTTTGTTAGCATTGCCAAACGGGTCTACATCAATACCGGAATATTTCCCGCTGGCATCTACATAGGAGAAGCCAGGCAAGCCATCACTGATACCACATTGAACAAATCTTTTTTCTGAAGGGCATCTAATGTTGCACCTGCATGGACTTGATTGATGGCGGCGAAGAGGGATGCGCCGGCAACTAGCGTGGAAAGTAGCATTATTTTCATAATTATCCTATTTAGCTCATTCGTTGTGCGTTGCTATGCGGTAGCAGCTATCCGGCTGCACCATTCCTGTTTGTCGGCACCGTTCTTTTGTCAGACGATAGCATGCCGTGACAGGGTTAAGCAAAACCGATGTCAATAATTTATTTTTATGATAAATAACAATAAAATAGAAAAATTACCGAGCCGCAATAAGGTTTATTCGGTTGGGATGTACTTAAATGGCACTTTGCTGCAAAAGATGCACTATTTGAGTGTAAAGTTGCCCACTTTCGGGGGGGAAGGACAAGGGGTGGGAAAAGCCACCTACCCCAAGAAGAATCAGGAAGGCAAAATCAATGGGGAATGTAGCGTTGATAGTAGGTTTCGAGCCGGGTTTGTAGCTTGCTCAGTACCGTGCTGAACAGCAAATAAATCAGCGCTGTTTTCACATAAAAGATTAAGGGTTCATGGGTGATGGAAACAATACGCTGTGCTGCCAGAAACATCTCCGGCACAGTGATGACAGCCGCTAGCGAGGTGTCTTTAATCAGCGAAATAAGGTATTGGAGAGCGGCGGTATAGAGACGAAAATGGATTGAGAAATAATCACCTAGCACAGTGTCTGGCGCCGATTCATTCCCAGAGAGGTAGAGACATGCCACTGACCTTTTGCCACTGAAAGGATGGCTCCGCCAAGATTTCCGAACTGTAGGCGCCCACATTAAGAGTGAAGCCAATCAGCGCAGCTGGAAAGGCATCCAGCGTGATACCCGCATTAGGCAGCCCATAGAAAATTAAAAAACAGCCGCACCAGCAACGGTGTGCCGAGAATCACCCACATGTAAAAATCAGCCATCCATTTTAGCGGCTTAGGACCGTAAAGACGGATCAATACCACCAGAATGCCGAGGGCTAATCCGACACAAAAGAGAGAATAGCGAGAGGTATTGTAAACTGTACCCCAGCAGAAAGTAGACTCCGTAAGGAGTCTACCATGAGTTGTAGCCATGGTAGCATGAGCGGTTCCCTTATCTACCCGTCATAACTTCAAATGCATGGGCATTGGCTGCACGCGCTGTTCAAAACGTTCACGACTGCGCAACCCGAATTATTTAGGGTAGAACTTGACGATTATTGGGAAACATCTTCCTCAAAGTATCGCACTGCTATCGTTTTATAGGTACCGTCTGCTTTGATTTCATCCAGTGCTTTTTCAATGCGGCAACCAGTTCTGGCTATTTTTTACGCACCAGAATACCGGAGGGCCACCTTCGGTGGCGGTTGCTACTACTTTTCTTTTGGCATCCGGCTTCTGTTTTTTGAAGTCCAGGTATGACAGATTGTCATTTAACGTTGCTTCTGCTCGCCCGCTTAATACCAGTTACAGCGATTAGGTTAAAACCGTCGGTGGGAACAATTTCAGCGCCGTGGCTGCTTGCCAGTTTGGAGAAATTGCTGGTCGGGCTCTGTGCCGATTTGCGGCCTTTCAGGTCAGAAAAGTTTTTGATGGTATCGTTGTCGCTGCGCACTACTAGCATCGCTTTAGAATCGATATACGGTTTGGAGAAATCAAATTTGGCCTGACGCTCTTTGGTGATACCGACTTGGTTAATCACAGCGTCATAAAGCTTGGCATCCACACTGGCAATCAAACCGTCCCAGCGGCCTTCGATAAATTCGGCTTTTACCCCTAGTTTTTCAGCAACAGCCCCGCCGATATTCACATCGAAACCCTGAATTTTTCCTGATTTATCATGGAAGAAGTAAGATACGTAGGTACCTTCTGTACCGATCTTGAGTACACTAGCGGTCTTGATAGCCTGAGATCGTCTTGTGCCTGCGCGCGGCTGTACCCGCCATCAACAGTGCGCCTGTGAATACTACTAAAGCCAATATTTTCATTGTGTTTACCTATCGTGTAGTGGAGAACGTCATATAATGTTCGACGCTAAATAATATACGACGTAAGCCATAAGGTTCTAAATCACATTCAACGATGGTTTAGAACTGAAATGAATATAGCCAAGATGCTGATTTTTGAGTTTTTACAGTGTTTTTTTTGACATTGCCTTTAGCTCTCGCGTGAGGAAAACATTAAGCAATGTAAAGTCGCGTCAGGAGAGGTGTAATTAGAAATATCAGGAGATATTCGAGCGCGAGGCGAATAGGGATATCATTGGAATGGAGGCGCCTGTGGCGAAGGTGGCCTTCTTTAGGATCGAGGGAGAGGTCCAGGACCCGCGCTGGGATAATGGCCCAAGGTGCGGCCGAGAACGCTATGATGATAGACGTTGATCACTTCCGCTGGCGAGACTATGGCTGCCTAGCCCATTTTCGGGCTACCAGTGATGCTATATCGACGGTAATTATGTGCTGATTGCGGTGGCAACGGGTGTGATTACGTCGATCCTCCTGAATCAAGCTTTCAGCTGATATGCCTTCATCGGATATGGGTTCTGTTGGTAATACTGGCGGTATTCATTTGATGTACCGCCAGCATGCTTTTAGCTTGTTTCGTTTTCCGTAACAATCCTTTTTGGGCTGATCGTCATTTACTGAGATTTGTACGAATAGTGTAACAGTGCTGCTCGGATATCAGGCCTTATCTTGTTCACGTGATCTCTTACACTAAGGTCAGTGGCAAGCTCAACTGTTAAGTTTGGTGAAACACCCTTATTACAGAAAACATGATGAAAGTTGCTATGATTGGTGCAACCGACATGGCCGGTAGCGAGATTCTGAAAGAATTGGTGGGCGTGGCCATCAGGTAACGGCGATTGCGCGCAATGCGGCCGGCCATCTCTCAGCATGACGCTATGACGCCTCTGGCGTTAGATGTCAGCGATCGTGATGCGTTAAATGCCGCCCGCTACGCGGGCTATGATGCCGCAATCAGTGGAGTAGCTTCAGGGGCGGTCAAGCCATCACTGCTGATGAGGCTGTCAGCCAGTCAGGCGCGAACGCTATCTGGTAGTGGGGTGCGGCTCTCTTGAAGTAGCGGGGTACCCCGATTGCTGGATACCCTATCATCCCTGATGCCTATCGGCCGGAAGCTACGCGAGGCGCTGAGTTCCTTGCCGAGCTGCGCCAGCACGATGAGCTGTCATGGTTGTTCCTCTCTCCTTCAGCGCTGTTTACGTCGGGGCCGCGCACGGGGCACTTCCGTCTGGGTAAAAATACCTTACTGATCAATGAGGCGGGCAATAGTGTTATTTCTGCAGGTGACTTTTCCGTCGCGCTGGTAGATGAACTAGAGCAGGGTAACCACCTAAAATCGCGTTTTACCGTCGGCTATTGAGTTCAGCTAACGCTATCAAGCGTCTGCCTAAAAGGCAGACGCTTTTTTTATACCTGAAAGGGGGAAACTGGTAGTGTACTCGTTTGCTGGTGCGGGCTGGTGCTAATGTTATGGAAGGAATGACAATTTTGATAAGTTTTTCGTATTAGACAAGTTTGTCAAGTTATTGCACGGTGAAGTGCGCGCAAAGATCCCGAGCTCCAATCCTTCTTCGATGCGATCTGGGCTGATATGGGTATCTAACCAGGGGATCATGCATGAACAAGTCTGCCGTTGTTGCTGATAAAATGGCCTCGCATCGTTCACGTCAGGGAGGTCAGCGTAGAAAATGCTGGCTGTCGCTACTGCGCGACAATGGTTAGCGCGCCTTACTGCTCGCTACATCGTGGCTTTGTGGCAGTTCGGGGTGAATGCCGGTATGGTAAATGCTTTTCTCATGGGATCTCCGTCAGGCATCTGGCAGGAGTTTGTGCGTCTTGCGGGCAAAGGTGAACTGTTAAGTAGAATACCCAG
Organism: Candidatus Malihini olakiniferum; assembly: GCA_051305815.1. Lineage (GTDB taxonomy): Bacteria > Pseudomonadota > Gammaproteobacteria > Enterobacterales > Enterobacteriaceae > Symbiopectobacterium > Symbiopectobacterium olakiniferum_B. The sequence goes on from JBPPLV010000013.1 coordinate 5,833, forward strand.
GTTACGGTAGTATGCTACCGTGACCTGGTTTTTGCTGGGCAGTTTACTCGGTTATTTTCTGGGCTGTTGCTGTGACATACACCGACGCTAGCGCGCATTCTCGATCCCGTTTTTCATCGCGCTCAACAGCCTGCCGAAGATCGCGTTGGCACCTATCATCATCATTTGGTTTGGCTCTGTGCTGTTTTCCAAAATTGCATTGGCCTCTATCGCTACCTATGTCGTGGCACTGCTCTCGGCATGGCAGGGCACACACCAGATTAATGATGGTCAGGTCAATCTGATGCGCTCCCTCAATGCCAATCGCAACCAGATTTTCCGTAAGGTGGTGGTGCCGTGTCGACCCTGACGTGGATTATCACTGCTTTCCGACTAAACATCGGTTTTACCCTGATTGTTGACATCAGGTAGCGAGTTCATCTCTTCCGATTATGGCCTGGGGAAAATGATTTTCGTCTCAGGCAATCTTTTCAATCTCAATGTGGTGTGAGTTGATGTCTTTACGCTGCTAGTGGTCGCCATTGTGCTCTATCTGGTGGTGGTTCAACTGCAACGCAGGCTGCTGCCCCGGGAGCGTCAGCAAACACATCGCTAGTAGTATCCGTTCGTTTTTTCTTAACTCGTTAAGAAGGAAAGTGAGATGAATAAAATCTTTGCATGCGTGTGTGCGGCACTGTTTGCTGATGGTTCCGTCAAAGCATCGGCTGCCGACCGGTGAAGTGCAGTTCTCTCTGTACACGGTCCAGAGCATGTCGGGTTCGCACAGCAAAAAGGCTAAGGCCAAGGCGTTGAGCGCGGTAGCCAACAGTGCGCCAGTATGGATTGTGGCTAAGCCCGATTTCAAATTCACCTCCCTGGCGGATTTGAAAGGCAAACGTTGTGGTTGTGGGGCTGGCCCCGAGAACGTCTAACAACGCTGTTGTTACGTTTGTTAGGCTAAAATGGGTTAAACCCGAAGACGTATGTAGCGATTAACGAAGTGCAAAACGATTCGGAACTAGAGCTACTGTTAGCGGGCCGTGCGAATACTGCCGTGATGTATGAATCGCAGGCGGATCAAGGTGTGGAGCAAGAGCTGAAAGTGATTTACGGATTTCATCCGCGACTATCCTGAGTATACATTCTCTACCATCAACACCTCAGAGAAAATGATTACTAATAACTCGCAACTGGTTGCGCGCTTCGTTAAAACCATCAACGAATCTCTGGCGTTGATTCATCAGAACCCTGATGTTGCCAAATAGGTAGTCCGTTAGGAGTTCGCAGCATTGGACGACAGCAATGCTGCATCCATTGCCTGCAAGCAGGCCGTGCCAATTTTAGCATCCCCTCCGGCATAATAGGGATGCTTGAAATCCCCACCGTGTAATCGTGTTTCTCGCGCAGTTGCAGCGGCGTATAGAGCAATGATAGCGTGTGTCATCACGCGAGTCCGGGCCAGAGAGCGCATTAAACACTAGCGCCGCATCCTCTAAAGTCGTAGTAAAGGCTCCTACGTGATCTAGCGATCAACTGGCGGGAATGACCCCGCCTTGCTGATGTACCCATAGGTGGCTTTCAATATCGTCACCCCGCTGAACGCCGCCGGACGACACAGTGAGCAAGCCGCGTTTGCGTGCTCAATGCCATCAGCGTCATACGCACGCCAACGGCAGCGGCAGAACCACTGCTTGAGGTACCGGGGTATGCATCGGGTACTAGAGATTTGCAAACTCGGTGGTGGTCAGTTTCCCCAGCAGTAAGGCATCCATGCCATCGAGTTTATCGATCACGCTAGCATTGGCCAGGCGTGGCGTGAATCTTAAACGTATCACGCTACCGAAAGTTTCGACGATGCCTGTCGTGCGCATCATATGAGGAGCTGCCCGAGACCGGTAATGCTGTGATGCAGACCGAATGCGCTACCTATCATCGCGAAGCGTTCTTGCAGGAAAGTGCGTGCCCGTTATCGCCAGGAGTTGGCGACATTGTTCGATGAAGTGGATATGCTGATGACGCCTGAGACAGGGTCTCCTGGTTAAACATGCCGTTTACTAACACAGGTTTGCCAACGTTGGCTCTGTCGGTGGGCGTTTCCGCAACAGGCTTGCGAATGGGGATGCGGTGGGTTGTCCGCCATGGTAATGAAAAGGCGCTGGTAAATTTGGGTATGATTTACCAGCAGATAACGGACTGGCATGCTTGCCTGCCGCCACTCTGTCAGGCATAATAGTTGATAACAAAGCTCGTTGTTAGTTGAAGTGCGGCGATGGGGTCGTAGCGGCGTAAGCCTCCTGAACGCCGCTCGTCGTGATTCGCAGGGAAACACGAGAATACTTAAAAGGGTTTTTCTGCAATCTCGGCCTTCTATTCAGAAAGCCGCATGCGATCAGACATGCAAGAAGCACCGGTTGTGTCTACAGCACGCTTTTCCGGTCAATGGGACACTATGTAATGTACGATAAATTATTGACGTTTTCTGATGCGGCTAAAATGCTGGGTATCTACGCCAGCACGTTGCGTCGGCTGGAAGATAACGGAAAAGTCAAAACCTATGGGTGAGGGTGGTTTTTACACCCCGGTAGCCAGCGTCGTTACCTTGTAGATGATATTCAGCGCGTTTTTCACAGACCGGTTTTGCGCATAAGATAGGTTTTGGCACCAAAGCGGCGATTTTGGTGCGGGATGTGATCTACGCCTATATGGATTCCTACTCGACGCTAGCGATCGATACCCCTTTTGATAAAGCAGGACTACACCGATTGCTGACGATGGTGGCACAGGTGGGCTACCGACGGTGTTTACCCGCACAGTTTATCGGCCGGAGCATCCGTTTTCCTGGCTGTGGGGAAAAAACACCCGTTTATTAACATGCTGACGAAAGATGCCTACCTGAACCGCATTGATGAAGCGCTGGCGGATGCACCCTTTGAGCGTAATCACTCCACCTGCTATGTGTCCAATTTTTATGGTCATGATTTGGTGGCATGGCTGAAGCAACAAGGTATAGACACCATTATTCTAGATGGCGTTACCGCTAGTGGTAGTATTCGTGCCACTGCCATTGAGGCATTCCAGATGGATTTTATGTGATGTTACCGCGCGAAGTAATTGGCGATCGCAGCCAATCGTTGCTGGATTTCACCTTGCTAGATCTCAGTGCGCGCTATGCCGATGTGCTAAGCCTTGAGGAAGTGTCCGGATGGTTGGTGACCTTGCCGGTGGCGGTGAGCGATCAAATACGCGTCACCACCAGCCTGATACGTTGAGTGAATAGGGGTTATACCCTGCGGGGGCTAAGAGATTTTCTGGTACGGGCGTAAGAGTGCCTTTTTTCAATGGCTCGCACCTGGTCATACACTTTTTAGTTTGCCGGAACCGGGATACTGAGTTTTGCTTCATGTTGAATAACCAAACCGTAGATCTCATCGATTTCTGTACGTCGACCTTTCAAAATATCCCATCCCATGGAGGTTTTTACCTGGTAGCGCCGTGCTGCATCGCATCGATTAGGCGCTATTCGATCTCCGCGAGTGTAGCCCCACTTGCGTCTGCGGCGGCGGGAATGGCAACGAGCGCGGTAAGCGAATAGCCTAGCCATTATTACCCGACACGTAATGCCTCGCCCGCTATACGTCGATAGCAAAATGCCGCAGTTATAGGTGGCTGTCCAACGTATCAATGGTTAATATAGTGGCCGCAGAAACGCCATTACGCATCGCATTGACCGTCAGTTTAGACCAGCGTTCACCGGTCAGATTATCGATCACCGCGACGGAATCAACCTGTCTCAGTAACGTCGCCAACGTGTCGATACGCGTGCTATGCTGTCCGTCCATTCCCCGATGCGAAAGACATCAATAGCCGGGGCTATTGATGGATCACGCGGCGGCAAGTCACCCCCGGAGCAGAGAGTTCAACGCCGATGCGCGCTGCGATCAATCCTGCGGTACGCGACGCGCCGACAATCTCGGCAAGCGTCGCTTTGTTACAGCCATTTTTGCCGAGACAACCATAGCATCCGCGTAAAGACAGGGCAACACCAACCGGCTGCCCAGCGTGTGTCATAGGATTTCATGCTAATGAAGACGATATCGAGCGGCGGCAGTGTTTTCAGGCTTTCAATCTCGTCGTCGGTTAGAATAGTACCGGCACGATGGATTTATCCTGTGGCACTGCGCCGTCAATGCGTAGGTCGTTGCGGTGAGTGGCTTCTACGTGTTCTCGCTAGCGGTCGATGAGCATAACGTTTTTCCCGCTGCGGTCAGATACGCACCAATGAATCCACCTACTGCGCCGGCACCGACAACAGCAATGTGGGGAGTCATCACTGGCCCTCTCCTTATCCAGCTAGGCATTTTCAGTGAACTGAAGGTTTGATCTGGGGCATTGCTGATGCCATGCAGGTGTGAACTGTAAACGGTTTGACGCTGTAACTCGAATAGCGGTAAGTTAGGCAAATATGTCATCGCAATGCGTTGCCATTCATGTAACTTTTCATGCGGTTATCGGGGTTGGTGTCCGTTTTTGTATTTTTGATAATCGCATCTAGCGTCGTGTTTGAACAACGGGCCCCGTTGGTGTTTAGCACGCCTTTGACAATAGAGTCTGTGCCATACAGGCGGTATAAGCCTCATAGCTGAATCGATCATCACGGAGAACTGCCCGGGCACGCGTTTGGAAATCATAATCAGTGTAAATCCGACGGTAGTAGGTTGGGGTGTCCTGCGTGCGCAGTTTTAGCGTCACGCTGACCTGTTTCAGGTTCTGGCGCAAAATTCTGCGGTATTACTGCAGGGATTCATTATTGCCTTTATAGTCGAAAAATAGCGAGAAGCGCTCACCGTTGGCTCCGCGCGGGTAGCCCTTCCGTATCCAGCAGTTGTTCCGTCTTCTTGGCATCGTAGGGGTAATAAGGAACATCATTAGTGAAATATTTTTGATAGTGCGGAGTAGGGTTGGTAGCTACTTTGCCAATGCCGTATCACGCACTGTCGATCAATGCCTGACGGTCAATCGCGTAAATCAGCGCCTGTCGCACGCTTACCTGGCGTAGAATATGATCTTGCGTGTTGAATTCAAAGGTAAAAAAAGAGGTGGGATCCAGTTACAGCCTTCGCTGGTAATTTACAGCGCCGGATTTTTTTTCAACCGGGCGATATCGGCTAGTGAAACCGGATCGAACGGGCCGTATTTTACCTCTCTCGTTTCAAACGCAGCAGCTCGTGACGCATCGTCTGGCATCAGGCGAAAAATCGGTTTATCAAGATAGGGTTTACTCTGATCCCAACAGTTTTCATTGCGCGCCAGCTCAATGAATTCACCTCGGCACCAGGTCAAAAAGCGAAATGGGCTGGTACCGATCGGTGCAATATTGTGTGGGTTTTTCAGTGGATCGCTACCCTGATACAGATGCGCGGGCAATATCTGCGATTCTGCCGCACTCAGTGCACTGAGTAAGATTGGTGACGGTTGAGATAGTTTTTGAATATTGACGTCAGCCGATCGGGCGTTTCTACATTAACCAGATTGGCAAAGGTGGTGCATCCGCGCGGGTGCAGTTTTTCCACAGTTCCAACGCGCTGTAGAGAATGTCTTGTGAGTAAAGGGTTAGCGCCATCGTGCCATTTTACGTTGGGACGCAAGTTGAAGCACACGGAGAGACCGTCTGCGGAGGTTTCCTAACTCAGTGCCAGGTTCAGCTGCGGATTCATGTCTTTATCATAAGAGAGTAAACCATCGAACACATTGGGCGATACCGCGTTAACCGAGAAGTGGTTGTTGATGGTACTGCTCAACACGCTCGGTGCTGGATTGATGACCGCGATAAGCGTGCCGCCACGCACGGGTTCAGCGGCATTGACCAGACCGCCGCTCAACAGCAGAGTCCGTATCAACAGGTGTGTCAGAAAACGAATATACTTAGGCATGAATTTCCCCTTACTGGTATGTAATGTGTGGTTAAGGTTTTTATTATTGTGACTTCACGGGTTTCTATCTGAATAGGCTTTCCTTTGATAGTGTGAATAAATGATAAGCAACGAGAGAATCCGAACTAATGGAATGCAAGGATGGTAAGATACGGCGACATTGATTGGTAGCAAAACGGTAGCGGGTATGGAACGCGCACCCTCCTGTGGGGATATTGAGTGGACTGGATACATCCTCAGTGAGTATGTATTTATCGGTAATACGCGAACGGCGAAGGTCCATCACCGAGATGACCTGAAGTCATGCCTGGGTGTATGGATGCTGCGGTGATTCCATAATATCTGCATAAGGTGCTATTTTAACAATGCGCCCCAAATACATCATGGCGATTCTGTCTGACATGTGCTTGCACCACGCTGATGTCATGGCTGACAAACAGGTACGCCATACCATACTGCTGCTATAAATCCACCATTAAATTCAATACTTGTGCCTGCAACGAAACGTCCAGTGCTGAAACCGATTCATTCAGTATAAGGTTGATGCAGTTGACTGCATACGCCTTGACTTGTGGTGTTGGATAGGTCACATGTAAATCTTACACCTGTAACATTACGCGGCCTCCTCGGTGCTACAAGTATCATTAACGCTGTGGAGGCTGGCCTTATGCCATGACGTGCACGAGGCTAAGGGAGAGCCAGCAGCAACTGGCGGCCATAAAGGATGGTGAGCTATCAAAAAAGAAAACACATCCTGCTCTTCAACGATGACGCCGTGGCGCATAACAGCAGCGCGATCGGCGGTTTCGGCGATCACCCCAGATCGTGAGTAATCAGCAGCAGGGACATATCTAACTCGTCTTTGAGGTTGACCAGTAGTTACAGTATCTAGGCCTGAATGGTGACATCTAGTGCGGTGGTCGGTTTATCGGTAATCAATACTGCCGGGCACGCAGCCAGTGCCAATGCGATAACCATCCGCTGGCGCATTCCGTCAGAGAGCTTATGCTGGTATTCGTTAAAACGGCGTGCGGGTTCTAGAATACGTACTTGCAGCAGCAGATCGAGTGCGCGCGTCTTCGCCTTGCACTGAGAAAGCGAGCTTACGGCAAGGATCGCTTCAACTAGTTGACTGCCAATGGTCAGCACTGGATTCAATACACTCATCAGGTCTTGAAATACCATTGCCAATGTGTCGGGCCGCCGCCATTACGGCGTTGGTGCGGTGTGGTATGTAAAATATCGGTGCTACCCATCAGGATTTGCCCTGTGCTGTGTGCCTCGGGTAATAACCCAATCAGTGTCAACATGGCGAGCACGAATCCTCCCATCGAGAAGACTGCCCAGGAAGTATTCTTTGAGGAAATTGTCTTCACGGCGGTGTAGATAAGCGTAAGTCGACAGCCCAAACACCAGCCTCGGGTAGACGACCAGAGGCAGAATAACATCATTGTGCATCTTCGTCTCCCAGCGGAATATCGCGAAAAACCAAATGCGTCATCAGCCAGCACAGCACGATAAACACCAGCGGTAGTAGCAGGCAGGAGAACTCAAACCAGCGTGGCAAGCCGGTCGGCCGGCAGTATTACCAGGAACATAGGCCGTAAAACTATCCAGCCTACGAGGTAGAATAGCGTCAGGCACAGTGCCCAGCGCACCTCTTTGTGCGCTTGGCGGAAGCGTTTGTCCATGATTTTTCATGTATGACGGTACCAGCAAAGTATAAAGGCCCGCATAGCGGGCCTTTATACTCTTGTGTGTTGCATATTATTGTAGGCCGAGCTTCTTCTCCAGATAGTGGATGTTGGTTCCACCGTACTGGAAGTTCTCGTCGTTCATAATCTTCAGTTGCAACTCAATGTTGGTTTTAATACCATCAATGATCAATTCCGCCAAGGCGTTTTTCATACGGGAAATCGCGATGTCGCGGCTTTCGCCATAAGTGATTAACTTGCCAATCATGGAATCGTAATACGGCGGCACAGTATAGCCCGCGTAAATATGCGATTCCCAGCGAACTCCAAAACCACCTGGTGCGTGGAAACGCGTGATCTTGCCCGGACTCGGCAGGAAGGTGTTAGGATCTTCGGCGTTAATACGGCATTCCACCGCATGACCGCGAACATTGACCTCTTCCTGTTTGATGGACATTGGCTGACCAGCAGCGATGCGCAACTGCTCTTTGATCAAATCGACACCGGTAATCATCTCCGTTACCGGATGCTCAACCTGAATACGGGTGTTCATCTCGATAAAGTAAAATTTACCGTTTTCAAACAGGAATTCGAATGTACCCGCACCGCGATAGCCGATATCTACACAGGCTCTGACGCAGCGATCGCCGATGTAGCGACGCAAATCTGCAGTGATACCTGGAGCGGGCGCTTCTTCCACTACTTTCTGGTGACGACGCTGCATAGAACAATCGCGTTCCGCCAGATAAATAGCATTACCTTGACCATCAGCCAATACCTGGATTTCCACGTGGCGCGGATTTTCCAGATATTTTTCCATATACACCATGTCGTTATTGAATGCAGCTTTCGCTTCCGCGCGGGTCATGATGATGGATTGTTCCAGGTCTGCCTCACTGAGCACGACGCGCATACCGCGGCCGCCGCCGCCGCAAGAGGCCTTGATAATCACCGGATAGCAAATACATTTGCCAAAAGCGCGGTTCTTATTCATGTCATCGCCCAACGGGCCTTCAGAGCCTAGTAAGCACGGTACACCTGCTTTCTTCATGGCAGAAATGGCAGAAACCTTGTTACCCATCAGGCGAATGGTGTCTGCACGCGGGCCGATGAAGATAAAGCCTGAGCGTTCAACCTGCTCGGCGAAGTCCGCATTCTCGGACAAAAAGCCGTATCCCGGGTGGATTGCCATGGCGCCGGTGATTTCCGCAGCGGAAATAGTAGCCGGGATGTTCAGGTAGCTTTTGGTCGACGGAGCCGGGCCGATACACACGGTCTCATCTGCCAGCAGCACATGTTTCAGATCGCGGTCAGCGCTAGAGTGAACAGCAACAGTCTTGATGCCCAGTTCCTTACAGGCGCGTAAAATGCGCAGCGCAATCTCTCCGCGGTTCGCGATAACGATTTTATCTAGCATGGTAAGCCTCGTTATTCGATGACAATCGATTATTCAATGACAACCAGTGGCTCATCAAACTCTACCGGTTGGCCGTTTTCAACCAGGATGGTCTTCACCACACCTGCTTTATCGGCTTCGATTTGGTTTAGCATTTTCATGGCTTCAACGATGCACAAGGTGTCGCCGACGTTAACCTGTTGCCCAACTTCAACGAATGATTTCGCATCCGGGCTCGGGGTACGGTAAAAGGTACCGACTATGGGGGAACGTACGATGTGTCCGCTAACGGCCTTAGGAGCTGAAACTGCCGCTTCTGGTGCAGGAGCAACGGCGCTTGCCAGTGCAGGCGCGGGTTGTTGCATCATCGGTGCGTAGGCTTGCTGCATCATGGGGTAAGCCAGCGCTGCTGGAGCACGACTGATACGTACTGATTCTTCACCTTCTGAAATTTCCAGTTCGGTGATGCCAGATTCTTCAACCAGTTCGATCAGTTTCTTTATTTTACGAATATCCATGGATGTGGTTCCATACCCCATTTGTTGAAATGGGTTTGTTTAGTTTGATGTGCACATGCGTTTTACTGCTGTCTGTAACGCATAGCCATACCCATCTGCGCCCAGACCAAAAATCACCCCTACCGCTACATCAGACAGGTAATAGTGATGGCAGAACGGTTTGCGTGCGTGCACGTTGCTCAGATGTATCTCAATAAACGGAATTTCCACGGTCAGAAGTGCATCACGTAATGCAACTCTGGTGTGAGTAAATGCCGCTGGGTTAAAATAAAATCCGTATTGCCGCGCGCCTGATGGATGGTATCGATCAGCACATGCTCAGCATTGGATTGAACACGGGAGAAGTATACATTGAATTGAGCGACTGCGCCTGGCGTTCCAGACCGCTGACGATCTCTGCAAGCGTAGTATGCCGTACTTCTCTGGCTGACGGGTTCCCAGCAGATTTAGGTTGGGACCGTTCAAAAGCAAAATGTGAAATCTCTATGCTATTGTGCCGCTATCTCCCGCGATACACCCAGTTTGTAGAAAAACGTGTCGCACAACATAGCGCGAAGCACATCGTTTGTCACCTTTTGGTAACGTAAATTGTTCACCGGGCGATAAGGTCGGGTATTATACCCATATCGTGGTAATTCTCAGCTAAATACTGGTCTTGTCTCCGCAAATAGCTTTGACACCTCTACTACGAGAGGGATTGCGTGATTATCGCTACCTCGGTACTAACGCCACCATTGGCGGAACTTTTTGTAACGCAGTGCTAACAAGAGTAGTGCACACAGTCCGTAGAGAACGGGCTGAGGCGATAAGATTTTTACCGACCATAAATAATGAATGAGCGCGAAAACCGCGATCGCTAAGGTTGTGTAAGCGCTGCCAGTTTTTGCCAAGAGCGCGTTGTGCCGCCTGAAATGACGTTACCGCAAGGGCCAACAATATTAGCTAACTGAGAGCACCCAATGTCAGGTAAGGGCAGTTAATCAACTCTTGACCAACAACGCAAGGTTAGCGAGCCCCAGTACCAGCAGAGCATAGCTGGTTAGATGCAGGTTGCCCAGGCAAAACACCACAGGCCGAGCAAGCGGCGGCAGCGGATCACAGTAGTTGTTTGCCATAGCGCGAGCGGCGTGATCAACAGTGTCGCCAGCAGCAGTTTTAGCGTCATTCGTCCGGTAAAATGCTGGATATCTTTAGCCGGATCGACGCTAAAAGCGCCTTGTTGAATAGCGTAAAACAGCCACAGTAGTGGTAATACTGCTGCGGCGTGCAAGACGATTTTCAGCCAGAACACATGTCGAAGTGTCAGACGCATTTAGAAGTTATCCCGTAGGTTCAGACCGCGATAAGAGGTGTGCAACCTGATCGGCATTACGCCAGGATCTGCAACTGCGTAACAGCGATCTGCTACTAGCGATCAGGTGGTGATTAATAAAGGGGCGGCACATGGTGTCTACGAAGGGCAGCCGGTTATCAGTAATAAAGGCTTGATCGGACAGGTTGTTGTGGTCGGTCAGTTGACCAGCCGTGTGCTGCTGATCTGCGATGTTTCCCACGCGCTGCCGATTCAGATGCTACGTAACGATATTCGCGTCATTGCTGCCGGCAATGGTTGTACAGATGACCTGCAACTAGAGCATTTGCCAAATAACACCGATATCCACGTGGGCGATATACTCGTGACTTCAGGATTGGGCGGTCGTTTCCCTGAAGGTTATCTGGTGGGCGTTATCTCTGAAGTGAAGGTCGACATGCAACGTGCCTACACCATTATCAAGGCACATCCTACCCGCTGGGCTGCAACGTTTACGCTATTTTCTGTTGCTGTGGGGCATCGATGACGTTGGGGAAAGGGTTACCGCCGCAAGAAGTGCACCGCGTCGCTAACGAACGCTTAATGCAGATGATGCTGCAGGTGCTGCTTTCACGGATGAGATGAGCCCACGAAGCTCCCCTGGCCAATACGGCACCTGTTGCGCCGCCAACAGGCAATGTGCCGCCGAAAAATACGCCCGCGCGTAGTTCCTCTCAAGGAAGTGTCCCTCAGGGGAATGTTTTCCAAGGGAATACCCTAAGAGCGAGCCAATATCAAGGTCAGCCATCTCAACGGAATACGCCACCGGCTGCTGTACCCGTACAGGGAGGACGCCAATGAACCGCTATCGCCGTCATGGCAACTGGATAATCTGGTTATCGTTCCTGATAGCCATGGTGCTATCGCTGGTGATGAATCTGATTGTCTTCTGGGCAGAATTCTTGGTAAGCAATGTGTCGTTCAGGTCGGAAAGTCTGTGGAATTGTGTGGTCGATGGCGTACTGTGGCCTTGGTTATTCCTGCTGATGCGTAAAATTTGCCGCCAGTTCATACAATATCCAATAAGGGCGTAGTCTATACTCGGAACGTCCACAGCAAAATAGGTTAAGAAGAAATATGATAGTGCTCTATCTTGCCTCTGCATCACCGCGCCGCCGCAAGATTTGCCGGTATTAGGGGCGGATACTATCGTGTTGCTGGGTGGGTGGTATTTGAAAAACCACGTGACGAGCCCCATACTGCAGACATGCTAGCAGCACTTTCGGGGCGGCAGCATCAAGGTGATGACCTCGGTTATGTTGGCCGAGATCGCCGCGCGACGTACAGTACGCTAGTGGTAACCGACGTGACGTTTCTTACGCTGACGCCGCAGGACATTGCACGCTATATCACCAGCGGTGAGTTGATAGATAAAGCCGGTGCTTACGGCATCCAGAGCAAAGACGGTTTTTTTGTCAAAGCGATCACTGGGAGTTATCACGTGGTTGTCGGGTTACCTCTAGTGAAAACCTAAAATTGTTTAATTATATTATAGCGTTACGAACGGCAGGAGCAGAAAATGACAGCTGAGTTACTGGTCAACGTGACGCCGTCGGAAACGCGCGTTGCCTACATTAACGGCGGGATCTTGCAAGAGATCCACATTGAGCGTGAAGCGAAACGCGGGATTGTGGGCAATATCTATAAAGGCCGTGTCAGCCGCGTCCTGCCGGGCATGCAGGCCGCCTTCGTCGATATTGGTCTGGATAAAGCCGCATTCTTGCATGCGTCCGACATTATGCCCCATATCGAACTTGTCGCTGAAGAAAAGCAGAAAAACTTCCACGTGGGTGATATCGCCGAGTTGGTACGTCAGGGGCAAGATCTCATGGTGCAAGTGGTGAAAGACCCGCTCGGTACCAAGGGTGCCCGGTTGACCACCTATATCACGCTGCCGTCGCGCTATCTGGTTTTCATGCCTGGTGCTGCCCACGTTGGCGTTTCACAGCGTATTGAAAGCGAAGCTGAGCGTGAACGCCTGAAGAAAATTGTCAGTGAATATTGTGATGAGCATGGCGGGTTTATTATTCGCACAGCGGCAGAAGGTATTGGTGGAGATGAGCTTTCATCGGATGCCGCGCTCCTCAAACGCTTGTGGACTAAAGTCAGCGAACGTAAAAAGCGTAATCAAAGTAAATGTAAGCTTTACGGTGAAGTGGCATTGGCGCAGCGTATTCTGCGTGATTTCGCCGGAGCGGTGTTGGATTACATCCGTATCGACTCCCGCCTGACCTATGACGCATTGCTAGAGTTCACTACCGACTATATTCCAGAAACAACCCATAAGCTGGAGCATTACGCAGGACGCCAGCCGATTTTTGATCTCTGTGATGTAGAGGACGAGATTCAGCGTTCTCTAGACAGAAAGGTGGAACTCAAATCCGGTGGCTATCTAATCATTGACCAAACGGAAGCGATGACGACAATTGACATCAATACCGGGGGGTTTGTTGGTCACCGCAATCTGGATGAAACCATTTTTAATACCAACATCGAAGCGACAAAGGCGATAGCGCGTCAACTGCGGCTGCGCAATCTGGGGGGGGTTATCATTATTGATTTCATCGATATGAGTAATGAAGATCACCGCCGCCGGGTGCTGCACTCTTTGGAGCAGGCGCTCTCCAAAGATCGCGTTAAAACCACTATTAACGGCCTCTCTCAACTAGGATTAGTGGAGATGACGCGTAAGCGCACTCGTGAGAGTATTGAGCATGTGCTGTGTCATGAATGCCCAACTTGCCATGGCCGCGGCACGGTGAAAAGCGTTGAGACCGTTTGCTACGAAATAATGCGTGAAATTGTGCGCGTGCATCATACTTATGACACCGACCGCTTCCTGGTCTATACATCGCCGGCCGTGGCTGAGGTGTTGAAAAGCGAAGAGTCACATGTCCTGGCGGAAGTAGAAATCTTTGTTGGTAAGCAGGTGAAGGTGCAGATTGAGCCGCTGTACAGCCAGGAACAGTTTGACGTGGTGATGATGTAATTCTTGCATCAATGAATACCTTAGAATAATGACTTCCCCACGTCGCCTGCGACGAAGATCAAGGAGAATAGTGTGAGGCGACTGTCCAGCCTACTGTTGATTACGGGCACCACGATCGTTGTTGTTGTGGCACTGCTGGTCAGTGGTTTACAATTAGCGATGCCCCAGCTCGATCATTTCCGGCCGCAAATCATGGCGTGGGTTGCGTCGATGACGGGCTTAACGGTTGAGGCAAGCCGTCTGTCAGGCAGTTGGGAGTCCTTTGGTCCTAACCTTGTTATCGACTCACTGCAGAGTGTTTCGCCAGCAGCCCGCTGGCAAGCGGAGCGTATTACCCTGGCGCTGGATGTGTGGCAATCTCTGCTGCATGCACATTGGCATTTTCGCGATCTGACTTTCTACCGTATGCATCTGACGCTGGATGCCACGTTGACCGGGCAGCGGTTTGATGGAAACCTGATCGAATCCGATCGTCTTAGCACGCTGTTTCTTCAACATTTCGATCACTTCGATCTACGCGATAGTCATCTCTCCTTCCTCACGCCTTCTGGCGATCGTGCTGAACTCGCCATACCGCAATTAACCTGGTTGAACCGAAATAACCGGCACCGTGCTGAAGGGCAAATCAGTCTGTCGAGTTTCAATAGGCAGCACGGCGTGGTGCAGGTGCGTATGGATTTACAAGATGTACAAGGGCGATTGAACGATGGCATCGTGTACTTGCAGGCTAATAATATTGATATGAAGCCTTGGATCAGCCGGTGGTTAAAAAATAATACCGGATTAGAGAGTGCTAATTTCAATCTGGCGGCCTGGTTGCAGGTGCGTAATGGAGCGCTGTTTGCCAGTGATGTCTTTCTAGCGCAGGGAACGGCTGCCTGGAAAGAGGGAGATATCACGCATCGCTTGAGCGCAGACGATATGGCACTGCATGCCACGCGGCAGCATGAAAGCTGGCAGGTGACCGTACCCGTTTTGAATCTGGCAACGGACGGCGTTGCCTGGCCGAAGGGCAGCCTGGCAGCTGGCTGGATACTCGCGTCGTCGGCCGCTCAGCAAAAAATGCTACGGGTGCGCGCCAGTGAGTTGAGCCTGGCGCGTTTGCGCGACTTGTTGCCGCTTCTGTCCATCATGACACCCGAGCTTACAGCGCGCTGGGAGGCGTTGCAACCTGAAGGCCTTCTGACACAGTTGTCGCTTGATATTCCCTTAAAACAGCTAGAAAAAAGCCGCTTTCAGGCAGTATGGCGCGATTTACGTTGGCAAGCATGGCAGTGGCTGCCAGGTGGCGAGAAGGTTTCTGGCACGCTGAGTGGCAGCGTGGGGCGCGGACACGTAACGTTTGCGTTTCCGCAAAGCGTTCTGCCGAGCGGCAATCAGTTTCGTGCACCGTTCGAGATTAAGCAGGCGAGTGGCGCGGTGGATTGGTGTAATGCTAACGACGGCTGGGAAGTGTGGAGTAAGGGCCTTAATGTGCAGGCGCGAGCACTACAGGTTCAAGGCGATTTTCAGTACCGCCACACGGTGCGCGAGGAGCCGCGTCTGGATATTCTGGCGAGAATTCAGCTAAACAATGCGTCAGACGTATGGCGTTACTTCCCGGAGCCCTTGATGGGCAAGAAACTGATTGAGTATCTCACTCGCGCATTAAAAGGTGGACATGTAGATAACGCCACGCTGATATTTGCTGGAAACCCGTCACATTTCCCCTTTGAACATAATGAAGGACAGTTTCAGGTATGGGTACCACTGCGCACTGCCACCTTTGAGTTTGGACCCGGCTGGCCCGTACTATCATCGCTGGATATCGATCTCAATTTTGTCAACAACGGTCTCTGGATGTCTGCACCTTCTACCTTGTTAGGGAATGTGAAAGGGAGAAATATCCTTGCCGCCATTCCTGACTACAGTAAGGAAAAGTTACTGATTGACGGCGAGCTCCATGGCGAAGGGCCCGATGTCGGGCATTATTTTGAACAAACGCCGCTCAAGTACAGTGTGGGAAGCGCGCTAAAGCAACTTCAAATTAGCGGCAACGTCAATGGCACGCTACACCTTGATATTCCCCTTTCGCACAGCGAAGTAGAAGCGAGTGGCGACATTCAACTCAGCAACAACAGTCTGTATGTCAAGCCGCTGAACAGTAAGCTAAAACAGCTCAAAGGACGTTTTCATTACCGTAATGGCACTCTGAGCAGCGATGCTATAACCGCTAGCTGGTTAGGGCATCTCATCACGTTCAGTTTCAGCACTAAAGAGCAGGAAAAAGTATTTCTGGTGAAGGTGGGGCTGAACGGTGAATGGGCTCCAGCGCAGTTTCCCGGACTACCAAAAACGTTGCAAACCGCGTTGTCGGGAACGGCCGACTTACGAAGCGATATGACGGTTAATCTACCCCACAAAGGCGTTGAGACCTATGAGGTCACCGTCGATGCCGATTTAAAAAATGTAAGTACTCGCTTGCCTGAGCCACTCAATAAGCTACAGGGAACGGCGTTGCCACTCAAGATAGTTGCTAAAGGGGATCTCAAAGGATTCACGCTTTCAGGCAGTCTGGGAAAAACGGTGCAGTTTAACAGCCAGTGGTTGCTGCGTGGTGATGCACTGACGTTAGCGCGTGCAGTCTGGCAGCGGGGAGCACAAATACCCCTCGCACTGCCGGAAGAGGCTGAGCTGGTATTGGCACTGCCCTCGTTGGACGGTGAACGCTGGTTAGGGTTGTTGCCCACCCTGCGTGGAGATGTCGTCTTGCGTAAAGGGTCGCAAAGCAGTGTCCGTATACCGGAAAGTGTGACGCTGCGTACGCCAACGCTGCAACTGTTGGGTCAGCAGTGGCATGATGTGATACTCAATAGCCGCAATACGTTGCAGGGCATTAAAATTCAAACCATCGGGCGTGAGATTGATGCTAACTTGACGGTTCCGCAGAACGGAATGTGGCGTGCTGATATCCGTTATCTCTATTACAACCCGCAGTGGAAAGGGGATGAAGCAACCAACCCCGTCGCCCTGGCTGAGAAGAAATCACTGCTCAATGACCCCAGTATCCGCTTTAAAGACTGGCCCGCACTCCAATTTGCCTGCCGTGAATGCTGGATTGCCGGGCAAAATCTTGGCCAAATAACGGCGACGCTGCAACCAGAAAAAGATAAGCTGACGCTCAGTGATGGCATCATTGATACCGGCAAAGCCAAGCTGACCGCCAGCGGCAGTTGGCGGGAGAATGACGAGGGGGTTCGCACGACATTGAAAGGGAGTTTGACCGGTGGCACACTGGAGCAAAATGCCAACTGGTTTGGCGTTGATACGCCACTGCGCGCAGCAACGTTTGATATTGACTATGATCTCTATTGGCGTGGTTCGCCATGGGCTCCGCATCTGTCAAGTCTGAACGGTATTTTGCACACGCGTATTGGTAAGGGCGACGTGATCAATATCGAAACGGGTCAGGCAGGGCGTTTGCTGAGGCTGGTGAGTTTTGATGCGCTGTTGCGCAAACTGCAGTTTGATTTTAGCGATACCTTCGGCAAAGGCTTTTACTTTGACTTCATCCGCAGCACTTCCTGGATCAAAGACGGCGTGTTGCATACTGACGATCTGCTGTTAGACGGATTCGAAGTCGATATCGCTATGAAGGGCAGCGTCGATCTGGCTAACCGGCAGATCGCGATGGAAGCGGTTATTGCACCGGAAATTTCTGCTACGGTTGGGGTAGCTACAGCATTTGTGATCAACCCGGTGATCGGTGCCGCTGTGTTCGCGTCCAGCAAAGTACTGGCCCCGCTCTGGAACAAAATCTCGCTGATTCGCTACCATATTCATGGTAGGCTGGATCAGCCTACAATTAAGGAAGTCCTGCTTGAGTCGCAAAAAAGCGCAGCGCAGGAGCGGCGTTAATGCGTCGACGTATTGATGGCCCTATGCCGTTTATTCATCAGTTTCATGTGAACTAAAGTGGAAAAAATATGAGTCTTTTGTTTGTCAGTAACAGTTACTCACTGCTAACAGCTTAAGCCAGCAGGACCTGTTCTTGGTGTTAGAGGTGTTGAATGAACGTCACCTGGATTACGGCCGATCTCTATTTCTAATCCAGTTACCATGAATCCTGGGTACTGGAAAACCGCATCATCAAAGATGGTTCCTACAATATCGACCAAGGGGTCGGTATTCGTGTGGTAAGCGGAGAAAAAATAGGGTTTGCCTACGCTGATCAGATTACGCTCAATGCACTGTATCAAAGCGCGTAGCATCGTGCGCGAGCAGGGAAATGCAGCCCGTCGATACTCTGGAGAAAACGTGCACCGAGCGTTGTATCCGCAGCTCAACCCACTGGACAGCCTGAGCTGTGAAGACAAGATTGCACTGCTACAACGTGTAGACAGCGTGGCACGCTGTCAGCCTATGTACACCATTGGTGCTTCTGTCAATTAGCGTGCTGGTTGAGCCAGGACAAAAAACGTGAACGTGTGGCGCCAGCGGCGGTGAGGCTCGTGTGAAATACGACTACTTCTGACGGGTTGTGGACGGTGAAAGCGCCGCTGAAAGCTTGGGCGGAAGGAAGCAGTGCGTATGGCGTGGTCAACCTTTCTGCTGTTGCCGCGCCTGCAGGTACAATGCCTGTGGTGTTGGGCGCGGGCTGGAAAGGGATTTAACCGCCGTGTGGTACGTCGGTATTAGCGCAGATGGGCAAGCTGGTGGCCTCTGAACTGTGCTCTGTGGTGGATGAAAGGCACCCCTGGAAGGGGTCGCGGTTCTCTGGCGATGGATGACACGAGGCGTAGCGGGGGCAGTACAACGTGCTGATTGAGAACGGTGTGCTTAAAAAGGCTACATGCAGGACAAGCTTAACGCACGCTTAATGCGTTGTGCCTACGGGCAATGGTTGTCGTGAGTTTTATGCCCATTTACCGATGTTGCGCATGACTAACACCTACATGTTGGAAAGCAAATCGACGCTAGAAGAGATTACCGCAAGTGTAGAATACCGCTTATACGCGCCTAACTTTGTCGGTAGTCAGGTGGATATTGCCTCTGGCAAGTTTGTGTTCTCAATCTCCGAAGCTTATCTGATCGAAAATGGCAAGTTCGCTACGCTGGTTAAAAAGGGCAACGCTGATTGGCTCTGGCATCGAAGTCATGCGGCAGATATCCATGGTGGGTAACGATCTTGGGCTGGATAAGGCGTTGGCACATGTGGTAAAGAAGGGCAAAGTTTGCCCGTAGGGGTCGGGCAACCGACGCTGAAACTGGACAGCATGACGGTGGTTGGATACTACGTAATAGGGTATGCCGTTATTGGTAAACGGCGTAAGGATATTCAGCGGTAGACGTTCGCAGGCCGGCCATATGCCCCGATATGGCAATAATAGGTTTAATAAAATTGGCTATTGTACTTGCGATTCTAGACTTGTGGACGGCGCCCGAAATCCTGGCTTACTCCATGTATACTCCAGTTTCTGCGTGCTGTCCGTAGCCAGCTGGCTACGCTAATGATGCCCACTGGAATATCTGTTATACTCGTGATACTTCAAGTCGCAGGCGTGTTGGCAGCGCTCGTTATTCGGCCCATGCCAAGGACTCACCTCTAATGAGGTCGCCGCAAACGGTGTTCAAATCTGCTCCCGGCAGATTTGTTACCCGAATAACTCACTTGCCGCGTTACGAGGCTCATAAATAAGCCTAGCCCAGAGGGCCAGCGCAAGCGCTGTTCAAAACGTTAACGTTTTTGTCCTGTAACTCGCATTACTTAGGGTTATGATACTGATCTTGAATGAATCTTTATAAAGATTAACTCAATTTAAGTCGATGGAAAGAGTAGCGTTGCTTTTGGTATATGACATGTGCCCTCATTATTAATGACAATATATGTATCAAGATAGAAGAACATATCTTCCAGTTTGATATGTGTTTCTCCCCACTCCAGCATATTCATTAATGACTTTTCTTTCCATATTCTGTGTTTGATATTGATTTCGTTTACACCGAAAGAAACTTTATAGATTTTGTCATGATTGTCCAATATATTTATATTTTGGATTAATTCTTGTAATTAAATTAATATTTTACCAGTGCCAACCTAAGTTAATGCGACGTTTAATTCTGTGCGTTGTTTATCGTTTATATTAATGATGTTAAAGTATTTAATATTATTAACACGTCGTTCTTCACTACCTTCTTTATCCGTGATGTAAATAAAACTCCTTGATATATCTTTTTCTAACTGGGGTAATGAAGAGTTATAGTCATTCGTATAAAATTGGATAAATGTGCTTATATTATATTTTTATCAATTGTCTGGAATAGAAAATTAGTCTATCTTTATTTTTTATCATTAAGTTGATTTTAGTTTCTTCTTTGCTTACTTTTTCTGCACAGTAAAAGAAATTTTCTTTATGACAAAAATAAGATATTGATTGTAGTTTATAGAAATTATTTGTTTTTGTGTTAATGTTATTGCGATAAGTAATATCAAAAAGTTTTCGCTTAATCTTTTGCTTTTGAGTTCTAAAAAATAAATTAGCGATTCTCTCCCAGAGGCTATCTATCTCAAAAATATACTTGGCATTTTTTATTTTTTCAATTTCATTGATGTCGACGGTTCTGGAAAATCGTGCGCCTGAAAATATGATTGCTGTTGTCATATAAATATCTCTAGTGTGTGAAATATTCATCACACCAGTGGTGGATATACGTAATCTTATACAAGCAGTATTTTCAGGATGAAAAAGTATATCTTAATCTTTATTTTCCCAGTGTTTCATCTCTATGACTTTGATAAATCTGCGCAACGTTCTTAAAATACTCCCTCATATAATTGATACAAAGCTACAATTTGAGTGACAGATTGTCCTTGCGTGTATACAAAGCATAAACTGGACGCGGAAATGATCCACATCAATAGAATATAGGCGATGCCTGCGCCTGTCTTTAGCCAGCGTACCAGCGTACCAGCGTACCAGCGTACCAGCGTACCAGCGTCTGCCGATCGTTAGTCACAAAGCGGCCCTGGAGTGCGATTTTTGTGGAAATGCCCTCCGGAGCGATCAATTTAAATTCGCTGTCCGCACGTACGGTGTATTCCAGCCAGGAGAAACTTTCCACATCAGAAGATTTTTCCGGCGTGCCATACTGGGTCAAATAACGTTTGGCAGCGCACACCACCAATAGGGCCGAGACGTTTGGCAAAGAGGCTTGAGTCCTGCAATGCGCCCACGCGGATGACGATATACAGCTCGTCAGCAATCAGGTCGGAGGCGGGAATGCGTGTAACTAGATTGACGGAAAGCCCTGGGTATTTCAGCAGCATCTCGGCTGTCATGACCGCCAGCACGTTTTGCGCCATGGTGGAGTAACTGCTAATGCGCAGCGTACCGCGATAGGCTGTTATTGAATGCATAGAGCTGATCGTGTGCTTCGTGCGCCTCATGTAGCATGCGGCGGCAGCCGTAGTAGTAGATCTCACCTCCTTCTGTGAGTCCAATACTGCGATTGAGCAGCTTGATCTGCAACTACTCTTCCAGTAGGGTCACCGTTTGGCTAACAGCGGAAACGCTCATGTTCAATTGCCGGGCAGCAGCGGTAAACGAGCCACACTGCACTACGCGGGCAAAGACCGACATACTTTTTAGTCTTTCTATTATTTACTTTGGCTTAAAAGTGATTTAGATCACACATCGTAGATAAGACAATCATAACCATCCATAATATAACGCATCCGAACGAATCGGGCGGGAAAAATACCCGGTGTACTGCGCGGTGCTTGTTTCCATAAGGTAACAGGTCGCGTTCGTTTCTACTAAACAACCTGCAATCTCTCTTGAACTGTGTAACTCCCTTCATGCCTTTTAGCGTTAACGACTGAAAGGCCGATATAGTCGTTAGTAATGAACTCTCATGCCTATGTCTAGGGCGACATGGTCGGTGTCGTTTATTCGTCAATTGAAATGAAAAGGAAAAAAGGATGAGTTCACTCCCAGTTATGGTGCTGTTTGGCCTGTCATTCCCGCCCGTATTCTTCGTGTTGCTGGTATCACTGGCACTGTTTTGTGTGCTGAACCGTGTTTTACAGAACACCGGTATTTATGACGTGGTATGGCATCCGGTGCTGTTCAATACTGCACTGTTTTGCTGCCTATTTTATCTGATCTTTCGCTGCTCCCTTTGAGGCCAACGTGAGAACCTTTACTATAAAACTTTCTGTTGTCACGCTGATAATAAAAAAGCTGCTGCGTGTGGGTATCACGCTGTGCGTGCTGCTGCTGGCTGCTGTTGCGCTGCTGTGCGTCTGGGCGTTCTATACCGAATCGCTTTGGACACGAGACGCGAAGTTCAGCGCAGATGTCGTGGCGATTGCGCCTGATGTCAGTGGGCTGATTACCGAGGTGTTGGTGCATGGCAATCAGCAGGTAAAATAAAGGAGATATGCTTTTTATCGTGGATCCGCCCCACTTTAAAGAAGCACAAGCACAAGCACAAGCACAAGCACAAGCGGATATGGAACTACTACCTGGCGCTGGTCAATGAAAAACGGCCGAGTCTGGACGGCGTATACGTCTCGGGGTTCAGGCCATGTCGCAAGAAGCTATCGATCAGTCTGGTAGCGCGCTGGAAACCGCACAGTATCAGTTAGCCAAAGCGCAAGCGACACTGGCGTTGGCAACGCTGGATCTTGAGCGCACCGTGATGCGCCCGCCTGCAGACGGCTGGTGATTAACCTTAATGTACAGCGCGGCGAATATATTACGCGCGGCACGACTACAGTGGCTCTGGTAAAAAAGGGGGATTTTTATCTGGTGGCCTATATGGAAGAGACTAAGCTGGCGAGTGTTCATACGGGCGATCGGTCGAGATAACGCCACTTGGTGGCGATAAACTACTCTACGACACACGGTGGAAGCGTGGCTGAGACGATTACCAACAGCAGCGCTAACGTAGACAGTAAAGTACTAGCAACCATGGATGCCAATCTGGAATGAGTGCGTCTGGCGCAGCGCGTACCAGTGAGGATCCATCTGGATCAACAGCGCGATATCCCTTATCCGGCAGGTACTATGGCTACAGTGATGATCACGCAGGCGATGCCCCGCGAAAATAAGAAACCTTCATCGTTGATTCGTTTGCTCTATCGGCTGCGTGAGTTTGGCTAAGGCGAGGCCATGATGAAAATGCCTGCGTTTCCCCATTGGCGCTTTGCCTGTAAAACTCAGCTTTGCCGTCGTGTTGTCTCTGTTTCTCGGTTTCCACTTTCAGTTGGAAACGCCACGTTGGTCAGTGCTTACTACTACTATCGTTGCAGCAGATCTGGTTTTCACTGCGGGGGAGTTCCCTTTTTTTGGGGCGATTTGGCACCGAGGAATATTGCGTATTGTGGGCACCTTTATCAGTTATATCGGTACGCTGGTGATTATCATCGCCAACATTCATGCACCCGTAGTGATGTTGCTGCTGTGTTGTATTTGAGCGGGGTTCTGCACGTGGATATCATCGCTGGTCAAGATGGAAAACCGCCTATGTATGGGAGCTGGCGGGCTATACCGTATTAATCATCATCGTATCCACTCAAAGTTCGCTATTGCTGACGCCGCAGTTCGTCTTTGAACGCTGTAGAGAGATTGTTTTAGGTATAGTTTGTGCGATTTTGGCCGATCCTGTTGTTCACCCTGCTTCTATCAAACAACACATCGACAGCAGTCTGGAAGGGCTGCTGCTGGAACACTATCACTTGCTGCAACTGTAAATCCGTGGCGTAACGCGTGAAGAGATTGACGTGGCCTGACATGGATTGGTGCGTAAAAAAAACCACGCTTGGCGGCATGTGCAGCCAACTGATGTTTGAATCAACGCGCTGGCAAAATAGCCATCGGCACATTAAGGCGTTGCTGGCGAAGTCTTTGACCTTGATCACCCAGGTGTGTGAAACCTATCTGGTGATGCGGGATAAACCCTAGCCTCTCCGAACTAGTCTAGCGCTGCTAGTTGATGTGCTAGTCGAATCGATGGCAGATGTGCGTAAGCGGGTGAAGCAGCTCCACCACGCCATTGCGGCGGGAGAACGCTAGAGTGCACCACTGACACTGATTAACTGGGTGGGAGATACCACACGCTATCTGCTATTGGCGAAAGAAATACAGATCAGCGCCCGTTTGACGCAACTCGAGGGTGAGCTGCTGCGTGATAAGGTTATGGTAAGCCTCCTCTGCTGAACGTTATCATGCTATGATTAACGGTTGGCGCACAGCCGTTGCGACGGCGGTAGGATGCTTATTTTGGCTTATCACCGGTGGGACATCAGGCAGTGCCTGTATGGGGATGATCCCTGTGGTAACGACGCTGGCAATGCGCTTGCCTAACCCTAAACGCATGGCGTCGATTTTCTTATCGGTATAGTCTACGCTTTGCCGCTGGGATCGCTATTGTTCATGTTTGTGCTACCGTCCACGCAGCAAAGCATGCTGCTACTATATCTGAGTCTGGGGATCGTGGCGTTCATTCATTATTGGGATAGAAGTGCAGAAGCGGCGCATGGGATCGCTGGGTGCATTGGCCAGAACCATCAATATTCTAGTGTTGGATAACCCGATGACTTTTAATCTCAGCCACTTTCTGGATAGCGCAATCGGACAGATTATCGGCTGTTTGCTGACGTGACTGGTTATCTTATTGATTCGTGATAATTCGCGTGTTCATACCGGGCAGACGGTACTTAACCGCTTTTTTTACAGCGCGGTATCAACATTAACGATCAATCAGACCAAACGGCGTGAGAACCATTTGCCTGTGCTTTATCAGCAGTTGTATATGCTGCTGACCCTGTTTCCTAACGATATTGCCAAATATCGTCTGGCGCTGTCGCTGATTATTCTGCACTAGCGCATGCGGCAGCTGACGCTGCTGATGGACAGTGAATTATCGGCATTTCATCGCCGTATTCGTCAGGCTACAGAGCAGGTCAGCGAAGCCCGACGAGATATTCCCTGCCGTCACGCCTTTACCCAGTTGCTGAGCACGTTGGACGAGTATCAGGTTGCGCTATGCCAGCGCCAGATAGCGCCGAAATTAGTAAGTCGATCGGGGGTCGTATCACGGAGATATAGCACCGCTATCAGCATGCGCTGGTGGAGTAATGCTGACGCCGATCCACCACGTATAAGAAATCAGGCCTGCTCTTCAGCTAACTCACGCAGATCCTGCTCTTCAGCTAACTCACGCAGATATTGAAAGATCTGGCGGTAAGACTTGGGTGGCTTGTTATTGGCTTTCTCTTTTTGTGTATTGCGCACCAGTGAACGCAACTGCTGGCGATCGGCGGTCGGGTAGAGCGTGAGAATATCCGGGATTGCATCATCCCCTTCCTTAATCAGCCTATCGCGCAGTTTTTCCATTTTGTGAAACAGAGCGACTTGCTGATTGTGGCGGTTCTTCAGCTTATCCAGCGCGGTTTTAATCGGCTCGGGATCGCGGGCGCGCAGCATCTTACCGATTAGTTGAACCTGACGGCGGCGGCCTTCTTTCTTGATGCGTTTTGCCAGCTCGATGGCCGCACGCAGATCGTCATCCAGCGGGACGAACTCAAGCGCATTTTTGCCGAGTTCAATCAACTCTAAGCCGAGATCTTTCAGTGCTTCTGCATCGCGTTTGATTTCACTTTTGCTGACCCAGATGATCTTATCATCTTCGGCGTACGGGTCCGGTAGGTCGTCTAGCCACTCTTCAGGGTGTTTATTCATCATTTTTTCCGTAAAAGTTCGGGCATGTGACGCGGTTAACGCCATAAAAAGACGCTGATCCTAACAGGTTAGGGTTTTTTACGAAATTATCCTGATATCCTGTTAGACTCAACCATACACCTTTAGGCGTAAAAGGTGTACAGCACAGATGCTATTGGCTCTTGGGCGGCTTTTAACTCAGTATAGCAGAATGATGACAATCATCACTCAGGTTACAGAACAGCGTAAAGTATTGGAGCAGGCAGTTGCACAGGTATTGGAACTAGCCCGTGTGCCGGTTCGGATGCGGCAAAGGTGGCTATTTCCAAAACCACAGGGATCAGCGTTAGCACCCGCTACGGCGAGGTTGAAAATGTAGAATTTAATAGCGATGGTACATTGGGGATTACCGTATACCACCAGCAGCGTAAAGGCAGTGCGTCATCGACCGACTTCAGCCCTGCGGCTATTGCCCGTATCGTGACAGGCTGCGTTGGATATAGCCCGCTATACTTTGCTGATCCTTTTTTCTGACCTGGCAGAACAAGCTTTGCTGGTGTTCGACGCGCCCAATCTTGACCTGTTTCACCCTGCTGCGCTAAAAGCGGAGACGCGTATCACTAACACCAAGGGCGGCAGCTTCAACAGCCACTACGGCATCAAAGTGTTCGGTAACAGTCACGGTTACAAAGCTATCTGTCGAGCTGCTACTCTATGTCGAGCCATGTGATTGCCAAGGTGAATGGAGATATGGAGCGCGATTATACCTACAAAGTAGGGCGCGCGCTGGACGATTTGCAAAGCCCAGAGTAAGTGGGCGAAGAGTGTGCTCGCCATACGCTCTCACGTTTATCACCGCGCAAGCTTCCTATAATGGAGCGCCCGTGATGTTTTCTGCTGAAGTTGCCACCGGTCTGTTTGGTCATCTGGTGGGGGCTATCAGCGGCGGGTAACGTCTATCGTAAATCGACCTTCCTGCTTGATAAGCTGGGACAACAGATTCTACCGGAATGGCTCACTATCGAAGAGCTGCTGCATCTGCGTAAAGAGTTGTCGTCTACCCCATTTGACAGTGAAGGAGTACTACTGCGCAGCGAGAAATCGTTAAAGACGGCGTGTTGCAAACCTGGCTATTGACCAGTTACGCGGTGCGTAAGCTCAGCATGAAGAGTACCGGTCACGCCGGCGGCATTCACAACTGGCGTATTGTGGGACAGCGACTGGGTTTCAAACAGATGCTCAAGCAGATGGATAAGCCTGTTGGTGACCGAGTTGATGGGGCAGGGAGTCAGTGCAGTAACGCGACTACTCTCGCAGCGCGTCGGGATTCTGGGTGGAAAGTAGTGAAATTCAGTATCCGGTGAGTGAAATCACTATCACTGGTAACCTGAAAATCATGTTGCGTAATATTATAACGCTGGGCGATGATATCGAAACACACAGCAATATTCAGTATGTTCTGCCTTGTTGCCCAGCATGAAGGTTGCCGGGATATAAATGTGGAACATTACTGTCCTGAAATCAGTACAGTGGGCGCGTGCTTAGCGATGGTATTCGCCAGCGGTTCAGGCTGATAGAATAATTCCAGTACTTCCACGCGAGTTTCTACACCGTTATGTAACTGCCAGGTGATAGTGCTCCCTACACGCAGACCTAGCAGGGCTGCGCCGAGCGGGGCTATCACTGAAAGCTGTTTCTTGCTGTCTTGCAAGCCGGCAGGATAAACCAGTGTTCGGGTGTACTCTTCGTTGGTGTTTAAATCGCGAAAGCGTACCCGACTGTTCGTGGTGACCACATCTGACGGGATTTTCTCTGAAAGCAAAATCTTGGTACGATCCAGCTCATCATTCAACGCTTGGGCAAGCGGTGTGCCGCAAGCGCGGGTTGTTCCAACGGCCGGTTTAAGCGCGTTCCACACCTAGCTCGCTGATAGTCAGGTTAGGTTTTGTCATATTTCATATTACAGGTGTGTTAGCTGCCCGCAACTCCAATTATTTAGGGTATAGAACAATGGTGTTAACAAAAAATGTTATGTCATTACAGTAAATTCAAGGTTCCATATGGATATAAAAACGTACTGCTTATATAAAAAAATACCAATATAAAAAAAGTGAACCGCATCTATAAAGTAACACCCCAGCGCCAGCGACGCACGGGTGCTACTGAAAACAAGGTATAACTTAGAGTGAGGCTGTAACATAAATAATCGTTATAGCCTCTAGCGTTGTTGCTGCCAGAGAGGGTTATCTCACATTATTCTTCATCGAATCCGGCTTCGAATAGCTCTACTACGGCAGCCAAGGCGGCGGTTTCATCTGGGCCACTGGCTTCTACTTCAATATGCTTACTTTGGGCGGAATCTAACATAATCATGGCAATAACGCTGCTGGCTTCAGCCTCAACACCGCTTTCGTTACGCAACACCACTTCAGCGTCAAAGCTCTACACCAGTTCAAACAGTTTCATCGTTGGGCGGGGACGTGCATACCCAGTTTATTCTTGACGATGACGGTGTGCTTGACGGCCATTATTTATGTTTTTCCAGCGTGCGGTGGCGAGATTGCACGTTTTTACCGCTTGAGCGGAAATAATCAGCCAGTTTCTCGATCACGTAGACTGAACGATGTTTGCCGCCAGTACAACCAATGGCTACTGTCAGATAGCTACGGTTGTTGGTCTCAAGCATCGGTAACCATAGTTCCAGATAGCTACTTGTCTGATAAATAAAATTGTGCACTTCCGTATGACGATCGAGGAATGCGGCAACTGGCTTGTCCAGCCCGGTCATCGGACGTAATTTCGGATCCCAATGGGGGTTCGGCAGGAAGCGTACATCAAACACGTAATCCGCATCGATGGGAATGCCGTGTTTGTAACCGAAGGATTCGAACACCATGGTTAGTTCACGTTCACGCTTGCCCAGCAGGCGGGTACGCAGCATTTCCGCTAGTTCATGCACTGACATTTCTGACGTATCGATAATCAGATCGGCACGGGAGCGCAATGGTTCCAGCAGATCGTTCTCTTCATCGATGGCACTCTCCAGCGAGAAGTTTTTGCTGGAAAGGGGGTGCAAACGGCGTGTATCGCTGTAACGGCGAATCAGAGTATTGCGATCGGCATCCAGAAACAGCAGTTGTGGTGCAAAAATTGGCGGTAAATGATCCATAGCGTACTCGAATATTTCTGGCGATTCCGGCATGTTGCGCACGTCAATACTGACCGCTGCCGAGATATCCCGTTGTGCTAAGGTGTTTGCCAATTCAGGCAACACCACCACAGGCAGGTTATCCACGCAATAAAAACCCATATCTTCCAGGGCGCGCAGGGCCACAGATTTTCCTGAACCTGAGCGACCACTGACAATCATCAGCACCATCTGACGGCTCCCTCCGGCTATTGCCTTTTTCTGTTACACCTTGACCGTGTGACTCACCTGTAACGCGAATCGTAGCGCGCTTTCCATTATAGGGAATAATCCCCTTCAATCATAATCTGGTAGAGTTCTTCATCACTCTGCGCGGCCCGTAAACGCCGACAAACACTTTTATCTGCTAGGCGCTTGGCGACAAGCGATAGCGTATGTAGATGGGTTTTACATTGTTCTTCGGGAACCAGCAAGGCAAAAAGCAAGTCTATGCCTTGATTATCAATAGCATCAAAAGAAATTGGCTGCTTAAGCTGGATAAAGACCCCGGTTGCTCCCAGCGCGTTATCATCGTTGAGTTTGCCATGTGGAATAGCGATACCGCCACCGATACCGGTGCTGCCCATTTTCTCACGCGTCAGTAATGCCTCGAAGATCAGCGGGGTGGGGAGGTTCAACTGCCTGGCAGCCAATTTGCTGATGATTTCCAACGCCCGTTTCTTGCTTTGGCAATAAACGGCGCTGCGGGTGCACTCTTGGCGTAATACGGCGCTGAGTTGCAAAATGGGATCGTTATTCATGTTGTATTCACTTAACGGCCCGCTCACCTCTTCACGCCTCTGGCATTGTGCCAGAGGCGTTTTTCCCTGTGCCATGAGGCGGAGATGACGATCAGTGCTGTTTGAGTTTGTCCTTGTGTTGATTTAACTGACGCGCCAGTTTTTCGATCAAGAGATCGATGTCGGCATACATATCTTCAGATTCGGATGTGGCATGCAGTTCACCACTATTCATGAACAGAGTAGCATCGGCAATCTGCTCCACTTTCTCCACCTTTAAGCACCACATTGATCTGGTTGATGTGATCAAAGTATTGCTCCTTGCGACGCTATTTTTTCTGTACTAGCAGCGCATTACTCGTTTCATTGGATTATCCAAACAGTCAGGATTAACAGTTATGTCCAACGTTGAACAACAGCCCGATTTCGATTTCCAACAGGCGGGCAGACACGTTCTCGCCATCGAACGCGACGGGTTGGCCCATCTGGACCAGTATATCGATGACAATTTCTCCCGCGCGTGTAAAACCATGTTCCATTGTCAAGGCAAAGTGGTAGTAATGGGAATGGGGAAATCGGGGCACATCGGCTGCAAGATGGCCGCAACATTCGCCAGCACCGGTACGCCCTCCTTTTTTGTCCATTCAAGCGAGGCCAGCCACGGTGACCTCGGGATGATCACCGCACAGGACATCGTGATCGCTATATCCAACTCGGGCGAATCCAATGAAATTCTGGCATTGATCCCCGTACTTAAGCGTCTGGGGGTGTTCCTTATTTGCATTACTAGCAATCCGGAAAGCACCATGGGCAAAGCCGCTGATATTCACCTCTGCGTTCACGTGCCACAGGAAGCCTGTCCATTGGGGCTCGTCCCCACATCCAGCACCACGGCCACTCTGGTTATGGGCGATGCGCTTGCTGTTGCGTTGCTACAGGCGCGAGGTTTTACCGCCGAAGATTTTGCGCTTTCTCATCCCGGTGGCGCACTGGGCCGCAAACTTTTGCTGCACGTAGCGGATATTATGCACACCGGAGACGAAATCCCTCACGTTACGCGGGATGCTTCGTTGCAAGATGCATTAGTGGAGATCACCCGAAAAAGTTTCGGTATGACAGTGATTTGCACGCCAGATATGATAATCGAAGGCATTTTTACCGATGGTGACCTGCGCCGGGTCTTTGATATGCAGATCAATCTGAATGATGCTCGTATAGCCGATCTGATGACATTATGTAGCATCCGGGTGGCACCTAATACACTGGCGGTGGATGCCCTGAAACTGATGCAATCGCGTCATATTACATCTCTGCTGGTCGCACAGGGCGATCGGCTAATCGGCATTATTCATATGCATGATATGCTGCGCGCTAGTGTGGTGTGACGCAAGAATATGTGTTTATGAGTAACACCCCGGCGTAACTGCCACCTGCTATGGCCCGATCGCTAATCGGGTGCTGGAGAAGGCTTAAACCATCAAATTGCTGATTTGCGATGTCGATAGCGTGCTCTCCGATGGTCTGATTTACATGGGCACTCAAGGGAAAGAGCTGAAGGTATTTAACGTGCGCGACGGTTATGGTATCCGTTGTCTGCTAACCGTCCGGCATCGAGGTTGCTATTATCACAGGGTGTTCTGGGCCACTAGTAGAAGACCGTTACCGCATGCTGGGTATTACTTATCTTTATCAGAGACAGTCAGATAAGATTTTAGCCTTCAACGAACTGTTAGATACACTGTCGCTTTGCACCGATCAGGTTGTCTATAATATTAGTGATGATTTGATTGACTGGCCGGTGATGGCGCAGATAGGCCTCAGCGTGGCCGTGGCAGATGCACATCCTCTGCTGCTCCCCAAAACAGACTACGTTGCCCCGGCGGGCGCGGTGCAGTCGCGAGTTATGTGATCTTATTCTGCTAGCACAGGGTAGACTGGACGAAGCCAAAGGGCTATCGATATGAGTACATCATCGCTGTGAGTTTGTTAACACTTTAATTTTGCTACAACATGATTTTGCGACGACCATGAGTACGTTTTTATTATGAACAAGACGAAGCGTTGGCTAACTGCACTATTGGCGCTCATTATGTTAATTCTGATTGGCTGGAACCTGACGGATCAGGACAGCGCACCACAAATAGAAACACAGGATAACGCAGTGCCGACCTACACTAGCGATGAAACCATCACGCACGTATATAACCCACAGGGTGGTCTGAACTATCGGCTCGTGGCGCAAAAAGTAGAGTATTTTAACGCGGAACAGCTCACCTGGTTTACAGCACCTGTCGCTACGCTGTTTAACGAACAAGGTGTCGCAACATGGTCGGTGCAAGCTGATCGCGCCAAGCTGACCAAAGATAAAATATTGTTCTTATATGGGTATGTGGAAGTCAATAATCTGACCAATGACTCACAATTATGGCAGATAAAAACCGATAATGCGCAAGTTAACCTGGTAACACAGGATATCGCTTCCGATGACGAGGTGACGCTTTACGGAGCTAGTTTCCTCTCCAATGGGATGAAAATGCGCGGCAATTTGCGTAACAAAACTGCTGAATTGATTGAAAAGGTAAAAACCTCTTATGAAATTTCACACCAATAATACCTGGCGTCACGCCGCCATCGCCAGCGCGCTGTTAGCAGCAAGTCTGCCCGCACTGGCCGAGACAGGGGACACCAACCAACCGATTCACATTAATTCCGCACAGCAGTTATTAGACATACAGGGCAATACCGTGACTTTTACCAGTAATGTAGTGGTCAAGCAAGGGACCATTGAAGTGAAGGCCGAGAAGGTCGTGGTCATGCGCCCGCAAGGCTCACAGGGCCAGGAATTGATTGAAGCCTTCGGTAATCCAGTCATCTTCTACCAGATGCAAGATAACGGCAAACCGGTTAAAGGACGCGCGCAGAAAGTGCGCTATGAATTGGCACAGGATAAGTTCACCCTGACAGGTAACGCTTATCTGGAGCATTTGGACAGCAATGTCAAAGGCGATCGCATCACCTATTTGGTGAAACAGCAGCAAATGGAAGCCGTGAGCGATAAAAGCGGACGAGTGACCACCGTGCTGGTACCGTCTCAGTTGCAGGAAAAAAAACGGTAAAGTCGCCGCGCTATCGTCCCAGAAAGCAAAGCTGCAACCACAGGTAACTGAATAACCTATGGCAACATTAATCGCAGAAAACCTGGCCAAAGCCTACAAAGGCCGTCGCGTGGTAGAAAACGTAAGCTTAATAGTCAACTCCGGTGAAATCGTTGGGTTGCTCGGGCCGAATGGTGCGGGGAAAACCACGACATTTTATATGGTTGTCGGCATTGTTCAGTGCGATTCTGGACGAATCGTGATTGATGATGAAGAGATAAGCCTGCTGCCATTACATGAGCGTGCACGCCGCAGCATCGGCTATCTTCCGCAGGAAGCCTCTATTTTTCGTCGTTTAAGCGTTTACGACAACTTGATGGCGGTGTTGCAGATTCGCAAAGACCTGACGCCAGAGCAGCAGGACGATCGCGCCAATGAGTTAATGGAAGAATTCCATATTCTTCATTTACGCGATAGTCTGGGACAATCGCTGTCCGGTGGCGAACGTCGCCGTGTAGAGATCGCGCGTGCGCTGACAGCTAATCCTAAGTTTATTTTGCTGGATGAGCCCTTTGCCGGTGTCGATCCGATTTCAGTGCTCGACATAAAAAAAATCATTGAGCACTTGCGCGACAGTGGCCTGGGCGTGCTGATTACCGATCACAACGTGCGTGAAACGTTGGACGTGTGCGAACGCGCCTATATCGTCAGCCAGGGGAAACTTATTTCCCACGGTTCACCCAGCGAAATCCTGGCGGATGAGCAGGTGAAACGCGTCTATCTGGGCGAAGGCTTCCGACTTTGATACTTAACGTTTGCAATGGGCGTTCCATTTAAGGGAAAGTGACATGAGTTATGAAGCAAGGTTTGCAACTTAGGCTAAGTCAACAACTGGCCATGACGCCATGAAGTAGACAATCCGTCTACTTCAGTTGTCTACGCTTGAACTCCAGAAAAAAAATCCAACAGGCGCTGGAAAGCAACCCGCTGCTTGAAAAAACCGACAGTCACAATGAAATCGATGCTCAGGAAACGAGAGATAGTGAATCACTAGATACACGCGAAGCCATTGAACAAAAAGACATACCGGAAGAACTTCCGTTGGACACTACCTGGGATAAAATCTACTCCTCAGGCACCGACACCGATTACCGCGATGAAGAACTGCCTGTCTATCAGGGTGAAACGACACAAACATTGTAGGATTACCTGATGTGGCAAGTGGAATTGACGCTGTTTTCTGATACCGAGCGGCCATCGTTACCTTGATTGTGGATACGTTAGAACCACGGGCTATTTGATCGTCCCGTTAGAAGACATTCTCGAGAGCATCGGCTACGACGAAGTGACGATTGATGAAGTGGAGGCGGTGTTAAAACGCGTACAACGTTTTAACCCGGTTGGCGTCGCAGCACGTGATTGTGCGATTGCCTACTAATCTAACTTTCTCAGTTTGCCCCCGAAACGCCGTAGCTGGCGGAAGCAAAGCTTATCGTCAATGAATATCTCGATCTGCTGGCTAACCATGATTTCCGATCGCTGCTCCGCTAGAGCCGTATCAAAGAAGATACGCTGAAAGAGGCGCGTACCTTGATCCAATCGCTCGATCCACGTCCAGAGTAATCAATCAATACCGGCGAGTCAGAGTATGTGGTTCCTGGCGTGCTGGTGCGAAAACATCAAGACCGCTGGGTGGTCGAACTTAACACCGACAGCGGCCGCGCTTGCAGGTCAATCAGCAGTACGCCGCTCTGGGCCACAGTGTACGTAACGACAGCGACAGTCAGTTCATCCGCAGCCATCTGCAAGAGGCCTGCTGGCTAATAAAAATCTTTGAGAGCCGCAACGAGATGTTGCTCAAAGTCACGCGCTGCATTGTGGAGCAACAGCAGGACTTCTTTGATAAAGGTCAAGAGTTTATGAAACCTATGGTCCTGGCGGATATTGCTCAGGCTGTGGATATGCATGAATCTACTATCTCACGCGTCACAACCTAGAAATTTCTACACAGCCCACGTGGCATTTTCGAACTAAAATATTTCTTCTCCAGCTCTGTAAATACAGACAGCGGCGGTGAGACATCACCCACTGCAATTCAGGCGCTGGTGAAAAAATTGATCGCGACGGAAAACCCCGGCAAATCCTTGAGAGATAGAAAACTGACGACGCTGCTCGCCGAGCAGAGGATCATTGTCGCGCGGTGCACCGTGGCAAAGTACCGAGAGTCTTTATCCATCCCGCCGTCAAACAAGCATAAGTAGTTGGTTTGATTTTCACAGATAAGGAAGACGCTATGCGGCTGAATATCACCGGACATCACATCGAAATCACATCAGCATTACGCGAGTTCGTTAACACAAAATTTACCAAGCTGGAGCACTATAAACATACACAGCAACAGCGCTCCTGCACCTTGCCCGATATGGTGTTTTTTCCGCAGGCAGAGTAGCGTCAGCAGCAGGCTGACACCTAGCATCACACCGTAGTCGCGTTAAATACCAGTGGGTCGCCCCTAGAGAGAAAGCAGTGCTGGGATACCAAGCACGATAACCAGATTGAAGATATTTGACCCGACCAGATTGCCCAGCGCGATATCATCCTCTTTTTTCAGCGTATCGACAATGGCGGTTGCCAATTCGGGTAGGCTGGTGCCGATCGCCAGAACCGTCAGGCTAATGGTCAACTCATCAATGGCAAAATGACGAGCAATCACCGTTGCATTGTCAATCAGATACGTGCTGCCATCGGCAGAATAATCAGTCACAGCAGTAGCCAGAGCACGGCAACCGTTTGGTTTCCATCGGCCTGTTGTGCCTGGGACGACTCTCCTAATTGCTCGCGTGCTAGGCCTGTCGATACCATCTTGCTGCGCCAGGTGTACCATACGCAGCATCAGCACGATCCAGGCGCTCGCCGCAACGAGAAAAATGGTGCTAAAGCCGGCTGAGATAGCCATTGTAAAGCACGCCGCCGCTGAGCAGCGTGATCAATAGCGTGGGAGCAGTTCACGCCGCACGCATATCGGAGCGGAAGGTCAACAGACGGATCAAGGCGGGTACTGCCGAGGATCAATAGGATATTCGCGATATTTGACTCTAAAATGTTACCGATAGCCATGTCTTTTTTGCTGATTTAGCACGGCGGTAACCGACACCGCTAACTCTGGCAGTAACGTACTAATGATGTCGACAATCATCACATCGATAATCAAATGAGAAGCGCCTCACACACGTGCAAGAACGGCTGCGCCATAGACTAAACGGTCAGCTGTATACACTAAAAGAAATAAACCAATAACCAGAAGAACTATCGCAAAAAGCATGCAGCGTCCTTTATTGAGGTATAATCACTGGTTTGTTAGGCGTTATGCCCGTCATGCTTTACGTTGCAGGGGCGTTTACCGCCTTGCTGCAATGCGCATCATTTAGGGCGCAAAACAGTGCGTGGACGAATGTCAAGCAAAAATTGTGTTGCATCGTAGATGGGGTAATTTTGACTGCCTGTGCAGAAAAAGTAAAATCTATGGCAGCAGGATCCCGCCCTTTTCGGTAAGAATTGTCGGTAATCTTTTGTAAAAATCGGGCTTTGCCTGAAGCCTGCCGTTAAGCTTGATAGGAAATACAACGGTTGTTGCTCGCTATACACGTAGTATTACAGCGACGATCGTCAAGGGCAGTGAGTAAAGGAAAATATCTCATGAACCATAATGTTACTAATCTATTTGAAATTCGTGGGCTCAATTTTTCGCGCGGAGCGCGACCCATTTTCACCGATGTTTCATTAACCGTATTCAAGGGAAAGATCACCGCGATCATAGGGCCTTCCGGTATTGGTAAAACCACGCTGCTTCGTCTTATTGGCGGTCAACTCCAACTAGACAGCGGGGAGATCTGGTTTGATGGAGAGAATATTCCGATACCCTCTCGTTCCAGACTGTATGACGTGCGTAAAAAGATGAGCATGCTATTCCAATCTGGCGCACTGTTCACCGATCTTACCGTGTTTGAAGCGTGGCCTGGCCGCTGCGTGAGTATACGCAACTGCCAGGGATACTGTTGCGTAGTAAGGTGCTGATGAAACTGTTGTAAGCGGTGGGGTTACGCTGTGCAGCCAACCTGATGCCTTCTGAGCTCTCTGGCGGGATGGCTCAGCGTGCGGCATTGGCCCGCGCTATCACGCTTAATCCGTAAATGATCATGTTCGATGAACCCTTTGTCGGTCAGGATCCGATTAGCATGGGCGTGCTTGTTAAACTGATCGATGAATTGAACCATGCGTTGGGCGTCACACTTGCATCGCGATTTCCCATAATGTGCCGGAAGTGCTCAGCATTGCTGATTATGCCTACATTGTTGCCGATCAGCACATTGTCGCGCACGAGCAGGCGGACGAACTGCGTGTTAACACCGATCCTCAGGTGCGGCAGTTTATTGACGGCATTGCCGATGGCCCCTTTGCCGTTTCGCTTCTCTGTTGGTGACTACAAAACCAGCCTATTAGGCTCCGGGAGTTAATCAATTCATGCTACGAGAAGCATTGGCGTCGTTCGGAAGCCAGGGAATTCAAACCTATACTGCCTTTGGTCGCGCCGGTTTCATGTTGTTTAATGCGTTGATAGGAGGCCCCCGAACTGCGCAAGCAAGAACCGCTGTTGCTTAAGCAGCTACACAGTGTCGGGGTGCGTCGTTATTGATTATCCTCGTGTCTGATCTCTTTATCGGTATGGTGCTGGGATTGCAAGGTTATCTTGTGCTGACAACCTACAGTGCTGAGGCCATTCTAGGTGTGATGGTGGCGCTTTCTTTGCTGCGTGAGCTGGGGCAAGTCGTGACGGCGCTGTTGTTTGCTGGTGGCTGTGCCGGGTCGGCCCTGACGGCAAAATCGGCCTGATGAAAGTCACTGAACAGCTCTCCAGTATGGAGATGATGGCAGTGGACCCGCTGCGGCGCATTGTAGCCCCCATCCTTTTGGGCCGGTCTCATCAGCATGCCGCTGCTAATCATTATCTTCGTCACAATCGGTATTTAGGGGGGGGCGCATTGGTAGAGGTTAGCTGGAAGGGCATCGATGATGGCTTTTTCTGGCTAGCAATGCAGGGCGCGATAGAATGGCGTAAGGATTTGCTGAACTGCGTGATAAAAAGTGTGGTATTCGCGATTAACGTGACCTAGATTGCGTTGTTCAATGGCTATGATGCCGATCCCCGACCTCTGAGGGGATCAGCCGGGCGAAGACCCGCACCGTGGTGCATTCGTCATTGGCGGTATTGGGGTTGAATTTTGTGCTGACAGCACTTTGATCGCCCTGGGCGCCATTATTTTTCTCTGTTTGAAAGTCGCCGACGTGAAGTCTACCGACAGCGAACAGATCTACCGGCTGCAGGCCACGTTTGACAATATCGGCGGCCTGAAAGCGCGTTCTCCGATAAAAGTCGGCAGCGTGGTGATTGGTCACGTTGCAGATATTTCGTTGGATACCAAAACGTACTTGCCGCGCGTTGCCATGGATATTCAACGTCGGTATGACAATATCCCTGATAACAGCTCGCTGGCAATCCGTACTTCTGGGTTGTTGGGGGAACAATATCTGGGCTGAATATCGGTTTCAAAGATGAAGAAATGGGAACCAAGATCCTCGCCGAGGGCGAGCGTGATTCAGGACACCAAATCCGCAATGGTGCTGGAGGATTTAATCGGCCATTTCCTATATAAAAGCGTGGGCGATAGCACCGACAATACGGAAAAAACGGAATCTGTGCCGCACAACGATCCGGCATTGACGCTAGCGCCATCTACCCTAGCGCCGGCCGCAGTACAATAATCAAGAGAACATTTACATGTTAAAACGTTTACTGGTGGTGGTACCTCTCGCCAGCACAGCGGATCAAACTAACCCTTATCGTTTGATAAACGATGCGGCAGAGAAGACATTTAATCGTCTAAAAAAAGAGCAACCTCGTATCAAGCCGGATCCGAACTACTTGCACCAAATGGTGCAAGAAGAACTGCTGCCGTAGGTTCAGATTCACTATGCAGAGCTCTGTGCTGGACCGCTACTACAAAAAAATCGACTCCGGCGCAGCGTGATGCTTATTTCAAAGCGTTTGAAGCCTATTTAGCACAAGCTTACGGCCAGGCGCTGGCGCTGTATCACGGACAGAAGCGCCTGAACAACCGCTAGGCAGTGCTGACATTATTCCCATCCGCATGATGATTATTGACAATGACGGCCGCCCACCAGTGCGTCTGGGTTTTCAATAGCGTAAAAATAGCCAAACCGGTAACTGGCAGGCTTATGACATGATTGCCGCAGGTGTGAGCATGATCACTACCAAGCAAAACGAATGGGCAGATATTTTGCGTCAACAGGGTGTTGATGGGTTAACGAAACAGCTGGAAGCTTCTGCTCGTCAGCCCATTACGCTGGAGCAGAAGAATGGCTGAGGTTCTGCACTGGATGTCTCAAGACTCGACGCTGGCGCTGTCCGGCGATTTAGATCGTGATTCACTGCTGGCAGATAAGCATGTGCTGAATATTTCCGCGCTGGAGCGGGTTAATTCCGCCGTACTGGCTGCTTGCTCATGTCTACTAGCAGAAGATCACCTCTCAGGCACCGTTCTCGATCACCTGTGCGCGCGTGAGTGGGTGAAAACGCTGATTGCGCTTTACAATTTCAATGAGATTATTCCTGTCTTTTTATTTTTTTTATTTAAATTTCAGTGTTATAGGGTCAAAAAACCCCTCTTTGTATTCGTGAAGAGGGATTTCCTTGTTTAAGAAAAAGGCGTATTCATCTAAGATACACGGCTGATAATCCTCCCCCTGAATACAGAATCGAGAGCAATGGAAAATAACGAGATCAAAGAGGTGCTGATGAAGGCATTGGCACTGCAAGAAGTCCACGTAACGGGTGATGGCAGCCATTTTCAGATCGTCGCCGTGGGGGATATTTTTGCTGGCATGCGTCGTGTCAAACAGCAGCAGACCGTATACGCGCCCTTGGCGGACTACATTGCGGACAACCGCATTCATGCGCTTTCTATTAAGGCCTATACACCGGAAGAATGGCAGCGCGATCGGAAGCTGAACGGTTTTTAAGCGATAGCTATGCGCCCTGTAATACATTTAGCAAGCTGAGAACCTGTTATTATGGATAAATTTCGTGTGCAGGGTCCCACCCAGCTCACTGGTGAAGTCACCATTTCCGGGGCGAAAAATGCCGCCCTGCCCATCCTGTTTGCGGCCCTGCTGGCGGAAGCGCCGGTAGAAATTCAAAATGTTCCCAAGCTGGGTGATATCAACACCACAATGAAGTTACTCAGCCAGTTAGGTGCTCATGTGACGCGCAACGGTTCGGTGCATGTAGATGCACGCGACGTTAAAGTATTCTGCGCACCTTACGATCTAGTGAAAACCATGCGTGCCTCTATCTGGGTGCTGGGGCCGCTGGTGGCGCGTTTCGGTCAGGCACAGGTTTCTCTGCCTGGTGGTTGCGCTATTGGCGCGCGTCCGGTCGATCTGCATATTACCGGGCTGGAGCGGCTTGGTGCCAAGATCGTACTGGAAGAGGGATATGTCAAAGCCACTGTTGACGGACGCTTGCAAGGCGCGCATATCGTCATGGATAAAGTTAGCGTAGGAGCGACCGTCACCATCATGACGGCGGCAACGCTGGCAGAAGGCATTACCATTATCGAAAACGCCGCACGCGAGCCGGAAATTGTCGATACGGCGGGTTTCCTGAACGCGATGGGAGCAAAAGTCACTGGCGCGGGCAGTGACAAAATCGTTATCGAAGGCGTTGAGCGCCTGGGTGGTGGTGTTTACCGTGTGTTGCCGGACCGTATCGAAACCGGTACTTTCCTGGTGGCTGCTGCTGTCTCTCGTGGCAGCATTATGTGCCGTAACACTCGCCCAGATACGCTGGATGCTGTGCTGGAAAAATTGCGCGATGCAGGTGTGGATATTGAAGTGGGTGACGACTGGATTAGCCTTGATATGTATGGTAAACGCCCGAAAGCAGTTACCGTGCGCACGTCTCCGCATCCTGGTTTTCCCACCGATATGCAGGCCCAGTTCAGCTTGCTGAATTTGGTTGCCGAAGGTACCGGTGTTATCATCGAAACTATCTTTGAAAACCGCTTTATGCACGTGCCGGAGTTGATCCTTATGGGCGCGCAGGCTGAGATCAAGAGCAACACTGTGATTTGCCACGGCGTTGATACTCTCTCTGGTGCTCAGGTGATGGCGACCGACCTGCGTGCATCAGCCAGTTTGGTTCTGGCGGGCTGTATTGCGGAAGGGACAACCATCGTCGATCGCATCTGTCATATCGATCGTGGCTACGAGCGCATTGAAAACAAATTGCGTGGGCTGGGTGCGAACATCGAGCGTGTGAGCGGCAACGAGGCGTAATCCTATTTTATCAGTATGAACAGTGAGTGATACTGCTCATACTGGCAACGTTAGCCCTCAGGAAATTCCTGAATTGTTACCGTTAGTATCATCCCTGATCGCCATGGCGAATGGCTACTGGAGCTGCGGTGCCGGGACGAATTTCAGCCATCTGATCCGTGGTTTCAATAACTGAGACAGAGCAGGCTTGTTGTTCATGGTAAGCAGCACGTCACCTTTTTTTCATGCTACCTTATATCCGCAGGGCCACACCGGGTTTGACATTCATCACGATCACGCCTTGCAACCGTTTATTGCCTTCCAGAGTGCTATTTGGTGACAACCCTTTCGCCTGTGCACCGTTGATACCGATATAGCCGCGAATCACGCGACCATCACGAATTAGTTTTCCCATCACCTTGGTTGCTAATACTACCGGAATGGCAAAGCCAATGCCTTCCGGTGTTTCTCCATCGCTGCCTTTATCAAAGGTGAGGGTTTGATGCCCACTAATTCACACAGTGTATTAACCAACGCACCGCCAGAATTACCGTGGTTGATGGATGCATCGGTCTGCAGAAAGTTTTTTCCCCTCCGAAGCCAAAGCCCGAACCGTCCATCAGGCTCAACCCCACGCGACCTGTAGCACTGATAATGCCTTGGGTAACAAGTTTGCCCTAGGTTGTAAGGGTTACCGATAGTCAGGATATAACATCACCGATGTGCGCAGTATGTTTCTCATTAATGGTGATAACGGGCAGATTAGCGGCTTCCACTTTCACCATGGCCAGATCGGTCAGTTTGTCGTGCCGATCATGCTCGCCTCATAGACGCGGCCGTCCTGTAACGAGATAACCAACTGCTAGATATTATTGATCACGTGATTATTCGTGAGCACATATCCCTTTTTGCTCACGATCACGCCAAAGCCAAGCAGGCGAATATTCAGTTCCCCGTTGTTTCGCTGGCCGATTCTCGACTGTAGACGTTAACTACTGCCAGTGCAGCGCGGCGAACGCCTGATTAGCGGCACATCTTCGCTCTGTATGCTGTGTGAGGCGAAAAAAAAAGTGCGGTATTTGACCGTAGCAACGGCATGGTCGAGACCAGAATTCGAGCCACGATCACATTCATAATGGCAGAGCGAAAGAGTTTTGCGAGCATAAAACGTACTAGGGAAATAGATAGGTAGACAGAGGACAACAAGAGTTTACTGAACACGGCATGTACCGTGTCTGATTTTGTGGTATTGAGCAATATACCCGCCATACTTCATGTTGCGAATGCGTTGGCTAAGCTCATCTATGCCTTACCTCTCACGATGCTACCGCAAGCGCTGTTCAAACCCTAATGTTTTGTCCTGCTATAGGGGTATATATCGTTTATCGTAACAGCAGATAAATCGTTTCATCACCACGTACGACGTTCAGTGCCAGCATCCTGGGTTTGCTTTCCAGGATTTTGCGCAACTGAGTAATGTTTTCCACCCGCTCACGGTTAATGCCGATAATGATATCGCCCTTCTGCAAGCCCACTTGCGCTGCCGATGTGTCTTTCGTGACCTCTTCGACTTGTACTCCTTTGCTACCGTCCTTCGCTTGGCCATTGGCAAGCGATGCGCCCTGCAAGGCCGAAAAAAGGCTCTCGGCGCTGGTAGCGACAGAGGTGTTATTGTCGAGTGTCACAGAAAGCTCTAGCGGTTTACCTTCGCGCAACAGGCCAATCTTCACTTTTTTACCTGGCGCCGTAGTGCCGATTTTGGCACGCAGCTCAGCAAAACTGTTGATGGGTTTGCCCTCCAGTGAGGTCAGCACATCACCGGCCTTGATTCCCGCCTTGGCAGCTGCGGATTTCGGCAAAACTTCACTGACAAAGGCACCGCGTTGTGCTTCCACCTTGAAGGCTTTCGCCATGTCAGCGGTCATTTCGCTGCCTTTGATACCTAGCAGGCCGCGTTTCACTTCACCGAATTCGATAAGCTGTTGCGCCAGGTTTTGCGCCATGTTGCTGGGAATAGCAAAACCAATACCAATGTTGCCGCCGCCAGGTGCTAGGATGGCAGTATTAATCCCGATCAGTTCACCTTTAAGGTTCACCAGCGCCCCACCGGAGTTACCCCGGTTGATGGAGGCATCCGTCTGGATAAAGTTTTCTAACCCTTCCAGATTCAGGCCACTGCGACCCAGCGCAGAAATAATACCTGAAGTGGCCGTTTGGCCGAGGCCAAACGGGTTACCGACAGCAACGGTGAAGTCCCCTACGCGAAGCTGGTCATAATCAGCCATTTTAACTTCTTGCAGGTTCTTGGCATCATTCAATTGGAGCAGTGCGATGTCACTCTGCTCATCACGACCGAGCAGTTTAGCCTTATATTCCCGGCCGTCATTCAACTGCACGCGAATTTTGTCTGCGTTGTTGATAACGTGATTGTTGGTCAGGACATACCCTTTAGCAGCATCGATAATCACGCCGGAACCCATGCCTTCAAAGGGCCGGCTGTTTTGTTTGCCCAAAGGGGCATTCGGACCAAAGAAGAATTTAAATTCTTCCGGTACGCGTTGGTGCTGCGTTTGCGTGCCTTCCACATGTACACTGACCACCGTAGGTAGCACCTTTTCCAACATCGGTGCCAAACTGGGTAACTGTTGACCCTCTACTACGACGGGCAGGGCGGCTTGCGCAGCAGGAAGCGATGACAATGCCAGACTCATGCTTACTACCAGTGCGCTAAATAATAATGATTTTTTTTTCATTTGAAGTTATCTCTCACAACCTGTGAATCATCGACAGAATGTCAATTCTGAATAAAATGATGATACATAAACTTAAACGACTGGTGAAGAGTCGACCAGCGAATAACGTGTAAAAGTTCACTGTTCTTTCGTCAATAAACTGTAACTATTGTCAATGTTGTTCAGGGAAGGGAGAAATCAAGGTCGTAACGTGCGTGAGGGACATGGTCCCTCACGCAATGGTATAACAGTGTAATTATTTGCACAGAGGACGTTTGCCGA
Source organism: Candidatus Malihini olakiniferum (assembly GCA_051305815.1). GTDB lineage: Bacteria > Pseudomonadota > Gammaproteobacteria > Enterobacterales > Enterobacteriaceae > Symbiopectobacterium > Symbiopectobacterium olakiniferum_B. The sequence goes on from JBPPLV010000013.1 coordinate 49,825, forward strand.
GCAATAGTCCAGAAGCGCCTTCTGAGTAATCGCGCGGTGGCGTGTCTACCAGTGCCTGATCGTTGTCTGCTTCCGCTTCGGTTAAGCGATAACGAAACGGATTTTCTTGCACGGGCAAATCTGGCAGCAGGTTGCTGGAGCTTTTCGCTATATGCTGATAGAGCTGGCGATAATCTTTTGCCATGTTATCCAACAGTTCAGCACTGCGTGCGAAGTGACATATCAGCTCCTGACGATAGGTTTCCAGCTCTGTTCTACTCTTTTCCAACTTGCTTTGCAGCGCTTGCTGCTGCCACAGTGTACTGTTGCCAAAGCGCATAGCAACAGCACCGATAATGATGCCTACAACTAATCCTATTAGCGCATACTCGCAAGTCATAAAGATACCTCTTTTGACGTCGTTGTCCCGTAGGGTTTTTTTCACTTCATAATAGCCACTATAACTGCTAACGCCGCCTGAGTGGAGTCCTGAAATGCGACGCTGTAAGGTTATGGAGATCTATTTCAGGTGATATTATGGAAAAATGCGACGATCGCGGAGCAAATCGCCGGTAAAGGACGATAAAACACGACTAACTTTTTTTCGGAAAATAACGGATAAAGGGAGAAACAGAGATGATACAACAGACGACTTTACCGCATGCTAGGCCATTGGCACACTATCGGTATGCAGTGGCTGCGGGTGAGTATCAGCTTGATGAGTTAAACTCCAAACGGTAACCACGTTGCAAGGCATTTATCAGGCTTTGTTAGAGCGTGAAGCGATGCAGGTGACTCCCACATCCGATGGGCGGCTAAGCAGATGAAGACACTGGTTTGGGGCTTGCGGATAAAACGCCTGTGACACCGGTGCAAGGGCTTTATATGTGGGGCGGTGTCGGGTGTGGCAAAACCTGGCTGATGGATCTGTTTTTCTAGAGTCTGTCTACCGAGCGCAAACTGCAGCTGCATTTTCACCGTTTTATGCTGAGGGTTCATCAAGAACTGAACTAGCTACAGGGACAAGCAAATCCGTTAGAGCAAGTGGCTGAAGGATTTAAGGCGCAGACTGACGTGCTTTGTTTTGATGATTTTTTCGTAACTGATATTACCGATGCCATGCTGCTGTCTGAACTGCTGCGAGCGTTGTTCGCTCGCGGGATGACATTGGTGACCACGTCGAACATTCCTCCGGATAACCTCTACCGTAACGGCTTGCAACGCAGTCGTTTCTTGCCTGCCATCAATCTGATCAAGCAGTACTGTGAGGTGCGTAATGTGGATGCAGGTATCGATTACTGTCTGCGCACGCTAACTCAGGCGCACCTTTACCTGACGCCGCTATTGCCTTTTGAGAACGAAGCTGCAATGCGCCAGATGTTCTCTCGCTTGTCTGGATTCGAGTAGCCAGAATGGCTATAATTGCGCTATCGCGTCTTTATCACACGGTTCTGCTGCACAATGTGACAGTGATAGGAACCAAAGATGGAGAATGCAGCGCGCCGGTTTCTGGCGCTGGTAGATGAATTTTATGAACGTCGGGTCAAGCTGTTGATTGCGCTGCGCAAACCTCGATGCTCGAACTCTATCAGGGGAGCATCTAAAAGTCGAATATCAGCGCTGTCTGTCCCGCCTGCAAGAGATGCAAAGTGCAGAGTACTTCAGCCAGCCACATCTTGCCTGAGCCAAACACACATGAATATCTGGGGCGTAATTTATTGCGGTCCAGATGAAAAAGGGTCGATCTTTTTTACCGACTTCTCTATAATGTTGCGATCCCACGTTACAACAACGTTTTTTCCCGAAACGTTAATCGCGCCGGCATAGCTATTCGAAGGGGTAGGTTTGCTGGACTAGATGGCGTGTGAACCTCGACACTTTATTTCTAAATTTATTGAAGCGTTTGGGTGTTCACCAACGTGTAACTTAAATTGGGTAAGCTTTTAATGAAAACTTTTACAGCTAAACCAGAAACCGTCAAACGAGACTGGTATGTTGTTGACGCAACCGGTAAAACTCTGGGCCGCCTGGCTACTGAACTGGCTCGCCGTCTGCACGGTAAGCATAAAGCGGAATACACCCCGCACGTCGATACGGGTGATTACATCATCGTTCTGAACGCTGACAAAGTTGCTGTAACCGGCAAAAAGCGTACTGACAAGATGTACTATCACCACACCGGTCACATCGGTGGTATCAAGCAAGCGACCTTTGAAGAAATGATTGCCCGCCGTCCTGAGCGTGTGATTGAAATCGCGGTTAAAGGCATGCTGCCGAAGGGCCCGCTGGGTCGTGCTATGTACCGTAAACTAAAAGTTTACGCAGGTAATAAGCACAACCAGGCGGCACAGCAACCGCAAGTTCTGGACATTTAATCGGGATTATAGGCAATGGCTGAAAATCAATACTACGGCACTGGTCGTCGCAAAAGCTCCGCTGCTCGCGTGTTCATCAAGCCGGGCAACGGCAATATCGTTATCAACCAGTCCAGCCTGGAACAGTACTTCGGTCGCGAAACTGCCCGTATGGTAGTTCGTCAACCGCTGGAACTGGTCGACATGGTTGGTAAGCTAGATCTGTACATCACAGTTAAAGGTGGTGGTATTTCCGGTCAAGCGGGTGCCATTCGTCATGGTATCACCCGTGCACTGATGGAGTACGACGAGTCTCTGCGTTCTGAACTACGTAAAGCGGGCTTCGTTACCCGTGACGCACGTGAAGTTGAACGTAAGAAAGTCGGTCTGCGTAAAGCACGTCGCCGTCCGCAGTACTCCAAACGTTAATTTCTAGCGTTTATCGCTGCAAATCAACGCAAAAAACCCGGTGTTTTTACCGGGTTTTTTGTCTCTTTCGCATGTACAGCGCGTTGTGCTGCGCGTATTTTGCCCTTTTAGATGAAAAATACTCTTCTTTTCTTAGGGTTAGTAATAAATTCTCGCTTATTTCACCACAGAACGCACAAAATCTGATAGACTATCTGGCGATTTTTTGCCTGTATGCCAGCCAGTAATTTTCCCGAATGTTGATGCCACCAGACGTTTTTCTTGTAGACATTCACGTACAGTGAGTCCGGGCTATGCAGGATAGCACCGTTTAGTTATTAGTCGTATTTCTCGATAAATTTGGAGGTTTTCATGGCTGTCGCTGCCAACAAACGTTCGGTGATGACGCTGTTTTCTGGTCCGTCCGACATTTTTAGTCATCAGGCTCGCATTGTTTTAGCGGAAAAGGGCGTGAGTGTCGAGATTGAGCAGGTGGATATGAATAACCTGCCGCAGGACCTTATTGACCTCAACCCGTATGGTTCTGTTCCGACGTTGGTCGACCGTGAACTGACGCTTTATGAGTCTCGTATCATCATGGAATATCTGGATGAGCGTTTCCCTCATCCCCCGTTAATGCCGGTTTATCCGGTTGCGCGCGGTACCAGCCGCCTGATGATGCATCGTATCGAGTCTGATTGGTATTCCCTCCTGAAAAAAATCATGCGGGGGCATGCACAGGAAGCTGATGCTGCTCGTAAACAACTGCGTGAAGAGTTACTAGCCGTTGCACCTGTGTTCAATGAAGCGCCTTATTTCATGAGCGAAGAGTTCAGCCTGGTCGATTGCTATCTGGCACCGCTGCTGTGGCACTTGCCGCTTCTAGGCATCGAATTGACTGGCGCAGGTGCGAAAGAGCTGAAAGGTTATATGACGCGTGTCTTCGAACGTGATGCATTTTTGGCATCCTTGACCGAAGCTGAGCGTGAAATCCGTTTTCACACAAGAGGTTAAATCAGTATGGTGTTATCTCAACTGTCTCCGCGCCGTCCGTATCTATTGCGGGCTTTTTATGATTGGCTGCTGGATAATCAACTAACGCCGCATTTGGTGGTTGATGTGTCGCTGCCGGGTGTGATGGTGCCAATGGAGTTCGCCCGTGACGGGCAGATAGTGCTCAACATCGCGCAACGCGCTGTGGGTGGCCTGGAGTTGGCGGATGATAGCGTGCGTTTCAACGCTCGCTTTGGTGGTGTTCCGCGTCAGGTCTATGTCCCCATGGCTGCGGTACTGGCTATTTATGCTCGTGAGAACGGCGCTGGCACGATGTTTGAGCCGGAGCCGGCCCTGTATGAGCCGGAGCCGGCCTATGAGCTGGATAACATGAAGGAAGCTCAGGGTGAGGCATTGAAATCCGGTGTAGTGATGTCGGTTGTGGATAATAAGCAGCAAGATAATGTTACAGACGCTAACCCACCTGATGACGATCCGCCACCGACCCCGCGCGGTGGGCGGCCATCGCTGCGTGTGGTGAAATAACCGCATTCACAAGAAAAGGTGCAACCGTCGGTTACGCCCCTTTTTTATGGTAAAATATTTATAGAAAAATTCGGATAACAACCGATTACGGCAGGGGTGATGAACACGACCAAGGGCCAGTACTTATGCGGTGCCGTGACTGTTGAAATGCCGGAAACGTGCGTGCATGATGTCAGCATATGCCATTGCAACATGTGCCGCCAATGGATGGGGTGGAGGGCTCCGCTTTTGGCGGTAGAGTGTGTAAGCAAGGTGTAGTGATAGTGAGGAAGAGAACATCACGCATTATTGCTCGTCAGAATGGGCTGAACGAACATCCTGATGAATCTGTAGTACCCATCTCTATTACTTGCTGTTGGAAACGCAAACGTATGAGCTATCTGCGGGAATATTCCCGGACGATCGCAAACAGTTGGTGAGCCAGATCTATACTGAAAGCAAACCGGATTTTTATGATTTTGCCCAATAAACCCCAATGCTGACGGAGCTGGATATCCTCGATCAGTTCAACAGCAGTAGTTAAATTCTACGCTTATTGCGCACAAGAAGAAGGCGGCTTGCACCGCCTTGATCGATATCGTTGCCGATTACACTTCCAGATAGTTCATGATGCCATCCGCCGCCTTGCGGCCTTCGGTAATGGCTGTCACGACCAGATCGGAACCGCGCATCGCGCATCGCCACCGGCGAAGATTTTCGGGTTGCTGGTCTGAAAAGCGCTTTCGCTCTGCTCTGTCGCCACGATGCGGCCTTGACTATCCAATTCCACGCCGTGTTTCGCCAACCATTCCATTTTGTGCGGAAGGAAGCCAAACCGCCATGATTACTGCGTCTGCTTCCAGCACATGCTCGGAGCCTTCGACAATTTCTGGGCGACGGCGGCCATTGGCATCCGTTGCACCCAGTTCGGTACGCGCCATTCTTATACCGCAGGCTTTACCGGCACCATTGATTTCAATACTGAGTAGTTGCAGATTGAACAGAAATTCTACACTCTCTTCACGCGCGTTTTTCACTTCACGCTTGGAGCCCGGCATGTTCACTTCTTCACGGCGTTAGGCGCAGGTAACGTGCGTTGCACCATGACGCACGGAGGTACGTACACAGTCCATCGCGGTATCGCCGCCTCCCAAAATACCACCACGCGCTTGACGCTCATGTCGGTGTAGGGTTCATCCGGAGGTTTTCAAAGCCCATTAGTTGCTTGGTATTGACAATCAGGAACGGTAACGCGTCATACACGCCTGGCGCATCCTCATTTTCTAATCCGCCACGCATAGACTGGTAAGTGCCAACACCCAGGAATACCACGTCGTAATCGGCGATCAGGGTCTCCAGCGCGATGTCTTTACCAATTTCCGTATTAAGCTGGAACTCAATGCCCATCTCACTGAAGATTTCATGGCTTTTGATCATCACCTCTTTTTCCAGCTTGAATGCTGGAATACCGAAGGTCAGCAAACCGCCTATTTCAGGATGACGATCGAATACCACGGCTTGCACACCGCTACGCGCCAAAACGTCAGCGCAGGCCAGGCCTCCAGGGCCCGCCCCCACGATGGCGACACGCTTACCGGTGGGTTTCACGTGGGACAAGGTTCGGCTTCCATCCCATTTCGATCGCTTTGTCATTGATGTAGCGCTCGATATTGCCAATGGTTACCGCACCAAATTCCGCATTGAGCGTACAGGAGCCTTCACACAGGTCTGTCTTGTGGGCAAACGCGTCCGCACACTTCTGGCAGGCTGTTCATCTGGTGTGACAGTTCAGCGGCTTCAATAATGCGCCCTTCGTTCGCCAGTTTCAGCCAGTTGGGAATGTAGTTATGTACCAGGCACTTCCATTCGCAATAGGGGTTACCGCAGGCGAGGCAGCGATCTGCCTGTGCCTTTGACTGGCTTTCTGAAAAGGGTTTGTAGATTTCTACGAACTCGATTTTGCGAATCTTTAACGACTTTTTCGGCGGATTAACGTGCTGTAAGTCGATAAATTGATAAACGTTCTGACTCATAATGCCCTCTTACTGCGCCTGAACCCGCAATTCGGCTGCGGAACAACTACGATGCCCTAATAATGCCTTCACATTACTCGACTTGGGTTTCACCAGTGCGAAACGCGACGCCCAGACCGGCTAGTTAGCGAGAATCTCTTCACCGCGTTGCGAACCTGTGTGTTGTACGTGTTCGGTAATTAAGCCACGCAGGCGTTCTTCGTGAATTGCCAAATCGTTGACAGAAGGTATTTCCACCAGTTCAGGGTTGACGGCGTTTGCGGAACTCGTCGTCTGCATCCAGCACGTAGGCGAAACCACCGGTCATGCCTGCGCCAAAGTTGACGCCGGTACGGCCCAGCACGCAAACGATGCCGCCAGTTATGTATTCACAGCCGTTGTCGCCGATACCCTCCACTACGGTGATAGCACCGGAGTTACGCACGTCGAAAGTTCGCCTGCGCGGCCTGCGGCAAACAGCTTGCCGCCGGTGGCGCCGTAAATGTAGGTATTGCCGATAATGCTCGCTTCATGGCTGCGGAACGCGGAGCCGACAGGCGGACGCACAGAGATACAACCGCCTGCTACGTCTTTGCCAACATAGTCGTTGGCATCACCTGTCAGTGTCAGTTCAACGCCGCCAGCATTCCATACGCCGAAGCTTTGTCCGGCAGTACCGGAGAAGTTAGCTTTGATCGGAGAGCTTACTAGTCCTTGATTGCCGTGCTGAGCGGCGATAGCACCGGACAAGTGTTGCACCGACGGAACGGTCGGTATTGCGGATATCAAAGTAGAGCGCTTTGCTCTGTTTCACCGCGATGTGCGGTTGTGCTTGAGACAGCAGCGCTTTGCTTAACAGACCTTCATCAAACGGTGGATTGCTCTCGGTGTAGAATAGTGCTTTTCCCGGCTGCGGCTGTGCGGTTTTCAGCAGTGCAGGGAGGTCCAGCTTGTTCTGCTTGGCCGTGAACTCGTCCAATTCCACCAGCAGATCAGTACGGCCGATCAAATCTACCAGTTTGCTGATGCCAATTTCTGCCATCAACTCGCGAGTTTCCTGCGCGATGAAGTTGAAGTAGTTGATCACACGCTCTGGCAGACCGTGATAGTGATCGCGTCGCAGTTTGTCGTCTTGAGTTGCGACACCGGTGGCGCAGTTGTTCAGGTGGCAAATACGCAGGTATTTACAGCCGAGCGCGACCATTGGGCTAGTACCGAAGCCGAAGCTTTCTGCACCCAGAATCGCCGCTTTGATGATATCAACACCAGTTTTCAGCCCACTACCCCCACTTGCAGACGGATTTTGTGGCGCAAACCGTTTGCTACCAGCACCTGCTGGGTTTCCACCAGCCCAAGTTCCCACAGGCACCCTACATATTTCACTGACGTCAGCGGACTGGCACCGGTGCCGCCGTCATAACCTGCGATGGTAATAAGGTCAGCATAAGCCTTGGCAACGCCAGTGGCGATGGTGCCCTACGCCAGGTTCAGAAACCAGCTTGACCGAGATCATTGCCTTCGGGTTGATCTGTTTCAGGTCAAAAATCAACTGAGCCAAGTCTTCGATAGAGTAAATATCGTGATGCGGTGGCGGTGAAATCAACGTCACACTCGGCACCGAGTAGCGCAGTCTGGCGATGTACGGCGTAACTTTGTCGCCTGGCAACTGACCACCTTCACCCGGCGTGGCACCTTGCGCTACTTTAATCTGGATAACATTGGCATTGACTAGATAGGCTGGCGTAACACCGAAACGACCTGATGCTACTTGCTTGATTCGTGATGTCTTGTTGGTGCCGTAACGCGCCGGATCTTCCCCACCTTCGCCGGAGTTAGAGGTAGCCGCCCAGCGTGTTCATAGCTTCCGCCAGTGACTCATGGGCTTCTGGACTCAATGCGCCGATAGATATGGCAGCGGTGTCAAAGCGCTTAAACAGCTCTCTAGCGAGCTTAACGTCATCAACCGAGGGGGCTTTCCTGCGGGTTTAATGGCCAGGAGGTCGCACAGCGCGCGACAGGGCGTTCGTTGACGTGTTTAGCATACTGCTGGTATTCGCTGTACTCACCGCTTTTCACTGCTTGTTGCAGTGTATTAACCAACATCTGGGTTGTAGGCGTGGTATTCCCCGCCGTATACAAATTTAAGCAGACCGCCCTGTTCAAGCGTTTTGCGCTTCAGCCAGGCGCGTTTTGCTAAATTTTGCAGATCTTGCTTGAAATCGCTGAAGTTAGCACTGCCGATGCTGATAACTACGCCGTGGAAGCAGAGTGCTAATACTTCTTTGTGCAAGCCAACCGCTTCAAACAGCTTGGAACACCGGTACGAGGCAATCGTATAAATACCCATTTTGGACATGATCTTATACAGCCCTTTATTGATGCCGTTACGGTAGTTGAGCATCACTGTGCGGTAGTGCTTCTCAATGATGTGGCTATCACAACCAGGCGCGGCTAGCGTTTCATACGCCAGATACGGATAGATGGCGGTAGCACCGAAGTCCAGCAGCACGGCAAAGTGGTGCGGATCGCGGGCACTGGCTGTTTCGACAATCAGGTTAGCGTCGCAACGCAGGCTTTTTTCCACCAGCTGTGCTGTATTGCGCCCCACAGCCATGGGTGCTGGAACCGGCAAACGGTGTTCGCTGATAGCGCGATCGGAAAGCACCAGTAACACAGCCCCTTCACGCACTTTGTGCTCTGCCTCTTCACACAAAGCTTCAACGGTTTGCTGCAACGATTTTTCGCGCGGATCAAATGTCAGATCCAGTGTTTCTACACGGTAGTGCTGCTGATCTTGCGTTAACAGCTGGGTAAAGTCTGAATACAGCAGGATCGGCGATTTAAAGCTTAAGCGGTGCGCTTGGCCTTCGGCTTCGCAAAATACGTTCATTTCGCGGCCAATACAGGTTGCCAAAGACATCACGTGCGCTTCACGCAGCGGGTCGGGCGGGTTAGTTACCTGAGCGAACGCTGACGAAAATAGTCATAAATGATGCGCGGACAGCTGGAAAGCACGGCAAGCGGGGGTGTCTTCGCCCATTGAACAGGTCGCTTCCTGGCCGTTTTCACCCAGTACGCGCAGAATCTGGTCCAGCTCTCTTCACTGCTGTAACCGAACTGCTTCTGGTAGGTTTCCAGCAGGTTGTCATCCAGATAACGGCTGCCAACCTGATCGTCCGGTAACTCTTCGAACGGCACCAAACGTTTGACGTTTCTCTCCATCCACTCTTTGTAAGGGTGACGGCCTTTGAGGTCGTTGTTGGTTTCTTTGGAGTGCAGAATACGGCCTTCAAGGGTATTGATAACCATCAGTTCACCGGGACCAACGCGACCCTTTTCCACCACTTCATCCGGTTGATAATCCTAAATTCCCACTTCGGAGGCGCAGGTGATCAGTTTGTCTTTGGTGATGACATAGCGCACCGGGCGCAGGCCGTTACGGTCCAGATTACAGGCGGCATAGGGCCATCGGATATCACGATGCCCACTGGGCCATCCCACGGCTCCATGTGCATGGAGTTAAAGTCAAAGAACGAACGCAGTTCCGGGTCCATGTCCGGGTTGTTCTGCCAGGCGGGCGGTACCAGCAAGCGCATGGCGCGCACGATATCCATCCCGCCGCTCAGAAACAGTTCCAGCATGTTATCCAGTGAACTGGAATCAGAGCCGGTTTCGTTAACGAAACCGGTGCAGCATCTTGCAGATCGGGGATCAGTGGGGTCTTGAACTTGTACGCGCGTGCACTCGCCCATTGACGGTTACCGGCAATAGTATTGATTTCACCGTTGTGAGTCAGATAGCGGAACGGCTGCGCCAGCGGCCAGCGCGGCACAGTATGAGTGGAGAAACGTTGGTGGAATAGGAAGATGGCTGATTCCAGGCGTAAGTCCGCCAGATCCAGATAAAAGCGCGGCAAATCTGCCGGCATACACAGACCTTTATAGATATTGATCAGGTTGGAGAAAATACAGACGTAGAACTCTTTATCCTGAATACGTTTTTCGATACGGCGGCGTGCTATAAACAGGCGGCGTTCCATATCGCGCGGCGACCATCTTGCCGGTGCATTGACAAAAATCTGTTCGATGCGCGGCAGCGAGGAGAGGGCAATTTCTCCGAGCACGTCGGGGTTGGTGGGGGAACTTCACGCCATCCCAGCACGGACAGGGTTTCTCATTTTGCAGCTCTTCTTCCACAATGCAGCGCGCCGCGCGGGCCAGATCTTGTTCCTGATTCAGGAACACCATGCCCACGGCGTAATTCTTCCCCAACCGCCAGCCGTGCTCTTTGGCTACCAGTCGGTAGAAACGGATCGGGTTTTTGTAATAACAAGCTGCAGCCGTCGCCGGTCTTATCGTCAGCAAGGATCGCGCCGCGGTGCTGCATACGGGTCAATGCGTGAATCGCAGTACGCACGACCTTGTGACTCGGTTCACCTTCTATACGGGCGATCAATCCGAAACCACAGTTGTCTCTCTCTTGAGATGCATCGTACAACATATCTCAATGAACCTCCCCAGGCTCTGTGTGACTCTCGCAACCCACTTCGTTCTCCACCGTAGCGTTGAACGGTGGCGGATGACGGGGTCCGCATCTTGCCGTTCTCTTATTGGGCCCCTCGTGATGGTCTTACAAGTGGACTATGACTTGTTTTAAGAGGGAGTTTTTCTTTTCGAACTGTATAAATATGACGGGTCGTAGACTCGTCTGGAAACCTTACGGCGGACTCCCAAACTAGGGAGAAAGCCAGTTCAGGTCAAATATCAATGCAAAATGTGCGATTGAGGGATAATTTTCAGTTATAATCATGAAAATAAATTATTTTTTTTGAAAATATACTCACTAGGCTGCCTATTGTCTGCCAGATGAAGTGTGAGCTGTATCACTATGCTTAGGCGTGAAAACCTCTTCAACCTGCTGCGTTATCTCTACGTTATAGAATATTCTGCTGTCTATATCCACTTTTAGATTTTATGAAACTCTTTTTAAGTAATGCTTCATCTTTTCATGAAGCAAGTGCAGAGGATAAGAAAATTTAATCAGCAAGAATATGAGTTTTTTCACTAAAAGCGAATAACAATGCATTTCATTGTGATGTGCGTTATTGATCGAGGTCATCGCGAACGCAGTAAAAGAAGGGTAGTCTGCTTTAGGTGAAGGGGTAGGTTAGAATATGCAATTGCAAAAAATTAATCAATATGTTTGGCGGAGATTTGCAGCATCGTTATGGGAAAAGATTCACACACTGACGCTGAACGAGGGATTTAACTGCCCAAACAGGGATGGTACACTTAGGGATGGTGGTTGCACGTGAATGGTGGCCTCTTTCGCTGATGAAGCCATGCAGCGTCAAAGTATCGCCAAGCAACTGAGCCCCGCTCAAGCAGGCAAGGTCACAATCGCGCCAAGCGCTATCTGGCCTATTTTCAGGCCTATACCAGCACCTACGGCAAGGTCAAGATATTGGAAAGCCTTTATCAGGAGGCCTTGTGTCAAGCTGAGATGGTCGGCTTGTCTGTGAGTACGCCCCCCCGATTGTCTGCCAGACACCGTGTTGGATTTGTTGGCAGGCTACTGCAAGTAAAGATATGAGGTGTAGTTGGAACTAGAAGTTAAGAGTGCCTGGGATAAAACACTGCATCGCATCAATCGTGGTCACAATTTCGCCTGCTATCAGGAAACAGTAAAGCGCGCGCACCAGCGCGCGGCCTGCGCGTTTGCTGCCATCTGATTGTGGGGCTTGCCGGGAGAGAATGCGGATCACTGTATGGCAAACTGCAACACGTGGTGGATACTGGCGTTGAGGGCATCAAGCTTCACCCTTTACACATCGTTGACGGCAGTATCATAGCAAAAACATGGCGTGTGGGGCGACTCAGTGAATTGCCGCTGAAACGTACGTCGCCACGTCGGGTGAGATGATTCGGCACACGCTGCCAGATGTGGTGTTCCACCGTATTTCTGCCAGTGCCCGGCGCGGCTGACGTTGCTGGCGCGGCTATGGTGTGAAAACCGCTGGACCGGCATGGTAGAACTGGACTTATATCTTCAGGCGCATGGGGTGCAAGGCTCTGCGCTCGTTCAGCCATATCAACCGGGCTATCCTCGGTTGAGGTTAGCGTGTTGTGGTGATTGTCTCACCGCATAACGCAGTATTTTACGCCATGATTGCGAGGTAAATATTCAAGGGAATTCTCTATGAAGCAGATCCGGTTGTTGGCGCAGTACTACGTCGATTTGATGGTAAAGCTCGAGCTGGTGCGTTTTTCATTGTTACTGGCCTTCCGGTGCTGGTGCTGCTGGGAATGGTCGTGTAAATGGCAGTGACGTTGCTGCTGACCGGTAAGGTCGAAGATATCGATGTGGTACGTTCTGTGTTTTTTGGCCTTTTAATCACCCCTGGGCAGTCTATTTCCTCTCAGTGGTGGTGAATCAGTTGGAGGAGTCTCGCCAACTTCTGGCTAAGCTGGTGGCAAAGCTTGAAGAGATGCGTTTGCGCGACCAGACGTTGAACGAGCAGCTCAAGGGGCAATATTGCTCAGCTCAATCAGGAGATCGCCGGATGCGAACAAGCACAGGTGGAGCTGGAGTAGTAATCGCCATTATTACGGTCGTTCCTTGATGCCTCGCCAGATCTGGTTTACTACCTTCATGAAAATAAAGAGTTCTCCGGCTGTAACCGCGCTATGGAGCTGCTGTTGGGACGTAGCCAGAAGCAACTTCTTAGTTGGCCTGACGCCAAAGACGTTTACACGCCCGATGTAGCGGAAAAGGTGATGGAAACGGATAAGAAGGTTTTCCGTCACAATGTATCGCTCACTTATGAACAGAGTAGCTGGTCTATCCCGACGGGCGTAAAGCCTGTTTTGAACTGGGTAAGGTACCTTTCTATGACAGGATGAGCAAACGACACGATCTAATGGGTTTTGGACGCGATATAATCGAGCGTAAGCGCTGTCAGAACGCGTTAGAGAACGCCAGCGGGGGCCACTTTTATCTCAACGATCAGCCACGAGCTTCGTACGTCGCTTAATGGCATTGTCGGCCTCAGTCGCATCCTGCTCGATACTCACCTTGATGCGGAACAAGAAAAATACCTCAAAACTCTGCATGTCATCGCTATCACGTTAGGCAATATTTTTAATGACTTGATCGAGATGGACAAACAGGAGCGTCGCAAGGTGCATTTGGATGATAATCCTATTGATTTTATTGTCTTCTTGGCAGATTTGGAAAATCTGGGCGGTTTGCTGGCTCAGCCTAAGGGGCTGCAGCTTGTCGTTGAACAACATTTGCCGCTGCCACAGCGGGTGATTACCGACGGTACGCGTCTGCGCCAGATTTTGTGGAACTTGCTCAGTAACGCGATGAAGTTTACCCAGAAAGAGAAAATCGTGGTGCGTGTCTGGTATGACTCGGGCAGCCAACTGCGCTTTAATGTCGAAGACTCAGGCATGGGCATTCCTGAAGATGAGTTGGAGAAAATCTTTGCCATGTACTTATCAGGTAAAAGATAAACATGGTGGTAAGCCTGCGACCGGTACCGGCATTGGGTTGGCGGTCTCCAAGCGTCTGCGCAGAACATGGGTGGCGATATCCATATTACCAGTACGCAGGGAAAAGGCTCTTGCTTTACCCTGACGGTCACAGCCCTGCGCTGGAAGATAAGGTGATTGTCGGCGGAAGAGAATCAGTTGCTGTTACCTGCGCTCAACGTGCTGCTGGTGGAATATATTGAGTTGAACGTGGTGATGGCGCGTTCTGTGCTGGAGAAACTAGGCAGCAGCGTAGAAGTCGAGATGACCGGGCAAGAGCGCTGACGATGTTCGATCCGGACGAATTCGATCTGGTGTTGTTGAATATCCAATTGCCGGACATGACCGGGCTGGACGTGGTACGTGAGCTGCGCAAAAAATATATCGGGCGGAGACCTACCGCCGCTGATTGCCTTAACAGCTAATGTGCTGCGAGATAAAAAAGAGTATCTCGATGCGGGTATGGATTATGTGCTGAATAAGCCACTGGCGGTGCCAGCGCTAACTGCGGTTATAAAACAATATTGGGGCTATCAGGATGAGCCTAAGCTGGCGATAGCGGATAGCGTCGAGCAGAAAGAACCGGTTCGAGAAGCATTGCTTGATATTCCTATGTTGTAGCAATATCTGTATCTGGTTGGGCCGTTGCTGATTCATCAGATTCTTGCTATGTTTGAAGAGATGATACCGGGCTACCTTGCCGTGTTGGATTCCAACATGACAGCGCGCGATAAGAAAGGCATCGCAAGAGGGGCACAAAATCAAAGGGGCCGTAGGGTTCTGTCGGGTTGCACCATTTACAACAGGTAGCGCAGCAAATCTAGACTACGACGCTGCTAGCCTGGTGGGGTAACATACAGGAATGGATTGACGAACTGAAACATGACGGCAGTACGATATCAATGTGTTGAAAGTCTGAGTGGCTGAATAGGAGAAACGCGCTCGCAAATAGCGGGTGCACGCAAGTCAAGTGCGTTTTTTCGCGGTGTGAGCAGGATGTAGCTGAGGAATAAAAGGATTTTTTAGGGGCTAGAAAAAAATAACCACGACCGAGGTCGGAGTGCGCGAATTATGAGCTAACACTAGGGAAACTGTGCACATGCTTGATAATTATTAGCATTTTCAGTTAGTAGGTGCGAGTATTAGCAACGTTCATAAGGTAAAGAACCTTCAAGAAACAAAATAGCAAATGTATAAATCTTTATTACAAGCATCATCAAAATGTGTGATGCACATTAATGTTTTTCAATCAAAAAATCAATTAGTTCATGTAATGAAATGAAGAAAAATATGATGAAACGAGTCGACATCGTTCTGAGCGGTTGCGGCGTCTATAATGGCGCCGAAATTCACGAAGCAGTGCTGACGCTGCTTGCCATACGGATCGCACGTGTGCGCAAGCGATATACTTTGCGCCAGATAAACCACAATTTTATGTGGTTTATCATCTGACGGGTGAAGTAACTAATGAAAATCGCACTATTTTAGTGGAGTCAGCTCGTATTGCCCGTGGAAAAATTTAACCTCTGTCTCAGGTAAATGCTAATCAGTTGAATACGCTGATTGTTCCCGGGGGCTTTTGGCACAGCAAAGAATTTAAGTGATTTTGCCACCCAAGGGGCGGCGTGTCAGGTTGACGAATCATTGGCATTACTCACGCGAGAAATTTATAAACAAAATAAACCAATTGGTTTATTTTGCATCGCTCCCACGCTATTACCGAAACTGCTGGGTGAGCTGGTGAGAGTTACACTTGGTAATGATATTAATACCGATGAATGCATAGAAGAGAGATGGGCGGCACGCACATTGTTTGTCCAGTGGATGATATTTTCGTGAATGTGCAGCATAAAGTGGTGACGACGCCTGCCTATATGCTGGAGAAATACTGGCGAACTCCATTAGCGACGCGGCCAAAGGCATAGATAAATTGGTCGAACGTGTGCTAGGCTTTATCGAATGAGATTTGGCGGTAGAAAACGCGGTTTGATTTCTGGAATAAAACGCTGGGTGATATGCGGCGTTTTATTGGTGCTTGACTTGTGGCTGGCGGGAATCTTGCTGTTTGCGTTTGTACCAGTGCCATTTTCCACAGTCATGGCAGAGCGACAAGTCAGTGCCTGACTGAGCAGCGATTTTTCTTACGTTGCGCGCTCGAGCTGGGTATCAATAGATGAGATTGCGCTCGTCATGGCACTGGCGATGATTGCTGCAGAAGATCAAAAATTTCCTGAACATGCTGGGTTTGATATGGCTGCCATTCCGAGCGGCGCTGGCACATAATGAGCGAGGTAGTACACGTGTGTGCGATTGCTCGACGCTCACACAGCAAACGGTGAAAATCTCTGCCTGTGGGAAGGGCGAAGCGGGTTGTGCAAGGGGTTTGAAGCGGTTATTACGGTGGGTGTTGAGCTGGTTTGGACCAAGAGACGAATTTTGACGGTCTACCTGAATATTGTTGAGTTTGGTCCGGGTATTTTCGGTGTGCAGCAGGCGTCGAAACACTTTTTCAACAAACCTGCCAGCCGCTTGACAGCCAAAGGAGAAGTTATGCAAGTGGGGATGTTTAACAGGTTAGCAGGCGTATGTGCGCCAAGTCGCGATGCAGGCGCAGGCGCAAATGCAGGAACGTAGCAATGATCCTTACGCCTTTTTCTCCAACAGCCGGTTCTGGTGGCGGTCAAGCAGCAGTTACAGCAAGGCGAGGAGAAGCCCCAAACGCGACTCGCCTACACCGAACTGATCACTCAAGCAGAGAAAACCCTAGACAAACCGAATCCAAGTGTGACGGAAAAGGGAATGATACCACCCAGTAGCTCTAAACACAATTATATGAGCCTTAGCGTCTACTAGTGGCGATTAAACAGTAAATATAATGGTTGGCCTTGGGTGGTGCGCCGTGACGGCGTTATAATAAACCCAGTCAGTAAGGGTGATGACATTAATGGTGTCCGGCTGGAGGATTTTACCGAGCAGGTGTATGTACTGACATTGGCCTGGTACTTCTCCGATAACGCCGCCTATACCGATATAGGGCCGTTTCACTGATTCGCACCTGGTTCCTCAACCCTGAAACCCGCATGAATTCCAATCTTGATTTTGCCCAGAGTGTGCCAGGCATTGCGCCAGGGCTTAATGCGGGCGTGCTTGATAGACGTTACTTCTCCACGCGTATTGTGGATGCGCTGATCATGCTGCGCGATTACAAAGGATGGAAAAAAGAGGATGACGAACAGATGCGTGAGTGGATGACGGTGTATCTGAACTGGTTGCAAACCAGCAAGCTCCGAAGCGTGCGTCGGAAGCGAAGAACAACTAAAGTAGTTGGTATGCGGCGCAGGTGGCCGGTTATTGCCTGGTATCTCGACAAGAAAGAAGTCGTGTCTGCGATGGCAGCGCTGCAACGTACCAATCTGAACCACCAGATCCAAAATGACGGCGCGCAGTCAGAAGAACTGTCTCGTACCCGTTCTTTCCACTACCCACTACAGCTATTTCAACCTGCAAGCCATTACCAATATGGCGATATTGACAGATAAGGTAGGGGAAGATCTGTGGCACTATCGTACCCCGTAGGGGAGTGGTATTGCCAACGTCTTTAATTTCCTGGCACCATATTTGGACAAGTATAATCGCTGGCCTTACAAACGATCAGAAAAATGCCAGTTTAATTCCCTTGATGCTCAAGGTCAACGAGGCTAAAGGGAATACGCGTTACCGTAACCGTATTGAAAAAGCAGGTTTTTCCACTTTTCTATCTGGCATGACACGAGACAAGCAGGATGTTGGTGGGGAGATAGGTGAGGAGACGTGACGTGATGTTTAGTTGCTCTCTTCGCTTGCGAGTGTGTCTGGCGTGTAAGCGGGATGTTGGAAAACGAAAAAGGGTGCCTCGGCACCCTTTTCTTGCTGCGAAATACGGTTATTCCAAAAAGGTGAAATAAGTAGTCACGTGTTTAACGCCACTCACTTTACTGGCAATCTCAGCAGCAGAACGCCCTTCGCGCTGGGTTATCAGACCCAGCAGGAAGACTTCACCGTTCTCGGTCGTCACTTTCACATTTGATGATTTCACTGTGTCGGTGGCAAGCAACTGGGAGCGAACTTTGGTGGTGATCCAGGTATCCATGGACGCGGTGCCCATTGAGACGGGCGTGCCTTTACGGATCTCGTTATAGACTTCCGTAGCGCCACCCACGCCTATGGCGATCTGCTTCACACGGTTGGTCAGATCGGTGGTTGGTGCCTGCCCGGTCAGCAACACCTTGCCCTGATACGCTGTGGCAACGATGCGCGCCGCCTTGGACAACTGCTGATCTTTGCTGATGGCGTTGGAAACGCGAACTTCCAATGTGCCATCATCCACTTGTGTGCCTACCGTTCGGGGGTCCGTCACAGTTTTGGTTGCAACGGCACCGCCAACGGCAGCAACGCCAATACAACCTTGCAGCAACAGGGCGACAGACAGCACAGCAAATGCAGAACAAATCCTCATGGGGTGCTCCTTAATTGTTCTGGTGTGGAAAAAGGGAATTATCAATTAAATCGCACAGGCAACTAACCGTCAGCATGTGCATTTCCTGAACGCGAGTGCTGAGATGCGAAGGTATGCGGATTTCAACATCTTGGTGGCTGAGCAGACCGGCCAATTCTCCGCCGCCGTACCCGTTCAGAGCGACAATCGCTATATCACGCGTCACCGCAGTTTCCACCGCTTTCACGATATCTCGGCTGTTGCCTCGGGTAGAGATCGTCAGCAGAATGTCCCCCGCTTGCTCCAATGCGCGCACTTGTTTCGTATACACTTCTTCATGCAGTCGATCGTTCGCTATCGCGCTTAAGATCACATTATCCGTATTTAGTGCAATCGCCGGTAAACTGGGGCACTTTGCTTCAAAACGATTGATCATGCTGGCGGCAAAATGCCGTGCGTTAGCGACGGAAGTTCCATTGACACAGCACAGGATTTTGTTACCATTGAGTAATGAGTCCGCCAGTGAAGTGACTGCTCTGGCGATCGCATCGGGCAGAGCTTCCGCTGCAGCGACTTTTGTTTGAATATTTTCGGTGAAAAAAACTGTTATTCTATCCAGTACTTTGCGTTAACCTATTTTCCAAGCGATTTTTTGATCGAAAGCGATCTTTTCTCTGACAATGAACACCGTTCAGATGTCGTGTCTACACGCCAAAGGCGTTTGGCAACCAATCATAGTGTTCGCCTTTAATCGCCAGTATATCGAATCCACAGCTTGCTGTGTCAAAATCTACTGCTGCTGCGCTAACCACAGGGCAGCGGCAATTAACAACCTAGCTGCTTACGTGGTGTAACACTCTCTGGCGCCGAACCAAATCGCGTATTCTTGCAATAACGGACCTCGACAAAGACCTAGGTGTACCCATCCCGCATGATCAAATCTAGTTCACCGCCGCGATAGTTCACGTTGGCAGCAACGAATGTCAGCCCGGCTTGTTGGTCTAGATAGTGTCGGGCCTGTTGTTCGTAGTGTGAGCCTGTCGCTCTTCTATTTAGGAAGCCGGCATCAACTGGCCATGGCGATATTGCAGCCAGATTAATTGGCGATTGATAACGCAATGCGCCAGTAATTTACGTGCCAGATGTTTGACGTAAATCGGTAAAGTGATTCGCCAGCGCCCAAGCATCCATCCCCATGGCATAAATGCGTACAAGTGAGTAGTCATTCTTGAACTGGCTAGCAACTTATTACATCATAACTGGGTTGCTTCCTGCCAGCAAGGAGATCTCACTGAATTGGAGACCTTACATTTCAAGACGAAAATCCGGCCCCAGGCTTGCCTGGAAACTACGAGAGCTCGTGAATAAAGCCGGGCGGGACTGCGAGGTGGTACGCATATCGATCATCGGTTTGATCAGCGCCAATTCATCCAGCGTTGCCAGAATGTAGACGGCATCGACATTGCCGCTGCCGCTGGTACTGACTGTTGGCTCAATCTGTGTCGGGATGGTTAACCCACCGATAGTGGTGCCCGACTGTGCTGCCGAAGACATCACATTGATTGGCTAGCCGGTCAGGCTCAGCCCTGCACCGCTGTTGATGGCCTATTTCAGCTCAGCCGTATTGTGCCCCCTTGGCTTTTCCAGGCTTGGCAAATCTTAATTACGCGATTGCCTAAATGAGCCGCCGGCACTATCAACAGTGGCTGCTGCTTGCCCTGACGATGAATAAATTGCGCAGCGTCACGCGCCTCATATTCCGGCGAAAAAGCAAAAAATTCCGGCGAAAGAGAAAAAAAGCACATGTTCAGGATATGTTGCGCATGTTCCAACTGATTGAGCACCAGAATATTGACGGCCGTTTGCTGATTGGTAAGTTGCTCAATGTCGTTTTTTAATAGCGCTCCAACAATAAGTGATGCGCCATCAGGTTCGCTACGGGTTGCGACGTGGTGTCGTAATTACCGGCACGCTGTTAGCGGTTTCCAGCATAGCTGTGGGGCTACACTGGCAGGGGCGGTGTACGTCATCTGGCCTGACTACTTTTCGCAGCGTTAAACCCCTTGTTGGATGGCGTTAGCAAACACCTGTGCTTGGCTATTGAGCGGCAA
This sequence comes from Candidatus Malihini olakiniferum, assembly GCA_051305815.1. Classification (GTDB taxonomy): domain Bacteria; phylum Pseudomonadota; class Gammaproteobacteria; order Enterobacterales; family Enterobacteriaceae; genus Symbiopectobacterium; species Symbiopectobacterium olakiniferum_B. The sequence continues at coordinate 70,216 of JBPPLV010000013.1, forward strand.
CGGCAGGGCGATGCCGCTCAATAGCCACCAGAAACGGGCAGCGCGATCTGACCTGAGGCCAGTGGTGTCGGCAGTGTTTGTGCCGCAGGGTAACGCGGATAGCGCTTTTTCCAGTCGCTGAGTGCCGCTTTCAATTAATCGCTCGACTCACGATTTTTCTGGTAAGTGGTGAGTAAATCCCTCCACCCGGCCAATGTTTTCATTGGCGTTAATCAGAATGCTGTTGGCGGCCTGTGGGAACATCTGTGTCAAGGCTACCCAAGTCTGATCGATATTTTTTGATACTAGTCGCCTTTGAGGCTGTGTCTCTCGGACGACATAGGCACGCAGCAGGTCAGCAGACGGCTGTCCCTGATGGGCATTAATCTGTGCCTGGTAGTAACGCGCCTGTTGATCGGCAGAGAGGGCATTGACGTCAAGCCCTTGCGGGTGCTGGCCGTTCCAGTGCTGTCATTGTTGGAGGCAGCAATTTCGGCTTTCAGTAGTTGCTACTCACGCTGCTGCGGTTGTGTACCAACTGTGCAGGCAATGCGTTGAACTGCTCGGTTGCCTGAGGGAGCTTTTCTTCCTGAATAAGGGCACGAATCGCAAGTAATTGCCAGCCAGTCTTGTTATTATCTCGCCTTTGCTCAATTTGTTGCAGTAGTAGTAAGAGGAAGCTTCGGCCTGACCTTGAAAATCAGGTGAAGGCGGCTGTGGCGCCTGGCCTGGACATCCCGCAAGAAGCAGTGCCGCGAATAAAACAGACGCGATACGCCCTGTTTGCGAACGAACGAAATGATTGGGAATCATACTGTATCCAGTGGTTTTTTTATAAAGATGCTCAATATTAAATCGGCAACAGGGATGAAACAATGAATCATGAACAACAAGCAGACATTTCTGCATCCACGCTTTACATTGTGCCAACGCCAATTGGCAATCTGGGCGATATTACGGAACGTGCGCTAAGCGTCCTGGGCGGGGTGGATGTGGTTGCCGCCGAGGATACTCGGCATACCGGCTTGTTATTACAATATTTTGCTATCAGTGTACGGTTGTTCGCACTGCACGATCACAACGAGCAGCAAAAGGCAGAGCAACTGCTGGCTAAGCTCCAGCAAGGGCAATCCATTGCGTTGGTATCTGATGCCGGCACGCCGCTGATTAATGATCCCGGCTACCATCTGGTGCGGCGCTGTCGTGAAGCGGGGTTTCGAGTGGTGCCACTACCAGGCCCATGTGCGGCAATCACTGCGCTGTCGGCTGCAGGTATTGCCTCAGATCGTTTTTGTTACGAAGGATTTCTTCCCGCCAAAACTAAGGCGCGTCAAGACCGTTTACTGCAACTCTCTGAAGAGACATGTACGCTTATTTTCTACGAATCCACCCACCGCTTAATTGATAGCCTGGCCGATGTCGCAACGGTTCTGGGAGAATCGCGCTATGTGGTGCTGGCGCGTGAACTGACCAAAACCTGGGAGTCAATTCAAGGGGCCCCTGTGGGGGAATTGTTGGCTTGGGTGAAAGAGGATGAGAATCGTCGCAAGGGCGAGATAGTGCTAATTGTCGAAGGTTTTCAGCTAGATGAGAATGTGTTATCGGCAGAAGCGCTGCGCACTCTGGAACTGTTGCGCGCTGAACTACCGCTGAAAAAGGCGGCGGCGCTGGCGGCGGAAATCCACGGCGTGAAAAAGAACGCTCTGTATCGCTATGCATTGGCGCAAAATGACGCGGATAACGATACAGAGGATGACAACCAGAGCTAATTCGCCTATCATTCTCGCCGAAGTTGACCAGACAGTCGCCGCTTCATTATTGTCCCTTTCGGGGGATGAGTGGAGGAAAGTCCGGGCTCCATAGGGCAGGGTGCCAGGTAACGCCTGGGAGGGTAAAACCTACGACCAGTGCAACAGAGAGCAAACCGCCGATGGCCTGCGTGCGGGATCAGGTAAGGGTGAAAAGGTGCAGTAAGAGCGCACCGCGCGGCAGGTAACTGTTCGCGGCACGGTAAACTCCACCCGGAGCAAGGCCAAATAGGGGTTCACACACATGGTACGGCCCGTACCGAACCCGGGTAGGCTGCTTGAGCCAGTGCGTGAGTACTGGCCTAGATGAATGATTGTCCACGACAGAACCCGGCTTATCGGTCTACTTCACTCACAATAAAACCTCGCTTCGGCGGGGTTTTATATTTTAATCCCTCGCATTACAGCAACTTGGTATACTTGGCTGGGAGATTTTCTTTGTATTTTCTGTATAAAATTTACGCTAAGATTAGCTCATTTACCGACGAGCAGGCAGCGATAGGCCAATAACCTTTATCTGTGCATGGGGTTACAATGAGCGTAACCTTAAGCAGCATTACTCCAGGTATTCTAAACACTCTTACCGCCCAGGCTTCGTCAAACGGCAGTGCTGTAGAGCAGAAAATTTAAAAATTACAAAAACAGATTATTAAACTGACTAAAGTGCTAAAAGAGCTGATCGGAAAATCGGTCGAGGCGGATTTGGTTGAAGATATCAATATATTTAAAAAACAAATAAGACTCATTCAACAGCAAATTCATGCTCTTTACATGGAAACTTTTCAACTATAAAGACAAGAAGCTAAGAAGGATAGTACGGTGTCTGCAGCGACAACAACGCTTAAGGCTGACTCATCGCAAGATGCGATGAAAAAAATGGTCACAAGATTAATATTTATACTTAGTTTTTCCGCTTTCAGCGTTCTGCAAATTGTATTCATTTAGTACAAAATCCCCGCTGAATAACGATATACTGTCATTCTGCATGTTGCATGTGCGTTGGTTGCACTCGCTATTCTGCCCATCCTTAGCCTTAGCTCTCACGAGGCCATCGCACGCGGCGTTTAAATCTGAGTAAGCTCATCGGCATGAATGCATCTCATCCTACTCACTCTGCTGGCCAGTGCAAGCGCTGTTCAAAATGTCCATATTTACCCTGTAACTCGAATTATTTGGGGTATACTCAGCATTTGTGTATCCAGTCCTTAACGAGATAAAAAATTAACCTTGGGACGGGTGTTAGGGTCAGTTAGGCGTTGCAACGATAAGCTTCTTGTCTCGCTGGAAAGCAATCTGAAAATGAATAAACACGAGTGATGAACTTCTTGCTTAACGCTAATTCGTTAGCAGGGAGGATTATTTATTTCATTCAGGAGTGCTTATGGCTCACTGCGTACAATCTCCCTTTTTTATTTTGCACCAAGTCACCCGTCTCACCTGTCAATTAGCAACGGGTTAAACACTTTTTCGCCCGCTAAATCTATCGATTAACCTTTCGTTGTGCGGCTTGGTTGGACGTAACGGCTGTGGGAAAACCCAATCATTACGTCTGCTGGCGGGGCAGGAAACCCCGACTTTTGGGCATATTGAGCGGTTTGGTTCTCTGGCTTACGTAGCTCAGCAGCATGCAGTTTCTCCATCGACAACGCTGGCTGAGTTGCTGGGTTACCGGGACCTTTTTATCGCCGGGCAGCGAATAGAGTCTGGCGACTATCAATTGGAAGATCTCGAATACCTTGATGGTTTTTGGGATTTGCAGGAGCGTCTGAAGGTTGCTTTTGCCGAAGCCCGTTTGCCTGCATTTTCTCCTGATAAACGCGCAGCTAAACTGAGCGGCAGTGAACGTGTAAGGGCGTTGCTATGTGCAACGTTTATAGCTGATACCGACTTTTACTGCTTGATGAGTCGACCAATCACTTCGATCGATAGGCTGGACATGGTTTTACGAGCAGCTTTCACGGCAGCGAGGCGGTGCGTTGGTCTCAACATACGATCGTAAGCTACTGACTATGATACCAAGCATTCTGGAACTGACCTCAGCAGGGGCTGTGCAGCTGTGGCAGTAATTATGAACTATCAGTGTTAGGCTAATAAGCAACAGGCGGCCAAAGCAGCATTGAAACATGTCACTATCGACCTTTGGCGCACCCGCCACGTATGCAAAAAGAGCATGATGCTAGTCAACACAGGTCAGCACAGACCTTACGTACGGTTGATACACTGAATATCGCTTCATTTGAGCGGGTGAAGTATAAAGGCGCGGTAAAAGCATGTTTAGCCACGCTGCGTAAGCAGCACAGTGAGTAAAACGATGCGCTTAATGCCGCTGTCAGTGAAGCGAGAGAAAGAGGAGAGGAAGATAATCCGATATTGTTCACACTGCCAGCAAGCCATGTCGTACCTAACAAACAGGTACTGGTGATGAAGAACCTCGTATTGCCTCATGTCGAGTATTTTTCTCTTAACTGGAGGATGATGGGTGGTCCTATGCGGGTAGCGCTTCGCGGGCCGAACACTGTGGTAAATCGACTCTGCTTAAGTTGATCGTGAGGGATGAAACACCGCTCAGTGGTGACTGCTGAGTTTCAGTCACGACGGCTTCTCTTGATCAGCACCTATCACAGGGCGCATCTGAATACCGAAGATACGCCGCTGGAGGAGAGCTGCTGCACAGCCGACTGGCGCAATTGCAACTAACTGTATGCACATAAAATTACTCTGCCTCTGGCATTATTAAACGGTAGCGAGCGTCTGAAAGCGGCACTGACTTGCGTGCTTTAGCGTCGCGAATAGGCAACAATTACTGTTGCTGGACGATGGGCCCCACCAACTATCTTGATCTGACTTTCAACGTAGGCGATTGATGCTGCGCTGTCCACGTTCCTTGGCGCAATTATTGTGCTATCGCATGATGAAATGTTTCTCTCTGGATTGAGGCTTACACATAGCCTCGAATGTCGGGAAACAGGGTGGCACTGTGAAAGAGGATAGAAAATTTATAGGTAGGAATATGGCCGGTGTTTATAGATGATGATTCAAATTTCTTGATGCTCTTTATCACTTGCTGGTGACTTTCTCCTGACGAGAAAGGGCGTACAGTAATCCTATAGAGTGCACCGACACATCAATATGACTCTAAGGATACTTCTATGAACACTTCCCGAATGCCCGCACTGTTTCTCGGCCATGGTAGCCCAATGAACGTGTTGGAAGAGAATGAATATACCCGCATGGCGTCAGCTAGGCGAAATACTGCCTCGCCAGAAAGGCATTATCGAGGTGTCCACTCACTTATATACGCGTGGCAATGTAGTAACGGCGATGGAAAAACCGATTACGATTCATGACTTTGGTGGGTTACCGCAGGCGCTATTTGATACCCAGTATCCGGCGCTGGGATCGTCTGAGCTGGCAGAGCGCATTCAACAGGCACTGGCCCGCTTGCTTGCCAGTGATTGCTGACCACGAGCAGTGGGGCTTTGATCACGGGGCGTGAGGCGTGTTGATTAAAATGTATCCAGATGCATATATTCCCGTGGTACAGTTGAGCGTGGAGGGCACTCAACCAGCAGAGTACCACCATCAAGTGGGCACCAAACTGGCAGTACTGCGCAATGAGAGTTATATGATCGTCGCCAGTGGTAACGTGGTGCATAATTTGCGGATGGTAAAATAGGATGGAGACGCCACCCATTATGATTGGGCTGTCTCCTTCAATCAGTTTGTTAAGGATAACCTGTATTATTATGGAGATAACCACCCGTTGATGGACTTTATGCAACATGAAAAGGCCGCATTATCGAACCCGACGCCTGACCACTTTTTAGCACTGCTGTATATGCTGGGGAGTTGGGATGGTCAAGAGTCCATCACTGTGCCCGTTGATAGCATTGTGATGGGGCTTTGAGTATGCTGTCAGTGCAGGTCGGTAGTTAATTACGCGAGAATACCAAGCCCGCGCTCAGGACGCGAGCTTGGTTTATCTAAGAAAAAATTAGCCGTTTTTCAGCGAATCTAGAATGTCTTGCGCTGTTTTTTTGTGGCTCTCTAATGCTTTGGCATTTTTGAGCAGGCGGTTTGCCCAAAATATCGATGCTTTAACATACTTTTTTCAACGCCTTGCCATCAGCAATCAGGTTGGCCAGCGCCATTTGTGCTATGGGCAAATTGGCATCGGCTGCTTTGGTCAGGTACGCCTGCCCCTGCTGTGGATCATGTAGAATTCTTTTCGAAGTGAAGTAGGTTTTGCTTACGGTAAACTGCGAGGGCACATGTCCGTCATCCGCAGCAGCCCGTTTCAGCCACATGAACCCTTCTTTCCAGGCACTGTCTGAACCGCTGATTGTCAGGATGTAAGCCAGGCTATTCTGCACTTCAAGATCGCCCTGTTATGCATGTTTTATCAGATCGGTATCTTCATCATAGATAGCTTTTACGTCGTGAGGCAGAGGGGTGGTGCTGGTAGCATGGGTGGTAAATAGGGGGCTGAAGGCGCAAAATAGCAGAGCGGAAAGAAGTCGCTTTTTCATAAAAGTCCTTTTTCGATGATGTAAATGTCGATATTGAATATCGGAGAAGAGAGTATTTTCTTTAATCTTGGAAGGAATTAACTCAATTACATCATGATATTAGTGCAGTTAGGTTAAGAAAAAGCCACCGATGTCAGTGGCTTTTTCTTGCTGTGAGAATCAGTCCAGAATGATATGTGGGTAAAAACGTGACAGATCCTGAGTGATCAACTCGAGATCTTCTCGCAGGCTAATACCGCACGGCTGATCGTTGATTAGCCAACTGCCAATCACCGTATGGCTATCGCCAAAGATTGGCAGCGGGTGGTATTGCTGAACTATCTTGCCTTCTGCGCCATAAGGGCCATCAACGGAGGCGATCTGCTGACCCTCTTTCACGATCTGAATATTGGCGCCTTCGCGTGAGAACAGCGGTTTAATTACGTAGCTGTCGAGCGCAGGGTGATCGTCATCGGCAAAATAGGCGGGCAACAGGTTAGGATGGTTGGGGTACATTTCCCATAGCATCGGCATCAGCGCCTTGTTGGAGATAATGCTTTTCCAGGACGGTTCCAGCCAGCGCACACCCGCATCTTCCAGCTTGGTGGAAAACATTTCGCGCAGCATAAATTCCCACGGGTAAAGTTTGAACAGATTGACAATCACCTGATTTTGCATATCAGTGAACTGGCCTTTTTCACCTAGACCAATCTCTTCCATGTAGAGGAATTCAGTGGGCAAGCCCGCTTCCAGCGCACAGTCTTGAAGGTATTGCACCGTGCCACGATCTTCTTCTGTGTCCTGACAGCAGGCAATGTGCAGCAGGCCGAAACCGTGATTGAGGCGGAGTTCTTCAAACCGTGCGATCAACGCTTCCTGAATGCTGTTGTACTGATCGGCATTCTGCGGCAATTTACCGGCGTTGATTTGATCTTCCAGCCACAGCCATTGAAAAAATGCCGCTTCGTACAGCGAAGTTGGTGTATCGGCATTATTTTCCAGCAGCTTGGCCGGGCTTTTTACGTCATAGGCCAGATCGAGACGCGAGTAAAGCGAGGGCTGCTGGCTGCGCCAGGAGCTTTTGACAAATTCCCACGTATGTTTGGGAATGCAGAATTTGATCATCAGCGCATCGCTGCTGACCACCTTTTCGACCACTTGCAGGCACATCTGGTGCAGCTCTGCAGTCGCGGTTTCCAACTCTTCAATCTGCTCCAGCGTGAACTGGTAGTAAGCATTTTCACACCAGTAGGGCTCACCATACATGGTGTGAAAGTTGAAACCAAACTCTGTAGCCTTTTCACGCCAATCCGGGCGTTCGACAATATTAACGCGCTCCATTCTTATGTTCCTTAACCACCCATACTACGAGAAGAGGAGCTGGAACCGTTGCTAGCGCTGCTACGTTGCATACTGGTCTGCTTGGTTACGCTTTTACCAAAACCACAGCGGGTGATAGTGTTAGTGGTCACGGGTTTAGGTGCCAGCGCTGTTTTGGGTACCGTAACGGTACGACCGGAGGTAGAGGCCCCATAGCTTTTGCCACTGGCATCAACGAACTGGCCGTTGGCCGGACTCGCCGGAGAGCGGGCAGAGAACAGCGGTTGCTGGGCAAAATCTGCGCCTCCGCTCATCATACGGCCCATCATGTAACTAGCCATTAGCGGCATCCAGGAGCTGCTGGTTTGCATGGGTTGTGCGGCGCTGCCTGCTTGAGCTGGAACAGGTGTACATTGCGCCTCGCCAAACTCCGCGACGCAGTCTTCTTTGCTGGCGTATTTTGGTGCGGTTTTTTCTGCTTCTTTCAGCGCGTTGTTGTACGCCGTGGTGCATTGAGCACTCATGGATGGGTTCGCCGCCGAGCAGTCATCCGCATTTTGATACATCGACACGGTTTCGTCGGTCTGTTCACAACCGACCAGAATAAAAGCAGCGCTGATCGTGAGCGCGACCGGTGCCAGACGATAGGAGCGCCACCCTTTTCGGAATGCGTCCTTCTGTATGTTTTCTGTGCGTTTCATGTGATTATCCCAGAGGGTAAGGCGTCAATGCTAAAGGTGTGAAAAGTGCGTGTTAGCATAGGGGATGACTGGCTGAATTTAAAGTATTTCGCTTATCAGAACGTCTGCTCTTTACATTGCTATACATTTTATTGTGGGTTCGCACCGCTTGGAATTAATCCGAGGCAAACAAAAAGGAGATACGATGAGTATCTCCTTTAGGTATTCAACTGACGACGGGTAAGACGTTATTAGCTACGCGGTGCTTTTGGCTCCGGCGCGCTGTTGTCAGTAAAGAGAGGTGAAGTGAAAACGTCATGACCTAGTGCCGAATTCCGCGACTGCAAGTCGTTTTTGTTCAATGTACCCAATGCTAACTTGATGTTTAACTGATTTATCAGGTAGTCATAACGCACATTGGAGAGTTGCTGTTTGGCGTTGAACAGCGTGGTGGTGGCATCCAGTACGTCAACAATAGTACGCGTACCGACTTGATAGCCCGCTGCCATCTCGCATCCAGGGATCTTTACGCGGAAATTTTGGCCTGTTTGTAAGCATTAATGCTGCTGATCGAAGCAGAAATATTGTTAAACGAAGAACGCACGGTTTGTACTATAGAACGGTATGCGCTTTCCAGCGTTCGCTGGCGCTACAAAGCTGTGCTGTGCCTGTTTCACGCGAGAGCTTATGGCGCCGCCACTACTGGAGCGGTACTGTTAATGATAGGCCGATCTTGTTTTGGCCTGTATCGTTATCACTCATGTTTCTGCCCGCAGAACCCGAGTAACTGGTGTTGCTTACGCCAGAAGATGCGGTTACATCCAACGTTGGCATATGACACCGGTTTCTGCTGAGCGAATCTGCTCGCGCGCTAAATCCTGGCTGAGGCAAGTAGACAACAGGTTCAGATTATAGCTTTTCGCGTCTTTTAGTCAGGTGGCAATTACTGTCGGTTTCTTGGTGGAAAAACGGGTGATGTTCAGTCCTGCCAGTTGCGGATAAAAATTACCGATGACCTGGCGCAGATTTTCCAGCGCGTTGCGCGCGGACACTTCGTTGGCCAATACGCTGTCGTATTGGGCTCAGGCGTTTTGCACGTCAGTGATAGCTACCAAGCCGACATTAAAGCGCTGGGTGGTTTGATCGAGTTGACGATAAATGGCCTGTTTCTGCGCATTAACATAGGAAAGCGCGTCGATGGCGCGTAGTACGTTGAAATAGGCTATCGCGGTATGCGGAATCAACGTCTGTTAGGCACTCTGGTAGGTCGTCTTGAATGCCTGCCTGCTTTTCTTGCAGCGTCAGGCGCGTCATTTTGACATATCAAACAGCGTCTAGGTCAACTGTAAAGAGCGCTGGTGGCATTGCTGTTGATACCGTCATTCGTCCCGTGAAGGTTGTTGGTGTAAGCGTAGTCTGCCCCGAGCCTGAGTTGCGGTAACAAGGGGGCTGCGAGCCTCGTTGATTTTTTCAAAGGCAGCATCACGCGTCGCAGCCAAGCTGCGTAAATCTGGGTTAGTGGTTTTAGCTTGTTGATAGACCTGTAACAGATTTTCCGCGTGGTTTACGGCGCTAAAGCCGCTCAGGCTCAGAGCAATAAGAAGAGGGAGTAATTTTTATGTGTATTCCTTGTTGTGCAGCTAAGGCAACGACGTAGCGGAGATAGCGCTGTCAAAAAATAAATCTGGGCAGATTCTATTAGAATGTGCCAATAGGATAAGTTGGCTGAACGTGCTATCCTCCCCCCCTGACCGACCCTATTATGGGGTTTAATTTGCTTTCATACCCTAACTTTGATCAAATAGGTCTCTTATTGATACAATTTATCACAAAGCATCGCAAGTACGATGTCCATCATGATACATGAGACACGTATCTCGTACCTGCTATTGCTCGCAAGGAGTTGAGGTATGACTGTGTCTGCGTCTAATCCAGCGACTTTCAATAAAAGTGATGTAGAAATTATTGCACGAGAGTCGCTGTACGATGGTTTTTTTTCGCTAGAGCGCTATCGTTTTCGTCATCGGTTGTTTAATGGTGGCATAAGTGGTGAGGTTAGCCGGGAAATTTTGGAGCGTGGGCATGCCGTTGTGTTGCTTCCTTACGACCCGGTTTGGGATGAAGTTGTGTTGATTGAACAGATCCGTATCGCCGCTTATGATACCAGTCCGACACCGTGGCTGTTCGAATTGGTTGCTGGGATGATTGAACCCGGTGAAAGCCTGGAAGCAGTGGCGCGGCGTGAAGCGCAGGAAGAGGCGGGGCTCAATGTCGGGCGCTGCAAGCCGATCATCAGTTATCTGGCGAGTCCGGGAGGCACCAGTGAGCGCCTTGCAGTGATGGTGGGAGAAGTGGATGCCCGCGCGGCAAAGGGTATTCACGGTCTGGTGGAAGAGAATGAAGATATTCGGGTGCATGTTTTCAGCCGCGAACAGAGCTATGCCTGGGTGGAAAGCGGGATTATTGATAACGCAGCGTCTGTCATTGCGCTGCAATGGTTGGCGTTGCACCATACACAATTAAGACAGGTGTGGACGGAGTGAGCAGATGAAACGCTATACCCCGTTTCGGCCAATGATGCGACTGTGCGGAAAAAAGAATTTCGCACAATTACGTCGTTTATTACCGCGAAAGGATGAAATAGGAGAAAGTGTGGTTTATCATGTAAATAATGCAAGCTATCGCCTAACGATAGTGGAATCCACGCGTTATACCTCATTGGTTGAAATCTAGCAGATAGCATCCGCCTCAGCTATTGGAGCCTGACAACGTTGAGCGTGCGGCTCTACCATGACGCGCTGGTTGTGAAAGTGTGTGCTAGATCAGCAGATCTACTATTTTAAAGCACGTTATAATTATCCGAACAAAAAAATTGCATCAACGTGCTGAAAAGCATAAAATTAATCAATTTATTGTTGATTGCATAAGGTACTGCTCGGCGTATGGTTTTACATCGGCTCCGCTAAATGCCGATTCCAGTCTGTTAGACAAATTTCAGTAACCAAAAATACTATTTTTTGGAAAGTCTACTGAAAGTTCCTGTGGCAAGTGGGACCAGAATCAGGATTTTATAAATAACCGATACCCACCTGTTTGCTGGTGAGCATGAGACGTTACTCAGCGTGAACAAATACCGCAGTTATCATGCCGTGCTGGCTGCCATTCAAGCACAGGGGCAGGATGTTGACCTGATTGTAGCAACGGGGGAGGTCTTGCTCAGGATTATTCTCAGGAAGCCTATCACCATTTTACGCGCGGCATCGCTCAGTTACCCGCCCTTGTGTGTGGCTGCCGGGGAATCATGATTTTCAGCCTGCGATGCTAGATGTGCTAGCGCAAGCGGGCATTGCCCCTTTCAAGCACGTGCTGCTGGGTGACGCGCGGCAAATTATTTTACTGGATAGCTAGGTGTTTTGTGTGCCCCACGGCGAGTTGAGCGAATATCAACTCGAGTGGTTGGAGCGCAGTCTAGTGCGTTTCCCGACCGCCATACGCTGTTACTGCCGCACCACCATGCTAGCTCAGGCTTCACCTGGCTCGATCAGCATAGCCTGCGTAACGCGCACCATCTGGATGTGGTGCTTGCGCCTTATCCGCAGGTGAAAATGTGCTGTGCGGGCATATTCATCAGGAACTGGCTCTTGACTGGAACGGCCGGAGGATGGCGTTATCTGGATCTGTTATTGGACGGTACGTTAGAGTCACGCGTTTACCGTCTGAACGGCAGAGAGTTTTTTCCCGATATCGATTCGGACGGCTATTAATGCCTACACTACTTTATCTTCACGGATTCAACAGCACGCCGAAGTAGGTAAAGCGACGGCGCTAGCCGCGTGGTTGGCGCAATACCATCCCCAGATTGAGATGCTGGTGCCGCCTGCCTCCTTATCCAGCGCAGGCGGCTGAGCTATTGGAGTCCGTTGGTGATGGAGCGCACCCGGGGCGTCCGCTTGGTTTGATGGGCTCGTCGCTGGTGGGCTATTATGCTACCTAGCTTTCGCAATGTTTTACACTGTCTGCCGTTGTGGTCAATCCGGCAGTGAAATCCTTCGAATTGTTGCTGGAACATCTCGGTGAATATCGTAACCCCACACAGGCGAAGAATATGTGCTAGGGTCTCGGTATATTTACGACCTAAAAGTGATGCATATTGAATCACTCGAAGCGCTGGATTTGCTGTGTTGTTTGCTCCAGACTGGGGATGCAGTGCTGGATTATCGGCAGGCCGTGGCGTATTACACGGATTGTCGCCAGATGGTGGAATCGGGCGGGAATTACAGTTTTGTTGGGTTTGATTATTATTTTGACCCTAATTGTGCGTTTCCTTGGATTGAGCGACGATTAATTCGTCCTGCATGTACTGTACTGTACTCACTAACACGTACAACAACAACGCGTCGTCCGCGGGCAGTGTATAATCTCAGCGCCATTCCGTTTTACACATTTAAACAACGACTAACACGAATATGAGTCAATCAAGTTATAACGCTGATGCCATTGAGGTGCTCAGCGGTCTAGAGCCCGTGCGCCGTCGTCCGGGGATGTACACCGATACCACACGCCCCAACTATTTGGGGCAGGAAGTGATTGATAACAGCGTCGATGAAGCACTGGTGGGTCATGCGCGCCGTGTTGACGTTATCTTGCATGAAGATCAGTCGTTTGAAGTGATTGACGACGGCCGTGGCATGCCCGTGGATATCCACCCTGAAGAAGGGGTGCCAGCCGTTGAGCTGATCCTATGTCGTCTGCACGTCGGGGGGAAATTCTCCAATAAAAACTACCAGTTCTCGGGTGGTTTGCACGGCGTAGGGATCTCTGTCGTGAACGCGTTATCTTCACGTGTGGAAGTTACCGTGCGCCGCGACGGGCAGATTTATGATATTGCCTTCGAGAATGGTGAGAAGGTGCAAGATTTAACGGTCAGTGGCACCTGCGGGCGGCGCAATACCGGTACCAGCGTGCATTTTTGGCCGAATGCCAGCTTTTTTGACAGTCCGCATTTTTCTGTATCGCGCCTAACGCATTTATTGAAAGCAAAAGCGGTACTGTGTCCTGGCGTAGAGATTACGTTTAAAGACAAGGTCAACAATACTGAACAGCGTTGGTGCTATCAGGATGGCCTGAACGACTACCTGTGTGAAGCGGTCAACGGCCTGCCGACGCTGCCGGAAAAACCGTTTATTGGCGCTATCGCAGGCGACACCGAAGCAGTGGACTGGGCACTGCTGTGGCTGCCGGAAGGCGGAGAACTGTTGACGGAAAGTTACGTCAATCTGATCCCGACGGTTCAAGGCGGGACGCACGTTAACGGCCTGCGTCAGGGCTTGCTGGATGCCATGCGAGAATTTTGCGAATTCCGCAATATTCTGCCGCGCGGCGTGAAGCTCAGCGCTGAAGATATCTGGGAACGCTGTGCTTACATGCTGTCTGTGAAAATGCAGGATCCGCAGTTTGCCGGGCAGACGAAAGAGCGCCTATCTTCGCGTCAGTGCGCCGCGTTTGTTTCCGGTGTGGTGAAAGATGCATTTATCCTGTGGCTGAACCAAAACGTGCAAACGGCTGAAATGCTGGCTGAGCTGGCGATCTCCAGCGCTCAGCGCCGCATGCGCGCGGCTAAGAAAGTGGTGCGCAAGAAGTTGACCAGCGGTCCGGCGTTACCGGGGAAACTGGCAGACTGCACCTCACAGGATTTGAATAAAGCGGAACTGTTTCTGGTGGAAGGGGATTCTGCGGGCGGTTCCGCGAAGCAGGCGCGTGAGCGTGAGTTTCAGGCCATCATGCCGCTCAAGGGTAAGATCCTCAATACCTGGGAAGTCTCTTCCGATGAAGTGCTGGCCTCGCAGGAAGTGCATGACATCTCTATCGCGATCGGCATGGATCCAGACAGCGACGATCTCAGCCAGTTGCGCTACGGTAAGATCTGTATTCTGGCGGATGCCGACTCGGATGGCTTGCACATTGCCACACTACTGTGTGCGCTGTTTGTACGCCATTTCCGTCCGTTGGTCACGGGTGGCCACGTGTATGTGGCAATGCCGCCGCTCTACCGTATCGATCTGGGCAAAGAGGTGTACTACGCGCTGAATGAAGAAGAGAAAGTTGGTGTGCTTGAACAGCTTAAGCGTAAGAAGGGCAAGTCTAACATTCAGCGATTTAAAGGGTTAGGCGAAATGAACCCGCTACAGCTGCGTGAAACCACGCTTGATCCCAATACGCGCCGCCTGGTGCAGCTCACCATTAGCGAAGATAATGTGAACGAAACTCTGGCGATGATGGATATGCTGCTTGCGAAGAAACGCTCTGAAGATCGCCGCAACTGGCTGCAAGAGAAGGGCGATCGGGTAGATATTGAGGTGTGATGCCTGCTACCGCGCAATCCTGTATAAGCAGAACCGCTTCAGCGCATGACCCGCCGGTATTTTGGGATAGTTAAAATCATCACCGGTGTTGGTCATGCCTCCTTTTATCATTACGCGCTGTTAAGCAACATGTTGCTGCGGCGTATAAGCGTAGACCACAGGCGCATAGAGTTTCTCAAAAGCATAGCGAATCGCGCGTTTTGCCCCTTCCGTGTCAAAACTGTTTCCTCAATGCCGCGCTTGCAAAAACCAGTCTGCCTCTATAAGAGGTGCATGAGGAATTCCGCTATCTTCTTGCTGTTTATGCAAACTAATAAACCCGATAAATTCACCGTTTGATTTTAATTTCACTACCCAGAAGCCCCAATTCTTGTTGGCAATATGCCTTCTGAAGCGGCCTGCCTGTGCATCGCGCTTTGCTCCTGTGACATGAGCTCTGGGAAATAGCGCATCACTGTCGGGTCGGCATTTAATTGTACATAAATGGGGGTAATCTTCGTCACGCTATTGGCGAAAAATTAGTCTCTTTGTCTTTATCATGGCGATTTTTATCTTACTAACTAATATAGTCTAAAGACCAACAAATTAATGTGAAAGGCGCTGACAGACTTCATGGCTTCACAGTAGAGTAAGTGTACCTCTTAATCCTTAACAGCTGTGTATGATTATGGAAAAAAATAACAAAAAAGATCCGGGTGACACAGAAAAACTCAATGGCGGTGCGCTACAGCCCCGCATTGTAAATGGGGGGCTTGCCGTATTGTACTTGCTGTTTCTCAGGTGGCGATGCTGAATTATCACCGTTATCAACTCAGGTGGTATGTGCTGCAAGGGCTGAAAGAGCGCGCAAAAGTGCTGGGGCTGGATTTGGTGACGCATACGCTGTCTGATAAAGTACACAGGCGCTTACCAATCTGCTTAATCAGGATGATATCAGTGGCATGCTGGCTCTCACTGTCGATGATCCGGCGATCCTGGATGTGGTGGTGAACCTGAAAAACCCGCGGTGCTGGTGAGCAGTGAAGACCCGCTAATGCAGCTTTCCAGCGTGATACAGTGTAACCGCTCGGCAACCTGGATGACGGACATCACGATATTCTCTCTTCGCCCATCCTTGCCGACAAACGATTGAACAGCGGTATGAGGGGTAGACGATCCCAAGCTTATTGAACTAGCGTGCGCCATGGTTGAACGCCATTCTGTGGCGGTGTTCAAAGCATCATGAGGGCATAATGCTCCCATGATGGTAGATGCAATTTATTGAGTGGTTATTTGAATTTAGCCCTTCCATATTGGGGATCAGCAGCAGGTGCATCACGCTCCAGGCAACCAGATAGGCCACAGAACTGATGGCAAACAGTGCTCAGTAGTTGCCTGACGCTTCGGGTACGGCACCGATCACCGTTGAGAAAATCACGCTGCCGATCATGCTAAAGGAATTACAAATTCCGACGACCGAACCCACTGCTGCGTTGGGGAACAGGTCGGACACTGATGTCAGCAGGTTTGCTGACCAGCCCTGGTGTGCAGCAGCAGCCAACTCGACGATAGAGCAACAGCCAGCCATAGGCTTTCCACTTGCGTGGCGGTAAAAATCGGAATAACTGCACAGGCACAAATCAACATAGTGGTCTTGCGGGCTTTAGCGGCGCTGAATCCCATACTCATCAGCTTGCCGGGCAACCAACCTGCGCCCAGACTGCCGCCAATGGCAAACAGATAGATCATGATCAACGGCACACCCAATTCTGCCATATTGATATCACGGGTTTCGTTCAGCTATTTTGGTAGCCAGAACAAGAACAGGGATAGGGTCGGTCAGTATCTTGCGCAGCGCAAAAGCCCACAGTTGGTGGTAACGAAGCAGGTGCGTCCACTTGATGGACTCCACGCTGACATGCTCTTCTTTGTCCTGACGGATCCAGGCCAGCTTTTCGGCAGAGGATTTATCTTGCAGCTTGCCAAACAGGAAAAACCACGGGATAAGCCAGACAAAGCCAACCGCACCAAGAATCAGAAACGCCCCATACCAGCCGTAATGAATGGCCATAAAAGAAATTAAGGTCGGGGAGGCGACTACGCTAAGGTTAACGGCGACGCCAAGAATCGCGGTGGCCAGCGTGCGCTCTTTTTTTGGGGTGCCAGTCTGCGATGACTTTCATCACCGCCGGGAAGTTAGCCGATTCCCCCAGCCCAAGAATAACACGCATAATCTAAACCCAAGCACAGTGCCGACGGCGGCATATAGCATGGTAGCGGCGCTCCAGACCACCATCACGGCGGCGTAACTGATTTTGTGGTCCCCAATTGTCAATGACACGACCGAAAATCGGTGTGCCTGCACCATAGGCAATGGTGAAGGCGTTGACCAACCAGCTATATTCCATTTGCATCCAGTCGATATCTTTTTGCAGCATCGGAGCTAGGAACTCGAGCAGTTGGCGGTCCATGTAGTTCACTGTGGTGGCAAATACCAGCTGGCTTGTTCAAACCAGGCGCCCAGTTCGAAACGTGCACTCAACTCACCACCGTAGATATAGGCTTTGTAACGGTTTCGGTAATATAGAGCGTACGTATATTAGCTGGTATATTGCTAAACATCTCGGGTTTATAGTTTTTGTTATAATAAACATTGGCGATAAAGTTTTTGTAATCGCTATAGAATGCTGCAGCGCTAAACGTTGCCCCATCGACAATCCGGCTTTTCAGTCCCAACTCATAGTTATCGCTGGTTTCCGTTTTCAGATTAGGATCACCCATCGTGGTATAGGAGCTTGAGATGCCCATATAACCCAAGGACCAGGCACCATAGTGGAAGCTGCGATCGGCAGAGTCATACCCGGTCTGATAACTAAAGTAGCTGTGTTTGTCGCTGCTGAGGAAATTATCCGGCGATTTGGGTACAAAAGAGACAGAGCCGTCCAACGGGTTATTGCTGTTAGACACGTCGGTAGCGCCGGAAGCGATATCTACTGATCCGTATAGATAGGGATCGAAGTAATCACAGCGGCCGATGCCAGTGCTGTCTGCCTGAACGCGACCGCTCGGCGTGGAAGTGCTGCGTCGGTTCCGGCGGGAAGCTCAACTCCGTCGATATCGATAGAGAGGCGGTTATTTTCCAGTCCGCAAATGTTGTATCCACTGTAGCCACCGCGATCGTAGCTGCTCTTACCCGCGGTTGACCCAGCGCTGACGTCCGGTGCGCTGACCAGCGGCTGGTAAGTATGATATTACCGAAGGTATTACCACCTTCTTTCAATAAGTCATTTGCCGTCAGGGTGGTTTCGTGCCCGCTTCTCGATCTACCCAGGGACAAAGTACCGTCATGGTATCCTGGGAGTCTTTTTGGGTATTATCCGATTTGCCCTGCGCGCTTTGCGCCGCATTGGCGCCAAATGCCAAACCGGACAGGACAGGACACCGGTCAGCAAAATGTTATTCATATTCTTATGATTTAACATGATAGAGCTCTGTGGTTCGCGATGTTGTGAGTAAGTAAAATGGAGGTGACAATATTGTCATCGGTGCGGTATGGCGCCGCGCATATCTATATGCTAATCATTAGCATATAGAAAATATAATTATTATCACCATGATTGTGGCATTAAGATTTCTTAATGAAAGAACTCCAAGATGATTAATGAAGTGTTAAGGCGGGAATGCACCTGAGGTTTGTGACAGTGGCTGGCAAGATGCTGTACTATCTGCACATACATTACCGTGCGGTCAGAATGGTCGCGTTGCGAGATACACGTTATACGTCAAGTTGCATGTGCGTTGGCTGCACGCGTTCACTCGAATGACTTGCTTCAGTAAGTTCATTGGCGTTCACTTTTTTGCCGCCTTCCTGCAACAAAAATTATTGAGGGTATAGTTGACCCCGTTTTTGGATGATCATTGAGTCACCACGTAAGGATTATCGATGAGTGAGATAACTCATGACGGCGCAGAACGTCTTGCGCTGCATACGTTTACAGAAAACGCGTACCTGAACTACTCCATGTATGTCATCATGGACAGGGCGCTGCCTTTTATTGGTGACGGTCTCAAGCCGGTGCAACGCCGCATTGTGTATGCGATGTCGGAACTAGGATTAAGCGCCAGCGCCAAGTTTAAAAAATCCGCCCGTACCGTGGGTGACGTGCTGGGGAAATACCACCCGCACGGCGATAGCGCATGCTATGAAGCTATGGTGCTGATGGCGCAGCCTTTTTCTTATCGCTATCCTCTGGTTGATGGCCAAGGTAACTGGGGGGCTCCGGACGATCCGAAATCCTTCGCTGCGATGCGTTATACCGAGTCTCGCCTGTCCAAATATGCCGAAGTGCTGATGGGCGAGTTGGGGCGGGGAACCGTAGAGTACCAGCCAAACTTTGACGGCACCTTGCAGGAGCCGAAAATGTTGCCTGCACGTCTGCCCAACATTCTACTCAACTGCACCACCGGTATTGCTGTCGGAATGGCGACGGACATCCCGCCGCACAACGTGCGCGAAGTGGCGGCTGCTGCCATCGCGCTGCTGGAAAAGCCGGACGCGTCCCTCGACGATTTATTGCAGTTCGTTCAAGGGCCCGATTTCCCCACTGAAGCTGAAATCATCACACCGCGTGATGGGTTGCGGCGCGTCTATGAGCAGGGGCGTGGTTCCGTGCGGATACGCGCCTTGTGGAAGAAAGAAGATGGCGAAGTGGTGATCACTGCGTTGCCGCATCAGGTTTCGGGAGCGAAAGTATTGGAGCAGATCGCCAGCCAAATGCGGGCAAAAAAGCTGCCGATGATCGATGATTTGCGCGATGAATCAGATCATGAAAATCCGACGCGTCTGGTGCTGGTGCCGCGATCTAATCGGATCGATCTCGATCAGGTGATGAACCACCTGTTTGCCACCACGGATCTGGAAAAAAGCTACCGTATCAACATGAACATGATCGGTCTGGATAACCGCCCTGCCGTTAAAGGTTTGGTGGAGATCCTGAGCGAATGGCTGGTGTTCCGTCGTGATACCGTGCGTCGACGTCTCAACTACCGTTTAGAAAAAGTGCTCAAGCGTTTGCACATTCTGGAAGGTTTGTTGATTGCGTTCCTGAACATTGATGACGTTATCCATATCATCCGCACCGAGGATGAGCCAAAAGCCGAACTGATGCGCTGTTATGGCCGGAGTGATACCCAGGCTGAAGCCATTCTGAAATTGAAATTGCGGCACTTGGCGCGCCTGGAAGAGATGAAAATCCGCGGCGAGCAAAATGATTTTGAAAAAGAGTGTAATCAGCTTCAAGCGCTGTTGGCATCAGAATGTAAGTTAAGTAATTTGCTGAAAAAAGAAATTCAGTCGGATGCTGAGTTGTATGGCGATGATCGCCGTTCGCCGCTGCATGAGCGTGCTGAAGCCAAGGCCATGAGAGAACACGATTTTGTGCCGTCTGAGCCGGTTACTATTGTGCTGTCAGAAATGGGCTGGGTGCGCAGTGCCAAAGGGCATGATATCGATCCTTCTGAGCTAAGCTTTAAGGCGGGCGATAGCTTCCGTGCAGCCGCGCGCGGTAAGAGCAACCAGCCAGTGGTATTTATCGACTCAACCGGGCGTAGCTATGCACTCGATCCCGTTACGCTTCCGTCGGCGCGCGGTCAGGGTGAGCCGCTGACCGGCAAATTGACGCCGCCGCCGGGAGCAACCATTGAGCATGTCCTGATGGCTGCGGATGAACAGCGCCTGTTGATGGCATCAGATGCAGGTTACGGATTTATTTTTAATTTCAATGATTTATTGGTGAGAAACCGTGCTGGTAAAGCAATAATTACATTACCGGACAACGCCAAAGCACTAGCTCCAATCATGGTAGAGCGCGATGATGATCTATTGATGGCTGTTACTGCTGCTGGTCGCGTGTTGCTGTTCCCGGTGTCCGATCTACCACAGTTGTCGAAAGGTAAAGGTAACAAGATCATCTCCATCCCCTCGGCTGATTTCGCTGCAGGCAAAGATCGCTTGGCTATCCTGCTGGTACTGTCGCCGCTGGCGACGGTGAAACTGTTCTCCGGCAAGCGCAAAATTGTGGTACGCGCGAGTGAACATCACGGTGAACGGGGCCGCAAGGGCACCCTGTTGCGTGGGTTGCAAAACATTGACTATATTGAGGTTGATGCACCACCTGCCAAGAAGAGTGACAGCGAGGAGTAATGTGTTGCCTGATATCGCCCGATGGCGGTATCAGGCGTTCTTCCCCTGCCTTACCTGGTGAATGGTGCTGGTGCCCACGGCAAAGGATTACCCGTGTATTTTATGCCAAAGCCGCTATACTAGCGGCGGCGGTTGGCTTATGAGGTTGCTATGTTATTCATTATCCGTTTTGTAGTAGTGGTAATTTTTTCCATTCTGATTTGTCTGTTCGGTACGGTTTACTGCCTGTTTAGCCCGAAGAATCCACGCCACGTGGCGACATTTGGCCATGCTTTTGGGCGGCTTTCGACCCTGTTTGGCTTAAAAGTAGAAGTCAGATTGCCAGCAGATGTGGGGCATTACAGTAACTGCATTTATATTGCTAACCATCAGAATAACTACGATATGGTGACGGCTGCGAATGCAGTACAACCTGGCACGGTAACGGTCGGTAAAAAAAGCCTGGTGTGGATACCTTTCTTTGGACCGCTCTACTGGTTAGCTGGTAACTTACTAATTGATAGAGAAAACAGCGCCAAGGCGCATGGCACTATTGCGCAAGTCGTTCAACACATTAAAGAGCGCAATATCTCTATCTGGATGTTTCCAGAAGGCACACGCAGCCGTGGCCGTGGACTGATGCCGTTTAAAACCGGTGCTTTCCATGCGGCTATCAGTGCCGGAGTACCGATTGTGCCGATTTGTGTGACCAATATACACAACAAAGTCAAACTGAACCGGTGGGATAATGGTCATGTGATTGTTGAAATGCTGCCGCCTATTGACACCTCTGCCTATGGCAAAGAGCAGGTACGTGAACTGACTGCGCACTGTCATGATGTGATGGCCGCGCGTCTGGCTGAGCTGTATGCCGAAGTGGCTGAACGGAAGAAAGCGGAGAAGCGTTAACATTTTTTTACGTCCTCCGTGTTGGAGGGCGTACACGGTTGGTTAGCAAGATTATGGAGTTTTTATGTCACTCAGCCGCCGTCAGTTTATTCAGGCATCAGGGCTCATAGTGTGTGCGGGCGGGTTACCTGTGACGGCGCAGGCAAAGGGTAAGCAAAATACGTTACCTATTCCGCCACTGTTGGAGTCTCGCCGTGGGCAGCCGCTTTTTTTGACCATGCAGCGTACTCACTGGGCATTTTCAGGAGACCGCAAGACTGCGGTGTGGGGCATCAACGGACGTTACCTTGGCCCAACGGTAAAAGTGTTCAGTGGCGATGATGTTAAACTGATCTACGGTAATCGCCTGAATGAGCCAGTCTCAATGACTGTCAGTGGCTTGCAGGTGCCAGGCCCATTGATGGGCGGTTCAGGGCGTATGATTTCCCCGGGTACAGACTGGGCACCAGTGCTACCGATTCGTCAGGCGGCAGCCACCTGCTGGTATCACGCCAACACGCCAAATCGCATGGCACTGCACGTTTATCAGGGATTAGCAGGGCTTTGGCTGGTGGAAAACAGCACCAGCAAGAACTTGCCGATACCGAATCACTATGGTGTAGATGATTTTCCGCTGATTATTCAGGACAAACGCCTGGATAACTTTGGCGTTCCGATATACAACCCGCCTAGCAGCGGGGGTTTCGTCGGCGATACGTTGCTGGTGAACGGCGTACAAGAGCCGTTTGTAGAAGTCTCACGCGGTTGGGTGCGTCTGCGTTTACTGAATGCTTCCAATGCACGCCGCTATGTGATGTGTCTGAGTGATGGCCGCCCAATGTACCTTATCGCGAGTGATTTGGGCTTTTTACCCCTGCCGCTGGCGCTAAATCAGATTTCACTCGCGCCGGGTGAACGTCGTGAAATTCTGATTGATATGTCTCAGGGCGGTGAAGTGACCTTGACGGCGGGTGATGCGGCTACGCTGATGGAGCGTCTGCGTGGCTTGTTTGAACCCTCGAGCATTCTGGTATCAACACAAATTCTGACGTTAAAACCGACCGGTTTGCTGCTACTGGTGAAGAACAATCTTCCCGCACGCTTGCTGACGGATATTGTGCTGCCCGTGAATATCAGTCGGACGCGGGAGTTTCTTTTGGGCGATAGCCTGCCGGGTATTAACGGTGCCATGTGGGATATGACGCGTACGGATGTACAGACGCAGGGAGGGCGATGTGAACGCTGGATTGTTCATGCCGACTCTCCGCAGCCGTTCCATATTCAGGGTGCGATGTTTCTGGTTTATAGTATCAATGGAGCTACTCCTGCAGCCGACCAGAGTGGCTGGAAAGACACTGTGTGGATTGATGGCGACGCAGAACTGTTAGTCTATTTCATCCAATCATCATCAGCCTCATTTCCGTTCATCTACTACAGCCACACTCTGGAGATGGCAGATCGTGGTTCTACTGGACAGTTGGTTGTGCAGTGATACTCCGGTGGTAAAACACGAGGGGCGTCTGGCCCACAGGTATCTTTTGCTATAGATTAGCGTTCGGGTTACTTGGCGTTGTAACGGCATGCGTGACAGCAGAAACGTTCAGTGTCTGTTTGAACCACTCCACAACGGGGTTTTTTTGCCGTTAATGCACCCCATTAGGCTAGCGCTAAAGGCTTTTTTTCATCCTTGCCGATAGCCGGGGACCGGGGAAATCGAGGAATGCCGCACCATGCACCAACAGTGCTTCTGCAGAGGCTGGTGAACGGTGCATGTCCTAAATATTATCCGGAAAGCCAGCACCGGTATTGAGCAGATTGGAGATACCATAGAGAGTGGCAACCGCCTGCACATCAGAAGATTAGCTGAGGTAGTCTCCCTTATCAAAGGATTTTTCACCGTTGGTTACGCCGAGCATTTATACCAGGTAGTCTCCTGCGGAGTCGCCCAGTACGCCGATGCGTTTTGGATCGATACCATATTTCACGGCGTGTTCGCGCAGGTAGCGCACAGCTGCTTTGCCGTCTTGTATCAGCGCCGGAAAAGTGTCTGGCACAGTGCGATATTCTGCTGCGGTAACCACAAAGTCTGCCTTGGCTAGCGCCATACGCATTTTGATAAATTTCTCATGATCGGCAGAGGTAAAACGCCGCCTGGAAAGTACAAGATCGATGGTTTAGGTACGGCAGTGCGTGGGATGAGAAAAGACATCCTCAACTGGCATACCGCACGTGGGCCTTTGATCTGGGTGTAGATCACATTGCTGATGGTATCAATTTGTCCCCGTATAGAATCACCTGAATAACTTCGGCATCGAGGGCATATCCGTTAGCTGCTATGGGGCGGTATAGGCACATGTGGTGGCCGTGCTGCCACTATCACGCCAATCAAGGCAATATGTTTTATTTTCATAACCTTCCTTATTCGATCTCAGAAGTAGGGTTATTTCAGGTTTTTAGGAAAGTCAGTGGGCATTCACTGGCCGGGTATGCGATCACGCTCTCGTTATCTGGGCTGCAATCACGAACAAAGGTGGTCGTGACAAATTCATCGATCACTTCCATTGGGTAGGCTGGTCCCGTAGCGCGGTAGGCTTCCATGGTGGAGATATGATCGTTTTGGAAGCACACGTTTTTTGTGGATTGTTGATGACCCAACGCGGGAAGAAGATGGTTCCGTGGGACAAGCGATCGCCCCAAATTGACTATCAGGCTGACATCCGTGCCGGTAGGTTCTGTCCAGGAAATCTTATAGACGCTTTGGGCAATGCGAACGATATGGGCAAACTGATCCTTGACCCAACGGTTCGCGACGATGCCGCTGTGAATACGGTGATCCAGCGTGTGGTCGTTCTTCACGTAAATTTCATAGTTCCAGCTATTATCGTAGGTATAAACCAGATGTTTGCCAACAAAATCGCTGAGATCGTGCTTATCCAATGTATTCATG
The DNA here is from genome assembly GCA_051305815.1 of Candidatus Malihini olakiniferum. GTDB lineage: Bacteria > Pseudomonadota > Gammaproteobacteria > Enterobacterales > Enterobacteriaceae > Symbiopectobacterium > Symbiopectobacterium olakiniferum_B. The sequence goes on from JBPPLV010000013.1 coordinate 94,868, forward strand.
GTCATGCTCTTTTTGTTCTTGATATCAGGATCATATTGCGTCACTCTATGAATTAATAACGCTGATTTCCTATCTAATTCATCCAAAATTTAGATTGATTATGCACAAGACGACGTTGAAATAATGGTACTTGCTAGATAAGGTGATCGAACTGGGAGCTTTTCCCGTGCGGCGCAGGCAACGCACCGCAGCCAGTTCTTCGGTAAGCTACAATCTAGCGCTGCTCCAAGAGCGCCTCGGCGTGACTACACTGGAAGCCAAAGAACATAAAGCGGAGATAAGGCCGGTGGGGGCGCTGTTTTTGGCGCAGGTCGGAGCTTCTTAATGCCTTTCATTATGTGGAAACGCAGGCAGCTACGCTTAAAAATGGTGTACGCACGTACCTGGATCTAGTAGTCGATAATGTATTTTCTTGTGAGACGCTGTTTGCCATCTTGCGTGAATTTCAGCAGTTGCAACCCGATACCCACATCCTCCTGACGAAGATACTAAAGAACCAGCCATGGGATGTTGATGCCGATGTGGCTGGTGCTGATGCGACGTGAAGACATGATGGGAAGAGGAGAATAGCTGATGAACATCGATTTTGTCGCCGTGGCGCACCGCGTCACTCTCTGCATCAACAGCCTGTGCCGTTACGTGGAAGACACGCTGCTGCGCTATCTGCTGGTAAGAATAGCGTCCAGAGAGAACAGCATGCCGTTGGCGATGATGGCTGTTACCGAATATTGGACCTTTTCCACCGTCGAATCGGCGATTAAAGCGGTGATGCACTAGGTAGGCTATGGCTGGCTGCCGGAGGAGTGGATTACCGCACCGTTGGCATCGGTTTGCTAGAAACGCTGGCGTTGGGGCAAAGCACGCGCCGTGCCGTGCCGTGCCGCTGCACCTAATACGGGCTTGGCGCTGCTGGATAAACCAGTGAAAATGCTGCTGACGTTTTTTCGGCGCGCCAGCCGCAGTACGCCCCAAACAGGGCGTACCGAATAAGCTTGTTCTTGGATTGGCGGGCCTCCCACCCGGGAAGGGGCAGCGTTGGCGGTGTCAGGAAAATACTCGTGTAGCATGTTCCAGTCGGGAGGCTGCGATGAGCTTTGGGTGGCAACCATGCAAGCGGCAACCTGATTGGCTAGATCGACTACCTGCCTTAGCGGCCAGGCAGCAGCTCACCACAATGTGCATCGCCTGCGCCAATACTTGTCCACTATCGTTATTGGATACGGAGCCACGGTTTCTGGCTTGCCGTCCAGTGGATAAATCCACCCCTTCCTTATCCAGGCAAAAATCAGTGTAAGCCCACTGTACGCCGCGCACTACTGTGCTAGCACGATAATATCGCCTTCGTCCAGCAAGTGACGCGCTTCGTCACGGTTCAGCGTCAATATCGCGGCTGCCGAACAGCGCAGTGGTAAAGACGAGCGGGATACGGGGTAAACGCTGACCGAAATCGCTCAGTTTTTGCTGGGGATTCGCCAGGAGCCGGGCGCGTAACGCGATACCACCAGTGCCAAACAACTCATAGCCATTAGCATAAATCAGCGTATCGGCGCAGCGGGTTGTAGGCGTTGTAGTATCGTAGAGGTGATGTAGGCCCTCGCACCCGGTGATACTAATAAAGGTACGCTCGCCGCTTGGCTCAGCCAACAACGCCAGACACCAGCCGTTATCCATGTTAGGATGGCGCATAAGCGCTAGCAGGCGTAGTCTTTCATGGCGACTTCTACCATGTTGCCCCAAGGTCTGTCCTACTGACATGCCATTTAGCAACGAAGCACCAATACGGGTGAGCACGCGTGCCACGTTAAAGGCACCGCCGCCAATCCACCAATACTTGCCGGAGGGGTTTCCTTCATGCATTAGTGGCTCTCCTTGGGTTGTAGCATTAGGTAGATGCCATATATCACGCAACTGACACCGAAGGAGAGAAACAGCCCTAGGCTGGATTTTTCGAAAATGTCTGTTGGCCCACGGACCATCGATAAAGCCGGTTTTTTTTGACCATTAACCCGGCAAGCGTACCCAGCAACCAGCACATTAACGGTACCCAGCGCACGCTGCTATATCTTGCCATTTTGACCGCAAACAGAGTATCATTGTCGTAGTCGTGGTGCTGACTCAGGTAGATATATTCCAAAATAAAAACTGCTGACCACGGGCCGAAAAACAGACCACAAAAAATCAAAAAAAGAGATAAACAGCGAGGAAATCTTGCGAGACAAACAAAACATAGATAGCAAAAACCACCACCAACACGGTATCCAAAGAAACCGTGACCAACTGGCGCAGTTTTACTCCGATAGCTAGCAAGTTCAGGCTAGCGGAATAGAGGCTGAACACGGCGATAGTAACAATACCTGCTGTTGCAGTAAGCAGGTAGGGCACCGACATCCATGGCAGTAACACCGACCCGATAAGTGCGATGGGGTTTTGGCTGAACTGATTAATTCCGGTAGTTGTGCGGAAAGTAAAATACCTGCCAGCATCAGCAAAATCAGCGGTAACGCTGAGGTCACCCACGACGGCGAAAAAGACGCTGCCGCCTATGGTGCCTGGGCTTTGATAGCGACTGTAATCTGCCCTTGCGATAGGCCTAACCGACGAGCGCCTGCTGCAATCACGGATACCGTGGGCAGAAAGCTTGTCAGCTAACTGCCAGAAGGCATCGCGAGCACGACATTTCAGGGAGTATTGAACAAGATATAAGCGACAATAATAAGTGTTATGGTGCCGAAGATTTTTGTAATCCAGCTTTGCATCAGGATCAGGGTATTTTGCCCAAGAATACTTACCACGATGGTCATGCCGCCAAACAGGATCAAAAAGATAGCTGTCAGCGTTTTACTGCTGGTGAAACCAATGGCTTCAAGCAAGGCAACCAGCGTCAGCATGCCAGTTGTCAGATTCACGGCTTCCCAACCCATCAGCGTAAATCAACCAAATGCGGTGGGGGTATATTGCCTTTCAGGCCAAATACCGCACGAGAGAGCTCAGGGTAGCGGTGCGCCCGGTTTGCCCAGCAAATGAAGTGTATCTCACCAGAGCAAAGCTGGCAACGCTGACAATAGCGGCAGGCAGTGACTGAATAAACGATACCAAGAATGCCAATATTTGCGGCACACCAAATCTAAAACAGCTCTAACGGTTTTCCTGTGCGTTCAGCGGGAGGGACAATATCGATTCCCGTATTTTCAACTTGCCAGGTTTTATTCTGTAATGTTTCGCCCATGATGGCGGCTCTTTATTGGCCTTAATGAAGAGAGTGGCGAAAATGGTAGGCGCAGTGACACTGTATTAACGCAGTCATGCCGAAGAGAGGTTCCAGTGTTAAAACATAGCAGCGTAACGACAGGAAGGACAGTAATTTAATGTGTTTGTTGAGCTGTGTTGTTTTTATACTCGTCATACTGCAAGTTGCAGATGTGTTGACTGCACTCGCTATTTAGCCCATGCCTGGGCCTCACCTTTTATAAAGCCGCCACAGGCGGCATTTAAATCAGCTTTCGGCAGACTTGTCACTCACTTGCTGCCTTCATGCAACTAGAATTATTTAGGGTATATGCCATCACGTTAATGGACTGTCACACTGAAATCTTGCTACCACAGCGCTGATTACTTCCTGCTAGGTGTAGGGGCCCAAAGTACAAACCTGCTCGCACAAAAGGCGAGCAAGTTAATCTGTATCGCTAAGCAATAGCATAGGGCCAAGATCTTAGTGTCGCCAATACGAACGCCTCTCGGCGACATAAGTTCTGTTATTCATATAAAGCGGTTTTTTATGTCTTATTTATTCCGTTTATCATACACGCTTTACACACACCACCGCAGCCATATCAAGGGATATCGCCGTCACACTTTATGAATTCTGTTGAATCCGGCTGATTAAATCATCGATCAGATCATCACAGTATTCAAGCCCGATATATAACCGAATAAGTGTACTGATGAAGTTAACACCGCCTACGGGACGCATTGAGGCCAGATCCTTAGGTTGATTAGCCAAAATTAGGGATTCGAAACCGCCCCAAGAGTAAGCCATGTTAAAATTCGCAAAATTATCCAGATAGTTGGAGAGTTACTCCTTGCTCAGCTTTTTGCTTTAGTACAAAGGAGAATAGTTCGTTACAGCCGGTGAAATCACGCACATAAAATTCATACCCTTTACAGCTCGGTAGTGCCGGATAATTTACGACTGCGACTTCCGTTCGCTCCGCGAACCAGTGGGCAATGCGCAGTCTGCTTTCCTGATGCTATTTGAGGCAAACGCCGAGAGTACACAGGCCATAGCTGGCGACGTAAGCAGTGTCGGTATCGACCATTTGGTCCATCAGATATGAGTGTTCGCGTAGTTAATCCCAGCAGCGTACGTTAGCGACAGCTGTGCCCAGCATGGCATCAGAGTGGCCGACGATATACTTGGTGCAAAACTACACAGAGATATCGATAACGAACTCGAGCGCTTTAAACAGAATACCCGCCGCACTGCGCTGACGATGGCTAGCACGTCGTGCACTTCCATGGTGATCGACTCGGGTGACTCAAGGAACACCACTTTGGTGTTTTCCTGAATCAGATCGGTAATACCGGCGCACCGATAAGCGCATCAAAATATGTGGTAGCAACATTAAACTTGCTCAGGACATTATCGCAGAACGCCTGCGTCAGTTCGTAGATGGAACCGGTAACCAGCACATGATCGCCGCTCGAAACAAATGAGAGTATCGTATTGGAGATAGCAGCTGCACCGCACGGATACAGTGCATAGCCTACGCCGCCTTCCAGTTCCGTCATCGCTTCCTGCAAAGAGAAATGTGTCATCAGCTGCGGGGCGTCGTCCGTAGAACAGCCCACTTTTGGCTCGGTTGATGTTGCCTGTTTCTTGTCTGCAACTGTCTCAAAAATCAGAGATGAGGCGCGTTGGATAACGCTGTTGACCTATCCCTGGGTGTATTTTTGCTGTGTACTGTGGAGACCAGCGCCGTTGCTGTTTTCTTGCTGCTCATGCTTTTTTCACTAAAGAAAACGGAAAAAGTTACGTTAACATGGTGTGGAGGAAGGGGATGGTATTTTTATTCTGAGAGAAAAATAGTTAGAGTCACTGTTTTTGAGGATGTAGAAATGATGTCATGCTGAAGAAAGAAGAGAAGGGCCAGTCGGTCTGCATGATGAGCTGGCGGAATGAATACGATATTACCCAGCATGGACATCGAACAATTTGGGTAGCCACAGGGAAATGGCTGGAATGTAGGTGACCAGTATCAAGACGAGAAAGAGCCCGCAGTAGAAAGGCAGCATGGCTTTCACCACTTGTTCTATCTTCTGCTTACTCACACAGCTGGCAACGAACAGCACGGAACCTACCGGCGATGTGATCAAGTCAATCTCCCAGGTTGACTAGCATGATCATGCCGAAATGCACCGGATCGACGCCGAGTAAAATGGCGACAGGTAACGGTACCGGTGTCAGGATCAGCGGTGCCATGTCTATCAATTTGCCGACTAACAGCAGCATGATATTGATCTACATCAGGATGACATATTTGTTATCCGAGATGGAGGTGAAGAATTCGGTAATGCGGCTTGTAGCTGCATGTAGGTCATGATTGCACCGAATGCAGCAGTAAAACCCATCAGGATCATCACGATGGTGACGGTTTTTACCGTGCGGTACATCAGCTTCTGCAGCTCTGCCCAGGTGTAGTCTTTGTAGATAAACATGGTGACGAAGAATGACCACACGCAAGCGATGGCAGCGGATTCGGTCTCGGTGAAGATACCGGAAAGAATCCCTCCCATGACGATGACGGTCATCAGGCTCCATAGGGTATCTATACAAATTTTAAGCACCTGTTTAAAAGGGATTCTCTCGCCTTTGGGGTAGCTGCATTTATGAGCAAAGCCCACACACATCATCATCATGGTGAAGCTCAGCAGCAGGCCTGGCATGATACCGGCAAGTCGATAGACACCGAACGCTAGCGGTCACGGCGACGGCAAAATCACGCGGATATCCTTTTCTCCATTTCCGGAATCATTACTGAGCCGACGTAGGTGGTATCTGTAACCGATGAGCCGGAGATGGCACCAAAGAAGGTTGAGGCCACAATATTCATCAGCGACAGGTCACCGCCAATAAAGCCAACAAAATATAGGCGAAGTTCACCAACCGGTGAGTAATATCCCCTTCAGTCATAATAGCGCTAGCCAGAATAAAGAATGGGGTAGCTAACAGGGTGAATTTGTTCACCCCATCGGTGATCTGGATTATGACCGCCTCGAGCGGAAGGTCAATCCAGAATGTGCCAGCAATGACACTGAGCCAACGGCGAGAGAATAAACAGACTGATCAGTAACATCAGCAGGTTGGTGATAACTCTGCACACGCGCTTACCTTGCTCAGAGAGCCTGTCGGTCACCATGCTCACGGCAATATGTGAACACGCTCGATAGCTGACGGCGGCGCCGACAAAGGTAAGGGTCACCATGCAGATAATAGCGACCGGCTCCAGCCAGGAGAGGGCGGAGTTCAAAACATAGCGTGCGAAAATGCCAATGGGAATGATCAGTGTCATGACCAAAAGCGTTAGCTCTGAGACTTATATGGCAATAAGATAGAAAGTATTCATTGCAGAAATATAAATACGGCCCATTGCTTTCACCTGTACTTCCCTGCGCCATTATCTTTGCCATTATTGGGATATCGTCCGTGCTTTTAGCCCATGAAAAACTCAGACTATTCAGCGTAATAATATTTGCCAGGGTAACTAATGATATTAGGGATAATAGGCGAGCCAGCGCTAAACCAGCCCGCACTATAGACGATATGCTATTTTACCTCTGCCATAGCTTTGATCAGATCCTGGTATTTTTCACCAAACTGATCGCTCACAGGTTGTGTCGCTTTGTAATAGTAATCTGTATTAATATCGTAGAAATTTATGCCACCAGATTTCATTTTATAAAATGATTGTTGATTATAAGCATGCCATAATTCGTACTGTTCCAGTTGTGCTTCTTTCGCAAATTTAAGAATCAATTCCTGTTGATCTTTGGTGAGTTTATCCCATTTAGTTTTAGAATAAAGAAAAAGTCCAGGAATAATAAAATAGCAGCTCCAAGTAAAGTTTTTTTTTGCAACCGGCATGTAGTTATGAGTGACGAATGTTAGCAGATTGTTTTCTGTGCCTTCAATGACACCTATTTGCATACCGCTGAACACCTCACTTACTCCCATTGCAATAGAGTTGGCACCCATGGCTTTCAGCGTGGTTAGTAACACTGGGCTGCTTTGTACACGAATCTTCATGCCTTTGAGGTTCCGGTGTAGCGACCGGTGCTGTGGTGATCAGGTTACGCCTGCCGAGAAATACCAGCTTAGATTTGCTATTATTCGTAATCTTGTCACCAATCTCCTAACCAATTTTGCCGTCTAGCACTTTGCGCATATAATCTTCATCACGGAAAATATAAGGCAGAGTAAACACTTCGATCTCAGGTAAAATGGCTGAGACGGGCGTCATGGATACACGAATAATACTAATATAACCCAATTGAGCCTGTTCTATCATTTACTTATCATCACCTAACACCCCGCATGGAAAGGTTTTTATTTCCAGTTTTCCATCCGTGGCGGCTTTTAATTCCTCTCCCATTTTTGTACGGTCAACACATTGGGATAGCCCTCGGGGTGAGCATCAGATGCTTTGATTTGCAATGTATTAGGCTGAATAACTCATCAACAGTGTGTGGAGCTTAGGTAGATTCCTATCAGTGTTTTGGATAGCTTTATTCGGGTCTCTAGAAATAGAGATGGATATATTTTTGGTACGACTATTATTATTCTATAAATAAAACCAGGTGCGTAATGAAGAGAATTAAAAAAATTAATTCATAATAATTTATCCTCATATTCAGGGGAAAATTAACCTATTATTCTACTTTACGGAATAACTTTTATCACAAAAGCGCAATTTAGGTAACTAAATGAAAAAATTTATTTTAATCTATTTTTATATGTCGGTTTATTATCTATAGTATTTTTTTATTGTCATTAATTATTGCTAATAATATTTTTCCTATAAGACAACATAATCGCTGATGAAAAAATAATAGTGTAATAAATAAAGGTCGATTACAGAACGTGACTTGTGTTGTCAGAAGGCTGGTAAAATGGCATATCGCTGAAGATGACAGTGGAAATCAGTGTTTTCCTTTAGGAAAGGAGGGTTTTTATGCTCAAAAATTATTATAAATAATAATGATAACCACTATCAATTAGTGCTGAGTTTGATATTATTTCAAGTCGAGTTCGTTGCACTATATCATTGGTATGGGTAAAGGCACAGCGTGAAAACGGCTGTCGGTCATATTTCTTTCCAGGCACTGTCCGCTTGGCTTACACAACGCGGCGCGTTCAGCGCATTTTCCCATAGCATGTTGACGGCTCTGGTTTTAACCTCGGGGCTGGTAACGTCAGCAGGATAGCGCGATACGCGGCAGGTTGAGGCTTATTACGCTCAGGTTGTTGAGGCCATAGTGGATCTGCTTATCTTCTTCCTCGCACACACCGAGGAAGCTGCGGCAGCTCATCGGCGTTTTGAAGAAACTGGTAACTTTAATTACCTGGTCGTAGTTGAGGATATAAGGGTACATACGCTTGCTAACGCAATCCAACGCCAACTGCTTGATGTCGTAGTTCGGATCAACTGCCTTGTGATTGACACCGTTGCGGATAGCGAACACCAACTTAGGAAACACGGCTGTTTTACGGTTTTTGCCCAATCCGGCAATACGGTTGCGTAGGATTGACTGCTGTATAAGGCGTGATTCCCAGCTTGTACCGAGGCCGAAACCAAAGGTAACAAACGGTGTTTAGCCATTGGCAATGTGTAGCGTATTGACTTCATACTCCAGTGACTGGAAGGTATCGTAATACTCTTTTTCGGTACGGATAGCGCATAGGCGTCTGCATCGGGAATGTGCCATTCAGTGGCAATCTCCCGGCACTTCTTATGGCTGGCTGTGACTAACATTGCCAGAATCTCATTAATACGCCGCCGTATATATGGCTCGCGCTAACCTGGGCGATAATCTGGGCGGGATTGCCGTAGTGGCAGTGGAGATAGATTTTGGCGACTCAATCTCCGCATTGCCCATCTTGAACCCTTTGGTCAGCATGCCTTCGAGATCGATCAGCATACAGTTGAACGTAGGGAAGAAGGGGGAATAGTCCAAATCGTGGTAGTGAATTTCGCCGCGTTCATGGGCAAGCACCACATAGCGTGGCAGGATATGCTGCTTCGCATAGTGCTTGGCAACGATCCCGGCTAGCGGGTCGGCCCTGGATAGGGATAGGGACACCTTACTGTCTTTGTTGGCGTTCTCGTTAAGCAGGGCCATATTGCTCTGTTCAACCAAACCGTGAATTTCCTGATTCAAACGTCCACGCTGTTCTCGGGTGACATTACGATCGTGATGATACTCAATATAGTTACGTGCAAGCTGCTTATACTGGTCAGACATCAGTAGGTTTTCAACGACGTTCTGGATATCGCGTATATCCACACATGCTTTCCCTTGCATTTGTTGAGCGACCCCACAGGCCACGGTTGCACAGTAATCTGTATCATCAACTCCTGCCGCATGCGCAGCACGTTCGATAGCCTGCTTGATGAGCATCTCATCAAAAGGCACCCGGCAAACGTCCCGTTTAATCACTACTGATTTCAACGTTCGTTCATCAGATTGTCCACAAACGAAATCCGCAGCGGACAAGGGCTGTGGGGTTGTAGATAAGTACTACATGTAGTGTCTTTAATTATGACAAATACTATATGTGGTTTTGGGTAAAAAGAAATGCGAGATTTATTGACCTGGCACAAAAAATTTCAAGCAGCGTTGAAAGGCTGCACAGCGTGCATGGGCGATATAAAAATAATGTATTAATTTAATTGGTATTTTTTATGTCTCTTGCTTAAGAGAAATTACGAACAAAAAAGCATAATAAACGTAGGGAAATAACAATAAGCAGGGCAATAATATTGCCAGGGGAAACGGCCTAACGGAGCCGATGGTGTCGCTCTGTTCTGCATCAATCGCGCTTAACGGCGTACCGCTATGGCTTCGATTTCGATCTTCACATCTTTCGGCAGACGCGCGACTTCCACACAAGAGCGAGCTGGGAACGGCGCTCGATGCTAGCTAAAAAAGGCTTCGTAAGTGGCGTTAACGGTAGCAAAGTCTTACAAGTCTTTAACAAAAAATGTGGTTTTCACGATGTCAGACACTTTCAGGCCAGCAGTCTCTACAATCGCTCACACGTTTTCAAGAGACTGACGCGTTTATGCGACGATATTTTCGGCCACCATGCCGCTTTTCGGGTTTACCGGAATCTGACCGGAAGTGATGATCATACTGCCAAGATCGACACATTGTACATAAGGGCTGATAGCGACTGGGGCGTGTTCCTTGCTAATGCTACGTGACATGGCTTTTCCTGGATTTTGACGTGGCTATTTTCGAAGGGACAATTCCCGCCATTGCCTGCGCCGGGCGGAATATAACTTACCATTATTCAGAAAAGTGCGGCGCAGGCAATGGCATTGATTACCCTGCGTGCGTCGCACATTCGTTTAGCGTCAGCCAGCACTGCCTGGCGTTCAAGCTCTTTCTTGCAGTATTTGTACTTGAGGTGCGCATCGCCATCGCGTTGCTTGACGCTGAACGAGGACGTGACCGGCTCACTACGGCTGATAAAGTTGCTGTTCGGGCAGGCAGCACTCCATCAATACGTTCTGGCAAGCTGGGAATCAGCTTGCGTACTACCACGTAGTCATCAATCTGGTTAAGTTGGCCTGCGGTGCATAGATGGCCAGTTAGTTTGCCTGTTGCTCTGTCAGGAAGATGTTTTCTATCTTGATCAGATTCTTTCGCCCTAGATGATTGGAGGGTAGATTCAGCCCGATGGTGATGCGCTGTGGTCGGTAGCGGGTCAGGTCAGTAGCTTGAAGCCAACCTACGCCGGGATATGGTTGATAACAGTGCCGCGTTTAATAGCTTAAACCTGTAATTTGTTATCATGAGTCATGATACTTTCCTCTCTCACAAAACCAGTTCGCGATTTAATACCAGCGCCTGACGTGCAAAGAGGCCATTGCCTGCCTGTTGGTAGTAATAGGCGTAAGGCGTGTTATCGACATCCGTCGTTATCTCATCAACGCGCTGCAGCGGATGCAGTACCTTAAGATTGTCGTGGGCAGCCCCAGATCGGCCGCGCGTAGCACAAACTGTGACTTGATATTGTGTGATGTATTCGGACAGATCCAGCCGTTCTTTCTGTACCTGTACGCGCGTCATGTACAGAATATCCATCTCAGAGATCACCTCTTCAATGCTGGTATGCAGGCTATAGGTGATGTTCTTCTCTTTCAGCATCGCTAGAATGTAATCCGGCATAGCCAGTGCGTCTAGTGCGATAAAGTAGAAGCGGTTACTGGCGAATTTCGCCAGTGCTTGCGTCAGGGAGTGCATGGTGCGTCCATATTTCAGGTCACCGACCATGGCGATATTGATGTTATTCAAACGCCCCTGGGTTTCCTGAATGGTGAACAGATCAGTAGAGTTTTTCAGGTGCTGGTTAGCGGCTCCTCTGCGTTGAGCACGGGAATACCGCCCCGGAGAACTCGGTTGCAAGACGCGCTGCACCTTCCTACGGGTGGGCGCATAAAAATGCCATCCACATAGTGGCCGATGACTGAAATGGTATCCGCCAACGTTTCGCCCTTCTTGCCGAGCGATGTGTTATTGCTGTCAGCAAAACCGACCAAAGATGCGCCCAGACGGTCCATCGCGGTCTCAAAAGAAAGCCGGGTGCGGTCGAGGTCTCAAAGAAACAGCTGGCGATCACTTTATGTTTTAACCACTCCAGCTGCGGTTTGGCTTTCAGGCTGGCAGCCACCTGCAATGCCAACTCTAAATCTTCACGGGTGAAGTCGTTAATCGAGATGATGTGTTTTTGATAAAGCGGATTGACCATGTTTGCTTTTCTCCCAACGGTTAACCCTGAAACATCTTTCTCTCGCCCGGTCGCGGTCGGTATACGAAGTTCGCCCGGTATAACAGGCAAAAAAAGCCCCTTCAACGAAGGACTTTTTTAAACGATCGGTGATTGCCGGAAAAGAGGGGCGTACTGACGAAAAAAGGGATCAGCAGCGTGCTAAGTACAGCATGTGATGATGCAAGCATAAATGTTCTTTCTGGCGAATTATATCGCATAATACGCACGAGATTTGCTATTTTAAGCGCTCCTTTATGGGCAACAGTTGCATTTTTAGGCGTTGGCAATCGGTTGCTTACGGAAAACCTTACTCATTAGACTAAGGAAAATAAAGGGGATAGGTAGTACTTTTGCCAATGTAGACTAGCGAGAGTATGTGGCGGAGTATAAAGTTCGCTAAAACGACGTTTTGCTTTTCACGAGAGGACTTACTATGATCACCGGAAATATCCACCATTTTAAATTAGTTCCTTACCTTCCTGCGCAAACTGAGCGAAGCGATCGAGTACGTAAAAGCAAACATTATGGTAGATACCTCGCTGGGCAAGCACGATGTCGATGGCAACAACGTATTTATGCTGGTTTCTAATGACAGCACTGAAGCCTTTGAGCAACATCGCGCCGAATACCATGCCAAATATCTGGATATTCAGATTGTGCTCAACGGCGTTGAAGGAATGACCTTCAGTAACCTGTCTGCGGGTGAGCAGGAAAAAACATTTTAATGCAACCATTTTATTTTGTTTTTTCTTTCTTGGCGCAGTGCATAAGCCGGTGTGTGCCGTAGGTGAGCCTGCACGGGTACGCCAAAGCGGTAGTGAAGATCGGCGCTTCACTGGTGCTGTAATCGCACTACTGCGCGCGGTGCCGATGACGTTCGTTGCCGCACGTGGTGGGCCATCGGATGTTTGATCCCCCTTCATAAATTTATACATAATAACCTGTATAGATATTAATGTATTCCTGTTTTGTGATGATGAGGAGTGCTGTTGTGCTGTCTCTTCACTGACATTTGATGATGGCATCGCCATAGCTGCGCGTGCCCTAAGGAAGGAAAAAAATAATTACAATACTGGACATGGCGAAGAAAGCGGACGTCTCTAAAGCAATAGTGTCTCGCGTGCTTAACGGTAAAAACGTAGTACGTGAAGATATGCGACAATGTATATTTCGCGCCATCGAGGAAACAGGATTCAGCTCGAACATGCTTGCCGGACAGTTGGCCACCCGTAAAATCAACTCCATTGGTTGGGTTATCACCAATTCTTTGTATCAGGAGCTATTGTTTTCAGAGATGATCTATCAGGCGGCTTCGTGCAGTAAAAAGCGTCAGCGTCAGCTGATGCTAGCGGATGGGAAAGACAGTACGCAGGATGAGCGTAAAGCTATTGGTATGTACTGGCGCTAAGTTGCGAAGCTATCCATCGTATACCCCAAATTTTTATCGGCAGAGGCGCTAGAAACGCTGATAGAACAGCACGAGACAACCCATTATGGTGATTACACCGTAAACTGCCTTATCACCAGCACCATGCTGTCTATATTGAGCATTGCCACAGCACAGCCAGCTCATGACGCAGTATCTGCTCTATCAAGGACATAACCCGTATTGCCTTTATAGATAGGGTGCCCGGCACCCCATCTAGTGAACAGCAGTTTGCTGGATTTCTTGATACACTGAAGGTGGCGGGGGAATCAAACATGACGATGCGCTGCGCTTGGAAGAGACTAGACCTGAGGGCGGTTACCGCGCCACCTAAACGCTGTTGGCGCACAATGTTGATGCAACCTGCGTACTCGCTCGCGGCCAATGATGATATGGCCATCGGGGCGGGGCGGAAAAGGTGTTTCTAGGCGCAGGAAAGCGTGTGACGCAGGATATCTCGTTGGCTGGGTTTGATGACATGTTGATTGGACACTACTTTTCCCCGGCCTTAACGACGGTGCATCTACTTATTGCTGCCATTATTCAGGATGCTCTATTGGGCGTCTGGTTGCAAGCAAGCATCAGAAGGCGATGGTCACGGAGACACCGTCCGTCACAGCATCAAGGACACCTGGTTATCCGTGACTCTGTTGCCAAGTGGGGTAATCGCATCACGCGGTGCGCTAACGTTACTCCTGACCGAGCGTGGCAACCATCACTGCTTTGATGGTGTGCATGCGGTTTTCAGCCTGATCGAACACAATGCTGTGTGCGGATTCAAAGACGTCATCGGCAACTTCCATGCTGCCGTGCAAACCGTATTGCTCAGCCATCTGCTTACCGATAGTGGTTTGATCGTCATGGAAAGCGGGTAGGCAGTGCAAGAACTTAACCTGTGGGTTACCGGTGCCTGTGATCATCGCCATATTGACCTGATAGGGTTTTAGCAGAGAAATCCGCTCCTGCCACACTTCTTTGGCCTCTCCCATGGAGACCCACACGTCGGTGTAGATGAAATCGGCACCGGCGACGCCCGCGACGATATCTTCAGTTAGTGTAATTTTCCCACCGGTCAGCTCGGCTGCCGCGCGGCACTCAACCACCAGGTTGGCATCGGGCCAACAGGCTTTGGGGGCGACTAGGCGCAGATCGAGCCCGGTTAAGGCGGCGGCTTCCAACATGGTGTTACCCATGTTGTTACGCGCATCGCCAGTGTAGACCAGCGTCATGTCGCTGAAAGCATGTTCAGGCATATGCTCCTGCATGGTAAGTAAATCAGCCAGCAGCTGAGTAGGATGAAACTCGTTGGTCAGGCCGTTCCATACCGGTACACCCGAATATTTCGCTAGCGTTTCTACCAATTCCTGGCCATAGCCGCGATATTGAATACCGTCATAGATTCTGCCCAGAACACGGGCGGTATCTTTCATAGACTCTTTATGGCCGATCTGGCTGCCGCTCGGGCCGAGGTAAGTGACGCGTGCCCCCTGGTCGTATGCAGCAACTTCGAAAGAGCAACGAGTACGGGTCGAATCTTTTTCGAAGATGAGTGCGATGTTTTTATTTTGCAGGTGGCATTTTTCTGTGCCGTTCTTTTTGTCGGCTTTCAGCTGGGCTGATAATGTTAACAGTGCGTTAATCTCAACAGGGGAAAAATCTATTAATCTTAAGAAGTGACGCTGGTGGAACAAGTTCATTGTGGTTATCCCCATATGGCTCAACGCTATTGGTTGAATTATAATTCATTATATATGTGTAATTATTCGATATCAAGAGGCGGCGTCAAACTTTATGGTGGAGAGGCTGCCGGGGTGCGGGATATTACAGTAATAACGTAGAGATTATTGGGGGGCAGACACATGACAAACCGCGATTTACTGGAAGAATAACGGGAAGAAATGCGCCTGATTATCGAAGAATTACTCGATGATAGAAGCGATCCTGACGCACTAAATACATCTTTTGCAGTTTGCACACGTCAGCTTCTCCTCTCTTGCAAGAGGGCCATACCGACCGCTAACCACCTCTCCTTCGTACTCGATGACCCAGTAGGCGCTGTTTGGTTGGTTATACAACTGAAACAGGTTATCCAGATTAGGATCCGAGACCGTATATCCCTTATCAGCCGTCAGACTAAATTCCGCAGAAACACGGCGAATCACTGTCGCAATGGCAGCATTGTCCTGTGCGGTAATGGGGCGCATCCACAGTGAAAGAGGAGGGGCGGTTGTCATGGTGCTTACTCTTATATTGATAGGGGATAATTACGTTTTCTTACGCTAAAGTTTCATTGAACATGGTTTTTTTGTAATGATCATGTGCAGCCTTGCTGCAGTCAGGCGCTGTTTATGTCGGTTCTTTACGCGTGAAATAACGCATGCAACCTCTTTTTGCTAGTTTTTTATTCGCTTATTTTATTCTTGTCTAATGAATTAAACATAATTATTGTCAGGGTATCGGAGATTTTTTCTTTCTTAAACTATAATGTAATGATTGTTATCTGGTTGTGCAGGAATCACCGAAAGTTTACCTTATGGCAATATATTATTGTTATTTAATGGTTAGTCTGCAATCTATATTGGATTTGACCTGGGACACATTATTATGGAAATCCATTTACCATTATGGATGACAAGTAGTATTGCACATCGCATGTTGTCAGGTTGGATTAGCCTGTTGCTGTTAGTGTTTTCCTCTCTCTCTTTTGCACAACTCCCGCAGACCCAAGAAGGTGACTGGCGACCTTCCTCGTTCCGTTTTCATAACGGTGAAACGCGCAATGACCTTCGCCTGCACTATACACGCTGGGCGATTGTGACAAGCCTGCGGTGTTGTTGCTGCATGGCACTAATCATCCGATCAGCGCACTGCTGGGTTTGCCGGTGAACTGTTTGGGCCGGGCCAACCGCTAGATGTCACTAAACACTTTATTATCATTCCCGAAAGTATCGGTTCAGGAAAATCCTCTAAGCTATCGGACGATTTGCGCACGCAATTCCTGCAATATAACTACCATAATATGGTCTGTCACAACATCGACTGGTGACAGAAGGCCTGGGTATCAAACATTTACGTATGGTTATGGGCCACTCAATGGGTGGCATGCACATCTGATTATAGGGGCAAAAATACCCGGATATGATGGATGTGCTGGTGCCGATGGCGTCACAGCCCAATGAACTGTCGGGCGTAACTGGATGC
This sequence comes from Candidatus Malihini olakiniferum, assembly GCA_051305815.1. Lineage (GTDB taxonomy): Bacteria > Pseudomonadota > Gammaproteobacteria > Enterobacterales > Enterobacteriaceae > Symbiopectobacterium > Symbiopectobacterium olakiniferum_B. The sequence continues at coordinate 111,547 of JBPPLV010000013.1, forward strand.
TGCGCCGTATGTTGATTGAAACCATCAAACGCAATCCAGCATGGAAAAACGGCGATTATCAAACCCAACCTCCGGCATTGCCGACGGCCAATATCATGTTCAGCATTGCCAAAAAGGGCGGTACCGTAGCTTACCAGACAGAGTAAAGCGCCAACGTGTGAACTGGCAGATAAGCTGGTGGATACGCGTCTGATGGCACCTGTGACCAGTGATGCCAATGACTTTATCTATATTTGAAATTCCTCTGCGGATTACAATGCAATGCCCGGCCTGAAACGCATCAAAGGCACCGATGCTGGTGATTAACTCCGCTGACGATGAGCACAATCCGGTGGAAATCGGTTCGTTATAACCCGCATTGAAAAAGGTCAAACGGGCATCGTTCTTCTTGATTCCGGCGAGTGCGAAAACCAGTGGCCACGGGCCTGTGATGTCCGCCCGGTTTTATCGCACCGTGTTGGGTGAGTTCCTGGCGCAAATCTTTTCCCATAAATAACTGCGATTTTTTCTGCGCAGGCACGTCCGTCTATGAGGCGTGCCTGCGCAGCTTTCTCCTGATGACTAAACAATAGGGATAATGTATGTTATCATAAGATCATAAGATAAAGATCCACACTACGCTCAGCATTATAGTCTTGTCTTTGACAGCGCTGTTGCTGTTTGTCGGTATGCTGGAGCTGTTTGCAGCCCAATCAGGAAATCACTCTTTCGCCAGAGTCGATAAAGACGTGTTGCCCGGGCTGGTTGCATTAAATGAAAGCTTGGAATTACTGCTGCGCGCGCATCTCTATCTGCGTTTGTATGAATCGCTGATAAGCAACGGTTCGCAGGATGCTGCAATGGTGGCATTAAAGCGCGCCAAAGGGAAAATCGACGTTGCCAGCGAAAAATGGCAGGAGTATTTGACCTACCTGCAGGCAGAACAGGAGAAAGCGATTTCCGCCGAGATGGCCAGCAAGCGTGAAATGCTGATGACCACCTCCTTTATCACAACAGCTCTTGCCGCTCTGGAGGCCGGAAATCTGGATGAGTATCGCCAGCGCGCGGGAACATCTACCGTGCTCTATGCCGATTTTGACGCTGCCGAGAAGAAACTGGTGCAGTTAAACGTCAGAATATCGATGATACCCACAATGCCTCTAAAGAGAGTATTACTCGTATGGAAATCATGCTGACGGTGGCGATTACACTGGCGTTGCTCTCTTGCCTGGTGATGACGCATCTGGTCGTCAAGCCATTGAATCAGGCTATTAGCATATTCGATCGTATTGCACAAGGCGATCTGCGTGCTCGCTTTAAAATGCAGGGTAAAAATGAGATCGCATAGCTGTTTGGCGCAGCGCAGCTTATTTGTGACGGACTGGAAAATATGGTGCGCTTGGTGCGTAACGGCACCGATGTGATCGGCGTTGGAGTGAGCGAAATTACTTCCGGCAATATCTATCTCTCCAGCCGCACTGAGCAGTAGGCAGCCTCGCTGGATGAAACGGCTTCAAGCATGGAGCAGATCCTCTCGACGGAGAGCAATAACGAAGACAACACGCACAAGGCCAACGATTTGACGCAGAAGGTCTCTGCTTCGGCGGCGCGTGTCGGTGGTGTAGTCTCCGAAGTGGTGGATACCATGCGCACCATTCAGCGCAGTTCCGCCAAGATCTCTGATATTGTTGGGGTGATCGACGGTATTGCATTCTAAACCAATCTGTTAGCCCTCAATGCGGCAGTGGAAGCTGCGCGCGCCGGAGAGCAGAGCAAAGGTTCGCTATGGCTGCCAATGAAGTGCATACCTTTTGGCACAGCGCAGCGCCACAACACAGACAAAGAAATCAGCTCGATGATTGATAACTCGCTCACCGGCATTCAACAAGGGACTGGCCTGGTAGAAGTTGCAGGCAAGACCACGAGTGAAGTGCTGGATGACGTGAAGAAAGTGGCGGACATCATGGATGAAATCATGATGGCTGCTCGGTGAGCAGAGCCATGGTATCTCGCAAATCAACATCGCAATTAATCAAGCAGCACGCCATCGCCAGTTTTTAACTTGATAATGAGCCTGTAGCCGACAATGGGCTGTTCTCTGCGGTATCACCCGTGGCACTTTGGTGGGCGTGCGTTAATCGACATGTTATAGCGTTTATCATGAGAGATGTTGGCGTGCCTGGCACCTATCCCGATAGGCAATAGCATCTTGATGCTATCAAGGCAAAAGAAGAGCGGTTTATTTCATAAAAAAGCTAGGACGGTGAAGTCCGGGTTTTTTATTAGCGTTAAAGTGGCTATTAATTATAGCGCAGCAATAGTTGCCTGTTGTTCCAACAGTTTGGCTTTCGCTACCGCATAGCCGTCACATTTTTCACGCTCTTTGGCGATAACTGCCTCAGGTGCACGTGCAATAAAGCCTTCATTGGAAAGCTTGCTGTTAATACGGATGATTTCAGCTTCAATCTTGGCAACTTCTTTTGCCAAACGCTCCAGCTCTGTATTTTTGTCCACCAGATCCAGCATCGGGATCAGCAACTCCGCGCCTTCCAGCAGAGAAGTGACCGAAACCGGGCCTTTGTCACCGGCAGGCAGCAGTTGAACGCTTGCCAGACGTGCCAGCGTTTGGATAAAGCTGCGGTTTGCTTCCACACGACGTTGCGTTTCTGGCGTTGCATCACGCAACAGTACATCGAGCGTTTTGCCCGGGGCGATGTTCATCTCGGCGCGAATATTACGCACGGCGGTAATTGCCTGCTTGATCCATTCTAGATCGGCTAGCGCTTGCGCATCTTCTGCGGCCGCATCATACGTCGGGAACGGTTGCAGCATGATGGTATCGCCCGTAACGCCTTTCAGCACTTTAACCTGCTGCCAGATGGTTTCGGTAATAAACGAAATAATCGGGTGAGCCAGACGCAGCAGTGCTTCCAATACCGTAACCAGAGTGTGGCGCGTACCGCGCAGTTCCGCGTCGCTGCCGCCTTTCATTACCGGTTTGGCCAGCTCCAGATACCAGTCGCAGAACTGGTTCCAGGTGAACTCATACAGGATACCAGCGGCAATATCGAAGCGGTAACTGTCCAGCGCTTCACGGAAGGCTTTCACCGTACGGTTGAATTCGGCCAGAATCCAGTGATCAGCCAGTGACGGTGCTTTCTCGCCACCGTTAAAACCGCAATCTTGCCCTTTGGTATTCATCAATACAAAACGGCTGGCGTTCCACAGCTTGTTACAGAAGTTGCGGTAACCTTCCAGACGCTTCATGTCCCAGTTGATATCACGGCCGGTAGAGGCGAGTGCAGCCAGGGTGAAGCGCAGAGCATCAGTGCCGTGCGGTTCAATACCGTTCGGGAACTGTTTCTCGGTGCGTTTGCGGATTTTCTTCGCCAACTGTGGCTGCATCATGTTGCCGGTGCGTTTTTCCAGCAGATCCTCGAGAGAGATGCCGTCTACCATGTCCAGCGGGTCGATGACATTCCCTTTAGACTTAGACATCTTTTGCCCTTCTTCATCGCGGATAAGCCCGGTCATGTACACGGTGTGGAACGGCACCTGCGGCCTTCCTTCGTTATCTTTCACGAAGTGCATGGTCAGCATGATCATGCGCGCAATCCAGAAGAAGATGATGTCGAAGCCGCTCACCATCACGCTGCTCGGATGGAACGCTTTCAGCTCTGCCGTTTGTTCCGGCCAGCCGAGGGTGGAGAAGGTCCACAGCCCGGAGGAGAACCAAGTATCCAGCACGTCTTCGTCCTGGCGCAGTTCAACTGTGTCGGCGAGCTGATATTCGCGGCGCACTTCCGCTTCATCACGGCCTACATAAACTTTGCCGCTGTTGTCGTACCACGCCGGAATATGGTGGCCCCACCATAATTGGCGGGAGATACACCAGTCCTGAATGTCACGCATCCAGCTAAAATACATGTTTTCGTACTGCTTGGGCACAAACCGGATACGGCCATCTTCCACCGCCTCCACCGCCGGTTTTGCTAGTACACCAGCGCGAACGTACCACTGGTCGGTCAGCATCGGTTCAATGACCACACCTCCGCGATCGCCGTAGGGAACGGTGAGATCGTGCGGTTTGATTTCATCGAGCAGGCCTAGTTCATCAAATTTGGCAACCGCCGCTTTACGAGCAGCAAAACGCTCAACGCCGCGCAGGAAATCTGGAATATCGTTGCTGTATACCGTGCTTGCTTCGCCGTTGGTATCGAACACTTCGGCTTCCTGACGGATGTCTCCATCGAATGTCAGAATGTTAATCATCGGTAACTGATGACGTTTACCGACTTCATAGTCGTTAAAATCATGCGCCGGGGTGATCTTCACGCAGCCGGTACCTTTTTCCATATCGGCGTGCTCATCGGCAACCACGGGAATACGGCGATTGATCAGCGGAAGGATCAGGAACTTACCGATCAGATCTTTGTAGCGCGGATCTTCTGGGTTGACCGCAACACCGGTATCCCCCAGTACCGTTTCCGGACGCGTGGTGGAGACCACCAGATAGTCTTTGCCATCGGCGGTTTTTGCGCCATCTGCCAGCGGGTAGCGCAGGTGCCACATAGAACCTCTACTCTCGCGGTTTTCCACTTCCAGATCGGAAATGGCAGTGCGCAGTTTAGGATCCCAGTTCACCAGGCGCTTGCCACGGTAGATCAGATCTTCTTCATACAGGCGAACGAACACTTCTTTCACCGCGTTTGACAGGCCTTCATCCATGGTGAAGCGCTCGCGCTCCCAGTCCATAGAGTTGCCCAGACGGCGCATTTGGCGGGTGATGGTGCCGCCGGATTCTACTTTCCACTGCCAGATCTTCTCGATAAAGGCGTCTCGGCCATAATCGTAGCGTGTTTTACCCTCTTCGGCGGCGATCTTACGCTCAACCACCATCTGGGTGGCGATACCAGCGTGGTCAGTACCTGCCTGCCACAGCGTGTTTTTCCCTTGCATACGTTGATAGCGAATCAGGGTATCCATAATGGTTTGCTGGAACGCATGACCCATATGTAAGCTGCCAGTGACGTTCGGCGGCGGGATCATGATGCTGAAGCTTTCCTGGCTCGTGTCACCGTTTGGCTTGAAGTAGCCTTGCTGTTCCCAGCACTCATAGAGCGGCTGTTCGATATCTTTCGGGTTATATTTGGTATCCATTATGTCTACTATTCAGTGCTTTGGCGGCATTGCCGTAGTCAATTGAAAGCCGATGCTGCGATACGCTTTGTAGCGATCGCGTGCCAACGGTTTTAGGGATTCTTCATGAGGGACAAAGTCTATCACTTCATGGAAAGCGGTGGCAAAATCTGCGAACTGCGGCAGGAGGCTTATCAGCAGATCGCGAGAGGTGCTGCCCCGGCGTTGAGGCCAGGCCAGCTCGATGGGCGCACCCTGTCGCGAGCCTTCACCGGCGAGGTTATGCGGCACAAAGGCGCTTGCATCGAGCTGCCACAGCGCATCGTCCAGTCGCAACGCTTGCTGCTCGTCTTCACAGACGATAAGTACACGTTGCCCGCTGCGCCAACGTTCCGCCGCCAGCTCGCAGGCCAGCGCCTCACAAGCGCTGAGACCGTGGACCTCTTCACTGTGTTCGAGAAGGTAGAACGTTGTGTTTTTCATTTTTTACACTATTGATCAGGGCCGAAAAGCCCGACGATAAGGGCCGGGATAACCCGGCCCGTGGTGATGACGATCAATGCCAACGGCCATAAGTTTGTTAGCGGGTATGGCTTATTCTACGTCATTTAACCTGGCGCGATTAAGCAGGAACTGCGGCAATATTGCCACCGGACGGCTTGCTGCCCCTTTAGCCTTACCGGAACGTCAGGTAGTAACCCCTGCGATATCCAGGTGTGCTCAGTTGTATTTGCGGATAAAGCGTGACAGGAAGCAAACGGCGGTAATAGCACCGCCCGGACGCCCGCCGATGTTCGCCATATCGGCGAAGTTCGACTTTAACTGTTCCTGAAACTTATTTCCCAACGGTAAGCGTCAGGCCACGTTCACCTGCTTGCTCTGATGCCCTGAGCAGCTCATGTGCCAGCGGATTGTTTTGACATCAACCCGGTATAAGGTGATAGCTGAGTGCTATCACGCAGGCGCTGGTCAGGGTCGCGATATCAATCACTAGTTCTGGCTCATAGCGTTTCACATAAGTCAGCGCATCGCGCAGTACCAAATTGCCTTCAGCATCGGTGTTCAACACTTCAACCGTTTGACCTGACATGGTGGTCAACACATCGCCCGGGCGATAGGCGCGGCTATCAACCATGTTTTCACAGCCAACCAACAACCCCGACAATATTCAGCAGTAATGCCAGCTCTGTGGCCATGCGCATCACGCCATATACCGTGGCGGCACCGCACATGTCGTACTTCATTTTATCTATACTGCCGGAAGGCTTAATCGAGATACCGCCGGAATCAAAGGTCAGGTCTTTTCTGACCAGCACGATAGGGCGATTTTCCGTTAGGATTGCCTTTGTATTCAATCACCTACATCAGCGATTCATTCTGCGATCCTTGTCCTACAGACAGATAACCGTTCATGCCCAGCTCTTTTATCTACTGTTCGCCAATCACGCGGGTCACGATATTCAGACTTGTAGGTATCCGCCAGTTGACGTGCCTGCGAAGCTAGATAACCGGCATTACAGATATTAGGCGGCATGTTTGCCGAAGATCTTTCACTACCTTGATGCCTGCCGCAATGGCAAGCCCGTGCTGAATGGCGCGCTCGCCGCTGGTAAGTTTACGGCGCGTTGACACATTGAACACCAGCTTGAGCAGCGGACGACGCAGTTCAACCTTATTGCTTTTCAACTGATAGAAGGTATAAAGCGTCTCTTTTGCCGTCTCTACCGCCTGACGCACTTTCCAGTAGGTGTTTCGCCCTTTGACATGCAGCTCCGGTCAGGAAGCAAACAGCTTCCATTGAGCCGGTATCATTCAACGCATTGATGGTTTTCTGGATGATTTGCTTGTATTGATGTTGATCGAGTTCACGCTCTTTCCTGCAGCCAATCAGTAAAATACGTTCTGACAAAATGTTAGGCACGTAGTGCAAGAGCAGGGATTACCCCACTTTGCCTTCCAATTCACTACGGCGCAGGAGTGCGCTGATATAACCGTCACTGATTTTATCCAATTGTTCGGCAACAGGAGACAGACGGCGAGTTTCAAACACGCTGATAACAATGCAGGCACTGCGTTGTTTTTCTGGGCTACCCCGCTTTTTACACTGAACTTTATGTACTCTCCTGAATCTTAAAGACAAAGACGGGGCCAACGGCTAGAATTTGACACTCCGTAATACTCTCACGTCGTTATTACTTACTTAACTTGTTTTAATCTTAACGGTGCGGCGAAACTGTTTTGGTGATGATAATTAGGTTCTGATACAACGCCGGGCGCGCGGTACACTATGCGCATCATAACGACAAAGGTTGCCATAAATGCGTATAAATAGCGAGTTAGCGATGAAATTATCGACTTTCCTGCAAAAAGACAAGTTTTAACAGGTTTAATTAAGCGTGATCATCATTCGATATTTGGTACGGGAAACCTTCAAGAGCCAACTGGCCATCCTGTTTATTCTGTTACTGATCTTCTTTTGTCAGAAGATGGTGCGGATATTGGGCGCGGCAGTTGATGGTGAAATCCCGACAAACTTAGTGCTCTCTCTGCTAGGGCTGGGCGTGCCTGAAATGGCGCAGCTCATTCTGCCATTGAGCCTTTTTTTAGGGCTGTTGATGACATTCAGCCGCATGTATACCGAGAGCGAAATCACCGTAATGTATGCATGTGGGTTGGGCAAGACTGTGCTGCTCAAAGCTGCATTTATTCTGGCGGTAGTGACCGGTGTGATGGCGATGATCAATGCACTGTGGGTCAGCCCGTGGTCTTCGCGCCATCAGTACATCGTGATGGCAGAGGCCAAGGCCAATCCCAGCGTAGCGGCACTGGTGGAAGGGCAGTTTCAATCTGCGCAGGGCGGTGATGCCGTGCTGTTTGTCGGCGATGTCAAAGGGCAGGAGTTTGAGCATGTATTTCTCGCACAGCTGCGCCCTAGTGGCAACGCGCGTCCTTCAGTGGTGATTGCTTACCGTGGGCGTGTGGACATTGATCAAAATGGCACACAGGTGGTGACACTCAATAAAGGCTCCCGCTACGAAGGCACGGCAATGTTGAGGGATTTCCGCATCACTGATTTCATCAACTATCAGGCGGTTATCGGGCACCAGAACGTGTCGCTACAGAACACCGGTGTAGAGCAGATGACGATGAGCCAACTGTGGCAGTCGGATGAGAACACCGTCCGGGCTGAGTTTCATTGGCGTATTACGTTGATGCTTTCGGTGTTGATCATGGCTATTATTGTGGTGCCGCTCAGTGCGGTGAACCCACGCCAAGGGCGCGTGCTGAGCATGCTGCCCGCCATGCTGCTTTATCTGATTTTCTTCCTGTTGCAAAGTTTGTTGCATTCCAATGCCAGCAAAGAAAAAATTGATCCGATGGTATGGATCTGGCTGACGAATCTGGCCTATATCGGGATTGCGCTGCTGCTCAATGTTTGGGACAGCGTGCCTCTGCGCCGGTTGCGCGCGCGGGTGAAAGTACAAGGAGCAGCCTGATGTTTAGCGTACTTGATCGCTATATCGGCAAAACTATCTTTAACACCATCATGATGACGTTGTTCATGCTGGTTTCGCTGTCAGGCATCATCAAGTTTGTCGATCAGTTGCGTAAAGTGGGGCGCGGCGATTATACCCCGCTGGGGGCAGGCCTCTATACCCTACTGAGCATACCAAAGGATATTGAAATCTTTTTCCCGATGGCGGCGCTGCTTGGCGCGCTTCTGGGGCTGGGGACGCTGGCGACACGCAGTGAACTTGTGGTCATGCAGGCCTCTGGCTTTACCCGCTTACAGATTGCCGGTGCGGTGATGAAAACCGCCATTCCTTTGGTGTTGCTTACCATGGCGATTGGCGAATGGATTTCACCAGCCGGTGAACAAATGGCGCGCAACTATCGCTCGCAGATGATGTACGGCAGCTCGATGCTCTCGACCCAGAACGGGCTGTGGGCCAAAGACGGCAACGACTTCATCTATATTGAGCGCGTGGTGGGTGATAAAGAGCTGGCGGGCGTGAATATCTACCAGTTCAATCCGGAACAGAAACTGCTTTCCGTGCGCTACGCCGCATCAGCGGAATTTGATGATAATGCCAAGCTGTGGCGACTCTCTCAGGTTGATGAATCAGACCTGCGCGATGGCAAACAGATTTCGGGCAACCAGACTATCAGCAGAGAGTGGAAAACCACATTGACGCCTGACAAGCTCGGCGTGGTAGCGCTAGATCCGGACTCACTCTCGATTTTCGGCCTGTACGACTACATCAACTACCTGAAGCAGAGCGGGCAGGAAGCGGGCCGTTACAAGCTGAATATGTGGAACAAGACGTTCGCACCACTGCCAGTGGTGGTGATGCTGCTGATGGCGCTCTCCTTTATTTTTGGGCCATTACGCAATGTGCCTGCGGGCGTGCGCATCGTCACCGGTATCAGCTTTGGCTTTCTGTTCTATGTGCTGGACAAGGTATTTGGTCAGCTCAGCCTGGTATATAACCTGCCGCCCGTACTGGGGGCGCTGGTGCCGAGCTTGCTGTTTATGGTTATCAGCCTGTTGCTGCTATTAAAACGGCGCTGAGTGTATCCAGCACGTCACTGAGTGCCGGGAAAATGCGCAAAAAATTGCGCTAACGCTGTTTTTTTCAGCATTCAACGCGCTAGAGTGCAGAATAGTGTTGTGTCATCAATCTCAAACGGTATAATACACTTCGTTTTCCGCATACTACTCAGTGCCGAATTGGCGAAATCGGTAGACGCAGTTGATTCAAAACCAACCGTTGAAAGACGTGCCGGTTCGAGTCCGGCCTTCGGCACCATTAGTTAGTATAAAAATTAAGTCACCTTCGGGTAGCTTTTTTTGTCTGAAATCTACTGGTTTATCCCTTTAGTCCGCGTGTTGATGGGTGAAGAAGGATAGGCTATAAAAGGCACACTTTAGAAAAGGTCAACTGTTGTTGAGCTAACGCGTTGACTTCTCGAGTTTCATGCGAAACTAACAGTAGCGTTACCGAAAAAAGATGCTGTATTTCCTTCATTGCCTGCTATAGCCGTAACCCCACTAGCCAATTGAGACTAGAGAATGGCTCATCGAGTAACATAAGCTGAAGCTCACTCATCAATGCCTGCGCCAGGGAAGCTCTCTGCTGCTCCCCACTCGAAATTTATGTCGGGTAACGTTTAGCTAAATGTTCTATTTCAAGTAGTTTTAGCAGATCGTGATTTTTCTTACTGGCCTGTGGTTTTTTAGCTGCGCACTGAGCAAGGTGCAAATTATTATCAACAGATAAATAAGGAAATAAATACAAGTGCTGATTCAAATAACCACAAGGACGCTGCCAGATAGGACGTTTATCGATGTATTGATCTACTATTGATATAGTAGCCTCGATAGTTAATGATTCCTATGATGGTGTTCAGCAACGTCGTTTTTCCACTCCCAGAAGGGCCACAAATAGCAGTACAGCTACCATGTTCAACTGAAAAAAATGATATTTTCCAGAATGCCACAGGAAAGATTATGCACAGCCGACAGCCAAAGAAAAATCACCACTGGTAATATTCAAGAAAACAGCAATCGGTAATGTTTCAGTTTTCATTCTTGTTGCCCCAGCTAACATCAGGGTGGTACCAAATTCACCCAGCGTCCGTGACATCGCCAAAACACAGCCACTCAGTAATGAACGCCAGACGAGAGGGATTTCTACCAAGAAAAATATTTTTAGTAATGTTAAATATAAGTTATAAGCCATGTGTGTATAAGACCGTGAAATAGAAATAAATGCACTATAGTGCATTACGCGTTTGTATTGAAAAAAGCAACGTATGTTTGAGCAATAATGATTCTAAAGGGGAAAAATAACCACTTAGAGATAGTTGTAACTATCTGTCCAACATACCCTTTTTATCCCAAAAGTAGTAATAATCCAATCCCGACGATTAATGGCGGCAGTACATGGGTAAATCCAGTAGAATTTTGATTATGTTGTTTCCTGGAAATGGGAGGCGAGACATTGCCCAGGCGGCAGAAAGACTTATTGCGCTCGATAGCAATAAAGATGTTAGTGCTGTACTAAACGATAGTAACAGCGAAAACTAAATTTCATCATCTGATAATAACTGAATAAACTGGCTAAGGCTAAGCTGGGAGATAAAGTGCAAGCAGCGGTCTGTCAATCAAAAAAGGAGAAGCACTAGAGTTAGTAATGCCAGCTTAGCCATTTAGTTATCTACCCGACTCAAATTTAATTAATTCTTCTTAATCGGCAGATAACCTTTATCGGTAAATATCTTGATGCCCTGCGGTGATGTAAAAAATTCAGCAAGTTGTTTGGCTGCATCTAGGTGTGTGCTAGTTTTTAATATTGCGATAGAGGCCACCTCTTCTAGTGTTCCTACAGGAGAAGGCAATAACGTTAGCGTGTCCTGATTCTTCATCGCATCAGAAAGCCCAATAACCGCAGCATCCACATCAACATGGAGTAAGTAAATCAGTAATTGTTTAATTTTTGTTGACTGTATAACTATCTGCTCTTTGAGCTCTTTCTCATAACCGCTGGCGACCAGCAATTGTTCTCCACTTTTTCCCAGTACAATCGCTTTAGGGTCACACATACCGATTTTTAAATTACTTTTGGCAAGATCAAGCCAACGTATGAGTTTGTCCACCGGTCGCTTTCCTTACGGCCATCACGGGAGTGATGGAATGGTCACAGGTAGTGACGCGTTTTGGTTTTGGTGCGTTACGGGATTTGTGTATCGTCAATGTGCAAGCCGCGGGCTATAACTGCTTAAACATAACCCCTTCGACATGCTCTACAGTATTCCCCAAACTTGCCTACCCATGCGTTAAAACGCTATAGTTCTACCGCTGCCGCAAAATCGGCAGCCGGACGTGAAAACCCAAGTTACTTCAGGAAAACAACAAACGCTTTATGCGTCCTTTTTTATGTCGTAGCTTCAGCACATCTGCATTTTTGCAGTCGGTTTTGTACCGTTACTGCATCCAAATAATAGTAGCTCAGGTGGGGCAGCCTTCAGGCTGGCCGGTTCGCTTAAAGGCCGGTTTCTCACCCTTTTCTGGGCTACCACCCGAGCGTGAGAACTCTTATGGTAGTGATACCATACTTCAAGGAGATTGCCCAATGGCTAGCACTCCAACCGTGTTATGCTCGCGATTTATTGCTCTTCCTCTGGTGACTATTGCTTTAGAGAAACCTCGTTCTTGCCTTTTTCTCGTTCAGGAGGTACATCGTGTTGATACCACGCCTTTAACCGTAGAAGAAATCACCAATCAGTGCCGTGCGTTAGCACATGCGGTGATAGAGCTGGAAAACTCCGCGGTGAAAGAGATCCTGAGCTTTATGCTAACGGAACGGTGGAGCATCTGCATGTTTCGTTGGATGCGTCGTATTCTCATGAGGGTGATCCATGCCTATCCGTGTATAAAACGTCGAGGGAAGAAGGCAGCGCGAGTGGAATAGTCAGTTAATAGCATGAACACCAGGCCATCTCAGGGTGGCTTTTCATCTTTAACGGCCCGCTAAGGGGACAATCAGCGTAAGATCAATAAGCAAACTCAGGCCGAGACGACTGAACGCGTTGGGATCAAACAACCGTCTCTGATTTTGAAAACAAGCAGGGATCTAACAAGCTGGAGACATTGTTCAAAATTCTCTCTTCGCTGGAATTGGAGTTGCATGTTGTGAAAAGGGGCTTCCCTTCTTGATGAGAATGATGTCTAGAAAAAGGATTGGTAAGTCATGAGGGCGCAGACAATGACAGTAACGATAAACGGTGACATTGTGGGAACCTTAGTACTGTTTCGCGATGATTCAACCTCGACATTTCATCAGTACTACTTCTCATGTCGGTTTTTCTCAAAAAGAGGCAGGGAATTTGATGCGGGAGATGACAACTTACACCGAAGAAGTGATTACAGAAGTTTCAGCAGCGCTACCAGCCACTTCTCCCGAGAAAATCAGTAACGCTATTTTTGCTGGGTTATCCAATCAGACAGATAAAATTAAGAGGGCACTATGAGTTGAACCGAAGACATGACTTGCTGGTCTCTTCGGTTTTTATATGTGGCAGTGTGCTCCCTTTTAAATTCCCTGACTCAATACGCTTCGGTCGTTTTTTCCCAAGAGATATCTGTTTGCTTCCGCCGAGGTTAAACGCACCGATGTTAACCGATGAGGCCAGCCCTGGCGCACCTGTAGCTTCACACATTACCCAGGTTTGCAACGCGGGACCACGGCAAAAGCCGTGCGGTGCCCCACCAGACATCCAAGCCGATGGCTGCGCCTGCCTTGGATGTCGCCAGCCAAGGGAATGCCACTATACTGATGCGATCAGGCTTAAAAATATCATCAGTGAGCCTTTTACCGAACGGTCTGCCAGCTTGCCGCCTAACTTGGCCCCGAGGGTGAAGCCAATGCCAATCAACACCAGCATGCCGGTTACATAGCCGGGAGAAACCTGCGTAATGGATTCGAGCGAAAGGACAATGTAGGTGTAGAGCGTGAATATGGCACCTGCACCCATAAAGTTGTTGCCAGAATCACTAAAACTACGGGCTGTGTTAGTACGCGTAGTTCGGTTCGCACATTGCGCCTTTCTCTGTGGGCTGCTCTTGGGCAGGAAAGTGCCTAACGACAGCATTGCCGCAACGCCCAGCAATGCGATATCCATAAATGATTCAAGCCACCAGACGACTTGCCAAAACCAGGTCGCCACGTGAATGCCACCGATATTGGCGATGGCTAACCCCATAAACATGGCAGAAACCGCACTGGCTTGTTTCTCACATGGAGCGAGGCTTGCCGCCACAATAGAACCAATACCAAAGAATGCCCCGTGATTTAAGTTGGTGATGATACGCGTAATCACCAGTCTGGTATAATTAGGACTATGGCGGAGGCCAGATTGCCAAGGGTAAAAATTGCCATGAGCGCAATCAGCGCTCTGCGCCGTGGCTAGCGGGCGACAGCAGTGTCATCACCGGCGTGCCTCCACCATCACACCGATATGGCATAAGAAGAAATCAGCATCCCTGCGGTAGGGATTGATATATCCATTCCCTGCGCGATGGTCGTGAGCATGCCAATGGGGCCAGATTCGGTTGTGCCAATACCAAATGCGCTAACGGTGAGTGAGAGTAATAGAAGAGTGGAATAGGATTGTGAAGACGTACGGCTTGTCGACATAATTTGATTCCTAATCGTTGTGATTTGAACGCCACAAGCATTGAGTCGCCCCGAAAATACAGGCATCCATCAGCGCTTGCGATTTGAAATCGGCATTCTGCCATGATTAAGTAGGGAGGGAGATAAACGTAGAAAAATAAAAAACACTTTTGCGAAAAGTGGCAGTCTGATGAAAGGCACAATCATAGTGGGCACCAGATTCAGCCAGGTAAGACGATAATTATCGACGGTATTCCACCATTCCGTGACGGAAAAGCGCCTTATGGTGATCAGGCTACCGCCTGAAAAAAAAGGGAACCGATACGCCGATAACCTAGCCACTAATATGATAACCTGGTAAGTTACTCAATAATTTGTCTTAGGAGCCTGGTTGGTGCCAGCGGCAAATTTACCGGCGGCAGTGAACAGATTGGCGTGATAAGTAAGACGCCTTTAGGATTTCCAGTCGTGCCAGAGGTGTACATCAACAGTGCGGGATTGGTAGGTAATAGACGATCAGCTGTTGTCGGCTGGGATAATGAAGATTCTGCCGTTGGCTAACGTTCGCTGGTTATCAATAGTGGCATGTTCGTGTCAGGAAGTCTTTGCAGTATGCGCTATAAACGAGGCACGAGCTGCGGCGACGTAAAAATAATCCGCATCAATCACTATGGGGAATAATCCATGCCAGTGTGTCATCGGTGGCCAGCAGATTGAGCGGTACCACCATATAGCCCGACAGCATCAAAGAAAGCGCCAGCTTTACCGTGTCAAACCCCCTTCTGAAAGAAGGCAGTGTGCTCTTCTGGTAGAAAGCCTTGTGTGCGCAGCCCAGGCTGTAGTCGCGGTGGTACTTTGCCATAGCTGAGCAAAACTCAACGTATCGGGCGATTCACTAGCTACAATAAAATGCGTATCGGGCTGCGTATCCGTTTGCTACAATAGAATGTCTTGTAAAGTAGTTGGCTGTGTCTTCATCAGTAGCGCCTCTGTAAGTAGTCACCGAGAACGTCTTCGAGTGACGGGATGTGTTTGGGGATAGGCGAGTCGATCCTGACCAGGTTGAAAAAATGACGATAATTGAGATTGTCAGAAAAGTGATTTTTCCCCCTAGGTGCCGCAGCCGAATGTCAGCATAAAGGGCAAACCATTATTAAAATTGCCACTAGTGGCAAAACGTGGCCTTGATTGACAATGATCCTGCTGGCAGGGAGCGAAAGTCCTGCGTATAAGGCTCCTGCTCGTCTTGTGTATGCAGGCTAACGGAGTGCCCGGCGCTCTGCCAGTAGTAAATCGTCTTTATCCTTTTACAGACATGATGGAAATCGTTAACCCGGTACAGGGTTAAAACAGGGGCTAACTTTTCACCGAAGATAAGGAAACTGTAGGCCGACGCCTTTTTCTTCGATCATGAAAAAACGTGCCTTCTAGCATTCTGATCGAGTCAAACCTGCGAGTTTTGCAAGCTTACCCGCGGTGCGGCGATGCTCTGGCTAGACAGCGCTCCTTCAGACCAGAGGACTTGCTGTAGCTGTCCTTTTTTTGCTGAGGTTAATAAAAGCCGTCTTGATGTGTCAACGCTTTTAGGGTTTGTTGATATCGAGCCATGGGAATTATCAGGCTATTTTCTGTAGAACAACTGGTAGCGTTATCAAATGTTTTAGATGCTGCAATCAGTGCGGCGGCGGTCTCGATATCTGCAGTTTCACTGATGATGCTGGCGACATTGCCTGCTACAACCCAAAAAGTGAGAGAGTGTACCACTTTGTGCCGCCAAGGTAATTTTTTTTATGAGCAGGTGGCGATAATCAGATCTGTCTGTTGCAGTAATGCTTGTGTCTGCGCACGGTTTACGCAAATGGGCAGCATTTGCACCAGCACGCGGTGTCTGAACAAAATCCAGCTCATGATGAATATACGTCAGTATGCACACAACCTTTGCCGCCGCCAGAGAGGGCGCAATAATAATTGCGTTTCGGCATTTGATGGCGTTGATTATGTTTTTGATAAAATTGTAAATTTTTTGAGTAGACGGTGTCACCGCCGCGATAACGCCTAGCGGTAGGGTTTTCCGGTAATTTCTTGCCACTTTATCTTCGATATTACCTAAGCCCGTATCCTGAACCGCCTGTATCGTCAATGCCCGGTTATTTTTAGGATAAATAATGGTCCAGCAACCGCATTAACGAGCCTGTCAATATGCCGCTGAGAGTAATTTTCGATACTCTGCTGCACTTGACGGGCTTGTTCAACTAACGCATTGACGGTTAAATGTCTCTCCATGGAAACGACCCGATCGCCATGGAGCTCGCTTCTCATTTGTTTTGACCTGCTGTTGGCTACCAGAGAGCGACGTCCTGTGCATTGATGCGTTTAGGTAGTAATCCTTTATTGAAGAAAGAATTTAAGATATGTTACTGTTAAATAAGGATTTTAAGTGTGAAGGGTCTTACCTGGTAAGTACGGTTGGCATTCGCCTTTTTGACAGCATAAACATTGAGATTGCCTCATTGCGGCCTAATTAATGCTGCTGTCTCGTCAGGATTGGCTTTCACCCACTGCCCAGTTTTTTCCAGTTGATGGTAAATGACGTTCAAGATTTTAGGGTGTTGATGGGCGTAGTCCGTTGAGGCAAGATAGTAACGCTGATAAGTTGACAACCCTTTTCCATCAACGAGTACGCGAGCTTTTTGCTAAATGATCGCGCTTGAGACAAAAGGTTCCCAGACAACCTAGGCATCAAAGCTGCCATTCTCCAATGTAGCGCGCCGGTCAACAGGCGTTAGGTAGGCCGTGCGATGTCCTTAAAAGAGAGATTGGCTTTGGCGAGGGCGGCAATCAGCAAATAATGGCTGCCTGCGATTTTGGTCACGGCAATGCGTTTGCTCTTTAAGTCAGCCAGAGATTTGAGCGACAAATGTTCAGCACCAGGATTGCCTGCGCTTCCGGGGAGGGCGTTTCTAGCGCGAAATAGGTCAGTCTGATAACGGCCACTTGCGAAAATACCAGTATGGTGTCTGCCACGTCGGCGGGAATGTCGACATTCCCTAAATTCAGCGCTTCTAATAGAGGTAATCCACTGGAAAATTCATGCTAGGTAATCTGTACGCCTTGTTTATTTAAGTTTTTTTCTAGGGTGCCTTGTAACTTTGAGAGCGTAAATAGCGTAGACGATTTTTGGTAACCAATACGCAATGTAGATTACGCCTTAGCGTAATGTGCAGTGAATTAGAATAAAAATAGAATGGAAAGTGCGAGCGTAAAAACGACGGTCCGTCCATTGACACTATATAATAGAGATAACATAATAAAATGGGTCTCGTGGTGAGTAATATAAAGAGTATGTTTTATAAAAAAATAGGTGCTGTCAAAGATAATATTTATCTTTTCATTGCTAGTTTTTTACTGTTGATCATACTTAATTCTATCTTATTGTATAGTAAAGACAAAACACATGCATAGAGTAAAATAAATGAAAATAAACAGTGTGAGTTTAACGCTGTTCTGGTGCGGTTTTTTAAAAGTTTTTTAAATCTCATGCTAATGATGATAATGTTAACAACACTATGGAAATAATAAAATTCAATGAGTTCATCTATTAGCTGAAATGGCTATATCTTTATGAGCAACTGATATTTTTCCCTGTGGTTAGGTAACGCCTAGGATGCCGTATTGTCTTTAAATTCTTTAAAACGTCAGGATGCATTTATGATTGGTATTTCCCGTTATTGCCTTCTTGCTATGGCTTCAGTGGTGTTTTCTAGCGCGGTCTATACCGAAGATTTTTTACGGATTAGTTATCAAAAAATCAGAGACAATGCTGGTACTACTTAAAGGCGCAGGGTCTTTGGAGAATCGGTTTGTTCACAAGGGGTTGTAGTGAAGTGGACGGCGTTTCCCGATGGTCCTCAATTACTGAAAGGGCTTAAAGTAGGCTCCATTGATTTTGGTTTTACCGAAGAAACGCCACCGGTTTTTGCACAGGCGAGAGGAGCGGATTGAGTCTATGTCGCCAATGAGCCTGCGTCTCCTACGACAGAAGCTATTTTGGTGCCGAAAGATTCTTCGCTGAAATCAGTGGCGGAGTTAAAAGGGAAAAAGGTCTCTTTAAATAAAGGTTATAACGTTCACTATTTATTAGTATAGGCATTATATGGGGCTGGGTTGAAACACAGTGACATTACTCCCGTTTATTTACCCCCCTGCTGATGCCCATGCGGCATTTGAGAATGGTAGCGTTGATGCCTGGGTTATTTAGCATCCTTTCAGTGCGGCAGCAGAAAAATAGATTCACGCGTGCGTTCTGCGAGACGGTCGTGGAATAGTAAATAATTACCAGTTCTATTTGGCTACGCGTGATTTTGCTAATAAACATCCAAAGGTCATTAATGCGCTGATCGAGGAAATTCGCCTGAATGATACTCAAGCCATTCAGGATCCGTAAGCCGTTACTTACCAGGTTTCACCGTTGTTGGGACTTCCTGAGAATATCACCCAGCTTGTCGTTGAGCGACAGGGCTATGATGCAAAGTTTCTCTTACCTGAGGTGGTTTCTGGTCAACAGCGTATTGCCGACACCTTCACTGATTTGAAATTTATTCAGCAAAAGTTAGATATCAAACAGGCCGTTTACCCGCCGCTCTGGCTATTTTTGCCTTCCAGAGCCGCTTACTATATCAGGATGCCATTCTCATCCCCACGATATTAGCTGCGAAAATCATGATCAGCCCCCCCTAACACCAGGACGCTAATCTGTTTTCTTCCCACGTTGTTCCACTCTTTGAGTAATAACCCAACAATGCCGCCGCACAGTACATAGAAACTAATGTGCAGCATTCAACTGAGATAGGTGTAATCGGCTGGAATATTGGCGTGGCCCCCAGGCGTAGAAGAAGAACTGTAAATACCACATCACACCGCCAAGAATAGAAAACAGTGCATTAGTGATACGCAGCGTTTTGGCTTGTGCCACATCTGCCTTGATGGAGATGGTGGGGCTTATGGATAAACGCAGAAAACAGAAACCAAGGTTGACGATGGCGCCACCGCCCATAATCACCATATAGCTTGGCAGTGCCACGTAGAGTGAGTTAAGACTAAGCGTTTTTGCTGTCTGATGCATCGGTTTGGCTGCATCTATCGCGAAGGACATCCCTGCCGAAAAAATGCCGCACATTACTGCCAGCAGCAGCCCTTTCTTCAAATTTAACTCTTGTGCGCGAATGCCGAGCGCACGCTCCTTCAGCACGCCGACGTAACTCACCACGCCTATGCCTACTTAAGCTTAGCTGCCCGCCGGTGGTGCCGCATAACCCCTTCAGTCCGGTCTCTACGGCGGCCTGTTTGCAAATCGCGTTGAGCATCCCCAACTTTACACTGCTAGAGTATCCTGGCGACGACCAGCCCGCATTGTCGGAGAAGTTTGGCGCCACTGGCGTGGAAATGGTGTATTGAAGCGCGACGTTTTCAAGAGCATATTCAAGTGTGTTGACGGTTTTATGGAGATCCCCACCGCACAGGGTATTGGCATAGAACTGGCGGATGACCTGGCAGAAAAATATCCCTACCGTCGCCGTACGCTGACAACCCGTCTTTATGTAGATGGCTCAGTCATCGATCAGTAAACTGTGCGCTTTGCCGTCGTGTGCATGTTACGCGACAGTGGTTATTCACCTGCTAAAAAAAGAACTATGGAACGTTTTATTGAAAACCTGATGTATACCACGCGTTGGCTGCTGGCTCCGATCTATCTGGGGCTGTCGCTTAGGTTGTTGGCGCTGATGCTTAAATTTTTCCAAAAGGTGTTCCATATTTTGCCGAATGTGTTCGCATTAGCAGAGGCCGATCTGATTTTGGTACTGCTGTCGCTGATTGACATGACGCTAGTGGGTGACCTATTGGTGATGGTAATTTTCTGGTTATGAAAATTTTTTCTCAACGCTTAACATTGATGAGAATAGGGAGAAGCTGAGCTGGTTCGGCCAGATGGCCTCCGGCTCGCCCAAGAACAAGATTGCTGCATCGATCGTTGCGATTTCTTCCATTCATTTGCTGCGTGTGTTTATGGATGTGCGCAATACGCCGAATCACAAGCTGATGTGGTATGTTATTATCTACCTGACGTTTGTGCTGTCGGCGTTTCTTGTGGGGTATCTGGATAAAAAGACACGCAACAAAAAGAAGTGATGTTAACGGTACGCCTACCCAGGCGTACCGTTGGATTTACTGCGGCGTAGTGGTTTACGCCAGCCATTCCGGCAGGTCATTTAATCCCATTGCCTGGCGCACGAGTACCGGTTTCACCCCTGGCAGGCGGTTCGCCAGCGTCAGACCGATATCACGCAGCAGCTTTTTCGCTCGGTTCTCTCCGTTAAACAGCTCTCTGAAACCTTGCATGCTGGCCAACATCAGCGCAGCACTGTGCTTGCGCTGGCGTTCATAGCGTCGCAGATAGAGGTGTTGCCCGATATCCTTGCCTTGCCCTTGTAAGCGTCTGATTTCTGAGATTAGCATAGCGGCATCCATAAATCCGAGGTTGACGCCCTGCCCAGCGAGCGGGTGAATGGTGTGCGCGGCATCACCCATCAGCGCCAGTCGATGTGCGGCAAAGCTGCGCGCATAGCGCCCGGTTAGCGGGTGTGTTTGTCGTGCGCTGATGGTGGTGCACAACCCAAGCTGGGTATCAAAGGCGACAGCCAACTGCTGGTCAAATATATAGTTAGTCATTGCCAGCATGGCTTCGGACTGCAATGGCGGTAGCGACCACACAATCGAGCAGAGGTGTGCATCTACCAACGGCAGAAACGCCAGAATACCGTCGCCATGGAACACCTGCCGCGCCGCACTATCGTGCGGACGTTCGGTGAGTACTGTTGCCACCAGCGCGTAATGGCCGTAATCCCAGAACGTCAGCGGAATATCTGCCTGCTGACGTAGCCAAGAGTGTGCACCGTCTGCGCCTACGACCAGCCGTGCGGTAAGCATGGTGCCATCGTCCAGCGTGATAAATGCGTCGTTTTCGCCCCAAGCCACCTGTTGCAATACCGCCGGTGCTATCAGCGTAATGGATTTTGCCTGCTCTGCTCGCTGCCACAGCGCGCGTTGGATGACATCGTTTTCGATAATGTATCCGAGATGGGAAAAGCCATAGGTATCTCCCTCAAAATGAATGTTACCAAAGCTGTCTTTGTCCCACACGTACATAGCGTTATAGGAACTGATGCGCTGCGCCTCAATATCTTGCCAAACATCGAGATGACGCAGCAGGCATTCGCTGGCCGCGTTGATGGCTGAGACGCGCAGTGAATAAGCACCGTCTGCTGCCGCTTGCGGTGGCGTACGCTGTTCCAGAACGGCAATGTGCAGCCCGGAATGTTGCAGCCCGCAGGCTAATGCCAGACCCACCATGCCGCCGCCTGCAATGACCACATCAAATGATTGCATAAGCATTATTTCCTGTTGCTTGCATTAACGATTGACCCAGCCTAGAGCGCGGCGCGCAAAGGTATCACGCACAGGTGCGACGGTATTCATGGTAATCAACCCCAGATTACGGCCCACTTCCAGCGTGGTAAAACTATTGGTGAACAAGCGCACCAAACCGTCTGTCAGCGCAATCGTAGCCTGCTGGTCTGGTTCTCGGTGCTGCGCGTAGCGGCTCAGCACGCGATAACTACCGGTATCTTCTTGGTGCGCAGCGGCCTGCGTAAGGGTTTCTGCCAGCGACATCACATCTCGTAATCCCAAATTGAATCCCTGCCCGGCAATCGGGTGCAACGTTTGCGCCGCATTGCCCACCAATGCCACGCGATGAGCGATATGTCGTGCTGCCGTCACTAGCCGTAGCGGGTATGTGTGGCGTTCACTGATATGAGTAATTACCCCCAATCGCCAGCCAAACACGCGTTGCAGAGCGGCCCGGCATTCCGCTTCGTTCCAGGCGGTAACCTGTGTCTGGTTCGATAAGGGGTGGCACCACACTAATGAACTACGCCCACCGCGCATCGGCAGCAGTGCCAAAGGGCCGTCAGGGGTAAAACGCTCAAAGGCTTTGCCAGCGTGGGGCTGCTGGGTGCGAATCTTAGCAATAACGGCAAACTGCGGATATTCCTCTGTCACCCATTGAATACCGCAAGCCTGTGCCAGCGCGGAGGAGGAGCCGTCTGCTGCCACCAATAGCTTTCCACGCAGCATGCTACTGTCATCCAGTTGCAAGGTAGCATCTTCGGCACTTCGTTCAACGTGCACTACTTTGCGCAGGCAGTGTACGCGCACGCCCGGTGCATTGTGCAATAATTGAAACAGTGTTTGTCCAACCTGATTTAGCTCGACCACATACCCCAACGCGGCAGCTCGGTAGTCACGGGCCTGTATGTTGACCACGCCTGCGTGGCCGCGATCGCTGACGTGAACCGAAGTAATGGGTTCTGCCTCGCTCGCAATGGCCTGCCAGATACCGATACGCTTGAGTTGTTGTACTGTGCCTTCCGCCAGGGCGATAGCGCGCATGTCAAATCCAGGATGCGCACTGTCCAACGGTGAGTGTGCTTCAATCACCTCGACGGGAAGGGTGCCACCGGAAAGGGCGGAAATGGCCAGCGCCAGCGTTGCTCCCGCCATACCTCCACCGACTATCAGGATAGTCATGGCGATTATCTCTCTGCCTGTCGTGCTTCGCTGGCCTGTGCCATCAATGCTTCAATCTCATCGGCGTCTTTGACTGCGCCTGCCGTTAACACTGCGTTTCCGCTGTCAGTAATCAGAATGTTATCCTCAATGCGGATGCCGATGCCACGATACTCATAGGGCACTTTAGCATCCGGGGCGATATAGAGCCTCGGTTCGACGGTGAGTATCATGCCGGGTTCCAGTAGACGACTGCGATCTGATACACCGTAATCGCCAACGTCATGTACATCCAGTCCTAGCCAATGGCTGAGACCATGCATATAGAACGCTCGGTGCGCCTGTTCAGCGATCAACTCATCGACGTTACCTTTCAGCACGCTGAGTTTGGCCAGCCCGCCCACCATGATAAGAATGACCTGCTCGTTTACTTTACGAATGCTGACACCGGGCTTGAACAGCGCCAGTGCTTTGCGTTGAGAAGCCAGCACAATGTCATAAATCTCACGCTGCAGGGCGCTAAATTTCTCGCTGACCGGGAAAGTGCGTGTGATATCGCCAGCATAGCCCTGATATTCACACCCTGCGTCAATCAGCACCAAACGCCTTCGTGCATTTGCCGTTCGTTCTTGGTGTAGTGCAGAATGCAGCCGTTATCACCGCTGCCGACGATAGTGTTATAAGAAGAATAGCGTGCGCCGTGGTGGATAAATTCGTGATGAATTTCCCCTTCAAGATGATATTCGTACATCCCGGGTTCACAGCCTGTTATGGATCGGATATGGGCCTTGGCAGTAATTTCTTCGGCTTGACACATCAGTTCTATCTCTTTCGGCGATTTGAACATGCGCATCTCGTACACCCAAGGTCGCCAGTCGGTCAGCGTGGTTGGAGCGATGAGACCCCTGATGCGTGTCGCGCCGCAACGTCTCAGTGTGTTGAACAGCAGGCTGTCCGCATACTTATTCAGCCCTTGAGCGTGATAAATTAAATCCAGTCCGTTCAGCAACAGGTACAATTGCGTATTGATGTCGGTAAAGGGCAGGGCGCGATCAACATTCAATCGCGCCGGGGCCGCTTCTTGCCCCAGACGGCGTCTAAACCAGATTTCTGCCGTGACATCGCGAATGCAGTTGAATAGGACGGTGTGGTGATGGTGTTTATCGCTTTTTACCAGTAACAGCACTGCTTCCAGCTCGTTAAATCTGGTGAAGTAGCAGAAATCGCTGTTCTGGCGACAAGGATACTCACTGTCAGCGCTTCGCGTTGTTTCCGACGCTGGGAAAAAAAGGGCCGCGCTGGCTAGTGCCATTTTTTCCAGCAACTGCTGGCGGCGGTGAGTATATGCTTGACAAAAAGCGTCTTGATGAATCATCACCTGCTCCTGTTTGATACGCCTTCAGTGATTTCCTCCCTTTCCTGGGAATCATTAGGGGAATGACTGATGCGCTATTAATGTAGCGTCGGTTTTTTTCTCCGGTGCGGTTTGTACCGGGAGGTTATACTCGCTGTGGCAGAGAATGGTAGAGACTCTGACGTATTCGATGATTTCTTCCAGCGATTGCGCCAGCTCTTCCTGATCTTCATCCTCGTTATAGCCGAGTTGAGTGATATTGCGTAAATCGTCGATGGCTTCTTTCAGTTCGCCCTGAGCTTTGTTCAGGCGTGGCTGAACAAAGCTCAGGGCGAACTGAAAATGATGCATCCGGCCAGTGCATCGGCACGGTCAAATACGCTCACTACGGTATTGTCGTTATCCGGCAGCAGCAGTTGGAATTCAAAGCCATCTCTTCAAGTGCCTCTTTCTTTACCTTATACAGCGTTTGCAGAGGTTGAGAAATAAGGTGAGAGAAAGCCAAATCATCGTTTGTCAGCTCGTGTAACAGTATTTTCCAGCTGTCATCGTTATTGCCCCCGCACAGATACCGCTGATAAGCCCATGCATTTCCGCTGCCGTCAGTGCAACTTGTTGCTGTGTAACGAGAGTATCTATGGTTTCGTAGCCTGGATAAGTGGTTTCTATGGACATGTGCTTTGGTCATTGTTGGCGGGCTGGCATCATGTTATGATACCAGCTAATATGCCAGAAAAAGATTGTTTCTTCTATATTGAGTTATTATAGCGGCGCCCGCGTGAATGGGCTGTTGCCAACCAGTGATATAAATTTTTTCTACGGGCGCAGAAAACGAAATAAAGCAGAAAAAAGCATGTCTACACAACTAGTATAGTAGATATTCAAATCTTTGGCCGTTCGTTAAGGGTCAATTGTCCGCCGGAATAACAGGAAGCGTTAAATCAGGCTGCGGAAGATCTTAACCAGCGGTTGCTGGATCTCAAAGTGCGCACACGCGTGATCAACACGGAACAATTAGTGTTTATTACCGCGTTGAACATATGCCATAAGCTGGTGCAAAAGTGCCTGAAAACACGGGATTATCCCGCAAATATGGGGGCAGCAGATCCGCGTGTTGCAGCACAGACCATCGAGCAGGCATTGCTGGAGCAAGGGCGAATCAGTGAGCGCCAGGGTGATAGTTCGCGTTTTGGTTTTTTAAATTGATTTTTGCTAGTTGTCCGATGTTTTTCGCTATAAAGCGTGGTAGAGTTATTCATCAGTAAAAAATAAAATTTCTCTGAAGTGTTTTTCTACGAGTCAGTCCCCTGAGCAGAATGTAACGCTTCGCAGCCGGTGAGCATGCTCAGTTCTTGCGAGAAGCCTTATGGTTGCGACGGTATGTTCATCTTGAACCAAGAAGTCAAGAGATACCACCTGCGGTGGTATCTCCGAGATCCTTTCTCTCCTTTCTTTTCGCTTTTATTGCCTATGAGTTCTGCGACCATGCTCATTTCGCCACACCAACAGCGACAGGCAATGCGTGATCGTGTGCGCCAGCTGCGTCGTGCGCTGACACAGGAACAGCAAACCCGATTTGCCAGCCAGATTGCCGAACGTGCGTTGGAACAACCTGAAGTGCAGCGGGCGGAGAGGATAGCGCTATTTCTGTCGTTTGATGGTGAACTGGGATACCCAGCCGTTGATAGCACGTCTTTGGAAGCAGGGAAAGGCGGTGTATCTGCTGGTACTGCACCCGTCTTTACCGGGACATCTACTATTTTACAGTACGATGCGCAGGCCCCGTTGGTGAAGAATTGCCTGAAGATCTTTGAACCGCGTCTGGGTGTGCGCCGCGTGTTACCGCTGACACAGCCTGATCTCCTGTTCACCCCGCTGGTGGCGTTTGATGCACAGGGGCAACGCCTGGGCATGGGGGGCGGATTTTATGACAGGACGCTGCGGCGCTGGCAGCAGAAGGGACCCTATCCCATAGGGCTGGACCCATGACTGCCAGCAGGTGGATGCCATCCCGAGCGAAGCGTGGGACATCCCTTTACCTGCCATTCTGACACCCTCTCGCGCTGGCAATGGTATCCGCGGGTTGCCTGTGGTGTCGCTCTTACAGTGTCGGTGTATCCGACCCGCCAGACGTGCGATGTGACAGCATTTGCTGCACCAGTTCCACGCAGCGCAGGAAACGTGAATCATAGTCTGATTCAGTAACATGTATATAAGAGACGTTGTTTTTCATTAGCATGTTCTTCAGTAACATCTGAAACGCTCTGCGCGCGGTACTGCTACCCAAGCTACGTGAGCCATCTGCGACCCAGGGTGTATTGTTTTCCAGCAAGATCACCAGATCAAACCGATACTCGTCAATCAGCGCCTGAACAAAGGGGTGCTCTCGCCCTTCGTACTGCTTGCAGAATGCTTGGGTAGTGATGAAGTCAGTATCGATAAAAGCCACTTTTTTAGCATATTTCACCGCGAAATCAATGTATTGAGCTTGTCCTAACGCGATTTTGTCGTAGTCGGAATATTGCAGCGCCATCTCGTCACCGCCCAAATGTGAGAAGACGTAATCCCGACCAAACTCCCAGGCGCTAGTGGTATTGAAGATATTGGCGAGTTTATTGACCAGCGTTGATTTACCGCTTGATTCACCGCCGAGAATGGCGACAGTGCGTACGAAAAATGGTTTAACTTCAGTGGGAATGTAATCCCAATAGCGGAACGGATCGTGTCGGATCTGCGCGCCGCTGATGTTCATAAATGATCGTTCTGGGTCAACCAACACTGCATCGATGCCCAAATGCTCCCTATACTGCGGGGCATCTTGCGCTTCGCTGGTGTAGACAAAGTTGGGCTCAATCGCTTTCTTTTGCATAAAGGCCTTGATACCGCGGCTCCATACATCCCAACCGTGTGGGTAAGGCTCCATACCTTCTTCGTTAAAGACGTGAATGCATATATTTTTCTGATACTTAAATGTTTGTAGCAACCAACGCAGACGATCGCTTACGGTGGGCTGCTGCGACATGGCGCTGTGTTCAAACAGTAGGCGGTCGCGTGATTCGTCGTAACCCAGGATCACATGAAGTTCATCAACCTGGCTACAGGCGCGCTGGATCAGATAGATATGACCGGTATGCAGCGGGTAGAACTTGCCGAATACCACTCCAATGGTTTTGTCGTGACAGGGAAATTCTAGTTCTAGAAAGCGGTGCAGTGCTTCCAGATTTTGGGCGCTGGGGTTTTTGACCTTGGCATTCAGCAACTGACTGAGATAGCCCTTGGTCATGCCTGTTGCGTCGGCAAACTGCTGAAAGGCAAATTTTTTCTTGCGGATAGTGGGTTTCAGGTAATCAAAAGATAACATCGTCAGGCACTCTTGGTTTAGCATGTGTGTTTAGCATGCTAAACCAAGATATCACAAGCTTGTCTAACCTGCGCGAAGTTACTGCGGATTGGCACTACAGATCCCCGAGGATCGCCAAGGCATCGGTGAGCTTTTTCACACCAAAAACCTGCATGTTGGCAGGAGGGCGCTTTGGTGCATTGGCATGTGGGACGATAGCGCGTTTGAAGCCGTGTTTGGCGGCCTCGGAAATACGTTCCTGACCACTAGGTACGGGCCGTATCTCCCCAGACAGCCCCACCTCGCCGAATACTACCAGATCCTGTGGTAGTGGCCTGTCGTGCAGGCTGGAGACCAGCGATAACAGCAACGCTAAATCGGCGCTGGTTTCAGTGACTTTTACGCCGCCGACAACGTTCACGAATACATCCTGATCCGCCATTTGCAGGCCACCGTGGCGGTGTAGTACGGCGAGCAGGAGTGCCAGTCGGTTCTGCTCCAGACCGACGGCGACGCGGCGGGGGCTTGCCATCATAGAGTGATCGACCAGCGCTTGAATCTCCACTAGCAACGGGCGCGTGCCTTCCCACACTACCATGACGGAACTTCCGGACATGACTTCATCACCCCGGCTGAGAAAAATGGCACAGGGGTTGCTGACTTCACGCAACCCTTGTTCGGTCATAGCGAACACGCCCA
>JBPPLV010000009.1:0-64873 GCA_051305815.1 Candidatus Malihini olakiniferum
TCCAATGCGGTCATCTCTTTCATCAGCGCATCAGGAGCCAGCACAACACCGTTACCGATGATACTAACAACGTTTTCACGCAGGATGCCAGAGGGAATTAAGTGAAGGACGGTTTTCTCACCATTGATAACTAGTGTGTGACCAGCATTGTGACCACCCTGGTAGCGCACAACATACTTAGCCCGTTCAGTCAGCATGTCAACGACCTTACCTTTACCTTCGTCACCCCATTGGGTGCCTAGTACGACGACGTTCTTACCCATTTCAAGAATTACCATGTTGCTTAAAAATGAATACTATCATCCTACTTAGATACTTTCAGTACTTTTATCATGCGTTTGCGCGCATTTTTTTGATGCAATTTAGCTTCCAACGCGATGACGCAACATATAGTAGATCACAGCTCCGGCAACCACTAATCCACCGCCAAAAAGACGCAAAAGCGTATTGCGCTGTTGCGCCATCGCCAGAAATCATGCGACGCTAGATCCGTGGAAACAGCAGTGGTCCCAGACCCTCAACAATCAAGATCAGGTCCAGCGCCAGCCAAATAGTGATATTCATAGCCACTCCGATAAAAAATTTTGCCATTAAAAAAAAGCCCGTATGATCATACGGGCTTTTAGTGAAAAACGTTAACAACGATTAGCGAGCAAGAGACGTAGCTGGTGAACGCATATAGCGGAAGAAGTCGCTATCCGGACTAAGCACCATAACGTCCTGATTATCGTTGAAGCTGGCTTCATATGCACGCAGGCTACGAATAAAGGCATAGAAGTTCGGATCTTTACTAAACGCGTTAGCGAAAAGTTTGGCTGCTTCCGCATCCCCTTCACCGCGCATGATCAGCGCTTCACGTTCAGCTTCTGCCAACGTGCGGGTCACCAGATAATCTGCAGCTGCTTTCAATTTCTCAGCCTGTTCCTGACCTTGAGAACGGTGACGACGGGCAACCGCTTCACGTTCTGCACGCATACGGGCAAAGATCGCATCCGACACTTCCGTCGGCAGGTTGATCTGCTTGATACGCACATCGATCACTTCAATGCCAAGAGCCGCCATACTGTTCGGGTTGACATGGGGTTGCGCACCTTTGGTCTCTTGCTCCACACGTGCAGCAGCGGAGGCAATCGCGCTATCCGCTTCAGTGATTTCACCCGTACCAGTATTCAACGCTTCACGTACATCGGACATCAGTCGACCACGGGAATCGGTCACGATGCCACGCACGTCCAAACGGCCAATTTCAGAACGCAAACGGTCACTGAACTTACGTTTAAGCAGCACTTCCGCCTGAGAAATATCCCCACCGCCTGTCGCCAGGTAGTAGCGGCTAAAATCACTGATACGCCATTTGATGTAAGAATCCACGATCAGGTCTTTCTGCTCGGAGGTAATGAAGCGATCGGCCTGATTTTCCATGGTTTGGATACGCGCATCCAACGTCTTCACAGTATCAATAAACGGCACTTTGAACTGTAAGCCCGGCGAGTAGATAACGGGCTTGTTCTCGCCATCGCGCAATACTTTGCCAAAACGCATCACGATCCCACGTTGGCCTTCCTTCACCACAAACACTGAGGCATAGAGCGCCATCAGCACCAAGGCAAGGATAAAAACGATAGACTTACGCATTATTATTCTCTCCCAAAATCACGCTGCGCGTTTGCGCGACGCTGGTCCATGACGTTCCCACCCGTGCTGGTGCGGGTTTGTCCGGTGGTAGCACCGTTATTATTAGGTGCAGAGTACAGACGCATCGGCGCAGTCTTGTTGTTGCTGGTTGAGTTACCGCTGATATTACCTGTCTGACCACTCATCAGTTGCTCCAACGGCAGTACCATCAGGCTATTGCCTTTGTCATTAACCAACACTTTCCGGGTATGACCCAGTACGCGTTCCATGCTTTCGATATAGAGACGCTCGCGGGTGATTTCTGGCGCAGCTTTATACTCAGGCAGGATTTTGGCAAAGCGAGCTACTTCACCCTGTGCTTCAAGCGTGATACGAGCGAGATAAGCGCGCGCCTCTTCCAGCACTCGTTGAGCCTGACCGTTTGCACAAGGCTGCACTTCGTTGGCGTAGGCTTCCGCTTCGCGAATGTATTGCTGTTCGTTCTCACGCGCGGCAATAGCATCATCAAACGCTGCCTTCACTTCCTCAGGCGGACGCGCCGCCTGAAAGTTGACGTCCAACAGGGTTAACCCCATGTCGTACGGACGAATGGTTTCTTCCAATACGCGTTGCGTATCAGTACGCACAATGGAGCGCCCTTCAGTAAGGATTTTGTCCATGGTGTATTTACCAATAACACCACGCAGGGCACTGTCGGTAGCCTGGCGCAGACTGTCATCGGCGTTGGTGACGCTAAACAGGTAACGTTCCGGCTCCGTCACGCGATACTGCACGTTCATCTCCACGCGCACCACGTTTTCATCTGACGTCAGCATCACGCCTGATGTGGCCAATTCGCGCACAGATTCCACGTTTACCGCACGGACAGAGTCGATAAATGTCTGTTTCCAGTTCAGACCCGGAGCAACCAGGTGACTAAACTTGCCAAAACGTGTCACCACACCACGTTCCGCTTCTCGGATAGTATAAAATCCGCTTGCAGCCCAAATGATCACCGCTGCCACAGAGACAATACCGAATACCCTGCCACCCAAACCGCTGTCAGAGGTACCACCACCGTTACCTGAATTCTTACTTCCGCCCAGTTCGCTCAACTTTTTGCTCAGCTTGCGGAAGATATCATCCAGATCGGGAGGACCTTGATCCCGGCTGCCTTTCTTATTGTTTCCGCCAGAGTTGCCGCCTTGATTATTGCTGCTCCCCCACGGGTCGCGGTCCTGTCCGTTATTACCGGGCTGATTCCACGCCATGTTTTAGCTCCATTCTTTTATGATTGGTGTTCTTCAGTTCAATATCCAGAGTCCGCCGAATTATTCTGATGTCAACCACGATGCCGATATTCACCATGATGCCGATATCAAACCACATAGTCCGCGAGTCCTTGCTCTTGTTTACAAAGATGACGCCAGTCCCACCATAGGCATGCGCACGATAAGGCCCACGTGATCGTCTTCCTCAATCCATTCTTTTTCTATTACCTGAATCTGGTAAAAAACGACTACGAAAGTGTCCTACCTGCAGAGGAAGGCTCAGAGAATGTCGCAAACAGCTGATCGGCAGCATAGACGCCTGCCGCTGTCATTTCGTTAAACAGGGTGGATTTTCCAACGTTGATGTAGCTTACCAGCGCAACCGTGGGTACATCGCGCGCATGCTGGCGCGACGTCCTTACTCACGCTGCTTTTCCATCCGCTCAAGGCGGAACAGAATTTGGCTGATACGGTTACGCAACAAGCGACAGTCATTTTTAAGCTAAGTTTTACACGGCCCGCGCAGGTCAACCCCCCTTTTTTCTGGCGTTCAAGGTGCGTCCATCCCCCTTACCAATCGTGTGGCAAGTAACGCAACTGCGCCAGTTTAACCTGCAATTTCCCCTCGTCAGTACGCGCACGCGGGGCAAAAATATCCAAAATCAATCCGGTTCTGTCGATAACACGGCATTCGCACAAACACTCAAGGTTACACTCTTGGGCTAGCGTTAACGCATGATTAAATAACACAACAAAATCATCGGTGGCTTTCACCGCCTGCGCAATTTCTTCAGCTTTACCTTCACCTACAAAATACTTGGAGTGCGGCGCCTTGCGGCTACCAGTGATCACCTGCAATGAGTCAATACCGGCGGAGGAAACCAGAGATTCAAACTCCAGCAAATCGTCCATATCTTTGTCTTGCGAGAAATAAATGTGAACCAGTACGGCCCATTCACAGGCTTCATAACGGTCAAAAAAAAGAAAAACACCCTAGTGGAAAGCAATAGCGATGTGTAAAAATCCCCACCAGGATGAAAGTGCAATACGCGTTATTCCACGTCATTGCTATCCTGCGCTGACGGCTGCTGATTTGCAGACGCACCGCCATGGTAATTGCTGGTGCCAGGGTTATTGCTGTGATGAGATACCGGACGAGACGGCACCACGGTGGAGATAGCGTGCTTATACACCATCTGGCTAACCGTGTTTTTCAACAAAATAACAAACTGATCGAAAGACTCGATCTGGCCCTGCAACTTGATACCATTCACTAAATAAATAGAAACCGGAACACGTTCGCGACGCAGTGCGTTCAGAAACGGGTCTTGCAAAGATTGCCCCTTAGCCATTCTATACTTTCCTTATTTGCTTATTGTTTGTAACAAAGAACCTCTAAGGCTCTAAAATAACGATGTAAAAAAATTGTGCGCTGAGACTTGCCAATTGTACACAATCGGCCACCCTATGCACTAACTATGCGCACGTTATAAACACACTCATCAGGGTGCTTGCACCACCGCCATCACACGTTCAAACGCATCTTGCGGTTTTTCACTGTCTAACCAATGGACGTTGTCCCAACCACGCAGCCAGGTCAACTGACGTTTTGCCAGTTGACGCGTTGCGCAAATACCTCGGAACACAATCTCATCGTAATCAATCTCGCCAGATAAATATGACCACATCTGACGATAACCGACACAACGAACAGACGGTAAATCCTTATGTAAATCGCCTCGTGCAAAGAGGGAACGAACTTCCGTCTCAAATCCTGCCGCCAGCATTTGTTGAAAACGTAGCGCAATGCGCTCATGCAGCAACTCGCGCGTTGCCGGTGCGATCGCAAACTGATGCACACGGTAAGGCAATGCCTCACCCGCTGTTTTTGTCAGTTCAGTTAAAGTGTTACCTGAAAAGAAAAAAACCTCAAGTGCCCGGCACAGTCTCTGCGGATCATTTGGATGAATCCGAGCCCCAGCAACGGGATCAATCTCACATAATTGGCGGTGAAGCGCTTCCCATCCCTGCTCATCCGCCTGCGTTTCTATACGCTGGCGCACTGTCATATCGGCTGATGGCAGCGGCGACAGCCCCTCCAACAATGCTTTGAAATACAGCATTGTTCCTCCAACCAGCAAGGGGATGCGCCCGGCAGCGGTAATTTCTGCCATCTCCCTTAGCGCATCGCGGCGAAAATCTGCGGCAGAATAGGCCTGTGCCGGATCGAGAATATCAATCAGACGGTGTGGTGCCTGAGCCAACTCCTCAGCGCTGGGTTTGGCGCTGCCAATGTCCATTCCTTTATAGATAAGGGCGGAGTCCACACTAATCAACTCGACGGGCAATGATTGTCGCAACGCCAGCGCCAGCGCCGTTTTTCCTGACGCCGTCGGCCCCATGACAAAAATTGCAGGATTGTATGCAGCGTTCGATAATTCATTCATTCTTTCAAAGTCGTAATAGCATCTTTCACACTAACTCGCTGCAACAGCGACGCGGGCGGCTTTTTCGGGAGTTCCGGACAAAGGCGCTCTATTTTTGTTAACAGTTGTATTGCCTGCGCCTGACTCCAACGCTCATGGTCACTGTACAGTTGCTCCGATAGTCAAGTCGCCAGTTGCTCAGGAGCGCTATCTTGTTGCAGAACAAGATAGCCTAACAGTTTAGAGATCAAGTTTTGTAAATTTTGTTGGCGCAATGGTAAAGGTACAGCGTGCAATAGCGCCCGCTGAGACTCTAGCGCAATATCAATACCGAACTGCATCAATAACGCCTGGTAATGCCAGAATGCTTCACGCTCATTTTTCTCCACTGTCAACCATTGTGGAATCAGCAACGGCTGTGGACGCAACCCTTATTCCGGCGGCAACAGCTGTGCGCGCTTAAGGTAGCGTTCGGCATGTGTCAGGGACACCATCGCCAACCCATGCTGGTACTCTACCAGCGCGAAACTATGCGGAAATACGGTTAAAAGACGGCCAAACCCTTGAGTGACGCTGACAGGATCCAGATCTGGCGCTGAAAGGCGCTGTGGTGTCGTTACATTCTTGAACCGCCTCCGCTGCTGACGCGGGCTTCAATAACGTCTGATAAAGCTCACCCTGTTTTTTCTGGTAAGCTGCGCCTGCGGTGGGCATTTACCCCCGACCATGCGTTTGGGATACGCGAGGCTGATACGTCGCAAGTCCCCTCCTTCAGTTGCCGCGACGGAATGTCTGCCGCCTGCGGCCGTGCATGCTCCACTGTGCGTACGAGCTGAGCAAATTGATTTTCTCCTGCGGTGGTGCGATTTTCTGGCTGCCATGACGCGGTATCCGTAGCAGCATCTGGCGTCACAGCCGCCAGCGGCAACTCAGATGCCTGCTGCAATACGCTCACCACGGCCTGGTAGATAAAATCGTGCACCAAACGCGACTGATGGAAACGCACTTCGTGCTTTGCGGGATGCATGTTTACGTCAACCTTATATGGATTCACTTCAAGAAATAACAGATAGGCCAGCTGCTGCTCACCGCTAAGGCTGTCTTGATAAGCCTGACGGATAGCGTGATTAATCAGGCGATCGCGCATCATGCGTTGATTCACATAGCAATATTGCATGTCAGTCAATGTTTTTCGCCCTCGGGATAGACGACCCAGCCGTGGATAGCCAAATCACCGTGCTGCCAGGAAATACGTAATGCATGCTGCAAAAATAGCGGACCACAAATACTGCTGACGCGGTGCTCATACTGGGAGGCTTCCGGCACGCACGATATTAGCGGATCGTTTTGCCGTTATGGTTGAGGGTGATAGCTACATCGAAGCGAACCAGCGCGATGCGCCGCACCACTTTATCAAAGTGAGCAAATTCTGTTTTTTCTGTGCGCAAGAATTTACGATGTGCGGGGTGTTGTAGAACAGATCGAGCACTTCCAATTGTGCAGCCGGTTTTACCGTCACCGCCATGTCTCGGCCTTCCGCATACGCCCGCCATGCCTCGTTCTGCTCCGCAGTGCGGGAAGTCAGTATCAAGCGCGAGACAGAACTAATACTGGCCAGCGCCTCGCCGCGAAAGCCCAGGCTAATAATCGCTTCAAGATCGTCCAACGTGGCAATTTCACTGGTTGCATGATGCGCCAACGCTAGCGACAGATCGTCTTTGCCAATTCTGGCACTGTTGTCGCGAATTCGAATGTGTTTTACCCCACCGCGATCGATATCGATATCAATTCGGGTTGCTCCAGCATCAAAACTGTTCTCTAGCAGTTCCTTCACCACAGAAGCTAAGCGCTCCACTACTTCGCCGGTGGCAATCTGGTTAGCCAGTTGGGGGCAGAACCTGAATCGGCATGCGAGTTCCTTTGTTATTTACGCATTATCATCGCGAATGACATTACGCTGACGGGATAATCAGCGTTTGTCCGAGTTGTACCGTGCCAGACGTCATGTCATTAGCACGCTGGATCTCCTTCATGCTTATACCATAACGCATAGCAATGGCACACTCAGGCTATCTTCTTTTACCACTTTATGCTTCACTTAGGGTGGGGCTGCGCGCGCCACCGTAGCCGGAGCAGCCGACGAGATGCACGAGCACCCGCAGGAATACGTAATTTCTGCCCCACCCAGACACCGTCTTTTTTTAGATTCTTCTCACTGCGCAAGGCTGCCATACTTACACCGTAACGCGCCGCAATACCTAAAAGTGATTCACCGAGCTACAGTATGACGGTTGCCGGTGCGCTGCTCGATAAGGATGTTGTGGGCGTCGAGACCTTACAGTTGACCGGCTGTACGACCGGTCGGTTTTCCTGCTTTGGGATAAATTGTACTGGATGTGCCTGGAAATAGCTGCGTAACACTCGGTAGATCGCCGTGGCGATTTTGTCCTGATAATCGCTGCTTCCCAGTAGGCGCTCTTCGGTCAGATTACTGATAAAGCCCGTTTCCACCAACAACGAAGGAATATCCGGGGATCGCAACACGCCAAGACTGGCGTGTTCTGGACGGCGCTTGTGCAATGAACCTACACGCTGCATTTCCTGTAGCACTTTGACCGCCACATCATAACCGACACGCTGGGAGTGACCGAACTGCAAATCCAGTACCGCCTGACTCAGGTAAGGGTCAGCGCCGTTGTTTGCCAACAGATCCCCTGCTCCACCGAGCAACTCTGACTGTTTCTCATGCTGTTCCAGCCAGTTTGCCATTTCGCTGTTAGCACGCCGATTCGAGAGCACCCACACGGAAGCGCCGGAAGCCCCACGGTTTGGCGCCGCATCTGCGTGAATGGAAACCAGCAGGTTGGCACCTTGCTTACGTGCCACATCAGAGCGCCCCATAACAGAGATAAAGTAATCGCCGTCGCGCGTCATCACGCCTTTGAAATTAGGATCGCTATTGAGCAAGGTATGCAATTTACGGCCAATGGCCAGCGTCACATTTTTCTCACGAAGACCAGAAGGCCCGATAGCCCCAGGATCCTGCCCGCCGTGCCCGGCATCAATGGCGACA
Organism: Candidatus Malihini olakiniferum; assembly: GCA_051305815.1. Classification (GTDB taxonomy): domain Bacteria; phylum Pseudomonadota; class Gammaproteobacteria; order Enterobacterales; family Enterobacteriaceae; genus Symbiopectobacterium; species Symbiopectobacterium olakiniferum_B. Next base: position 8,385 of record JBPPLV010000009.1, read on the forward strand.
ATAACCAGTTCGCTTGCACTGCTTGAACGCGGCATTGATGCCCGCGCTGAGGCATTGCTGTTTATCACCGCAGTCGGTTTATTATTAAACGGATTACCGCCTGATTCGACCGGGGGCCTATTTCGGGCTTCACGCGTTACGGGAGCCGACGGCGGCGCTTTTGCCACCTTCACTTTTTGCTGCCCTGCTACGGTAAACACCACGTTGAAGCCCGCGCCAGCTTTCTGTGTCGAAACGCACGTTTTCGCCGGCTGGGTCAAATCCAACACCAGACGCAGGCTCTGCGCATCCTTAGCCTGCCTGATCCGAATCCGCTTGATAATGTTTTGCCCGCTGAACTCCAGCGGAAACCCTTGAATCACACCGGTCTGGCGGATATCGATCACCACCCGGTCTGGATTGTTGAGCGGGAAAAAGGCATAGATAGGATGTCCGCTGAAATTCAGGCTGACAGTAGCCTGATTATCGCCATTTTCCACTTTGATATCAGAGAGTTTAGCGGCAAAACCAGTGCTGGCCAGTAGAAAACCGGCCCACATTACCAGAGCGAGTACGTGTTTTATCATGGCATTTCGCTCTCCGGCTGAGAAGATATCCGCGCCAACATGCACTCACCCAGCGCCGATAAAGCAATCAGCTGCGCATATCGTCCTTGCGCTTCGTAGCTTAGGTGCACTTCGAGATCCGCGCTGGGAAGCATCCCCTCTCCCTGATGCGGCCATTCAATTAGGCAGATGGCATCGTGCGTCACGTAGTCGCGGATCCCCATAAATTCTAGCGCTTCGGGATCGGCCAGCCGGTAGAGATCGAAATGATAAACCGCTAGCGGTGACAGCGCGTAAGGCTCCACCAGCGTATACGTGGGGCTTTTCACATTGCCTTGATGACCACGCGCCTGAAGGAAACCGCGACTGAACGTGGTTTTACCTGCGCCCAGATCGCCAAAAAGATAAATGCTACACGCGCTTTCGCAGGCGTGCGCCAACGATGCCCCTAATGCGATAGTTACTGCCTCATCCGGCAGCGGAAAATCTACTTTTTTCATTTTGTCTTTTCTAAGGGTATCTACTGAGGATTAACATGGCGGGACAATGCTGGCATCAAACGGTGGCTAGCATCATCCCTCGCGTGCCATGCTGCTCAGCCAGCGCATCGGCAGTGCATCGTGCATCACACACCCAGTGCAAGCCGCCTTATAGGCGTGACAATTTCTGCCCAAGTAACGCGCCAATAATATTGGACAGCACGTCACCTATACCGCCGCTTGTCATGCCCGGATTACCGACATCAGCCAGCGCTAACACTTCAGCCTCATCAGCGATAACGTTCTTGCACCTTTCAATACCACGGTACCACTATAGCGCTGTACTAATCTTTGGTCAGCAAGTAAGCGATCACTCTCAATCTCCGCTATCCGGCAATTCCACAGGCGAGCGGCCTCCCTCCCCCGGATGCGGGGTTAAAATACGATTTTGACGTTTAACACAGGGCTCAATGCCAGCAGGTTTATCGCATCGGCGTCCCATAGCATGGGTTTGTTACAATTTTTACCCTGCGCAGTGCGCTTTTTGCCCAACTATTTTGCCCCAACCTAGGGTCAATCAAAACCACATCAGCTCACTTAAGACCGTCCCACAGCGTCGAATCACTCAGCGCTTGAACCATCAGCTCTGACCGTGCCATCAATAGCTTCAGTATATTACTGGTGAGTGAGTACTCGCACTAACACTAAGCCTGCGCCACTGCGTAATGCTACTTCCCCCACCATGGCGATAGCGCCTTCATGCCCGCGTTCCCCCCACTAGCAGAGCAGACGGCCATGTTCGCCTTTATGCGCCAGAGAGGAGAACGGACCCGGTAGCCAACCGGGTAAATGCTCATCGGATAAACGCCGTATAGGTGCAGGGTGCTGCTGCAACCAAGTGGACAGGCCCAAATCTGCATAGTGAAGCGTTCCGACACAAGCACGCGCCCTACCGGTCAGCAATTTTGATTTTAACGCAATAGGGGTCACCGTGCATACCCCAACAATAACCGCCGCCGCACAAGCTCCGGTTTGCGCATTTAACCCGGAAGGAATATCTAACGCCAGTACTGGTGCATTATGCGCATTGGCACGTGCAAGCTGCCACTACATAGCCATCCTCCCCGTTGTTTTGCCATGCCCACACAAAACAGCCAGCAGAGCGCATTCGGGTAGCAGCGGCGGGCATGCTGGTAAGCGGCTTCTCCGGCGCGTTGCATCAGTTCATAGAGGGTGTTCCGGCTTGCTGCGCGGTGTCAGGTTCTTTACGACGCAACCAGTCAGTCGGGTAGATAAACCCGGTCAGGTAACATGAGCTGATGTACAGGTAACGTATGAGGCATGATTCTCCTCCCGAACGACATAAACATTTTTAGCAGAAACGAATAACGCATGGTTACCTTTATGTTTCAACTTAGCAAGGTCTGAAGCAGTCTACCGGAACCTATACGGTAAATGCCTCATGCCGCTCCCCTGCTCAGCACACAGACGCCATGCAGCAGATGTGATAAAACAAGGTTGTTTGCCTCTTTACGGTTCTTCATGACTTTATCCCTACGACCTTAACAAACTTGCCCAGTATATTAAACTGTAGGGACGTGAATTGGGCTTTCAGCAGGTAGGGATCTGTGATACCAGCCTTTCCCATGAAGAACTACGGCTACAGGATTGGCTAGATAAGCAGTATTACCGAGAAATGGAGTGGATGGCGCGCCACGGCATGCTGCGGGCATGCCCTCATGAATTTTTTTTCCGATACGCTGCGCATTATCAGCGTGCGCATGAACTACCTGCCTGAAAAAGCGGCCTTCACTAAGATACTGAATAACGCGACGCTCGGTTACGTTAGCCGTTACGCGCTGAGTCTGATTATCACAATCTGTTGCGCCAATGGCTGAAAAAGTTGGGTGACCGGATACAGTAACATTGCGGCAATCTGAACTTTCGACCATTCGCCGATTCTGCACCGATTATGGAGTGCCCTCCTCTGGCGGCCAAAGCCGGGTTGGGTTGGGTGGGTAAACACTCACTCATTCTTAATCGGGAAGCTGGTTCCTGGTTTTTCCTCGGAGAATTACTTATCGACCTGCCCTTATCCATCGATCAACCGTTGGAAGAGCAGTGTGGACGCTGTGTCACCTGCATGACAACCTACTCTACCAGCGCTGGTATTTCCTATCTGACTATTGAGCTGGAAGGCGCAATCCCCGAAGAATTTCATCCGCTAATGGGCAACCGTATTTACGGTTGTGATGATTGCCAGCTGATCTGCCCCTGAAACCGTTTCTCTCAACTTACCGATGAAGATGATTTTAGCCCGCACACAGCGCTGCATACGCCTGCATTGCTGGATCTGCTTGTTAGGATGAAGCAAAATTTCTGCGTAGCACGGAAGGTCAGCTATCCGCCGCATCGGCCACGAGCGCTGGTTGCGTAATATTGCTGTGGCGTTAGGGAATGCTCCCTATGAGGAAAATGTTGTACTAGACTTATAAGTCCCGCTCGGACAGAGCGAACTAGTCGATGAGCATATTCATTAGGCGATTAACCAGCAATTGGCACGCCGCACATCTCTATATCCATCGAAGTACAGTTACCGCAGAAAAAAACGGCTTTTTCGTACCATTGAAAAAGGATTACCGCGCGATGCCTAAGGTGTTTCCAGCATGCTATTTTATCTTGGCCCGCCCTGTGCATAAATATAAAACTCCTTGCCAATCAATCCGTGAAGAAAGTGCAAGTTATCGACTTAACATTTTTTAAGTTATTTTTATCAAAATATATATAATATAGAAATACTATTTTTAAAATCTTGCTGCAGATCATTCTACGCAAGTAAACATCAGCCTGTGCATAAGTCTGTTTAAAAAATTATGAAATTTTATATTACATGAAGCGCTAAAGAGACAAGTAAACACCTTGACGCTTGGGAAAAACATCGAAAAAAAATAACCCACTACGCGAGCGAGATGAAATTTTATACTGTTTAGATCAGAATCACAAGCGATTTATCTTTCATCTGCGATTGAATGCCTAAAATCTAGCTACAAAGGATCTTGCACCACACAAACGATCGGATCATCGGCGATGCGCCAACGCACGGACCACGCGATCATCAATCGATTGCACTCCCTGAACTAAAATCACCAGCACAACCACTGTCTCCGCCATTACTTTATCGTTAAAATGCTGATAGCCGTAGCGGATCGCCAGATCGCCTAGACCTCAACCAACGATCACACCCGCCATGGAAGAGAATCCGATCAACACCACCACTGTTAACATCACGCCGGCCAGAATCGTTGGTAGTACTTCAGGCAGCAACACTTTGCCGATCACGCGCCAAATCGATCCTTCCATTGACTAGATCGCCTCGATACGTCCGCGTTCAACCTCATCGAGCACATTCTCCACGACGCGCACAAAGAAGAGAAAAGTACCGATGGTGATCGGTAAGATCACGACCGTACTCCCCAAGCGTAATGTCTACGATCAGCCGGGTAAACGGGATCAATATAATCAACAACACAACAAAAGGTAACAAACGGCCTATGTTGATCACTACGCCCAACGGTAGGCCAATCAGCACGATAAACAGTGATGCCAGCCCCACCACATATCCCGTTTCTAACGTGGCATCCCACATCAGCGCAATAAATTCATCCCAACTCAGGCGACCCTGCATAAGATACTCCCCTCGAAAAAGTCGTGACAGCGAAGAAACGCTTATTCTTCCGCATAATCAGGCAGCAGCGCTCTGCGCAATTGTGAATCAGGTGTCGCGAGCAGTGTCGACAGTGCCCCTCTTTCCACGATCTGCCCCTGCTCTCCATCAGCGCGGCGTGATCGTAAATGGCTTTCACCACCGCGTTCGTAAGTGATCAACACAATCGTCACACCTAACTGACGCTTAATGTCCGCCAACAGAGCCAACACTGATGCCGTGGTTTCAGGATCGAGTGCGCTGGTTGTCTCGTCACACAGTAAATACTTCGGCTTTGCTTCTAACGCGCGTGCGATGCCTACACGCTGTTGCTGCCCACCGGATAACTGTGAAGGAAAGGCATGTGCTTTATCACTGCCCTACCCACTCCAACAGCGCGCTTAACCGCGTTTTACGTTCGTGACGCGCAACCCCAGCTATCTCAAGCGAGACGGCGACGTTGTAATGCACATTATGTGCATACAGCAAGTTAAAGTGTTGAAAAAATCATGCTGATGCGCTGCCGGTGCTGGTCAGCGCACGTGAAGAAAGTGACGTAATCTCCTCACCATCCACCACAATCTGGCCCGATAAGGGACAACAGTTTAAGACAGCGTAGCAGCGAGCTTTTGTCCGCACCGCTTCGCCCCAAAATAACATACATAAAACCCCCTGGAATCGTCAGCGACACGTCATCCAATGCCGGACGAAGCACCCTGGGTAACGTTTTCCTAACTGTTCGATGACTATCATAAGCTGCTTACTCGCTACCGGGAACCGAGCCGTTATAGCGCTGCGTAATAAAATCTGCGATAGCTTTTGACTCGAGATCGGCCACCAGCTTTTTAATTCTCGGATCTTTTTGCAATGCGGGCGTCGTCACAATACGTTGGCATAGGGATTATACTCTGCGTGTTGTAGCCCTAGCGCATCTTTAGCGGGAACCAACCCCGCTTCCAGTGCATAGTTACCGTTGATCACCGCCAGATCGACATCGTCCAGCGAGCGTGGGATCTGCGCGGCTTCCACTTATTTGATCTTCAGCTTCTTCGGATTTTTCGCGATATCTTTCAGCGTCGCCTGATCCTTGGCCGGATCGCTGTAGCGCAGCTGAAGTTGGTGACATTGTTAGGCACGGCCACCGCGCCACCTTCCAGCATGTCGCTAAAGCTTTTGTGCTTACGTGAGTAGACGCCAAACGGCTCTACGTGCAAGGTAGCTGCGACAACAAACTGTTTCACCAACCCTTTTTCCTGATCGCGCAGATAGTGTACGTGTTGGAAATAATTGGCATCCACATCGCCATGCGCCAGCAGCTCATTGGCGTTTACGCCGCTAGTTAGTTCGATCACTTTCAAGGCATTTTGTGGATCAATTTTCTTCACCTGGGCCAGGATCTCACTGTGTGGTACCAGATCGGCGGCTACCCGCAGCGCCTGCGACGCTGAGGCAGAAAAATTCACGCTCACGGCTAATGCAATACTGCTGACAAAAAATGCGACACGCTTATTCATACAGGCTTCCTTTTATCTGTTCGTTTTAGGTATTAGGGTATATACTTGCCGCAAAGGCAGGTATAGAAAAGCGTCAGTAAACGGCGAGTTCCGCTTTTTCCAGCACATCGGCGTAATAACGTTGTGCGATATCAGGGTACGAGCGCAGTTGCCCTTTCAGATAGTTACAGCCCACATCACGCAACAGAGGATTACATGGTCGCTGGTTAGACATTGTGCCAACCGAGCCACCTGGGGTGGTAGTTGATATATCGGCACCACCACATCTAAATATGCACCAAGGAAGAACGCAATGGAGAGGCGCTCCCGCTCGGGTGATGGTGAGACCACACGGTACACCGTGGCACGCAAATAGCCATTGGTCGCCAGCTCCAGTAATTCATCGATATTCACGACAAAGGAACCCGGAAGCGGAGGTGCATCAATCCAGTGGTCAAGAGCAATCTTTACCTGTAAACCGGCCTGTTCATTCTGCAAAAGAAAACTCAGGAAGCCTAAATATTTATACGATCTAATACCTTTCTGGCTGCCCTGCGCCGATTGCCCGGATAACGAATCAGTTTGATATATTCGTTGGGCTTTTCACCTACAACGTATCAAAGGTGTGCGGCGGTAATGCCAGTGTCTCAGCAAAAGCAAGCAGTAACTGCTGAGCCATTGCGGTTATCGCTTTTTGCCAGGTCAGCAGCGTGGTTTTCAGCGCAGGCTGCGTCTCTGACCATAAATTCGGGCCTTGTAATTACTACCAACGAGGATCCTGTGGGATCAATTGCAAGGCTGCTCGCGCCAAGTCGGGCTGGTTGCACGTCAATTCCGCCCCAGCACGGTTGTAGCCGCGAAAATGGGGAGAATGGATCATAGCAACACGCTGTTTTTCATCATCGGGCAAAGCAAAGAAAACGCGAGCCTGCTGCTGCAATTGCTGCTGTAACGTCTCGGGGATACCGTGATGGGTGAGATAAAGGAAACCGACATCGCGAGCCGCCTTTTGAGCGAGGTTAAAAAAGCCCGCCGCTGCACGGGATTGCCGTGCAGGTGTGATAAATCAAGGAGAGGTAATCTGTTTATAGTACTCATTATTGCGTACTCCATTAATTATTCCATGCTTAACCGGAAAATAAATGCAGGAGCCGCAACAATAACGATAGCCCGTCATGGTTCATCTCATCAGGAAGCGGTGTTATTTCAGAGAGTTCATATGTAACAGTGTAAAGCACATATCAGCACAATCTACAGAAACAAACGTTTTGCAACATCTGAGGTTGTTGACAACCCCTTTTAGGCATGTCCGTGTTTCCCGGCGAATTTCAACGAGGGGCCATTTATTATGGGACACATCAATGTGCTCCACCCTACGGGCCAGCGCTTGCGTCGCTAAGACCCCATCGCCGCACTTCACCTAACAACGAACTTTGTCATCAGTCTGAGATGTTTTTCGACATCTGATGCTATTAATCCTGAATTGTAGCAACGGGTAAAACACAAAGAGTGGCAAAGATAAGCAGCGCTTTAGCTTTGGGATAACACCAGCATAAAAACAACAGTATATCCGTCTACACCGCTATTTTTTCACACATGTTTACGCCAAAAACAGAATTTTATAATGGAGTTTTTATTTATTTAATTCTCCTTTAATGCAGAAATTAAGATGCAGCTTTCAGGATTGAGGAGATAAACGATGGCTACGCCAACGTCCGTACTCTCACTTATTGGCAATAAGCCGTGCTGGAACTGACCCAATTTGATACCGGCCCCTGCCGCCTGTTCATCAAGCTAGAAAAACAGAATCCAGGAGGTTCCATCAAAGATCGCATCGCGCTGGTAATGATCGAAGAAGCAGAGCAGCAAGGCAAATTGAAGCCAGGAGCAACTATCATTGAGGCCACGGCGGGGAAATACCGGTCTGGGGCTGGGGTTGGTTGCCCCGCAAAAAAAATATCACTTAGTTCTGGTCGTGCCGGACAAAATAGTTAGTTGCTGGCGGGTGAGAGTATTACAGGGCTGGGGTTTGTCACCGCATTCCTCGGTGCATTACGCAGTGTAATTCCACTGGCAAAGCCGCACGAACGAGCAGGCCTGACAGCCGTGTTCTACATCGAAATTTATTTGCAAACAGCGTACCCGCTATCATCGCAGGCTATCTGACGCAGAATCTGGGATTAATCTCCACCACCTATGTATGCGGTGGCGTGATTCTCACTCTGGCAGCGCTGGCAATCCGTTTAACATTCATTCTCCAGCTAAAAAAGAGAAATAAAACAAAAAATCATAACATTAAAAAAATGGCAGCATAATATATAAAGAATTTGTCTTGCGATTTATCCTCGTAAAGAAAATAGTTATGGTCTACCTCTTTTGCGGAGAACACCGATGACCACACTGTCAATATTCTTCCCGAGATCTTCCGGTGTGCAACCAATCATCAATCCAGCAATAAACATCGCCAATAGCACGTTCATCAGCATGCCGTAAAGCCCGGAGCCAACACCGCCAAACATCACTTCGTCAAGTTGCATCACCACAGCGGCATCATACCCCAACGCAGTAAAGGAGTCATGCATGGTGTTGACCGCACCGCACGATGCCGCGGTCGTGATCACGGCAAATAAGCTGAAGTTGAGAATACCGAAGCGGCTCTCTTTACCCTCCCAGTTCATCGCGCTGTCAGCACCACGTATCATCAAATTCGGGTTACCGTTCACTTCCGCCATCATGCCAACACAACCGCGATCATAAACATCAGCGTCATGGCCTACAGAAGGGTTCGTCCCTGCGCCCGGCTGCACACCGTTTCGCCAAAGGTAAAGCACAGCGCGGCTGGAATCAGGAAAATCGCTAGCATTTGCACAAAATTAGTCAACGCGGTTGGGTTTGCGAACGGGTGTGCTGAGTTGGCATTGAAAAAGTCGGCACCGTTGGTGCATGGCATTTTGATCGCTTCTTAAGAAGCCACCAGCCCTATCAGCAGCTCTGCTGTGCGCCTTCAAGCGTGGTGATCAGGTATGGGTTAACTTCTGAATCATTCCTTGACTTACCAGAAACAGCACCATCAGCAGTGACAGCGGCAGCAGCACAAACAAAGCGCGATGAGCGTCAGATCGCGCCAGACATTGCCCAATGCGTCGGTGCTTTGATGGGAAAAGCCGCGTATCAGTGCAAACAGTACCGCAGACCCACCATCTGGCTGAAATAGCTTAGGGTAGATTCCCCGGCATAGAATTGCCAGTTGGTGTTACTGACAAAACTGATTACCGTATTCAGCGCTAAATACCAAGACAAGCCAGGTAACTGCTACGGATTATAGGTGCAAGCTACCCTGCGCCATCAACAGTACGAACAGAAAGAACAATCCAAGAACGTTAAACAGCAAAATAGCGCATAAATACTAGCGCTAGTTCATTTCGCTGTCTGATACGCCGCACACGCGCCAAAGCCCCTATTCTAACGCCGACAAGCCGGGTAAAGCACTCGAGAAGCACCATACCCGTCATCATCAACCGACCTAACGGCTGGGCCAGCTCCAATAATACTGCCAGTCCAGAAGTAAAAAAGTATTGGCCGCCATTAGAATTTCTCCACCCGAAACAGGGCATGAAACAGATAGCCCAGTAACAGAAATACCAGCATGATACCGGCCATCAATCCCACATTCACGGTTTATCTCCCCGCGTTTATTGAATGTAGCTTGAATGTAAGAAGTGAGGAATAAAAATGTCGTTAATATCCCAGGCAGAGGTGTAAAAAAGGTATAAAAGTGTCGAGGTCATGATCGGCCAATAAAGATTGGCAAGAGCTTACCTACCAGGGTTATTTTACTTGTCAATTACGCTAGGGATAGGTTATACGTCAGCCATATTTAATACGAGGAATTACAGCAGGCCTTGCAGGGGAAGCGACGTCATACTGGCATCAAAACGGGATGATATCAGTGCTGGTAAACCCATATTTTTGAAACTGATCTTGACTAAGACGTGCCTGCAACTGTTTAAGGTCATCGCTCTTTGTCAAAATGACGCCGCCAATGCGCGGAATCCGGCGACCTGAAGCGAGAAAAACGCCATTGGCATAGCCCTGTTTTAACCATTCAATATGAGCGGTAATCTGTTCATCAATTCCTTCAAGCGGCCGAACATACGTCAGCACCACCACATAAATCACACTCATTGTAAATTCCATGTATTGCGTAAGGGATAGTCTAAGGCTTCTCCTCAGAATTAGAGGGGGATCGAGCATCAATAAGGGAATAAACGACATTTTGGCCGCCGTATTGTTAGCCGACTCAGGCCCAGCAACACCGGCAATAGCACCATGATCAAATTGCTCTGGGTTATAGCCGACACCTTTTTTCTACGGTATATGAACAGAACGTTGCCAATGCCCCGCCACCACCGGGCAGCAGTCCAAACAACAATCCAATCAGGATACTGTGCAACACCGAGCCAGCCGATTGGCGGAGTCGTCACGACCCAATAGTACACGTCCGTAAGAACGATCCCTGTGCCAGAACAATCGCACCAACAAGGTCGAGCAGCATCAAAGAGAAATAATCAGCGGGCCCAAAAAGTAAAGCCAGAGAGGAAATTAACGGCGTACAGAGTGCGATAATGATTATCGCCACACTGCCTGTGAAAAATGATCCAATCGCAGAAATAGCCAGGGCTAGACCTGTCCTGCCTTGATGCGCCATCGCGTGGCCATAGAGACAGGTGATTACCGATGAGGTTTCACCTGGAATATTGAGTAAAATAGACGTGGTCGAGCCACCATAGGCTGAACCATAATAAATCCCCGCTAACATAATCAGCGCAGCGCTGGGATCGAGTAAAAAAAGTAAACGGCAGCAACAGAGCTATCATTACCAAGGGCCCTAAGTCTGGCAAGACACCGACAAATGTTCCTAGCAATGCGCTGAGAAAGCAATATAAAAGATTGTTCAGGGTGAACACCACATCCAGACAGCTTGCAAACCTGTTAAACAATTCGCTCATTACAGCGGCCAATCTTTAAACGGAATAGATAATATTTTTACAAAAAAATATCGGATAGCCAGGCCATAATAACCGCAAGAATAATAATTTATTTGTTTCGTGTTTCTCGCGTATCCAGTGCAGCACCCGCAATAGACAATGCGCTGAAAATAATCACTCTCGCTAAGCTTGATGATATATCCAAACAGAATAATTACACCGAGAATAAAAAATAAAGGTCGCACTATCGGATGAAACTTATCGGTTTTCCAAACATTGCTTAACGTCCCTCGCAGTGCTATCAGAAACCCCAGCAGAGTAAGCAATCCGCCAAGAAGCACAGAAACGTAACCCAGCCCGATTTGTGATGCATTTCCTAAAGGGTATTTGGAAATCGCCATCGCCATTGCTACGCCACCGATAAGCAGTAAAAAACCGCCTGATACGGTATCGTCACGCGCACACAATAATGAATTATCAGACATAATAAATCGTTTCCGATGAATATCTACGATAACATGATGTCAGGGGTGTAAATAAATTATTCTGCTATCACGATTATTTTTCTTCAATTCCAGCCAGTTTCGATAAGCGTGCCCATTCAGCAATTTCGCTCTTCAAAAAATCAAGCAATGCCGGTGGCGCAATATTTCCATAGGGTTGATAACCAAGCTCGGTTAATTTAGCGAAGATAGCTATATCGTTAATCGCCTGATTAAAGGCTACGTTAAGTTTTTTCCACCACAGGCTGGGGCGTCCCCGCGGGCGCAAAGACTGCAGCCCAGGCATTTGCATTGATCCCTTTGATACCTAGTTCATCCAATATCGATATATTAGGATACTCCGGGAGGCGTTGAGGAGAGAAGATAGCCAATATTTTCAGTTTATTCGCTTTCACCAAAGGAGCCGTTGTCATCATGCCATCAAACATTAATGCAACGTGACTAGCAACAAGATACACCAACGTAGGTGCCAGAAGCGCTGTAAGGGATTTTAACGTTATTCACGCCTGCGATTTGATTAAATAAAATGGCTTTAAATCAATTTGGCGACCCTTGTCCGGCAGAAGCATAATTATATTTACCAGGATTTTATTTCAGCAATTTTATCAATTCATTAACCGAGTTAACTAGTAAAATTAATGTTATCACTAACGGCGAAATAAATTCTGACAACAGCGCTAAAAGTTTGAAATCCGTGACCGGGTTATAAGAGAATCCCACTATCTAGGAAACGTTCGCTGCATGGATGGATGAACTCCCCAAACCAATAGTATAACCATCAGGCTTAGCATTCCCAACTGCTAAGCTTCTAACGTGCCAGCCGCACCAGGTCGGTTTTCTACCACAAACTGTTGTCCGAGAATATCAATGACTTTAGGGGTGATATGTCGAATAAGAATATCCTGACCACCACCGGGATTAAATAGCACAATAAAGTGAATTGGCCGTTCAGAATAAGCCTGGGCAGAGAAAATAGCAGAAACCATCAGAAAAGAAAAGAAAAGAGGATAACATGACTAATAATCTGCATTATTATTAACCCTGTGCAATAAAATAACTCATCATTAAAATGACATAAGACAATTACTGATATAGGCTAATATTTATTTTTAATATCACTTACCTGAATAAAATAACTTATAAACTTGATGAAATCATCCTCTCATGCAGTTCATTTTTTATCAAAGACTATTTACTGCTTTGCTTTTTTAATACTCCGCAGACAGAATGTCGTCTGCAGCTATGTTCTAATAACGCGAAGGCCAAATCTCTTCAGGACGTTTACTCAACGCATTAGCAATCAGTCGTCGCCTTTCGGTCAGGGGCATATTAGTGTGTTTACAGCGTTGAGGATGCCAGCCTAGACGCTCTGGAAAGTACAGACAGTGTTGTGCCGCTTTTCTTTAAACTCGCAATAATACCTGCTGGGCGTCAGTCCTTACCGTCCATAACTCATCCTTAATATTATTATAAGAAAATGTTCAGTATTTCTAAACAATAGTAATGCTAAACACTAAATCAGTGTTGATTATTGATGGTGTCTGATGCTACCTGCCCATCTTAAAGCTGCCCGTAAACATGCCAAATTGACTCAGGAAAAACTGGGTGTCCTCGCTGGTATCGAAGAAGCGACCGCGCGTTCTCGTGTCTCTCAATATGAGAGCGGCACATATCGCCCCACATTCGAGATGATGCGTGCGTTTGCACGCGTGTTAGATGTGCCTAAAAGTTACTTTTACACCGTTGATAATGATTTTGCAGAACTTATTTTGAGACTGTATGCCGGTGAAGTGGTTCAATGACATAACCCTCGCCCCGATAGACAGGAGTAACCATGCGTTAGCGATACCGTTTGGTGCAAATTCTAGTAGGGGGAAGAACATCCTTGCCGATAACGGTAGTGAAGTAGTAGATGTAGAAATTATGCTCGAAAATATACTGGGTAGATAAATAAAACGTTATGGGTGTTTGGGGAAATCAGATAACAAGAGATAATCGAAGGGCAAAAATTTGGAGAGAGAAACGAGAACCGAACTCACGAGGCTAATCCTAACAAGATCGTGCTCTACCAAATGAGCTATTCCCACTTAGAAAGTGTATTTTATTTAACTGTAACATATTGAATATAATGAAAATTATTTAACATCGTTAGCTAACGGAGAGTATTGTGTACCAATCATTTCAGGCTGGCAAGCCCTTTTCAGTGAAAATGCGCGCAAGTAGTCATTCCCTGCGCGCTTGTGCTCAACGCCAGTGTTCTTAATATTCGCGCGAAAAATCCACCTCGCCGCGCAACGAAGCGCCTTGAGAGTAGCGTTGCAGATTATCCAGAAATAGATCCGCCATCAACGCAGGCATCATTGGCCCCGCAATATGCGGGGTCAGGGTCAAATTGGGAGTTAGCCAGAAAGGGTGTTCCTCTGGCAGCGGCTCTTGACGGAAAACATCCAGCACCGCACGCGCCAGTTTCCCCGCTCTCAGCGCCGCCACAAGATCGTTATCCACCACGGACGTACCGCGCCCTACGTTGATAAAGATAAGAGAAGGCTTCATGCGTGCAAACAGATCAGTGTCATACAGATTCTGCGTTTTGGCCGTATCCGGCAGCAGGTTTACCACATAATCAGCTTGCGCCACTTCCTGCGCCAGGGCGTCAATACCCAACACGCGCTCAAAGCCAGGCAGCGCAAGTGGCGTATTGACTATCCCATGTAACGTCACTCCAAACGAACGCAGCATGACAGCCACCTCAGCACCAATATCACCCGCGCCGACGATCAATAAGGTCTTACCCGTCAAAAACCCAGACAACTGGCGATCCCACACTTGCCGTTGCTGTTGTACCTGCAATGCGAACAGGCGCTGCTCATGCGCCAACAGGTGCGCCAGTATGTATTGTGCAATTGGCTGACCAAATACACCCACCGCACGGCTCAAACGGTAATCCTGCGGGAGATGTGCTGCAAGCAATGGCTTGAAGCCAGCCCAGGTAGATTGCAGCCATGCCGGACGATGTCCAGCAGTCAGCAACGATACCGCCCGATCCGGCTCACCAAGCCAAATGTCACAGCGTACGATGGCGTCTTCACCATCATCAGGAAGGCAATATGCCAACCCCGACGCTTTCATGCTCAACAACGCACGCAGTTCCTCAGCCCGAGATTCCAGTAAAAGAATCGCCCTCATTTCTTCCCCTCGCATCATCAACATTAGCCGTAAAAAAAACCACAACTACCCCACCCGTAGCGAGAAGCCTCTGGCAACCCTTTCAGAATACAGGCCTGTTTTCTGACAGACATCACTCTTCTTCTTGTGATTTATCAATGTGGTTAACCATGTCCAACAACATGGTTGTGACATGGTGATCCGCCGCGGTATAAAAAATCTGACGTGAACGACGCTCTCGCTTCACCAATTGCGCTCCGCGTAGCAAACGTAAATGGTAGCTCACCAGTGACGGTGAAAGTGCCAGATTTTGCGCAATATCACCGACAGCATGTGGCCCTGCTAGACAGAAATGCAAAATGCGCAAGCGGGTAGAATCGCCCATCAGACGAAACGTTTCTGACAGGATATTAGTTTCATGCAGAGAAAGCATGGCATGACGACTCAATGTGCGTGCCCTCGCGTAACAGATGTGTCCGTATCATGATGATGAGAATGATCGCCATGATGTTGATGTATTTCCTTGAGTGGTTACAGGTATGCACGGCTGCACGTACATGCAGCCTCATCTTCATCTCCCCAGTCAATTGCAACCGTTGCGTGTTCTACGCTAAAACAGGCATAAAGTTCACGTTCTACCTGCCAAACGACCTGACGTACCTCAGCCGCCTCTTTGGCGCGCACATGCAATATGGCTAGGGTTCTTCCTGAGGTGATCACACACGTGCACATGGTAAATGTCTGCTACTCCCGATACGTTGTCTTTAAGATAGCGCTCAATCTCCTGCGGTATAGCATTGGCTGGTACACTTTCCAGCAGAATGTGTAGCGACTTTTTTAACAATGCCTAGGCGCTGCGCAAAATCAGCACCGAGACTACCAGCGACAGGATGGGATCAATGGACGTCGAGCCGGTAAAATAGACCACAACGGCAGTCGCGATAGCGCCAATAGAGCCAAGCAGATCGCCCATAACATGAAGCGCTGCACCTTTGATATTGACGTGCTCGCTGTCACCGCCCTTCAAAATCCTGAACACCACGATACTGACTAACAACCCAACCACCGCCACGATCAGCATCGGCGGCCCCGCCCGCACTTCGCGCGACTGGCGAAAACACAGCCACGCTTCGTAGGCTATCCAGATAACAATGGCAAATAACGTCAGGGCATTGATAAAACCGGCAATGACCTCGTAACGCAGATATCAAACGTGCGTTTAGTATCTGCGTTACGGTGATCAAAACGAAAGGCGGCGTAGTAGGACAGCGCCAATATGCTGCGTCAGTCAGCATATGTCCAGCATCTGCAAGTAGCGCTAATGACCCCGAAAGCACGCCTTCCTCCCAACTTTCAACAGCATAAAGGTAAATCTTGATGATGAGAATGGGACATCATACCTTTCTTGCACTCATATAATTTAATGTATGTTCACATATTAAAATTTAAGTAACGTAGATAGGTTGCTGGCAGTCATACTCGTACTGCTTCGCTGTGCTCTTCTCATGCTAGCCAATCATGTCTGCCTCATTTCAATGTGTAACTATTGTTGGATCTCGGCCAATATGCCATTCGCTTGCTGATATTCAGCCCGCTTTTTGCTGGCCACTTCGTCAAGGGTCTTACATGCGATGTGCAGCGGCAACTGGCACACACCATCACCCCCAAACAGAGAGCCAAAATGCACCATAGTCAACATGAAATCTGGTTTTCTTTTTACGCCAATAACGCCAGTTTTGATAAACATGGGTATGATTTCCTACTGCCACTATGCACTCCACGCCCAGCAACTCACTAAGCCCGCAGGCGGTTTCAAGTACCAGACATTTGGGAAATAATCCATGGCAATCACGCGTCACTTGTGAGATACGCGACTTCTGCTGTTTCAGGTGCCGCGTTAGTCCCTTAATCCACCGATGAATAGCGCCTTTTTCCTTCAAACCGTATAACCGTCATGGTCATACGCGCCAATGGCATCCCTTCAGTACACAGTTGGAGAGTTATTTCTCCCTCTTTATCCAGTGAAGAGTGGGAGCACAGTAGCAATGCGAAAGACTCACCGCTTTTGCCATGAAGATTCACAATCGGAATACCGCCGGGTGTGAGCAACATGCGCCGTAATGTCGGGGTGGAATTCTCCACAGCATCATAGTGATAGCAAAGCGCAGCCAATGCATTACGGGAAAAAACAACTGGAAAGGTATGGGCGTTGCCGTTTATAGGGCAACGTTATTTGTGCATATAGTATCTGTGCCCGTCGAGGATGACTGGCCATATATAGTGGTAGCCAGTTCAGCGTCAATAAAGGGTAAAGGAGCGTACGCGTCAGGAATTTGAGACGATAAGAAGGCTTTAACCAAACGCTCTTCTCATCAGAATGAACATCACTACGCAGCAGATAGTTCAGCAGCTGCCAGCGGTTCATCGAAGATAACATTTCACCAAATATTGCAAGTGCCATAAAGATATAAGGTTTTCATACGGGAACAGAGCAACATTTATATCAGCCTATGGCTAAATCATGATGCAATAATCTTTCAGGAAGCAACCCAACCGTTTTTTGTTGAATATTTGTTTATTAAAAAGCCGATCTCGGTGGTATTGCTACTTGGATAGACTTTTTTCAGTGTTAGACGTAACGCGCAGGTGATAGCGCTTTGCGTTAATCCAGATCCCGACCATTGCTGGCGATCACTTTCTTATACCAGGCAAACGATTTTTTCTTGCGCCGTTCCAGTGTGCCATTGTCAAGACCGTCGCGATCGACGTAAATAAAACCATAGTACTTGCTTATTTCCCCCATCGACGCCACGACCAGATCGATACAACCCCAGGTGGTGTAACCTATAATAGGAATCCCGTCACCGATCGCATCACCCGTGGTGCGGATGTGTTCGCGCAGATAGCTAATGCGGTAATTATCTTCGATCTCACCATTGGCATTGATCTCATCACGTGCGCCCAGACCGTTCTACACCAGAATATAGCGGCTTCTGGTAAGTTGTACATCATGTTCATGGTGATACGCAAGCCGAGCAGATCGATATCCTCCATTCACTGCGTGTAATATGCTGATTAGCAAGGGATTTAACGATATTTTCCACGCTACTGTTATGCTCATTTATATCCGCCGAAGCACAGCGTGAAGCTGTAGTAGCAGAAAGAGACAAAATCGACGGTATTTTTCAGAATTTCTGCGTCGCCGTTCTGCATTTCAATATGGACATATTTCTCACGGAACACCCGTGCAGAGTAGGACGGCTAAGCACCGCGCCGCCTTCACATCGATAAAGAACAGATTTTCCCGATCCTTTTCTAACGCTGCCCACACCCCTTCCGGCTTGCATGACCACGGATAAAAATTAACGCCTGCCAGCATAAAACTCACCTGATTTTTAGAATTTATCTCGTGCGTAATCTTGGTCGCTAGCGCACCGGCGATCAGCTCATGGTGTGTCGCTTGGTACTTCACCTGATCCTGATTTTCACCCGGTTCGAACACCAGACCGGCACCGGAAAGGGGACTGTGCAACAGGATATTGATCTCGTTGAACGTCAGCCAGTATTTCACCAGACCATCGAACGCTTCAAAGCAAGTATGCACGTAGCACGTGAAAAACTCGACCATCTTGCGGTTGCACCACGATCCATAATTCAGTGACCAGATGCATCGGTACATCAAAATGGCATGGCGTAACCAACGGCTCGATAAAGTATTTTCGGCATTCACTGAGCACCGCACGATAAAAAGCAATGCCCTGCGAGTTTGGCGTCAGTTCATCGCTCTTCGGATAGAGGCGGCTCCAGGCGATAGACGTGCGAAACACAGTAAAACCCATCTCAGCCATCAGCGCGCTATCTTCCTGATAGCGGTGATAGGAATCGATCGCCTGATGACTAGAATAGAACTCGTCGTCACGCAGTGTGAAACGCTTTTCCTGCCCCAACTTTACAGCCAAACGGGTGGGGCGCCGTGCGGGGGGGGGGATCATATCCACGGTAGTCAGCCCTTTGCCACCTTCCCGATAAGCGCCTTCTGACTGGCTTGCCGCCAGGGCCCCCATAAAAATCCTTCTGGAAATGTCGCTGCTGACATGAATCACCTTTTCTATGTACTGATATCGATTAGCTGACGTTAGTGGCCTGTACTGGTTCACTCGATTTGGGTTTAACCGGACGCGCTTCCTCTTCGGTTTCAGGCATATCCTCACAGCCAAGAATAAGTGTCAGTAAAAACGACAACACCACCGCCAAAATCATGACTACCACCACCCACACAATGCTCATCGGGTTGGTCGGATCAAAGAACTGCACGCTGGTAAACAGCCCGGGCGATGCCATTGAGTAGCTGGCAAGACCGCCAATCCCGGCACTGCTCCACGAATAAAGCCGTTGATCAGGCTGGCAATCAGAGGACGCTTCAACCACACTGACACACATTAAAGCACAGGTTCCGAGATCCTGGCCACAATGGCGAATGCTGCCGAGTGACAGATTGGCATCAATTTCTGAAGGCATCACCATGCCCTTTTTACCCGTTTCAGCGATGGTTTGGATGATGGTCGGGCAAATACCTGATGCATAACTTCATCACTAGCAGTGGCCACGGCGGGCCGATAATCACAATAGCGATCGGCACAGAAACCAGCACTCAGCATCGGCTTCAGGAAGTTTTTCCTCACTGCTGGCGTAATGCGATCGATGCCTTTTTCGATATAAGATAGGATCCACGTCATGCACAGCGTCGGGATAACCGTATAGGTATATTTCACTGCCGTTACTGGGATAAAGACCAGCTTTACCACTTACCCTTGCGCCGCTTTCGCCATCAGATCAATAAAGTTGGGATGCACCAGCACATCTGCAATGGCAATAGCCAGCGACATGTTGGCTTTAAATTTAAGTGCCGCGGAGGCCCGCCACCATGATAGGCAGGAAGAAGAACGCACCGTCACTTATCACATTCAGGATAACCAACGTCGAAGAACCTTTCTCGAACACACCGAACATGTCCAGAATCATCGCCAGCAGTTTCACCATTGGATCGCCGATAATCGATGGGATCAGCGGCGACATGGTGCCAATGAGCACATCCAGAATACCGGTGCCAATACTCTTCAACGTTATTTTTCGTTTGACTGAAGTCGGGCTACCCAACGCGCCCGCCAGACCGATTTTTAATACTTCCTAATAGGCTTAGGAAACGTTGTTTCCGATATGATCACCTGACATTGCGTTTCTGTGTTTACCACACCCATCACGCCGCTGATAGCCTTGAGCGCATGGTATCTACCTGCGTTTTATCTTTTACCATAAAGCGCAAGCGCGTTATGTAGTGTGTCACCACATCAATTTTTTCAGTCCCCGCAGCGCATCCACAATAGCGCGAGAGACAGTTTCATAATTTTTAGACATAGGTTGGTTGTTTCTTGGTGTCGGTGCGGAAAAAATTGCTATGGAGAACTGGTTCCACAAAATCATGAAACGTTTCACAGCGCTAAACAAGAGAGAAAAACAATTAATTTTCCCTTTCGTGATAATGATCACCTACCATTCTAAAATTGATTTTGGCCGATGAACAGACGAGCAATCTGGATAGCAATAACAGCGACACAGTATTGAAGCAGCTAGAAGAAATTAATCAGGCCGATACCACCGTTGTCATGGTTACGCATTCCTTCGAGGCCTCACATTATGCTAAACGACACTTAATAATGAAGGGCGGTTATCTCACATGCCATCCCCCTCAGCGAATGGCGGAAAGTAAATAGCCAAAACGGGTTTGAAAACGTTCAGAAAATCGCGCCTGCGATTGATTGGTATCCGCAGGCCTCGGTAATACGCGGAATGCTCCAGGCTGTGGTTTGCAACAGCATCATACCATGATGCATACGAATATCACTCAGGATCGTTTCAAAGCGCTCATGCTCTGCGGCAATACGTCGACGCAGGGTGGCCCCCCCCGCCCATAACCAGCTCTCCGCCCCGCTTCTCGTGCTGTCCAGCCTATATGGCAAGTCCCATCAGTGCGCGCAGACGAGCGACTGTGTCGTTATGCCGTGGCAGGCGGAATACATCACCACGCTCAGCCAAGGCACTCAGCAGTTCCAGTAACCGGTACGTGAACTGCTCATCGCTCACGGGCCTGATCTCTATACTTTCAATCAGATGCCATAACGTCTATGCTAAATAGTCGTCCAATGGCATCAACTAAAAAGGTGCAGCAGCAATGTTATCAGCGCTCCCTACAAGAGGATCGGCAGTTGAATAGCTTTCCAATAGCGTGTTCGCTATCGTCATAAAGACCGAACGGAAACAGTGCTCAGCTTCTCCCGGGTTTTTCACAATGTCGACGCAGGAACC
Organism: Candidatus Malihini olakiniferum; assembly: GCA_051305815.1. Classification (GTDB taxonomy): domain Bacteria; phylum Pseudomonadota; class Gammaproteobacteria; order Enterobacterales; family Enterobacteriaceae; genus Symbiopectobacterium; species Symbiopectobacterium olakiniferum_B. The sequence continues at coordinate 29,624 of JBPPLV010000009.1, forward strand.
TGCGTAGACCAACACCAGAGAGGGCCGTATTGCATCAACCAAGACCGGATGCGCCTCGGACGCTAAACGCATCTACCCTGATACCACCATTAGCAATTTTACCTCATGAAACTGAAGCGTGCCGTTTGCTGAGGCTGCCTCAGGCAAGACTGGGCAAGTGTACACAGATCATGCCGCACAACGGGCGAGGAAGAGGTCAACCGCCAGCGCTTATGCTCCCCCCCCCGAAATACTTGCACTGTCAGCGCTTGCCTTGCTTGGCTCACACCACAGGAACTGCAGGGTTCAAGCTGTAAAGCCCGTCAGACTGGCTTTTGCCAATACCGGTGCGTCGCCAGCGCAGCGCGTACGTTCTCGCCCCATCCAGTGGTCCGTTAACGGCTAGCGTGTAAACAGTGAAAATATAGCGATGCACCAACGCATCATTCCACGGCGGGCACGGGCCGTCATAACCGTAATAGTCCCCTCATCTGCTCATCCCTCGCAAATCAGGCAGTATAATTATTAATACCGTGGTGCCCTTCCCGGGTGCAGTTGGACCAGATTTTCCACGCGGCGTGACGCTATTCGAATGCGCGCCCGCTGGAATCTCCGTCATCGTTGGAGGAATATAAAGCAACAACCAGTAGAAAAAATCGAAGCGCGGCAAGGATGCAGGCACTTCTCGACCCTCCTAATTCACATCATCGCCTTTGCTCGACACATCGGGATCGTGACACACAATAACGAAGGATTGCGTATCCGATGGAACATCGCGCCAGGCAAGATGTGGGTTGCGATTCGATGACAGAGCAATATGTGCTGCGCTGTCTGGCACTGAAAACGCGAATTCACCCGGTATCGCCTGACCATCCTGAAAGCTTTGGCTGATGAGTTGCATGGAAAATCTCATCCTGTGGATTAATAAAATGACGCCCCGGCTAATGTACCGGCACGTAGTGGGATCATCATAGTAGATCTGGTTGTATCTGAGGTGCTTTATCCAATCAATATGATTGAGTTTAGATTAGTGCATAGAAAAGATGCCTGTCATAAGCACATCAGCATAACCCAACGTTAGCAAAACAAAATCAGCACGCTCTTTCACACTCACTTTAGGCAGCAGTGATACCGCGTACCCTAATGCCGGATAGACGTCTTGCAATCGCTCAAACTCAGCTATTTCGGCTTCCATACTGTAGCGTCGGTCTGTGTTCTGCTCATAGATCTCAGGCCAGGGTAGAACAAGAAACACCCGTGAATGATAACGATAACGTGACATAAGCGTAGTGAGCACCGCTTCACCCGTTACTGCCTGAAATGCTGCCGCTGCATCAATTAATACGCGATCAAAAAACACCCATGACGGCTCATGATCCCTCGCCTGAGTATAGTTATTCACTGAGAGCATTATCGCCCGGCGTAAAAACCTTCCATGTTTTTCCACGGAATAGCATCTCCCCGAAGACACTTCTTCACTCACTATACGTTGGCCCGGTTCATCAATGACAGCAAACCCATGCCGTTGCAGTTCAGACAGTAGCGTCGTTTTTCCACCGCCAGAACACCCAGAAAGAATAACAAATGATGAGGTACCCTGAGATTGGTAGCACAAGTAGCTATGCTCAGTCGTTGTAACACTTTTTTGGTCTATAACAAAAGCGTCGATTCATTTTTTATGATATTATTCCTTACAATATAATTCTCTTTAATAAGAATTAAAAACATAATTTCCTTCGCACATTTTTAATTTCAATACAAACCATAGTTTTATTTAAAATAAATAACTTAATATAATAGAGTCAGAACCAATCACCATGAAATATTTAATGATTAAAAATAAAAGAAATAACAACCTAATTAAAAAACTACATGAACAGAGGTTGATAATAAAAAAACAACAAGTTATATATAGAAGAACTTACAATGAAAAATTCATACTAAAAATTAGTATTATGACTATCAAAAATTGCAATTCTCATCACGATCATTTATTTAAAAAAAACCTGACGCACATAATAAAATATAATTTTCAATATTTATACTTTTCATTATAAAATTGAATGAGTTACCTTCCTTATCAAAACAAATGAAATGATTTTCAATTAACCCATGTATTGGGTCACTTTATTTGTAATAATATACAAGGGCAAAAAAATTAATAGCAATCATCTTTTTTCAGGAATAGTGATTCGATATTTATTCAACAATCCTTCAGAAAATAATAAAAAAATTAACCAAAATAATGAAACCAAAAGTACATCTCTTAACGATACGTATCTAGATAATGAGATTCACATTGATTTATGTGAAATAGAAAACCTGAACCCGTTTCTAGATATTGGCATTATGATCGGAAGATGAGAACACATAACAGCGGTGGTTATTGATATATCCTGGAAAATAACAATGAATGATATCAATAATTTAGATTAAAAACTAAATAGAGAAAAGAAGCGTTTCTAAAATTTTTAATGAGATAATTCATTATTATAGCTTTGCTGAATAAAATTTTATAAATATCAGTTTACGCAGAGAAAGGATAGATATCAATTCTTTCTTCTTATTGAGACTACCGCCTAAGTTATTTTATATTAAAACAATGTCACTCAATGAGTGAGGCGTGTATATAAGATTCACGATCACCATTCCATTTTCTTTTGATTATCTTAATGATGATAGCGTTAGACAATAGGCACACATCATATTCAAGATAAAAAACATACATCCTTCTGTTTATTGCTATAACCCCATACCCAAAGAAAGACAATTGACAATATTTTATACAGAACAAAAAATTTATCACTTTTAAATAAACACATTACAGAAAATACCAGAGGAATTACTTAATAGAGATCGCTGATTATATTTCCCACCAAAACTTACATTAATAAAATTCAATATAATCACTATCATAGATAATGAAAACACCACTACTAATAATCATTTTTATCGTTATAGCCCTTTAGCAAATGAAAGAGCGATTGATGAGCATGCACAAAGAAGAATGATATTCTTCAGGAGAGAAAAAAATGACATAAAAAATTATTTTTTATCAATGGATGAAAAAAAGAAGATAAAGATTTTTTTAAAGGCCTCGTTGTGTTAGGGCGTTTTAGCTAAAAAAAAATAACTATGCATTATTGGTTATATTCATCATGTTTTTTATCATATCAAGCGCGTTAGGCAATGACTTGTGGGAGATGTCAATAGAAATAGCCAACTCGCCACCAAATATTTTTGACATCATAAAGTCAAAATCAGAATAGCTGACAATATTTTTTTATATTAGAAATATTTATTTCTATTGATATAATAATAAAGAAAATACCATTCATAATGAATAATTTAAGATTTAAAATACGATAAAATAGCTATAAAAATGTAAAGAGTTAAAAGTTAATAAGTAACTTCACATATTACCGCTCCAACGTAGCCATCCCAAGTTGACTGTCGGGAAATGATGTATGCGATGGCAAGTCTCTTTTCTTCATAATACAAACCATGGACTTTCAGTATCAACGCAGCTCTGCACCAAGCGTCGTTCTTCATCAGAGATAAATGCTATGATCGGCATCGCTCAGTCCAGTTAATGATTTATAATCTTAAGTGATTTATCAGATTGCGCAATACAGACTGAGTTCCCTTCAAGGGATCAACTATCTGGCAACTTTATTTATATAGAAAGACTTGGAGCAGGAAATGAGACTCGAACTCGCGACCCCGACCTTAGCAAGGTCGTGCTTTACCAAATGAGCTATTCCCGCAGGAATAACCATCTTCACATACACTACAAATCTGCTGAGGTACGGGGTGCGAATTATACGAGAAATCGTTGCCGCTGAAAGCCCCCCTTACCGCGAAAAAATGACTGACTGCCGATAAAAAACAGCAATTTCTCCACCAGCCGGACAAAAAAAACAGCCCATGACGACTACAGACAGATAAAATGCTTGCGGTAGTAGGCCAGCTCTACCACGGATTCATGAATATCGTCCATCGCCTGATGTTTTCCCTGTTTCTTCAGCCCGGCCATAATCTCTGGTTTCCAGCGTCGAGCCAGCTCTTTCAGCGTGCTGACATCCAGATAACGGTAGTGAAAATAAGCTTCCAGTGCTGGCATATAACGAAACAGGAAACGGCGATCCTGCCCAATGCTGTTACCGCAAATCGGAGATTTTCCAGCTGGCACCAACTGCTGCAAAAAAGCAATAGTTTCTACTTCAGCCGCACATTCATCGTAGGTACTGGCTTTAAGGCGTTCGGTCAGGCCGCTGGCACCGTGCGTGCGTGCGTTCCAGTCATTCATTAGCGCTAATTGTGCATCGGATTGATGTACTGCGATTGTCGGTCCTTCAGCCAACACGTTGAGATTGGTATCGGTCACTAACGTTGCAATTTCAATAATGCGATCCTGCTCAGGATCCAATCCTGTCATCTCCAGGTCAATCCAAATAAGATTGTTTTCGCTTACCTGACTATTTTCAACAGACATACATTTATTACCTACCTTTTCCAGCAACCCCCCATGGAAGCGGGAATAACAGACATTAGTTAATTAAAATAAAATAGTGCGTATTATACATCCTAAATAATCCGAGTTGCAGGAAAGCGGCAAGTGATTCGGGTGACAACTCTGGTGAGCGCCGATTCGAATGCTACTTGCAGCGGCCTCGCTAGAGCAGAGGTCCATAAATGTCCTGCATGACGAGCGCAGCCAACGCACTAGTAACGTGAAGTATAACGGGTATAGTCGTTTCCAGCCATCGCGGGCGGATAACCACTGTTAAGTGAGGCTCAGTGAGCAAAAATAAACTGTCTAAAGGACAGCAACGTCGAGTAAAAACAAACCACCAACGTCGTCTTAAGCATGCAGATAGTAAAATCGAATGGGATGAAAACCAGTTGGAAGAGCTGCAAGAAGGCATCATTATCAGCCGCTTTGGCATGCATGTGGACGTGGAAGCCCAGGATGGCATTATCCATCGGTGTAATATTCGCCGGACCATCAAATCACTAGTGACAGGCGATCGCGTCGTTTGGCGTGCCGGTACAGAGACACAGGCAGGAATCAGCGGTATCGTTGAGGCTGTGCACCCGCGCGAGTCATTACTGACACGCTCGGACTTTTATGACGGCGTTAAACCTATCGCCGCCAATATCGATCAGGTGGTGATCGTTTCCGCGATTTTACCTGAGCTGTCATTGAACATTATTGATCGCTACCTGGTGGCCTGCGAAACATTCGAGATCGCGCCCCTGATTGTGCTGAACAAAATCGACCTGCTGAATGATGAAGGCCGCGCGTTTGTGGATGGACTGATGGATATCTACCGCGCACTGCACTATCTGGTAATCTTGGTATCAAGCCACACGCAGCAAGGGATGGAAACACTGGAGTACGCTTTAACGGACAAGATTAGTATTTTTACTGGTCAATCCGGGGTAGGGAAATCCAGCCTGCTGAACGCATTGCTCTATCCTGACGCAGCCAAAATTCTGGTGAATGACGTGTCCGATGCGTCTGGGCTGGGTCAACACACCACCACTGCCGCACGGTTGTATCACTTCCCACACGGCTGCCAACTGATTGACTCCCCCGGCGTGCGTGAATTTAGCCTGTGGCATCTAGAGCTGGAGCAGGTCACACAGGGCTTTATCGATTTTCGGCCTTATCTCGGCACCTGTAAATTCCGTGATTGCCGCCACGATAACGATCCCGGCTGCGCGCTACGTGCTGCAGTTGAGCGTGGCGAGATTACCGAAGAGCGCTTTGACAACTATCACCGTATTCTGGGGAGTATGGCGCAGGTTAAAACACGTAAAACCTTCTCTAATTCTGATACAGACCGCTGACATTTATCGCATCCATCGCTACAATGTGCCCCTTTTTAGATGGGCGTATAAAAACCTGAGGGGCTCACTGTGATGGATAAACTGAAAATCGCCTTACAATACTGGCTACCGAAAATCGCACTGACACGGTTAGTGGGCTGGGGTGCAGACAAACAGGCTGGCAGGCTAACCAATGGAGTTATCGATCTTTTTGTTCGCTACTACAAAGTGAACATGCAGGAAGCACAACACCCGGATACCACCGCCTATCGGACATTCAATGACTTTTTCGTGCGCCCACTGCGCCCGGACGTACGTTCCATTGACCCGCACGCACACCGTTTGGTTCAACCAGCTGATGGCGTATTATCGCAAATGGGCACCATTGTAGAAGGCAAGTTAATTCAAGCCAAAGGCCACAACTATTCATTGGAAGCGCTTTTGGCAGGCAACTACATGATGGCCGAGCACTTCCGAGACGGCCTGTTCGCCACCACCTACCTTTCACCGCGCGATTATCACCGTGTGCATATGCCATGCGACGGCGTGCTGCGTGAAATGATCTACGTACCGGGTGAACTGTTTTCCGTCAATCTGTTTACCGCTGACAATGTGCCCAATCTGTTTACACGCAACGAGCGTGTGATCTGCTTGTTCGATACTGATTTTGGCCCAATGGTGCAAATTCTTGTGGGCGCCACCATTGTCGGCAGCATTGAAACGGTTTGGTCTGGTACCGTTACGCCACCGTCTGAAGGTATCATCAAACGCTGGACCTACCCTGCAGCGTGTGAAACAGATGCGATCACCCTGAAAAAAGGGGAAGAAATGGGTCTCTTCAAACTGGGTTCTACGGTGATCAACCTGTTCGCTCCTAATAAGCTTCAGTTTGCTGCTCATCTTAATATTATGGGCGTTACACGTGTCGGTGAGCCTTTTGCCGAAGCAAGAATGGCTGATTCTTCAGAAGACACACTAATCACCGCGGAATCAGTTCAGGATATGGCGGACCAACGCGATCAACATAGCGATGACACGACCCACCACACGCCGTAAGTCACTTTCATGTCAGCGAACAAGCGTAAGAGAGGGAGAGCAATCGTGCGTCAAATAGTGATTTTCTTTGTTGCTGTTCTGCTCTCCGTCACCGCGCTGGCAGCACCAGTACCTAACGAGGCACAGGTACGCCAACAGTTAGAACAGGTTGAAGCCAATAAAAACACCCCCGACCAGGCTGATATTGTCGAACAGTTTCGCCTTGCGTTAAATACATTGCAGGAACGCAAAGAATCTCTGGCGTGCACTGAACAGTATCAGCACGTTATCGATGACTTTCCTAAGCTCACTCAAGAGTTGCGCCGTTTATTGGTGGCGGAAGCAAACAAGACGCCCGATGTAAATGACAAACTGTCCGTTGTCGAATTAGAACAAAAGGCAGTACAAACCAGTAGCCAACTGCTAGATCAATCACGCCAATTGCAGCAGGAACGGGAACGACTGCGTGAAATTATTGATTCTCTGGCTCAACTACCGCAAAAACAGACTGAAGCCAGCCGGGTATTAAACGAAACCGATCGTCAGATCCAATCATTAGGCAATCCGGTAACACCTCTAGTCCAGGCGCAGTTAGTTGTACTACAAGCCCAACAGGCGCTGCGTCAAAGTCGAGTTGATGAGCTGGAGCTAGCACAACTTTCTGCCAGCAATCGGCAGGAGTTGTCTCGCTTAAGCGTTGAACTCTACCAGTTGCAGCACGATCGCATGGACCACCTATTACAAGTGTTACGCACAAGAATCAATAGCTTACGCCAGAGCGAAGCAGAGAAAGCGCTTGAACGAACGGAACAGTTGGTGGAAAAAGGCGATGATTTACCCGCAGTCATCAGCGAGCAGTTACAGCTTAACCTTGAACTCTCTCAGGAACTGAATCAGCAGGCACAGCATATCGATTTGATTGCCTCACAGCAACGTCAGGCCACTACCCAAACGCAACAAGTCCGGCAAGCGCTCAGCACCCTACGTGAGCAAGCTCAATGGATTGGGGCATCAACAGTGCTAGGGGAAGCATTGCGCGCACAGGTGGCGCGGCTGCCCGATATGCCACAACCGCAACGGCTGGATACCGACATGGCCCAGTTGCGTGTACAACGATTACGTTACGAAACCTTGCTTAATGCCGCCCGAACTGCAGAACGCTCCAGGCAAGAAAATTGTACCCCAAGCAGTAACAAACAGCAGTGCGTGCTCGGCGATCAAATACGTACCCAGCGGGATTTACTCACCTCGCTAATTTCCGGCACCGATGCGCAGATCCTTGAACTGACCAAGCTCAAAGTGGCTACCAGCCAGCTCGAAGAAGCACTGCTGGAAATCCGAGAGGCTGTTCACCGCTATCTGTTCTGGGTTGCAGATGTTAATCCTATTTCCTTCTCCTTCCCGGTACAGATGATTCAAGCCCTTTACCATCTGCTCTCTCTAGATACTTTTACTCAGCTCAGCAGTGCCGTCATCATGGTGGTGACCAGCCGAGAAACCGCGTTCCCCTTGATAGGTGCACTCATTTTAGTTGGCTTCGGTATCAGTTCACGCCGTCATTATCATGCCTTTTTGGAGCGCGCCAGTAGCCGTATTGGTAAAGTCACACTCGATCATTTTTCACTGACGTTACGTACTCTGTTCTATTCGATACTGACAGCGCTCCCGCTTCCTGTGCTGTGGGCAGCATTGGGATACGGTTTGCAAAACGCCTGGCCCTACCCTATCGCAGTAGCCATGGGGGACAGCGTGACCGCGACCGTGCCATTGATGTGGCTGGTCATGGTTAGCGCATCGTTTGCACATCAAAATGGACTGTTTATTGCCCACTTGCGCTGGTCGCCAGCGCGAGTGGCGCGGGCCATGCGCTACTATCGGCTGTCGATCGCATTTATCGTTCCGCTGATCATGGCGATCATCACGTTTGAAAACCTCAACGAGCGTGAATTTTCCGGTACGTTGGGCCGCCTGTGCTTTATTCTGCTGTGCCTGGCCTTGAGTCTGGTGACCAACAGCCTGAAACGGGCAGGCATTCCGCTCTACCTGAATAAAGAAGGATCGGGGGAAAATACCATTAACCGCGCGCTATGGAATCTGTTAATCAGCGCGCTGCTGATTGCAGCGCTAGCATCGGGTGTGGGCTATTTAGCCACCTCAAAAGCATTGCTCTCGCGTTTGGAAACGTCGGTAGCCATCTGGTTCTTCTTGCTGGTGGTATATCACGTGATACGGCGCTGGATGCTGATCCAGCGCCGACGCATCGCATTCGACAGGGCTAAGCAGCGGCGTGCCGAAATATTAGCGCAGCGCGCACGTGGTGAAGAAGAGTCTAACACTGTAAAGGAGACGACCTCAGACACGATTGAGGAGCTAGTAGTCGATCTGGATACTATAAGCGCTAAATCACTCCAGCTGGTACGTTCTATTCTGACGCTGATCGCACTGGTATCAGTGATCGCCTTATGGTCAGAAATCCACTCTGCATTCAGCTTTTTGGAAAACATTAACCTGTGGGAGGTTACCAGCACAGTGAAGGAGGTAGAAAAAATTCAGTCAATTACGCTTGGTGCAGTACTGATTTCTATCTTGATCTTTAGCATAACAACTCAAATCGTGCGTAATTTACCCGCTCTGCTCGAGCTGGCCTTGCTACAGCATCTCGATTTATCCCCCGGTTCCGGATATGCCATTATCACTACCAGTAAATATATGCTGATGTTGATCGGCTGTCTGGTCGGGTTCTCTTTTATCGGGATTGAATGGTCGCAACTCCAGTGGCTGGTTGCCGCGCTCTCTGTAGGGCTTGGGTTTGGGTTACAGGAGATTTTCGCCAACTTCATTTCCGGTCTGATCATCCTGTTTGAAAAACCGATCCGTATCGGCGATACCGTGACTATTCGCGATCTGACCGGCAGCATCATGCGCATCAATACCCGCGCGACAACCATCACTGACTGGGACAGAAAAGAGATCATTGTGCCTAACAAGGCCTTTATCACCGAGCAGTTTATCAACTGGTCGCTGTCAGATTCGGTAACGCGCGTGGTGCTCACTATTCCGGCACCGGTTGATGCCGACAGCCAGAAAGTTACCGAGATTTTGCTCAACGCAGTGAAGCGTTGTCCGTTAGTATTAGAAAACCCGCCCTCAGAAGCATTTCTGGTGGATTTGCGTCAGGGTATCCAGATTTTTGAGTTGCGTATCTTTGCCGCAGAAATGGGGCACCGCATGCCGCTGCGTCATGAGATTCACCAGTTAATTCTGAAAGCCTACCGTCAGAACAATATGGAGATGCCGTTCCCACCGTTCCAGCTGCAAATGAGTTCAGTGCGTATTGATGGACGCAACCCAAATTCAGCTAACCGGGTAGAAGGTGGATTGTAGAGAAGGTAGGTTGTAGGATAGTGCATTACAAGAAATAAAAAAATGCGGCACGCTACCCTCTGCCCACGTTAGGGGTAGGCTATGAAAATTACGAACGCCCAACGGTGAAGGCCATCACTTCACTAATGGTTTCCGCTTTTAGCGCCACCATAATCAGGCGATCCACCCCTAACGCGACGCCAGAACAGGCGGGGATTCCCTGTTTCAATGCCGCCAGCAGATTCTCATCAATCAGTTGCTGAGAAAGCCCGCTAGCAGCACGTTTACGGTTATCCTGCTCAAAACGCTGACGCTGCTCATCGCTGTCTGTCAGTTCGCGAAAACCGTTTGCCAGCTCAATGCCCTTGAAATAGGCTTCAAAGCGCTCCACCACTCGGTGATCCTCAGAACTGATTTCAGCGAGTGAGTCCTGTGATGCAGGGAAGTGATAAACAAAGGCCGGTTTGTCTTGCCCAATATTCGGCTCCACACCGAAGGTAAACAGCATTTGCAACAGCGTGTCGCGATCCTCTTCACGGCTGGAAAGATCGCCCATACCGAGCTTATCTGCGACTTCACGCAGTTGCGCCTTTTCCGCTGAAAGCGGATCCATGTTAAGATGACGCTGAAAAGCCTCCTGATAGGAGAAACGCTCCGCGCTTTCACACTCCAGTACTTGCTGTAATAAATCATCCACTTCGTCCATCAGGCGATACATATCGTAGTAGGGGCGATACCACTCGAGCATGGTGAACTCCGGATTATGGTATCGACCGGACTCTTCATTACGGAAACTACGGCATAGTTGAAAAACAGGTCCGCTACCTGAAGCGAGCAACCGCTTCATATGATATTCAGGGCTGGTCATCAGGTAAAGCGTCATCCCTTCAGATACGCTAGGCCCGACAAAACGTGTCTGGAAAGGTACCATATGCACATCCGTCACCGTTGCCTGGCTCATGGCCGGTGTTTCCACTTCCAACACGCCACGATCGGAGAAAAAACACCGAATTTCAGAAACTATGGCTGCACGCTTCAATAAGTTTTTAATGGTGGCGGTGGGCTGCCAAAATGCACCTTCGCACATGTTTTTTACTCCTAACGAAAACAGGGGTACAGTCTACCCGCATATTCGCCTGCAAACAATTCAACTCCCCTACAATCTCGCGTAGTCCCTGCCGTCGCTTCTCGTACTTTATTTTGCTCCTGCGCAAGCCATTTGATACCGACATCCAGAACATTATGTGCAATTACCGTGAGCTAGTTCCTTATTAAGGAAATAAAAGTGTTATTTATCCAGCAATAGCGTTAACGATCATGCTATTTTTGCCAAAACTAAAACACAATAAAAAAACAAAATGCTGGATCACATCAAATTTCACTGACTCATAATTCGGTATAATTATTTCCATATAAAAAATATAGATTGAGCTATTCTTAATATGTTTCCACGAATTGCTTTAAATTTCAATGAATTACATAAAGTGTTTGATGGGAAATAGAGATTAAAAAATAGAATATATTATTTTTAATTTAACTTAATTAACTCCAGTAACTGGAGGAGTACAGTACAAACCTTTAATGCCGATTTGGCCATTATCGGGGCCGCTGGTTTACGTGCAGCAATAGCTGCCCCTGAAGCTAATCCCCAACTGAAAATTGCTATGATATCAAAAGTCTACCCAATACGTAGCCAAACCGTGGCCGCCGAGGGTAGTTCAGCCGCAGTCACTCGGGATCACGATAGTTTTGATTTTCACTTCCACGATACCGTCGCAGGTGGCGAGTAGCTCTGCGAGCAAGATGTCGTTGAACATTTTGTTCATCAATGTCCACAGGAGATGATCCAGCTAGAACAATAGGGGTTGCCCCTGGAGCCGTAAACCCGACGGTTCCGTCAACGTACGTCGTTTTGGTGATATGAAAATTAAGCGCACCTGGTTTGCCGCGGATAGAACTTGCTTTCACATGCTGCACACTTTTTCCAGAAATTACTGAAATAACTACAAATTCAAAGCTTTAATGAGCACTTTTTGTTAGATATTTTGGTTGATGATGGTCAAGCGCGTGGCCTTATTGCCATCAACATGATGGAAGGCTCACTCTGGTGCAGATCCGCGCTAACGCAGTGGTGCTTGGCCGTGTTTACCGTTACAATGCCAACGGCAGCATTGTCACCGGTGACGGCATGGGCGTGGCGCTGCACGATATGGAATTCGTGTAATACCAACCGACCGGTCTGCCGGGCTTCGGCATCTTGATGACCGAAGGCTGCCGCGGTGAAGGCGGTATCATAGTCAACAAAGATGGCACCCACTATATGCAAGATTACGGCGTGGCCGCAGGACGTCTGCTGGGAGTATCCACATCGGCCATCTGCAAAAGCGTGGTAAGTCTAGAAGAAAAGCTGGGCATGAGCCTGTTCCATCGCAACACACGTAACATCACCTGACGGCCGAGGGTACACTTTGCGGGTGAGCCTGACCGCTGGTCAGCACGCTGGTACTACCGGTGCTCAGTGAATTTATGCATGCCTACCCTGAGATTGAACTGGATCTCGACTTCACCGACCAGATCGTCAATGTGATCGAAGAAGACTTTGGCGCTGTAGTGCGCACATGCGAGCTCAACGATTCACGTCTTATCGCTCGTCGGCTTGGTGAATTCCGCTCGCTGCTAGTCGCTTCTCCAGACTATCTAGCACGGCATGGTACACCGCAGGTGCCCACCCACCTGCTACGATATAGATGCCTACACTATCGCTTCCCCGACAGCGGCAAGCTTTTAAGCCATTGGGCGCTGCGTCTTGCCCCCGGAAAACCGCAGTTGTAACTGCCGATGGCGATGATCTGTAACAACATTGAGACGCGTGTGTGCTTCGCACTACAAGGATTGAGCATCCCTACCTGACGGACTTCTTTATCCGCAATCTGTTGGCCGATGGCCGGTTATAGCCCATCCTGGTCGACCATGTGGAACGCATCGGCGTTTTCCACGTACTATGGCCAGAGCGAAAAAGTATCCATCACTTAAGGTGCGAGTACTGGTAGACTTCCTTTGCGAACGGGTATTTCCAGGTTCGTAAGCACGAGCGTCGATATCTAGAGCGCGCCTTTGATACCCTATCCAACGCCCTAACACAGGCCAGAGAGAATCAGTGCAGAACGGGCGGAGAACGTGAGTATAGGTATCACTCTGGACAAAAAACCGCGAGCAAAGCCGACGGTGTTTTTTTTGGCGGGGAAGTGCTTATTTCACACGAGAGACATATTCGCCAGAACGCGTATTCACTTTGATCACTTCGCCAATCTGAACAAACAACGGCACTTTTACCACAGCACCAGTAGTCAAGGTTGCCGGCTTATAGCCAGTGCCTGCTGTATCTCCCTTCAGGCCCGGATCGGTATCCACGATCTCCAGTTCCACGAAGTTTGGCGGCGTTACCGAAATCGATTGGCCGTTCCACAACGTAACGATACATTCAGCCTGATCCAGCAGCCATTTAGCGTTGTTGCTAACAGCTTTGGAATCAGCGGTTAGTTGTTCAAACGTTTCATTATTCATGAAATGCCAGAACTCACCGTCGTTATACAGGTAGGTCAGGTTCATATCGACTACATCGGCACCTTCGGCGCTGTCGGTAGATTTGAAGGTTTTTTCAATCAGTTTGCCGGTCAGCAAACGGCGCATTTTAACGCGCGTGAAAGCCTGCCCTTTACCTGGCTTAACGAATTCACTGGATTCGACAGCGTAAGGCTCGCCTTCAAACATGATTTTAAGACCGGAACGAAAATCGTTGCTAAAATAAGTCATCCTCATAAAGGCCCTCTACTATTTGATACTGGTACTCAGCCAAAAAATGGCGCACATTGTAACCCTAAAACCTCATCCAAGAGAAGATTGGTTGCATCAACTTACGGATGTCATAACCGATCCTCTCCAACTTTTGCACTTTTTGGCGCTGGAAGACCACCCTCAGCTACGTAAAGGAGCGGAAGCGCACACTCTGTTTCCGCTGCGCGTGCCCTGGTCATTTGCCGCAAGGATGCGCAAAGAGGATCCTCTCGATCCGCTATTGTTACAAGTGCTGACCGCCCAGGATGAATTTTTGATAACGCCTGGATTCAGCGTCGATCCGCTCGATGAACAGCAAAGCGTGGTGCCTGGATTACTGCATAAATACCACAACCGCGCATTGTTGCTGGTTAAAGGCGGCTGTGCGGTCAACTGTCGCTATTGCTTCCGTCGCCACTTTCCCTATCAGGATAACCAAGGCAATAAGAGTAACTGGCGTCAGGCGCTGGACTACATTCGCCAGCATCATGAGCTGGATGAAATTATCTTCTCCGGTGGTGATCCATTGATGGCGAAAGACCATGAGTTAGACTGGCTTATCAACGAACTGGAGAGTATTCCCCACGTGCAACGCCTGCGAATTCACAGCCGGTTGCCGGTCGTGATCCCAGCACGTATTACCGAGACGCTGTGTCAGCGCCTATCGCAAACGCGTCTTAGCGTGTTGCTGGTAACACATATCAACCACGCCAACGAGATAGACCGCGAACTGAGAGAAAGCATGACACGTTTGCGTCAGGCTGGCGTTACCCTACTGAATCAAAGCGTATTACTACGTGGGGTGAATAATAACGCATCGACGCTGGCCTCCCTGAGCAACGCGTTGTTTAACGTGGGAGTGTTGCCCTACTACCTGCACGTTCTGGACAAAGTACAAGGCGCTGCGCATTTTCTGGTTAGTGATGAAGAAGCGAGAGATATCATAAGAAAACTGCTATCGCAGGTATCCGGCTATCTGGTTCCGCGTTTGACGCGTGAGCTTAGTGGGGAAGCTAGCAAAACGCTGCTGGATTTACAGTTAATTAAGAACAGCTAGAATAAAGCATGCACAGGCGGCTCAGTTGTCATCCGCCTGTGCATGCCTGTCAGTTAGGGGCAGTGATAAACCGGCCCGACCAGTTTGCTATCAAGTGGGGCGAAGCTCGACCAAAAGCTCTCGCTAGAGCTGGTGGCCCCATAAACAATGTTGCCACCTAGCACCGCCCCTTATTACGCAGATCGTTAGCCGCGCCGCGCTGAGCATTTCCCTCATCATGCCCTGTTAACCAGGTAGATTGCGAGCCTGTCACCCGCCCCACCAGACGATATTCACTGCCGGGTTGCTTATCGGTAAGCTTTGACCGACTACCCGGCTGAACTCAATTCTTTGCTGGCTGCACCCTGCCAGTAAAACAGCCACAGCGATGTCCATTAAAGCACGTCTGCATACGTCTCTCCATGTTGGTGACAAAAAAAAGGTATATCCCCCTATCGGCGTCCATTACTCAGGCACGTCAGTTTTTAAAGCGGTTAATCAAACCGTTAGTCGAACTATCGTGGCTGCTCACCGGCTGGTCATTTTCCAATTCCGGAAAAATGCAGTTGGCCAGTTGTTTACCCAACTCGACGCCCCACTGATCGAAAGTATAGATATTCAGAATCACATCCTGTGTGAAGATCTTGTATTCATACTAGAGCGATAAGCATGCCCAGGCTGTAGGGCATTAATTTCGCGTAACAAAATGGAGTTGGTTGGGCGATTGCCTTCAAACACTTTGAACGGTGCTAAATGCTCAACCTGTTTCGCCGTTTTTCCCTACGCGGCAAACTCAGCCTCCACCACATTAGGGGATTTGCCAAATGCCAGCGCTTCGGTCTGGGCGAAGAAGTTAGAGAGCAGCTTATCATTGTGATCATCGCCCAGCGGATTGTGATTCACGGCCAGCGCGATGAAATCAAAAGGCACCAGTTTAATCCCTTGATGAATCAACTGATAAAACGCATGCTGCCCGCTATTACCCTGCCCACCCCACCCCAGATAATCGGCCTGGTTTGATAGGTAACTGGATTGCCGTCACGATCGACATATTTACCGTTGGACTCCATGTTACCCTGCTGAAAATAAGCAGCAAAACGGTGCATGTACTGCATGTACTGATCGTAAGGCAGAATCGCCTCTGTTTCCGCGCTAAAGAAATTGTTATATCAGATCTCGATCAGCGCCAGCAGCACCGGCAGGTTTTTCTCGATAGGCGTGGTGGCAAAGTGCCGATCTATGGCGTGCGCGCCGCTCAACAATTGCTCAAAATTATCAAAACTAATGGAGAGGATAATCAACAAGTCGATAGCAGACTACAACGAATAGTGACCGCCGACCCAATCCCAGAATTCAAACATGTTGGCAGTATCTATACCGCATGCGCTGACCGCGCTGGCATTGATGGAAAGCGCGGCGAAATACCTGGCAATATGTTACTCATCCTGCGCAGTTTTCAGGAACCAGTCGCGCGCAGAATGGGAGTTAGTCATGGTTTCCTGGGTGGTGAAGGTTTTTGAGGCCACCAGCACTAGCGTGGTTTCCGGGTTCAGTGTTTTAAGGGTTTCGGCGATGTGTGTACCGTCGACGTTGGACACGAAGTGCATGTTAAGGTGGTTCTTAAACGGCCGTAGCGCTTTCTTCACTATGAAGGGGTCGAGATCAGAACCGCCAATGCCGATATTCACCACATCGGTAATGGCCTTGCCGGTATAACCTTTTCAGCCACTGCTGATGATGCGTTCACTAAACCCCTTTATCTTCTGTAATACCACGTTCACTTCCGGCATCACATCTTTGCCATCCACCAGAATCGGCGTATTGTTACGGTTACGTAGTGCAACGCGCAAAACCGCGCGATCTTCGGTGTGGTTGATCTTTTCACCGGAAAACATGGAGGCAATAGCCTCGCTCAACTGCGTTTTACGAGCAAGATCGAGCAACTTATCCAGTGTATTCTTGGGTAATACGGTTCTTGGAATAGTCCACCAGCATCAGATTATCAAATGTGGCGGAAAAGCGTGAGAAACGATCTGGGTCCTGGGCAAAAAGTTCGCTGATTTGCACCTGCTCCATCGCGGAAAAATGCTGTTGCAGAGCGCGCCATGCGGCAGTTTAGCTGGGATTAATATTTTTTATAATAACATTCTTGTCTCCGATAATAAAATCGCTAAGGCTGAATCGATTGTATCCCTTATACCATCACTTGCGATCTCTTTTCTTGCTATTACGCATTTCCCTCCCGTTACGGGTTGACAGCCAGACGATAACCCGTTATTCGTAAGCATGAACTTATGCATCCACGCCGAAGGCAGTTGTATAAGCCAGAAGAGGAGCGTCGCCCAGGTAGTTTATCCGAAGATCCGTAAATCAAGTGACGATAAACCAGGAAAAGCAGTGCCAAGATGATGTGTTAAGCGGGAACGACATTATCAACTACAGGGGCTGAATCCTCTGGGTTGTCACCAGCAACGTGCATGCAATAAATGCAAAATGGACGTTCAGCAAGGTGGAGCACTTCTGGGTGTATCGTAGTGACGCTTGCTTATCTACGCCTGCTCCCTGCTTACCGCTCTTTCCTTGTGCCAAAGCTAATTTTATGGATGGCTGATATGCGACACCCATCGCCACAGCACCCCTGACACGAGGTGTTTTTTATTTATGTCTACAAAAAGTTCTATGAGAATCGCTAAATTTGGTGGAACAAGCGTGGCCGATTTCGACACCATGAATCGCAGTGCTGATATTGTGCTTTCCGATCCTGCGGTGCGCGTTGTCGTACTCTCCGCCTCTGCTGGCATCACCAATCTGCTGGTTGCATTAGCGGAAGGTGTGTCGCAAGAGCACCGCGATGTCCACTTGGAAAAAATTCGCCAAATCCAATATGCCATTATCGATCGTCTGAATAAGCCGCAGGTGATCCGCGAAGAGATCGATCGCATGTTGGAAAACGTGACGCACCTGTCTGAAGCCGCAGCGCTCGCAACGTCTAAAGCGTTGACAGATGAATTAGTCAGCCACGGCGAATTGATGTCAACCCTGCTGTTTGTTGAGATTCTGCGCCAGCGGCAGGTCAGCGCAGAGTGGTTTGATGTGCGTAAAATCATGTGTACCAACGATTATTTTGGGCGCGCAGAACCGGATTGCGAGACACTGGGCGCATTAACGCGCAGCCAATTACAACCGCGTCTGGCAGAGAGTCTGATCATTACTCAAGGGTTTATCGGCAGTGAGGCCAAAGGCCGCACCACCACTCTGGGCCGCGGTAGCAGCGATTACACCGCAGCACTTCTGGGCGGAGCGTTAAACGTTGACCGCATTGATATCTGGACTGATGTCCCCGGTATCTACACCACCGATCCTCTTGTGGTGCCCACAGCGTACCGTATCGACCAGATAACCTTTGAAGAAGCGGCTGAAATGGCAAACTTTGGTGCTAAGGTGCTGCACCCCGCCACTCTATTGCCTGCCGTGCGCAGTGATATTCCGGTATTCGTTGGTTCCAGTAAGGAACCTTCTGCCGGTGGCACGCTGGTGTGCAATAAAACAGAAAACCCGCCACTGTTCCGCGCGCTTGCGCTGCGCCGTAAACAAACGCTACTCACATTGCATAGCCTGAATATGCTGCACGCACGCGGATTCCTAGCGGAAGTGTTTAGTATTCTGGCGCGCCACAATATTTCAGTAGACCTTATCACCACTTCTGAAGTGAACGTAGCTCTGACGCTGGATACCACCTACTCCAGCTCTGCGGGTGACGGCCTGCCCTCTAGCGCCATGCTGACCGAGCTCTCTTCCCTGTGCCGTGTCGAAGTGGAAGAGAATCTGTCACTGGTCGCTCTTATTGGCAATCAGCTTTCTCAGGCCTGCGGCGCCGGAAAAGAGGTCTTTGGCGTACTGAAGCCGTTTAACATTCGCCTGATTTGCTATGGTGCTAGCAGCCATAACCTGTGTTTCC
Organism: Candidatus Malihini olakiniferum; assembly: GCA_051305815.1. Lineage (GTDB taxonomy): Bacteria > Pseudomonadota > Gammaproteobacteria > Enterobacterales > Enterobacteriaceae > Symbiopectobacterium > Symbiopectobacterium olakiniferum_B. The sequence continues at coordinate 48,664 of JBPPLV010000009.1, forward strand.
TGGTGCCGGGCAACGACGCTGAACGCGTGGTACAGACGCTACACCACAGCCTGTTTGAATAACGTCACGCCACGCCAATAAAAAAACTGGCTCTTAGGCCGGTTTTTTTATCTGAGCTATCTTAATGATAAGGATTAATATTTTTATGCTCGCTATACTGACTCGGCTGTTTCCGTTATGGGCCGTTTTTCTCTTCGTTGCCGCCTATAAGTCACCAGACATCTTTACGGGTATATAAGTCCCCATATCAGCGCGTTGCTGATGCTCATTATGTTTTCCATGGGCGTCACACTACATATTGGGGACTTTAAACATGCGCTCACCCGAGTAGCACCTGTTGCCGCTGGTATATTCCTGCACTATTTGGTGATGCCGCTCGCCGCCTGGGTATTAGCGCGCGCGTTTAACATGCCGCCAGACCTCTCGGCAGATATGGTGCTAGTGGGTAGCGTTGCCAGCGGCACCGCTTCAAACGTGATGATCTATCTGTCTAAAGGCGATGTCGCCTTGTTAGTAACCATTTCATATCCATCTCTCCACGTTAGTCGGCGTTTTTGCCACGCTGCTGCTGACCCGGCTCTATGTTGATGCCGCGATCAGTGTCGACGTAATGAGTATGTTGCTCAGCATCTTGAAAATCGTAGTAATCCCGATCGGCGCAGGGCTGATTATTCATCACCTATTCAGTGGCGTGGTAAAACTTATCGAGCCTTATTTGCCAAAGCTTTCAATGATGTTTATTCTGGCGATTATCAGCGCCGTTGTCGCAGGGAGCCAAAGCCATATTGCTTCCGTCGGTTTTATGGTGATTATTACTGTCATCCTGCGCACCGGTATTGGCTTAGTAGATGTCTACTAGGGTGCCAGGCTGTTCAGTTTTGATGAGTCTAACTGCTATATTAGCTATCGAAGTCAGTATGCAGAACTCCGGTCTTGCCGCCACACTGGGCAAGATGTACTTCTCTCCTCTGGCTACACTGCCAGGCGCACGGTTCTCAGTCTGGCACAACCTTTCCGGCTCACTGCTGCCGGTGGGATACTGGTCAGATAAATCTCTGGAAAAAGAGAAACAGTAAAAAGCACCTCAAACCAACCCATCCCTACTTGAATATGGATTAGCATATTTTGAATATAATATGGCATAGCTCGCGAGTGACGCGGCAGCGGAGGAGGTTAAGATAGTCTTTTCCGGTGACTTTTTAACTTTTCGACGCTGCTGCAATCCTGTTCCAGCCATCCTTGTAGCGGTTGGGTGCTCTGCAAGGATCTCACCATGAAAAAATTCGAAATTGATAAACGCAGTTCGATGATGGTTACCATAGCAACCGGCTATGTTGCAAGCTGGATCGTGAAACGGTTATTGGAAGAAGGCGTTACCGTCCATGCCACAGTAAGAGAGCACTAAGACCGAAATAAAATACGTCACCTCGATGCATTAGCGGCCATATTGCCAGGCACCCTGCGTTATTTCAAGTCTGACCTACTAAATAAAGGTTCCTATGCTGAGATCATGGCGAATTGCAGTATCGTCTTTCACACAGCGTCTCCCTTTACGCTCTCCATTAAAGATCTCCAAAAGGAGTTGATTGAACCCGTGCAGTTAGGCACCCGTAATGTTCTTGAGACGGCTAACCGAAGCGCATCCGTCACATGCGTTGTGGTGACCAGCAGTTGTGCCGCGATTTATTCTGATAACGTGGATATGGAAAATACACCTGATGGTGTATTCACTGAAGTATCGTGGAACACTCGTTCATCCCTACAGCACATCCCTTACGCCTATTCCAAGAAAGTGGCTGAATGGGAAGCATGGGACATCACCAAGCACTAAGTCCAGGTGGCAGCTAGTTTTGTTATCAACTCGAGCTTCGTGATTGGCATAGGCATCAAGCCTAACGGCATATTCAGAGAGCTTCAATATCATTCAGCAGATGGAAAATGGCCGAATGAAAGCCGGCATCGCTGATATCGGGCTCGGCGCGGTTGATGTGCGGGATTTGGCAGAGGCCCATTTACGAGCAGCGTATTTACCCGAGGCAAAGGGACGCCACATTATTTCTGGCCACAATACGTCCTTGCCCGAGATTGCCAGGGTATTGTTACCCGCATCAATGCCTATCCAGTGCCACGCCGCACGTTGCCTAAGTGGCTGGTCTGGCTGATGGCTTCGTTGGTATATAAATCGACAACACGCAAATTTATATTACGAAACGTTGGCTTCCCATGTCGTGCAGACAACAGCAAGAGTGTTCAGGAGCTCGGCATGGAATACCGCCCGTTAGAAACGTCAATTCAAGACATGTTCCGACAGATGATAGACAATGATGTGATTCCGCGCGCTAAACGACCGACCGCCAGACAGAGAGGCAGTATTGATGAAAAACGCCACATACTTCACCTTCAGCCCAGCTGTCGGTTGCTACTTACCGACAGCTGGGCGTGGATTCGGCACAGGTGCTCCGCCTCGCCAACTTTCCCGCAGACCCGTTCTTGCGGCATGACGTCACTTTTGCACCCGCCTAGTTTTTCGAATTATGGCAAGTTATCGAACAAGTATCAGGAAATACACTTATACGCTTCTGCTCACAATAGGGCAGGTAATCTCCGTTGAGGCATTCGATCCATCTATTTTTCAGCTTGTGCAGCCCAAACCTCAACGTGGCCTATCAACGTCTGATAACATTCAAGAGACTGATTGCCCTGATGACATTGACCGTTGATATCACAGCGCTGCAAACATCAGTCACACTGCAATGTTATGCGCACGTTAGCACTATCCCGCATAGCCTGGCAATGACAGAAATTTTGTTCTTGACGGAACTGGTCAGGCTAGCTACACGCTACCACGTCATCCCATGCGAAGTGATCTTACCCGAACTTCCGGAGCCCATTGAACGCTATACAGAGTATTTTGGCATCAGACCCAAAAACGGTAAAACGATCTGTGTTTCCTTTTCTAAAGAACACAACCTCCGCCTCTTTTTAACGGCTAACGAGCCTATTTGGGCGTTTTTTGAGACCGGCTTGCATCAGCGCAAGGCGACCCTAGATTTAACGGAAACGATGAGCGATCGCGTTAAGGCGGTGCTGCTGGAAGGGGGAGGATCCCGGCAGGGCAATGTACTGTTGAGGATGTCGCAAAACAATTAGCGGTAAGCAAACGTACGCTGCAACGGCAATCAAGCGAGGAGTCATCGACGTTTAAAACCATCCTCAATGCCACCAACAGCAGCTGGCGCTGCACCTATCTGAATAAACCGGCTATCACAAACAAGCGGAGATCGATTTCTTGCTAGGGTTTCATAACGTTAACTCCTTTATTTGGGCAATTCAGGGGGTGGCAAGGAATAATACTGGGAGCGTATCGGCACGGCGCGCAGGAAAATGAAAGAGCACCAACATAATCTATACATTAACGTTAATAAAATGATGCCAATAGGTTTGGATTACATTCATCGCACTATTTTCATCACTTTTCCTCCTTTTTTGCGTATCCCGCATGGTATCTGCATTTATCATATTTTGTTATAATTAAAATGTGAGTTACTTCACATAATTATTTAACTAACAATACTTATAAAAACCTATTCAAATCAATAAGCTTGTCATTTTCATCCCGCGTTTTTATCAGTAAGGCTATGATTGCTGATAACCCTGCAACCCATAGGGATTACACTGATTACACCTCCCCTTCAGACACCTATTGAGTTGTAAGGAAAACGGATGAAGACCAAAACTTCGTACGACCTGAACTGGCTTGCTTTGGAGATTATTCTACTTGTCGCCGTCTTTTTTTTGGCACCTGTCTCCACCAACTGGACTAAGTGCTCCTGCCTGGCATTCTGCAGTTCTTTTTGTCGCGACCATCGTCTCCATTGTGGCTAACGTATTGCTCATCGGCGCCATTGGTATCATCAATATGACGCTGTTCTCGCTGACGACCGCCGCACAGGCGATACCAGCCTAGCGGTGCTATCCAAACCGCGTTGATCGACTGAATAGCTCCTTGATTTGGCTGATCTTCATAGCGTTTATGATCGCGCGTGGCTTTATTAAAACCGGACCGGGGCCGCCGCATCGCGTTACAGATGATTCGCGTGCTGGGGAAGAGAACGCTTGGATTAATCTACGGTCTCGGCTTTGCCGATCTGGTGCTGTCATCCGCCATGCCAAGCAATACGGCACGCTGCGGCAGCTGATCTACCCGATTACAGATTCATTGGCGCGCAGTTCGACTCCAGGCCTGAAGATGCCTCGCGCAGCAAGATCGGGACGTTTCTGGTGGTCTGCATCGGAAACGTCAACGATATTACCCCCCCGCGCTATTTATGACCGCCCACACCGGCAACCTGCTGGCAGTCAAACTGGCCGCCATGGTGCCGTGCCTGATCTCCCTGATGATTATTCCACCGCTGGTACTGTAGTTGATCAAACCGGAAATCCGCCACACACTTGATGCGCCTAAGCTGGTGATCAGTGAGCTGGAAAAAATGGGGCCTATAGCGCGTGGTGAATGGCTGATGGCCTTTACCATACTGCCGCTGTTGGTGCTGTGGATTTTCGGCGACACGCTGGGTGTCGATGCGACCACCGCCTCCTTTGTTGGCATTTCCTTATCTGCTGTTAAGCGGCATACTGCGCTGGGAAGACATCAAAAGTGAAAAGGGGAGAGCCTGGGATACCCTGATCTGTTTTTCAGCCCTGCTGATGATGGCCAATCAGCTTAAAAAACTGGGCTTCACCACCTAGTTTGGCGATCTGATTGATGGCAGCGTCGGTCATTTGATGTCCGGAACCAGTTAGGTTCTGGTGTTACTGCTGCTGAATGCTACCTACTTTTATACCCACTATTTCTTTACCAGCGACAATGCGCAGATCGCCGCGCTCTACGCCGTATTTCTGAGTGTGGGAATTAATTTCGGGATACCGCCGATGCTGATAGCGCTACAGCCTGTACTGCTCACTGACACAGTATACCCATGTGCGTGGCTCGATTTTGTTTGCACAGGTTATGTGCCTACCGCTGTGTGGTGGCGCTCAGGACTCATTATCAGTCTGGTGAATCAGGCGGTATTTATGACTGCGGGATTGCTGTGGTGGAAAGTCGTCGGGCTTTATTAGTTGAATTGCATCTCTGCCACATAGTGTGGTAGGGAACATCCCGTGAACAGCGCTATACCTCATCGTGTGTAACCTGTTGGTTGAGTTCAAACCCCCAGCTACCCGCCACATCGAAGATAACCTCCCCATTGGGATGAATCGTTAAACGCAGCGCTTACCGCCATCATAATCTCGGTTTCCGGCAGGGCTTGAGCATTCTTGTAGCGGTTTTCGCCCCTCATCATCTATTTGATGAATGCTCAAGCTAAACGCCATGTCTGAGGCGGCAATCTATGCCTCCGACAAAAATAATCTTCCCGCTGTCAAACAGCTCTGATTTAAGTTTCGCTAACCATCGGTTGGCGTGATCGGGTCGGCGATCACTATCTGACGTTATTCCGCAAAATAAGTATCCACCAATGATATGCAGCAGTTCCATTTCAACAGCACGGCCAACGCGCAGCAATGGGTCAGACTGTGGGTGTGTAACATGGATGACAGATCTGTGGCACATCCGACATTGTACATTTCAACATTTATGTAGTTATACATGTGCCGATAATAATGAGGTGTATCGTTAATTGAGGTTACGTTCATAAAATTCCGTTTTATTTGTAAATACTTTGAAAAAGCGGAATAAAATATCACAGTGTAGGGACTATAAGCGTTATCACCCTTAGAAAGAGCGGAATTCGAAACCCCCAATAATCGATCGGGTGAGCAAAGATATTAGAAAGCGTAAGACAGACTGCCGACTACGCTACGCTCTGCGCCAAAGTATCAGTAATCCAGTGAGTTACAGGCACCAACTTAGCGTTTGTCCGTCAGGTTATTGACGTTCAACTGTGTACTCAGCCCCTTTCAACCAACCTTGGAAAGATCGTAACCCACCGCCATATCCACCAACGTGTAAGAAGGCAAGGTATGGGTGTTAGCACGACGCTCACCACACCGCTCCCCAGCTTAAGGTCCAATACGCCGCTCGTGACGTCATAGCTCACCCAGGCACTGAGTTGATTACGCGGCGCATACACCGCCGCTTCCCTGCTCGCTGACCGTTTCGCTTTTTTTATAACGAATATTGTTATAGCTGTAGACAGCCTGAACGCTCAGATTATCAGTAAATGGGTTAACGCTTCCAGTGCTAACCCTTCCGATTCAATCTCACTAATGGCACGTTAAGGATTAATAGGCTAGGTCTTCATGGTTACGTTGATCCAGTTGATGCGATACAGGGAAACGCTGTACTGATCTTGCGTACCTACGGGCTGATATTTCAGCCCATTTTCCCACTGTCTTCCTTCCATCGGTTTAAGCATTGAGCCGTTGGCATCGGTAAAGTTAGTAGGCGTAAATGCCGTGGAGTAGCTGGCGTAGGGAGTAACACTGCTATTAAACAGGTAAAGCAGTGCCGCACATTTGCTGAAATGGCCTTCATTCAATTCGCTACGCGTAGCGGGATACAGGCAAGCAGCCCACCACCATAAATGGGATCAAAACGCATTCAGATTAGAGAAAAGCCTCTGAAGCTAGTTGACATCATTTTAACGCTGTTGATAATCCATCCCCAGCTAACAAGCTGGGGTTCAGAATGCCAGTATCAATGCTGCCATCCAACTGATGATCTATCGTCCACGCTTTGAGCTTTTCGCGCGCACCTTTATAGTAACCGATCAACTCATCAAAGAGGCCGCTGCAAGCGGCGTTCAAATCTGCTCCCGGCTGATTTGTCACCCGAATAACTGATTTGAGTAAGCTATTCGGGGTTTCTTCGCTTGCCGCCTTTCTGCAACTTGAATTATTTAGAGTACATTCAAATTATGATTGCTTATCGTAAAAATCTGCCCGTTCCGCGTCACATGAGAGTTTTTCAGTCTTTCACCACTTTTTTTTTGCGCCTTTCGCTACTCACGTACCTAAAACCTAAAGAATAGTTGCAATCTTTGGTAAAAAAATAAAAACTAATTCCACCATACAGAAAAGAGCCAAAATATGACGCCACCGGAGCCAGCTAAATGCTGCAAAAAACCACGGTGCTGTCAGACCAACTTACAGGCTACAAGCCAGGTACAGTCTCTGACGCGTGGGGGCTAACACTGCTGAACTAATTGCCCAAGCTAACGGCAGCGTTGCGCTTACTGATCTGGCACAACAGGCAGGTCTGCCTAACTCCACCCACCCACCGTTTACTGACCACCATGCAGCAACAGGTTTTTTGCGTCATGTCGGGGGTTGTGGGGCTGCATTGCTGGCGCTGGCAACAGCGTATATTCGCCTGCTGTGTGACACATGTGGATTAGCGCAACGCTTAGGCGGCCCCATGGCCAAACAGCACTGCATGGTACTCTTACTATAGGTGCTTTTGTAGCCGCGATTATACCACAGTGGGGAGAGTCTATTTTTACCCTCATCCTTACCACGATACTTATTGGTGCTGGGGCAACCTGCCTTAACCGTACTAGCCAGATTATCTGCGATCTGTCATCAGGAGAACCTCATGACATTCGGCCCCGATAAAATGCTGGTACATGCACTGCTGGTCACCGTGTCGCTTATGACAGGCATCAAGGCACGCTGGCGCACAGCCCCGCAGGTGGGAGAAACAACCGACCATTTATTACGCTAATCACAGCAGTCATCTTGATGGTTTGGTGATTTTGGCCAGCTTGCCAGCAACGATGCGCGACTGAGTACACCCCGTCGCTGACGCCGATTACTGGCAAAAATAGGCACTACGCCGTTATCTCTCTGCGCACATCTTTAGTGCCGTGTTGATCTAACGTAAATACAAATCCGGGGTGCCGTTCTCTAGTGAAGATCTGTTAGCACCGCTGGTAACGATCCTGGGAAAACAGGAGTCATTGATATTATTCCCCGAGGGCACGTGCGGTGGCAGGGACGAATTGGGCGAATTCAAAAGCGGGCTATTCCATCTGCTTTAGCGCTACCCCAATGCGCGCCTGGTGCTAATATGGTTGGAAAACCTGAATCGCGTACTACCAAAAGGCTCAAAGCTTGTCGTTCCCATTATTTATAGCGCAACCTTCGGTGAGACCATTTCGGGTCCAGAACAGGATGAAAAAAATCGAATTCCTGAACCGGGCAAAACAGACGCTGGAGGCGCTGTCATATGCGTAAATTCGACAATGAATTACTCCTGCTGTTAGGCGGTTTATTTATTCTGCTGATGATTGCCAGCCTGATCGGGTTTATGCTTTCGCGCTGTAAGCAAAACGACACCATTGCCAACCTGAACGCCAGAATCCGCGCCTGGTGGGTGGGTCACTATCTCCGTGATCACCATGCTGATCGGCCTAATAGGCTACTTGGTGTTATTTGCGCTGATATCATTTTACGCGCTGCGTGAATGCGTTACGTTGACGCGCACGCGTCGAGGCGATCATGAAGCGCTGTTCTGGTGCTTCTTTATCATTCTGCCACTACAATATCTGCTGGTGGGAATCGAATAGTGTAACCTATTTGTCATTTTCATTCCGGTGTATGCCTTTCTGTTTATTCCCACCCGCTTAGCGCTGGCGTGTGCCAAGATCCAAGCTATACCACACTTCCTCGAACGCGTGGAGGCTGATGATCGCCGTCTAATGCGTCAGCTATGCACCGGCACTACTGATGTTCTCCATTTCCGGCTTTGAAGGTTAGAACATTAAGTTGGTGCTGTTCATGATGATTGTAGTCCAGATTTCTGATGTATTGCAGTATGTGTTCGGCAAGCTGTGAGGCAAGCTCGTCATCGTGCCTAAGCTGAGCCCAAATAAAACAGTGGAAGGGGTTTGTCTGCGGCATTCTCATCGCCAGTCTGATTGGCGCTGCGTTGTTCTGGATTACGTCATTTGGTCCTATCGATGCCTTCTTTATCTCACTGTTGATCACGCTGTTGGGATTTACAGGCGGCTTATGCATGTAAGCCATAAAACGTGATCACGGCGTGAAAGATTTCGGCGGCATGATGGATCGTATCGATTCGCTGTGCTTCGCCGCCCTGGTGTTCTTCCACGTGGTTCGCTATTTCTATAGCTAAGCGGCGTCCAACGTTAGCTGGCCTGTTGACGCTTATCGTACGTATGCTGAAGGGTTGCCGCCTGCGGTAAGCATACACATCTTCCACATAGCCTTCACGAATGCGCGCCTGCAAATGGCGCCAGTAATCTGCTGAAAACAGCTCTCGCTATGCATCTCTGCAAATATGGCCAGCAGCGCCTTGTCTGCAAACAGGAATTGGCGAAATTCCTCGGGGAAAATATCGTTAGGCGCCATGTTGTACCAAGGCTCACTCGCCAATTCATTCTCCGGGTAGCCCGGAGCGGGAATATTGCGAAAATTCACCTCAGTCATGTAGCAAATTTTATCGTAATCATAAAACACCACCCACCCGTATAGTGCGTTACGCCAAAATTCTTGAACAGCATATCGCCGGGAAAAATATTGGCCGCTGCCAACTGCTTAATGGCATTACCATACTCCTCAATCGCATCACGCTGCTTCTGCACCGATACACAATCCAGATACAGGTTAAACGGCGTCATATGGCGCTCCATCGCTCCATGTAGAGGTGGTTGATCAGGATCTGATCGCCTAAATTCTCCAGTTTCTCAGGCACTTCTCGGTATAGTTCCTCCCGCAGTTCCGCACTGATAGGGCATTTATCAATCACGAAATTTTCATATTCCTGAGTATCTGCCATGCGCCCTACCCGGTCGTGTTCTTTCACCAACTGATAGCAGGATCTTACTCGCGCGGCGCTGACCTCTTTCTGCGGTGCAAAGCCGTCTTTGATAACCTTGAAAATCTAATCGAAGGACGGCAGAGTAAAGACCAACATCACCATTCCTTTAACGTCAAGGGTAATAATGAATTGTTCGTGAGAGATGGTGACATGATTAAGATATTCGCGATAATACTCGGTTTTGCCATGTTTTTAGCAGCTATTGCTGTTGGCTCAATAAAGCTCCGCCGTGGTTTTCCCAGGCAAGATATCACGCAACCATGCTACCAGCGCCTCCGATTGTGGAGCATACACCATAAAGTAGGAGCGAGCGAAAATAAACACGATGCTGGCTTCCGCTTTACTGATTCGGCAAGTATCGATAAACAGCGCGCTCTATTTAGTTTGGTGAATGGGCAGCAAAAACAGCAGCATATTGTCTGGCAATATCAACTTACCGATCAGCCATGCTGCCTTGTTAGGGTAAAACAGTTCGTTAGCAACCTGTAAGCGTGGCTCAGCTAACTGCTGCGCGGTAAACGCCTGCATCAGGCTGGCTGGTGACACATTACCGATATCACACGCTAGATCTTCCCACGGCTGGCGCAACGGCAATTCTGACAACAGTTTATCCAACTTACCATGCCAGCCTTCACGCAGGGTGATATCCGCGGCACAGTAGGCGTGATATCGTACATACGCCGCTCAGGCTGAGAGCTGAACACAAACAGCTTATCCGTCGTGAGTTCACAATGATTGAATAACCGGCAGTAGACGGAATTAAAGAAACTTTCAGTAATCTCGAAACGAGGATAATCAGGTAACAAAGTGTTATACACAGTTTTCACGCTGGCGAGAAACATCGCGTCGTAACAACGTAGCCTAGTGATACAATGCAACGCTACACCACCAACCTAACGTGGTGGTCGTTAAAGGTCGATACGCTCTTTATTGCCTACTGTACCGTCTACAAGTCAGCCTGTTCAAAACGTTGCTGCGCGCGCCTGCGTTACCTCTAAAAACGGCCATACTGCGCATCAAATCCTTGTAGAATGGTCTACACCACCAGTTGCTCAAGATTATGCCTCATGATGTGTTCCGCAACATCGGCCAGTCAGCAGACTGGCCGATGAGAATCAGAATTGCTGTTCTTTCGTCGAACAGGTCAATGCGGTCAATGATAAGATACCACTCTGAATGATGGTGGTCAATTTATCGAAATAGCCGGTACCCACTCCTGCTGGGGGAAGAATAAGTGCAGCCCTTGTTGATAGCGGCAAATTCCGGCTGTTTCACTTTTTCCACATAGTATTTCATCCACTCGCCCTGCGCATAAGTATGGGCCAGATCGAACATATTGAACCACATGCTGTGGATGCCTGCCAGAGTAATAAACTGGTATTTGTAGCGCATTTATAAAAGTGTATCTTGAAAGCGTGCAATGATGGAATCATCCAGATCTTTCTTTCAGTTGAGGGATGGAGAGCAGTTATAGGCCAGCAACTTGCTGAAATATTGGCGATGAATGGTATCGGCAAAGCGCTGTGCCAACGCCAAATCCGGCATAGAGGTTTCACACTACATCAGATCGGCATAGGATGCATAAGCTAAACCGCGGCTGATAGCCTGCTCAAATACCGACATGGGTGCGGTAGAATCCCTCCATAGTGCGTTCGCTCGTCACGAGTTCACGATCCCGTAAGAGTCACAATCTGACGTCAGCAGATCGTCAACATCTGCATCAGTGCGTGCCACCAGCAACGTCGTAACGTCCATTACGTCAGCAGCAAGACGAGCGCCACTAGTTTCTGAATCACTTCCTGGGTAGGTACCAAAACTTTACCCCCATATGACCGCACTTTTTCGCCGAGGCCAGTTGGTCCTCAAAATGGACCGCTGCAGCCCCGGCCTCAATCATGGATTTCATCAGCTCAAAGGCATTCAGCACACCGCCGAAACCGGCTTCCACATCCGCTACGATCGGCAGGAAATAATCCACACTGTAGGGACGTTTAATACCAGCCCAGCGTTCAGTTTTCCATTCTTGTTGCATTTATTCAATTTGTTGAGTACGAGAGGTTGTTATTATGAAGTGTCCTACTTATCGAGCACGGTTAATTGAGCAGGGTGTAACCTGGCAACGTCAGGAAATCGATCAATTTATCTTGTGTGGTTTTATCTGATCTACCAGACGCGCCACTTCGTCAAAGCGTGTGCCGCTAAAACGCGCCTCGCCTAATTCCTCCTGAATCACTAGCATCTCTTCTGCCAGCGTGCCCTGGAACAAGTCTTTGGTGACAACTTGCTTATCACTCAGCATTTTGCAATGGTGGATTCACTGCCAAATCGAGGTACGGGAAATCTTTGCTTTTGCCGCATCCTCTATCAGCTTGTAAATCGGTACGCAACCATTGCCGGAGATCTAGGCTTCGATGTACTGCACCGCAATGCGAATATTGGCGCGCATCCCCGCTTCGGTGCGTTCACCGGAATAAGGTGCTAGTAATTCTGCTGCAGCAATCAGTGTATCTTTCTCTCAGCTAACCTCAAGCTGATTTACGCGTTCACCCAATGTATTATCAAAAACTGCCATCACGGTATCCGCCAGGTCGGGATAGGCGATCCATGTGCCGTTATGCCCATTTTTAGCTTCTAACGCTTTATCTTAAAGAACTTTTTCCAAAAACTACTGATGACGTGCTGGCTCTTTGCTGGGAATAAAAGCGGCCATCTCCCCATAGCGAAAGCGCTAAGACGGTGACACGTTTTGATGAGCAAGCGTGAATAGGAATTGAGGAATGGCTTATCCATAGTGACGGATTGCCGGTCAGGCAACACACAGTCGCCATGTTTTTTCAATGTCTTGATGTAGCTGAAGATGTAATCCCAACGACCGCAATTCAGTCCGACAACGTGTCACGCAGCGCATGCAGAATTTCATCCATCTGGAATACCGCTGGCAGTGTTTCAATCAGTACCATGGCCTTAATGGTGCTTCGCACCGCATCGCGCAAATTGAGCTGGTCGTCGATCACCTTTTCCCATGAAGAAGAAAACGAATCTTCAAAATCTGCCATAAACACTTTTACGTTAGCATTCAGTGCATTGATGATCATCTTCCGTTCGACTAGCCCGGTAATTTCCACGCGTCGATCCTGTAAATCCGCCGGGATACCACGAATCGTCCAGTTAGAATTTCGAATGGAAATAGTTTCCGAAATAAAATCAGGCAATTCCCCTGCATCAATCTTCTGCTGCTGTAGCTGTCTTCCAGCAGCAAACCGTTTCTTAGCAACAAGAAATGATTTACCAAACCAGCTAAAAATCGGTGGCCTCTTCTGTCAGAATGCTCTGCTCTGCTATGCCAAAACGTTCACTAAATAACAACTCTCGGCTTACCTTCTGTTGTGTCATCTATCGGGTTCCTTTTCTCAGGGCCACGCTTATTCTTAACAGAGAGGGGTTGTTATCAAGGGGAGAAATTTTCAACCAACAGAATTAAGCCTAATCTAATTAGATAAAAAATAAAAAAATATTTACATATATATTTATATAATTACATATACTAATGATATTAAATATAAAAAAAGAAAAAATCAGGGAAATTATTTTTAAAAAAAATTAATAGCAATACAAAAGGGTCCATTAGGCACCCTGAGTAAAACGGTGAAAGGTTTTAGTCCAGCGTTAGATTCATACGACGCAGATCAAACGGCGTGATCTGATAGACGCAGTAGTTGAGCCAGTTAGCAAACAAAAAATACCCGTAGCTGCACCAGATCGCTTTTGGTGCAGCTACGGGTTATCATTGGGAAGTAGTTCAACAGTATACGGTAGGATTCAAAAACCTTGCATCTCAGTCACGAAAGAATTCGCTGGCAAGCGCATGAGCATCATATTCAGGGTGCCTTGTGACGAACACCTAGCGCTTATCTCTACTGGCAAACAGATAAGCACTAGTTTCATCAGACTCAACCAAAATATCCAGATCGACATACTTACGAATAATATCCGTGGGGAAATCAGCGTAACGCAAATAGGGAGCCAGGAAGTTTTCATCAAAACCACGGGTAAGCAACGCATGCTGCTGCACTGTGTTGATGCGTATACACCCGAAAGCTTTTTGCTGCGGATCATCTTGGGGATGTTATGCAGCAGATTTAGCCCAGCCCGCATCGCCAAACAGACAAACAGCGTGGAAGTCACATGATCTCTTGCCTATTTGCTATCTGTGGCCAGTAAACCACATCGCAGAAATCCACCAGACCCAGCGGCGCGCCAGTGACAATTAGACCATCGAAGTTCTCATTCTCAATGTCCTCAAACTTAAAGTAAAAGTTATTGAGATGTTTTGTGGGCGTGTTTTCTTGGACTCATAACTATCAATACGCAGCAGTTGAATATCTACCTGCAACGGTGAGTTCGAAAGTAGGCGCAGGAACTAGTTTTCTGTCTCAATCTTTTTCGGCATAAGATTCAATACCAACACCTTGCGAAAAAAACTTACCGCAGGTAACTCATCAGGGATCCGAATTGGCGTGGCACTATACCTCAATACAACCATTTATACGTTTATACGTCCAGATGCATGAAGATAAACAGTTTTTCTCAACTTATACAGCGCACAGGCCGAAGTTGAATAATCTTTATCCTGTGCGCCGTGCAGCGCCGTTTACATCTGCACCTCTTTCCCTTTTCTGTGCAGCATCAGAGACACAAACATCGCCATCAGACACATGGCGGAGACATACCAGAAAAACGTTGTTTCTATCCCGGCTGATTTCAGCGACAGCGCTACGTATTCAGCCGAACCGCCAAATAGCGCGTTCCCTATTGCATAGGAAAGCCCCACTCCCAGCGCACGTACCTCAGGAGGAAACATCTCAGCTTTCAGCACACCGCTTATCGAGGTATAAAAGCTGATGATCATCAACGCCATCACGATAATGCCAAAGGCTGCGTAAGGGCTTGCCACATTCTGCAATGCGCTGAGAATCGGGACGGTAAATAACGCCGCCATTGATCCAAAAATGATCATCATGGTACGCCGCCCGATTTTATCTGACAGCGCCCCAAACAGCGGTTGTAATAACATAAATACCACCAGAGCGCCTGTCATCACGCCGCTTGCAGTTTTTGCATCCATACCTGCCGTATTCACCAGATACTTCTGCATATAGGTGGTGTAAGTATAAAAGCTCAACGAACCTGAGGCGGTAAAACCTAGAACAATCATAAAAGCACGCCGATTGCGCCATAAACCAGAAAGTGTTCCCGCATCTTTGTGATGGCGAGTGGTGGTGCTCGATGTTTCATGCAGAGAGCGCCGTAGGTATAACGCCACAATTGCCAGCACCCCCCCCAATGCAAAGGGGATACGCCATCCCCAGGCTTTCAGTTCTCCGGTGCCAAGTAACTGTTGCAGGATAACCAGTACCAACAGCGCTAATAACTGCCCCCCAATCAACGTGACATATTGAAAAGAGGCATAAAACCCGCGCTTTCCCTCAACGGCGACTTCACTCATGTAGGTTGCGCTAGTGCCATACTCTCCGCCAACAGAAAGCCCCTGAAACAAACGGGCAAGTAATAACAATGCGGGAGCCCAGTGGCTAATCACGCTGTAGGTAGGTAAACAGGCGATAACAAACGAGCCACAGCACATCATATAAACAGAGATAAGCATCGAGGTTCGGCGGCCATGCTTATCGGCAATATAGCCAAATAGCCAACCGCCAATCGGGCGCATCAGAAACCCGACGGCAAAAACTCCAGCGGTTTGCAGGAGTTGCGTAGTAGTATTCCCACTGGGGAAAAATGCAGCAGAAAAATAGAGTGCGCAGAATGAATAAACATAAAAATCGAACCATTCCAAAAGGTTACCTGAAGAGACTCCCATAATGGCGAAGATCCTCTTGCGCGTATCATGGGGCTCCAGGTGTTGATCCGCAAGCAGTGGGGTTACATCTGCCATAGTAAAAATCCCTATAAGAGTCATAAATATATGTAGCAGTATGCCCATGCATACGGCACAAGTAAATTGTTATAATTTAGTAAAACGTAATGAAAAACAGAGTATAAAAATACGTAGTGACAGCGAGTTATTCTCGATGTTGTCACAGACTTGAGGTAAGAGAAAGGTTATTACATTAATGAAATGGGATGTAAAGCGTGTCTTGATGTTCGTTGTGTTTCTGCACAAATAACAAAGAAAATAAAAATTACGCACAGCAAAAAAAACTGTCTATCCGGACAGCTCTTTTTGCTTGTATAAAAACCTCGCAGTTCCCTACTCTCACATGGGGAAGCCCCACACTACCATCGGCGCTACGGCGTTTCACTTCTGAGTTCGGCATGGGTGTCAGGTGGGACAACCGAGCTATCGCC
>JBPPLV010000002.1:0-5195 GCA_051305815.1 Candidatus Malihini olakiniferum
CTTTCTCTTACCTCAAGTCTGTGACAACA
Organism: Candidatus Malihini olakiniferum; assembly: GCA_051305815.1. GTDB lineage: Bacteria > Pseudomonadota > Gammaproteobacteria > Enterobacterales > Enterobacteriaceae > Symbiopectobacterium > Symbiopectobacterium olakiniferum_B. Next base: position 30 of record JBPPLV010000002.1, read on the forward strand.
TCGAGAATAACTCGCTGTCACTACGTATTTTTATACTAAGAAATAGTCAAGCTCCCAATGCCTCTCAGTGTCAGTGATTGAAGATGGCCGCGGACCGTAGAGATTTCGTGTGTGGGAACGGGTAAACTACGGTGTATTTAATCTGGAGAGTACGTTCTGATGACGAGCAGTGCCATATCCCTAAAGCCTTACCACACCTTTTCTTTGCCCGTTTATGCCGATGAGATTGTATTCGCCGATACGCCGGATTCGTTAGTTGCTTACTGGCGTCATGCAAGTGAGCAGAGCAGGCCGGTGTTGATGCTAGGAGAAGGTAGCAATGTCCTGTTTTTGGCTGATTTTACAGGAACGGTTATTGTTAACTACATAAAAGGGATTGAGATTACTGAGGATGATATTGGGTGGCATCTGCATATCGGTGCAGGTGTGAATTGGCATCATCTGGTCGAGGACACGCTGAAAGAGGGCGTGCCGGGCCTGGAAAATCTGGCGCTAATCCCAGGCTGCGTCGGCTCTGCTCCAATCCAAAATATTGGCGCTTATGGCGCTGAATTTAAGCAGTTTTGCGTATACGTTGATGTATTGGATCTTACGCTTAATCAGGTGATCCGCCTCAGTGCTGAGCAGTGCCAGTTTGGCTATCGTGAAAGTATCTTCAAGCATGAATACTGTCAGGGGTTTGCCATTATTGCGGTAGGTCTGTATCTGACCAAGTCCTGGATGCCTGTGCTGGGCTATAGTGATTTGGCACAACTCGATCCTGCAACTGTGACGCCTGATGCTATCTTTACCATTGTGTGTGCCATGCGGCGTAAGAAATTGCCCGATCCGGAGCTGATGGGAAATGCGGGCAGCTTTTTCAAAAACCCGGTCGTTAGCGCCGAGCAAGCTCAGACAATCCTGGTACGTTACCCTAACGCACCACACTACTCGCAACCCGATAGTACGGTTAAATTTGCTGCTGGCTGGCTTATCGACCAGTGCCATTTAAAAGGGCACCGCATTGGCGGCGCTGCGGTTCAGCAGCAGACTCCGGTGCTGGTTAACGTTAATGAGGCGACTAGCGGCGATATCGTTGCTCTGGCCCGTTATGTGCGTAATAAAGTTGCAGAGACATTTTCGCTCTGGCTTGAGCCAGAAGTCCGCTTTATTGCTTCAACAGGTGAAGTAAACGCGACAGAGGTGCTGTCATGAAAGATATTCGAGTCCCTTTAAAACTGATCCAAATTCTCTCTGATGGTGAATTTTACTCAGGTGAGTATTTGGGTGAGCTGTTGGGAATGAGCCGCGCAGGCATCAATAAGCATATACAAACCATCAGAGAGTGGGGGTTGGGTGTGTTTCCTGTTACGGGGAAAGGATACAGCTTGCCTGAACCGATGCAATTGCTTGATGAAAATGTTATTCGTGCCACATTCCCAGGAAGCAATGTTGCTGTACTGCCAGTCATTGATTCGACCAATCAATATCTGTTAGATAGGCTGTATAGCTTGCACTCTGGCGATGTCTGTGTAGCAGAGTACCAGAACGCTGGTCGCGGTCGTCGGGGGCGTCAGTGGCAATCACCGTTTGGGACTAACCTCTATCTCTCCATGTTCTGGCATCTGGAACAAGAGCCTGAGGCGGCGGTGGGCGTTAGTCTGGCTATTGGTATCGTGATTGCAGAAGTGCTGCATCGCCTTGGTGCGCATGATGTCAAAGTAAAGTGGCCTAATGACCTCTATATGCACGATCGCAAGCTGGCTGGCATTCTGGTTGAGCTGACGGGAAAAACGGGAGATGTGGCGCAGTTAGTGATCGGTATTGGTATCAATTTGCGGATGAGTCCTTCGTCTGGGCAAGGTGTGACACAGGAGTGGATCAATTTGCAAGAAGCCGGGATCGATATCGATCGTAATATTTTAGCCACTATGCTGATTGCTGAGCTGGGCAATGTGCTGGAAGTGTTTGAGCAAGGTGGGCTACGCTCATTCATACCTCGCTGGCAAGCTATCGATAATTACTATAACTGCCCAGTTAAATTGATTATGGGTGAGCGTGAGATCCACGTTATTGAACGTGGTATTAATGAGCAGGGAGCGCTGTTACTCGAAGAGGACGGTGAAATTAAAGCTTATATTGGTGGCGAAATATCACTGCGCGGGAAGCAATGAACAGGGCGTTTCTTCCCATCATACTCGTTATACTATAAGTTGCAGGTGTGTTGGCTGCGTTTGCTATTTAGCCTATCATGGGGCCTTACTTCTCGTTAGATCACCGCAGGCAGAAAAATCAGCTCCAGACTGATTTTTCGTTCTCTTGCCGCATTTACGAGACTCATAATACATGAGCCTCGCCTTAAAAGATCAGCGCAAGCGCTGTTTAAAACGTTAACGTTTTGTCCTGCAACTTAAATGATTTAGTGCAACTATTTTCTTAAGCGAACATGCTCGACAGCATGATTAGCGCTCTTGGTCATAATTAAGCTAGCGCGTTTACACGTAGGTAAAATATTTTGGTGTAAATTTGGCTCATTGATATCGCGCCAAATTTTTGTCGCAATCGTCACCGCTTGCTCTTCCGTTAATTTAGCATACTTATGAAAATAGGAGTTAGGATCAGAGAATGCACCCTGGCAAAATTTAAGAAAACGATTTATATACCAGGATTTTAATAAATCTTCAGCAGCATCAATATATATTGAAAAATCAATAAAATCAGATATAAAGGTACGTGGTTGTGCGTGTGGATAATCCATTCCACTTTGAAGAACGTTTAGCCCTTCAAGAATAAGAATATCTGGCTGCTCCACCACTTTATTACTGTTTGGAACAATATCATAAGTCAGATGGGAATAAATCGGCGCCGTGACTTTTTTAGCTCCAGATTTTATATCTGACACAAATTTCATTAGGCGATGAATATCGTAAGATTCGGGAAACCCTTTTTTCTGCATCAGGTTTCTGTCTTTAAGCATCTGCTTGGAATGCAAAAAGCCATCTGTCGTGATCAGCTCAACGAGACGATGTTCAGGCCAGCGGCTTAGTAACGCCTGTAATACGCGTGCAGTAGTACTTTTGCCGACAGCGACACTGCCCGCAATGCCAATAATATAAGGAATACGTTGCTCATTGGTACCGAGAAACTGCTCTAATACTGCCTGACGTCTTAGGTTTGAACTGATATAAAAATTGAGCAGACGTGATAAAGGCAGATAAATTTCGGCAACTTCATTAAGCGACAACTCATCATTGATCCTTTTCAACCGGATGATTTCGTCTTCAGTCAGCGTTAACGGAACCGAATTACGCAATGCAGCCCATTGACGGCGATCGAATTGTAGGTAGGGGGTTGCCAAAGGTTGCTCGCTGTCTCTCATCTGTCCAATTTATCCTATAGACCTTCCTGTCAGAAGGTGGAAATTCCCAAGCGTTGCGTGAGCAGGAAGTATAAGTCGCGGGTGGTCATACACGGTAATGTTGTGATTCGATTAGTGGATGCCAGGCAGGTTACACGTTGGAAGCGCAGAAAAGAAGACAACAGTATGATATTTCCTGACGCCTTTGCGTCAGGAAAATGCTAACTGGCCATTGCGTGTGTCATCCGATTAGCGATAAAAAACGCTTGTAGTAAATAGCCGTGGGGTGGTAACAACGCCTCTGGCGTACTGGTATAGTCTGGGATCTCACCGAGGTAACGATACCCTATATGTGATAAAATGCCTCAGCCGGTGAGCCTGCCTGCGTATCCGGATGCAGTAAACCAAGATTGAGTTCAAAAGAAGTTATTTCCAATAAAGACAGCAGCTTATGACCAATACCTTGGCGACGGGCTCTTGCTGTGCACCAGCAGTTTTTGTACTTCTGCCCGGTTTAATTCATTGCCTTTTTGGCACAATGCAAGCTGTACGCTACCAACGATACCTTGCTGATCGCCGTCAATCCACAGCAAACGTTCCCTTCAGCCAGAGAAGTTCGTAGTCCATGAAAGTAGCCTGGCTGCTGTTTCGTGGGTAATTGGTATCTCATAACCTACTGACACCCCGTGTGTTACCGCGTCTAACAGCAAGTCTGCTAGTTCTGCACGGTAAACAGAAAGAGTAGTGTTATTTAATAAAATGATTTTCATAGTGCAACCTCCAACTACAATATGCTTTTCTGACCTTTTGCCTAAATAAAGCACAACACACGCCACTCGCCATTCACGTCTTTTACATCGGTAAAAACGCACTTAGGGTGATGAACATGTGTTATTAATGCGTTATGAAGGAGCAGAAGTGCATTATTGGTGCAACAGTGGGCTCTCATCAGAGGAAAGCCGTCTACAAGGCGACCGTTATTCTGCGGGTTTCGTCGTGAATTTGGGCGTTATTTATGCATTTTCGGGTCTGTTATGTGAATTCATGCCTAAATTTGGATAAAATCTAAGCGATAGCGCATTTCAAGCAATTTTTTTGTTGCATAGGTGGCTCGCTCTACCTAGAATGCGCAGCACTTGATGCCGGCTTAGCTCAGTAGGTAGAGCAACTGACTTGTAATCAGTAGGTCGCCAGTTCGATTCCGGCAGCCGGCACCATTCAAGTACACAATCTGGTGGGGTTCCCAAGCGGCCAAAGGGAGCAGACTGTAAATCTGCCGTCACAGACTTCGAAGGTTCGAATCCTTCCCCCACCACCAGTTCAAGCCAGACAACTTATAGCTGGACTAGCGTGATAAGGCAATCACCTGTTGGTGAAAGCGAAAGCTCTCAATAGAGAAAATCAGGTAGCCGAGTTCAGGATGCGGGCATCGTATAATGGCTATTACCTCAGCCTTCCAAGCTGATGATGTGGGTTCGATTCCCACTACCCGCTCCAAAAATAAGTGCTGATATAGCTCAGCTGGTAGAGCGCACCCTTGGTAAGGGTGAGGTCGGCAGTTCGAATCTACCTATCAGCACCACTTCTTTTTCATCTCCTAATTTCCTTTCTGTAAAATACTCGTCAAGTGTTAGCTTGGTTAATGTGCTGCTATCACCGATTTATCCGTGTCTTAGAGGGACAGTCGATGTCTAAAGAAAAGTTTGAACGTGTAAAACCGCACGTTAACGTCGGTACTATCGGCCATGTTGACCATGGTAAAACCACACTGACTGCATCGATCACCACCGTTCTGGCAAAAACCTACGGCGGTAACGCACGCGCATTCG
>JBPPLV010000028.1:0-258019 GCA_051305815.1 Candidatus Malihini olakiniferum
CAAAGGCTCGATATCACCCATGGTTTTAATGTCCAATAATGCCGCCAGGCGGGCGTTATTTCCTAACTCTGGATGAGCATCCAACGGCAAATGATAGCCATACAGGTTGATATCGTTCGCCAACAATGTTTTCAAGCGGCGACGCTTCATGCCAGAAATCACCGGTGACTCGTTTTTCCAAAAGTAGCCGTGGTGTACCAGTACGGCATCAGCCTGCTGGGCTATCACCACATCCAGCAGTGCCTGAGAGGCAGTAACACCCGTGATAATCCGCTGTACATTTTCGCGACCTTCGACCTGCAACCCGTTAGGCGCATAATCCTGAAACACAGCCACATTCAGTTTCTGGTTGATCACTGTTTCCAATTCACTGTTGCGCATAACGCTCCTTAATATGACGTATTCTGGCCTTTTTTTTGTGACGCTTTCGCTGCCTCAAAGGCTTCTAGCGTCATTTTTCTGGCCTGTTTATGGTCGACCATGGGCGTCGGATAATCCAACGTACACCCTACTCGCTTCGCCCAGCGATGAGGTTGATGAATATCGCTGTCTGGCACGTCCGCCAGTTCTGGTAACCAACTGCGAATAAACGTCCCTTGCAGATCGAAACGTTCACCCTGTGTCGTGGGGTTAAAAATACGGAAATAGGGCGCCGCGTCCATGCCGGTAGAGGCAGCCCACTGCCATCCGCCATTATTTGCGGCTAAATCGCCGTCTAGCAGTTGAGAAATAAAATAGCGCTCCCCTGCTCGCCAGTCGATAAGCAAATCTTTTACCAGAAAGCTGGCGCAGATCATGCGTAGCCGGTTGTGTATCCACCCAATGCTATTCAGTTGGCGCATCGCGGCATCAACAATGGGAAATCCTGTCTTACCCTCTTGCCAGGCTGGCAGTGCTTTTGCGTCTTGCCGCCATTTTACATGCTGCGTCCAATCAACAAGAGGGCGGTGTTTACACAAGCGTGGCCACGTCACCAACAGGTGACGATAAAACTCACGCCACACCAGTTCGTTCAACCAGATAAATGCCCCCCCGCCGTCGGCTCGTGCCAACAGATTAGGATGCTCTGCACGTAGGCGATTCAAACACTGACGGGGAGAAAGCACGCCTAATGCCAGATAGGGAGAAAGCAGACTCGTGCCTTGCTGTGCCGGAAAATCACGCTGTTGGTCATAATCAGCCACGTTCGATTGGCAAAACTGACGTAACCGCGCCAACGCAGCTTGCTCTCCGGCCGGAAACAGCATCTCATCAACCGCCTGCTGGGGATAATCGAAGGGGCTCAACGCATCCCTTTTCCCTACTTCTGCGTTGGCACGCTTTTTCGGGGCAGGGAAACAGGTCACGTCCATCTCCCGCAAACGCTGAATAAAAGCGTTGCGAAACGGCGTAAACACTTTGTACATCTCATGTTTTCCCGTCACCAAACTGCCAGGCGCTAACAGCACGCTGTCATCAAACCCCTGACACGTCACCTGTCCTTGCAATTTGGCTTCCAGCACGCGATCGCGCTCACGTTCATTAACTTCGTACTGATAATGATAAAACAGGTGGGAAATGTGCTGTTTTTTACAAAACGTGTCAACGGCTTCAACCGCCTGATGGAAGTCGTCGCACTGTTGATAAAACAGAGGAATTCCTTTATCTACCAGCGCTCGTTGTAATGCCTGAAGATTCTGTAGCAAAAATGTCGCCTGTCGCGGAGCCATACCATGCACCTGCCATTGGACTGGCGTAGCAATATAGAGCGCAATGACCTTGGCATCGGCGTTCTGACAGGCTGCATGCAGCGCGGAGTGATCGGTAATACGTAAATCATGGCGAAACCAGACCAGATGCATGGTCATAATTGATCCTTACTGGAAAGCGTTAATGTCTGTAGCGTAAACGCAAAGCTTCTGGATAGGGGTCAAAATAGCGCTGCTGCGCAAGGTAATTATCAGGGTATTCAGTCATGTAATGGCGCAACAGCGTCATTGGCGCCAGCAACGTTTTTACACCTTGCCGATAACGATGATTAAGTAGCCAATTCCTGACACTCTTGAGAGGTAAGGTGAGGACGAAAATAACCCTGAACGTACATCAATACATTCATATGATTGCGACGCGATGCCGGGTGCGATAATAGGCGCATAAAACGCAGCCGATAATATTCAGTAGCAAAAGCGTCTAACGTCGGACATTGCACCATCCCAGCGACGAAAGGCCCCAACGCTCTGTATTCAGGCTGTGAATGTGCCAGTAACAGTAATTTATAAAGGCTATGACACACGCCATCAGTGCACCACTCGAGAGCCCATGCTGCCAAATCTGCTGCAGTTCATGCAAGGCATAGACCCGAGCAATAAAGTTTTTCCGTAACACAGGATCGCTTAAGCGACTATTTTCCTCTAACGGTAACCACGGCATGTGCCGTCTCAGTGCTTGAGCAAAGAGACCTTCCCTTCTTTTTTTGGGCATTTTTTCCATTACTGTCATAGTCCTTCACCTGCTCCTTCCCATAACTGGAAGATTTAGCGCACATTATGAAACCGCACAACGCCTGTAATGATGCTATTTTTTCTTCGGCAAAAGCGTGTATGGCATCCGTAACATCCAATGCAGACTTGTTGCTCGCGCAAAGGCGAAGTCCCTTCTTATCATCATTCACCAGTCACAGCGCCGGACGCGGCATAGGCAAAAACCCGACAGCCATCTCTGGATATACTGGCTGAAAATGGAAATAAGATGCCAATTGATCAACGGCAAAATCGAGACGTTTATGCTCTCCATCAAAACGTACCGGCGCGCCAAGTAAACATGCACTTATTCCGACGGAATATAAGCTGACATCATACAAGCTCTCCCGCTCGTCAACATTCCCTCAGCATACCAGATTTCAAGCGCCTACAGGACACAACGGCAAAGATCGAGCAAAAACGAAAAACAGGAAGGTGTCGAAGACAAGGATAAAGGGATCACAGCTGAACGATACGATAAGAGCCTAATCCAGTCGGCGTCGGGTGCAGTTTGTTTAGCCAGGGACAGCACGCAGAAAACGAATTGTACACGGAGTACGTGAGTATTTCGAGCGCTGCCCTAGTTAAATGGCAAGTAAAACAGCCCTGATGGAATAAGCTCTGAAGTTATTAGCACCAAGAAAGTTTTTTCTTAATCGTCTCGTGACGAATATGCTATCACTCGACTTAGAAAAAATCACCGGCTGCTGCTTCGGATTGCGCCATCCAGACCGGCTAATCGCTGGTTTTCAACCAAACGTGGTGCAAGTAACTATAAAAGCGAGCACGATCTTTTCGAAACAGCATTACAGGCAGCGCCAGTAACCCAAGAACAACGTCTCCAACGCGACGCAGGAGAACGCGATACAAGGGATAAGCAGTATAAATCGACATAGCGATCCTCCTTTATCAGTGAGCAGCCACTGCAAAGACAGAGCTCACAAAATTAAAACAACCGATGAGTAATTGTTTAAACTATTACCGCTTTTGATGAAATTTTACTACTCATCAGACTAGAAAAAGATCGTGTTTTAGCCGTTTTTTCCGAACATTTCGTTATTAGGTTACATAATAATTAATGAATTAAATTGTATGTATAAACTTATGTTATATTTGATATATTTTTTACTCACTGTCGATGGAATCTTATGCAGCAGCCGCAGCTTTTGTCGCAAGCTTATAACCAAATATAGTAGCGTCATGAAGTGAAAACTGGAGCAACACAAGATTTATCAACAGTAACGAGACAACCAACCGTAACGTGACTAATACTCACCGCGAAGCGGGAAGGAGTGCATACGCTGTTATCCGCTAATGCTTTGATCGTTAAAGATGAAAAAAAAGATCCGGCGCTTTGTCCGCAGTGCTCTAGAAAGCGAGGGGCTGCGCGTTTTTGATGCGCATACATTGCAACGCGGTTTATTGGAAACAGCCACGCTTAAACCCGATCTGATGATTCTCGATCTCGGATTACCTGACGGAGATTGCACTGATTACATTCGCGATGTTCGTTAGTGGAGCAGCATGCCTATTATTATGCTGTCCGCACGCGTTGATGAACAGGATAAAATCGATGCGCTGGTGCTGGTACTGATGATTATCTGGTCAAACCGCTCGGTATTGGAGAATTGCTGGCGCGTATGCCGTTGCACTACTTCGCCACGGAGCCAGTGCTACGGAGCCCTCTAGTGACATTCGGTACCGTTACCGTCGATCTCAGCTAGCGTTTAGTCAGCCGAGACGGCGAAGCACTGCACCTGACCCCTACCGAATTCAAGCTATTGACCCTGCTGCTGACGAATGTGGGCACAGTGCTGACGCAACGGCAACTGTTCGTGCAGGTCTGGGGGGGTCAAACGCGGTGGAAATTACCCACTATTTGCGCATCTATAATAGGACACCTGCGGAAAAAGCTGGAACTTGATCCTCCGTACATCCTCGTCATTTTTTTACCGAAACAGCAGTGGGTTACCGCTTTATGCCTTGAGCACATGGCGGATAAAACTGATTACCCCCTCAGGGCAGGCGTAATATCTCTCGCTCATTCTATTGATTTTCATCCTGATATTTTGATGCTAAGACTCATCATGAGTAGCTGGTTACTTTATACATTACTCTCAACCCTATGTACTGCTGCCGTGGCGCTGTTCGGTAAGGTAGGGTTGCAAAATCTTGATGCCAATACGGCTACCGTAGTTCATGCCGTCGTGATGCAAGGAAAAATAATAATGATCTGTGAAATGCTTGCCAATAAAAAAGCACTGTCATTTATTCTGCTCAGTGGTATTTCTGGAGCACTTTCCTGACTGTTTTATTTTTTGGTATTGAAAATGGCACTGTTGCTCAAGTTGCACCAATTGATAAACTCAGCGTTGTTTTTACTATGATTTTAGCGACGCTTCTCCTTGGGGAGAAAGTATCACTATTAGGTGGTATTGACGTTGCACTGATTTCTGTTGGTACCTTTCAGGTTACATTAGGCTGACTGTCACCCTCGGCCTAGGCCGAGGGCAGATACACGCCATACTTCAAGTTGCAAGTTGTTGCCTGCGCTCGCTCACCTAGAGTGCTTACTGTGAGTAAGCACACAGGGATTAATCAACCTTACCCATGAGCTCCCCTTCGGACAAGCGTAAGCATTACTCAAATCTGTTCCAGACAGATTTACCTCTTCCTTGCCACCATCTTGCAACTCAAGGTATTTAGGGTATATACAACAGGTCGTTAGCAACAGATTTGATATTATGAAAATCTCATCGCATGGTAGCTAAAAGTCTTTCTTTTTTCATGCAACCTGTATATTGAATAAAATCTGAATTCAGAACGTTGCTTATCTCTGCCACAAAAATAGAAATAGAGATCATATTTATCCTTCAGACAATTTATCTTTTCTTTATAAATATAGGTCATTTTTAAATAAACAGAATCATTCCTATTTCTATCTTTAATTTTTTTCAGTGACGGAACTGCACATGATCCATATTGAAAAAAAACGTTCACTCTTTTCATATCGCTATCCCATGAGATAAGAATTAAAATGACAATCTGAGTTATAACAGCTAAATTTTGTTATACTCGTCATACTGCAAGTTGAAAATGCGTTAGCGACACTCTCTCACCTAAATCACTTGCCAAAGTGAGTGCATCAAAGTTATTTCACTTGCCGCGTCACGCGACTCATAAATGAGTCTTTCCCTAAAAGGCCAGCACAAGCGCTGTTCAAAACGTTAACGTTTTGCCCTGCAATTCGAATTATTTAGGGTATATATACCAAGCTGTTGCTACGGTAACCCGCTTGCAATGAAGTTTACTTTGAGTTTTCTCTTCAATTTATAATACAGCGGCGCGTGAATAGCTCTGCACGCTGAAAACGCGCAGACAAAAGCAGCTTCAATGACCAGAGCCTTGCTTTTGCTCTCAACATTTGCAATGTATACACAATGATAATATCGAACAAAGAATAAACGAAAGGAAAACAAATAATAAAACCCTGCTATCATTAGCAACGGCATTGAGCTAAAACAGAGCATCAACAGACAACACAAACGTTTAATCATAGAAAAATCCCAATGCACAACTTTATCTCTCCTTCATTCACTAAAATTAATAAGAGAGGATATCGATAAGCAGCGAATAATATGATTTTTAATCATACACTTAATTTTAATAAAATGATTACTATTCATATATCTTTCGATGGATACTGCTCATTTGCAATAGGAGCTATTTCAAAGATAACAGTTATATAATAACTAAAAAAATGGACATTATAGAAAAACATGCTATTAAATATTAATAGCCAGATATAAACAACAGAAAGAAAATTAATCCATAAACATAAACTTTCATAAAAACAGATAATAAAATCAAACTAAAACACAACTTTTATATCAATCATTCATTAACTAACTGTCGATAAATCTATTTACTCTTCATGGGATCCAGGTGCATTTACCCATGGAGATATTTTTCGGGAATAACCTGTTAAATAGGTACTAGAATATGGAAATAACTGTTATGCTCTTTGTTTTTTATCGCTATTTACTGTCGGCCTTGGACACCTTATCCATCAATGGTTCCATACCCAAAAACTTGAGGTCAACTTTCAGCATAGTGCAAAACAGATTGAACAAGCGGATATCATTTTCACTACACCAACTCAGCACACGCCGCGCTGGTGGAGCTAATTTCGCCGCAAACGGTGTAAACCTTATTTATCTGCTGGTAAAATAGAAATGCCCTTTGCTGTGCCTGCGAGGATGGGCAGTTGGCGCTAAGCGATCCACCCGAAGTGCTGGTGGAGTTGTTAAATACATTCATTGCTAGTCCTTCATCGCCAAGGATTTCACTCAATGTGCGGCGATATAATATCGTATAGTTCCTTAGCCCACGCGAACGGGAAATTTTTTTGGGTTACAAACAGGGTTTAAACAACAGTAAAATCAGTAAACTATCAGGAGCATTCATTAAGGCAATCAATACGTATCGTAATCATACAATGCAAAAAATGATGCTGAAAAACCATGCGGATCTCCATGTGTGGTTACACAGCATTGCAGCAGAGAATCTTTCCTGCTATTTCAAACAAAAAAAAGGGAGTTCAAAAAGGTGAATAGCGGATCGTAACTCGCTTGTCTAAAATATGGTCAATCGCACATCTGGCAACTGCATTCATTAACGCAGAGCAAGCGAAGTACCACTGTGCGTCCTTCGTCTATCTTCCTCAACAGCTCCCCGTAGAGGAGCAGGATAAAGGAAAACTTATTTGGAATTCGCCAGCACAGCGCTGATAATATCTACTGCTTCTTTCTCAATGCGACCACGATGCTCTGCGCTAAGGAAGCTTTCACAGTAAATCTTGTAGGCTTCTTCAGTACCAGACGGACGCGCGGCAAACCAACCGTTATCGGTCATTACTTTCAATCCACCGATGGAGGCACCATTGCCTGGAGCAGCCGTCAGGCGAGCGGTAATAGGGTCTCCAGCCAATGTATTAGCTGAAACCTGCTCGGGCGATAATCGAGAGAGCGCAGCTTTTTGTGCATGTGTTGCCGAAGCTTGAATACGGTTGTAGCTCGGTGCTCCAAAACGGGCAGCAAGCACATCATAATGTTGCTGCGGGTTCTTACCCGTAGCGGCGGTAATCTCAGCCGCTAGCAGGCACATGATGATGCCATCTTTGTCAGTTGACCATGGCGTGCCATCAAAACGCAGGAAAGATGCCCCTGCACTCTCTTCACCGCCAAAACCGAAGCTGCCATCAAACAAGCCGTCAACAAACCATTTGAAGCCTACCGGTACTGCCACCAGCTTGCGCCCAAGGTCAGCTACTACACGGTCGATCATGGCGCTGGATACCAGCGTCTTGCCAACGGCGACAGACTGCCCCCATTGAGAACGGTGGCGGAACAGATAATCGATAGAGACAGCCAGATAGTGATTCGGATTCATCAAGCCCGCCGGCGTAACAATGCCGTGGCGGTCATAATCAGGATCGTTGGCAAATGCCAGATCAAATTTGTCACGCAGCACCAGCAACCCTACCATCGCAGACTCAGAGGAGCAGTCCATGCGAATAACTCCGTCATAATCCAACGTCATAAAACGGAAAGTCTGATCAACGACATCATTAGCCAGACACAAATTTAACTGATAGTGTTCTGCGATGCGCTGCCAGTAGGAAATACCTGAGCCACCTAATAGATCGACACCCATTGTCAGCCCCGACTTCTGAATGACTGGGATATCCACTACCTCCCGCAATCCTTCGACATAAGGCTGCACCAGATCTTGCTCATGCACATGCCCACTCTGCCAGGCTTTATTGAGCGTCAGGCGTTTTATCTCTTTCAGCGCATCGGCTAACAGCACATTAGCACGTTTTTCGATAACGCTGGTAACATTGGTATCAGCAGGACCACCATTGGGCGGATTATATTTAATACCGCCATCTTCCGGCGGGTTGTGAGACGGTGTAATCACAATCCCATCAGCCAGTGCGTTTCCCTTACGGTTATGCACCAGAATGGCATTGGAGATAGCGGGCGTCGGCGTAAAGCCGTTATCCTGCTGCTGCACCACATCAACGCCGTTTGCCGCCAACACTTCCAATACGGAAATAAATGCAGGTTCAGAAAGTGCATGGGTATCTTTACCCACAAAGCATGGACCGGTGATACCTTGCTTTTTACGCTCTTCCACAATCGCCTGAGCGATAGCCAAAATATGCGCTTCGTTGAAACTGTGGCGTGCCGCGCTACCGCGGTGACCAGACGTCCCGAATTTAACCGCATGCGCGGCGTTATCCGCTTCTGGACGTAATACATAGTACTGTGACGTTAATTGCGCCACATTAATCAAATCACTTTGCCGGGTAGGTTGTCCGGCTCTGGGGTGATTAGCCATCAGCATTCTCCCTGACGTATTTGTTAAATAGTACCGCACACTTTTGTGACAAGTTCTGTTGGGAACTGCATCGATTGCATGATTTGTTTAACCATATTGCATTTGCGATCCGTATTGGTATTGGTAATGACCGAGTAGGGCGTCCCCTGAATATGTTTGGGTTTGGTATGGACGCCATGCTGAAGTAACGTATGTTCATCACCGGTAAAATACATGCGCGTGCGACCATGAAGCTACTCGGTTGCAGTGAAAAAGACATTCGGCTTGAGGCAATATAATATGGAGAGCACCAACATAAAGCGGTTGATCGCTTTACTTTTTGCTGCATATTCACAGGACAGTATCAAAAGGCAGCAACAACCTGCCAGGCCCGGAAATTCAACATGCGCCGCAGAATATCCGAGGCGCTTTCACTAATGTGCTGCTTATGGCTGGCCATATAACGATGTCGACCTCAATAGTTTTCATCTTTATCCAGTACTGTTTTTTACTCTAACTAATCGGCAAGAAGTATATAGGCGAATCAATGCTACCGAACAGCAGCATAACACAAATAATATAAAAAGTCAGACGATCCCCCATTTGCTCCCCCACCCCATTACCTGCAACCTGCATAAAGCATAGTCGTCATTTTCCACAGGGCAATATCATCGGCAACAGTCGTGACACCCTAAGCGTCTGTGTCTCTGAATAAACTTCACCATGAAATTGAATTATCGCATGCAAAATGCGCAGTTACCGACGCATTCACTACCTATCATATTGATTCACGCTCTATTTGGTAATCTGGATAATCTGGGTGTTCTGGCACATGACCTGCAAAAGCAGCACGATATCATTCAGATAGACTTACGTAACTACGAATTATCACCACGCTCGCCGGAAATGAACTATCTGTCTATGACAAGTGATGTGAAAGAATTATTGAATACGTTAAATATAGAGCAAGCCATTATCATCGTTCATGCCATGGGCGGAAAGACCGCGATGGCGTTAAGTGCGCAGATCCCTGGCCGTATTGAGAAGATCATTGCGATTGATATTGCACTGGTGGATATTACCAACTGCGCCGCCATGATAACGTTTTTTGCTACACTGCGTGCGGTTACGGCTGCGGGCGTCACCACTAGGACCGAAGCTGCCGCCATCATGCGTCACTACCTTAAGGAAGAGGGCATGGTGCAATTTCTACTGAAATCTTTTCAGCAGAGAAAGTGGCGTTTCAATGTCCCCGTTCTGTGGGAGCAGTATGAGCACATTGTGGGCTGGGAAACGGTACCCGCCTGGCAAAAACCCATCCTGTTTATTCGTGGCGCGGCATCTCCTTGTTTGGATGACCGCTATCGCAAGGTGCTATTGCAGCAGTTGCCTAATGCGAAAGCACATTTGATTGCAGGCAGTGATCACTAGGTTCATGCAGAAAAACTCGATACCGTTCTGCGCGCTATCCACCGTTTTCTTAAGAAATCACCCCCACATAGCTAAATAATTCGAGTTGTAGGACAACATATTAACGTTTGAACAGATGCAGGGTGAATTCAAGAATGATATTGATTCATCCCGATGAGCTTACTCTGGTAAGTGATTCAGATGACCAATCTGCCGGGAACTGATTTAAACGCCGCGTGCGGTGGCCTCGTGATAGGTGAGGTCAAAGAATGGGCTGAATAATAGGCGCAGCCAACACACGTGCAATTTGCAGTATGACGGGTATATTCAGTTTGATCTGCGAGAAAGATACAAGTTTCTCCCTCTCTCTACGTCTGATATTATTACTTAATATATAGGTGATAAACCGTACCATATCATTAAGAATAAAGAGGTTATTTTATCCATGGCACTCATAGGCATTTTCTTTGGTAGTGACACCGGAAATACCGAAAATATTTCCAAGACAATACAACAGCAACTAGGCAGTGATGTTGCAGAAGTTCATGACATCGCCAAGAGCAGCAAAGAAGATATAGAGACGTTTGATATTCTGCTGTTTGGTATTCCGACCTGGTACTATGGTGAAGCCCAGTGCGATTGGGACGATTTCTTCCCGACATTAGAAGCGATTGATTTTAATGGGAAATTAGTTTCACTGTTTGGCTGCGGTGATCAAGAAGATTACGCTGAATACTTTTGTGATGCGATCGGTACGCTGCGCGACATCATTGAACCGCGTGGGGCAACAATTGTGGGCAACTGGTCAACAGAAGGCTACTATTTTGAAGCCTCAAAAGGGCTGGCAGACGACAACCACTTTATCGGACTGGCCATTGATGAAGAACGCCAACCTGAACTAACCAGTGGGCGTGTTAGTACCTGGGTCAAACAAATCAGCGAAGAGCTCAACCTGAAAACACTCGTTGGCTAATCCCTACCCTGTTACACAAAAGCCCTGATCGCTTTTTCAAGACTTAATTAATAGGTATAACCAATAAAAATAATAGAAACATTTTTTTAACTTTCCGGTACTAAATCCGTACAATAGTGCCCGTCGGTTTTTTATATTTATCAATTTTCTCCATTTTACAACAACAGATTGCGTGCAATTACACACTTTCTTTATGGAGACTGTATTGTTAACATCCCATATTTTTCATTTTTAATGCGAGGTTCTATAATTGAGACGCCATTATAATTTTTGAGCCGACCGATGTCATAGGCTTAATTGCCCTATCGATGAGAAAGTAACAGGACTAAATCCGCATGACTGACAATAACACCGCATTAAAAAAAGCCGGCCTGAAAGTCACTCTGCCAAGACTGAAGATTATGAAGGTTTTGCAGGATCCGGAGTGCCATCACGTCAGCGCGGAAGATTTGTACAAAAAACTGATAGACATGGGCGAAGAGATTGGTCTTGCGACCGTTTATCGCGTGCTTAACCAGTTTGATGACGCCGGTATTGTCACCCTTCATAATTTTGAAGGTGGTAATTCAGTGTTTAAGCTGACACAGCAACACCACCATGACCATCTTATCTGCCTGAATTGCGGACGCGTTATTGAGTTCCGTGATGAATCCATCGAAGCGCGCCAGCGTGAAATCGCAGACAGAAACAGTATAAAACTGACTAACCACAGTTTGTATCTTTATGGTCATTGTAGTACGGGCGACTGCCGCAAAGACGAGTCTCTCCACGAACCGAAGTGAACCAGGCATTTTTATGATTTACGTCATAAAAAAACCGCCTAGATCAGGCGGTTTTTTCAATTTTGGTCGAACAGCATCAGCCAAACCAAGTATCACGCAACCCTACAGTACGGTTAAACACCAGGTGAGCTTCACTTGAATAGCGACGATCAGCGCAAAAGTATCCTTCACGCTCGAACTGATATGCTTTTTCCACTTCAGCTTTCGCCAGACTAGACTCCACAAAACCTTGTACAACTTTTAACGAATCCGGGTTAATGGTCGCGAAGAAGTCATCGGCAGCACCAGGGTTGGACACGCTGAATAGACGCTCGTAAAGGCGGAACTCGGCGGGCAGTACGTGCGTAGCAGATACCCAATGGATAACCCCCTTCACTTTACGTCCATCAGCCGGATTCTTACTTAAGGTAGTGCAATACAGCGCGGTGATAACCCCCTGAGCATCTTTCTCAACGCTCTCTGCCTTGATAACATAAGCATTGCGCAACCGCACTTCTTTACCGAGAACCAGGCGTTTGTACTGTTTGTTTGCCTCTTCGCGGAAATCGGCACGATCGATATAAATCTCACGGCTGAAGGCCACCTGCCGAGTGCCCATTTTCGGGTGGTTCGGGTGGTTCGGCATGGAAACCCACTCTTCATGGCCTTCTGGCAGGTTCTCGATAATCACTTTTACCGGATCCAACACAGCCATGGCTCGCGGCGCATGCTCATTCAAATCATCACGAATACAAGATTCCAGCGCGGCGATTTCAACGTTATTATCCTGTTTAGTCACGCCAATACGACGACAAAACTCACGTACGGAAGCGGCTGTATAACCGCAACGACGCAGGCCGCAGATGGTTGGCATGCGGGGATCGTCCCACCCTTCTACCACCTTTTCTGTCACCAACTGATTCAGCTTGCGTTTAGACATCACCGTATATTCCAGATTTAAACGCGAGAACTCATACTGGCGTGGATGGCAAGGGATGGTGATGTTATCCAGCATCCAGTCATACAAGCGACGGTTATCCTGAAACTCCAGCGTACACAGTGAGTGAGTAATCCCTTCCAACGCATCGGAAATGCAATGCGTGAAATCGTACATGGGATAAATGCACCACTTGTTGCCCGTCTGATGATGTTCCGCGAACTTGATGCGATACAACACAGGATCGCGCATAACAATAAACGGTGAAGCCATATTGATCTTGGCGCGCAGACATGCCGTACCTTCAGCGAACCCCCCATTGCGCATTTTCTTAAACAGGTTCAGGTTTTCCTCAACAGTACGATCGCGATAAGGACTGTTTTTACCCGGAGATGTCAACGTACCACGGTATTGGCGAATCTGCTCAGGAGTCAGTTCGTCGACATAGGCCATGCCTTTGCCAATCAATTCAATTGCATACAGATGCAACTGGTCAAAATAATCAGAAGAATAGCGAATCTCACCGCTCCAGGAAAACCCCAACCATTGTACATCCTGCTTGATGGATTCGACGTACTCTATATCCTCTTTCACCGGGTTAGTGTCATCAAAACGCAGATTACATTGGCCGTTATAATCTTTCGCTACCCCAAAATTTAGGCAAATGGACTTCGCATGGCCGATATGCAAGTAGCCATTGGGTTCCGGTGGAAAACGGGTATGTACCAGTCTGTGTTTTCCAGACGACAAATCTTCATCGATGATCTGGCGGATAAAATTGGTTGGGCGGGCTTCGGCCTCACTCATGCTTGATTCCTCAATGAGAAAAGAAACATAACCTGTAATTGTCTAACAAGCTACGGCAGGACACAACTGTTACTTCCACTAAATCTTATGAAATATCATGATTACTGTTCGTTTTGAATTTTCTTTAAGTGCAGTGGCGATGAATTCCGCCTGCGTTCCCCACGAAAATTTGTACATTCTTTTTATTCAGTCGGATAACATCCGCCGCACCCAACTGTTTTGCCTGCGCCTCATCCACTTTGTGCAGAATCAACCACATTCAACCGCAGACGCGTAATACAGGCATCAATCCAGAACAGATTTGCTTTACCGCCAAGCGCCGTGAGCTACTCACGCGCCAGAGACGTCGTGTCGTTCACCTTATTCTCGACAACGCTCTGGTTAACCGTAAAACCATCCTCTTTACTACCATCAACAGACTGCTCACGGCCCGGCGTTAGTAAATTGAAACGTTTGATAGTGAAACGGAACGTCACATAGTAAATGACAAAGAACACCAACCCTTATAGAATATAAGATATGCTACTGAGTTGACAGTGGATTGCGTGAGGAAAGCGCTATATCAACCAGCCCGGCGCTGAAACTAAAGCCAGCAATCCAATTCATACTAACTGCGATGAACACCGAGATCCCGGTCAGTACGACATGCAATACATACAGCACTGGCGCAACGAACATAAACGAGAATTCGACCGGCTCGGTAATCCCCCCCCGGTAAAGAAGAATGCCCGCCACCTTGCTCTTTTTCTCCGGCAGCGCACAGTGATAAATCACCAGAGCCGCCCCTCGGTAAGCCAAACATCATGATAGGGAAAAAGCCAGCTTGATAGCGCACGGTGATCCCCACAACCGCCTTACCCGCGTCAATGGATTGCTGTCCACCCAGGAAATTCGGGATATCGTTGATGCCCGCCACATCAAACCAAAATACTGAGTTTAATGCGTGGTGTAATCCGACAGGGATTAACGGACGGTTAAAGAATGCGTAGACCTCCGCACCGACCGATCCTCGCTGCTGGATATGTTCACCCAGTGTTACCAGCTCGCTAAAAATGATCGGCTAGACATACATCAAGATAAAGGCGACAGCGTTCATCAGGAACGAGGTTAAAATAGGTACCAGTCGGCGCTGCTGAAGCACGAGAAAGCCTCAGGCAGTTTGACATGGCTGTAACGATTATGGAGTTCAGCGGAAATTATACCGACCAGAATACCGATAAACTGGTTTTGGATTTTGCTGAACGCCATCAGCACTGCTGCACCATCTTTATCTTTAGATATGCCATAAGCGATACCCACCGTAAATAGCACCCCCATATTTTCAATGATTGCTGTACCGGACTTGATCAGCAGTGCAGCCAGAGCACTCTCACTCCCCCAGCCGTTGAGATCGATCCGGTACCCTACCTCCACATGAAAATTACTGCGGCTGGCAATGTCGCTACTGGCACCATCAGCGCTCGACCTACCCTTTGCAAATAGCTAAGAACACTCACATCATTCTCTCTATTCCCGCCAGGGGGTATCAAACTGTCCGTTAAACAGATTCACAGCAGCGATCCCATACAAGGCAGCTTGTGCTTGAAGTGTAAAAAAATTCGCCACGCAAATTAAACCCTATAATTTTATGACAAAATACGCAAAATACGCGCATATTAAATCATTATACCTGCCGATGTTATTAATGACGGGATGATTGAAAGTGTGTGTTCTCAATCTGACCTTCCCGATACACTGCCCCCAGTCACGATCTGGGTGGCGTATCTGTAGCCCCCCCAGCTTTATCGATTTACAAATTAATGGCTGATGCCATTTCCATTGCCACGCTTAAAACCATGCAACAGGCCAATCAACGCTCTGGCTGCACCAGCTTTCTTCTCACGCTGATTACCTCCAGCAATGAGTTTATTAAACACGCTATGGAAACCATACGAGCTTATCTCGCATTACACACTAATCAAAGCGCTCGGTCTGCATTATAGAAGGCCCATGGCTGAATGTGGTGAAAAAGGGTACACATGATGCCAGCCTGATTTGTGCGCCATCCCAACCGCTAGTAGACTATCTCTG
Source organism: Candidatus Malihini olakiniferum (assembly GCA_051305815.1). GTDB lineage: Bacteria > Pseudomonadota > Gammaproteobacteria > Enterobacterales > Enterobacteriaceae > Symbiopectobacterium > Symbiopectobacterium olakiniferum_B. Next base: position 15,841 of record JBPPLV010000028.1, read on the forward strand.
CGCCAACACCGATGTGATTGATCAAATCACACTGGCACCGGAAAAAGTTGCGTCAGCCATTATACGCCAACTCACTCACGCAAGGGATCGTGGTTTCCGCCGGGCATTCCAATGCCACCTGGCAGGAAGCGAAACTCGGGTTTGCCGCAGGTATTCGCTTTGCAACACACCTGTTCAATGCCATCCCTATATCACCGTGCGCGAACCCGGCTTGATGGGTGCCCTTTACGACGCAGCAGAGGTCTATTGCAACATCATTGCCGACGGCATACACGTCGATTGGGTGAATATCCGCAACAGTAAACGCATCAAAGGTGACAAACTGGTATTGGTCACCGATGCCACTGCCTCAGCTGGGGCAGATATCCATAGGTTCACTTTTGTTGGTAAAATCATATACTACTGTGATGAATTGTGCGTTGACGATAACAGCACACTGAGCGGTTCGGCACTGACAACGCCGCATTCGGGAGCTGATTGCCGTTTCTGTCGTGCTGACAGGGATCGTCAACCCCTCTGCGAGAATCATGCATTATATGCCGCATATCGGTGTGGATAACTGACCTCTGGTACAACAGTTACAACAGCGCTTCAACGTCACTTGTTTTGTGGGCTATGATATTCTTATTCTGGCGTTGGCTGAACACTATTTTGGTGCCACTCACGGGGAGTAACGGCAACGTGGGAGAAATCGGGCATATTCAAATCGATCCTCTCTTGGCGAACGCTGTCATTGCGGCAACTTTGGTTGCTTAGAAACAGTAGTTTGCAACGGCACGATTGAACAACAGGTCGCCCCCACCTTTTGGCTGAAGGATTTAACAGCAAGCTAACGCCAGAAGAGTGCACCATTACGGCCATCTGCAAAGCCGCTAACCTCGGCGACACTCTGGCGCAAGATGTGCTCGAACATGCAGGCAAATATTTGGGCAAAGCGATTGCTATCGCCATCAACCTGTTTAATCTGCAAAAGGTTGTGATCGCCGGTAAAATTACGTATGCGGAGAAAATTTTTCTGCCCGCCATTCAACGCTGCGTAAACACCCAGGTGTTAAAAGAGTTTCGCCAGCATTATCCATTGAGGTGTCCACGTTGAACTATCTTTCGCCCATCGGAGCATTTGCATTGATAAAACGTGCTATGCTTAACGGTGTGCTCTTACAACAATTTGATGGACCCCGCCTGATCGCGACCCATACCGAATTATGCAATCCGCAAAAACTCGCTCTCAATCACGACGTTAATTATCATTTTTTCATTAAAAAGCCCTTCGCATTGAATAAAACACATGCCAAAGGCTTTTTTCATTAAATGAAATTGAATTCAAGTGGCATTCTGGTGCTAAATCATTGTCATTGATACAGCAGAAAGCAAACCAAAACATTATGGTAATATCCCCCTCAAGGGGGTGCTAACGCAATAATCTTGTTATTGCACTACAGACAGGTGAACTAGAGGGGGTTCTTTATGTGTTCTATTTTTGGTGTGCTGGATATCAAAACCGATCCGGTTGAATTGCGTAAAAAAAAGCGTTGAAGTTGTCTCGACTGATGCGCCACCACGGTCCGGACTGGTTTGGTATTTATGCCAATGAAAAGCGATTTTAGCCCACGAACGTCTGTCCATCGTTGACGTCAATACCGGTGCTTAACCGATTTACAATCAGGCACATACCCATATTCTAGCTGTCAACAGTGAAATCTATAACCATCAGGCATTACGTCAACAGTATGGTGACCGCTAAGCTTTCCAGACAGGTTCCGACTGCAAAGTTATTCTGTCTCTGTATCAGGAAAAGGTCCAGAATTTTTAGACGACCTACGCGGTATGTTTGTCTTTGCGCTGTATGACAGAGAGAAAGACGCCTATCTGATTGGCCGTGACCATTTGGGCATCATCCAGCTTTATATGGGCAACGATAAATTCGGCAACTTCTATGTTGCCTCTGAAATGAAAGCACTGGTGCCCGTGTGTCGTACCATCAAGGAATTCCCTGCAGGCAGCACCTGTGGAGAAAAGATAGCGAAATTCGTGAATACTACCATCGTGACTAGTTCGAATACGATATCTTAAAAGATAACGTAACCGATAAAGAAGCGCTGCGTGAAGGCTGGAAGAATCGGTTAAAAGCTACCTGATGTTTGATGTGCCCTATGGCGTACTGCTTTCCGGTGGCCTGGACTCTTCCGTTATTTCTGCGATTACCAAAAAATTTGCAGCCCGTCGCGTGGAAGATGACGAGCGCAGTGAAGCCTGGTGGCCACAATTACACTCTTTCGCCGTCGGCCTGGAAGGTGCCCCGGATCTGAAAGCTGCATAGGCACTGTGCACCATGAAATCCATTTCACCGTGCAAGAAGGGTTGGATGCCATCCGCGATGTGATTTATCACATTGAGACCTACGATGTAACCATCATTCGTACATCTATACCAATGTATCTTATGTCACGAAAAATCAAAGCGATGGGCATCAAAATGGTGCTGCCGGGTGAAGGTACTGATGAAGTGTTTGGCGGCTATCTGTACTTTCAAAAAGCCCCTATAACGCCAAAGAACTGCATGAAGAAACAGTACGTAAATTACTTGCCCTGCATCAATACGACTTCACACGTGCTAACAAAGCCATGTCAGCCTGGGGTTTGTAAGCACGTGTGCCTTTTCCTGGATAAAAAATTCCTGGATGTTGCAATGCGTATTAACCCTAAAGATAAAATGTGCGGCAACGGCAAAATCGAGAAACACATTCTGCGCGAATGTTTTAAATCCTACCTGACACACAGCATCGCATGGCGTCAGAAAGAGCAATTTTCTGATGACGTAGGGTATAGCTGGATAGACACGCTCAAAGAAGTTACGGCAAAATAAGTTTCTGACCAACAATTGGAAACTGCGCATTTCCGCTTCCCATACAACACGCCGACGTCGAAAGAAGGCTACTTGTACCGTGAATCTTCGAAGAGCTGTTCCCGGTACCGAGCGCGGCAGAATGTGTACCTGGCAGCCCGTCAGTGGCTTGCTCTTCGGCAAGAGCAATCGAGTGGGATGAGTCTTTCAAAAAGATGGACGATCCTTCAGGCCGTGCGGTTGGCGTTCACCAATCAGCCTACTGACTGATAGCAGCCGTTACAGAACATTGTCTTATGATCAAGACGGGCTCTTTGCGAGCCCGTCTTGATCATATTGTCTAAGAAAAACGTATTTTTTTGTCATTTTTATCATCATACTGTTCATGACTCAAAAAAAACGAACCGTCACAGGCGTTGTTCGGAAAAAAATGTGTTGACGCGATTGGACTAACTAAGCATAATGCGCCCCGCAACGCCGATGAAGGTGATGCAGAAAAGATGGCTACGTAGCTCAGCTGGTTAGAGCACAGCACTCATAATGCTGGGGTCGCAGGTTCGATTCCCGTCGTAGCCACCATCTTTTCTTGCGGGAGTGGCGAAATTGGTAGACGCACCAGATTTAGGTTCTGGCGCCGTATGGTGTGCGAGTTCAAGTCTCGCCTCCCGCACCATTCCTTCACGGTTATGTTATGCAACAAGGCATGTTAAAGTATTGGGGTATCGCCAAGCGGTAAGGCACCGGTTTTTGATACCGGCATTCCCTGGTTCGAATCCAGGTACCCCAGTCATGTAATTAATGTTATATAATTAAAGTTAAAAGTTTTGCTGAAAAAACCAGGATGTACTATTTGACTACGTAGCTCAGCTGGTTAGAGCACAGCACTCATAATGCTGGGGTCACAGGTTCGATTCCCGTCGTAGCCACCACGTTTTTGGGGTATCGCCGAGCGGTAAGGCAGTAGATTCTGATTCCACCATTCCGAGGTTCGAATCCTCGTACCCCAACTAAAAAACTGGTAACACAGTAAGTAACAGGGCGACAGTCGAAAGACGTCGCCCTGTTCATTTTTATGCCTTCAACAAAATATTAAAGGCCACCGAGTGTTAACCCGTTAGCCTTAGTCATATTTCCGACATACACTGCTCACTGTGGCCCTAAGACGTAACCACGTACTAACGGGCTAGAAAGTAAGAATCTATACTCTAAATAATTCGCGTTGCAGAGCAAAACTTTTACGTTTTGAACAGCGCTTGCGCTGACCTGTAGGATGAACCTCAGAGATGAGGTTCATCACACGCCGATGGCATATTTCAACGCCAGCGTTTTGAGATATCCAGCGTCATCGGCCGCTAGCAGCGCCATATTTCGGGCAAAGGTTAATGGCGGCACACTATTGCTAAATGCGTTATAAAATAAATCCATCCCACTTTGCATCAACAAATTGTCTGCCTTACGTCGGCGCTGATAGCGAAGTAAAACGGCTTCACTGTGCCAGCACTCCCCTACATCCCGTGCGCCAGTCACAACATCAATCAATATATCTGCGTCACGATAGCCAAGATTTATACCCTGCCCGGCAAGAGGATTGATGGTATGAGCTGCATCTCCAACTAACGCGACTCCGTCTGCAATGTAGCGTTGCGCATGGCGACGAACCAGCGGGAAAGCCCCAGCTGAAACGGATTTAACCTGCCCCAGCCGCGCAGGGAACGTCTCCATAATCGCTTTATCCAACTGCAGCAACGAAAGTGATTGAAGCTGACGAATGCGGCGCGGACTGTCATACCACGCCAATACTCCCCAATAACCAAACAACGGCAGAAATGCACGCGGTCCCTGAGGCGTAAACTGCTGCCACGTACAATCTTGTTGAGGTTGCTGAGTATCCACCGCAATCAACATACATGACTGTCGATACTGCCACCCATTGATACCAATACCTGCCCACTGACGCACACGCGAGTTAGCGCCGTCAGCACCGATAACCAAAGGTGCATTCAACGCCTCCCCGGTTTCCGGTTTGAGTTGCCAGTACGCTGACGCGCGAGTCATACTCTGTATTTGTGCAGGACAATAGATATCGCATTTTTGTTGCTCGGCGAGACACTGCCACAGCGCCAATTGCAACACCCGGTTTTCCACCATAAAACCCAATTCGGGAAGATGTACATCCGCTGCGTTAAACGCAACGCGAGCATCATCCCATTCCCAAGTTTCTAACCGTCGATAAGGCGTACAGCGCATCAGCTCAACACCAGACCAAACGCCCAACGATTTTAATAGCGAAACAGACGCATATCCCAGCGCTGAAACCCGAATATCCGGCGCACTGTCCGACAAAAATGCAGGGGGAGCCATTTGCTCCAGCACCGCAACATGTAAGCCGTTACGCGCTAATCCCAGCGCAACGGCGGCACCGACCATCCCACCGCCGACCACGATGGCATCATATTGTGTATTTATTCCATTCATCGTGCCTAAACCGACTCAAACTGTGTGACTGATGGGCATAGTGTACTGGATTTGACAACAGCGTTCGCACTGCGAAAAACCGTACAACGAATTCCGCACACTAGTCACAATCGCATCAAAAGATTACAATACGCGCCCGCCCCTATTTCCAGGCCGCCATGATTTGGTAATACGCTTTTTCACCCGAACTGAGTGATGATAAATCGATGACAAAGAAACTATACATTAAAACCTGGGGCTGTCAGATGAATGAATACGATTCATCCAAGATGGTCGATCTGCTGGAAAGTACACACGGTTATGAGCTGACCGAGGTTGCTGAAGAGGCTGACATTCTGCTGCTGAATACCTGTTCTATCCGTGAAAAGGCACAGGAAAAAGTTTTCCATCAACTTGGTCGCTGGAGAGCGCTGAAGGGGAATAATCCAGACCTGATAATTGGTGTGGGTGGCTGCGTTGCCTCTCAGGAAGGTGAACATATTCGTGAGCGCGCCAACTATGTTGATCTGATTTTTGGCCCGCAAACGCTTCACCGCTTACCGGAAATGATTAACCACGCTCAGGTTACACGCAGCCCGGTGGTAGATATCAGCTTCCCGGAATTGGAAAAATTTGACCGACTACCAGAACCTCGGGCAGAAGGGCCCATTGCGTTCGTCTCCATCATGGAGGGATGCAATAAATATTGCTCATTCTGCGTGGTGCCGTATACGCGTGGTGAAGAAGTGAGCCGCCCTTGCGACGATGTGTTGTATGAAATTGCGCAATTGGCCGCGCAAGGGGTACGCGAAGTTAACCTGTTAGGCCAAAACGTTAACGCCTATCGTGGTGAAAATTTTGATGGCAGTATCTGCTCCTTTGCCGATCTACTACGTCTGGTAGCGGCGATCGACGGTATTGACCGCATCCGTTTTATTACCAGCCACCCCATTGAATTCACTGACGACATCATCAACCTCTATGAAGATACCCCTGAACTGGTGAGCTTCCTTCATCTGCCAGTGCAAAGCGGTTCCGATCGTATTCTGACCATGATGAAGCGCCGCCACACCGTGCTGGAATACAAAGCCATCATCCGTAAATTGCGCAACGCGCGCCCCGATATTCACATCAGTTCCGATTTTATTATCAGCTTCCCCGGTGAAACCCAGGAAGATTTTGAACAAACAATGAAACTGATTGGTGATGTCAATTTCGATATGAGTTTCAGCTTTATCTATTCCGTGCGTCCGGGCACGCTAGCGGCAGACATGGTCGATGATGTCAGTGAAGAAGAGAAAAAGCAGCGCTTGTATATTCTGCAAGAACGGATCAGCCAGCAGGCGATGCAGTACAGCCGCCGCATGTTGGGCAGTATTCAACGCATTCTGGTAGAAGGCACGTCGCGCAAAAGCATCATGGAACTTTCTGGCCGCACGGAAAATAACCGTGTAGTTAACTTTGAAGGCTCAACAGACATGATTGGTAAGTTCGTTGATGTTGAAATCGTCGACGTTTACCCAAATTCATTGCGTGGTGTCGTTGTTAAAACGGAAGATTAAATGGGTCTGCGCGTCAGAGAATCCATTGCCTCCGTCATTGCGCGAACACGCAAAGAGAACGACATCGGCGTTGGTATCTATCAGCCCTATGGGTTACGGACACGGGCGAAGCACTCGCCGTGTATCTGCTGGGCTGTCTCTCCGCACACCACCTCAACATGCATTGCCAGTTGCACCTTTCCCTATTACCGATAAATAATTTAATCATCATCTCGCATCTTGCTGATCTCAGCATTCATGATGATGAGAAAAAAACAAGAGGAATAATTTGAACGTTACGATAAAAGAGATTACCCTGGTAACTTTATGATAATAAACGCCTACTCAGTCTTTACTGTCTATTTTATAGTAATATCAAACAGTTGTATTGCCGCCTCGGAATCGAAATCAATCATCGAGACAATAAGTTCAAACTAGTAGGGAAAGGCCTTTGTATTGAGGCAACGGCGGATATTCTGCAACATTTATATGTTGATACTGCCCCGTTACGCTGGGTTTAAGGGGATATTGACCCCGAGCAGATTCACCTGACTATCAAAGAATCCGGTGTATTGGAACAAAGCGCTGAGAGCGTGCCGGTTTTGGCAAGGCGATCAATATTCGCACCACACACGGCATCATCAAGCCTCGTACGCCTAATCAGGTCAATATATCGCCAATATTCTCGATCATGATATTACTTTTGGCATTGGTTCTGCGGGGCATGGGGAAAACCTATCTAGCCGTGGCTGCTGCGGTAGATGCGCTGGAACGCCAGGATATTCACCGAATTCTGTTGACGCGCCCAGCCGTTGAAGTAGGGGAAAAACTCATTGAGCGCAACGTGATTGAGGTGGCACCGCTAGCCTATGAGTGTCTACACTCAATAACGCCTTTATCATCCTTGATGAAAGCCAGAACACCACTATCGAACAGATGAAGATGTTCCTGACGCGCATTGGATTCAATTCCAAGGCGGTGATTACGGTTGATATCACCCAGATTGACCTGCCACGAAATATGAAATCAGGGTACGCCACGCCATCGACGTACTGGCCGATGTTGAAGAGATCAGTTTTAACCTCTTCCACAGTGAAGACGTGGTGCGTCATTCGGTGGTTGCTCGCATCGTCAACGCCTATGAAGCCTGGACAGAAGCCGACCAGAAATTCGGCATAGGTAGAAGAGCGAAAACGCGAAGCACAAGCAGCCAGTAAACCCGTTGTGTTAGATACTGGTGATAAGTAGGAGTCATAATAAGTCAGGTTATTCTCGATTTACAAATCGCCAGCGAAAATACAGCGGGACTCCCCAGCGAACAGGATTTTCAGCGTTGGCTGGAGGCCATTTTTCCACAATTTCAACATGAGGCTGAAGTCACTATCCGTATCGTTGATGAGGCTGAAAGCCACGAAATAAACCACACCTATCGCGGCAAAGACAAGCCCACCAACGTGCTTTCTTTTCCATTTGAAGCGCTGCCGGAAGTCGAGCTATCGCTGTTGGGCGATCTGATCATTTGCCGCCAGGTTGTGGAGCAGGAGGCTATCGAGCAACAAATAACGGCAGAAGCGCATTGGGCACATATGATCGTGCACGGTTGCCTGCATCTGCTAGGTTATAATCATATTGAAGATGACGAAGCAGAAGAGATGGAAGCGTTGGAAGCAGAGATTATGCAGCAAATGGGCTATGCGGACCTTTACCTGTCATAGACAGAGTGAACCCAGCAGGTCTGCAATCCAAGTGATGATGCGTATACTCTGTTATACCGTCACACTTGAAGTTACAGGTTTGATGACTGCGTTGCCCAGCCCGAATCACTTATACCCGGTCAAGCTCATCAAGGTTCATTCATTTGCCGCATGACGAGACGCATGTATGGGCCTCGCTCTAGGGGTCCAACGCAAGCGCGGTTCAAACCGTTAATATTTTGTCCTGCAACTCGAACGATTTAGGGTATACGTTGTTCTGTTATTGCGAAAAGTACAGTAGATTACGACAAGCCTTAGCTTTTCGTTATGATGCCGTTTGCGTCATCATAGCTTCACGGCGTTATGGTTAAACATGACGCCACGCGCGGTTATTACCGTGCACCTTTATGTCAACTGCCTGCGCGCCCTGATGGTCTTACGACGTATGCACTTTTTGCGTGACTAATGATGATTGACTAACCAGAGAGACAGTAAATAAAACGCCATGAGCGACGATCATTCTCAAAACAGCGATAGCCCCAGTCCCAAGAAAGGATTCTTCTCACTGATCCTCAACCAGCTTTTTCATGGTGAACCCAAGGATCGTAGCGACCTCCTCGCCTTTATTCGTGATTCTGAACAAAACGATCTGATCGATCCAGATACCCGAGACATGCTCGAAGGGGTCATGGATATCGGGGAGCAACGCGTACACGATATTATGATTCCGCGTTCGCAAATGATTACGTTGAAGCATAATCAGTCACTGGAAGAGTGTCTGGATATGATTATCGAATCGGCACATTCGCGCTTTCCAGTGATCAGCGAAGACAAGGACCACATTGAAGGCATCCTGATGGCGAAGGATCTGCTGCCTTTCATGCGCAGCGATGCAGCCCCTTTTAATATTGAACAGGTGTTGCGTCCGGCTGTAGTGGTACCAGAAAGCAAACGTGTGGACCGCATGCTGCATGAGTTTCGTTTACTGCGTTATCACATGGCTATCGTCATTGATGAGTTTGGCGGTGTTTCTGGTCTGGTCACTATCGAAGATATCCTTGAGCTTATCGTTGGCGAAATCGAAGATGAGTATGACGACGAGGAAGATCGCGATATCCGTCAATTAAACCGTCACACCTACATCGTACGCGCGTTGACGCCAATTCAAGATTTTAACGAGGTATTTGGCACTCAGTTCAGCGATGATGAAGTGGATACCATTGGCGGATTAGTCATGCAGGCATTCGGCCATCTGCCAGCGCGCGGTGAAACCATCGACATCAATGGTTACCTGTTCAAAGTTGCCATGGCGGACAGCCGACGTATTATTCAGGCTCATGTCAGAATGCCTGACGAGGCGCCTCAACCAACACTGGAACCTTAATTCGACAATGTCTGTCATGTCTGTTTTACGACGTCAGCGGGTTCGTGTCCTGCTGGCGCTGTTCTGTGGTGCCTGGGGCACCTTGGCCTTTTCGCCATTTGATTTTTGGCCTGCTGCACTGGTTTCGTTATGTGGATTGCAAGCCCTCACGTTGAACAGAACCTGGCGGCAATCTGCTTCCATTGGTTTTAGCTGGGGCTGTGGTCTGTTTGGCAGCGGAGTGAACTGGGTCTACGTCAGCATTGCTGAGTTTGGCGGTATGCCGGAAGCCATCAACGTATTTCTGGTCGTGCTGTTGGCGCTGTATCTCTCGCTTTACCCGGCACTCTTTGCCGCACTGTTAACACGCATTTGGCCGCGCGCTACACTCACGCGTATGGTATTGGCAGCCCCCGTGCTGTGGCAACTTACCGAAGGACTCCGTGGATGGGTGTTGACGGGTTTTCCATGGCTGCAATTTGGCTATAGCCAAATTGACGGGCCTCTGCAAGGCCTGGCACCGCTGCTCAGCGTTGACGGTATAAACCTGCTGCTGGTCATCATTGCTGGCCTGGTCGTTTTTGGCACCACGCGCCGCAAAACTATCCCTCTTTATTACGCTATCGCGTTACTTCTGCTTACCTGGCCGCTGAAATTTATCCACTGGTTCACACCTCAACCAGAACGCGCCATTAATGTTGCTTTGGTGCAAGGCAATATCGCCCAAGCACAAAAGTGGGATCCGAACGCACTGCAATACATTCTCAATCTCTACAGAGACATCACGGTGCCTTATTTGGATAAAGCACCGATCGTCATCTGGCCAGAATCTGCAATCCCTGATGTTGAAACTCGCCAGCAAGATTACTTACACCAAATTGACGACCTGCTGCGTGCGCACAATAGCAGCCTGGTCAAGGGCATTGTGGACGCTCGTCGCAGCTCAAATGAACAGGTCGATTTCTACAACAGCATCATTGTACTGGGAGACAGCGACCCGTACCGCTATCCCAGCACTAACCGCTACAACAAAAATCATCTGGTGCCATTTGGTGAATTTGCGCCGCTGGAAACGCTGTTACGGCCTCTAGCCCCTTTCTTCGATCTGCCCATGTCTTCTTTCAGCCGTGGCCCTTACCAGCAGCCTCAGCTCAAGGTAAATGGCATCCGTATGACGGCAACAGTCTGTTATGAAATTATTCTTGGGCAACAGGTGCGCGATAATTTCCGTCCCGATACCGACATGTTGCTGACTATCTCTAACGATGCCTGGTTTGGTCGCTCAATCGGCCCGTGGCAACATTTCCAGATGGCCCGTATGCGTGCCTTGGAGTTGGGACGTCCACTGCTGCGCGCCACCAATAATGGCGTTACCGCCGTTATTGGCCCGCAAGGTGAAATACGTGCTGAACTGCCGCAGTTTACGCGTAAAGTGCTGCTTACAAACGTCACACCAACGACGGGCATGACCCCTTATGCACGTTTTGGCGCTTGGCCTGTGTGGATTATTTTGGCCGTGCTGGCTGTTAGTGCCTGCTTTATTCACCTACGGCGTTAACCTTTATTACCGGCAGGCATAGCCTGCCGGCTTCTTCCATACTCACTATACCTTTCTGTAATACCCCGCTTACGCCAATTTGCATAATTAGCACATCATTTGCTTATTAATCTTTGAATAACAGAGTGTAACGAGATGATTCAGTTGTTTGCTTCCTAAAAACCAGGCAATTATCGGCTTGGTGGGCATGGCTACGCAGGCGAATAAGCTTCTGTATTATTCGGCCACGCTTATGAATCCTTTACTACCATCACTTTGGTGTATGTCGTCATTAAGGCCATCATCATGCTTATTATGCAAGTGGTTGAGAAAAAAACCCGTTTGTCCGGCAACAATATGGGGAGTAAATAATGTAAGAATTTGACTGGAGCTCCTTGCGCTAAGCATGCCCTACCTGCTGAAAGGGCTGGTCGTCACGCTGAAAACACGGTAACGGCCGTGGTGTTCGGCATCCTTTGTGGGGAAGATACTGGCTGTAATGAGGCTGTCGCCTTGCCCTGATTCGCTGGTTTGCCAAAGTTACGTCAAAATCTTCCGCTCCATCCTACTGGGGATGGTGCTGTTGTGGTTCTATCTTGTGGTTCCTAGCTTATTACAAAATGTGCTTGTGCTATTGGCAAAAAAAAGGATATTCGTCTGATCTCCGCTATGGTAGCCTTTTCGCTGTTTAAAGCCGCCTATTACTTTGAAATTATCCTTGCGGGTATACTCAGCATTTCACGGGGAAAATCTTCCGCTGCGTTGGTGCTTGGCATGACGCAATGGCAATCCATGAAATTGGTGATCCTGCCACAAGCGTTTCGCGCGATGGTGTCGTTACTCCTGACACAAGGGATTGTCCTGTTTCAGGATACCTCGTTTGTGTACGTGTTGAGCCTGGCGGACTTCTTCCGCACAGCGTCGTCAACCATTGACGAGCGTGATGGTACCCAGGTAAAAATGGTACTGTTTGCCGGATTGGTTTATTTCGTTACCAGCATTAGCGCATCAATGCTGGTCAGTTACCTGAAAAGAAGGACGGTTTGATGATTACTCTAAAAAACGTTTCTAAATGGTATGGTCACTTTCAGGTGCTCTCCAATTGCTCGACAGAAGTGAAAAAAGGGAAAGTGGTAGTGGTCTGCGGGCCATCAGGCTCGGGAAAATCCACGCTGATCAAAACCATCAATGGCCTTGAACCTGTGCAACAAGGTCAGATTGAAGTGAACGGCACGCCGGTTAACGACAAGAAAACCAATCTGGCACAATTGCGTTCCAAAGTGGGAATGGTGTTTCAGCATTTTGAACTGTTTCCTCATCTCTCTATCATCGAAAATCTCACGCTGGCGCAGGTCAAAGTACTTAAGCGTGACAAAAATGCGGCGTGCGAAAAGGCCACCAAAATGCTCAACCGCGTTGGTTTATCCGCACATGCCAACAAATTCCCTGGCCAGCTCTCCAGCGGTCAGCAACAGCGTGTTGCTATTGCTCGCGCGCTTTGCATAGATCCGGTTGCCATGCTGTTTGATGAACCGACCTCCGCACTCGATCCTGAAATGATCAACGAAGTGCTAGATGTCATGATCGAACTGGCGCAAGAGGGCATGACAATGATAGTAGTAACCCACGAAATGGGCTTTGCGCGTAAAGTGGCGCACCGCGTCATCTTTATGGATGAAGGTAAGATTGTGGAAGATACACCTAAAGATGAGTTCTTTAACAACCCCAAATCCGATCGCGCCAAAGATTTTTTAGCAAAAATTCTGCACTATGTTCCACGGCGCCAAGTATCACGACGCTTAATGTCGTGAACGCCGTGATGGTTCACATCTTTAAACAGCGCTTGTGCTACTCCAACTGCGTTTTATCCGTGATGTCTACCAATTCCTACCACAGGCTCTCCTTAATTACGCTCAGAAACACTCTGTCAGAGAAATCCTCCTCCTGGCTATCCGTATAATAACACTGAGCAAATTCGGCCAAATTTCTCTCCACAGACTGAATAATGTCATCCCTTTCACTGTGTGTGAGATCGACACTGTCGTGTAAGCTTTCATGGGCGTGCTAGAGCATTTGGCTAATTCGCACTCACCGGTACTTAAACGTGTCATGATGGAAGACATCAGCGCACGATAATGCCGAGCCTTCTTGTTCATAGTGCCTCCTGAATACACGATTTTGATCAAATTAGCGGTGCAATGACGATACCTATTTAGGTATCTCTCTATTTTAGACGATTTTAGACGTCACTTGCGCCAATTGACTGTCTTACCCCATTTTTTTTGCCTAGTCACTTGCGCGCATAAATCGGCACTCAGGGTTTATAGACGGTTGTTGGCAGCGTTGCTTATCAGCTATGCTATGCGGATAGCTATGATGAATCGGAACACACTACGGGTGTAGCGCTTCTTTACTAAATAGGAAACCTGGCAGCCATGCAAGAGCAATACCGCCCAGAAGAGATAGAAACTCGCGTCCAGCTTCACTGGCAAGAAAACAAAACGTTTAAAGTGACCGAAGAGCCCGGCAAGGAAGAGTACTACTGCCTTTCCATGCTCCCCTACCCTTCTGGCCGTCTACACATGGGACACGTGCGTAACTACACCATCGGTGATGTTATTTCCCGTTACCAACGTATGTTGGGGAAAAACGTCCTGCAACCGATCGGGTGGGATGCCTTTGGTCTGCCAGCGGAAGGCACTGCGGTAAAAAACAATACTGCTCCGGCGCACTGGACCTATGCTAATATCGATTATATGAAGAACCAGTTCAAGCTGCTGGGCTTTGGCTATGACTGGGATCGTGAAGTCACCACCTGTAAACCGGATTACTACCGTTGGGAACAGTGGTTCTTCACCAAGCTGTACGAAAAAGGTCTGGTATATAAAAAGACCTCAGCGGTGAACTGGTGTCCTAACGATCAGACTGTACTGGCTAATGAACAGGTTATCGATGGCTGCTGCTGGCGCTGTGACAGTAAAGTAGAACGCAAAGAGATTCCTCAGTGGTTTATTAAAATCACTGATTATGCCGATCAGTTGCTTAACGATTTGGATACGTTGGAGAGCTGGCCGGAACAGGTCAAGACCATGCAGCGCAACTGGATTGGTCGCTCTGAAGGGGTAGAAATCACATTTGATGTGGCAGACAGTACCGAGAAGCTGACCGTCTACACAACACGCCCAGATACCTTTATCGGCGCTACCTATGTTGCCGTTGCTGCTGTGCACCCATTAGCCTTGCGCGCTGCCGCCACCAACCCTGTACTCACAGCCTTTATCGACGAATGCCGTAACACCAAAGTTGCCGAAGGTGATATGGCGACCATGGAGAAAAAGGGCATGGCGACCTGTCTGTTCGTAGTGCATCCACTGACAGGCGAGAAACTTCCGGTATGGGCAGCCAACTTCATTCTGATGGATTACGGTACGGGTGCCGTGATGGCTGTTCCGGGCCACGATCAGCGCGACTGGGAATTCGCCACCAAATATCAGTTGCCAATCAAACCCGTTATCCTGAACCTGGATGGCAGAGAACCCGATGTTTCCGCACAAGCGATGACTGAGAAAGGTGCACTGTTCAACTCAGGCGAATTCAGTGGACTGGGTCATGAGGCCGCGTGTAACGCTGTCGCCGACAAGTTGGTCGCACTTGGCGTTGGGGCTCGCAAAGTAAACTATCGCCTGCGCGATTGGGGTGTTTCCCGTCAGCGTTACTGGGGCGCACCGATCCCGATGGTGATATTGGAAGATGGTACCGTTATCCCGGCATCGGAAGATAAACTGCCCGTGATTCTGCCGGAAGACGTGACCATGGATGGCATCACCAGCCCAATCAAGGCCGATCCCAACTGGGCGAAAACCACCGTCAATGGCCAGCCTGCGCTGCGTGAAACCGACACCTTTGATACCTTTATGGAGTCATCCTGGTATTACGCACGTTACACGTGTCCGCAATACGATCAGGGTATGCTCGATCCTGCTGCTGCCAACTATTGGTTGCCGGTCGATCAATATGTGGGTGGTATCGAACACGCCATAATGCACCTAATGTATTTCCGCTTCTTCCACAAGTTGATGCGTGATGCTGGTCTGTTAACGTCAGATGAACCTGCTAAGCGTCTGTTATGTCAAGGTATGGTCCTGTCTGATGCCTTCTACTACACAGGTAATAGCGGCGAACGTATCTGGATTTCTCCGTCTGATATCACCGTTGAGCGTGATGATAAAGAGCGCATCCTGAAAGCCTTTGATCAAGAAGGCCGCGAACTGGTATACGCAGGGATGAGCAAGATGTCGAAATCAAAAAACAACGGCATCGATCCTCAGGTGATGGTAGAAAAATACGGTGCGGACACCGTTCGCCTGTTCATGATGTTCGCCTCTCCGGCAGAAATGACGCTGGAATGGCAGGAATCAGGCGTTGAAGGGGCTAACCGCTTCCTGAAACGCGTATGGAAACAGGTTTACGATCAAACTGAAAAAGGCACAACCCATGCTCTAGATGTGGCAACACTGACAGAAGATCAAAAAGCGTTACGCCGTAACCTGCATAAAACAATCGCTAAAGTGACCGATGATATTGGGCGCCGTCAAAAGTTCAATACGGCTATTGCCGCTGTGATGGAACTGATGAACAAACTAGCCAAAGCACCCCAAGAGAGCGAGCAGGATAGCGCGTTGACGCAGGAAACACTGCTGGCTGTGGTACGCATGCTGTATCCGTTCACACCACACGTGTGCTTCACACTGTGGCAGGCTCTGGGTGGCACTGGCGATGTTGACACAGCCCCGTGGCCTGTAGCGGACGAAGACGCCATTGTGGAAGACTCCAGGCTGGTCGTCTTGCAGGTTAATGGCAAAGTACGCGGCAGAATTACCGTTGCTGCTGATGCTACACAAGATCAGGTCCAGGGGCGTGCTGCACAGGAACATCTGGTGGCAAAATACCTGGAAGGCGTTACAGTACGTAAAGTCATTTACGTTCCTGGCAAACTGCTTAACCTGGTCGTAGGTTAAGCCAAGGAGGCACAGTGCGACATCGTTTATTCACGTTGTTCCTGTGGTTGGCAGTGCTGGTTACCGCTGGCTGCGGTTCTCATCTGCGTGGCACAACACAATTGCCCAGCGAATTAAAGGTATTAACGCTGACCAGTAACGATCCCTTTGGTCCGTTAACCCGTACCATACGCGATCAGTTGCGTGCCAGTGATGTAAGAGTTAAGGACGATGCCACACGCCAGGATATTGCATCTCTGCGCATTCTCGGCTCCACGGAAACCAGAGACACTGTCTCTATCTTCCAGGACGGGACAACCTCAGAATACCAAATGGTACTGACCGTTCAGGGACAGGTACTGTTACCGGGTGAAGATATTTATCCACTCTCGGTAACCGTGTTCCGCACGTTCTTTGATAACCCGCTAGCGGCGTTAGCAAAAGACGCGGAGCAAGACATCTTGCGTCGGGAGATGCGTCGACAAGCAGCCGAGCAATTAGTGCGTAAGCTGGTAAACATCAACGGTAGCGATGATGTGAGAAATCTCCAACAGCATGCCGCCGCCATCAGGGCTAATAACCACCGTCAATGATCCGTCTCTATCCGGAACAGCTTGCCGCACAGCTCACTGAAGGGCTGCGTGCTTGCTATCTGCTGTTTGGCAACGATCCGCTCTTGTTGCACGAAAGTCTGGATACGCTGCGCCATCACGCGCTTGAGCAGGGCTTTACCGAGCATTTTAGCTTTATCCTAGACCAAAGCAATGATTGGGATGCCATTTTCAGCGTATGTCAGGCACTCAATTTGTTCACTTCGCGACAAAGCCTGCTGCTACAATTACCTGAAAATGGCCCTAACGCCACCATGACGGAAAATTTGGTCAAACTGGCAGGACTGTTGCACCAGGACATACTACCGATTATACGTGGCAACAAGCTGACCAAAACGCAAGAAAACAGTGCCTGGTTTAAAGCACTGTCACAGCACGGCGTTATTATCAACTGCTTGACGCCTGAACAGGCTCAGCTCCCACGCTGGGTGGCACAACGCGCCAAACAACGCAAACTGCAATTGGATTATGCTGCCACGCAACTGCTGTGTTACTGCTATGAAGGCAACCTGCTAGCGTTGATGCAATCGCTGGAACGTCTGTCACTTTTGTATCCTGACGGCAAACTCACGCTGCCACGCGTTGAGCGAGCAGTAAACGATACAGCACACTTCACGCCGTTTCACTGGCTGGATGCCGTGTTGGCAGGCAAAAGCAAACGAGCCTGGCACGTCTTGCAACAGTTACAAGCTGAAGACAGCGAGCCTGTGATGCTGTTGCGTACACTACAACGCGAACTGACGCTATTAGTAACACTGCAGCGCAGCATGTCCGCGACACCATTACGCACCTTATTTGATCAACATAAGGTGTGGCAAAACCGACGTACGCTGCTTACTCAAGCACTACAACGGCTAAACGCACAACAGTTACAGCAGGCTATACACCTGCTGACACGGCTGGAACTGACGCTAAAACAGGATTATGGCCAACCGATTTGGCCGGAAATAGAAACACTGACGCTGTTATTGTGCGGTAAAGCTCTCTCGCCAGGTATCGTCAATGCCGATGAATATCGCTAATCACGCTGAACTTATCGCCTATTTTAGCGGAACCTTTGACCTTATCCACTATGGGAATTTGCGTTCAGTCACAGCGTTAGCTGACGAGATTGGATTAACCTGTATCACACTGATGCCCAATAACGCCCCCACCGCGAGCAGCCGGAAGCATCGGCACAGCAGCGCAAACGCATGGTGGAACTTGCCATTGCGGATAAGCCGTGATTCACCATAGATGACCGCAAGCTGCAGCGATCAGCCAGGATTCGCTGCTCACATTGCGTTCTTGGCGTCGTGGGCAAGAGTTTCTCAGGGTGTGTCATCTTCTGGTCTGCGCACGCCCGTGCTACCGCATAAAATTGGACACACCAGAACAGCGGGCGTGTCTGTAAGCGCACTGCGTTAAAAATGCGGCTACCTTGCCACTCGCAACCGCATAGATTGATTGATTTAGCACCATACGCTACTGGTTACCATTTCCGCTACAGATATTCGCCAACGTCGACAAAAGGGTCAGCCTGCGACGATTTGGTGCTCTCTGCCGTACTGCATTTTATGGATGCTCACGGCTTATACCGTTAACCCACTTCCTGAATACCACTCTTTCACTGGGAGTGCTATACTCCGCAGCTGGTTTTTCAGTCCGGTAAAAAAACAGTAAAGCGCGCGTTTCAATACTACAATATAAGATGAGCCGCAAAATGGACTGCTAATCCCCCTGAAACACATGCGGTGCGTTACGCATGAACATGCTACCCTCTTTTTCTGCCGGAGCGCATTTCTCCGGCTAAGCTGATAAGCAAGAAAAGCCTTTACAAGGCCAAGCACTCCAAAATTTTGTTTTTTGGTAAAATAGATGATTTAAAAGGCCAGGATATTGTTGCGCTGAGCGTGCGTGGCAAATCCAGCATTACAGACTGCATGATCATCTGCACTGGTACATCCAGCCGCCACATTATTTCTATCACAGATCGTGTGGTACAAGCCTCGCACGCAGCCGGTATGATTCCGCTCGGCGTGGAGGGTAAGCAAAACGCAGACTGGGTCGTCGTCGCTCTCGATGATATAATGGTGAACGTGATGCAAGAAGAAAGCCGTCATTTGTACGAGTTGGAAAAGCTGTAGAGCTAGCATGAGGCTGCAACTGGTCGCCGTTGCGTTGGCACCAAAATACCGGACTGGGTGCAGACAAGCTTTTCTGATTATCTGCGACGTTTTCCAAAAGATATGCCCTTTGAGCTCATTGAGATCCCTGTCGGTAAAGGGGGAAGAATGCTGACATCAAACGTATTCTAGAGCGCAAAGGAGAATTGATGCTGGCTGCAACAGGCAAAGGCAACCGCATTGTCAAGCCGTGGGAAAAACCACAGCTTGCCAGTCAGTTGGAACACTGGAAACAAGATGGGCGCGACGTCAGTCTACTCATTGGTAGACCGGAAGGATAGCCCCGGCCTGAAAAGCGGCCGCAGAGCAAGCTGACGGCTTTCACCGTTAACACTGCGTTGTGTACCCGCTGGTACGCGTATTAGTGGCCCAGAGCCTCTATCTAGCATGGAGCATCACCACCAATTACCCTTACCATAGAGAGTAAGACTCTACCATGAAACACACGAAAGAGTTGCCGGATGAAAACAGAACATAAACCCTTTCGTGATTATTTGACGGAGTCCGTCCTTTTCGGACGTCGTGCTTTAGTGGCGTTCATCTGCATTTTGCTGCTTTCTGGCGTGCTGCTGATCAATCTGTACCATTTGCAAGTGGTGCATATTGATGACTACCGCACACGCTCAAATGCAAACGTATGAAGCTGGTTCGCATCGCTCCCAGCCGCGGCATCATTTACGATCGTAACGGTATTCCACTGGCAATAAACTGCACCATTTATCAGCTTGAACTAATGCCGGACAAGGTCGAAAACCTACAAGATACGCTGCCCCCTGAAACCCATCGTCAACTTCACCGACGATGATTTGGAAAATTTTGAGAAAGAACGTAAACGCTCACGCCGCTTTACTTCCATTGCCGTTAACCAATACCGTTTTCCCGGCGTAGAAGTTAAAGTTTATCAACGCTGTTACTATCCCTATGGCTCAACCCTCACCTATGTCATCGGTTATGTGTCGAAAATCAAAGACAAAGATGTTGAACGGCTCAATAAAGAAGAAAAAACGCCGATTACGCGGCCACACGTAACATTGGTAAACTGAGTATTGAACGTTACTAAGAAGATATTTTGCACGGCAAACCCGGCCACGAAGAGGTGGAAGTTAATAACCGCGGTCGGATTATTCGTCAGCTACATGAGAAGCCACCGCAGGCAAGAAAGGATATCTATCTCAACATAGATCTGCAGATGCAGATCTATGTTGAGAAGCTGCTGGAAGGTAGTCGGGCGGCGGTAGTGATTATCGATCCATGCGATGGCGGTCTGCGCGCGTTGGTTTCCACACCAAGCTACGATCCCAGCCTGTTTGTTGATGGTATCTTAACTAAAGATTACCGAGCACTGCTAAACGATCCCAACAAACCGTTGATTAATGGTGCCACACAGGGTTTGTATCCCCGGCCTCCACGGTGAAACCCTATATTGCCGCCTCGGCATTAACCGCCAACGTAATTACGCCAACCTCGTCGTTTTTCGATCCCGGCTGGTGGTAGTTGCTGGGGTTATAAAAACGGTTCCGCGACTGGAAAAAATGGAGCCATGATCGGTTAAACGTTACCAAATCATTAGAGGAATCTGCGGATATCTTCTTCTATCAGGTTGCTTATGACATGAGCATTGATGGCCTGGCAGAATGGATGAACAAGTTTGGTTACGGCGAATATACCGGTATCAACCTCTCAGAAGAGCGTTCCGGTAATATGCCACGCGTGAATGGAAGCAAAAACGCTTCAAGTACCCCTGGTGCCAGGGGGACACCATTCCGTTCGGTATTGGGCAAGGCTACTGGATTGCCACACTGATTCAAATAGTTAAAGCGCTGACGACACTGATTAAAGATGGCAAGGGGAAAATCCCCACCCGCTTTACAGCGGTAAGATTGTACCGTACCGCCAGAAAGAGGTATCAAGACTAAGTGATGTTCTTGCCAGTTATTGGGAAATAGCCAAAGATGGGATGTATAGGATTGCTAATCGCCAGAACGGTACCACACACAAATTCTTTGCCGATACCCCCTACAAGATTGCTACCAAAACCGGTACAGCGCAGGTATTTGAGCTGAAAGAAAATAAGATATAAAATGGGCATAAAATCGCCGAACATTTGCGCGACTACAAATTGCTGACCGCTTACGCGCCCTACAACAACCCGAAAATCGCCATTTCCATTGTTCTGGAAAATGGCGGTGCCGGTCCGGCGATTGGCGCGTTGGTGCGCCAGATTTTCGACCATATCATGTTAGGCGATAAGAATACCGAATTGCCAGATGCGCCACCGAGTGTACTAGGTTCTTAAAGCGAGTAACCGCCGCAATGACTGAAAGCCAACAGAAAAAGGTCGATCTGGACCAAGATTCACATCGACCTGCCGTTTCTGCTCTGTATTCTGACGCTGCTCGGATACAACCTGCTCGTGATGTGGAGTGCCAGCGGCCAGGATATCCCGGCATGATGGAACGTAAAGCGGCACAGATTGCCATTGGGCTTGCCGTGATGGTCATCATGGAGCAAATTCCGCCACGTGTTTACGAAGACTGGGCGTTTTACCTCTATATTATTTGTTTGATTTTGTTGATCATGGTGGATATATTCGGCCAGATCAGTAAGGGGCACAGCGCTGTCTCGACCTTGGCTTTAGTTTTTAGCCTTCAGAAATTGCTAAAATTGCCGTGCCATTGATGGTAGCGCGCTTTATCAACCGCGATATGCGCCCGCCTTCACTAAAAAAAACCCGGCATCGCCTTGATATTGATCGTCCTACCCACCCTACTGATGGCAGCACAGCCCGACTTGGGAACATCCATTCTCGTGGCCGCATCAGGCCTGCTTGTACTGTTTTTCGCTGGGATGAGCTGGCGGCTGATTACCGTAGCGCTGGTATTACTTGCAGCATTTATTCCCGTGTTCTGGTTCTTTTCCTGATGCACGATGACCAGCGAGCCCGAGTGATGATGCTGCTCGATCCGGAAAGCGATCCACTGGGTGCAGGCTATCATATTAGCCAATCCAAAATTGCCATCGACTCTGGCGGTCTGTCTGGCAAAGGCTGGCTGCAAGGTACGCAGTCCCAGCTCGAGTTCTTACCAGAGGCCATACTGACTTTATTTTTGCCGTATTGGCTGAAGAGTTAGGATTGATCGGCGTGCTGATTCTGATCGCCATATACCTGTTTGTTATCATGCGCGGTCTGGTGATTGCAGCCAATGCACAGACCTCCTTTGGCCGGGTTATGGTGGGTGGCATGATTTTGATCTTTTTTGTCTACGTTTTTGTTAACATTGGTATAATGAGCGGTATTTTTCCTGTGGTCGGAGTACCGCTACCGCTGATCAGTTACGGTGCTCAGCGTTGGTGGTGTTGATGGCGGGGTTTGGCATTGTGATGTCAATCCACACGCACCGTAAGATGCTCTCGAAAAACTTATAAAGTGAGGTAAACACATGCGTAAGAATTGGCTTTGGGTAAGCATCGTCACCTTGACGCTCACGGTCTGTACCACCACAGAAACACCGTGCGCCTATTACTCAAGCCGCGTCTACATTCGGTGACAGAGATTAGCGGCGCAGAGAGCCACGTTACGAGCCATATAATCCAAGCACCATTCAGGATTACACCATCAAGGGCAAAACCTACAAAATTATCCAGAATACACAAAACTTCTCCGAATTCGGCCTCGCCACCTGGTACGGCGGGCGCAGAAGCCAGTGGCAATCGCACTTCTATCGGCTAAATTTTCGATTCCAACGCCATTACCGCCACTCACCCTACGCTTCCTTTGCCCAGCTACGTTCGGGTGACAAACCTGAGTAATGGCCGTCGTCTAGTGGTGCGCGTGAACGATCGTGGTCCGTACACGCTGGGAAGAATTATTAACCTGTCTAAAGCAGCAGGCGATCGCCTCAATATTTTCAATAACACCAAAGTAAAAATCGAAGCGATCGTCGTCGCACCGGAAGGTTTATTTGCTAGGCCAGGCACCATTCTGACTACCGTCGCCAAACAGAGCTTTGCCCTGCCCGATCGCCAGAATCTCAGTGCCAGCGGATTAGGCACCCCCATTATAGAAACCAGTGCCCCTATAGCTATCGCCAGCAATCCAGTCAGGGAAAGTACCACCAGTGCACAGTATAGCGATATACCTTCTCCAGCAGTACTTGTGCACGGCAAAACGGGTTCCTCAGAGCACCACCGCTTGTGAGACCTACTGGAAGCGCTAGCTCTACCCCGTCCCCCTTGCGCTAGCAGCATCTTCAGTGCGTCCGCTATCCGCGCCGCAGCTTCAATCTCAATACCAGTGGCCAGTAGCAACGAACGCTATCTGGCGCAGATTGGCGCTTTAAGCGATCGCTTCCATGTGACGGGGAAAGTGACACTCAGTAACGAGTTATACCATGTACAGCTTGGGCTTTTTCAAAACCGCTAACAGGTAACTGACCTTAAGCAGCGTTTAGACACTGAAGAGCAACAGCACTCTTTTGTCACGGCTGCGGACGCACTGTAAACCTATCGCTCGTGTTCGCCCAGTGTTTATGCGCGGACATGGGCATGTTACTCAATTCTGGTTTGGCAAAATCAAGTAAAGGAACATCTGGTGCCGCGCCATTGCGCATCTGTTATAGTACGACTCATTTTTTAACTTCACTCCACGGATGTTATAGTTCCAATCATGAATACTGTTATCACGTCTCGTTTCACCCCCCTAGGTACAGCGCTGGGCACGCTGCTTGCCGTCAGCCTTGCCACATCGGCCTATGCGGAAAACGTCAATCTCAAGACGATGATCCCCGGCGTACCGCAAATCGACGCCGAGTCGTACATCCTGATTGATTACAACTCTGGCAAAGTATTGGCGGAAATGAATGCTGATGCGCGCCGCGATCCAGCTAGCTTGACCAAAATGATGACCAGTTATGTTATCGGACAAGCGCTGAAATCCGGCAAGATCACGCGGAATGACATCGTTACCGTCGGTAAAGACGCCTGGGCAACCGGTAATCCGACCCTTCAGGGCTCTTCATTGATGTTCCTGAAACCGGGCGATCGAGTGCCGGTTTCACAGCTCAGCCGTGGTATCATTCTGCAATCGGGCAATGACGCCTGTGTCGCCATGGCTGATTATGTTGCAGGGAGCCAGGACGCCTTCGTTAATCTGATAAATAACTACGTGAACGCATTGGATTTGCAGAACACCAATTTCCAGACTGTGCACGGTCTGGATGCGCCAGGGCAGCACAGCTCGGCACGTGACGTGGCGCTTATCGGCCAGGCGTTGATTCGCGATGTGCCGGATGAGTACGCTATTTATAAAGAAAAAGAGTTTACTTTTAACAATATTAAACAGATGAACCGCAACGGTTTGTTGTGGGATAGTAGTCTGGCCGTTGACGGTATCAAAACCGGCCATACCAATGCAGCGGGCTACAATTTGGTTGCATCAGCTACCGAAGGTCAAATGCGTTTGATCTCCGTAGTGATGGGAGGACGCACTTTCAAAAGCCGCGAAACCGAGAGCAAAAAGCTGCTGACCTGGGGCTTTCGTTTCTTTGAAACCGTTGCACCGCTGAAAGCCGGCAAAGAGTTTACCTTTGAAACCGTATGGTTTGGCGACAGTGATCGGGTCTCGCTGAGCGTGGAAAAAGATGCATATCTCACTATTCCGCGTGGCCGGATGAAGGATCTGAAAGCCAGCTATGTGCTAAACAACACCGAACTGCACGCACCTTTGAGCAAGAATCAGGTTGTCGGCACCATTAACTTCCAACTTGATGGTAAAACTATTGAACAGTGCCCATTGGTTATAATGAATGAAGTGAAAGAAGGTGGCATTTTTGGCCATCTGTTTGACTACATTCGCCTGATGTTCCATCGCTGGTTGGGTTAGGCTATTGGGTTAGCGATTTTCTACCCTATATTCAGAGGTATTTACTCCCGCTGCAACGTGAGTTATGCTTTATATTGAACAGAGATGATTAGCATGGGCGCTGATCCATCTGGAAAACACATGAAAACCAAACTCAACGAACTGCTCGAATTTCCCTGCACATTCACCTATAAAGTGATGGGGCTTGCGCAGCCAGAATTGGTAGACTGCGTTGTTGAAGTGGTGCAACGCCATGCGCCGGGTGATTATAGCCCGCTGGTGAAACCGAGCAGCAAAGGCAATTATTATTCGGTTTCCATTACCATCACCGCTACTCATATTGAGCAAGTCGAGACACTCTACGAAGAGCTGGGTGATATCGATATTGTCCGCGTTGTGCTATAAGCAGCGCCCTAGATAATCGCGGGAAAATGCATATCAATGCTGTTCGCTGACGCTTCCCGCGACTATAATCGGCACCATTGTTTTACTTAACCTGAAGATCAGGACTTTGCTACAGGATAAGATCATCGTACGTCAGCTTGGCGTACAACCCTATGAGCTGGTCTCATTAGCAATGCACCGTTTCACCGAAATGCGTGACGGTCAGAGCGCCGATGAACTCTGGCTGGTGCAGCATACTCCTGTATTTACCCAAGGACAGGCTGGCAAAGCGGAACATCTGCGAACTACCGGCGACATTCCGGTTATTCAGAGCGATCGTGGCGGTCAGGTGACCTATCACGGGCCCGGTCAGCAAGTGATTTATGTGCTGGTGGATTTAAAACGTCGAAAGGTAGGTGTCCGTGAACTAGTCACCGCGATCGAAGACACAGTGATAGGTACACTGATGCAGTTTGGTATCATGGCTCACGCCCGCGCTGATGCACCAGGTGTCTATGTACAGGACAGCAAAATCTGTTCTCTCGGTCTGCGTATTCGCAAAGGGTGCTCTTTTCACGGGCTGGCGCTCAATATTAATATGGATCTGACACCTTTTCTACGGATTAACCCATGCGGTTACGTAGGCATGGTAATGGCGCAAGTCAGCACGCTTGCACCAGGCGTAGACGTGGCGGACGTTGCTCCGATATTGGTAGCGACCTTTATGCAACAGCTTCGCTACACCCAACAAGCGCCATTTACATGGGACTGGACCACTCAAGGTGCGCCTGCACCTAACGCCGTAAGTACATAAAATATCAAAGTTTAACTTATACTTATCCGCGTTGGATTATATTCTATTTACATTATTTATGCATTTGTGCGACGTAAAGGCTGAATGTCAGACACCAAAGATGGTATAGTTTTTAAAAAAGTTCAACTAAAAACGCAATCAATTGAATCATAAAGAATAAACTATGATTCAATCTGTGATTCAGAACTGGAACATCGCTATCATGAGTAAACCAATTCAGATAGAACGTGGTATTAAATACCGCGATGCAGACAAAATGGCACTCATCCCAGTGCGCACCGTCGTGACTGAGCGGCAGGAGCTACTGCCTAAACCTGAATGGATGAAAATCAAACTGCCAGCGGATTCCAGCCGCATTCAAGGCATCAAGGCGGCCATGCGTAAAAATGGCCTGCACTCTGTCTGTGAAGAGGCTTCCTGCCCAAATCTAACTGAATGTTTCAATCACGTTACAGCAACCTTTATGATCCTGGGTGCTATCTGTACCCGTCGTTGCCCGTTCTGCGATGTAGCTCATGGACGTCCAGTTACCCCCGATGTCAATGAGCCGGAGAGGTTGGCACAAACAATCCATGACATGGAGCTGCGTTACGTGGTTATCACCTCCGTAGACCGTGACGACTTGCGCGATGGGGGTGCACAACACTTTGCCGATTGCATCGCGGCTATCCGCCGTAAAAACCCGCATATTCGCATTGAAACGCTGGTGCCAGACTTCCGTGGTCGTATGGATAAGGCGTTAGATATCCTGAACGTAACACCTCCAGACGTGTTTAACCATAACCTGGAAAACGTGCCACGCCTCTACCGTCAGGTTCGCCCTGGCGCAAACTACGAGTGGTCATTGAAACTGCTTGAGAATTTTAAAGCCTTTCACCCTGAAATCCCAACCAAATCGGGCTTAATGGTTGGACTGGGGGAAACCAATGAAGAGATCGTTGAAGTGATGCGCGATCTGCGCCGCCGCGGCGTCACCATGTTGACGTTAGGGCAATATTTGCAGCCAAGCCGCCTTCACCTGCCTGTGAAGCGCTATGTAAGCCCAGAAGAGTTTGACGAAATGAAAGCAGAAGCGATGGCGATGGGCTTTACCCACGCGGCCTGTGGTCCTTTTGTTCGCTCGTCATACCATGCAGACTTGCAAGCCAAAGGGATTGAGGTTAAATAAGCACCCGAGGTGTAAGAATATTAGTTACATATTGAACGCATTGCGACGCGCCTAACGTGCTTGCTTGTATGCACTGCAAAAGGACGGCCTGATGGCCGTCCTTTTATCGAGATGACTACTCTCTTTATTATGACGAATCTTACCGGCAGGTGCTATGTCTGCCCCAGCAGTGGTCGGTTTCACTGACTGATCGTCATTTATTGCTTTCTTGAACCCTTTTATTGCTGATCCCAAATCTCTGCCCAGCGAGCGCAGTTTATTGGTGCTGAATAGCAATACGATTAGCGCGGCAATCACCAACAGTTTTGCAATGCTAATACCTTCTATCACACACTTATCTGATTACGAAGACTGGAATACCAGCGAAAAAAACGATATTCTTTATCTAAATTCTATGTAATCTGATGGGTTCATTACTCATGACTGCGCTGGCGGTCATATTGGTTAACTGGCTGGGATTCTGAAAGAAGGATAAAAAAACCCGCCGGAAGGCGGGTTTTTCAAGAAATCGGTATTATTAAATAGCGATAACGTTAGCCGCAGATGGGCCTTTAGCACCGTCAGTGATTTCAAACTCTACACGCTGACCTTCAGCCAGAGTTTTGAAGCCACTGCTCTGGATTGCAGAGAAGTGTACGAATACATCTTTGCTGCCATTTTCCGGAGTAATGAAACCGAATCCTTTGGACTCATTGAACCACTTAACGCTACCTTTAATCTTAGACATCAAACTTACCTTTAACATGAATGAAAGACACAAAATCTATGTCAGATATATTACAGCAATTAGTAGCGCATTTGTCCAGTTGAAGTTGGATAAAAAGTGATGAAAATCGCTAAAAAAGCGTCCTGATTTAATAATAGTTTGCAATGAGACACCTTTGTTACCATTTTCCCCTCACATACAGTGTATGGCAATAAAGTAAACAACATAAAGGATACGTGAATAATGAAAACCCTTGGACTGATCGACGGTATCAGTTGAGAATCCACAGTGCCGTACTACCGTATCGTTAATGAACGCGTTCAACAGCGACTTGGTGGTCTACACTCCGCTAAACTGATACTGCACAGCGTAGATTTTTATGATATCGAGCAACTACAGGCACAAGGCGCATGGGCACAAGCTGCACAGCAACTCTCAGAAATTGCTATTGGATTACGTCATGCCAGAGCCGAAGCGATTGTCATTTTTACCAACACCACGTATAAGGTTGCTGAGGATGTGGAACGCACCAGTCAATTACCAGTATTGCATATTGCGGATGTCACTGCTAAGCTTTTAAAACAGCAGCGCATAACACGATTAAGCCTGTTATGACCCGCTATACCATGGAGCAGGATTTCTATCGTCGCCGCTTACTGGAACGTCATGGTATATTCCAAAACCAAAGCAACGTGATGAAATCAATCGTGTCATCTATGAAAAATTGTGTCGAGGAATCTTGAGCGATACCTCGCGATAAGCATTCAGCGCCGTTATCGATCAACTTGCCCAACAAGGTGCTGAAGGGGTAATCCTCGGCTGTACTGAAATTTCTTTTTTTAGTACACCAATCCATTGCAAAAATTCCTCTTTTTAATACCAGCCACCTTCATGCTATTGCAGCTGCCGACTATGTCATTAATAATTAATATATTGATATATATAAATTAAAAATGAAAAAATTGTTTTAAATCACAATATTCTGATTAAAACACTTAACATTTTCTTATTTTATCAATAAAAAAGCAGTCAGAACGTCTGACCACCTTTACTTAAGGTGGGATGTTGTTCCTGGTTCTGTACTCAAATCAATCAATGGGAAAAACTAGGTAACCGGTATTTATTTTTTACGTAGTATTTTTTCAATGAAGTCCTTCCAGTGACGTATTTCTACTTCTATTATCATGTCTCCCTTGTGATTAATTACGGCTAGTATATGCCCACTTTTTAAGCAGCGAAACGTTTTCCTGTCGAACAAATAGCGAGCAAGATCCCATTCTGTACAGATTGCCTCGGTGGATCTCAAGCCCATTTTTCGGCATGCTGGCATAACGACATGCCGTCTTAATGGCCTACTGCCACTGAAAGAAAAGATTTTTATCACGATGACGCTGATGATGTACGGTATCAAACACTGCGATACCATCAGGAAAGCACAACGCTGGCTGGAAGAGCACCAAATTGCCTATCAGTTTCATGATTACCGTGCCGATAAGCTGGAACAATCGCAGTTAACCGCCTTTATCCGCCTTCTCGGTGATTGGCAACCCTTAATCAATACGCGTGGTACCACTTGGCGTCAGTTAAGCAACACACAGCGTACTGCAGTCACAGATACACAAAGCGCCTGCGCACTGCTGTTGGCCTATCCCGCCTTAATCAAACGCCCGCTACTGGTGGGTGGGGAGCACGCCCTGCTAGGCTTCAATGCCGAAAGTTACCACGCCTTTACCGCGGAGAAAGAGTGAGATGTTCTGCCCCATACTAGAACTTGCACAACAATTAATTAAACGACCGTCTCTGAGCCCACGTGATGAAGGATGCCAGGCTCTACTGATTGAACGTCTGGAAGCCGTGGGATTTACCATTGAGAAAATGGATTTTGGCGATACCGAAAATTTTTGGGCATGGCGTGGTGAAGGAAAAACGCTGGCATTTGCCGGACATACCGATGTTGTCCCTAGTGGTGATGCCAGCCGTTGGCAGCATCCTCCGTTTGAGCCTATGCTGCGCGATGGCTTCTTATACGGACGCGGTGCAGCAGACATGAAAGGCTCGATTGCCGCAATGGTAGTAGCCGCCGAGCGCTTTGTACTGGCTCATCCACATCATCAGGGCCGCCTAGCGTTTCTGATTACCTCAGATGAAGAAGCCAGTGCAGTAAACGGTACCGTAAAAGTCGTTGATGCGTTAATGACACGCAGCGAGCGCCTTGATTACTGCCTGGTGGGTGAGCCCTCCAGCACAACCAGGATAGGTGATGTGGTGAAAAATGGGCGTCGGGGCTCTATCACTGCTAACCTTACAGTACACGGAGTGCAAGGCCACGTTGCCTACCCACACATGGCAGATAACCCGGTTCATCTTGCCCTGGGGGCACTGAATGAATTGGTGGCGACCGAGTGGGATCAGGGCAATGCTTCCCCCCCCACCAGCATACAAATCGCTAATATCAAGGCGGGTATGGGCAGAAATAACGTCATCCCCGGTGAGCTGTTTGTGCAGTTTAATTTCCGTTTTAGTACTGAGTTGACGGACGACATGATCAAAGCGCGCGTAGCCACACTGCTGGATCGCCATCAACTCAACTACACGCTGAACTGGAATCTCTCCGGCCAACCGTTTTTAACACCGCTCGGAGAGCTGGTAGATGCCGTGGTTAACGCCGTTGAACACTACAGCGAAATCACACCGGAGTTGCTCACAAATGGCGGTACGTCAGATGGGCGCTTCATCGCGCAGATGGGCGCGCAGGTGGTAGAACTTGGCTCAGTTAACGCGACTATCCATAAGGTGGATGAGTGCGTTAGCGCCGCCGATCTGCAATTACTGAGTCTTATTTATCAACGTATTATAGAGCAGCTCATCGCATGATGACGCACACCATGCTCAGCGAGGCAACACAACCTGCAACCGGCAGCTATCAATGCCTTTACTCGCCTGCAACAGGTAGCAGCTCGTGACTATTTTAATTTACAGCCCTCCAGTGCTAGATCTAGAATCAGAAATTGAACAGAGAGCGTCCATTGTTGGATAAAGACAGTAAGTCGCTGGTGGCTGCAACGCTTTCTGTTGCGGAACGTTTTACCGCAATATTGCGCTGGTCAGCACTGCCGGGAGCCAGCCGTCACCATTTGGGGTACCAAACTTGATATCTATGATCCATCACGTCTGCCTCAGGGCACGCGACTGCAGTTAGAGCCTTGGGAATACTAGGCCAGTGGCTATTTTTCAGAACTGAGCGACTGGCTTAGTTCCCATATGGCCTAGTTTGATTTTTACCGGCCTTTTGCCCACGATCGCAATGGCGTTGCCGTCGAACTCTGGCACATCAGCTACGCGCCATTAGCCAAACCAGCTGCAGAGCTGTTGACGCCAGACGTTATTCTGGCGGCCTGGTAACATGAGGATATCGCGGGAGATACCTAGCTACGTTCGCATCTGCCTGATATTTTCTCCCGCTTTATCAAGAATATCGATGAGGATTGAACATGTCCTGGCTGGCTGATTATTGGTGGGTGATTCTGATTATTCTGGTTGGCATGGTGATTAAAGGTATGAAGGAACTTAGCCGCCTAGACCATAAATACTTCCTCAAGAATAAACCTGAGCTGCCTCTCCACAGAGACAACAATGCAGCATGGGACAAGGAAGATGACTGGCCGAAGAAAAAACCCGGGAATATTGTCCCGCGATGATTATGCCCGTGGGCTGCTTTCAACAAAAATTCAGCGCGCGGAGCGCGGAATAAACTCTCTACTTTTTCCAGTAAAAACTCGTAGAGCTCCTTAGGCACACTGCAACAATTGCCGCTCTTTATCCCTCGCCAGGTAGATACCGTGCTGCAAAGAAAAATCGCGAAATAGCACAATAGTGATATCCTTGTGTTGTGGCTGAAACAACGTCAGACTGGTCACGATGCTTACACTATAGTTCGCGGCCACCAAGTCCCATCATGGTCGTCAATTAACATACTTCAAGCACGCAGTTAAAGCTATGAGGAGCTATCAGTTGGTCAGTATGCAGGAGTGGTGCCCTCTGAGAAAAACCGACAAAGGCCTGCTAAGCCACTTCGGCAACATCAACGCTATCACGTTGTGCCAGAGGGTGATTGCGATGGCAGATAAGGAAAAACTCATCGGCAAATAACATCCGTGAACTGAAGGTGCCCGGAAAGGGTTGACCCGCAGTTAAAGTCAGATCGGCATGTCCATCCAGAATCGCCTTCAGGCAGCTATCCCACTGCGTATCCAAGAGTTCAACTTTGATATCAGGGTGCGCGCAATAATGCTGAGCCAACACCTATAAAAGTCATTACACTGCCATGACAGGGAAGCACTTCCAGTACAATTTTTCCTTTTTAACCAGTGGTATAGGATTTAATCTCCATAACCGCATTGTCATGTGACTTGCATTAAGCGACGAGCAATATAGATAAAATGAATGCCGTTACCGTTCAGTTGCACCTTGCGCGTATCACGATCGAAAAGACGATATCCAACCACCTCTTCCAAGGTGGCGATCAAGGCACTGAAAGCGGGTTGTGTGACAAATTTATTTTCTGCGCAAGCCGAGTAAAATTTTCAGTTTCTGTAAGAGCAATAAATGTCCTCCATTATTTAATGGATAAGTTCATAGCACCTCTATCTGAAATAGATCTCACACATCGGTAAAAAACTAACAAAATTTATTTCAATATTCTTATTGCTTCGGCATCATGCCTGTTATCGCACACACCGGAGAAATACTAGGCGTAACCGCCATTCAGGTCGCACAGGCTTCTGTTTTGAGCCAGATGACCCCCACAGTCAGTCAGCCCTTTATAACCCCAGCCACTTCCTGCTGTGCAGCCTGGTAGGGTTGATTTAGCCGACCATCAGAAGTTCTCTATTCCCATGCTCTGGGCAAGCTAGTGTCGTCATGACATTTCACCTGTGTCATCTTTGGTGTGTTCCCGCTATAAGTGCCTACACACCGACACTAGAGCCGTTCTAAATATAGAAGGTAAAGCTATGAGAATATCCGTATAGGTTCCGGCGCAGGCTATGCCCGCTTATCGCATCGAGCCCGCACTTGAGCCTCGCTCAGAAAGGCGATATCAACTACCTGATGTTTGAATACCTAGCAGAGCTCACCATCGCTATCGGCTAGAAACAGAAGCAGAAGAATCCTAAAATTGCCGTAGTGACCGATGATGACGTACGCGATGTGTTGATTAAACAAGATGCCCGTCTGGATGAAATCGGCCAGCCTATTTATCCAGTGGCAAAGATATTCTCTCAACCAATGTTACATGGGCGCTAATGCCATGGTCAATGCGCTGCGCGACGGTGCTGACATCATTATGGCTAGAAGCGTTTCTGATCCGTCGCTGTTTCTGACGCCGATAATGTGTGAATTCAACTGGGCAGCAGATGATTGGGAACACCCGGGTAAAGGTACCTGCCTTGGCCACCTGCTAGAATGTGCTGGACAGATAACCGGCAGCTACTATGCAGATCCGGGCTTCAAAGACATTCCGCATCTGAAACGTCTCGGCTTCCCGATTGCTGAAATTGATGAAAATGGCGATGCCTTTATCACCAAAGTTGCCGACTCTGGTGGCTGCGTATGCGTTGACGCCTGGCAAGATGAGTTCGTACGTGCCGATATACCACGCTGGATTCCCTGAGTAAACTGCGTCTTGCATTCCTGCCCAACGACGGCACCGTCACTGCAGGTAATGCCTCAGGGATCAACGATGCGGCAGCAACGCTGGTGTTGATGCGGGAATCCGCCGCTTGTCAACAAGGTATACCCCACTTGCATGTATCCGCAGTTGGGCTTTAGCGGGCGTACCCAGCGATGTAATGGGATTAGACCCTATCCCTGCAACACAAAATGCACTTCTCAAAGCGGGACGGGACGACCATCCAGGATATCGATCTGGTTGAAGCCAATGAAGCTTTTTCCGCCCAATTTATGGCAGTACAGCGAGATTTGGGTCTGGATCCTGAGAAAGTTAACGTCAACGGTAGCGCCATTGCGCTGGGTTACCCGATTAGTGCCAGCGGCGCGTATTTTAGTTACACTGATTCACGCGTTGCACAGCAATGATAAAACCTTAGGGTTAGCAACTTTATGCATCGGCGGCTAGAGCATTGCGCTGGTTGTTGAGCGCCTGTAACCAGGCCTCAGCATCCACAGCCCAACGACCCAGTGATAATATGGGTTTAAAATGCCCCCAGTGGCGTTCTGACGAACGCCAGGAGGCGTTTTTTGTCACAGGCAATAAAATCCTCTTGATAGCACCACGAGTAAACTGAGAGGCCTCAGAGGATGGAATGTCTTGGCAGTGACCAATATTGAACAGATACAGCACCTTGTAAAAAACCCGCTTGCTCTTCCAAAGAGGCTGCCGCTGATGCAGATTCTTCTACCAGTACCGCATGTGCTGCGTCACACGATCTATTTTGCTCACCCTTGGCCTACCTGATCGATTCCCCTGCTTTGTTCATCTGACGTTGAAGCGATATCGCTCATAATATCCGTTACGCGCCCCACAGCTGTTACGATTTCTTGCATGGTATCCCCCACTTCCCGCACTTGAATCGCCCTGGTGCCAACACGATTTACCGAATTGTCAATCAGGTTTTGATCTCTTTCGCCTGCGCGCTATCACGCATGGCGCTTACCGTATCAATCAAGGAACGCCGCATATGATGCAAACCCGTATTGAGCTGGCTTATCTCATTTCACCCTTGAACATCAATTGCCTGCGTCAGGTTGCCTTTGACAATCGCATTGATATAGAGCATCAGCAGAGCACGCAGCGGTTGCAACAGAATACGCTGTAATCCGACTCAGCTGAGCACAATCATCAACACCACCAGCAGTGAAATCGCCCTTAATAGCCACAAGATCTCCTGAAACGCACGGTGGTTATCACGTAGCCCATTATCGGCTACTTATGTTTGTGCTTCTCGCCACGCCAGATAGTTTTCTTGTATTGCTACATTTAACGGTGCTACCCCTTCATGCAGTTTCATTGCGGCTCCCACCAATCCACCGGCAAGTGAATTGCCGATATAGTTCAACAGTTTTTGATATATGGTATAGCTGTCTTCCAGCTTTTTCGTCAGAACAGCATCTACCCCCCCCCGGCGAGAGCAGAATTGCCTGATAAATCTTGCGACTCTCTGAACCAGCAATGCACTTCTTTGCCATTTGCATTAGCGACCACATCGCCTCTTTATCCGCATTTCCTATCATCATGTTTTGAATCATGGTGACGACGGCAATACGCATCTGGTTCATTATAATCCAGGCATCGGTAAAGGCGCAACACTCTGATTGGCACGCTGTGAAGCCTGAAACCCTTCTCTGTCATTGACCAGAGAAAGCATAGAAAGAGCGCCGGTAAGAAATTGCAAATACCCAGAGTCAAAAGAACAACAATGAGAATGGTCACAACTTTTATATGTTTGAACATATAACACTTTTATTTCCTAAAAGGATGTGACATGTATATTACCCTGAATAATTCGCGTCGCATCAATAGACGCGATTCTGCGGCGGGCGTGAATAAAAAGCCTTTTACATACCAGCATCGTGAATACATTTGGGTATAGCGGGAAAAACGTCAGACATTATGGTGTATGTAGTGTAACACCCATGCAATGCAACACATAAGTAGTGCATAGTGCAATGACATTGTCAGGCATTCAAGATTATTTAAATATAGAAAAATTCACTTTTGATATGGAATAGAAGGCCTACCCAACGTGATTTGGGCGCGATATCTCATTCAGCACGAGGTGAAAATAGCGCGGGATTGCCAAGAAAAACGAGGGCGATTCATGGGTAGAACCGCCCTGGCAGTGACATAACCAGGTTATGTCAGATAACCCAACGCCCGTTGCAGCATAAGACCATCCATAGAGTGGACCCTACCCACAAAATCATATCGAGTAAGTGGGCGCGCTGCCTACCGCCTGTAGGCGCTCAGTTGCAGCATGTGCGTGAGCGGGTAAAATGACGCTATCCTGCTCACCGTGGATTAAATGTACAACAGCCGGTGTCAACGCAGATGCAGGTAACGAGGTAAAATGGCCGCTAAAAGCAAGCACCAGCGCCTGCCCCGCCGTCTCGCCTGGCTTCCCCTCCTTTTCCCCACCTGCCTGGCTGCATAAACGCAGCGGTACCTTGTTTACGCACCAACAAACAGGCTCCTGTCGTATCCTTAATGACTGCAGCGGCAATTCGAATTACACAGAAAGTTTCCATCTCCATTTTACCCTACCTTACGAAACGCAGGCTTCCACTTGTGCGGCGACGTATAGGAAGCAAAGTCGCGCAGAACATCCTCAATACTGTCAGAGACAGTGAGCATATCGGCATAGGGTTGCTTCATAAAGCCCTAGCTGACCATCATTTCGTTCATGGTTTTCAACGGTTCAAAATAGCCGTTAATGTTGAGAAACGCGCAGAGCTTGTCATGAATACCCAACTGTACCCAGGTCCACTGTTCAAAAATCTCTTCTAGCGTTCCTGGCCCGCTCGGCATCGCAATAAAACCATCAGCAAGATGCGCCATTTTAGCTTTACGCTCGTGCATATTTTCCACTATATGCAATGGTCAGGCCCGGATAACAAAGCCCTTGATCGGCTAACAGACGTAGTATTACACTAATCAGCTCTCCACTGCTGAGCCAGCGGAGCATCAGCGACTGCCCCCATCAGGCCGATACGCCCACCGCCATAAATAATGGAGATGCCCGCCAGTGCCAAGGTTTTTCCCGTAATAAGTGCGGCATCAATATAGGCGGCATCATTCCCAGTACTTGAACCGAAAAAAATGCCCATCATCATGATTTATCTGCTCTATCCATTTTGATTTCGTACGTAGAGCCTATCCCAGTAGGCGTTATTAGTGCAGCTAGTTGGCTACGGACAGCGCGCAGAAACCGGCGTGTACACACTTATGCTGCCAACCCGCTAGTCATTCACCCGGTAAGCCACCGGGTTGCGTCCAACGTTGCCAATGCGGGCAGACAACAGTATCAAGATCTGCAAGTGCATGTGCCGTCTCTTCACGCCAGCGTTGTAACAACATTCTTTCACCGCTTAATGAAAACTGGGCAACACCTCTCTCAGGTGATTGAGGGTACGCATCCAGCAAGCGCAATGCAGGCAGCGGCAAGCGAGAGATCGTCAGCAAGCGCATCAGCGCAGCAAACGTTGACTCCATGGCGCGATGCGCAAAAGCGCACCCGGCCAATCTGCGCCACTCATCGTTTTTTAGCCAGATCTCATCGTGTTCCCCCGTTTGAGTGATAATACCAAGGGGATAATGCGGCGCAAAATGGGACACTCTTGCACAAAACTGCGCTCGGCACGCGTGGCCAATCTTTTTCCCTTATCGCTGATAGGTAAAATCGCCATCGTACTATAGAGGCCGCTGCTGGCTTCACGGTGGCTACCTATACGCAACAATCTAAATTCGCACGCCTGCCAGAATGCCTACAGCTTAGGTTGAAAACCGAAGCTGACGGAAAGAAAATCAATTTCTTTATCACATGCAACGCGCTGCTGCGCCGCGATGAGTAATTTGCTAATGCCGCTACGCCGCCGTTCTGCTGCAACAGCAATACGGCTGATCGCCGCGAACGAAAATAAGGTACTTGCCACTCATCACCATGTGCCGCTGTTGATTGAGCAACCAAGACCTCCCGCGGGAACGAAGACGCCCCGCTCAAACTTCGTGCGCTAGCATTTGCGACAAACGGCCTTCACACACTCACCAGGTCACACCACATAATTTCTCCCCTCGTCTGGTACCATAGACATGCATACCAGGTTATCCAACAACCGACGTAAATCAAGCGGCGACTACGGTAATGTGCGCTGAACAATAAGGCATAGTACTGTTACCTGCCGGCTCGCTCAACCACTGCGTTATCGAATTTTTTGTTATGGCAACGGGTAATTGCAGAATATCTCGTTCCAGGGCATCTGCATCGGTAAAGGCATCACGGAAAAGTAGCGTATCATCTAGAAAACGCTCCAGCGGATCGTCTGTGGCCTAGCGTAACGACTCATCTAACGCTAGAATATCGCACTGCGGAAAAAAGACGCACAAAATTTCATCAAGAAACCACGCCCCGTCCCTTTATAGCCTTGCACAGTGTTATCATCAGCACCCGTGAACATGGCTCACCAACACCTGAAACACAGCCGTGGGGATGGCCGCAACCTTATCAATCAGCTGCTAGTCAAGCGGCAGGGATGAAGATTGGCAAAGTGCAAGCAAGGCATCCGTAGACCAAAAAACTAATTCTGCATCACTGTATTGAAACAATTATGCAGCCGTTTCACGGGAAGGTGATGTCACCCAGAGGTACCAACTGACCGCGCTGCCAGCATACCCGCCAGCGTCGATTTTCCTCGACCGCGCGGTGCAGTAATCACATAGACACCCGGTGCAGCATCTTACAATCGGGTTAACAGTGCATACTGCTGTGAGGTTGGACCGCAGGTGGTGGGGTGCCACAGTGCACGAGGGGACAGCAGTTTTATTTCTACACCTTCACCTTGCCGCCACAGAGTGATCTCCTCATCGGCCAGCAGTTGTCGTTGAAAATGCGTAATAAAATTCGGCGTGGCTATCGGCATCTGGCTGTTGTACCCACCCTTGCCAAGGCGGAACTGGTAGCAGTAGCCAACTCCCGGCGCATAAGGTACTAGCAACGATCGCCAGCGCTTCTACATCCAATCCGGCCTAAGCATTAAAAATGGCATGCTGATACTCCTACCCGAGTAACGTGCGCGCTTTGTTAAATGGGATAGTGTCAGGCTCATCGCCTCCCAGCCAAAGCCAATCGCCCTGTGCCTGCAGGCACAGGGCAGCTGCCCGCATTTGTACCCATTCCGATTCACCGCTGACGACCAGCAGACGGCGCATACCAAAGCGACGAGCAGAGGAGGATCGCCACTCACACCAGCGTCAAACAAGTTTGGGGTAATTAGCTTAGACATGCTGGTGCCGTTTTCAGGATTTATCGATTAGTAACGATAATAGGCCTGCCGCAATAAGCGGCCCCACAGGCACACCGCGAAACAACACAACGCCAGCTACAGTCCCAATAAGCAACACCGACACAACGGAAGGTTGGTTACTCATCAGAAAAACACCGCGCCCACCGGGCCAGGAGACGGCAACGCCCAGGGCGCGATGGCCACCAGCGATTTCCAGTTTAGGAAAGCCTGGAAGAAGTCATGAGGAAGGGGGTTCCTGCAATATAATAGTCAATATATCGTTTCATTAAAGACACAGATGATAGCACCATTTTTGACACTGCTATTTAGCTCATACCCATATTGGTACGGGTAAGCTGTCATTCTCCGCTTATAGCAGAGAATGACAAGTAACAGTGAGAGCGCAGCACTTAACATGAAAACGATTGCGCGTTTAGTCCAATTTTATGCCGAGACGGTGTGCGACTTCTTCATAGGCTTCAATCAAACCACCCAGACTTTGACGGAAACGGTCTTTATCCATCTTGTTCAGAGTTTTCTTGTCCCACAGGCGGCTACCGTCTGAGGAGAACTCATCACCCAGAACCACTTCACCTTTAAACAATCCAAATTCCAGTTTGAAGTCCACCAGAATCAGTCCTACGTCATCAAACAGCTTGCTCAGCACGTCGTTGGCTTTGTAGCTCAGTTCTTTCATGCGTGCCAGGTGGGTTTCATTCACCCAACCGAAGGTTTTGCAGTAAGACTCATTCACCATCGGGTCGTGCAGGGCATCATTTTTCAAGAACAGGTCAAACAGCGGCGGGTTCAGGTTAATACCCTCTTCCATACCGAAGCGTTTCACCAGTGAACCCGCTGCACGGTTACGCACCACGCATTCTACCGGAACCATCTCCAACTTTTTCACTAGTACTTCGTTGTCGGATAACAACTTGACCATTTGCGTCGGAATGCCCGCTTCTTCCAGTTTGCCCATGATGAAATAGTTGAACTTGTTATTCACTATGCCTTTATGATCAAACTGTTCAATGCGCACGCCATCACCGGCTGATGTATCATTGCGAAACTCAAGCACCAACAGATTGGGATCTTCAGTGGTGAAGACCGTTTTCGCTTTTCCACGATACAACTCAGCTAGCTTTTGCATCTTTTATTACTCCACACGGTTGTGGGCCACCGACAACGGGCCAGATGATTTAATACTTGATAAACAATAAAAATACTGGCATTCGCCGGGCCGAATAAAGAAGGGCCGGATCTGACCAGCCCTAACCTGTTAGTGACTGAGCGCCGCCTGGAAGACGGCGACCTGCAATTTGTAATCGCTATTAATTAATTCAGGATCTTTTCCCCCAGGCGTTCCCAGGCGCTGCTGACTGGCGCTTTGTAGGTCGCCGCTATCGAGCCTTGCGGACGACCGCGATCGTTCACTTTCCTGCCCACTTTATCCAACGTGGCAAGAAGACGATCCTAGACTACCGAATAAGGACCAAGCACCACAAGCAACGGCAAACCGCTGTCATCCGCACCGCTCAGCACGTCCAGCCTACCCAACCGCAAGGTTGACCTATGCATTTTCACGCGCGCTGGCCTGTTTTGCCAACGCATCTGACAGGGTGTTCGCCATCAGACTACTATAACGCTGCACCTGAAGTGCTTCTGCTACCGGGGTATTTGGCACTTCCAGGCTAAGCAGTTTCACGACAACTGCTACCTGATATCCCTGCGCTTGTACGGAGATCTGATAACGCGCCCGGTATGGCACACTTTCATCCTCACGCGGCCAGAAGATCCAATCTGTGGTCAGCGTCTGTATTGCATCCTGCCGTTTGGCAATCACATAGCCCTTGTCTTGAACGATTTGCACAACCTCCGGCCACAGACGGTTAGCCTGCGCGCCATTTTCGATCAGCAATGTGGCTGTATCACCCGAAATTTGCGTGCGCGATCCGCTTAACAAAGCCAATGGCTGGAGAGGAGGACGGATATCTAACGCTTCGCCGAACTCACCTGTTGATGCGGCTGCCGGGATCTCGTAATCCCCATTCTGCACCGGAAGGATCATCCCCGCCGGAGCCACTAACGCTCTCGGTTGCGGCGCTTTCAAATAAGACTCATCGCCGCTGACCTGACGTTTGTGACGCTGATCGCTGGAACACGCCACTAACAGTATGACCAGCGACAAAATAACCACTTTTTCCACCATGGATTTTTGCACTGAAGAAGTCATCAAATCTCCCTAAGGGTTACAAACCAGCCTGCTTCAATGCGCACTCCATTACTGCCCGACCGGCGTCAGTCAGCGGCGTCATCGGCAAGCGAAGCGTATCGTTCGCTATCAATCCTAATGTCTTGCATGCCCATTTCACCGAGATCGGATTAGGTTCAACAAATAATTTGTGATGCAGTGGCATCAGGCGCTGATTCAAACGGCGCGCTGCAGCAAAATTGCCTTGCGCCGCCAGTGCACAAAGCTGTGCCATTTCCCGCGCCGCAATGTTTGCCGTCACAGAAATTACGCCTCGACCACCAAGTTGCATAAAATTCAGGCTGCTGGTGTCATCACCGCTCAGCAGAATGAATTTATCATCAACCAACTCTTGGATCTGACTCACACGGCTTAAGTTCCCGGTTGCTTCTTTCACAGCAACAATATTTTTTACTTCGGAGAGGCGGGCAATGGTTTTCGGCAGCATATCGCAGCCGGTACGTGACGGTACGTTATAAAGAATCTGCGGCAAATCAGTGTGTTCTGTGATCGCTTTAAAATGCTGGAACAAACCTTCTTGCGTCGGGCGGTTGTAATAAGGGGTAACCGTCAGGCAACCAACCACACCCGTACCGTGAAAACGTTTAGTGAGAGAGATGGCTTCCGACGTCGCATTGGCACCCGTTCCCGCGATCACGGGAATACGTCCATCTGCCAGTTCCAGCGTCATCATCACCACATCGCCATGTTCATCATGGCTCAACGTAGCTGACTCCCCTGTCGTTCCAACTGATACTATCGCTGCAGTTCCGCTAGCGACATGATAATCAACAAGTTTTTTCAAGCTTTTACGATCGACGGCTCCGTTGTCATCCATCGGCGTCACCAGTGCAACAATACTTCCTGTAAACATTCACTATCTCCTCCAAAAATAAGTTTTTCATGGTAATTTTGACTTCACTGTAAAAGCAACCGCACAACCGCGTTGTCAGCGTCTGACATGCGGTTTTTTTCTTCTGGATGCCCCCGACTGACGGCTGCGCGGGAAAACGCACTAAGAACAAAAAACAAAATTGCCCCGAACAATTTTTTATGTTTACCATGTTACTCTCAACCCGATGCAGAGGAAGCAATATTTTGCCGAGCCAACAAGAACACTATCTGGTTATCACCGCACTCGGCTTCAACTGCCTAGGGATTGTGAACACCATCACACGCCACGTCAGTAGCTGTGGCTGTAGCATTGAAGATAGTCGTCTTGCGGATGCTGGGCAAAGAGTTCACTTTCATCATGCTGCTGTCGGGAAGCTGGAATGCCATCACCTTGATCGAATCCACGTTGCCACTCAAAGGGGCTGAAATGGAATTATTGATCGTGATGAAACGTACAGAATCGCAGGCGCGCCCACCGATGCCTTCTACCGTATGGGTCAAGAGTGAACTAGCCGATTCCCCCATATCATTTAACGCTTTACCGCCCTGTTTGACGCACACCAGATGAACATTGCGGAACTGGTTTCAAAAACGCAGCCTGTCATGGGCGACATCCACCAATGTTATATATTCAAATCACCATGCACAGTCCTGAGACGCTAAATGGAGCAATTATTAAGCTAGCCTTTCATCAGCTATGTACAGAACTAAACGCACAAGGCAGTATTAGCGTCGTGAACTATCTACAGCATGAAGAGAAAGATGGAGAGTAATGATAGAACACACTGAAAGCCGGTGATACCGCACCGAAATTTAGCTTGCCCGACTAGGATGGCGAACAAGTAAA
Source organism: Candidatus Malihini olakiniferum (assembly GCA_051305815.1). Lineage (GTDB taxonomy): Bacteria > Pseudomonadota > Gammaproteobacteria > Enterobacterales > Enterobacteriaceae > Symbiopectobacterium > Symbiopectobacterium olakiniferum_B. The sequence goes on from JBPPLV010000028.1 coordinate 58,984, forward strand.
TTTAACCAACTTCCAGGGACAATAAAGTGTTGGTCTATTTTTACCCTAAAGCGATAACACCGGAATATACCGTGCAAGCCTGCAGTTTGCGCGACAACATGGATGAATTGAGGAAACATGGCGTAGAAGTGCTGGATATCAGCACAGACAAGCCGGAAAAACTGTCTCGCTTCGCGGAAAAAGAGCTGCTGAACTTTACGTTGTTGTCCGACGAAGATCATCAGATCTCACAAGCATTCGGCGTCTGGGGTGAAAAAACCTTTATGGGAAAAACCTACAATAGCATTCACCGAATCAGCTTCTTGATTGGTCAAGACGGTAAGGTAGCGCATATGATTTCAAAACCAGCGATCAGTACAATATCGTGCTGAATTATCTGAAAAGCGCCTGATAGCGCATTCGGTATCCAACGGCACCGTCAGAGTGTCGGTATTTTTGCTTTGCCCTGATTCACACTGCGCGCAACGTTGTGCTTGATGTTTTTTTGCACTGAGCGCTTTTATGCCTCATTTTTCCCGCATTCCACTTTGCATTCTCCCTCCGCGCTGGCTAAGATACCCGTTAATCGCTTTCACCTTGCATTCAAGAAGGTTTCACTCATGGTCTTCAGTTGGTTAGGTGCTGAACGTCATCATATTTCCGCACTGGCAGGCAAGACATTTCCCTCTGGATTCAACGTAAAGAAGACGCTGACCACGCTGCTATTCGGCACCATGCTGGGCTGTGTCACCGCGCCCACCAGCGCGGATATGCAGGATCAGCTTCCAGATATGGGCACCACGGCCGGCGGCACGCTCAGTATTAACCAAGAGATCGAAATGGGTGATTTCTACTTGCGACAAATGCGTGAAGGTACCCCACTGATTGACGATCCGTTGCTGGTGCAATATATCACCCAGTTGGGCCAACGGTTAGTGAAAAACGCCAACTCGGTACGCACCCCCTTCCACTTTTTCATCATCCGCAACGATGAATTAAACGCCTTCGCCTTCTTCGGTGGCAACGTGGTCATGCATTCTGCATTGTTTCGTTATGCGGAAAACGAGAGCGAACTGGCCTCCGTTCTGGTCCATGAAATCTCTCATGTCACCCAGCGTCATCTGGCACGCGCAATGGAGTCACAACAGCGCAGCGCCTCGCTCACCTGGGTAGGCGCACTCGGTTCCATTTTGCTGGCCATGGCAAACCCACAGGTGGGCATGGCCGCCCTGAGTGTTACTCTGGCCGGCGCACAGCAGGGAATCATCAGCTTCACGCAGGCTAACGAACAGGAGGCCGATCGCATTGGCCTACAGGTGTTGCAAGGGGCCGGGTTAGATCCCAATGCAATGTCTAATTTCATGGAAAAATTAGCTGACCAGTCGCGTTATGCCACCAAGCTGCCAGAAATATTACTGACGCACCCGTTGCCAGAGAGCCGTCTGGCAGATGCCCGCAATCGTGCTAACCAGATGCGCCCTGCTCCCACTCAGTCCTCTCAGGATTTCCTTTTTGCCAAGATGAGAGCGCTGTCGATGTACAGCGCTGCCTATAAAGCCACCGTAGATAAAACCATTGATCACTGGCTAAAAGGCAACGTGCGTGAGCAGCTTGCCGCGCAGTACGGCAAGGCAGTACGCACTTATGAAGAGAAGAAATATAACGACGCACGCGCCGTGTTGCAGCCGCTGCTGGATAAAACGCCCGACAGCCCTTGGTTCCTCAATTTAATGACTGACATAGATTTAGCGCAAAACAAGATCGCTCAGGCCATCGCGCGGTTACAAAAAGCGCCAGGGGTCCAGAATAACCCGGTGCTTCAGTTGAACCTTGCCAACGCCTATGTGATTGGCGGTCAGGCTGCGGCAGCCAGCCGTTTGCTCTACCGTTATACATACGCCAACCCCGGCGATCCCAACGGTTGGTCTCTGCTTGCACAAGCCTCCGCTGCACAGGGAATGAGCGCTGAGGAGCTTGCCGCACGCGGCGAAGAACTGGCGCTATCAGGTAAACTGGATCAGGCTATCGTGCTGTTCAGCAATGCTAGTTCGCTAAGCAAGCTGGGCAGTCTGGAGCAGGCACGCTATGATGCCAGAATCGATCAATTACGCCAGCTACAACGGCGTTTCCGCCAGTTTGAAAAATCCTGATAGACACGAAGGAACAGCTCATGTCGAACGATATCGTTATTTATCAAAATCCTCGTTGCTCCAAGAGACGAGATACACTGGCTCTGTTGCAGCAACAAGGCGTTACGCCATGTGTGGTGCTCTATCTGGATACGCCGCCGGATGCAGCAAAGATCCGTCAGTTGCTCTCACAGCTGGGATTCAGCAGTGCACGCGAACTAATGCGCCAGAAAGAAGATTTGTACCGCGAATTAAAACTGTCTGACCCGGTACTGAGTGAAACGCAGTTGATTACGGCACTGGTTGAGCATCCCAAGTTGATTGGGCGGTCCCAATCGTATAAACGGTGAAGGGGGGCCCCGCCCGCATAGGCCGCTCACCAGAGCAGGTGCTGGCTCTGTTATAGCCCCAGAATCTCTTTGACGAAGGGAATCGTCAGTTTACGTTGTGCGGTGATGGAGGCGTGATCAAGTTGATCGAGCATCATAAACAACGTGCGCATTTCACGATCGAGCCGTTTCAACAAAAAGCGGCTCACGTCTTCCGGCAACTCAAAGCCGCGCAGGCGAGCACGTAGTTGCAGAGCTTCTCCTTTCTCTTCGTCTGAGAGAAGCCGCAATTTATAAATCTGTCCCCAATCCAGGCGAGAGGCTAAATCGGGTAGATGCAAATTCAGCTGGCGCGGTGGGCGATCGCCCGTGATTAACAGCCGGGTATACCCCCCTTCCTGAATGCGGTTATAAAGGTTGAACATCGCGATTTCCCAGGCATTATCCCCTGCGATAGATTCGATGTTATCAATGCAAACCAGCGCGAGTTGCTCCATCCCTTCCAGTACGTCAGGCACAAAATAGGCGCGCTTGTCCAACGGAACATAGCCTGCAGCATTACCTTGACGCGATAACGCCGCGCAGGCCGCATGCAGCAGATGGCTACGCCCACCCCCTTCCCGTGACCAAAAGTAGATGTAACTACCGTGCTCTTGCTGCAACACGTTGTGGAGGGCGGCCAGAAGTGATGCGTTTTCTCCCGGATAGAAACTGGCAAAGGTTTCTTCATCAGGCAGAGAGAGTGGCAATGAAAGCTGAGCCGGCGTGTTCAGAAGCACCTCATGTTCAATTCGGTGGGAAAACGGATCGAGTTTACCACAGAATGCGATCCCTGTTGATAACGCATCAACCGGGCTGCTTTTCTAAAAACCGCTTTAATTTTCAGGAGAATTGTCTTAAGGTAATAACCTTATCCTACATTTTTTACATACGGCTTGATAATTCTAGCCGCCAGCAACTATTTTTCCTTTCCATTAATCCATGCCGTTGCAGAATCAATATGAAATATCACATCGCCTCGCTGGCAAAAGTCGTTGGTCTTTTGCAAAACCAGGGTGGCTGAGCGAAAGGAGCTGTATTCCCGGCCATTCAAGCTTGCATTTAGGGTATTCATGCCAAAGGACGCAAACGCAAGCGTGTATTTTCCACTGACACCCTCGGTATTTTTTAACGTGATAACCACATGCAAATTGGCAACTTTTCCTATTTTATCGGTATCGACAATAAAATGGTTTTCACATTTCACCGCAGGATTATTACCCCCCCCGAGAAAGGTCGATTCGTCTTTCAATATCAATACAGGCAATACCTGGCGATTTTCCTTACGGGCGAGATTATCATTAACACAGTACGCCGTATATCTGGCTTTCGTCTTATCAGTACGTCACCGACTGCGATACCCCAGGCTTTCAGATAGTTGGTTTAACACCTTGACCATTGTAATAGATCCCAACGAGATACTTTTCAGCCCGCGATACGTCTTTTCATGGGCTTCAGTGAATAACGCGAGTGCCTTGCCATAATCAACATTTATCTCTTAGCCGGTGTAATACTATTTCCGCCAGGTTGATCATGGCATCCTTGTTACCCCTGCTTCGCGGCACGTTCAAACCAGGTGACAGCGTCTTGCACGGCAACATCTACACCCCATCGCCCTTCACGGTAGGCCAAGCCAAGAATATTCTGCGATTCTGATTCTCCGCCCTCTGCCGCGCGGCGAAACCAACGCAGTGCCTCACCGTCTTTATATTTAATCGAAGAGTAACCGCAATTATAAAAATGTCCGACATAATAGTTTACGTTAGGATAGCTCAATTGCATCCAACGCCTTGCCAGCCGTAACGTGTCGCTTTTACTAAAACCTATATGAATGAATATCCGGCGAGTTTCGGTATCTGCCGTATTTAAAAAATGGGAAATATACTTCAGTATCGGTGCATGCATCTCTGCATCGATTTCTGCCTTTGCTTTGGCCTCATAAATTGTACGCCCAAGCGTCTTGGCTGTCTCAGTATCAATATCCGAAGCATTAATCTTTTCCAGCAGTTGCTGTCTCGAGTTTTCTCCTCTGGTACGCCAATACCGTATTGATAAAAATACCCCGCATTATAACAGCCATCATCTCCACCTAATGCGCAGGCCTACTGATAATAGTCGATCGCCTGTTGGGTATTTTTAGGAACGGAAATACCAAACTCATAGATGAACCCCAACACAGAGAGTGCGTAAGTATCCTGACGTTTAGCCAAATCGGTGAGGGCAGTCAGTGCAGTGGTATCTTGCTGTTCAAGACGATCGTAGAGCCGATCGGCGTCATCAGCTTCTTGGGCAGAAGCAAAAAACGATAGTCCCAGCAACAACACTAACGTTGTTTTCTTCATAATTAATAATTTTTGTCATGTTTTTTTCTGTTTCCGGGAAAAATACTATCCCAGGAAACCTGAGCAATACTCAATTTATGACACGCACGGGGTTTCCTCGGCGTCATCCTCGGCATCCAGCACTACTTCTTCGCTTCTGAAGCGATTGATCAGTGCGAACAGCAGGCTCAGGGCAATACCCACAACAGTGGCTAATGCCATGCCTTTTAATTCCTCAGCACCCAGGTGCACTTTCGCCCCACTCACCCCGATGATCAGAATAACCGACGTCAGAATCAGGTTTTGCACTTTATTATAGTTCACTTTTGACTCGATAAGAACACGGATACCAGAAGCACCGATTACACCGTACAGCAGCAGAGAAACACCGCTCATTACCGGCACACCGGCACGGCCTGGATCGCTGCAGCTAGTTTGCCTACGCAGGAAAGCAGAATGGCAAGTATCGCCGCACCGCCGATTACCCAGGTGCTATAAGACCTTAGTAATAACCAGCACACCAATGTTTTCACCATAAGTGGTATTCGGCGTTGAACCGAAGAAACCGGAAATCATGGTAGAGAGACCGTTGGCAAACATGGAGCGATGCAAGCCAGGATAGCGCATCAGATCTTTTTTCACGATGTTAGCGGTAACCACCAGGTGACCAACATGTTCCGCAATCACCACCAGCGCAGCAGGGAGAATAGTTAAAATAGCAAACCATTCAAAACGTGGAGTGTAGAGGGTCGGTAGTGTAAACCAGTGGGCCTGAGCGATGGATACGAAATCCACTACCCCCATGGCAAACGACAGCGCGTACCCCACCAGAACCCCAATCAGAATCGGGATAATGGCCAGAAAACCGCGGAAAAATACAGAGCCCAGCACGGTCACACATAATGTCACTAGTGAAATGGTCACAGTTTTGCTATCGACCGACGCACTATCCGCAGGCAACAGCCCGACCATCCCTGCCGCAACCCCCGCCAACTCCAGACCGATTACCGCAACTATCGACCCCATCGCCGCCGGTGGGAAAATTATATCCAGCCAGCCGTGCCAGCACATTGCACAATCAGCGCTACCACAAAAAACAGTGCGCCGCACATGATGAAGCCGCCCAGCGCCACTTCATATCCTAGCGGCAACAGCAGCAGCACGGGCGAAATAAAGGCAAAGCTGGAACCCAGATAAGCTGGGATCTTGCCCTTACAAATAAACAGATACAGCAGTGTGCCGATACCGTTAAACAACAGCACCGTTGCCGGGTTTATTTTGAATAAAATCGGCACCAGCACCGTTGTACCAAACATGGCAAACAGGTGCTGGAAGCTCAGCGGGATGGTTTGTAGCAAGGAGGGTCGTTCACTCACCCCGATGGCGCGACGAGTCATTGTTAATATCCTCTGTAAAAGTCACTCGATGTTGTGGTTAGCCGGTGCATCCAGCATTATTATCACAACCCAGCCGCCCCCACACGTCACCGCATAGGGAAGCGAGGCTGATTATAAAAATCGTTCGAAAAATGGGTAGAAAAAGGCCATGTGCTTTGCACGGCAAACCCAGGCAAAAAAAAGCCGACTTACTCAGTCGAATGATACAGCTTATTTAGTACCAAAGAGCTTATCGCCCGCGTCACCAAGACCCGGCATGATGTAACCATGCTCGTTAAGTCCTTTGTCGACGGATGCGGTATAAAGCTCAACATCAGGATGCGCTTTTTCCAGCGCGGCAATCCCTTCCGGTGCGGCCACCAACACCAATACTTTGATGTTCTGGCAACCCACTTTTTTCAGCAGATCAATAGTGGCAATCATCGAACCACCAGTCGCCAGCATCGGATCCACCACCAGCGCCATACGTTCATCAATGTTTGAGACCAGTTTCTGGAAGTAAGGCACCGGCTCCAGCGTCTCTTCATTACGGTACATGCCCACCACGCTGATGCGCGCGCTCGGCACATTTTCCAGCACGCCTTCCATCATGCTCAGACCGGCACGCAAAATCGGCACAACGGTAATTTTTTTGCCTTTAATCTGATCAACTTCAACCGGACTGCACCAGCCTTCGATGGTGATCTTTTCCGTGACCAAATGGGCAGTGGCTTCATAAGTCAATAAACTGCCAACTTCGGATGCCAGTTCACGAAAGTGTTTTGTACTTATATCGTTTTCACGCATCAGGCCAAGTTTATGTTTGACGAGCGGGTGTTTGACCTCGACGACCTTCATTTTATTCCCCCTATAGAAAGTGGACGGATATCTTCACGACGCAGAATAGGTGCGTCAAGGGAGGAATGGCAGCCTATCATAAAAAAATCGCGGGATTATACCGATTTTTTACTTAAGCGCTACAGGTTATAGCCTGATCCAGATCAACCGAGCAGGGAAATTCCCATTGAACAGAAAAAATGCAAAGCAGATAACACACCACTCGCAAACGATTGCTCTCGCTGTTAGAATTATCGCGCTTCGATATGGGTAGATCCACCAGGCTGGGTATACTGACTATTTCACCATCAATTATATTCTCCGTGAGAACTCCGCAGTGATCGACAAAACTTCTCTTAGCTACAAAGACGCAGGTGTGGATATTGATGCTGGCAACGCATTGGTAGACCGTATTAAAGGCGTATTGAAACAAACCTGCCGCCCCGAAGTGATGGGCGGTCTGGGCGGTTTTGGTGCACTGTGCGCCTTGCCCCAAAAATATCGTGAACCCGTCCTGGTTTCCGGTACTGACGGGGTCGGCACCAAGCTGCGTCTTGCCATGGATCTGAAACACCACGACACCATCGGTATCGATCTGGTGGCAATGTGTGTCAATGACCTGGTGGTGCAGGGGGCAGAGCCGCTGTTCTTCCTTGATTACTACGCCACGGGAAAACTGGATGTAGATACGGCAGCTAGCGTTATCACCGGTATCGCCGAAGGGTGTAAACAGTCAGGCTGTGCGCTGGTCGGTGGCGAAACGGCTGAAATGCCCGGTATGTACCACGGTGAAGATTACGACGTCGCCGGTTTTTGCGTCGGTATTGTTGAAAAATCAGAGATCATCGACGGAAGTAAAGTACAGGCAGGTGATATCCTAATCGCACTGGCAGCCAGTGGCCCGCACTCTAATGGTTATTCTCTGGTGCGTAAGATTCTCGAAGCAAGTAAAACCGATCCAGAGCAGACGACACTTGCAGGAAAATCCCTGGCAGATCATCTTTTAGCACCGACTAAAATCTACGTCAAATCCATTCTGGCCCTGATTGAAAAAGTTGATGTTCACACGATTGCTCACATGACCGGTGGCGGTTTCTGGGAAAATATCCCGCGCGTGTCGCCAGAAGGCATGCAAGCTAACATTGATGAATCTAGCTGGCAGTGGCCTGCCGTGTTCGATTGGCTGCAACAGACGGGCAATGTCAGCCGTCATGAAATGTACCGCACTTTTAACTGCGGTGTGGGTATGATTATCGCATTGCCTGCTGAACAGGCAGAGGAAGCCGTGGCATTCCTCAATAGCCAGGGTGAAACCGCATGGAAAATTGGCGTTATTCAACCCGCTAACGCCGGAGAAGTAGTGGTCATTAATTAATGAAAAACATCGTTGTCTTACTCTCAGGTCAAGGAAGCAACCTACAGGCGCTAATTGAGGCCTGCGCGTATAAGCGCATCAAAGCAAATATCACAGCCGTGTTCAGCAACAATCCAGAGGCCTATGGTCTGGTGCTGGCGCAAGAAGCCGAGATACCGGCTCATGTCATTGACCCAAAAAGGTTTGCAGACAGAGCTGCTTTCGACGCAGCAATGGCAAAAGAGATGGCGCAATACCAGCCAGACATGGTGGTACTGGCGGGTTATATGCGTATCCTGAGCTCAGAATTTGTCGCGCTGTTTGCAGGCAAAATGCTAAACATTCATCCGTCTCTGTTACCGAAATACCCGGGTCTGCACACTCACCGTAAAGCACTGGAAAGTGGTGACAAAGAACACGGTACCGCCGTCCATTTCGTTACTGACGAACTGGACGGCGGCCCCCTGGTACTTCAAGCCAAAGTGCCAGTGTTCAGCAAAGACACGGAAGAAGTGCTGACTGCTCGTGTACAAACGCAGGAACACACCATTTATCCGTTGGTCGTGAACTGGTTTGTCGAAGGACGCCTCAAAATGCGTGAGGGTGAAGCCTGGCTAGACGGCGTGCGTATTCCAAAACAAGGTTATGCTGCCGAATAAGGTAACCCCTGCAGATATTCAGGGCGCCTAGCATGCTAGGCGCCCTGAAAGTTTCCACTGAGCAATACTTTATTTGTTTAAAAAAATATTACTATCCTTATGATATAAAAAACATTATTTTTTTTGTTGTTCTTCCCTCGCCAAGACATTATTGATAATCACTCTCACACTCATTCACTTCCTCTGCTCGATTTTCTGCAGAGGGTGAATATGCCGCGCGTTATTCCTGACCAGAGCATTACTGGTCGTGCTGCTGTTGGTGAATACCACCATTTAGGGAAAGACGGTGACCGACTTATTAGGGCTTCAGTTAGAGATTCCCGATAATCCTGCACGTCTCTTTCTTGATGAAAGCCGTTGCTCTATACGCTGGCACTTCTGGAGCCGTGTAATCCGGCACAGCGAGTGATGGGCTAGCCCAGTGATATGGCACGCTGCAATGCGCAAAGCTGGAAAAAATACACCACGGCGTTGCCTGGCATTGCACAAATCCCACGCCTTGGCGAAGGAGCCCCGCGCACACTGAATGCCGAAGCCATTATGCCTTTAAAGCCGGACCTGGCGATCCTACCGCGTCTAGCCAAAACCTCTGCAGAAGATGATGTGTTACGGTGGTGGTTACTCTCAAGCAGAACATGCCACTACCGAAGCTGACGGCAGCTATCAGGCCCATAAAAAAGCGTAACCGGCACACGTACGGAAGCACGCCTGCTGGACGTACCCGCAGCGGTCCGTACAATCACAGGTACTATAATGCGATCAGGCGGTACGCACGCTGGATGAAGCACTGTACAGTATTAGCGGCATCACACAGACCAACACACTTGGGGGAGGGAATTGAACTGGATATAATTTGGGCAAGAAACCAACCGTAGGTAAGTTAACCGACTCAATAAGTGTGATCGGCAGTTATGCCTTTACTGATGCGCGCGTTGTCGCTGATCCGAAAAAAACGGCAATGAAATGAACATGGCAGGAGACTCCTTGCCCATAGGTGATGATGATATTGTCGCTGATGCCTTTGTTGCCTATACCGTGCTGTTTAACGGTTATAGGGTGAAATGGCAGATGAACGTAAAGAACCTGTTTGGTAAACTTACTACCCGTCCAGCGGTAACAACCTATGTGTGGCAGTGGGTTAACCACGTCAGGTGCTGCTGCGTGCCAGCGTAGATTTTTAATTCCCTCTACCGTGCTCTGAAACATTAAACATTAAAGGCGCCGTCCTTTTAAATCCCTTCCCTTCCGATCGGTTATTATGCCACTAAACCGCTCTATACTCATCCTATTGCCGTGTGGCAAGTATGTAATGGGAGGAACCATGTCTGGCGCGAGCAATATCGTGCGTTTACTAGCTCTGGAACGAGATGATCTCAATTTTGTCCATCAGTTGGATAACAATGCCAGTGTGATGCGCTACTGCCAGTGTTAACGCTAAACACACGATCAACAGCGATGGGGACGCCACTCCTGCCAAAACCAACGCCAAATCATGTCACCTCCTGCAGTTTGCCGTCTAACAGACGCAAACACCGTTCACAGCGTAGTGGCATAATTGCGATTCAGAGAAAACAACAAATCTACCATGCGTTCACCAGTTTTGCGATCAGCACCCTGTTGCGCCTGCTAAAGGTACGAGCAATGGCGACACGCTGTTGCCCACTACCGGATAACTACGCGAGTAAATGGTGCAACCCGTTCACCTAATCCCAACTAGCGCAACAGTTGTTCTGCCTGCACACGCTTTGTGCATCACTTTCACCACGTAGCAATGCGGGCAACTGTACGTTCTATCAGCGCTTCAGGGTAGGCACTAACATAAACGCCTGAAAAAAACCAGACATCGCGGGCGCACAGCATACCTATCTTCATCTAAGACTCCCAACGATTCGCCAAGCAGTTTAACATCACCTTCACTGCCATCATCCAGATCAGCGAGTATTTCCAGCAGCGTCGATTTCCCCGAACGGGATTCACCAATCAGCGCAATAGACTGCGCAGGTTTGACAACCAGCTCAACTCCGGTGAGGATGGAAAGTCGATGTTCAACCTGACCGACGTGCTTACTTAAATGATGAACTTTCAGAATATTTTCCGCCGACGCGGTGGCTGCCGACAAGATCCCATTCACAGACATATCTAAATCCTTTTGCTGCTGGGATTACTCAGCGCCCGCGCATTGCAATGGAAACGCTCCTGGTATTGGGAGATAGTCTCAGCACGGGCTATCGCATGCCTACCGCTTCTGCCTGGTTAGCTCTGCTCAATGAGCAATGGCAAAAGCGAACCCTGACGGCATAAAAATCGTCAACGGCAGCATTAGCGGCAATACCGCTTCCCAAGGGCTGGCGCGTTTACGGCACTGCTGCAACAACATTAGCCACGCTAGGTGCTGATCGAAATAGACGGCAATGATGGTCTGCGGAGTTTCCCGCCACCGATTATAGAATAAAAACTGACCACTATCATCAATCAGGTGAAAACGGCTAATGCACAGCTTTTGCTGATGAAAATAAGCCTGCTCTCCAACTATGGTCAACCTTATAATACCACGTTCAGCGCCATTTATCCACGACTGGCACAGCAATTTTCAATCCCGCTGGTACCGTTTTTTATGGAATGGGTTTATTTTAAACCCGAGTGGATGCAAGACGATAGCATCCACCCCACGCGCGAAGCGCAGCCGTTTATTGCCAACTGGATGGCAAAACAGCTTAAACCGTTAGTGAGCTTGTGACTGCTTATTTGCTAGCTAACCATGACTCTTGAAAAAGAGGGCTTTTTAATTAGGTAAAGTTATGCAAAAAACGGTTTTGATTACTGGTTGCTCCAGCGGGATTGGCTTGGTAATAGCACGAGACTTACGCCAGCGCGGCTATCGCGTACTAGCGGCCTGCCGCCGCGCAGAGGATGTACAGCCGATGGGCACGCTGGGGTTTGAAAATATTGCGCTCAACCTGGACGATCCGGACAGCGTGGATGCTGCGGCTGAGCAAATTATTACGCTGACCAACAATAGACTGTACGGGTTGTTTAATAATGCAGGCTATGGAGTTTATAGCCCACTGAACACAATCTCGCGCTAGCAACCTTTTCGGTATATACAAGCTGACACAGTGTTTTCTGCCCGCCATGTTGCCGCACGGCAAAGGACGCATTATTCAGACCAGCTCCGTAATAGGATTTGTCTCTACACCGGGACGCGGTGCCTACGCGGCCAGCACATACGCGCTGGAAGCCTGGTCGGAAACACTGCGCATGGAACTGCACGGCAGTTCGCTGCTCGTCAGCCTGATTGAACCCAGTTTCTATCACCAGTCGCTTTACCGACAATGTGTCACAAATGCAGGCGGAAGCGCCTGTCAACAACCCTAGTATTGTACGGCGCTTTACGCTGCCGCCAGAGGTAATATTGCCGAAATTACGCCATGCGCTGGAAAGACTGCGGCCTAAACTAGGCTACCTGGTAAACGCTTTGGCCCATGCCATCACGGTGTTAGGACGCTTGCTGCCAGCCCGTTGGCTGGATAGGATATTGCACACTAGTTCTTGATTAACGGCATATACTATTGCCCCATAGACATCATGATTCCGCACAACTCACGGCGGAACAATGAACGATTCAACCGCTTGAAGTGAAGTTATTCGACCCCATTTTTATTCTAAATGATTCGAGTTGCAGGAAGGTGGCAAGTAAGAGAAAAATTTGTCTGGAACAAATTTGAACGCTGCTTGCGGCGGCCTCGTTAGAGGTGAGGCCCAGGAATGGGCCGAATAACGAACGTAGTCAATGCACATGCAACTTGAAGTTGATGGGTATCCCTATAAAACGGATGAGAGAGACTGCCATGCTAGACAATAATGCCAACACAGCCCATTAGCAAGCTGATAAGCATTAACGAGATCAACCTGCATCAGGTGCTGGAGTAATCCATGCAAATGCAGGTACTGTTTTATTTCTGGTCTGAACACAGTCAACACTGCCAGAAGCTCATCCCGGTGCTACACAATCTGGCGCAGGAATATGCCGGCTAGTTTATTCTAGCACAGGTAGATTATGATGCAGAACAGCGGGTTGCAGCACAGTTTGGTCTTCGTGCAATCCCGACGGTCTATCTGTTTAAAGAGAGTCAATCGCTAGATGGTTTCCAGGGATTACAGCCAGAAGAAGCGATTCGCGACCTGTTGCAACGCGTATTGCCGCGTGAAGAAGAATTCAAAGCGGCTGAAGCCCAGCAGCACATTCAAGAAGGCGATCTCCCGGCGGCGCTAACGTTGCTTAAAGATGCCTGGTAGCTGAGCCAGCACGTAGTAATATCAGTCTGATCTGGCTGAAGTGCAGATTCAGTTAAACCGCAGCGACATGCACAAGCAGTACTGAACACCATCCCGTTGCAGGATCAGGATACGCGCTACCATAGCCTGGTAGCTCAATCGATTTACTTAAGCAAGCCACTGACACATCAGAAATTCAGCAGTTACAACAGCAACTCGCCGCCGATCCGAACAATGCTGAGCTGGCGGTGAAACTGGCGTTACAGTTGCATCAGATGGGACGCAATGAAGAAGCGTTAGAAAGCCTGATTGTAATGTTGAAAAAAGATTTGTCTGCCGCCGACGGCAACGTACTTAAAACGATGATGGATATTCTGGCCGCACTGGGCATCGGCAATGCACTCGCCTCGCGTTACAGACGCCAACTTTACGCGTTACTGTATTAAGGATTCAAAAAGTTCTTTTTATACCAGATCGGCTTGACGTTTCGTGCGCGAAAAAATGCTTATTTATCTACTACCTGCGTGGCACGAGCCCGACACGGGGTATGCAGTCTCGCTCACCCAGTGTGACCCCGTGCTATTTGCGCAATAGCGTCGCTGCGTGATACCTTATGAAAAGGATGCCGCCTGACGGATCGCCAAAGACGCGTTCCAGAAGGGACGCTGGCTTTCGCAGCATCCATGCTGCTTATCCTGACGTCTTCTTTTTCCTCAGCGCCATTGGACGTAGGGAAAACCCCAAAAGCGAAACAATTTCACCCCAGTGTATGGCACCATCGTGATCCAGCAATACCCACCATACGGTGACCAGCCATTCAGCCGGCGGCGATTCATTGCCAACATGGCACCACTTCCTGATTCGTTTGCAGGCTATAGCGCGTCACATTGAACGAAATAGCCTAGGTAAAGTGCCCTGTGCGGGGTGTGTAATGCAATGGATAAGCGATCGTCCTGACGGTCGCTCACCACCAGCTCCAGTAAAGATTCGTGTTCGTCAGCCAAGCAGTTTACCATCTTCGTCAGCGTTACGAACAGCGTCTGCGACCACAGTGCACCGCCGTTGAGAGGCGCTTATGCAGAATTTAACTGCTAATGGAGCAGACCTGCGGTAAACGACTCCTCGACTATCAACGTCAACCCTTTCTCCGTCAGACGCTGCGCCAATTAAGCGAGTAAACCTTGTGTTCCTTCGAACAATGCGTTTTCACCCGCCACCGATCGCACAGTCTCCCATGCCGCTTTCATCGCCGCACGCTGTGATGCCGGGCCAGTCAGTTTCAGTTCAATGATAGGCATGGAGGAATGATACCCCAGCACCACACCTTCCGGTAGCGGTAGGCTGTCGAGTGGGTTTGCAAAAGCTCTCTGAACGGCCCAAGGTGGTTAGCCGCAGGCACAAAGGCGCAGACGCCACAGAAAAATGCTCACGCAGTCGCGGCACTATCTGCTTATCCACTATCCTTTTAAATTCTGACGGTACGCCGGGCGTGAAAAATATCAGGCAGCGGTTTAGCGTTAACATAAAGTCGCATGCCATCCCTATCGGGTTATCTACCATGTCGGCACTGGTAGGAATCTGTGTCTATTTACGGTTGCTCGGCGCCATTACCCCGCCTGCGCTCAGTGAAAAAAGCCTTCATACGCGCAATTCATTCTGGATGCTCTACCAACCCCTCTCTCGCTGCCGTTGTCGCCGCCAGCGCTTCAGACCATCACTGGTTAGCCTCAAAGCCCTCTGTTCAAAATTAGCATATCGGCAATCTGGCTACGCTGCGTCAGCGGCACGACTAGTTTCTCCAGCTTACAACCCACCGTCATTAGACTGGTCATTGAGATACCTTGCTCAAACAGGTAATCTGCCAACCAGGCCGTGTTGGTATCCAGAATCTGTCCGTGGAGTACTTCGTTTCCGGTACACAAAATCTCCACCCTCAGCATGTGCTACTCCTGTGTTTTTCTTTCACTACAAAAACTCCCTCGAAGCAAGACAATGAATACGCACTGCAGCACCTACTTTTTTGTGAAGGCGCCTAAACCGTAACGTTAACTTTACAGGCCTGGTAACGGCGTTTTGACATATGTCGTGCGATCCTCTAGGCTGGCGCAGCCATAAGAGCAAAGGAGATGCTATCTCGCTCACGAGAAAAAGTGATAAATCGTACATTTGGCAGCATTTTTATCATAGCAGGAACCACCATAAGGGCCGGCATGCTCGCTATGACGTTGGCAACGTCAGGCGTTGTTTTAGCGTTACTTTTACTATTTTGTTTGAGCCTATGGCTATTGATATGCTATAGCCCCTCTACTGCTAGTAGAGGTCTATCAACACCAGCCATCCCATACTAGGCTAGGTACGTTGGCCAAAATTTATTTGGGTCAGTAATGCCAATGGCTAACAGATTTCAGCATGCTACTTTTAATGTATGCTCTGACCGCTATCTATATCAGCGGCGCAGGCGAATTACTGGCGAGCAGTTTGTACCAGTCGAGCGGCTACTTTTTCCCATCGTTTGCGGATATTTTTCTGTTCACCCTGCTGACCGGAGGCGTAGTGTGCATCGGTAACACGTCAGTGTATGTCTTCAATCGTCTGCTAGTCATGCTGGGAATGATGATTCCACACGTCGAAAAGCAGAACTTACTGACACTCCCACTGCAATAAGGGCTGACGCTTTTCGCCCTCCCAGTGGTACTAACCTCGTTCGGTTTGCACGGCAGCATTCCCAGCGTTGTCCATTACATGAGGAGTGATAGTCGCAAACTGCGTCGTATATTTATCATCGGCAGTGCAATCCCCTTGTTCGTTTACCTGTTCTGGCAACTGGCGACGCTTGAAGTGTTGAGCAGTAGCACCTTTCGCGCTATGCTGGCGCAGCAAGCCGGTCTGAATGGGTTGATGCAAGCGATTCAGAATTTTGTTGCGTCTCACCATGTCGAAGTCGCAGTACGCATTTTTGCCGATCTGGCGCTGGCGACATCCTTCCTTTGTGTTGCGCTCAGCCTGTTCGATTATCTGGCTGATTTGTTCAAACGCCAGAACAATGTCCCTGGGCGTTTGCAAACCGGCGTGCTGACGTTTACGCCACCGCTTGTTTTTGCGCTGTTCTACCCACAAGGATTTGTCATGGCACTGGGTTATGCTGCCATCGCACTCGCATTGCTGGCACCGGTAATTCCAGCCCTGCTCAGTTGGCGTGTGAGGCAACTACATCGGTCCGGTACGTCAACACCGGGTGGCGCACCGGTATTGCTCCTCGTGTTTTTTATGCGGCATTGGCATTATTGTTATCCAGTGCGGCCATGGCAAGCGGCTGTCTGCAGACGATGGGCTAATAGATCCCATTAGGGCTATTTTACTTGCCATGTTAGCCCTGAGCCGAGCTCGAAATTCTCATGTACTCCCCGTGTACGTTGCGGTTTCTGCGCGCTGTCCTTGGCCAAATTGGCTACGCCAATAACGCCTATTGGAATAGGATCTAAACAATGTCCATAAAAAATGGGTGTTCGCTGCTGCGAACACCCATTTTTTATGGTGATAAGTTAACTGCTTAAAAATTGAAGCCAGCGTCCAGATAGAAAGTATCGGCCACTTTGTTATCAGAGCGACCACTTTCGCCACCGATATTGATGTAACGGTAACCAAGATCCAAGTTCAGCGGGCGGAATACCTGCCAGCGTACACCCCCTTTTGCTTCTAAATAGTGATCGATATGGCTGGAGAATGCATCCGGTGCATAATAACCTTCTCCGTACAGGGAGAAATAACGGCTGATCGGGAACTGTAACCCGCCACCCAGCGCCACACCATAACCATCGGTAGCATGCTGCTGATTAAAATAAAGCGCTTTGCCACCAACGGTCAGTGACAGCGCGCCTAGCGGCAACGTATATCCTAGGCAGAAACCATACACATCGTTGTTATCTTTACCGTGACCGTAGCTTACGTTAGCGCCGAGGCCTGGAACACCCAGACCAAAGCCAACGCCTGCGCCAGCATAATCGTCTCCCGCTTCTCCGGAGAAACTGATGGCCTGAGCCGTCGCTGTTGCCAATAGCAGGCTACCTGCCAGGGCAATCGCAATCTTTTTCATTTTACTTATCCTTAAAATCGACTATTAAACGCTATACCCTCAACAATCCGAGTTGCAGTTCAAAGCGTTAACGCCTTGAACTGCACTTGCGTTGTTCTTTTAGGGCTAGGTTCCTGTACGAATCTCGTAACACAGCAAGTGAAAAAGCCCAGAATTACTTACTCACGTAAACTATTCAGGTGAAAAATCTACCAAGAGCAGATTTTGAACGCCGCTTGCAGCAGCTTTGTTATAGATAAAACCTAGAGGTAGGCCGAATAACGCGTACTGCCGACGCACATGTAACTTGCAGTATGACAGGTATATAAGCGACACTCGGCATCCGAGGGATTTTAGCTGAATCAGCCCCGGAGGGCCAGCAACAAATTGTATTAATATCATTAACGAACGCGGAAAACAGCCTCTTTATTCACGCTATTGCGATAGATTTTTTTAGCCCAGTCCTTCACCTATGCGCGCTAATTTTAATGCCACCACCATGTAATTCGCTAGATATTGGCCTGTAGGCTAGGCTACAGGTCGCTGGCCGAATTCAGCATCTGGCACTAGCACCGTGCACGCCTGCAACATCATCGGATACGTTATCAGCAGTGCTTCAATATTTTCCGGCTGGATACCTTCACCGCCGCTGAAGAAATGATTGTCCAATCGTACCAATATACACCACTCATCCTGCTGAAACACGCCACTATCACGCGTATGAAACCAACTCTCGCTATAGGTAAACGACAGCAACGCACCATCACGCTAGTATTCTGCCGCCATACTTTCACCGCGCAGTAAGATCTTCCCTTACCGCAAGCAGAGGAAGCCGACACTCGCTCAGCCATCAGCCTGCTTTGCACAAACGGTAGAGGTTATTTCTGTCATGCTATAACCGCACCAACAACAAATTCCTCGCGTCTCAGCCTGTTGCGTCAGTTCCAGCGGAATTACCGCACCGCCGAGCAACACGGCTTTAAGGGAAGTGGGCAACTTGTCTTGCGCCAGTAAACGCTACAGTTGTGTCGGCACCAATGAAACATAAGAATAATCTTGCAGCAGCTGCGAGCTGCGCACCACTAATCGCGCTCCCGCCGTAAGCCAACGTCAGACAATGACCTTGCCCAGACGCATGAAAAAATGCCAACGAAAAAAACTAACTCTCCTGTACGGTGAAAGACATCAGATCAATGACCCCTTGTGCACTGGCAATATAGGCAGAAAAAGCATGTGCCGCCGCCTTCGGTAACCCTGCTGGAACCCGAGATTAACGTAAGGGTAGCAAGCGAGAAGCCTTCCACGCAGGCAGTTGTCGCTCAACCAACGCCTCAGCGGCGACACTATCGGGATAGTGCAATTGATTGAACACAGTTGGGGATTCATCATCAGTGGGCGAAATAGAAAGAAAGTGCAACACGCCGAGTTGCGGCAACAACGTAGACGGCAGTGATGCAGGCAACTGTGGATTCAACGGCAACACACCCACGAGCCGCATTGCACAGCAAAGCCAGATAACTGACTAGCATCACAGCGCTGTTTTTTCCTCGCAGCGCTGTGATGCTAGTCAGTTATCTGGCTTTGCTGGGAATAGACAGCAGTAAGGGCAGCGCAATGGCATGCAAGCCGCTACCAACTCTATACCTGTGTCTACTGTCAGCGCAAACGCCTACGGTTTGCGTTCTGCCCAATATCGCGACAGGATCAATCCGTTATACCTGCCATACCTTATACAGAGAGTCCAGTGATTACAGCGGCAGGTGCTATCCAGCCAGATACGCACTACCTACATTTGTATCAGATCCAGCGCATCCAGACCGTGTATAACTCCCGGCGTCAACCACTGAGCGATGCGAGCCAACTGTGTTAGCCTAGCTTGACTCAATGCTGGAACTGATCACAGCCGTTAAACCGACCGACCTGATGCACCTCCTCGCGCACCAGTTGCTTACAGCGTGCCAGACTGCCGACCAGAGTTCGGTTTGATGATTTTGATGATAATGGCGCTCACGCCAGGTTTTTTTTGCACGCAAAAATCCGCCTCGCGAACACTCTCATCCCAGGCAATACCGATGCCAGTATCGCACAGTCAAATGCACGTGACTCTTCTTGTGTTTTGCACGGTTTTTCGAGAAATGCGATGCGCGAGCGCAGTTTCGGTGAGACGTAACGAGCAAATTTTTCTGCTTTAGCACGCGTCCAACTGCAATTAGCATCCAGACGCAACGTTAAATCCGGCAGCGCCTCCAGCAGCATGTTGACGATCGTGCCGTCACGCACCGCTTTGTACAACTTTAACTTGATTTTTGCTACTTTGTTACCCTGCTGCTTTGCAGCAAAGAAAAAAACTCATCCGGTCACTACTGCACAGCGGAGCCTTGCGGTAATCGGCAGCCAGCGCAAACGCGCACCGCACTCTGCTGTTACTTACCCGTACAACCCCAGTACCACTCCGCGCTTTTTGCGCTATACAGACCAATACGGTTCTACTGTGACCGCAATCGAATGAACTAACCTCAGCCAAGGAGCACGTTTTTACCACCATCCGCCCAGCGTTGCCACAGCCAGTCCTGATATAAGTCGTCTTCATCGGGGCCGTACAGCGGTTCTGCAAAGGGGTAATGATATGGAAGTGCATTATGGGTTAACGCCCCGAGAGCACCATCAACAGCTGACACCAGTCAGCATATGACGAACGCCATGACAAGTCAACGCTTCAAGTAATAAAGTAGCCCAGCGACGATTAAATACACTTATTGACATGGTGGACTCGACTGCTCTGATTTCAGGATATGCTGCTTATTATATTTTTTTATGACGCTGACTTTGATATAAACCTGCACTTTGCACAACAAAGATAAAACAAAACTATGACACTTCGTCGTGAAATAGCGTCTCTAACTCGACTGCTTTGTTATCCAGCTCAACTTATTCTTGCTCTGGATCAGATCCCGGTAAAATTCCCGTACCCGCATACAAGGTTAATCTATTCACCCTGAATCTCAGCCGAACGCGACGCGTCGCAAAATTCAGCCTGCGTTAATGAGAGATAACCAGCAGAATCTGCGTACCAACTGCGCGTAAAGGGTTCCACCTCACGAATAAACGCACGCGCAGCATGGCGCGGCAACCCAGCTACTACAGCTGTCGGTTGCAAATCATTCAGGCAAGCGGTGTCGGAAGCCTGATGCAACGTGGCGCGTATTGAACGACGCAAATGTTGCACTTTCTGCAACCTTATCACTTCTGAGGGCATACATCCAACAAGGCGACAAATTGTTGCAGGCGCTGGCAGATATCCTTCACCACTAACTGGTTTTCACACTGATTTTTACTGTCGTTCATCAACCACTGCGCCAGAGCCTCAGCAGTCCGGTCATTGTCATCGTTGACGACCGTTCCGGCCAGCGCTTCCTGTTAGCATTTTTCCCTGACGTAAGTCAAGGCGTTCAGGACTGAACCCTATAAAGGCCTGTTCAGGACTATGGGCCAGCATAAAGTGGAAGCAATAGTGATTAGCAGTACGGCTGGCAGCCATCATACTTGCGGCACGCAGCGGCTGTGACAGCGTTAACGTAGTACAACGTGCTAACAACACTTTTTTCCATTGCGCCGTCGGCGATATTTTCCAACGCCTGCTCGAGTATTACCACCCACCCTTCCCGGGAAGGGTGATGATGTTCGGCAACAATGTGGTTGTAAAATGGAGGTGATAGGATATGCTGGTAGAAGGAATTTGATAAACGAGGCAACTTCATCCACATCTTCTTGCAATGAAGTGTCGCTAAACAGATTCACCTTGAAGCTGAGCTGATTCTCCAAGCGCAGGACTTCAACGTGCGGTAAAAAAATATATTCTGCTGCGCGCCCCTCATCTTGCGTCTTTTTTTTAAACCCATTCAGCCGCCAAATGTATACATCCGACGCAGACGGCCGCCTCTTCCGGTTCTTGCCTGTGTTGTCAGTAAAACTAGGAATAAACGGGCTGAGTGACCAACCAGGATAACAATGACGGCTCACTCTTCACAGCCGCAGAGATATCCAATGTCAGAGAAACGACCAACTGTCAGCTTCCTGGTATTGCTGGCTGTAGTTCCTGCAATACCTGTTGCATACGACGCAACAAGTGAGAAAGTTGTGTTTCACTATTACACCAAAGTCCAAATTCAGAGTAGGCGATTATACGGCAAAAAACCCGGTGATGTGAGACAGGCTTAGGTGTTATCCATCGCCAAATCATTGTAAACAAGCACAACAGCAAATAGATATAGAGCACTATTAGTGTAATCGCACAATAATTAATCGCACCAATCGACAAAACCCACGCGTTCAATGCAATAGAATAGCGTTGCTATCATCATTTATTTCCTAATTTCCGATACTTTTACTGGTTTTTAACGGCTTTTTTCGGCATCAGATCTATTTTTCCCTTAATTATCTCCATTTACACCCTCAATAATTCGACTTGCAGGGTAACACCCTAACGCATTAAAGCCGCTTGTAACAGAATCATGCTAGATGAGGCCAAAGGATGGGCCGAATAGCGATGCAGCTAAGTACATACAACGTGAAGTATGTCGGTTATACACTAGTGAATATCGCAGCAAAAGGGTTAACTGTTCCGATTAATACCTTAAGTTACGCCATCACGTTAAGGAAGCTTCGATTCAGTAAGGAAGTTATGATAAAAAGAGAGCCGGAAAAAAGAGAAGGCGGTGTATAGAGCATGGGCATAGTGATGCATGAAGCCTAATACCAAATCGAGAATGCTGATACAAAAGAAACCACACAACCGGCGAGCTATTTTCTTTTGCTGCTGGCCAGCGCCAATGTATTTCAATCTGTTACCTTACGTTCTTTAAAGTAGAAGCTGTTACCATGCCTGTAAGCCTGCTTCGCTATCTTAACCTGTTCACCCTGCTGCTGACCACCGACACGCTAAGCTACAACATTGTGAATAGCTGGCTGTCAGAAAAAGAAGTCTACACTTAACATCATCGCGCTGGGGATGCAAAAAACGTATCGATACCTACCGTTTCTTTACCTACCAGCTTTATAACAATCTGAATAACGACACCGCCCCTTTAGTAGATGATAATGTCAATGCTATCAGCCTGTTGCCGGATGTGTTCTATGTGGAAAAGAACGGCAAGAAAACCGATGCGCTCATTTTTGGCCAGCACGAAAAATCAACTATGAGTGCCGTACGCAAAATTTCACGCTACCTCGATATCCTTTGGGGGGCGGGAGAGTGATATCTACTACATGTACTATCTCAACGGTGTAAATAATAGCCTGAGCATGATTTCCACTCAGATATTGAAAGACATTTATGCACAGTTTCGCGGCAACTACATCACCTAGATTGCCGAAGCCCGGCGAACAGAGATATTGCAACAATCAAACGCTCTTGATGATCGGGAGAAATTCCACCATTCACAAGCTGCACTTTTACAATGATTACTATTTTACGCTGCGCACAACCTTCAACCAACCGGGCCACCTGGCAATCATTATCGCTTTTGATTTACCTATTAACGATCTGATCCCGCATACGTTGTCGCGAGACAATTTCATTTTGTGCGCGGACACCGTGAGTACGAGCAGTGAGGCATTTAATAATAATTGAAGAAGCCACTTACATCTAGTTAAACGGTTTACTGTTAGAAATTGCAGCGCAATTGGTGAATACTCCAGTCAATATTGTCTATCAGTTACCTATCCGGCAACTCGCTGCCGATCTGGTGCCCAATAATATTTGGTTGCTGATGTTGAATCTAGCACTACTGGCGTTGACGCTCACGGGATTTTATCTGTGGCATTAACCTGACCGTGATGCTCGTGACTCATTCACCTCGCTTGCGTAAGCGACAGGTATTATACCATAATATCGTTAAACGTATTCAGATTAGCATCCTGATTTATGATTTTTCTGCCAACCGCGTGGTGATGAAAAATGCGATTGCTGAGCATCTGCTGCCCCATCTTAAGCTGGAGAAAATAGCGGTGATGGCGCGCGCGAGCATCAGGGTGTGGTGCAGCAACCATCAACAATGAGATGTACGAGATTTTGCAGTTCAGCCACCTGCAGATGCAGGAACACAATCTGTTTCTCATAGGGGCAGGACAAAGAGATTCTGGTGAATAAAAAAATGCAATTGGCTCAGCGGGAATACGATAAAAACGTGCAAGCTCGCCAACGGTTGTTAACCAATTTACGTCAGGAACTGCATACACCAATGTTAGCCTTGCGGCAACATGTGTTGTCGCTAGCATAGGCACATGATGATGAATCGCGAGAGAATCTGCTACGAAAAGTGGTGGAAGAGACGCCACAAACGCTGACACTACTGAATAATATTGCGCTCCATGACAAGCTTGATAATGAGAGCTAGCAACTGAAAAAAAGTGCCCTTTTCTCTCCTTGCTATGATGGATGCGTTGCTGCTTGCCCACTTGCTTTGTCTTGCAGAGAAAGGTTTACAACTTCTTTCATCATTACCATTTGGAGCTGCAACGCCTCTATGGGGGCGATAGCACCATGCTGCAGAAGGTGCTGATGTTATTGTTGATTATTTCATCACCAACACCGATTACGGAAAAATTACCTTAAAGCTGGAAGCCGATGCCCAACAGGCTGATAAATTTCATATCTAGCTGAGCGACACCGAAACCCGCATGTCGGCAGCTGAATTGGATAATCTGCATCACCCGTGATTAACGGTGCCGTCCGCAGACCGTTTCCGGCAAAATTTCGGGTTTGCACTGTTCCTATACCATCAACTAGCGCGAAAACTTGGCGGAGATCTGAGCATCTCCAGCAAGCCCGATCTCGGCACGCATTATCAGTTGACGTTCACACTGCCTGCCAGTACCAGCAGCAGTGACGAAGAGAAAAAATGCTGGAAGGCATGACTGTGCTGTTGGATATTACTGCCAATGCGGTACAGCATATTGTGTATCATCTGCTCTCCAGTTGGGGGCGCAGTATGTCAATAGCGATGAACGTCAAATGCCGCAAGAGTTCGATCTGCGCATTACGGACGACGAAGCAAAAATAGCAGATAACACACTGCTGGTTAACGGCGAGTATACGCAGGTGACAATATTAGCACCGCGCCGTTTACGCACTAATTTTAATATCAGTCAGCTTTTGCAAGACACATTGTTAACTTTGATTGGGCAACAATTTGAGATAACAACGTACGATACCGTGCAGCGAATATTCAGGACTACGCCTAGCAGTGAAAAGCCAGCGACTATTTTTCGCTGTTCGTTGAAACGGTACCCGATGACATTACCAAACTGTATACTGATGCAGAAGCAGGCAGCTTTTCAACGCTGGCACAAACAGTGCATCGACTTAAGGGTTTGTTTGCCATGCTAAATTTACACCCAGGCAAGCAGTTTTGTGAACAACTTGAGTGGCATATTACCGAACAGGAAAGTGTACAAATCAAAAACGATATTAATGAGATAGACGAACTTGTCCGTGTTTTATTACAGCCTAATGACCAACAAGACGAGTAAATAAAACGATGAGTAATTTAAACGTAATATTGATAATCAGCGAATTCAGCTGCGACAGCAGCACGCTTAACGGCATGAAATAGACAATATTGAAGGTCGTGGGCGGTAACGATTTTTTAAAGATAATTTCGCCTTAACCATCCACATAACTAAAATAAGTGCGATTGTTCGGGTAACTGGAACTCATCGAACCGTTGAGCTCTTTATCAGTAAATTGCAGCAGCGGTTGATTAAATTGATCGAGTAATTTGGCACCGACGGTAAATTTCCCTGTAGCAACAAAATCATCCAAA
This sequence comes from Candidatus Malihini olakiniferum, assembly GCA_051305815.1. Classification (GTDB taxonomy): domain Bacteria; phylum Pseudomonadota; class Gammaproteobacteria; order Enterobacterales; family Enterobacteriaceae; genus Symbiopectobacterium; species Symbiopectobacterium olakiniferum_B. The sequence continues at coordinate 84,177 of JBPPLV010000028.1, forward strand.
AAGATGGTTTGCTCAATTCCTATTAGGGTTTCCAGGCGATCCCCTTTATAAATCGGTGTAATGGCATACAGATAGCCAATGTCAGGGTCGGAGGTGGGGTTATCCAATATACCGTTTCATCGCGCCATTCTCCCTGCGTGGCATGCTTTTTATCGGCAAAACGCTCTTGCAGGTTCTCAACAGATTATCGCGATCCAGTGCCTAGTTGCGAATATCAAAATCCATCATGCACTGCCAATCTCCGTCGACAAAAAAACACTCTGTTCAGATCGTACACGGTGGAGAAATTATCCTGCCAGTCAGTAAAAAAAGCGCTGACGACATCTATCTGCCCTTTTTTGGTCTGATAAATTGCCTGACAGTCTGTGCCAGAGCTCAATACGTAGAGCGAAAGCAGCGGTGTGCGCGTCGTGTTGGTAGTAGACGGCGCAAGTATGCACTGGCCCCATGCTGAAATGACTGACGGCGATATAGCGCAATTCACGCACAATATCCGTTGTGCGGCGAATATATTCCTGAGACTGATCCTAGCTCTGGTTATATTCTAGGCGTAACTCAGCCTCTTTATCGTTAAGCACCTTAACTGAAATAGAAAATGGAAATCAGCGCCAAGCATCCATAACATCATCGCCAGCATTCGAAACAGGTAGCAGGAAATTTTCAGTGTTTTATGAAATGAAGCGAGGTATTTCAAATTTTATCCATCGGGTTAGTAAACTGTTGCAGGAGGATTACTTGCCGATACAGTACGAGAGCGCATAAAAAAAAGCCAGTATCTGACGTGCTGGCTTTTGTTTCACCGATGTAGAGAGCGATTATTAGTCGTCAGCCACATCGTCATCGGTTTCAGCATCATCAATGCTGTCTTCTTCTTCCGCAACTTCGCCCGGCGCCGTTGCCACGCTGTCGAGCTCTTCATCTTCAACCGGCTCAGCAACACGCTGCAGACACACCACGTTTTCTTCTTCCGCCGTGCGGATAAGCGTAACGCCATGGGTATTTCTGCCTACGATGCTGACCTCTGAGACGCGAGTACGCACCAGCGTGCCAGCATCCGTGATCATCATGATCTGATCCAGCTCATCGACCTGCACCGCACCCACAACCTTACCATTACGTTTACTCACCTTGATGGAAATAACGCCTTTAGTAGCACGGGACTTGGTAGGGTATTCGCTCACCGCAGTACGCTTACCGAAGCCGTTTTGCGTGACGGTCAGGATATCTCCCTCACCGCGCGGCACGATCAGAGAAACAACACGATCGTCATCCTGAAGGTTGATGCCACGCACACCGGTAGCGGTACGGCCCATGGCACGCACTACCGCTTCGGAGAAGCGTAACACCTTACCTTCGGCAGAGAACAACATCACTTCGTTCTCACCGTCCGTCAAATCAACGCCAATCAGCTCGTCACCCTCATTGAGGTTAACGGCGATAATCCCTTTCGAACGAGGATTGCTAAACTCGGTCAGTGCCGTTTTCTTCACAGTACCGCTAGCGGTCGCCATAAAGACGTTCTTGCCTTTTTCGTATTCGCGTACCGGCAGAATAGCAGTGATGCGTTCTTCGGGTTTCAACGGCAACAGGTTGACGATAGGACGGCCACGCGCGCCACGGCTTGCTTCCGGCAGTTGGTACACTTTCAACCAATAGAGGCGGCCACGGCTGGAGAAACAGAGAATAGTATCATGGGTGTTGGCCACCAGTAGATGGTCAATAAAATCCTCTTCCTTGATACGTGCCGCTGACTTACCTTTACCCCCACGACGCTGTGCTTCATAGTCGCTCAGCGGTTGGTATTTGACATAGCCCTGATGAGAGAGCGTAACAACCACATCTTCCTGATTGATCAGATCTTCAATATTGATGTCAGGGCTGTTAGCCGTGATTTCGGTACGGCGTTCGTCACTGTACTGAGCCTTGATGGCTTCCAACTCTTCATGAATAACTTCCATCAAATGCTCAGGGCTGGTCAGAATACGCAGCAATTCGGCAATCTGTAGCAGCAGCTCTTTGTATTCATCCAGCAGTTTTTCATGTTCCAGACCGGTCAGTTTTTGCAACCGCAGATCCAGAATCGCCCGAGCGTGCTGCTCGGTCAGGTAGTATTTACCTTCGCGAATACAGAACTCCGGCTCCAGCCAGTGAGGACGCGCAGCATCATTTCCAGCACGCTCCAACATCGCTACCACGTTACCCAGATCCCACGCACGAGCGATCAATGCCGCTTTGGCTTCTGCTGGCGTTGGTGCGTTGCGAATCGCTTCAATAATAGGATCAATGTTTGCCAGCGCAACCGCCAGGCCTTCTAAAATATGGGCACGCTCGCGCGCTTTGCGTAATTCAAAAATGGTTCTGCGCGTCACCACTTCACGGCGGTGACGAATGAAGGCGACCAGAATATCTTTGAGCGGCATGATCTTCAGCTGCCCATGATGCAGAGCTACCATGTTAATGCCGAACGAGACTTGAAGCTGGGTTAGGGAGTAGAGGTTGTTCAGTACCACTTCACCCACTGCATCGCGTTTGATTTCAATCACGATACGCATGCCGTCTTTATCAGACTCATCACGCAGTACGCTGATACCTTCAACACGCTTGTCTTTCACCAACTCGGCAATTTTTTCAATCAGACGCGCTTTGTTCACTTGATAGGGAATTTCATGCACGATAATGGTTTCACGACCATTTTTTTCGCCCACTTCCACTTCAGCACGCGCACGGATGTAAATCTTACCGCGCCCGGTAAGGTATGCTTCCTCAATGCCGCGTCTGCCATTGATGATTGCCGCGGTTGGGAAATCCGGACCTTGAATATGCGCCATCAAGCCTTCCAAGCTGATGTTTTCATCCTCAATATATGCCAGGCAGCCGTCAATCACTTCCGTTAGGTTATGGGGCGGAATGTTAGTCGCCATCCCCACGGCAATACCGGAAGAACCGTTCACCAGTAGATTAGGGATACGCGTCGGCATTACATCGGGGATCTGTTCTGTGCCATCGTAGTTGGGCACAAAATCTACCGTCTCTTTTTCCAGATCCACCAGCAGTTCATGGGCGATTTTTGACATCCGAATTTCGGTATAACGCATGGCAGCCGCAGAGTCGCCGTCTATCGATCCGAAGTTGCCCTGACCATCCACTAGCATATAGCGCAGGGAGAAGGGTTGCGCCATACGCACGATAGTTTCATACACGGCGGAATCACCGTGCGGGTGGTATTTACCAATAACGTCCCCGACTACACGGGCCGATTTTTTATAGGGTTTGTTCCAGTCATTCCCCAGCACGCTCATTGCGTACAGCACGCGTCGGTGCACGGGTTTCAAGCCGTCACGAACATCAGGCAAGGCGCGCCCGACAATAACGGACATGGCATAGTCCAAATATGAGTTTTTCAACTCATCTTCGATATTGACTGTTGTTATTTCTCTGGTAAGGTCGCTCATGGAGCCGCTGTTTCTCTATTTAATGCATCAACTCGAGTTTAAAAAGTGAAAGATGATAGCACAAAACCCGCATCACAGGGAAAATACGCTTGGTCTAAATGAAGATTTTCTTTCACTCATCGCTTATTCGGTAACCGATATTGAAAGGAGAATCGCTACTACATTCTGCCGACACCCGATATACTCGCCACAGATGAGAATAAAAAAGGTTGTATAACGCATGAACGCAGAAACACAGACGCAAAATGTCGATCATGATGAAATCGCCAAATTTGAAGCCATCGCTTCGCTCTGGTGGGATCTTGAAGGCGAGTTCAAACCGCTTCACCGTATTAACCCATTGCGTCTTGGGTATATCGCTCGCCGAGCCGATGGGCTGTTTAGAAAGCAGGTGCTGGATGTCGGCTGTGGCGGTGGCATTCTGGCTGAAAGCATGGCGCATGAAAGCGCACAGGTCACTGGATTGGACATGGGGGCCGAGCCGTTGCAGGTAGCTCGGCTGCATGCACTGGAAAGTGGTGTTAGCGTACGGTATGTACAGGAAACCGTAGAATCTCACGCTGCGCTCAACGCCGGACGTTATGACGTGGTGACCTGTATGGAGATGCTGGAACACGTACCTAACCCACAATCGGTCGTACGCGCCTGTGCCGCGCTGGTCAAACCGAGCGGCCATGTCTTTTTCTCTACCATAAACCGCAACACCAAAGCATGGTTTTTAATGATCTTCGGCGCGGAATATGTGCTGAAAATGGTGCCGAAGGGCACACATGACGTGAAGAAGTTTATTCGTCCGGCGGAACTGTTGGGCTGGGTAGACGACACACCACTGACTGAACAGCACATTACGGGTCTACACTATAACCCACTGCGCGATCGTTTTACGCTTGGGCCAAGAGTTGATGTGAACTATATGCTGCACACGCAGCGTGACATCGATAATTAACTGCTTACAGGTTTTTGCCGGTTGTATTTCCAATACAGATTGGCGATATCGTCACCAATCTGTGATTTTCAATTCGGACATGACTTTAATGCGCTGATCAAATTAAGCATTTTCTGTACGCAGGAAAAGCGGCAACCGATCAATTTTTTATTTTTTATCTCCATCCATTGACAAAACTTAAGGTCGCAACGCTACAGGCGTTTAGCCACTGTGTAACAATTTCTCCTCATGTTATCCATAATTTCAGTGTGTTTTGTTCACTTGCAATAGCCAAAAATTCTCACTATCTTGTTATCATTCTAAACTAAACCCCCCTATATATAGTGTTTACTCCACACACAGCAGCAATAGTCTGTCGTGTGCGTTTTTCGCTATTGTAACGGGAAAAACGGATAGGTACCACACCACATGAACCAGAGCCTGCTAGTAACCAAACGAGATGGCAGCAAAGAACGCATCAATCTGGACAAGATTCACCGGGTGATTACCTGGGCAGCGGAAGACCTACACAATGTGTCAGTTTCTCAAGTCGAGCTGCGCTCCCACATTCAGTTTTATGACGGCATCAAGACTGCTGATATTCATGAAACCATAATTAAAGCCGCCGCCGATCTAATTTCCCGCAACAGCCCGAACTATCAATATCTTGCTGCGCGTTTGGCCATTTTCCATTTGCGCAAGAAAGCTTACGGCCAGTTTGAACCGCCATCGTTGTTCGATCACGTCACCAAAATGGTGGAGCTTGGCAAATACGACCTCCACTTATTGCAGGACTACACGCCAGAAGAGTTCGCTCAGATGGACGCTTTCATCGATCACTGGCGCGATATGACCTTCTCTTACGCTGCAGTCAAGCAGTTGGAGGGTAAATATCTGGTGCAAAACCGTGTCACCGGTGACATCTACGAAAGTGCTCAGTTCCTGTATGTGCTGGTGGCTGCATGTCTGTTTTCTGGTTACCCGCGCGAAACACGTCTGGATTACGTCAAACGTTTCTATGACGTTATCTCCACCTTCAAGATTTCGCTGCCAACGCCGATCATGTCAGGCGTGCGAACCCCAACGCGTCAGTTCAGCTCCTGTGTTTTGATCGAGTGCGGCGACAGCCTGGATTCCATCAACGCGACCTCCAGTGCTATCGTGAAATACGTATCGCAGCGTGCTGGTATCGGCATTAACGCAGGCCGCATTCGTGCACTGGGTAGCCCTATTCGCGGCGGTGAAGCGTTCCATACTGGGTGTATTCCGTTCTATAAACATTTCCAGACAGCGGTGAAATCCTGTTCGCAGGGTGGCGTGCGCGGCGGTGCAGCGACGCTGTTTTACCCGCTGTGGCATCTGGAAGTGGAAAGCCTGCTGGTGCTGAAGAACAACCGTGGTGTAGAAGGTAATCGCGTGCGTCATCTCGATTACGGCGTACAGTTAAACAAGCTGATGTACCAGCGTCTGGTTAAAGTACAAGAAATCACTCTGTTCAGCCCGTCTGACGTGCCCGGCCTGTATGACGCGTTTTTCGCCGATCAGGACGAGTTCGAACGCTTGTATCAGCAGTATGAAAAAGATGACGGCATCCGTAAAAAATCTATGAAAGCAGTCGATCTGTTTTCTCTGATGATACAAGAGCGTGCCTCCACAGGCCGCATCTACATTCAACACGTCGATCATTGCAACACCCATAGCCCGTTTGAGCCGACTATCGCGCCAGTGCGTCAATCCAATCTGTGCCTGGAAATTGCACTGCCGACGTATCCATTGGAAGATGTTAACGATGAAAAAGGCGAGATCGCGCTCTGCACCCTCTCCGCTTTCAACCTTGGCGCATTGAATAGCTTGGACGATTTGGAAGATTTGGCACGCTTGGCAGTACGTGCACTAGACGCCCTGCTGGACTATCAGGATTACCCGATTCTGGCCGCCAAACACGGTGCCATGGGTCGCCGCACGCTCGGCATCGGCGTCATCAACTTTGCCTATTATCTCGCGAAGAACGGCGTGCGCTACTCCGACGGCAGCGCCAACAATCTGACACATAGTACCTTTGAGGCCATTCAGTACTACCTGCTGAAAGCTTCAAACGAACTGGTGCGCGAACAGGGAGCCTGCCCGTGGTTTGACCAAACCACCTATGCACGTGGCGTGCTGCCTATCGATACCTACAAGCGCGATCTGGACAGCATTTGCAACGAACCGTTGCATTACGATTGGGAAGGGCTGCGCGACAGTATCAAAACACACGGTCTGCGTAACTCCACGCTCTCCGCGCTGATGCCGTCGGAAACCTCCTCACAAATTTCCAATGCCACCAACGGTATTGAACCGCCGCGCGGGCATATCAGTATCAAAGCGTCAAAAGACGGCATTCTGCGCCAGGTAGTGCCGGATTATGAAACCCTGAAGGATGCCTACGAATTACTGTGGGAAATGCCAAACAACGATGGCTACCTACAACTGGTAGGGTTGATGCAGAAATTTGTCGATCAGGCTATTTCTGCCAACACCAACTACGATCCGGCTCGCTTCCCGTCAGGTAAAGTGCCGATGAAACAGTTGCTAACCGACGTGCTCACCGCCTATAAGTTCGGGTTGAAAACGCTATATTATCAAAACACCCGTGACGGTGCGGAAGATGTCCAGGAAGATATCCTGACCAAGGTGCAAGATGACGGTTGCGAAGGCGGCGCCTGCAAAATTTAAACTACAGGGAAGCGCACCGCTTCTCGCGTAGGGTATTTTTACGTAAGTATTTTTCAGGAGGCAGTTAAGCGCCTCCTGTCCCTTTTTGGAGATACAGCCCTATGGCTTATACCACCTTCTCACAGAATAAAAACGATCAGCTTCTGGAACCAATGTTCTTTGGTCAGTCCGTTAACGTGGCGCGTTACGATCAGCAAAAATATGAAATATTTGAGAAACTGATCGAAAAACAGCTCTCCTTTTTCTGGCGTCCGGAAGAGGTGGATGTTTCTCACGATCGCATCGACTATCAGGCATTACCGGAACATGAAAAGCACATTTTTATCAGCAACCTGAAATACCAAACGCTGCTGGATTCCATTCAAGGACGCAGTCCGAACGTCGCGTTATTACCGTTGATATCCATTCCTGAGCTGGAAACCTGGATAGAAACGTGGGCATTTTCAGAAACTATTCATTCCCGTTCTTATACCTATATCATTCGTAATATCATCAACGATCCGGCACTGGTGTTCGATGACATCGTCACCAATGAAGAGATTCTGAAACGTGCAAAAGACATCTCCTCTTTTTATGATAAGCTGATCGAATTGACCAGCTATTACCATCTGCTGGGTGCAGGCACTCATCAGGTGAACGGTAAAACGGTTACAGTCAATCTTCATGCCTTAAAGAAAAAGCTTTATCTGTGCCTGATAAGCGTTAACGCGCTGGAAGCCATTCGCTTTTATGTAAGTTTCGCCTGCTCGTTTGCCTTTGCTGAGCGTGAACTGATGGAAGGTAATGCCAAAATCATCAAACTTATCGCCCGCGATGAAGCCCTGCACCTGACTGGTACACAGCATATGTTAAACCTAATGCGTTCCGGCCAGGACGATCCTGAAATGGCGCAAATCGCCGAAGAGTGCCAACAGGAATGCTACGACCTGTTTGTGCTGGCGGCACAGCAGGAGAAAGAATGGGCGGAATACCTGTTCCGCGACGGTTCGATGATTGGTCTGAACAAAGATATTTTGTGCCAGTACGTTAAATACATCACCAATATCCGCATGCAGGCGGTGAGATTGCCATTACCGTTCCAAACGCGCACTAACCCTATCCCGTGGATTAACGCCTGGCTGGTCTCTGACAACGTGCAGGTTGCTCCGCAAGAAGTGGAAGTGAGTTCCTATTTGGTCGGTCAAATTGATTCTGAAATCAACGCCGACGACCTGAGTGACTTCCAGCTCTAAGCCGATGAGCACCTCAACCATAACACTGCGCATCTCAGGCGCGCAGCTTGCCAGCAATGACAGCGCTATCTCGCTACTCGATGTGTTAGAACAACATTGCATACCTGTGGAATATCAGTGTCGTTCAGGCTATTGCGGTGCCTGCCGTTTACGTTTGGTGAAAGGCCGTGTTGCCTATCGCCAAATGCCGCTTGCTTGTGTACAGCAGGATGAAATATTGCCGTGCTGCTGCATGCCAGTGAATGACATTGAGCTAGAGTTGTGAACGTTCAAAATTACCCGTGCAAAAAACAGAAATAGAACAAAATCATTGAATACTTTAATTTGAATACTATTTCATAATTATATTCATTGAGATAAATATAATAATATAGAAAAGTTTTATCTCACTCTTATTGTTTAAACTTTTTTAGGATAAAAACGATCTAAATCCTCATGTAATTTTACTTATATACTGGACTAGCATCCATAATGCTATTATGGAAATTATTTCTGCCTGCGCCGCTAGCAGCGGAAAGAAGGATCACATTATTATAATAAGGAAAATAACGAAATTTTCAGATCTGAAAATCGCCACACGTCTGGCGATAGGCGCTATCAGCAGCCTGCTTATCCTAATTATTTTTGGCGTATTGGTCTTTGGCGGGCTTAAAAGCTTCCATGATCACATCGACTCCTGAGTGAAGAAAAATTATCCTACCGTGATGCACTCCAACAACGTCATGAGCAGTTTAAATAACGTTTTTATTAACCAATGTGATTTTTTCCCTCACCGCAGAAAATGATGAAAATAAAATCAACAATACGGTTGAAAAAAATTAAAAAAGACCGCAGCGTCATCGTTAAACATATTACGACGCTCAGCAACTCTGTACAGGATGACACTGAACTTACAACGGCACTAAATATCATCAAACAGGACTATAGCAAGTTCGCTGAGGCCAGCGACACACTGCTAAACCTGGCGAAAAACCGTCAGGATATACATCATCAAGCGCTTGAAGTGACCTAGCCTCTGGGGACTTGCGCTCAAGGGCTCCTTTCTCTACTAACAGGGCTGATCCTTGTTTCAAGTTGACGGTTAAGCCTTTAGTTTTCAGCTCTGTGTTGCACACGCGAATGCCCTGATCGGCATCAATGCCTACGTTGTTAGCGATGTAGATATTGTCGACGACACCCTCACCTCAGGGAAACGCTCGTCTGATTTCTTTACTTTGATAGAAATATGATCGTCGTTGCAATCAATAAAATTATTGATAATGCCAATATTCTGACTATCGATAGGATCGATCGCACCCGCATTCGGTGCATGTCACGGTGACAACATCTTGGTGTTGTTGACGTTAAAGTCATGAGCGTAACGCATCACCACATGGAAACTCGGTGAGTGCGTTAGAGTAATACCATCTACCAGCACATTATTGGAACAGATAATGTAGATCAGACGCGGACGGTCGGTACCTTTTTTTACCTGTAGCACCGATATTGGCACGCCAGCTTTCCCACCACACTGCACCTTGCCCATCAATGGTGCATTCCACCGTTGATAGCGACGTTCTTGGCATCTGCAACGCTGATAAAAGGCAACCAGCTATTTTCCCGCCTCGGCGTATTTGGTCTGTTCTGTGGAACGATAGGCTACTTTTTCTGTAGATTTAATCGCACATTGCTTTTCAGAAACAGTGGGTTTACCAGATAGTTTTCTTCCGGCACATACACCGTGCCCTACCGGCTGCAGCATAGTCATCGATAACACGTTGGAATGAATCCGTATTTAATGCAATCTCCAGGCGATGGTTTTCCGCACTATATTGCGTGACATCATACACTTTTGCCATTATTGGTAAAAGTGACAACGGTAGGTAGAGCTTCGGCATCTGCCTGATTACTGACCGCAATACATGCGACAAGCAATGATAAAATAAACCCTTTCTTCATTTCAACAACCTATATTGAAAACACGTTTTAATAAAATATTAAATTTTTTTTAATAAAAAAATATTACGTTTATAATTATGAGCGCAGTAAAAACGTTATCGCTAATATTTAGATACCACATACATCACAAAAACAATTCCCCTAACAAAAAAAGCGGAAATATAAAAAAATAGGCCTTACATGTCAGTAAGACCCATTAAATGTTATCACGACCATTTTATTGACGGTATTGAATTTCGCCTTTCGGTGCATAGGCCGCTACATCAAGTGGTGAATGCTTCTCAATATACTGCTTCAATACTTCAGCATCGACAAAGCCGGTGTTGAAATAAGTTGGTAATCCACCCAAGCGTGGGTAATCATCCCCCCCCCACATCGTATTAAAGTTAAGCGTGGCCATGCGGTAGGTTTTATCCGCTTGCAACGGTTTACCTTTGATTTTCACATCATGCACACCTTGCCCATCAGCCACCAGGCTGACGTTCAGGAATTGGGCATAGGCACCAGAATCCACTTTTTTGTTGGCCACCACAGCCAGGTATTTCTCAACCTCGCTACCTTTCATATCAACATAGACTAAGGTATTGGCAAAGGGCTGAACTTTCAGCACCGTTTTATAAGTGATATCTCCGGGTTGGATAGAGTCACGAATCCCTCCACTGCTCATCACGGCAAAGTCGGCATTTGCGCGCTCACGCTGCGCTGATAAGAGTAAATGTCCCAGGTTGGTTTGGTAAAAACGCACCTGTTTGCGATCACCATCCAGCGTACCATTAACACTCCCCACTTTCACTTCTAACTGCGCCTGTCCTTTCTCTTGGAACGGCGTCAGCATTTTCACTACACCATCATCCTTTTTGATTTCATGGGTATAATAAACGCGCTCGGTACCACCTCCCGTCTTCTCAACCTTTTTCTTCAGGTTCACAGGAATAAGTTGATAATGCGCCAGCGTCAACATGCCATTTTTAAACGTAAAATCAGCACGCCCTACATATTTACCCCATTCGTGCGCCTGCACGATCCAAGTGCCATTTTGCCGGTCGGGTGCACAGGGCGTACCCGGCACATAATCCACCTGTTTCTTATTTTCACTTGCCATGCAGACCGGATCCTGTGAGTGACCACCCACAATCATGTCCAGATAGCCTGTGGACAGGCTACGCGCCATTTCAACATCCCCTGGCCCGTTAGAGGCATGCTGACCATCATCATAGTGCCCCATATGGGTCGCAGCGATAATCACATCTGGCTTTTCGGAACTACGCAATTGATCGACCACCGACTTCACTTCCGTCGATGGTTTACGGAATTCAATATCGGTGAAAAACTCCGGGTTACCTAACTTTGCCGTATCGTCTGTAGTCAGGCCGATAACCGCAATCTTAATGCCTTGCTTATCAAACAGTGCATAGGGTTTGAACAGACGCTGTTGCTTGCTCTTTTGATAGATATTGGCAGACAGCAGCGGGAAAGTAGCCCATTTCTCCTGCTGACGCAGTACAGAGAGCGAATTATCAAACTCATGGTTACCCAGCGCCATGGCATCATAGCCCACCATATTCATGCCGCGAAAGTCGGGCTCTGCATCCTGCAAATCAGATTCCGGCACGCCGGTGTTGATATCGCCGCCAGATAATAACAACACGCTGCCGCCTTTAGCTACTACCTCCTTGCGAATCTGATCTACTAGTGTTTTCTGTGCAGCCAGGCCATATTCACCGTACTCGTTATGCCAGAAATGGCCGTGATGATCGTTAGTGTGGAGGATGGTGATGTCATAGGTTTTATCTTTTTCCCACGCCAACGCCGCTACCGAGGTAAACATCAGCGACATCGCAATAGCACGTTCTAACGCTTTCGTTGCAAAACGCATTGAAACTCTCCGTTAAGTAAACAAACCCTGTTAAAAGAATGTTATAAAAAATTCTAACTTACCTTGGTATTAGCTAGGTACACACAGGTTGTGATCCCCCCCCATAATAGCGCACTTTTACTGAACGCTCGATTTCATTTATACCATATGACTGGCATCATAAGAAAAATGGGCTTTACGCGCATGAATCGAAAGAGAAAGTTGACAAAAATAATCAGTTTATGTGATTCTGTTGTGTTGATGTCATTTACCCTCCCTATTATAGGGTTTTTTAGTCATAAGAACTAGTTTCTTCCAGCTCACAGGATGAAAAGCCAGCATAACAGACATGAGAAAGTATCTTCATGAGCCTAATAACATCTGTTTATCAATGCTTATCTGACGCAAGCATCATGAAATTCATGTTCGACTTAGAATCGATACGTAAACAAATATTTTTACTAGAATACCCTCATTGCTGTTCTTCTTTTCAGTGGGTGGGAATGTTGTTCGATACGATGATTCTGGTCAATGAGCCAATGGTGGTGATTATCACATTGGCTATTATCGTCTTCGGGAAATCTGCCGCAGCATTCATGCAGGCGCGCCTGTTCGGCCACTCCAAACGTACCGCGTTGACCATTTCAACCAGCCTAGCACAAAGGCGCGAGTTCGCTTTTATTTTAGCAGAGCTAGGCGTCGTGCTGGGTCTCCTCTGTCTGAACAAAGCCGAAATCTAGTACTGGCAGGTGCGATTCTGTCTATTATGAGCAATCCGCTGCTTTTTCACTGCTGGAACGCTATCTGAAAAAAAAGAGACCATCAATGAGTAGATCGTAGAAGAGACTATCAAAAAAGAGAAAAAAATACCTATCGATATGTGCAATCACGCACTATTAGTCGGTTATGGACGCGTTGTCAGTTTAATCGCTGCTAAGCTGCATTAAGAAAGCATTTCTATTGTGGTATCGAGAATCGCGTACACGCGTGGACGCCCTACGCGAGCAAGGTATCACAGCTGTGCTGAGAGAAATGTCATCAAGGGTGAAATCATGGATTTGGCGCGATTGGATTGCGATCGCTGGCTACTGATAACCATCCATAACGGCTATGAAGCTGGAGAAATCGTCGCGGCAGCACGTGAAAAATGCCCGGATTTAGAAATCATAGCTCGTGCGTATTATGACGATGAAGTCAGCTACATTAGCGAACACGGTGCCAATCAGATTGGTGATGGGTGAACGTGAAATAGTCAACAGTATGATTACTCTGTTGCAGCTAGAGCAGGTAAAGTCGGAAGAGTTAAAAGATTGCCCGATTTGACTCGGTGCGCAGCGGTAGCCCAGCTGCACCATTTTACTTGTACTGTATTTGATTACTCGCTACGTACCAATGCTTCGAGCAAATCGATATGTCGGGCATCATCATTCAACGCCGGAATATAAGTAAACCGTTCACCGCCAGCATGCAAGAAAATCTCCTGGTTCTGTTCCTGGATCTCTTCCAACGTTTCCAGACAATCGGCTACAAATCCCGGGCAGATAACCTGAATATGCTTAACCCCCTGCGAAGGTAATCCTTTCAATGTTTCATCCGTATAAGGCGTCAACCAAGGCTCACGACCAAAGCGCGACTGGAAGGTCATTTGCACCTGTTCCGGCGTCAGCGCCAATGCAGCAGTCAGTGCCTTGGCTGTTGCCTGACAGCGCAAAGGATAGTCATCCCCCTCCGTTGCATAGCGCACCGGAATGCCATGGAACGAAATCACTAAACGGTCTGGTATGCCGTGTACCGCAAACGCCTCTTCTACCCGCTGTTTTAGCGCGGCAATATAAGCCGGATGCGTCGCATAATCACGAATAAAACGGATACCGGGTATCTGGCGGCGCGTGCGCAGCGCATCGGCCAGCCCATCCCATACCACCCCGGTGGTGGAACACGAATATTGCGGATAAAGCGGTAGCACCACTAATTGGGTTACACCTTGGGATAACAAGCTATCCAATGCCGAAGGCAAACTCGGCGAGCCATAACTCATACCAAGGGCCACGGAAATATCATCGCCTAAACGGGCCGCAAGCGCGCACTCCTGCCGGCGACTGAATACTAGCAGCGGAGAGCCATCTACCGTCCAGATGAACTGGTATAATTTTGCCACACGCGGTGAACGAAAAGGCAGGATCACACCATTCAACAACGGCCACCAAAGCCAGCGTGGCATATCCACAACGCGTTTATCGCTAAGAAACTGTGCCAGATAGCGCTTTACCGCCTGTGGTGTAGGGGCCTCAGGCGTCCCCAGATTAACCATCAGTACGCCCAACTTCTGTTGACTCATCGTTTGCCCTCGCAAAGGGGGTTGCCTTTCATGTATACACCGAGACAGAGCAACCGTTATCACACTCAGCGCAGAGTGTAGCGAAAATGTTACCTGGGCGGGATAGGGAAAGCGATGTTATTACCGATACTTGCCATTGAGATCGCGAATGACAGGCGATAACGCTGGATGAGGGCAAAAAAACCGGCACGCAATGTACCGGCATTTTTTCAGGCAGTGTTGCTGTGTTATTAACCCAGAATGGATTCGAGCTCAGCGCGCACTTGTACTACCTGGCGGGTGCCGTCAACCTTGTGGTAACGGGTATTACCGGCTTGTGCTTCTTTCTGGTAGTAGTCCATCAGCGGTGCAGTTTGCTGATGGTATTCCACCAAACGTTTACGCACGATATCTTCATGATCATCTTTACGGATAGTAAGATCTTCACCCGTCACGTCATATTTACCTTCAACCTTCGGCAGGTTATACTTCACATGGTAAACTCGACCAGACGTTGCATGAACACGGCGGCCAATAATGCGATCGACAATCAGTTCGTCCGGTACCGCGAATTCAATAACGTTATCAATCTGAATGCCAGCCTCTTTCATGGCATCCGCTTGTGGAATGGTACGAGGAAAACCATCCAGCAGGAAACCGTTACGGCAATCATCCTGGTCGATACGCTCCTTTACCAGTGTAATAACCAATTCATCCGTGACCAGTTTACCTGCGTCCATGATTTCTTTGGCCTGTTCGCCTAGTTCGGTTCCGGCTTTCACCGCCGCACGCAACATATCACCAGTGGAAATTTGCGGAATGCCATACCTTTCCATAATGAATTGTGCTTGAGTGCCTTTGCCTGCGCCTGGAGCGCCTAGCAGAATAATACGCATTGCGTAAATCCCCTTGCTATGTAGATTTTTCAAAATCAATTTGAAAACGCTCAACCATACCATTACAGGGACTTATCCTCAAGGAACGTGCTCGCTTCAGCGTGCCGCAAAGCAAAAAACCTGGTTAAAAATCAGGTTTTCGGAAAAGCGTGAATAGTTATGCACTCAGCAGTTGGTTCATACGAAGGATAAACTGATTAGGATCTTCCAGTGTACCGCGCTCAGCCAACAGAGCCTGCTCTAGTAGCAGTTCAACCCACTCGCTGAACTGAGCTTCATCACTCGTGTTTGCAGTACGTTTCACCAGCGTATGTTTCGGGTTGAGTTCGAAAATATATTTTACTTCCGGCGCATTCTGTCCAGAAGCGGCAAACAGCTTCGCCATCTGTGTGCTCATGTCGTTAGCATCAGTGGTCACGATAGCTGGAGTATCGGTCAGACGATGCGTTAAACGCACTTCTTTCACATTCACACGCTCACCCAGCAGCGCTTTCACGCGCTCAACAAACGGCTCCAATGATTTTTCCGCTTCTTTCCGTGCTTCTTCGTCACCTGCGTCATCAGCCAGCTTATCCAGAGCTTTATACGCTTTACTGACAGACTGGAAGGATTTACCGTCAAACTCGGTCAGGTAACTCATCATCCATTCATCGATGCGGTCAGAAAGCAGCAGCACTTCGATGCCTTTCTTACGGAACAGCTCCAGGTGAGGGCTACTCTTCGCAGCGGCATAGCTGTCAGCAGTGATGTGGTAAATTTTCTCCTGCCCTTCGACCATGCGGCTGACATAGTCTTCCAGCGAAACCGTCTGGGCAGAACTATCACCCTGGGTAGAAGCGAAACGCAGCAGTTTTGCAATCGTTTCGCGGTTGCCGCCATCTTCTGCCGGCCCTTCCTTAAACACCAGACCAAACTGCTGCCAGAAAGTTTGGTATTTTTCGGCATCGTCCTTTGCCAGTTTTGCCAGCATCTGTAACACGCGTTTGGTCAGCGCATTGCGCAGACTCTGGGTAACTCGGCTATCTTGCAGAATTTCACGAGAGACGTTCAGCGGCAGATCGTTGGAGTCAATCAAACCACACACAAAGCGTAAGTAGTTAGGCATGAACTGCTCGGCATCGTCCATGATAAACACGCGCTGTACATAAAGTTTCAGGCCGTGTTTATGATCACGATTCCACATGTCCCACGGAGCCTGAGAAGGGATATAGAGCAGGCTGGTGTACTCGTGTTTCCCTTCGACACGGTTGTGGCTCCAGCTCAACGGATCGGTGAAGTCGTGGGCAATGTGTTTGTAGAATTCTTTGTATTCATCTTCGGTGACATCGGCTTTGTTACGCGTCCACAACGCTTTCGCCTTGTTTACTTTCTCCCAAGTAACTATCGATTCACCACCCTCTTCTTCACTCGGCGTATGGGTTTCAATTTCTACCGGCAGCGCGATATGGTCAGAGTATTTACCAATAATGAAACGTACGCGCCACTTATCGAGAAATTCATCCTCCCCTTCGCGCAGATGCAGAGTGATCTCAGTGCCGCGATCTGTCTTGACGATATCCGCCACAGTGTACTCACCTTCACCTGTCGATTCCCAGAGCACCCCTTCTTCCGCGGCAGCACCTGCCGCACGGGTACGTACCGTTACTTTGTCCGCAACGATAAATGCAGAGTAGAAGCCCACACCGAACTGGCCGATGAGTTGGCTGTCTTTTGCCTGATCGGAGCCGATAGATTCCAGAAACGCTTTGGTGCCGGATTTAGCGATGGTTCCCAGATTATCAATAACCTCTTCGCGATGCATACCGATGCCGTTATCCGCGATGGTCAGGGTGCGCTGCTCCTTATTGGTAGAGACGCACACGCGCAGTTCTCCGTCCCCTTCATAGAGATCTGGCGAAGATAAAGCGCGAAAACGTAATCTGCCTGCCGCATCGGAGGCGTTGGAGATCAATTCACGCAGGAAAATTTCTTTATTGGAATAAAGTGAATGGATCATCAAGTGCAGCAACTGCTTCACTTCAGATTGGAAACCGCGCGTCTCTTGGTCCTTCATACTCATTGTTACTTACCTTAATCCTAATAGTTAGTCAGGCTGATGATGTTCAATCCCTGTAGCGGGTATCGGAATGTTGCCGGTGTTTCCTGCCAGTAGGGAGAACGTGGGGGTAGTAGAAATAAATTTCAAGAGCAAAAAAAATTTCCCACTCAGTGCTGCTCCTTACTGATAACGAAACCACACCGAGGTGAATGTAGACAGAGAGGGCTACAAGCGAATCGGGTTACGCCCTGCCAACGAATGAGAGAGTGTTGTACCGTCGACCATCTCCAGTTCACCGCCTACCGGCACGCCATGAGCGATACGGCTTGCCAATACACTATGCTGGGTACACAACTCAGCAATATAGTTGGCGGTAGCATCACCTTCCACCGTGGGGTTGGTGGCAAGAATCACTTCTGTGAAGGTTTCTTGCGCCAGACGTTGTTCTAACAGATCGAGACCAATATCGTCCGGTCCGACACCATCCAGCGGAGAGAAATGCCCCATCAGCACAAAGTAACGCCCGGCAAACTGGCCGGTCTGGTCTGCTCAATGGCATGAATGTCTGCAGGGCTTTCAACCACGCAAATCTGGCCATTGGTGCTGACGGCGAGGATTAGTGCAGATGGCACAGCGTTCCTGTTCGGTAAATGTGCGACAGTCAGCACAGTGGCCGATTTCAGACATGGCGCGCGTCAAAGCCTGCGCTAAACGCATACCGCCGCTACGATCGCGTTGCAGCAGTTGAAACGTCATGCGCTGTGCGGATTTCGGGCCAACGCCTGGTAAGCAGCGCAGTGCCTCCATCAACGATTCAAGGAGCCGGACTGGTTTGCATCAGAACGGCATCTTGAAGCCCGGCGGTAGTTGTATACCGCTGGAGACTGACGCCATTTTCTCTTTCTGCGTTTCATCAATACGGCGTACAGCATCGTTGAATGCAGCAGCGATCAGATCTTCCAGCATATCTTTATCATCCCCCAACAGGCTGGGATCAATCTCGACACGACGACAGTTATGAGCGCCGTTGATGGTGACTTTAACCAGGCTCGCGCCTGATTCACCGGTCACTTCCAGATTGGCAATCTCTTCCTGCATTTTCTGCATTTTGTCTTGCATCTGCTGGGCCTTTTTCATCAGATTGCCCAAACCACCTTTACCAAACATATGCTTCTCTCTATTACATGGCTGCAAGAATTGCAGCGGTTAAACGGGGCGGATACTCTCTTTGTCCAGTTCCGCATCAAAGAAACGCCGTAGCATTTGAATCGTTTTATCCGTCATGAGAGAAGTGCACGCTTGCGCCAGTTTCTCTTCATAAATCGTCTGACGCCACTCCAGCGGTGTTAACGTGCTGGGGTCGTCATCCTCTACCACCACGAGGGTGATCCGTTTTCCATAATGCGCTGCCAATGCTTCCAGCAGCATTTTCTGCGCCGAAGGTGAGTTCAGGTGACGCTGTGATGAACGCAGGTGCAACGTTACGGTCCCCTCATCGCTTTCTGCTTTGAACGCATTGAGCGCAAGCTGCTGAACCAGTTTTGACAACGGTAAACGCTGCACCTCTGCCGCCCAGGTATCACGCGCCTGCGCTTCTTCCGTCAGTTTGGCCGCCAATTCTGGCGTTTTTTCATACTCCAACACCGAACGCAGCGCTTTTGGCGTCGCCACTGCTTCCGTCACAATAGTCTGCTGCTGTTGTGCACGCCAACGATATGCTTCAGGCTTTTTCTGCGCATCACTGTGTTTGTCGGCTACCTGACGTTGCTGACTGCGTTCTGTTACTGAAGCCAGGCGCTCCAGCGCCGATACCGCCGTGCCCAGCCGAGCGCGTTCCTGCGCTGCCGGATCAGACTTTTTTGGCGGCGGTGTTCCCTGCCACTGCAGCAATTGGCTGCGCGCCTGTAGTAGCTGGGATGTGGCATCCGGCAACGGCGCGGCATGAGCAATTGGCTCCTCGGGTGCAGAAACAGAGGGTGAAGGCACAACGGGGGCAACCTGGCGCTGGGGCGGCGTCACAGTCTGCGGCACGTTAGGCGCACTTACCGGCACCGGTACTGTGACCGCAGGTGCAATCACACTTTTCGGATGAAATGCCAAGGCTCTGAGCAGCGTCATCTCAACGCCCATGCGTCTGTCCGGCGCATAGGGTAATTCTTTACGCCCTACGAGCAGCGTCTGATAATAGAGCTGCACGTCGGTAGGTGGCACTGTTCGCGCCAAATCGCGTAATCGCGGTGCGATGCTGGAATCCTCCGGCCCGAGCGCCGTCGGCAGGAGTTGCACCATGGCGATGCGATGCAAAAAAGTAAGCATCTCTACCAGAAGCGCTTCCCATTCAATGCCACGTGAAGCTACCTGCTGGAGCAATGCCATGGTTTGTTCGCCATTAGCATTAACAATAGCTTCAATTAGCGCCAGCGGTTGCTCATCATCTAGCGTACCCAGAATGCGCGCGACCGCATCCGTCAACACCATGCCTTGTCCCATAGCAATCGCATGATCGGTGAGGCTTAACGCATCACGCAGGCTGCCATCAGCCGCACGCGCCAGCAGTTGCAAAGCACGAGGTTCAGTAGCAATGGCTTCAGCTTGTAGCACATGCTCAAGGTGACCACGAATCTGCTCCATATCCAACGCTTTGAGATGGAATTGTAGGCAGCGAGAAAGAATGGTGATCGGCAACTTCTGCGGATCGGTGGTCGCGAGCAGAAATTTAACGTGCTCGGGCGGCTCTTCCAGCGTTTTCAACAACGCATTGAAGCTGTGCCGGGAGAGCATATGGACTTCATCAATCAGGTAGACTTTGAAACGACCGTGCGCAGGTGCATATTGCACGTTGTCCAGTAGTTCACGGGTATCCTCTACCTTAGTGCGGGAGGCAGCATCGATCTCAATCAGGTCAACAAAACGCCCTTGTTCAATTTCCCGACAATTCGCACACTGCCCGCACGGCGTCGCGGTAACAACGCTCTCACAGTTCAGCCCTTTCGCCAACAAGCGGGCAATTGTGGTTTTACCCACGCCGCGCGTGCCGGAAAACATATAGGCGTGATGAACTCGCCCCATAGAGAGACCATTGGCTAATGCAGTCAGCACATGTTCTTGACCGACAACATCAGCGAAAGATTGAGGACGCCACTTACGGGCCAGCACCTGATAGCTCATCAAGACCTCAAACGTTATGTAATTGAGGTGGACATGCTAACACAGCATCGCCGGACACGGTGATGCTGTAGATAGATTATATACCCAATAGATTTCGCACTACAGTAAGGCACTAAGAGAGTGACAAATCAGTCTAGAACAGATTTGAGCAGTGTTGCACTGTGACCTGAAGAGGAATCTCAGTCACTTACTTCAGTAAATGACTGAGATAAAGGAGAGCAGTAGACGCACTATCAACATAAAAGATGAATATTATCAATGTCCTGGGAAGTTAACCAAGCTGTAGCAGTTAATATAAAGGTTATTCAAACGCTGCTCGCCGCACAAATCAAACAGATTAATGATAAAGGCACAATCGGTAACCTCTCCGCCCAAACGGCGAATCAGCTTAACCGTTGCTTCAATCGTGCCACCGGTTGCCAGCAGATCGTCGATCACCAACACTTTATCCCCGGTGCTGATCGCGTCGGTGTGGATTTCCAGGCTGTCGGTGCCGTACTCCAATTCATAGCTTTCTGAAATCGTTGGGGGAGGCAACTTGCCCAGTTTACGTACCGGCACAAAACCCACGCCTAATGCCAGTGCGACAGGCGCACCAAACAGAAAACCACGCGCTTCCGTACTCACCACTTTCGTCACGCCGGTATTTCGAAAACGGTCTGCCAGCATCTCAATGCTGGCTGCATACGCAACGGGCGCTTCCAGCAGACTCGTGACATCACGGAACAAGATCCCCGGTTTGGGATAATCGGGAATACTTTTAATGCTGTTTTTGATTAATTCTGACTGCTGTGCGGTTACGCTCATCATTTTGCCTGATAGTACGCTTTAACAATCCTACCCATGACCGCTTCTGCTTCTTTTCTCTCATCAATTATGAGAGATAACCGAAGGTAAACGGCACACGAAAACGCTCAAATCTAGTCAAACTGACGCTCAAATGCAACAGCCTACAGTGGGTTTTATTGTCGCCGATCAACAACCGGAAGGCGCAGCATAAAGGTTAACAGTACCGTCATAATCGCCAGTAAAAGCACTCTGACCCATACCATATCCACCAGCCATAGCGACACACGGCAAAGGTCAGCACAATCATCAACACCACTTTGCTTTTCTCGCCTGGTGGTAATACCCGGTTTTCTTGCCAGTAGCGCAAATAAGGACCGAACCAGGAACGGTAAAGTAGCCAGGCATGAAAGCGAGGTGAAGAGCGTATAAAGCACCAGGCTGCAAGCAGCAAGAAGGGTGTGGTCGGAAAAATCGGCAACACAACGCCCAACGACGAGCACAACAGATACCCACCCCAAGACCATCAACCCGATGCGGTACATTACTGCCCACCTTTTTACGTTACACCTTAGCACTCTAGCATTCCGTTTTGCCTTACGTTAGTTACGATGCACTCATCTTTCTCTCTCACACGGCATGCAAAAGGCTTGTGCCTGCTGACAATCCCGTGCAGACTTGGCTTCATCATCTCTACTATGTGGGTCAATCCGTGAACCGCCACTATTTTCTTCAGGCGTTGGAACAGCAACTCGCCCTGTTGGCTCAGGCGGTCACTCCGCTGGCAGATAGGCCGTTGGCCTATTCCCGTTTTGATCGCCAAATTTTTCAATCACATGGTACACGCCTGCGTGATTATCTGAGTGAAGTTGAGCAAAATTTTCAGGCGTTGCGTCATCTAGTTGAAGAAGATTGCACCGAGCGTGTAGCCTTTATGACGGAAAGATTGGTCGCACAAATCGGCGCATTACAGGCGTTACGTCGCCAAGAGGAGACACCGGTAGCGATCGCCAGCGATCTATATCAGAAACTGGCAGAGCATCAGGATTATGAACGTCGTCTGAACCTGATGATTCAGGACCGGGAAAGTCAACTTGACATAGCGGTTACACTGAGTGCACAGCAACAGTTACAGCGTGAGATAGTCGCACTGGAAGGCCGGTTGGCGTTCTGTCGTCAGGCATTGCTGCGCCTGGAACGTAAGGTGGAGAAGCTTGAACAAGGGCTATAGTCGCAACCAGATGAGCTGACGCATGTCACTGAAAAATACCCCAGAAGTCAAAATGGGGGTAGGCCTGATTATGTCTGCTGGAAGATAACAGCATTGTACACGATGTAGTGTTGGCTGCGCTGGAGGTTGTACAACGCGATTATGAATCCAAGGCGCATGCTGAGTTAGCATGCGCCTTGGATTGATCTCCTACACTTCACTGCCCTGCTTGTTGTGCAGATAGACCTCAAACTGGTTAAACACAATATCAATATTATTTTCTCGACACAGTCGATAAATACTGCAGTTTAACTCATCAACGGTGTAGTTGAGATCGCGCAGCTCACACAAAACACCAGAAAAAAAACTGAGGTTCAGGATCGGTCATCACGCTGCTGTTCTCATGTGTAGCCTAGAGCGGCACAGCTTTCACTTTGTCTAGATCGGAGTCATAGGCGATGCCAATCTTAATCAGCACACGCGTAATGGTATCAGACAGCAACCAGTTTATCCGGTGTTCCGTCATAAAGGCCTTGTTGGGAATAATGACTTCTTTGCGATCGGAATCCGTGATCGTCATGGCGCGAATGAGAATCTTGCTTAATGAACCAGAATAGGTGCCAATGGTGATAATATCGCTAATGCGCACTAGGTGTTCAAACAGAATGATCAAGCCAGAAATAAAGTTGGCGAAAATCTCCTGCAAGCCGAATCCAAACCCCACCAATAATGCAGTAACCAGCCACTGTAACTTATCCCAAGACACCCCGATGGAGCTGAGTGAGATGGGGCATCCCCACCGCCATGATCAGGTAGCTTAACATGGCGATAATAGCATAGAATGTGCCCTGTTGCAGTTGCAAACGCGATAACACCAGCACTTCCAACAGTCTAGAGTACCGTTTCGCATCATCACATACGCTATCATGGCGACGACAATCGCCAACATCAGGTTGCCCAGCGTTACGGCCTGCAAAACCGTATTCCCAACTACCGTAGCGTTGTAATGCCACAGAGTGATGCTGTCCAAATAGGACATTACCATGACCAAATCAGACCAAATTCAGTAGAGCACGCCCGAGAAGATCAACAGCAGAACAATGGTAGTCAAATGCAAAGATTGTTGCCCAGTCTGATCCAGTGCCAACGGTGGCTTAGGCGCTGGCTCGCTACCCTCAGCCCCTTCTTTAATGTGTTGTTGTGTTTCCAGGGTTATCGCAGCAATGCGTTTTAGGGCTTGTGATCCATTGGTCAAATTTAAATCGGACACTTGAGGTTTATTTATGAACAAAAACAGAAGGCTTATGCCTCTGATGGCAGTCCTGATGCTTTCTAGCGGCTTAGCGCTCACCGGACGTGATAATAAAAATGAAGGTCAGCAGCAAGGTGGCGTGCAGCAAGCGCCTGAAGTTGGCATCGTGACCCTCAAAACGCAAACGTTGAATGTGATTACCGAACTTCCAGAGCGTGCTAAAACGCATTCCGCATTGCTGAGGTTTACCCTCAGGTGAGTAGTATTATTCAGAAGCGTCACTTCGTCGAAGGGGGGCGACATGAAAGCCGGCACCTCTCTGTACCAGATTGATCCAGCTACCTATCAGGCCTCTTACAACAGCGAGAAAGGTTCGCTGGCGCAGGGCCTCAGGCGGGAAATCGCCCCGTTTGACCGTGAACCGCTACAAACCGCTGGTTGACACTAATTATGTCAGTAAGCAGGATTAAGATCAGGCCTTGGCAACACTGTGTCAGGCAGAAGTCAGTGTACAAGCAGCACAAGCCTCTTTAGATTCTGCGCTTATAAACCTTAACTATATCAAGGTACTCTCGCCTATTTCAGACCGCGTCGGTAAATCGACCGTAACTAAAGTGGCGCTGGTGGCTTCCGGGCAGGCTAAAGCGTTGACCAGCGTTCAACAACTCTACTCTATCTATGTGAATGTAACGCAATCCAGCAACGACTATTTGCGACTGAAACGTGATCTGGAACAAGGCACGCTGGAGTTTTCCGACTTCACGGTCAATGAAACCACGGGGTCTATCACCCTGCGCGCCATCTTCCCGAACCCACAACACGATTTACTGCCGGGGATGTTTATGCGTGCTCGCCTTGATTCAGGCGTGAACACTGACGCTCTTTTGATACCGCAACAAGGCGGTAGCGTAATCCGCGCAGCGAAGCCACTGTAATGGTTGTTGGTGAAGGCGATAAGGTTGTTGAAGCGCGCACGCTGACTATACGGCACAGGCTATCGGCAGTAAATGGCTGGTAACCTCCGTTCTTAAAGCTGGCGATCGTCTTGTCGTGACTGGGTTATAGAAAATTAGACCGGGCGTGCCCGTCAAAGCAAAAGAGACAGCACCTGGGAGTGGTGAAGAAAAAACCTGCGCAGTCTGAACCCGTGAAGTCTTAGCAGGAGCTTTAATTCATGGCTAAGTTTTTTATTAACCGTCTCATCTTCGCATGGGTGCTCGCTATTATGGTGATGCTGGTGGGGCGTTGGTAATTATCAAGTTGCCTATCACCCAGTATCCAACCATTGCACCACCGGCAATTGAAATAACGGCGAACTATCCGGGAGCGGATACCTCTACTCTGCAAGACTCCGTGACGCAGGTTATCGAACAGAATATGAATGGTATCGATAACCTGTTGTACATGGTATCCAGCAGTGATTCATCGGACACAGTACAGATTACGCTGACGTTTGACTCAAAAGCGGATCCGGATATCGTTCAGATGTAGAACAAATTACAACTGGCAATGCCGCTGTTGCCGCAGGAAGTGTAGCAACAAGGCGTGGAGCGTACAGAAATCGAGTAGCAGCTTCCTGTGATAGTCACAGGCTTTATTTCTAAAGACGGTTCAATGACGCAGTAGAATATAGCAGACTATGTGGCTGTCAATATCAAAGATCCACTTAGCCGTACCAACGGTGTCGGTGACGTGCAGTTGTTTGGCGCCCAGCATGCGATGCGTATCTGGCTAGACCCGAATAAACTCAACAGCTTTCAGATAACCACGGGCGATGTGATTGCTGCTATCAAAGTGTAGAATAACCAGATCGCGTCGGGACAATTAGGCGGCATGCCGCCGTGGCCGGGACATAAGCTGAACGCTTCGATCATTGCGTAAACGCGATTGAAATCCGCCAATAAATTCTCCAACATTCTGTTGAGAGTCAACGCTGACAGTTCTCAGGTACGCCTGCGGGATGTCGCCCGCGTAGAGTTGGGCGGTGAGGATTACAGTATTATTGTTCGCTATAACAGCCAGGCAGCAACAGGGCTCGGTATCAAGTTGACGACCGGCGCCAACGCGTTGAATACCGCAACAGCAGTAAAAAATAAGCTGGATAAGTTGCAACAGTTTTTCCCGGCTGGATTGAAGGTGGTTTATCCCTATGACACAACAACGTTTGTTAAGATTTCTATTCCCAACGATCAGCCATGCCGGTGGTGTTGCTGGGCACTTCACCATTCTCTCCGTTTTGGCTACTCCATAAATACCTTGACGATGTTCGCCATAGTGCTTGCCATCGGCCTGTTGGTGGATGAGACCATCGTGGTGGTGGAGAACGTCGAACGTGTGATGATGGAAGAAGGGCTCCCGCCTAAAGAAGCCACCAAGAAATCGATGTCGCAGATCCAGGGCGCGCTGGTCAGTATTGCTCTGGTGCTGTTTACGGTATTTATTCCTATGGCCTTTACGGGCGGTTATACCGGTGCCATTTACCGTCAGTTCTCCATCACCATTGTGTCCGCGATGGTGATGTCCGTACTGGTCGTGTTGATTCTGACTCCAGTAAGTTCCATCAGTAGTGCAGGTTCGAAAGGCACCCTGAGGTAATGTGGAATAACAGCATGACGGAGTGAACGATATGGATGAGTACTCACCGAAACATTATGATATTACCCAACTCCGATTCTTGTATGTAAATCTCTGTTACGAAAGCATCGCCATATTTGGGGATAGCAGCCATGGCTGAATTAATGACTCAACATCTGCGATCAATTTCCAATTAAATGAATTGATTGAGCATATAGCTACATTTATTCTGACTTTTTAAAATAAAATACCCTGATGAAGACGAGCTTTCAAAACGGGTAGAGCAGTATTTAGATGACACCTACGCTTTGTTCAGTAACTATGGGATTAGTGGTGCTGAACTGCAACGCTGGCAGCGTTCCAAAACCGCGTTATTAGGAATATTCTCACAGGAGAACGTCTGTTCATCTGCTAAATCTTAAGCAAGAGATCCTTTTATATTAATTAACCACCAGGTGCTGGTATTGTTTTGATAAAGGTCGCCATGAAAAAAATTGATTATCTGATGCGTTTACGCAAGTGTACAACGATTGACACGCTTGAACGCGTTATCGAGAAGAATAAGTATGAGCTTTCCAGCGATGAGTTGGAAATGTTTTATTCTGCAGCCGATCATCGATTAGCTGAGCTAACGATGAACAAGCTTTACGACAAGGTCCCCACCGCAGTCTGGAAATACGTACGCTGACCATTATACTTATACCCTAAATAATTCGATTTGTAGGAAGGCAGCAAATGAAGGAATCCCGATAAACTTACTTAAGTAATTGATTCGCAGCTAGCGCACCTGCAAGGTGCAGTAATGACGGGTTAAAACAGCAATATCTTGTCATTATCATCCCAACGCTGTTTTCTACCCAATGAATAGCATAGCCGGATAATCCACTTTATCTTTAATGTTAAGAAGAAAACATGAACAACGCACCGCAATCAATAAACACATTGAATACAGAAAGCAGAACGAAAAGATGACAATAAAAAACACGGAAATTAAAAAAATAATGAAGGGAAAAATAAAGGGTGGAGGCCCTGCCAGCTACATCCCGGCACACACGTCTCCTGCTGCGGCTGCTTCCTTCCGGACCTGACCGAGTCCACAGGGCAATGTTGCGGGAGAACCGAGAGGGGCCTCCATTGATTCATTTGCTCTGCGTGGTACAGAGCGTGGGCATTATCAGGTATGCCCACGTCAATTGCAAGTTGGTCGCTGCCGATCGTTGTTTTCTTATTCTATTTAAGCCTCGCATGTCCTAAAACGCACATTTTCAAGCACACACAGCTGTGTTATTATGTTGATTTGTCATAGCATCTATACTGGTCATTCTTCAATTTGTATGTGTGTTGGCTGGGCTCTCTATTCGGCCCATCCTTAGGCCTCACTCTGCAAGGCCGCTGCAGGCAGCGTTCAAATCTATTCTCGACAGTTTTATCACCTGAATCACTTACGTGAGCAGGCTTATCAGAGCCAGCGCAAGCGCTGTTCAAAAAGTTAACGTGTTGTTCTGCAAATCGAATTGTTTAAGGTATAAACGGGACAAAACATGGAAAAAGATAATTTTTGCCAACGCGTTTTCCATGTTATGGTGGCAATCCCTTGGGGCAAAGTGACGAGTTATAGCGATGTAGCCAGCCTGACGGGTTATGCACACGCAGCCGCCAAGTGGCTGGGGTATTAAAAAGCCATCCGAAGGCAACTCGCTTCCCTAGCATAGAGTAATAAATCAGCATGGTGAAATTTCACTTTCCGGCCCAGATTATATTCGCCAACGTGAAGCGCTACGGGCTGAGGGGAGTACGTTTACACGTCAGGGTAAAATCGATCTTACTCGTTATGGCTTTCAGGGCGAAACGCCCTGAAAGCCATAGTGTATGATTAACCCGCAGAATTCAGCGGACTGACGCGCTGGGTGCCAATAAGCCCACCTGAGCGTGAGTTGGCAATGCCACGGACTCAACCGAAATCAACAGCAAATCAGTATGGGTCACACCATTAGTGATAACCGCAGGGAATATCCTGCGTAGCCATGACAACCCGGTTATTGATGGTCACTGTGCTGCACTAAGCAGGATACGCGCATTGGGTTGCACGTCCGCTGTGTTGTAGGGCAAGGTAAATGTAAAAGGTGCCTGTTTTCCATCTGTCCACGCTACTTTTTGTGCTATAACGCGAGACGGTACATCAAGCACGGTTGCGTCAGAAACGATGACCGTTAAGGTCGCATTGGGCGGCAAAGCAATGTGTTAATGCAGGTTAATAGTGCCGCTGACAGCCGGCATAGCGAGCTGTGTTTGTGAAGCAGTAGGAGAGTCAGTGACCATAGCGCCACTCAACACGACAGATAACGTGATACTACCTAAGATGTGCCAATAATTTTATTGGCCAGTCTTTTTTCGTTATTATCTTTAACGACTCAGGCATTAGTAGAAACTCATAACGTAACTGTTTTGCGCTGCAAGCTCACACCGACGCGATAATAAAAGTATGAATTACATCAGCCATTTGTCGGTGTTCAACATTCTGAATTTATCATTTTTCGCAAACACATATGCTGAACCATATTGACTGAAACCACAAGTATTGACGTTTATCTTTCTATATTAGTTAAACAAATTTCCACCAAGGGTGAGTATTTATGAGTCAAGCATTACAGCATCTTCTCAAACTGTTGAAGCTGGAAAAAATTGAGGAAGGGCTCTTCCGTGGGCAAAGTGAAGACTTGGGGTTACGCCAGGTTTTCGGTGGACAGGTCGTCGGTCAGGAGCTGTTCGCGGCTAAATAGCCCTCGAGGTAGACCGAGGGCTACACTCATTCCACAGTTACTTTTTATTGCCGGGAGACAGCCGAAAACCCATTATCTACGATGTGCAGAACCTGCGTGATGGCAACAGTTTTAGCGCGCGACGTGTCAGCGTCATCCAAAACGGCAAGCCTATCTTTTTCATGACGGCCTCTTTCCAGAGTCAGGAGAAAGGCTTTGAACATCAAAACACCACGCCTGACGTTCCAGTACCAGAATTCTTGCCTTCAGAGCAAGAGATTGCGCAAAGTATGATACATTTACTGCCTGAGCAGTTTCATGACAAATTTCTTCAACAGCGCGCCATAGAAATGCGTCCGGTAAAATTTCACAACCCTCTCAAAGGGTACGTGGATAAGCCAATATGCCACGTATGATGCTGAGAAAATGGCACCATGCCCGATGATGAACGCATGCATAAATACCTGCTGGGTTATACATCGGACTGTAACTTCCTGCTTACGGCACTGCAACTACACGGCGTCGGATTTCTTGAATCGGGAATGCAAGTTGCTACCATCGACTACTCTATGTGGTTCCACCGCCCTTTTCGCCTTGATGACTGGCTGCTCTACACCGTAGAAAGCACATTGGCTTCAGGTACCCATGGATTTGTTCGTCGGTAATTTTACACCCGAAATAAAGTTCTGGTGGCATCAACGGTACAAGAGGGTGTCATGCGGCGGCATGATGCGCCTTAAACAGAGAAGACCTGAGTACTTTTCCCAGCCCTAAGCTAAAAAATACGGGCCAAAGCCCGAGTTTTTCATATCGTATAGAAATTACTGGTTGTAAGCATTTTCGCCATGGCTGTTAACATCCAGGCCTTCACGCTCTTGTTCTTCCGGCATACGTAGGCCAACGGCTATGTCTGCTATTTTGCATGCGATGAATGCTGCAAAGCCAGACTAGATGAAAGAAACGATCACGCTAAACAACTGTACCCAGCTTGGTGCGCCATGGTAACGGCCTCTGCGTAACCCATTCGCCCAGAGAAGCTAAGATGAAGACACCTGTCAGGATACAACCAGCGATAACACACACGTCGTGTACACAGAACACATCACACGAGTCATCAATGCGCAGCCATCTTTTTTTCAGTACAGTTACGCCCCACAAGCCAGCGAAACCACCAACCATGCTAATAATCAGAGCACCATCCACACACACGGTACCCGCAGCTGGCGTGATAACGACCAGACCCGAGATACAACCAGAAAATGCTCTTAACGGAGAAAGTTTGTCGCGCGCCATCCACTCACAGATCACTCATGCCAGAATCGCACGGGCAGTAGCCACTACGGTATTCAGGAAAGCCAGGCCTGCAATTTCGTTAGCAGGAGCAGAAGAATCCGCGTTAAAGCCGAACCAGCCGATATTAGAGGATAGCCGTACCGGTAAACACCATCGGCAGGTTGTGTGGTTTGATCGCTTCTTTACCGAAACCAGCACGTTTGCCTAGCAGATAAGCTCCTGTCAAACCTGCAACCGCAGCGTTTAATGTGCACCACAAGTACCGCCCGCGAAGTCCAGCACGCTATCAGCCGCCAGGAAACCGCTGCCCCATACTATATGCGTTAACTGCAGATAAGAGAACGTCAGCCAGATAGCAGCGAAAATCAGTAACGCAGAAAAACGGATACGTTCAGTAATCGGGCCTACCACTAGCGCAACAGTGATACAGGTAAAGGAAGCCCGGAACGCAACGTGAATCAGTTGATAAATGGTACCGGATTACGATTTTAGCTCAATCCCCTTGAGCATGAACATGTCCAAATCGCCAAAAAAAAGGCATTCCCAGTCGCAACGGCCATACTGTAACCGTAAATAACCCACAGCACGCACACCATGGTAAAGGTCAGGGGTGAGGACCTGCGTCAACATGGATAGCACGTTCTTCGAGCGAATCAGCCGCCGTAGAACAGGGCAAGCAGACACGTCATAGACAGCACTAATGCTTTATAAATCATCATAAAAGCGTTATCCGCTTTTTATCGATTGCCGGTGTATCAGCGGCCATCGCTAGCGACGGAAGTAACGCTACGGCAGCAAGGCCTAATAATGAAGAGACTCGTATTTTTATTTTTATCCATCCTAATTTATTTCGTCAGCTAGGCATTACAGTGCGGCGTCGTCAGTTTCACTCGTACGAATACGGATAACGCGTTGTAGTTCAGCAACAAAAATTTTACCGTCGCCAATTTTTCCGGTGTAAGCCGCTTTATTGATCATATCAACGACTTCATCAACCTGATCGTCAGTAATCGCAATATCAATTTTCACTTTTGGCAGAAAGTTGACGCTATATTCATCACCGCGATACAACTCAGTATGGCCTGTCTGGTATCCAAATCCCTTCATCTTAATGACGGTGAACCCCTGGATGCCGATAGAAGATAAGGCTTCACGCACATCTTCCAGATTGAATGGTTTATCACCACAGTAACTAGTTTCATTATCTTCCCCTTACCAATTCAGTTCAGACTTTTGCGCCCGCCACCATTTCGAATAACCTCACAACAGGGATAAGGCAAAGGCTGTGCCATAAATGAAATGATCCGATAATTGCGCAGAGAAGTAACGTAGAACCCGCTTGGATAAGTAAAAGGAAAGGCTAAAGATGTGAGGTAGCGCATGTGCCATGCACTAAATTAATGCATGGTGCGTAATTTCAGTGCATGGGGCAGTAAAATGAAAATCATCTGCATGTTGATGGTACGAGGAAAAAAATCGATCGCTGCAGGTAACATTCCCCCATCAGGCGAAGGAAATCGATTCATCCTCGCTTGCAGCCAGTTCCTGCCCCGCCAATTGCAGTTGATATATCTGGTAGTAGCGTCCATGGCGTTGCAGTAATTGCTCATGCGTACCACG
The DNA here is from genome assembly GCA_051305815.1 of Candidatus Malihini olakiniferum. Taxonomy (GTDB): domain Bacteria; phylum Pseudomonadota; class Gammaproteobacteria; order Enterobacterales; family Enterobacteriaceae; genus Symbiopectobacterium; species Symbiopectobacterium olakiniferum_B. The sequence goes on from JBPPLV010000028.1 coordinate 116,207, forward strand.
CTCCACCATCTCACCATGATGTAGCACCAATATACTGTCAGCCTCAACCACGGTGGAAAGACGGTGTGCAATCACTACCAGTGTGGTGCTCTGACGAATAAGGCGCAATGCACGCTGAACCGCCTGCTCCGTACCAGAATCAATGTTGGCCGTGACCTCATCAAGAATCAGTATTTTGGGTGGTTTTACCAGCACTCGTGCCAGGGAGAGAAGCTGCTTCTGCCCGACAGAAAGTGTATTTCCCTGCTCACCAATAGTGGTGTGTATACCTTCATGCAACGCCGTTGCTAATGCGGAGAGCTGTACAATATCCAACACGCGCCACACTTGCGCTTCAGGAATATCACGCCCCAACGTTATGTTGGCATAGAGAGAATCGGCTAAAACCATAGGATCTTGTTGTACCATTGCGACATTTTTTCTTAACACGTGGTGAGATAGCGAAGCCAGAGGACGCCCATCCAGACGGATCTCCCCTTCATCGGGTGGGTAATAACCCATCAGCAAACTCGCCAGCGTACTCTTACCGCTGCCCGTGTGTCCAACCAACGCCAAAAAGCCGCATTCCGGCACCTGGAGACTTATATGATTCAAGACACGCTGATTATCCCGGTAAGCAAAGGAAACGTTGTCCATCTCGATACTGCCACCAGCCAGTGGACGTGTATCATCGCCGTAAGATTGCTGTGCCGCATTCATGAGTTCAAAGATACGCTCCCCCGCCACTACAGCCTGCTGCAACATAAACTGCTGAGTTGTCAGCGCAATCAAGGGTTCGTTCAGACGTCCAAGGTAGCTGATAAACGCATACAGCACCCCAACACCAACCGTTCCGACCGAGCTAAACCCAAACTGAATCAACAGCCCACACATCACTATTGCTGAAAACAGGCTCAATAATGGGCGCAACAGTACACCATCCAAACGTAACGTCTGCATCCGAGCCAGAAAATGCGCACGGCTTGATGCCCCTAGTTTCTCACCAAAGCGAGCCTGCTGACGGAACTGCTGAATCACGGACATTCCCGTGATAGCTTCATTGAAACTATCATTAATATCTGCTAGATAGAGACGTAGCTGCCGCACAATCGGCGTACTGAAATGCTGGTATACCGCCATAACAATAGCAACTGCGGGGAATACCATCACCGCAATCATGGCCATACGCCAATCTAGCATAAACATCGCCACCAGCATGACACCAATCAGTGCCATGCTGCGCAACACCGTTGAGACTACGGTGACATAAAGATCGCGCACTACTTCGGTATCGTTAGTCACCTGTGAAATCAATTGCCCTACCGGCTGGGTGTCAAAAGTACTTAACGGTTGACGCAGCGCGGCATCCATTACATCGATGCGTAATTGTCGTACCACCCCAACAGCGACACGGTTAAATAGCAGCGACTGCACATAATGCAGCAGTGCAGCAAACAGCTGAAGCACTATATAGATTGCTGCCAGTCCGCCCGCCAGTGCCAGAGGAATATTGCCTTTTGCAACCAGGTGATTGATAAAATAACTTACCAGCGCAGGGCCAGCCACTTCAGCCGCTGCGGCTACCCAGAGCATCACTACGCCCAAAATTAAGGATTTTTGCCAAGGAGAACCGTACGCCAATAGCCGCTTCAACGTCGGCCATAATTGCTGTTTTGCGTTAATCAATCTTCCCCTCTCCCTTGACCGGCTTATCATCCAGCGTAGCCTCCAACTGCTGGTAGCGGAACATATCGCGATACCAACCCGCTTGCGACGCTAACGTACCATGATTGCCCCGTTGCATAACGCTACCCTGATTCAAAACCAGAATCTCGCCAGCTTCAGTGAGGGCAGAAAGGCGGTGTGCGCTGATAATCAGCGTGCATTTCTCGCCCCAACGTTTCAGATTTTGCAATATTTGGTGTTCGGTGCGCCCATCGACCGCAGACAGTGCATCATCAAGGACCAGAATCTCCGCTTCCAGCAATAACGCGCGTGCAATGGTAATACGCTGTTTTTGACCACAGGAAAGCATCACACCGCGTTCCCCCACTTGCGTTTCATAGCCTTGCGGTAAGCGTGTAATGTCACTGTGGACACTGGCCAAGCGCGCAGCATGCTGAATCTGCGCCAGCGTGGCATCAGGTTTTCCAAGTGCGATGTTGTTTGCCACCGTGTCAGAGAATAAAAACGGCGTCTGCCCGACCACAGCAAAACGTTGACGCAGACTGTCCAGATTCAGCGTCGCGAGTGGACGACCATGAAAACGGATCTCCCCATCTTCAAGATCGAAATGGCGCAAGATCAATGCCAGCAGCGTACTCTTACCTGAGCCGGTGGGACCGCACAGCCCCAGCATATTGCCTGGAGAAAGCGTGAATTCGACCCGTTCAAGTACCTGGCGTGACTGCTGTGGATAAGAAAAGGCAATAATATCAACATCTAGCGTACCTCGTCCCTGCGGTGGTACCGCATCGCCATCTGCCACCACCAGCGTCTCATTCAGCAATTGACGAATGCGTTCATAAGCAGCGCTGCCGCGCTCCACAATATTGAACATCCACGCTAACGCCAGCATCGGCCAAATCATCAAGCCTAAATACATGACAAAACTAGTCAGTTGCCCTAGCTTCAGCGTCCCATGCATTATCATCCAACTGCCGCCACCAACCGCCAGCAGGTGAGAAAAACCGACCGCAATATAAATTGTCGGATCGAAGCGCGCATCCACTCGAGCCACATGCATATTTTTCTGTCCAGCATCCTCAGCCACCAACGCAAATCGGCGCGACTGGTAATCTTCCAGTCCAAATGCCTTGATCATGCGGATACTGGTCAAGCTTTCCTGTGCCTGATCGTTAAGCGAAGAGAACGCCGCCTGTGCGCCCTTGAAACGCTCATGCAATTGCGTACCGTAGTGTTTGATTACCAAAGCCATAATGGGCATTGGCAAAAGAGCCAGCAATGTAAGCTGCCAACTGATTTGTGTGCTCATCACCACCAACACCGCACACCCCATCACCATGGAGTCCACCAGCGTCAACACCCCTTCCCCTGCGGCAAACACAACGCGATCGACATCGTTAGTCGCGCGGGCAATAAGATCGCCAGTACGGTGACGCAGGTAAAAGGTCGGATGCTGGCGACTCAGTTGACGGTAAAAATCTTCCCGCAACTCCACAGCGAGCTGGTATGAAGCACCAAACAAAAAGATACGCCACACGTAGCGCAACAAATACACCATTACCGCGATCAGTAACATCACGCCGATCCATTTCATCACCATTACCGCTGGCATTGCGTCGTGTGTGACACCATCCACAATCACACCAACCAGTTTGGGCGGCAGTAATTGTAAGACGGCAATAATAATAAGAAGAATCACGGCTCCAAGGTAGCGCCGCCATTCTCGACGAAAATACCAGGCCAATTGAGCAAAAAGTCGCACGCTGTTGTTATTCCATTTTCCAGAAAGGGCTGCGAAACATCAACGACCTATTATACAGAAAGCTTATGCAGGTCATCATTCATACCCAAAATAATTCGGGTGACAAATCTGCCGGGTACATATTTGAACGCCGCGTGCGGCAGCTTCGTTAGACGTGAAGCCCAGAGATAGCCACATAACAAAAGCAGCCAACATCTCTACAACGTGAAGCATGACGAGTATATCTATGGTGCAATCGGGAGTTGCAGCAGTGTGTTTTATCCGCTCCATGGCAAAGCTGTAAGCCACATCAATCAGGCCAGGAATACTGCTGACCAGACTTTATAAAAACTATCATAGCTTTTCATGTCCGCGACCTGAACTTGCATCAGGTAATCATATTCGCGCATCATGCGATAAAACGATAACACCTCTGGCATATCCTAAACCACTTAGGAAAACTTTTCGTACTAGGTACTGTTGTATTGCTGCGTTTTCAGTAGCACAAAAGTGGTCAATACAAGCCCCAGACGCTCATTATCTATTAGCGCTACGCGAGCGCGCATATACCTCTCCTTCTCCAAACGTTTGAAACGTTTCCAGCAGGAGTCGATGTTAAATGCATCGCATCGGCCAACGCCTGCAAAGACAAGGTGCAATCTTGTTGCAGTAAGTTGAGAAGCGAACGATCGATTTTATCCAGCATAACGGCATTCCAAAATCATTTTTCATCTATTTCACGCGTAACAGAATGAAAAGACAACCGCAGCGCGGGAAAAATAGCTCTTTTTCTCTTTATCACTGAACACTAGCACCATAAAAAAATCAGCATTACCTCTAAAAAGGTAAACAATAGAAAAAATTACTACATTGACAATAAATTGAGGAATTAAAACACTATAAAACAATCAAAAGGACTTTAAAAAAAATCCTTTTTTTACAAAAATGGATAGGCTACTTCCTGTCAACGTAAAACAGGCAAAGAGAGCAACATCATGACAATCGCGCGGGTGAAACAGGCCATCAGCGCTATCGAAGCAAATTTTCTGCGTTCAGCCGATACCCATCTGATCCGCCTGACATTAACGCACTATCCTGGGATTTACTTGTATCTCAAAGGTGAAAGCACACACCCAAGCAGCAGTTTGAAACATCGCTTGGCGCGCTCCCTATTTCTTTATGGCTTATGTAATGGCTGGATAAAGAAAGGCACGCTAATTATTGAAGCTGCCTCCGGCAGCACGGCTATCTCTGAGGCCTATTTTGCCCGCTTGTTAGGCCTGCCTTTTATCGCCGTTATGCCTACGTGTATTGCCAAGCGCAAAGTGGAGAAGATTACCTTTTATGGCCGCCAATGCCACTTCGTTAAGCAATCAAGCCAGATCTATGCAGCATCAGAACAATTAGCCCGTGAACTGAACGGCCACTATTATCGATCAGTTTACCTATGCCGAGCGTACAACCGACTGGCGTGGCAATAACAATATTGCTGACAGCATTTTTTGCCAGATGGCACGTGAGCCTTATCCTGTTCCCGATTACATTGTGATGAGCGCAGGTACTGGTGTAACATCCGCAACGTTAGGGCGCTACATCCACTATCAGTGGTATAGACTCATAATGAGCTGTGGTCGACCCGTAGAACTCAATATTTTTTGATTACTACCACCAGCGCGACCGCATACTACTAGGGCATTGCGGCAGTAAAATCGAAGGCATAGCATGGTGCAGCATGCTATATTGCGAGCTAATGGCCTGAAGCAATATCAGCAGGATCCGATTGGGGTAATGACAGTAATGAAACACAAGATAGGTTTACAGTAAAATACAACCGGATTGCGGGACCACTCCCTCCGCCCCACTTCCCTTATGCCACCTACACACCAAAGGTAGCTGCATAAACCGCGCCTCCAGGTGTGCCAACAGATCTCCTTCCAGCGGCAGCGCCCTCTGCGTCGCCAAATTGATACACACAAAGGTCAAGGTTACATCAACGATCAGAACCTCATCAGCAGTACGCACCATTTTTGGCTGATCACCCTACTTTTGGTATTCAGATGCAACAACTCGCTTTCTATACGCAGCACGTCCCCTAATACCGCTGGGGTATGATAATTGATATTGATATTAACCACCACTAACGCAATACCTTGCTGCTGCATCCAATGAAAAGCCGGCAGATTCTCCAGCCATTGCCAACGCGCCTTTTCCATGAATTCCAGATGGCGTGAGTTATTAACATACTGATAAACATCGATGTGAAAGCCACGAACGGGAATAAAAGTATGTACCACGTAATATCTCCTAGAGAGATTAGCACCACCAACTGGTTGGACCTGTAAATAAGACTAGCATAAAATAACGGCAGTGAATAATTGCACTGTCGTGCAAACACGTCTCTTAATTGCCGTACTATACCTGCCATACTTCACGTTGCATGTGCATTAGCAACGCTTGTTACACCCATCCCTGGAAATCACTTTTAACGAAGCCACCGCATAAGACGTCCCTAACACTTGAATTATTTAGAATACAGCCTGCCGAAATAAAGGAAGATGCATAAACAGCAGGTTGCAAATGTGGAAAATTCCACTTCTGTGACCTTTTCTTGTTACAGCGGATTACAAATTAATACATGGCTTACTGCGGTTGCTGTTCCTGAACAGCAGCACCTAATTTGATGGTTGCTTCAGTACGCAGGCTGGATACCAAGGTATCAAAAAGCATAGTCACAGAGCTCTGCTCAACCTGACTGGTAAACTGTGCTTTCTGCTCATTGGTGATGGCATGGGGCTTCACGCTGTCTAGTGCAACAATCACCCAATTTCCCGCTTGGTCGCGTGTAGTACCGTAGCTTACCTTGTCCTTTTGCGGCACAGGCAAAGCAAACAAGCTTTCAGCTAAAACATTCCCCTGTGAAACGGATGACAGGGTTTCTGGTTCGCCAAAAATGAGGTTTGCCGATTTCAATGAATCATCTTTGCCTTGTTTCAGATCAACTAGAATTTTTTCAACCTGCAGATTAGCCTGCTGCTGTGCTTTCTGCACTTTCAGCACCTGAACAATCTCATCACGTACCTTGTCCAGAGGACGGGGAGTTTCTGCACGGTGATCGGTGATACGCAGCACAATCGCACGATCGTCATCTACACTGATAACATCGGAGTTGCTGCCCGGCACTCTATTATCCCCTAACAGAGTGCCGCTAAAAATAGCCTGAATTACCTGCGGGAAATTCAGTTCGGCAGGCACCTGATCGTGGCTAAACCACGCTGTTTCAGTCGCTTTCTGACCAGCAGCTTCTTCTGCTGAAGTCAGAGACTCATTGTCATTGTTTGCTGCTTCGCTTACCTTGCGTTGTACGGCAAAAAACTCACCGAGCGCTTTCTCACATTTTGCTCTAGCAACAATGTCATCGCGTACCGCACTAAGCGGTTTAACTTGCGCAGCCTGAATATCGTCCAGACAAACAATCAGGTAGCCTACCGAAGATTTAACCGGTTCAGAGATCTGGTTTTTTTCTTTCAGCGTCAACTGCTGCAACTCATCAACCGTCGCACTGGCATCCATCCATCCCAGATCGCCACCGTTACGGCGCGATACTACGTCCTGAGACTTTTTTTTTGCCAGCGCAGCAAAGTCTGCACCGTTCTTCAATTCATCCAGTACGGAACAGGCATCAGCTTCCGTTTTAAGCTGAATCACGCTAAAACGCTTGCGTTCAGACTGAGTAAACTCTTGCTGATTTTTGGCATAAAACGCGGCAATGTAGGCATCAGTGATTTTCACACTGTCCATGACGCGCGCAGCATCCAATAGCAGATAACTTACCTTGAAGGCTTCAGGGTCGATAAAACGGCTTTTGTTACTGTCGTAATAGCCCTTAACCTCTTCATCCGTCACACTTAGCGTTTTGGCAATCGCCGCCACGTCAATCTTGGCTGTTCTCACTACACGATCCTGTGCGGCCTGTGCTATCAGGCTGTCGATCTCTTTTGGCAGGGAGAACTGCGTTGTCCCCAACCCTTGAATCAGTTGCTGCGTGACCAGTTGTTTACGTAGCAACTCTGCATAGCGATCCGGTGTCAGCCCTACACGGCGTACCTGATCATGGTATTTTTCGTTATCGAACTGATTATTGGTTTGGAAAGCCGGAACAGCGAAAATCGCCTGCTTGATCTGTTCATTGCTAATGGTTAGCCTAAGTTTACGCACATATTGGTCAATCAGCGCCTCATTGATCAGCAGAGAGAGCACCCGCTGACGCATCTGCTGCATGTAACCGTCATTCCCCGCCAGAACAGAAAAGTTTTCTCCTAACTGTTCCTGCATGCGGCTGCGCTCTTTTTGTACTGCTTGCTCAAACTGAGCACGGCTAATTTCCTGCTCATTAACTTTGGCGGCGTAATCGTTTAATCCACCGATAAGGTAATCCCCCACTCCCGTCAATAAGAAGGAGGAGACGATCAAGCCCAGAATAATTTTCAGCACGACATTGTTAATGGCCGCGCGTAAATTGTCCATCATAATGTGACAACACTCCGCTGTAGTATGGATAACACGCCCTGCGCTGGCCAAAACCACGCTTTCTTGCACTTACGGCGGATAATGATGTTAGAACGCCTGTGTCCGACATGACATGCTGGCGAAAGGAACGGGAAAGACTTTACGCCGCAATGCAGCACCCCGCAGGGTGATGGGCAGCGTTCGCCTATTATAAAAAACGCACATTATAAAATGATGCGCCCCTTATCTTATCTTACCGACATCGTGGCGTCAGGTAATGTTTGGTAACGTACTCGGATTACAGCACAAACCTGTGACGAGATAATTAGTTAACTGTGTCTTTTAGCGATTTACCGGCACGGAAGCCCGGTACTTTAGCTGCTGGAATGCTGATTTCCTTGCACGTTTGCGGATTGCGTCCAGTGCGCGCAAGCACGCTCACGCATGGAGAACGTTCAAAAACCTACCGATGCAACGCCATTCTCTGCTTTCAGAGAATCGGTAAGAGAACCAATAATTACATCTAACACATGCACTGCCGCCACTTTGGAAATATCAGCATCTGCGGCAATTTTGTCGATTAATTGTGACTTGTTCACTCTCTCATCTCATCTGAAATCTTGTTGTCACGCTGAATATTTCCAAAACGCGACACGTAGCTTTTTTCAATCCTGTCAACCCTTAGCAGAGCGTGCCCTAAGACTAACAGTGCTATAACTTAGCGGTACAAAAAAAGCTGGCAAGCGCTATTTCTTATGCTAGCGCGATTTTTCTCAAGGGTTTTTGCCATAGGTCACTCTTTCGTGGTCTTTACAGACAGCGTTTTCGCTTTCACTGGCGTCCGCTTAGCCTTAACAGGCTCCGGTGCATACCGTCGCGGATTTTGTAACGCTAACACAAGTACTTCCTCGATACACTTCACCGGATGAATATCCATATCGGCGATGACATTTTGTGGGATCTCTTCCAGATTGCGTTTGTTCTCATCAGGAATTAATACCGTCTTAATACCACAGCGATGGGCCGCTAATAGTTTCTCTTTCAAGCCCCCGACCGGCAATACCAAACCACGCAGCGTAATTTCCCCCGTCATCGCCACATCGGCACGCACTGGATTACCCGTCAGGCAGGAGACCAGCGCTGTGCACATAGCAATCCCAGCGCTTGGACCATCTTTGGGCGTAGCCCCTTCTGGCACATGCACATGGATATCACGTGTCTCATAGAAATCAGCATTGATACCCAGACGTTCTGCACGCGCCCTCACCACAGTGAGGGCAGCTTGGATAGACTCCTGCATAACTTCCCCGAGCGAGCCGGTATAGGTCAATTTTCCCTTACCTGGCACACATGCGGTTTCAATAGTCAGTAAATCACCACCGAATTCCGTCCAGGCCAAACCAGTGACTTGCCCAACACGGTTTTCTTCATCCGCGTGGTCATAGTCAAAGCGCTGAACGCCAAGGAAATCTTTAATATTATCACCCGTAATCTCAATACGCTTAACGGTTTTATACATCAACAGCGTTTTTACTGCCTTACGACACAGTTTAGAGATTTCACGCTCCAGGCTGCGCACACCCGCCTCACGGGTATAGTAACGAATAATACTCAAGATCGCACTGTTGTCAACGTTCAATTCACCTTTCTTCAATGCGTTGCGTTCAATCTGCTTCGGCAGCAAATGGCGTTTGGCAATATTAAACTTCTCATCCTCGGTATACCCAGACAGGCGGATCACTTCCATACGATCCAGCAACGGTGCAGGAATATTCATCGAGTTAGAGGTTGCGACAAACATCACATCCGACAGATCGTAGTCCACTTCTAAATAATGGTCGTTGAACGTGACATTTTGCTCTGGATCTAGCACTTCGAGCAGAGCAGAAGCGGGATCACCGCGCATGTCGGACGACATTTTATCGATCTCGTCTAACAGGAACAGCGGGTTTTTTACCCCAACCTTAGCCATTTTCTGGATCAACTTGCCCGGCAGTGAGCCAATGTAGGTACGGCGGTGGCCACGAATCTCGGCTTCATCACGCACGCCACCCAATGCCATACGCACGTATTCACGTCCTGTTGCCTTGGCAATAGATTGTCCCAGTGAGGTTTTCCCTACCCCCGGTGGCCCAACCAGGCAGAGGATTGGCCCCTTGATTTTGCTGACACGGCTCTGTACTGCGAGATATTCGAGAATACGCTCTTTAACGCGATCCAGACCGTAGTGATCGGTATCCAGCGTTTCTTGCGCCTTGGCCAGGTCTTTTTTAACCTTGCTCCGCGCATTCCACGACACCTGGACCATCCAGTCAATGTAGCTGCGCACCACGGTAGCTTCTGCCGACATCGGTGACATCATCTTCAATTTTTGCAACTCAGTTTCCGCTTTTTCACGCGCTTCTTTCGGCATCTTGGCCGCTTCAATCTTACGTTTCAGCGCTTCGTGTTCGTCCGGTGCATCGTCCATCTCACCGAGCTCTTTTTGAATCGCTTTCATCTGCTCGTTAAGGTAGTACTCGCGCTGGCTTTTCTCCATCTGCTTTTTCACGCGACTACGGATACGCTTTTCTAACTGCAACAGGTCGATTTCCGATTCCATCATCGCCATCAGATATTCGAGACGTTCCGTAATATCGGACATTTCCAGCGCTGACTGTTTGTCAGCCAGTTTCAGCGGCATGTGGGCGGCAATGGTATCCGCCAGGCGTTCTGCATCTTCAATACTATTTAGCGAGGTCAATACTTCCGGCGGGATTTTTTTGTTCAGTTTGATGTATCCCTCGAACTGATTGACCACTGTGCGCATCAAAACTTCCTGTTCGCGCTCTTCAATGGCCGAAGACGTAAGGTACTCAGCCTGGGCAGCAAAGTGTTCGTCACCGTCTAATAGGGTGGTGATACGCGCGCGCTTTAAACCTTCCACCAGCACCTTAACCGTACAGTCCGGCAGCTTAAGCATTTGCAGAATAGAGGCGACCGTCCCTACCGAGAAAAGATCGTTAATACTGGGTTCATCCGTTGAAGCCTCTTTTTGAGCCACCAACATGATCTTTTTATCGTGATCCATCGCGGCTTCAAGGCAATGAATCGATTTCTCCCGACCAACAAACAATGGAATGACCATATGCGGATAAACCACCACATCGCGCAGCGGCAATACGGGGATTTCTATGCGTTCGGAACGCTCAAGGTTCATAGAGCTCTCTCTTAGTTTCGTTTCCGCCAGGTTAAGGGAATCTCGTGAAACACGGAAGTCACGGGTTTTTCCAACAAGTATTGGAGTATATGGGGATAGATACCAGACATTCAACGACCAGAAACGCGCAAAAAAATGGGAGATAAAATCCCCTATTTTTGACTTATGTTACACGTTTAAATGATTATTTATTCGCCGGACGCCTGCTGAGCTTCGGGCTTACCGTAGATCAATATTGGCTCAGATTGACCGGCAATCACTGATTCATCAATCACCACTTTATCGACGCTCTCCATGGAGGGTAGATCGTACATGGTGTCTAGCAAGGCTGCTTCCACAATGGATCGCAAACCACGCGCGCCCGTTTTACGCACCATGGCTTTTTTGGCAATCGTGGTCAACGCCTCTTCGCGGAACTCCAGTTCAACCCCTTCAAGGTTGAACAATGCCTGGTACTGCTTGGTCAGCGCGTTTTTCGGTTCACGCAGGATTTGAATCAGAGCGTCCTCACTCAGTTCTCTCAGCGTCGCTACCACCGGTAAACGCCCGATAAACTCAGGGATCAAACCGAATTTGATCAAATCACCCGGTTCTACCTGCCCCAGCAGTTCACTTTCTGTTGCCTTTTGCGCGCTGCCTTTCACTGTCGCAGCAAAGCCGATACCACGACCGGTGTCAACACGCTGTTCGATAACTTTATCCAGACCAGCAAACGCACCGCCACAGATAAACAGGACCTTGGAGGTATCAACCTGTAAAAACTCTTGCTGAGGATGTTTCCGCCCACCTTGCGGCGGAACCGCAGCAATGGTGCCTTCAATTAATTTCAGCAATGCCTGTTGAACACCTTCACCCGACACATCACGAGTAATCGATGGGTTATCGGATTTACGCGAGATCTTGTCGATCTCATCTATGTACACGATACCGCGCTGTGCTTTCTGCACGTCGTAATCGCATTTCTGCAACAGCTTCTGGATGATGTTTTCCACATCTTCACCCACGTAACCCGCTTCGGTCAGCGTGGTAGCATCCGCCATAGTGAAAGGTACATCCAAGAAACGCGCTAACGTTTCAGCCAACAGCGTTTTACCGCTGCCTGTCGGGCCAATCAGCAGGATGTTGCTCTTGCCAAGCTCAATACCGTTGATGCTGTTGCCATTGCGCAGGCGCTTGTAGTGATTGTATACCGCTACCGCCAGAACTTTTTTCGCCTGCTCTTGGCCGATCACATAATCGTCCAGATGGCGTCGAATTTCATGAGGCGTGGGCAATGCAATGCGTTCGCGATGCTGAGCCACTTCTTTAATCTCTTCGCGAATAATGTCATTGCACAGATCGACACATTCATCGCAGATATACACTGACGGCCCGGCAATCAGCTTACGGACTTCATGCTGGCTTTTGCCGCAGAAAGAACAGTACAGTAATTTCCCTGAACCGTCTTTGCGCTTATCTGTCATCAGTAAACCTCTTCTTTTTTTCTTGCCCGCAGGCCTATTTGTATACCACAGACACGCTATGGTAGGCAGTGTTATTCGCGGTGTGTCATCACGGCGTCAACCAATCCATACTCTACCGTTTCATGGGCGGAAAGGAAATGATCACGCTCAGTGTCACTCTCTATTACTTCGAGAGATTTGCCCGTATGTTCAGCCATCAGTTCATTCATACGTTGCTTCACTTGCAGTATTTCACGCGCATGGATTTCGATATCCGTCGCCTGGCCCTGGAATCCCCCCAGCGGCTGGTGAATCATCACACGCGAATTTGGCAGGCAGAAACGCTTGTTCTTAGCACCGGCGGTGAGTAGGAAAGCGCCCATGGAACATGCTTGCCCCATACAGATAGTGCTGACATCCGGTTTAATAAATTTCATGGTGTCGTAAATTGACATCCCTGCCGTGATCACACCGCCCGGAGAGTTGATGTACAGATAAATATCTTTTTCCGGGTTTTCAGCTTCTAGAAAAAGCATCTGAGCAACGATCAGGTTGGCCATGTGATCTTCAACCTGACCCGTCAGAAAGACGATACGCTCCTTGAGCAGTCGGGAAAAAATATCGTAAGAACGTTCCCCGCGCGAAGTCTGTTCTACCACCATCGGCACCAGAGCTATCTGAGGCACTAATTTTTCTTGTTTGCTACTATATAACATTCACTTTTTCTCGATAAAATACTTTTGGTAACATGTATTAGATTCTACTTGAGATAACACGGGTTGACCATCACTGCCTGCACCAGGTTTCTCATAAGAGCGACATCGACTCGCCAAAAATCCATGACTATGCGCATCTGGTTCCTCTAGATGTGGCATTGCGTGCTATTTCAAGCTTACACTATCCCTTATTTTAGATTAAAGGGTTATCGTGCCCACCGCGTTTACAATGCTTTGCATATAAAGCAATCGTTTTGCATAGAAAAAATGTGTTGGATCGCACAGGGATGCAACACATTTTATCGCCGGCGAAAAGTTTTAATGCCACGAGTAGATATTCTTATCATAGTGCAATCTGACGTAACCGTATAGCTGATAGGGTTTCTCTGGCATGAATATGAGATAACAAAAAGCCCACGCCAGAGGAGAGGCGCAGGCTTTTTTAGCAAAGATAATCTAACGAAGCCAGACAGCAAATTACGCCGTAGCAGGCTGGTTCATTAAATCGTTGAAGCTGACAGCTTTCTCTACCACTCTCGCTTTAGACAACACGACTTCAACCGCTTGCTCTTCCAGAGCAACGTTACGTATGTTATTCATCAGCTCTTTGTTTTTGCTGTAGTAAGCAACCACTTCTTGTGGATCTTCGTAGGCAGAAGCCATCTCTTCAATCAGCGCGTTGAAACGAGCATCATCCGCTTTCAGCTCGTTGGTGCTGATCACTTCGCCCAGCAGCAGGCCGACGATAACGCGACGCTTAGCTTGTTCTTCGAACAGCTCGCGCGGCAACTCGACAGCTTGCTTGGCGTTGCCACCAAAACGCTGTGCCGCTTGCTGATACAGAACTTCGATTTCGCCGTCGATCAGTGCTGCAGGAACATCAATGTCATTGGCTTTCACCAGACCATCGATCACCTGAGACTTGATACGATTACGCACTGCGCCTTTCAGCTCGCGCTCCATGTTTTTACGCACTTCAGCACGCAGACCTTCAACAGAACCATCAGAAACGCCGAAGCGTGCGATGAAGTCAGCGGTCAGTTCAGGCAGCTCACGTTCTTCCACTTTCTTCAGAACGATAGCAAACTGAGCCGCTTTCCCTTTCAGATTTTCTGCATGGTAATCTTCTGGGAAAGTGACGTCGATAGTGAATTCTTCACAGGCTTTGTGACCGATCAGACCTTCTTCAAAGCATGGGATTATGCGGCCCTGCCCCATAGCCAGAACGAAATCAGATGCTTTTCCGCCGTCGAAAACTTCGCCGTCGATGGTGCCGGTAAAGTCAAGCGTTACGCGATCTTCTTCACTAGCAGCAGTGTCGGTTTCTTTCCAGGTTGCTTGTTGCTTGCGCAGCATTTCCAGCATGGCATCAACATCATCATCAACCACGTCAACCAGCGGTTTTTCTACCTCGATGGTATCGAGGCCTTTCAGCTCTACTTCTGGATAAACTTCAAACTCAACCGCGTAGGTGAAATCTGCGCCCAGTTTGTATTCGCCCGGCACATAGTTCGGTGCACCAACGGGATTGATTTTTTCTTTGATAATCGCGTCAACAAAATGACGCTGCATCAGATCGCATAGTACGTCTTGGCGCACGGATGCGCCATATCGCTGAGCGATAACGTTCATCGGTACTTTGCCTTTACGAAAACCGTCAATGCACGCTTTTTTAGCAACGTTAACCAGCTCTTTTTTTACTGCTTCTTCAATACTATCTGCAGTGAAAGTAATTGTTACGCGGCGACTAAGGTTTTGTGTGGTTTTAACTGAAACTTGCATTTTGTTACCTCAAAAAATCACAGTGCTTGGTCAGCTCCAAAACCATATACGTATGGGTATCGGTTTGAACATAACCCCACATAACCGGGACAGCAACAGCTGGTATCTGAACTCTGTTCTGTTCCTTAATCGTCAGAAGCATTCCTATGACATTTCCGGAAAATAAGACGCTGCATTATAGCGGCATAGAGGGAGTGAGTCGAGAACAGCGCGCAGACTATTATAATAAGATAAGCGCGCTTTGATGTTGGTTACCTCTCATGGACACATTTTACATGTTTTCAACACCGATTAGACGTCAATGTCCGCGCCACCGCACACAGGCGATTTGGGCGCTTACTCCTGCGCGTCAGACCACTCCTGCGGATTGAAGGCATTCTATTCAACGCCAGTGCGTGCAGCCCATTCTCCAATTCCATCGCAAGCACATCATAGACTGCACCGATGGCGACCAAGGGTTCGCTCACCAACACTACCTTAAAATAGCTTTGCGAACCCCGCAGGCAAGCGATGTTGATGGCTTTTATTGAAAACATCCAGAGGTGCGTTGGCCTGAAGGCTGCTCGCAATTTCGCCTCAATGGTGGCATGCACATTATTATTATTTTTGAATTCGTTAACCCTGTGCCAGGTAGCATATTCCACATATTCTCCTGACAGGATAATGTACCTATTCTTACCGCCAGATCGCCTAGCGACGTGGTATATTACACCTTATCACGTCGAAAAAGGGGTATTTCCAGAGTATTTCCCCTGAATTCGTACTATTTCCCCACTAGCGGAAATAGTACGATAACGGAAATTTTTTACCCGCGAACCACCCTATAAATCATTACTGAGAAAATACACAATATTAAAAAAACTGTTTTTTCCCGTATTAGCCGTGCTAATGCTCGCCGGATGCGCCAATCAAAGCAATACGCTTGATGTCTCTCCCAAAATTAACGTTCCGGCGTAGGATCTGACCCTGATAGGCATCACCGTCAGCATTAACGGTGCCGATCAACTTGCCGATCAGGCATTAGCCAAAGTCAACCGCGACGGGCAGTTGATTGTGCTGACCCCCTCGCGCGATCTTGCGTTTCCTATTGCAAGAAGCGCTGGAAAAACAGATGTCAGCACGCGGTTACATGATTGGAACCGGTGGCCCGGTTGCGCGCTGCAAATCGTCGTCAACCAACTGTATGCTGACGTTGCGGAAGGCAACCTGCGCCATAACATCACCACACGCGCAGAAATTTCCATCATTTCTCAGGCGGCCAACGGTAAAAAACAGGTCAAGAATTACCGCTCAACCTATAATATCCAGGGTCCACTGACCAAAACCAACGAAAAAATCACCAACGCCGTCAATACGGTATTAGGCGATGTCATTAATGATATGGCTCAGGATACCACTGTCAGCAGCTTCATTATAAGGCTAACGCTCGATAATCTCTCACGCTCTTTATCCTCCCCACCCTGTTAGGATAAGAGGAAAGAATCTGCCATGCTACATCGTTTTTTACCCTTGCTCGTCAACCTTATTCTCTGTCTCTGTTGTTGCTGGGCTTCGCTTCCAGACTGCCTCTGGCGCTGACCTCCGCTACATTGCAGGCATGGATGACCCTTGCTAATGTTGATTTGAAAACCATCGGTTTCTTCTCCCTGATTGATGGGGTAAGCCTATGTTTTCAAGTTTATATGGGCACCTATGATGGACCGTTATACCATTCCTTCCTCGGCCGCCGTGGCGGGCTGTCTGCTGGTAAGAGATATTACTGGTCGGATTAATTGCCGCTATGGCATTGCTTGAGCCCAGTGAGCATTTGTAGTGGTTAGCGGTGATTGCCGTTTTGGTCGCATTTTGCTCCGCCTCGCGGGATATTGTTTTTGACGCCTACAAAACGGACCTGTTACCCACACAGATCAACGCGGCTAGGGTGAAGCTATTTCAGTGCTGGGCTACCGCCTAGCAATGCTGGTTTACGGTGGACTAGCACTGTGGTTGGCCGATCGTTATCTCGATTGGCACGCTACCTATGTGCTGATAGCGCTGTTACTGCTGCCGGGTATCATCGCCACGTTGCACGCACCCGAGCCGTTGTTGGATACCCCGGCGCCGCGCACCCTCGAGCAAGCGATGTTTGCTCCGCTACGCGACTTTTTTTTCACGCAATAACGCCTGGCTGATTTTATTGCTGATTGTGCTGTATAAATTAGGCGATGAGTTCGCAATGAGTCTGAATACCACCTTTCTGATTCGGGGCGTCGGTTTCAATGCCGGTGACGTGGA
This sequence comes from Candidatus Malihini olakiniferum, assembly GCA_051305815.1. Lineage (GTDB taxonomy): Bacteria > Pseudomonadota > Gammaproteobacteria > Enterobacterales > Enterobacteriaceae > Symbiopectobacterium > Symbiopectobacterium olakiniferum_B. Next base: position 133,532 of record JBPPLV010000028.1, read on the forward strand.
TCTGGTGAACAAAAGCTGAGATTATTCGCCACCATCGTGGGTGCCTTGTATGGCGGGATATTGATGCAGCGCCTTTACGCTATTCCGCTCCCTGCTGATATTCGGCATCTGGCAGGGCCATCTCTAATGCAGGCTACTGGTTGTTAGCGATCGCAGCCAAAAATCTGGTGACAATGGCGGGCCTCATCTTTTTAATGGCCCGCCTCATCTTTTTAGAAAACCTGTGTGGCGGGATGGGTACTGCAGCATTCGTTGCCTTGTTGATGACCTTGTGTAACAAGTCATTTTCCGCTACCCAATTTGTGTTGCTCTCCGCGTTGTCTGCCGTGCGGTGCGTCTACGTTGGTCCTATTGCAGGCTGGTTTGTAGAAACCTATGATTGGGCCTGGTTCTATTTATTTACCATTACGATTTCTATATCAGGATTAATCTTACTGCTGATATGCAGAAAAACCCTAGAATATACCCAGAAAACGGATACGTTTATGCCATGCATCGCATACTCCCGCTATTATCGCCTTGCCCTACAGGCACTCGCAACCAGATGTGCGCTATTATTCACCTAGCTGACCCTGACGATAGTCCACGCTCTGGGTGCTCATTCAGTTGACATAATCAATGATAACATTTTGATGATATAGAGTATTTTAGTCATCGGAGGCACGCTTTTTGGTAGTCTTCTCGACTATTTATCCTTAAGAAATTTGTTCTTTTCCGATACGAAAAAATAGCGATAAACAAACGTGGTTATCACCCCATCGTATTATTTTTTTCCAATAGTCTGATATAAGCCAACGTTATTTTGGCGCGTTGACCTACTTTTTCCTAGCTATTTAATTGTTGAAAAAAAGTGTGAGAGCAAACGATGTTCTCTCGAAGGAAAATTACCCATCAGATGGGTTGTAATTTTTTATTATTCATCCGTAATTCTCTACAGGATAAATTTTAATTTACTGTTTTTAAAAAAATTTTCCTAACAAAAAGGTAACTTTGACATTCAGGGAAAAAATCAGCAACAAAGCGCTGATATAACCTTAATCATGTTTACAGTGCAGTAACCTTACCGTAAAATGCCTGCTCGCATGAAATGACAATAAAGCCCTTGTTATTGAGGTCGCTAGATGAGACTCAGGAAGTACAATAAAATTTTTGGGATGTTATCTTTATGCGCCGCCGCAGTACTACTGAGCGGTTGTGATATGGCATTAATGAACCCCAAAGGACAGGTCGGGTTGGAGCAAGGATCGTTGATTCTGACGGCTCTCGGGTTGATGTTGATCGTAGTTATTCCAGTAGTTGTGATGACTATCGCTTTTGCCTGGAAGTTCCGCGCTTCCAACACCAAAGCGAAATACACTCCGAACTGGTCGCATTCCAACAAGATTGAAGCGGTGGTATGGACAGTTCCCATCATCATCATTCTTATTCTGGGTACGATTACCTGGAAAACCACCCATTCACTGGATCCCTATCAGCCTTTAGCTTCTGAGGCCAAGCCGATCACCGTCGAAGTGATTTCCCTCGATTGGAAGTGGCTGTTTGTTTACCCAGAACTGGGTATCGCCACAGTCAATGAGTTAGCGTTCCCGACTAATGTACCGGTGAACTTCAAGATCACCTCCGATACCGTGATGAACTCCTTCTTCATTCCGCGTCTGGGTGGGCAGATCTACGCCATGGCAGGAATGCAAACCAAGCTGCATCTTATCGCTAATGAACCGGGTAAATATGATGGTATTTCCGGCAGTTACAGCGGAAATGGCTTCTCTGGTATGAAGTTCAAAGCCATTGCCACACCAAACAAGCAGGAATTCGATCAGTGGGTTGCCACCGTGCGTGCGTCCAGAAAAACGCTGAACAGCATGGAGGAATTTAATGCCTTGGCGAAACCCAGCGAATTCCACCCGGTAGAGTACTTCTCCAGCTTACAACCTGGGCTGTTTGAAAATCTGATTCGCAAATTCACGCAAAGTGGCAGTGCGCCAGCGCATCACCATGCTGAAAGCGAAACGTAGCAAGGCTGTATACAACACGATGACAACATGAATATGAGCGAGTACGGCTCGCACCAAGGCGCCGAGGGATAAGACGATGTTCGGAAAACTAACTCTTGATACGGTTCCGTATCATGAACCCATTATCATGGTTACGGTAGCCGGCATTATTGTCGGTGGCCTAGCGCTTTTAGCGGCCATCACCTATTTTGGCAAATGGAAGTGGCTGTGGGCCGAGTGGTTCACGTCGGTAGATCATAAACGTATTGGTATCATGTATATGATCGTCGCGTTTATCATGATGATACGCGGTTTTGCCGATGCCATCATGATGCGCAGTCAGCAGGTGTTGGCCTCTGCCGGTGAGGCGGGTTTCCTTAACGCATACCACTACGATCAGATATTTACCGCACACGGCGTGATCATGATTTTCTTCGTTGCAACACCGTTTGTGGTCGGTCTGATGAACCTGGCGGTGCCGTTGCAAATCGGTGCCCGCGACGTCGCCTTCCCCTTCTTGAACTCGCTGAGTTTCTGGCTGTTCGTGGTCGGTGTCATCCTGATCAACCTGTCCCTTGGTATTGGCGAATTTGCCCAAACGGGTTGGGTTGCCTACCCGCCCCTTTCCGGTAAGGAGTACAGTCCCGGCGTGGGAGTAGATTACTGGATATGGAGCCTGCAAATATCCGGTCTGGGTACCACGCTGACCGGGGTCAACTTCTTTGTAACCATTATCCGCATGCGCGCACCCGGCATGACGCTGATGAAAATGCCGGTCTTTACCTGGACAGCACTGTGCACCAACGTGCTGATCATTGCGGCATTCCCAATTTTGAACGTCACCATTGCGTTGCTGACGCTAGATCGTTATCTGGGCACCCATTTCTTCACCAATGATATGGGTGGCAACATGATGATGTACATCAATCTCATCTGGGCCTGGGGCCATCCTGAGGTGTACATTCTGGTATTGCCTATCTTTGGTGTCTATTCAGAGGTGGTTGCCACTTTCTGTAAGAAACGCCTGTTCGGCTACACCTCGCTGGTGTGGGCAACCATCTCCATTACCGTACTGTCGTTTATCGTTTGGCTGCACCACTTCTTCACCATGGGGTCTGGTGCGAACATTAACGCCTTCTTTAGTATTGCCACAATGATCATTTCCATCCCAACCGGGGTGAAAATATTCAACTGGCTGTTTACCATGTACCAAGGCCGTATTCAGCCGAACTCGGCGATGTTATGGACCACCGGATTTATCATTACCTTTACCATAGGTGGAATGACTGGGGTACTGCTGGCCGTACCGGGAGCCAACTTTGTACTGCATAACAGCCTATTCTTGATTGCACATTTCCATAACGTCATCATTGGCGGCGTAGTATTTGGTATTTTTGCAGGTATCACCTATTGGTTCCCGAAAGCCTTTGGCTTCACGCTGAGCGAAGCCTGGGGCAAACGTGCATTCTGGTGCTGGATTATCGGCTTTTTCACCGCCTTTATGCCGCTTTACGTCCTCGGCTTTATGGGTATGACTCGCCGCCTTAGCCAACAGATCGATCCGCAATTCCACTCTTTATTGGTTGTCGCCTCTGTCGGCGCCGCGTTGATTGGTCTGGGCGTACTGTGTCAGTTAATGCAGTTCTATGTCAGTATCCGTGATCGTGACCAAAACCGCGATTTGACAGGTGACCCGTGGGGTGGACGTACGCTAGAGTGGGCAATCTCTTCTCCACCACCGTTCTACAACTTCGCCATCGTGCCGCACATTCAGGAGCGTGACGCATTCTGGGAACAGAAAGAGTGTGGTGAAGCCTATAAGAAACCGGCCGGCTATGAAGAAATTCATATGCCGAAGAACACCGGTGTCGGCGTGATTATCTCGGTATTCAGCTTGGTATTCGGCTTTGCTATGATCTGGCATATCTGGTGGATGGCCATTGTCGGTTTCATCGGCATGATCGCAACCTGGATCGTGCGCAGTTTTAACCGCGATGAGGATTACTACGTTCCGGTCAATCAAATCGAAGAGATTGAAAACCAGCACTTCGACAATATCAGCAAAGCAGGTGTGAAACATGATAACTAAAACTCTGACGCATCATCACGCTGCTCATGACGCCCATGCTGAGCATGGACACCTTGACGCCAGCGGCACTAAGGTGCTGGGGTTCTGGGTCTACCTCATGAGCGACTTGATCATTTTCGGCTCGCTTTTCGTCACCTATGCCGTTCTGGTGACCGGCACAGCGGGCGGCCCATCCGGAAAAGATCTATTTGATCTTAAGTTTGTGCTGGTCGAAACCTTCGCATTGCTGTTGAGCAGTATCACCTTCGGCATGGCAATGATCGCCATGTACAAAGGTAACGTAGCACGCATCAATACCTGGCTTGCCATCACCTTCCTGTTTGGTTTGGTGTTTATCGGGATGGAAATCTATGAGTTCCATCACCTGATCGCAGAAGGTTACGGTCCGGATCGCAGTGCTTTCCTGTCAGCCTTTTTTGTGCTGGTCGGCACCCATGGGATTCACGTAACGTCAGGCCTTATCTGGCTTATCGTGATGATGATTCAGGTCTCGCACTGGGGCATCACCCCTATCGTGAAAACCCGTTTGATATGTCTGAGCCTGTTCTGGCACTTCCTTGACGTGGTATGGATTTGTGTCTTTACCGTATATCTGATGGGGGCAATGTAATGAGTCATTCTACGACCGATCACGGCGCCAGCTACGGCAGCGTAAAGTCTTATATCATCGGCTTTGTTATGTCGGTCATTCTGACCGTTATCCCGTTTGGTCTGGTGATAGCGGGTGTCGCCCCCCCCAGAGTGATCATAGCTGGTGTGGTTGGCTGCGCCGTGGTACAGGTACTGGTTCATCTGGTCTACTTCCTGCACCTGAACAGCTCTTCTGAACAGCGTTGGAACGTGGTAGCGTTGGTGTTCGCCATTCTGATTATTGCCATTGTGGTAGTAGGATCCATCTGGATTATGCTGAGTGCGCACCATAACATGATGATTCCGTAATCGAGCCAGACATGATGATTAAGCAATACCTACAAGTCACAAAACCAGGAATCATTTTCGGCAACCTGATTTCTGTTGTCGGGGGTTTTCTGCTGGCGTCCAAAGGCAGTATCGACTATCCCCTCTTTATCGCTACCCTGTTTGGGGTGTCTTTAGTGGTTGCGTCCGGTTGCGTATTCAATAACGTTATCGACCGTGACATCGATAAAAAGATGGAGAGAACCAAAAATAGAGTAATGGTGAAGGGACTGATTTCGGTCAAGGTTTCGCTAGGTTATGCGGCTACGTTAGGTATTGCCGGTTTTGCGTTGCTTTACGTTGCCACAAAGCCGTTGGCCATGTGGCTTTCAGTGATGGGCTTCGTGATATACGTTGGTGTCTACAGTCTGTACATGAAGCACCACTCTGTGTATAGCACGCTGATTGGCAGCCTATCCGGCGCGGCTCCTCCGGTTATCGGTTATTGTGCCGTAAGCAACCAGTTTGATGCAGGCGCGTTTATCCTGCTATTGATCTTCAGTCTCTGGCAAATGCCGCACTCCTACGCTATCGCTATTTTCCGTTTCAAGGATTATCAGGCTGCCAACATTCCGGTACTGCCGGTGGTGAAAGGCATTTCTGTGGCTAAGAACCATATCACGCTGTATATCATGGCGTTTATGGTAGCAACACTGGTGCTGTCGCTGGGTGGTTATGCCGGGTATAAATATCTGGTGGTTGCCGCATCGGTGAGCATCTGGTGGCTGGGCATAGCCCTATCAGGCTATAAGAAACCTAATGATGATAAAGTGTGGGCACGCAAACTGTTTGTCTTCTCGATAGTGACTATTACGTCTCTGAGCGTGATGATGTCTGTCGATTCAATAACGCCGATGTAGGATGTGCTGATCACTGCACTGCGCTAACGTTCGCCCATTTGCACGTTGAAAAAACAGACGATCTCCATCGTCTGTTTTTTACTCTCTTCCCCACGCTTTGCTGCATTTTATATGTCATTTTATGACAGCGCACCAAATCAAGTAACAGTGCCGCCATTTACGGCTTGATAAGTAAGGCACTACAATAGCGCCAATGCAATTTGGAGGTTTTCATGAACGATACGTCCCTCACTGACAATATAATGACGCCGAGAGAACGGCGCGCAACCTGGGGTTTAGGTGCCGTTTTTTCCCTGCGCATGCTCGGCATGTTCATGGTATTGCCTGTGCTCACGACCTATGGTATGGTATTGCCAGGTGCTAGCGAATCTCTGATTGGCATTGCGATTGGTATCTATGGCCTGATGCAGGCGCTATTTCAGGTGCCGTTTGGTTTGCTTTCCGATCGTGTCGAGCGTAAACCACTCATCGTTATCGGCTTGCTCATGTTTGTGCTCGGCAGCGTAATTGCCGCCCTTAGGACCAATATTTGGTGCATTATTCTTTGTCGAGCGTTGCAGGGAGCTGGGGCTATATCGGCAGCAGTCATGGCATTGCTGTCAGATTTGACGCGCGAACAAAATCGCACCAAAGCAATGGCCTTTATCGGCATCAGTTTCGGTGTAACCTTTGCGATTGCAATGGTACTTGGTCCGATTGTCGCGCACGCCTGGGGATTGCAATCGCTGTTCTGGTGCATGGCTCTGCTCGCATTGCTCGGTATTGTCATCACCCTGACGCTAATCCCTAATGCGGCTAACCACGTTCTCAATCGAGAATCCGCCATTGTACGCGGCAGCATTCGCCATGTGCTCAGTAACAGCCGGCTGGTAAAACTTAATATCAGCATCATGTGTCTGCATATTCTTCTGATGTCGAGTTTTGTCGCCCTGCCACGCGTGCTGGAGCAAGCAGGACTGCCCGTAGAAGCACATTGGAAGGTTTATCTGTATACCATGCTGATTTCATTGATTGGTGTACTGCCGTTTATCATCTATGCCGAAGTGAAGCAACAGATGAAACGGGTATTTGTGGGCTGTATCGTTGTGCTGCTGGCCGCAGAAGTCGTTTTATGGATGGCGGGCAGCCAATTCTGGCCTATTGTGGCAGGCGTTCAGCTATTTTTTATGGCCTTTAATATTATGGAAGCGCTGCTGCCATCGCTTATCAGCAAAGAAGCACCGGCGGGATATAAAGGCACCACAATGGGCGTATATTCCACCACCCAATTTATTGGTGTTGCTATCGGGGGCGGCATGGGCGGCGCACTGTTTCAATTCCACGGTGCGGCCTGGGTGTTTGCAGCAGGTGCGCTGCTCTGTGTGTTATGGCTCATTGTAGGCGTTAGCATGAAGGAGCCGCCCTATCTGAGCAGTTTGCGTATTGCTCTGCCAGACGATGCACTAGACGACTCAGCGATAGCGAAAAAGATACGCATACACCCCGGCGTGGCTGAAGCTTTCGTCGTGCCGGAAGAACGCAGTGCCTATGTCAAAATCGATCGTCAGAAAACCAGCCGCCAGCAGCTTGAAGCACTGATCGAGCAAGCTTGAGCCAAATCAGGACAGCATAGCTGGCCCTTTGCAGTTAATCGCGGAAATTGGTAAACTGAAAGAGTTGCCCCAGATTCGAACTGCGAATCAAGGCCATAACACTTTGTAAATCATCACGTGCTTTGCCGGTAACGCGCAGTTGGTCGCCCTGAATCTGCGTTTGCACCTTCAGTTTTCTGTCTTTGATTAGCTTGACGATTTTTTTCGCCTGTTCTGGCTCAATGCCCTGCTTCAGTTTGGCATTAACGCTGTAAGTCTTTCTGCTGTGTTCCATCTCTTCAGGAACCTCCAACGCGCCCGCTTCTATACCCCGTTTTACCAGTTCTTCGCGCAGGATATCAACCAACTGCCGCACCTGAAAATCTGACTCACTAGCTACTTTGATCTGTTCATTTTTTTCATTTAGCTCAAAACTTGCCGGTATGTTACGGAAATCCCAACGGTTAGTGAGTTCGCGCGAGGCATTTTTAACCGCGTTGCGGATTACCTGCATATCTATTTCCGATACAACATCGAAAGATGGCATAATCAATTTTCCCTTACTTATGCGTTGGAATAGAGTTATATAGCATGCATAATACCTGTTCCCTGGAGAGAAACAACATCCGCCTTCACACTGCGCGTTACGCACATTTATAAAGGAAACCTCATATAAAATCATCGTGCTGGGTTGCGGCGCATTAGGGCAGTTTTGGCTTGACGCATTACATCAGCAAGGCCACAACGTTTAGGAATGGATGTGTTTCCCTATCCCTTTCTGCGCTGTCAACGTGCAAATGTTGGACGGAACGCTGTGTAATCTTATGCTGCCGACAAACGATCCCGAACATCTTATGCAGAATGAACTGTTGCTTGTAACGTTAAAAGCCTGGCAGGTTTTTGATGCGGTCAATTCACTGTTGCCGAATATCGCGCCCAACTGCATAATTCTGTTGTTACATAACGGCATGGTGACTCGGAAAGAAATGTCGCTCGGCGCGATGCGATGATGGTAGTGCACGTTGCCAGGGGAACTACGCACATCGGCGCCATTACCAGTAGCAATAACCACGGAATTGCCCCCCACAGCGATACACAAACCTCGCTGGCAGAATTGCTGCATCAAGCGTTACCTGATGTCTCCTGGCACAACAACATTATAGTGACGTGCTGGCGTAAACTGGCCGCAAACTATGTCATCAATCCATTAACCGTCATTTATGACTGTAAAAACGGCGCATTGAGTGCCTATCCTCAGCAGATAGATTCGCTATGTCAGGAGATTTACGCGCGTGATGGAGCGTGAGGGCCATCCCGATTCACTGGAATAAGTAAAACTGTGCGTCGGAACTATTGATTAAGAACACGGCTGAGAACATCTCCTCCATGTTGCAGGATATCCTTGCGCAGTGTCATACCGAAATTGACTACATCACAGCTATCTGCTGCAACAACACGCCCGCGCACACGGCCTGGTGCCGCGCGAGAACAGCTGTTTATTTGAAATGATTAAGCTAAAGGAAAGCGAATATGACCGCATCAGTACTCCTCTATCTGGCACCTGGTAGTGAAGAAACCGAGGCTATCATCACATTTGATCTTCTGATACGCGCCCGTATTGCAGTCACTGTAGCTAGCGTCGCCAGCAATGGCGCAACAACGGTAACCTGCTCACGAGATGCAAGATTAGTGGCGGATGCACCTCTGGTTTCTGTTGCAAATAATTCGTTCAATGCTATTGCGTTGCCCGGTGGTCTCAAGGGTACAGAATGTTTTCGCGACAGCCCATTACTGATGGAATGTATGCGTCAGAAACATCAGTAAGGTAAAATCGTCGCTGCTATTTCGCCATGCCTGCGTTAGTGCTGGAACACCACTAATTATTTCCGGTTGGCAACATGACTGGATATCCCACGCTAAAAGAAAAGATTGCACCAGAAAAATAGATGGATAAGCGTGTGGTATTCGATCCATGAGTCAATCCGCTGACCAGCCAAGGTCTCGGCACCAGTATGGATTGCGTATTAAAGCTGAGTGATTTACTACTAGGGCGCGCAAAGGTGGCAGAGGTAGCACAGAGGTAGTAGCACAGCTGATATTGCCACCCGGCATTTATGATTATCGAGATTAAAGAATAAAGCAGGGAAGAAAACATATACTCTCAAAAATTCAAGTTACATGAAAGTAGTAAGTGAGGAAACCCCGATAGACTTACTCAGGTAATTGATTTAGATGCATGAACGCAGCCAACGCATCTGCGATTAAAATTATTTTAGGGTATATAAGTAATAAAGCGATCACACTAACTAAAGCACAAACTTCAAAAAATACAACAGATCTATTTAAACACATAGAGAATAAAAAACATGCAAAGTAATAATTAAAACTGTATTAATAAGTATGATGAAAAATCGTTTCAGTAGATTCAAAAAACGGATATATCTTTATAACGAGAAAAGGGCGAATAATCTGTCTAAAATAATATTTTAAGCGATATAAATTCAATATTATTTTTATCTTTTATTTAATAAAACTACTGTTAATTAATACTTTAATATATTAATTAACAATCTCTGAATTATAATAGTCTATGCACCTATAAATAACTCAGAATGGAGGGCAAAATAATATCCCCTCCTTGATTCCATCAAGGCCGATATACCTTCACGTTCATGAACCCTTGCTCACACAGATACAGCGCCTGCAAGCGACTCATAACGCTATGTTCACAGTACAACAGATAGGTTTTACCCTGATTCAAGTCGCCAAACTGCGTGCTGAGTTTGTAGAACGGAAGTGATTTGATTTCAACACCGGGTAACGCAAGCGGTCTATCGTCTTGCTCATCCATAGAACGAATATCCAACAGAATATCGTCGGCAGAAATTGACGCAACGCTTTCAACTTCCGTTACTTCTTGCGAAGTCTGCGTCGCAATATCACGAATATCAATATTGCGCGCTTCAAATACCACTCGGTCCAAAATCTCAAAGTCAAACTTGCCTTCTTCCTCTTCGATCTTCGATTTGACCGCTTTCACCGTTGTGCTTTTAGCAATTACTCCACAATACTCAGGCATGGTCTTGGCAAAGTCTTCCGTGCCTAACTGGCGCGCCAGCTTGATAATGCGCTCTTTATCGTATGAAATCAGCGGACGTAGGATCAGCGTATCCGACGCATTATCGATGAGACGTAGGTTGGTCAGCGTTTGGCTGGAAACTTGTCCTAACGCCTCTCCCGTTACCAACGCTTGAACGCCATAACGTTCAGCAATACGGGAGGCAGCACGGACCATTATACGTTTTAGTACCACCCCCATTTGGCTGTCATCCACCTTTTCCAGGATTTCGCCCACCACGGGTTCAAAATCAATGGAGACAAAGCGCACACGGTGTGAGCTGCCAAAACGCTTCCACAAATAATAGGCAACTTGTTTGACGCCAATTTCATGCGCTGCGCCACCCAGATTGAAGAAACAGTAATGCACGCGACAGCCACGACGAATCAACATGTAACTGGATACGCCCGAGTCAAAACCGCCCGAAATCAGCGATAACACATCTTCCTGCGTACCGATCGGGAAGCCGCCAATGCCTTCATAGCGGCCTTTGATTAACAGAAGCCTATCTTTTTTGATTTCCAGATGAACCGTCACCTGTGGTGTGGTGAGGTTAACACGCGCACTCTCAATGTGCTGGTTAAGTCCAGCGCCCACATAACGTTCAACATCCTGAGAAGAAAACGCATGCTTACCACGACGTTTAACGCGCACAGAGAAACTTTTACCTTCCAGTTGAAGATGATAAAGAGCCAGCGTTTGTTCAAAAATATCGTGCATGTCGATGTAAGTGTGGTCTTCAACGTCTAAAATATGATGAATACCGGGAATACGGGTTAACGCATAACGAATCTCTTCGCGTTGGCTTTCCTCTTTGGCGTGGACTTCGATATAATCCCAATGACGGACGACGGCCAATTGGTAGTCATATTGCTTCAGCACGTTACGAATGTTGCCGGTAAGTATCTTAATAAAGCGCAACCGCACAGATTGACTCTTGATGGTGATTTCTGGAAACAATTTAATGATAAACTTCATAATGGCTGTGGTTACTTGGTCAAATAGGTGTAGGTGTTAACCCGAGTACTACATTCACGTTATCGGTAAACTCTTTCAATGAGATGATTTTACCAATAGCATCTCCAGGGCGGCTGAGTATACCATCTTCTCGTGCACTGCACTGCAGTGCACGCAGGAAGGATACGCTTATCTGTGCGGTAGGTCATACCCAGTAATAACGATTAACGACAATAAAAGAACAGCGTCACTTAGCGATCAGGATGTAAAATAGTCATGCCTACAAAAAAAACATCACCTCAAGCAGAGGCAAACCACGAAATATCGAACGATGCTGATTCAGCGCTGAGTTTTGAGCATGCATTGCAAAAGCTGGAACAGATTGTCACCCGTCTAGAATCGAGCGACCTGCCGCTGGAAGAGGCGCTTAGCGCTTTTGAAAACGGCATACATTTGGCGCGACAGGGGCAGTCGCAGTTACAACAGGCGGAGCAACGTGTGCAAATTCTGCTTAGCGACGAGCGGGATGCTGCACTTTCCCCCTTTACGCAGGGCATTACAAACCAGAACAGTAAGCCGCTATGACGGAATTTGCCGCGCAATTAAGCGCTCATGCCGATCGCGTTAACCAGGCATTAAACCGTTTTATCTCAAGTTCGCCATTTCAGTGCAGTCCGTTGGTTGACGCCATGGCTTACGGCTCACTGATGAGTGGCAAACGTCTTCGGCCTTTTTTGGTTTATACTATCGGACAGCTTTTCGGTATTCCGCTGACCAGTCTGGATGCCCCCGCAGCAGCGGTGGAATCTATCCATGCCTATTCGCTGATTCATGACGATTTGCCCGCGATGGACGACGATGACTTACGCCGCGGCCAACCGACCTGCCACATTAAATTTGGTGAAGCCACTGCGGTTCTGGCTGGGGATGCGCTCCAGACGCTGGCGTTTTCCATTTTGGCAGAAGCATCAATGCCGGAGATTGGCGAGCGAGATCGCCTCTCAATGGTCGCGGAATTGGCTCAGTCCAGCGGCGTGTCAGGCATGTGTGGTGGGCAAGCGCTCGATTTGGCTGCGGAAGGTAAGCAGGTTAGTCTAGCTGCGCTGGAGCAAATTCACCGTCATAAAACCGGCGTATTAATTCGCGCTGCGGTCAGACTCGGCGCACTGAGCGCGGGAGCCCCAGGTCGAGCTGCTCTGCCCTACCTCGATCGCTATGCCAATGCTATCGGACTGGCTTTCCAGGTGCAGGATGATATTCTTGATGTGGTCGGAGACAGCGCTACAACCGGCAAGAGGCAAGGAGCTGATCAGCAATTGGGAAAAAGCACTTATCCCGGTTTGCTCGGGCTTGACAGTGCGCGAGCAAAGGCGAGGGATCTCTACCAGGAATCACTGGCAGCACTGAATGAACTGCAAGCGGTCAGCGCAACGCCGCTTGATATAACGGCACTACGGGCATTGGCAAATTATATCGTCGAACGAGATAAATAATTTCAACATCACCCAGTAGATTTCAAGTGTGTCGCAAGGTGATAACACCTGGATGGATGCTCCATTCGCCGCTTGAGAGAGAAACGGGATAACACCTCAAAATGAGTCGCAAATGAGTTTTGATATTGCAAAGTACCCTACACTGGCTTTAGTGGAAACACCTGACGAACTGCGCATGCTGCCACGTGACAGCCTTCCAAAACTGTGCGATGAACTTCGTCAATATCTGCTGGACAGCGTTAGCCGCTCTAGCGGTCACTTTGCGTCAGGACTAGGAACTGTTGAACTCACCGTGGCATTGCACTACGTCTACAATACACCGTTTGATCATCTGGTGTGGGACGTAGGCCATCAGACTTATCCGCACAAAATTATCACTGGCCGCCGCGATCGTATCGCCACTATCCGCCAAAAGGGCGGCCTGCACCCGTTTCCCTGGCGTGGCGAGAGTGAATATGACGTGCTGAGCGTCGGCCATTCTTCCACCTCGATCAGCGCTGGACTGGGAATGGCCGTAGCCGCCGAACGAGAAGGAAAAGGACGCCGTACCGTGTGCATTATCGGCGACGGCGCATTGACGGCGGGTATGGCGTTTGAAGCCATGAATCACGCAGGCGATATCCGCTCCAATCTACTGGTGGTGTTGAACGACAACGAGATGTCTATTTCCGAGAACGTCGGTGCGCTCAACAATCACCTGGCACAACTGCTGTCAGGAAAACTTTACTCCACCCTACGTGAAGGCGGTAAGAAAGTTCTGTCTGGAATCCCGCCGATCAAAGAATTGGTTAAACGCACGGAAGAACACCTGAAGGGCATGGTGGTGCCAGGCACGCTGTTTGAAGAACTTGGCTTTAATTATATCGGCCCGGTAGACGGTCATGATATAGCCAGATTGGCACAAACTCTGAAAAACATGCGTAGCCTGAAGGGCCCGCAGTTGCTGCATATCATGACCAAAAAAGGCCGCGGCTATGCCCCCGCGGAACAGGATCCTATCAGTTGGCATGCCGTGCCAAAATTTGATCCTGCCAGCGGTATTTTGCCTAAAAGAAAAACGGGCTTACCCACCTACTCCACCATTTTTGGTGATTGGCTGTGTGAAATCGCTACTAAAGACAGCAAACTGATGGCGGTAACGCCAGCAATGCGTGAAGGCTCCGGCATAGTGCGCTTCTCGCGCGACTATCCGCAACAATATTTTGATGTTGCTATTGCCGAGCAGCACGCCGTCACCTTTGCTGCCGGTTTGGCGCTGGGTGGATACAAGCCGGTCGTTGCTATTTACTCGACCTTTTTGCAACGCGCATACGATCAGGTTATTCACGACGTTGCAATTCAGAATCTACCGGTGCTGTTTGCTATCGATCGCGGTGGCATTGTGGGTGCTGATGGTCAAACGCACCAAGGGGCTTTTGATTTGTCCTTCCTGCGTTGCATTCCCGATCTGGTTATCATGGCGCCGAGCGATGAGAATGAATGTCGCCAGATGCTATTTACCGGCTACCGCTATCAAGAAGGCCCTTGTGCCGTACGTTATCCCCGAGGTACGGGGACGGGCGCTACGCTTGAACCATTGCAAGAATTGCCTATTGGTAAGGGTGTTATGCGGCGCAAAGGCGGAAAAATTGCCATCCTTAACTTCGGTACACTTCTGCCAGAAGCTCTGCAGGTTGCCGAAGAACGCAACGCCACCGTTGTAGATATGCGTTTTGTCAAACCGCTCGATGAAACGCTGATTGCTGAACTGGTACAAAACCACGATCTGCTGGTTACGCTAGAAGAGAACGCGGTGATGGGTGGTGCAGGTAGCGGCGTGAATGAGGTGATTATGGCACAACGGCTGGCCATTCCCGTTTTGAATCTAGGGCTACCGGACAGTTTTATTCCGCAAGGTACACAGGAAGAAGTTCGCCACGATCTGGGGTTAGATACCCTGGGTATCGAGCGTCGCATTGCTGAGTGGTACGATAATCTGATTAACAGGGGGATCTGCTCCGGTCAATCAGATAAAGAAAACAGCAGTGTTCAGGAGAAGAGTGGCCAGTGATGCCCCATCCAGTAGATAATGCTTGCTGAAATAACGCCAGCCACAATATCGTCAATCATAATGCCCATGCCGCCGTGTGCATTACGATCGAACCAACATATTGGCCAGGGCTTGAAAATATCCAGAACACGGAACAACAAAAACCCGACCAGCACCCATTGCCACTGCTCATCCGGGATCGCCACCAGCATGATCCACATCCCGACAAACTCATCCCAGATGATACTGCCGTGATCGTGCACACCAATGTCTTTGGCCGTTTGATGACAGAGATAGATACCAATGCAAATGCTCAACATGATGGTCAGCGCATAAAGCGGCCACGGCAGGAAAGAAAGAAAATACCATACCGGGATGGCCGCCAGCGATCCTACCGTCCCCGGCATCCAGGGAGAGAGACCGCTGCCAAATCCCGTTGCCAGCAGATGCCAGGGATTGCTAAGGCGCAAGCGCTGCTTGGCTGCACGATTTGCTTCATGTTCATTGGCTGAAGTGGTCATAACCTTTCCAGTTTAGTTCCACCGTGTTATCACCGCGGAAAAAGCATAATCTCTCAGAAGAGGGGCTATTTGACTAATACAGGTTATAGCCCACGCTGATCTGCCCAGCACCATGTCGATCGCCCCACGGTTGATTTCTGGCATAGTAAAGCACAGAGTTCATAATCTTCTCTACCAGACAGCGCCTAACGTAACGCCTGATCGGGTTTAACATGCTGCATCATCGCCGATGAATTAGGCACAGCATCAAGTTGTACATATGCGCTACAATCGCTGGCTGCCAGAATATGGCGTAAATCAGATATCAACCTATCAGAAAGATCGATAGCTGAGCTGGCAAGCGTGCGCAATACCTGACTTTGCAGAATTCAAGGCTATGGACGTAAGTAGCGTTACACCAATGACTAGCGCGCCCGCACTGTCACTGATCTGCAAACGCTGTTGCAAAATCGCCAATACGTGCACCAGCACGGGTAAGCGCGCGGCCGACGGACACTAATCCATGGATAGTCAGTGTAAGGCTCAACGGGCCACGGGTAGTATCACTACCAACCAGTTGTATACCTAGTAATCTAGCAGCGTGAAGAGAATGTCGCTGTATGCTGCCAGCCATGCATTATTGATTTCTAGCAACGTAATTGCTAAAGAGAAGCTAGGCAGGATCGCCCCCCCATAGCAGCCAGATCGCTCAGATTAACCGCCAGCAATTTGTAACCCAAATCAGCGGGGTCAATATTGTGTAGGAAATGCACCCCAGAAACCACGGTATCAGTACTGACAGCTAAAAGTTGCTTTTCAGCCACCGTGAGCAACGCACAATCGTCGCCAATCTCCAACTCCACATCGCGGCAGATTTCCCGCTTTGTAGGCGTTTGCACGATTGAAATAGCGGCAATCAGATCAAACTCACCGTAAACCATAACTGTTTCTGTTAAAGGCAATCGCGAACAGGGCAGGTATTCCGGCCATGGGCGTTACTTCTTCGTTTTGCGCACCGTCTGTGCTACTTTATCCAATACGCCGTTGACAAACTTGTGGCTATCTTCCGCACCGAATATTTTCGCCAGTTCAATAGCTTCGTTGATGGCAACCTTGTAAGGGACGTCTTCGCGCTTGCTCAGTTCAGATAGAGCAATACGCAGCACGGCTCTCTCTACCTGCCCCAACTCTTCGAGCTGACGTGACAGGTAGGGTGCCATCAATGCATCCAGTTTCTCCGCCTGCATAGCGACGCTCGCCAGCAACTCGCGAAAGTAGTTGATGTCGACATCTTTGACATCCTGCTCACTCAGGAATTGCAGTTCAATATCAGCAATGTCATTTTTTGACAATTCCCAGGAATAGAGCGCTTGAACCGCACATTCACGAGCGCGGCGACGAGCAGCAGGTTTCACAGAATACTCCTTTCTTAATCAAACTTATTTAATATTTTTCAATATGTTAATCATTTCCAGCGCGGTCAGCGCGGCTTCTGCGCCTTTATTGCCCGCTTTGGTGCCAGCACGTTCAATGGCCTGCTCGATGCTTTCTGTCGTCAATACGCCAAACGTGACCGGAATATCGCTGTTTATGGCAACATTGGCTAGCCCAGAGCTGCATTCACCTGATACATATTCGAAATGCGCTGTACTGCCACGAATCACTGTCCCCAGTGCCACTACAGCATCATAGCCGCTTTTCGCCAGTGCACACGCCGTTATCGGCAGCTCATAGGCACCCGGCACCCATACCACGGTAATGTTTTCATCTTTGACCTGTCCAATACGTTTCAACGCATCAATAGCGCCTTCCAGCAGGCTATCGTTGATAAAATGGTTGAAACGGGCAATCGCAATAGCGATGCGGGCATCGGGGGTGGCAACAACACCTTCAATGACGTTCATAGCGTTCCTTATAATCATAATCGTGGCTAATATCCTGCAGGGGCGGGAGAGATTCCATCACATTCTTGCGGACGGCGTATCCGGTTTTGTCTGCTGCATCCCATGGATGACAAGGCAAACCAAAACCATATAATATCGACGTCAGGATTGCGGTATCAAATGCAAACGGAGATCGGGGCCAATCTGGCGGACCTCCGTCAAGGTAAATGAAGGCGCTTGTGCCAACTGCATTAACCCCGGCAGTACGCACAGTGCCCGGGCATCTTGTCCTAACAGTTTCAGGGCCATATACACGATCAACTCATCGACCACACCCGCATTCAACAAAGCCCCTGCCAACGTAGCACCAGCCTCAACCCAAACCGAGTTAATCTGGCGTTTACCAAGAGTCATCATCAATGCCACTAAATCGACACCGCCCCTGTGAGCAGGCAGTGTAAGATGCGTCACGCTCTCAGGCCATGTAGTATCATTGTTCGGCTGGGTACTCCTCGCCAGCCAGGTTTGTCCCTGCTGATGAATCAGTTGATGCTGAGGAGTAACGCGACCGTGGCTATCTACGATGACCCGTATCGGCTGTGAAAGGTGTGTATCAGGAAGTTGCTGTTGCGTATCTGAATCTAACGCATCCCAACGAACTGTCAATAGCGGGTCGTCGGCCAGCACAGTGGCACTGCTGCTAAGAATAGCAGAACTTTGCGCACGAAAACGCTGCACGTCCTGACGCGCCTCGGGAGAGGTAATCCACTTACTCTCTCCAGAAGCCATTGCCGTGCGGCCGTCTAGCGAGGAGGCAACCTTAAGACGCACATACGGAATCCCTGTTCGCATCCGCTTAAGAAACCCCAGATTTACCTGTTCGGCATCCTGCATCATCAGGCCGTGGCTAACGGCGATACCCGCTTGCTGTAAATGGTGTAAACCACATCCAGCCACTTGCGGATTAGGATCTTGCATGGCCGCTACAACGCGCGCAACACCCGAGGCAATCAGCGCATCCGCGCAGGGAGGGGTGCGACCATGATGGCTACAGGGTTCCAGCGTCACATAGGCGGTCGCTCCCCGGGCTCGTTCACCCGCCATAAGCAACGCATGCACTTCCGCATGTGGCTCACCGGCGCGCAGGTGATAACCTTCACCGACCATCTCACCATCACGCACAATCACACAGCCAACGTTAGGGTTTGGAGAGTTATTGAAACGCCAGAGCCGCGCTAATTCAAGCGCGCGCGCCATCCAAAATTCATCTTGTGGTTCCATATTACTAATCCTGTAACCGAGCGATCTCTTCGCCAAACTCCCGGATATCCTCAAAGCTGCGGTACACGGAGGCAAAACGAATATAAGCAACTTTATCTAAACTTTTCAGGGCATCCATCACCAGATTACCAATCATCTTCGCGGTGACTTCACGCTCACCCGTGGCACGCAACTGTGATTTGATATGATTGAGTGCGTTTTCAACGTCATCCGCGCTGACGGGCCGCTTTTCCAACGCTTTCAGCATCCCTTTACGCAATTTTTCTTCGTTAAAGGGCTCGCGAACATCATTACTTTTTATCACCCGAGGCATAACCAATTCCGCCACTTCGAACGTGGTAAAGCGCTCATTGCACACCAGACATTGACGGCGACGCCGCACCTGCATGCCTTCGCCGACCAGACGGGAATCAATAACTTTGGTATCAACAGCGGAGCAGAATGGGCAGTGCATAACGTATCTTGATGATTAGCTTTTCTTGCGCCTAATTTACCCTGAATTAGCTGACTAAACAAAATATCTAGCGCTTATAGACCGATATTTGCATAGGTGCCAGCATAAACGCACTATGATTTAGCTCTCATTCGCCACTACACTTATACACTGCCACTTAAAGATGGCACGAGAAAAAGTATAATGCAATGAGGAAAAAACCTGAATGAATAACTATTATCGTGCATCTGGCTTCCTGATGCTAGCGGACTGTTCAGTGCCCCCGAAAACCTCTACGCTGCAACGGCAAGTCGGGTAACTGAATCGGCAATTACAAACACTGACAGCGCAGGCATTAGCCCTGGAGCAGCTAAATACCTTAAACAGCCATTCGACCCACGGCGTTTATCTGATACCTGCAGCAAAAATAGCGTAATATTGCATGTTCTTCTGCTCGAGGGCACAGCATTACCTTCGTTCCATGCACAGCTCGACTGGAGCCAGATCGACCCGATCAGCAAGAAATCATTGCAGAGTGATACACAAACTCAGCCACTCACGCTGGATGCCGCGCTCTTGCCCAAAACTGAAGCTGTATTCAGCGCACGTCTTAGCGGTGTTACACCGAAAAAATTAGGTTTTTTTGCGCCTGCATCAGATTGAAACCACTGCGCCTTCATACAAAAAAATCCCTACTTCGGCAGGGATTTTCATCAAGGTTATCGTAAAGACTTAAGGCAGGAGGAAAGTCTGATCCGCCCCTTCCTTCTCGACTTTCTGCACCAGAAGGTGCTCGCGTTTCATTCCAAGTTTCAGCGCCAGCGCCGAAGCCACGTAGATGGAAGAGATAGTACCGATAGACACCCCGATCAACATCGCCAGTGAGAAACCTTCCAGCATCGCGCCGCCGAAAATGTAGAGCATCAGCACGACACCCAGCGTAGTGCCAGAGGTCATCAACGTACGGCTCAACGTCTGAGTCAGCGACACGTTCATGATTTCATAAGACGTACCACGACGAATTTTACGGAAGTTTTCACGAATACGGTCTGATACCACGATGCTGTCGTTCAGCGAGTAGCCGATAACCGACATCAGCGATGCTATGATGGTCAAATCAATTTCGATTTGAAACAGCGAGAACACCCCCATAGTGATGATCACGTCGTGCGCCAGTGCCAGCACTACTCCCAGCGCCAGGCGACATTCGAAGCGGAAACCCACATAGATCAAGATACAAATCAGCGCGGCCAATAGTGCCATCGCACCGTCCTGCGCCAAATCGTTACCTACGCTAGGCCCAACAAACTCGATGCGTTTCACCGTTGCACTCTGTTCAGTGCTTTGGTTAATCACGCTGAGCACTTTGTTGACCATTTCCTGGCCTGAAGTGCCTACACTCGGCGTCATACGCACAATAACATCACGGCTGCTGCCAAAGTTTTGAATCAACGGGTCTGCAAAACTGGCTTTTTCCAGTAAGTCACGAATCAAATCCAGGTCGGCAGGTTTTTCCAGGTTAATTTCAATCACCGTACCACCGGTGAAATCTAGCCCCCAGTTAAACCCACGCACACCCATAACAACCAGTGACAGGATTAACAAAGTGCCCGAAATGACGAACGCTACGTTATCCCAACGCATAAAGTCATAGACTTTACGACCATAGTTGAGCTGTTCAACAGTATATTCCTGTGCCACGACGCACTCCTCAAATAGACAGCTTGTTAACACGTTTGCCGCCATAAATCAGGTTAACAATCGCACGGGTACCAATAATAGCAGTAAACATCGAGGTCGCGACCCCAATTGCCGTTGTAATGGCAAAGCCTTTGATAGAACCGGTCCCTACAGCGTACAGGATCACTGCTGTGATCATCGTTGTCAGGTTGGCGTCAAAGATACTGGAGAATGCACCTTTGTAGCCTTCATGAATAGCCTGCTGAACCGTTCGCCCATTCATAAATTCTTCTTTGATACGTTCGTTAATCAGTACGTTGGCGTCCACCGCCACCGCAAGCGTCAATACAATACCGGCAATCCCCGGCATGGTAAGCGTTGCCCCCGGCAAGAGTGACATGACCCCCACAATCAGAACTAGGTTAGCCACCATTGCCGTAGTGGCAATAATACCGAACCTTTTGTAGAACAATACCATAAACAGGATGGATGCTACCAAACCCCACAAGCAGGCTTCAAGCCCCTGGGTAATGTTTTGCATACCAAGCGTAGGGCCGATAGTACGCTCTTCCACAATCTGGATCGGCGCAATCAATGCACCCGCTCGAAGCAACAGAGAAAGTTGACGTGCTTCATTCGGGTTGTCGATACCGGTAATACGGAAGCTGTTAACCAAGCGCGACTGAATGGTCGCCACATTGATAACTTCTTCGTGTTTTTCTAGGATCGCACGACAGGAAGTAGCATCTTTCTTACCGCTGTCCTTATATTCCACAAACAAGGTTGCCATCGGTTTACCGATACTGTCCTTGGTGAAATTAGACATGGCGTTACTACCCGCGCTATCCAGCGAAATATTGACCTGAGAACGGCCATACTCGTCGCTGCTTGAGGTGGAATCAGTAATATGGTCACCGGTAAGGATCACGCGTTTATACAGCACTACCGGGGTACCGTCACGTATGTTTTTCACTTCAGAATCGGCCGGGACACTGCCATTAGCTGCCGCCGTCACGTCCGCCGAACTGTTAACTAGACGGAATTCCAGCGTTGCCGTAGCACCAAGAATCTCTTTAGCATGTGCGGTATCCTGGATACCAGGTAATTCAACCACAATACGATCCACGCCTTGGCGTTGTACCAGCGGCTCGGCCATACCCAATTGGTTAACACGGTTACGCAGAATATTGATGTTTTGCTGTACGGCATATTCACGAGCTTCGCGCAGGCGATCTGCGCTTATTATCGCACGCATTAGATTATCGCCGCTGGCATTGAATAACAGATCGCGATGACGGGTGGTGAGATACGAAATAGCCTCGTTACGTGTTGCTGAATCGCGGAAACGAATCTCTACAGTATTGTCATCGGTTTTACGCACGGTGGCATAGTGAATGCCCTTTTCGCGCAGATCGCTGCGCAGAGAATCCATGGTCTGCTCTTGCAGTTTACCTAACGCCGTCTCCATATCCACTTCCATCAGGAAGTGTACGCCGCCGCGCAGATCGAGACCCAGCTTCATGGGTTCCGCGTGCAGCATGCGCAGCCAGTTCGGCGTGGCCGGAGCTAGGTTCAAGGCTACCACGTACTTCTTACCCAACGCGTTCACAAGCGCTTCACGAGCACGTAGCTGAATATCCGGGGTGGAAAAACGGGCAAGAAGCGCATCGCTTTCTAGCGCGAGCGATTTGCTGGTGATGTTTTGTTCTTGTAATACATTCTGGACTTGGATCAGCGTTAACTCACTGGCGGCGATACCTCGCGCGCCAGTGATTTGTACCGCCGGATCCTCACCATACAGGTTAGGAAGTGCATAAAGCAGACCGATAAACAACACCACGGCAAGCATCAGGTACTTCCACAAAGGATAACGGTTTAACACGACAATTCCCTTCGGGAAAATCAAAAATTACAGGGCTTTGATGGTACCCTTCGGCAACGCAGCAGCCACGAAGTCACGTTTTATAACCACTTCATTGGTATCGTTCAGAGCAATTCTGATGTATCCAGTATCAGATACTTTTGTCACGCGACCCACCAGACCGCCCGTCGTCAGTACTTCATCCCCTTTGGAGATAGAGTCCATCAGTTTCTTGTGATTTTTTGCGCGCTTTTGCTGAGGACGCAGAATCATGAAGTAAAAAATCAGACCAAAAACAGACAGCATAATTACCAGAGAGTACGGATTTCCCTGTGCCGGAGCGCCGGTTGCTGCTACAGCATCGGAAATGAAAAGACTCATTGAAATATTCTCTTCGTTATCAAACCAAACGTGTTCAAAAAATGCAAGAAAAAAGGTGCGCTTAAAAAGCTGCGCATCGCATGCGCTGCACAAATTACGCGCAACGCTGCGGGTGCCAAATCTGCCTGTCAGTCATGTTGACCTGCCGCCGTTTCATCAAAAGACGGAGCTGGCTTGCCAATCCGTTGGTAAAAATCCGTCACAAAGTGCTCTAATTTACCCTGTTCTATGGCTTGACGTAAACCCGCCATCAACCGTTGATAATACAGCAAATTGTGAATGGTCTTGAGGCGCATGCCGAGTATTTCGTTACAACGGTCGAGATGATGCAAGTAAGCGCGGCTATAATTACGACATGTGTAGCAATCACAGTGCTCATCTAGTGGATGAGTATCATCTTTGTGTACCGCATTGCGGATTCTTACCACGCCATCTGTGACAAACAGGTGCCCATTGCGGGCATTACGCGTTGGCATCACACAGTCGAACATGTCGATACCACGCCGCATGCCTTCTACCAAATCTTCCGGCTTGCCGACCCCCATCAGATAGCGGGGTTTATCCGCCGGGATCTGTGGGCAAACATGCTCCAAAATGCGGTGCATATTCGCTTTCGGCTCACCCACTGCCAGACCGCCCACAGCGTATCCATCAAAGCCAATCTCTACCAGCCCTTTTACGGAGACATCACGTAAATCTTCGTAAACACTTCCTTGAATGATACCAAATAACGCATTGTTGTTATTGAGTTCATCAAAACGTTCGCGACTACGTTTTGCCCAGCGCAACGACATTTCCATCGAGCGTTTAGCATAATCCCAATCGGCAGGATAAGGCGTACACTCATCGAAAATCATCACGATATCGGAGCCAAGATCGTACTGGATTTCCATCGATTTTTCCGGGCTAAGGAAAATCGCATCGCCGTTGATCGGGTTAAGAAAGTGCACCCCTTCTTCGGTAATTTTGCTAATACCCCCCAGACTAAAGACCTGAAAACCGCCGGAGTCTGTCAGGATCGGGCCATGCCACTGCATGAAATTATGCAGATTGCCGTGCAACTTCATAATCTCCTGCCCTGGGCGCAGCCACAGGTGAAAGGCGTTACCCAACAGGATTTGTGTACCGGTTTCTTTCACTTCCTCGGGCGTTATGCTCTTCACTGTGCCATAAGTGCCAACCGGCATAAATGCTGGGGTTTCCACCACGCCACGCTCAAAAACAAGACGACCACGGCGGGCATGGCCATCGGTTTGCAACAATTCGTATTTCACTTTTGCCTCCAGCATCGGAAAAACAGTTCAATGTTGTTGATATACGCCAAGGTATGGTAAGTCAGTCAACACGCCAACAGATTGCTCTCTGCAGCGCGATTATGTGTTTTCATTTAAAGTACTTAAGCGCGACTATCCGCAGCGTTGTTAATCTTTTCCATCTCGGCAGTAGGATTGCGCGTGATAAACATGGCGTCACCGTAACTGAAAAAGCGATACTGCTCAGTTACCGCCGCTCGATAAGCCGCCATAGTATGCTGATAGCCCGCAAAAGCGGACACTAGCATGATCAAGCGTCGATTCTGGTAAATGGAAGTTGGTTACCAGTGCGTCTATTACACGATAATGATAGCCGGGGTAAATAAAAATACGAGTATCACCGAAGAAAGGCGCAATCATTGCCTCCTTCGCTGCCTGGGCAGCACTCTCCAACGAACGCACCAACGTAGTGCCAACGGCAATTATGCGATTACCACGCGCTTTACATACCAGCACAGCATCGACCACATCCTGCGGCAATTCAGCATATTCTGCATGCATGATGTGATCTTCGATAATATCGACACGGACTGGCTCTGGAAGGTACCCGCGCCGATGTTCAAGGTAATAAACGCCATCTCTATACCATTCTCACGCAGCGCCGCCAGCAACCGGTCATCAAAGTGCAAGCCCGCCGTCGGTGCCGAAACAACGCCAGGGCGTTGGCTATACACAGTTTGGTACAATTCGCGATCGGCGTCTTCATCAGGTCGATCGATATAAGGCGGCAGCGGCATATGCCCAATGTCGTTCAATATCGTCAGCACGTCACGCGTATCATCAAAGTACAGCTCAAATAGCGCATCGTGGCGAGCACCATGACAGCCTTCACGCTGCTGTCCTCACCCAGCAACTCAATCTTATCACCACTGACTTTTTAGCCGAATAAACGGCTGGGATCACGCGCGTATTGTTAAACACCAGCAGATCGCCCGGAACTAGCTTTTCCAGCAGATCGGTGAAAAAACCATGGGTCACAGGCTCCCGTTGAAACCGTCCAGCGACAGCAACCGGCAGCCGCTGCGCTTGCGGATAGTGCGCGATAATCGCTTCGGGAAGTTCAAACGAAAAATCAGAGACACGCATAGCTATTTACTTGATTGAGCTGTTTATAAAATTGTTTCTGGCTTAATAACGGGTAAAGAACGGAATAGGTAAAAACGGCGGCCTGGTCTATGACTGTGAGCGCATCCGCTGCAACAAATAAGCGAACAGCGCATAAAATTAATGTAGACTGGCAGAAATAAATTTTCTTGTATCATCTTCACTTAGCTGCGCTAGCCGATAGCTCCCTTCTCGTCAACCTGAAGGCAGAATTTGTGCGCGGTAACCCGCAGCAAGACTTTAGTGAAGAGGTAGTATCCAGCATTCGTTTGCATCGCCGCATTGATTTGCTAACCGATAGCTAGACAAAAGTTAAAGCTGCAGCGACCCATTTTAGCGCGGATTACCCCGTGTGGCTCCTATCACACTAGACGTGCTGTAGGGTTATTTTCTTGCCCGCCATTAGTCGCGTGTGTACCTAAAGCAGTCATTATGAGCATTTGTTGATTCGTCCCGCGCTCAAATCGAACCCCTTTTAGCACACACCAGAACGGTTTCAGAACCTGAACCACTATCTGTGCGTGAACACTGACTGGAGCGCTACGCTGAATTGCCTTTTATTACCGATGTGCTAAAACGCATGGCGATAAGACGTCCCCGACTGGCTGCTCTGGCAGGTTTATTTGATGACATCGAGCATCACCACACTGCCTTGAAAACTATTTCTGGTGCTTCTATCCACGCATGATGGAACAGGCTCGCTTGCAACAGCTTTAAATCTGGTGATATCTGTTGGGTATCATCAATCTATTCAATAGATAAAACCTATATCATCAATCGGTCTGTTGGTCTGTATTTACAGAAGAAGAAACCTTATACTACTCATTGTTTTTGGTTTCTCTTCCCTATTAACTATTTTTACAGGAGTTATTATGGTTCTGGTAACGCGTCAAGCCCCTGATTTCACCGCTGCTACCGTATTGGGCAATGGCGAAATCGTTAAAAAATTCAACCTGAAAAAACACATTAGTGGTAAAGTAGCAGTGATTTTCTTCTGGCCGATGGACTTTACCTTCGTCTGCCCGTCAGAACTGATCGCCTTTGATCACCGCTACAAAGAATTTCAAGATCGCGGCGTGGAAGTGGTTGGCGTATCTTTTGACTCTGAATTCGTGCACAACGCCTGGCGTAACACCCCGGTGAAAAGCGGCGGTATTGGTCCAGTGCAATATGCTATAGTCGCCGACGTGAAACGTGAGATTCAAAAAGCTTACGGCATTGAGCACCCAGACGCTGGTGTTGCACTGCGCGGCTCCTTCCTTGTCGACAAAGAAGGAGTTGTACGCCACCAGGTCGTGAACGATCTACCGCTGGGCCGTAACATTGATGAAATGCTGCGTATGGTTGACGCCTTGCAATTCCACGAAGAGCACGGTGAAGTGTGCCCGGCTCAGTGGGAAAAAGGCAAATCCGGTATAGGCGCTTCTCCAGATGGTGTCGCCAAATACCTGACGGAAAACGCAGACAAGTTGTAATTGCTCTCTTATCCGTAACAAAAAGCCGACTACATACAGTCGGCTTTTTTTATTCGCTGTGCTGAATAACGGAAATAAACGGGGCTTTCCAGCACCATTTTATCTCAACATTTTCCAACCACGCTTACGCGTTATCATTCGCCAGTTTTTGCTGTTTCTGTTTGAAGATATAGCCCAACAGCAGCAGCGAAATCCACAGTACGCCCACGCAGAGGGAAATACGTGTTTCTTCAAAGTAGCCAATCAGCCCGATAATGAACACCAGGAACACAATACCCACCACTGAGGAAGCTACTCCGCCCGGCAACGGGAAGGCCAGTTCCTTCACCTTGTTTTCACTTAAACGATGGCGAAACGCGATTTGTGAGCAGAGGATCATGATCCACACCCACACGGTCGCGAACGTCGCCAGCGATGCGATCACCAGGAACACTTTACTCGGCATAATATAGTTGAGGTAAACCGCCACCAGTAGCGCTGCTATCATCACGATAACCGTGACCCACGGAATACCACGCTGTGACACTTTGGCAAATACCTTGGGTGCATTGCCCTGCTCTGCCATGCCCTGCATCATGCGGCCCACGCCAAATACATCGCCATTGATGGCAGATAAGGAAGCGGTAATCACCACAAAATTCAGAATACTCGCCGCCGCCGTGATACCAAGATGCTGGAACGTCAGCACAAAAGGACTGCCGTTGGTACCGACCTGATTCCAGGGATAAATCGACATGATGACAAAAAGCGTGCCGACGTAGAACACCAGGATGCGCCACGGTACTGAGTTAATCGCGCGCGGAATCGATTTATGCGGATCTTTGGCCTCGCCTGCGGTGATACCGATAATTTCAATACCGCCGTAAGCGAACATCACTAGTTGCAGCGATAGGACCATGCCCATCACACCGTTACTGAAGAAGCCGCCGTGGTTCCACAAGTTGCTAATTCCTGTTGGCTGACCGCCATTGCCGATACCCAAGACGATAATCCCGATGCCCGCCACGATCATGATAATGATGATGGCAACCTTGAAGAAGGAAAGCCAAAACTCCAGCTCACCGAACACCTTCACGCTCATCAGGTTGATGGCGCCAATAATCAGCACCACGCTCAGCACCCAAATCCAGTGCGGCACGTCAGGGAACCAGATGCTTATATAGATGCCAAACGCAGTCACATCAGCAATGGCAACAATGAGAATCTCGAAGCAGTAGGTCCACCCGGTGATGTAGCCCGCCATCGGTCCAAGATAATCCTGTGCATAGCGGGAAAAAGAGCTGGCTTGCGGGTTGTTAACCGACATCTCTCCCAGTGCCCGCATAATGATATAAGCGATGACGCCGCTAATGATATAAGCCAATAGCACACTCGGCCCAGCCATTTGAATGGCACTGGCCGAGCCATAGAACAGCCCAGTACCAATAGCCGAGCCGAGTGCAATGAAGCGGATATGCCGCGTGCTTAACCCACGCTTTAGCTTAGCGGATTGTTGTTGCATAAATTAAGCAGCCCTGTCTTACAAAAGAAAAACCACAGGCTACCGCCTGTGGTAAAAAATATAGCGTTATTGCGTTATTGGTGCGTAGTCACTTCCTGACGCCCGCTCAGCCGGTCATAAATAACCGCAGCCAGCACCACCACCAATGACGGTGGCAACCAGGCCAATCCCTGCTCACCCAAAGGCAAATTCAGGCTCCAGGCTGGCAGCAATGACGAAAAGGTCGATGATTTTACCCCATCAATCAGGCCGAATAACAGGCTGATTAACATGACCGGGGCCACAATACGCGAAGCCTGATTCCACCAACGTAAGGTAAAACTCAGTAAAACCAGAACAATACAGGGCGGATAAATCGCTGTCAGCACCGGAATGGAAAGCTGAATCAGATGGCTTAATCCTAGATTGGCGACTAACGCAGAGAAACCACCCAGAACAAATACCAGCGTGTGATACGAAAAGGGCAAATACTCGGAGAAAAATTCGGCACAGGCGCAAGTAAGGCCAACGGCGGTTACCATGCAGGTGATAAAAATCAACAGTGCCAAGAAGCCGCTGCCCATGCTGCCAAAGGTGTGCTGCACGTAGGCGTGTAGGACTTCTGCACCGTTTTGCGCATGGAGAATCAACTCACCGCTGACAGAACCCAGTTTGAACAGGCTCAGGTAGACCAACGTTAACCCGATACCGGCAATCAACCCAGCCCAAATGGTATAACGAGTCAGCAGCGTTACATCGCTAACGCCGCGTGAACGCGCGGCATTGACGATGACGATCCCGAACACCATCGCGCCCAGGGTATCCATCGTCAGGTAACCGTTCACAAAACCATTTGAAAACGGTATGGTTTGGTAGGCATCTGTCGCCGGGATCGGCGAACCCGCTGGCCATAACAGTGCAGCAAACCCTAACACCGCTAGCGCCAGAATTTTTAACGGTGCCAGCACATGGCCCACTGTATCAAGTAGGCGTCCCGGATAGAGAGAAATGTTGATCACCAGCGCAAAATAGACCACGCTATAGATCAACAAAGGCGTGGCAGCGTCGCCAAAAAGTGGGGCCAGTCCCACTTCGAAGGATACAGTGGCGGTACGCGGCGTAGCAAACAGCGGTCCGACGACCAGATAACATACGGTCGCTAGTAGAACACCTGCTTTTTGGCCAATGGGAGAACTTAAGGCATGCATGCCACCGCCCACACGCGCTAGCGCTACCACGGTCAAAACCGGTAAGCCGACAGCGGTGAGCAGAAACCCGAGCGCCGCCGTCCAGACATGTTCACCGGCTTGCAGGCCAACAATCGGCGGGAAAATGATGTTCCCTGCCCCAACAAACAGCGCAAAGGTCATAAACCCCAGTGCGACAATATCTTTGGATGTTAAACGATGACTCATAGTTACGTTGTGTTGCCTATATAAAAATGCGAAAAAATGAGAAGGCGAACCGTAGCGTGGTATAATTTATTCCTATCGCGGAGTCGATATAGGGCGCTAAGTAAAACGTTTATGGTAGTAAAAGACAAGCAGCTATCCAAAATGCAGAGCATCACGCCAACTTAACAACAACAGTCAGGTAATAATATCACCACTTGCACGACCTCCCGCACATGATTTGTGCATTTAACATCTTTTCCTTGCATTAAAACCAGTATAAAAACGCGTAACACGCACAAAACGGACACAAAAGAGACTATGCAGCAGCATAAGAAGCGCTTTTGCTGGAAGAGGAAGGAAGAAGCAGGAGATTGCGCGGTAAATAATGTGAGTACAGCATTCAGATTTTGACGCCCGCTTCCGACGGAGGCGTCGAGAATAAACTGAGGATTACGCAACGGAGCCTTAATTAGTCCAGACTTCGCTAGCGGTATTCACGACCAGACGCAGCTTGTCCCACTGTTGTGCTTCCTTCAGGCTATTGCCCTCTTCCGTAGAGGCAAAGCCACACTGCGGGCTGAGGCAGAGTTGTTTGATATCTACATATTTCGCTGCTTCCGCGATGCGCGCCTTCAGCAATGTCGGATCTTCCAACTCGCCATTTCTCGCCATTTTTAGTGGTTACCAGACTCAGTACCACTTGCTGATGTCCCGGTTTGATGAAACGCAGCGACTCGAATTCACCTGAGCGATCGTTATCATATTCAAGGAAGAACTCATCTACATTAACTTCGCCAAACAGGATTGGGGCGACAGGGTCATATCGGCCTTCAGAAATCCACGTAGAACGGAAGCTACCGCGACAAACGCGCAAACCGATCACCCGATTGGCGGGTTTACCCACCAATGCTTTATTCAATACGTCAGCGTAAGTGCGAGCTAGTTGTTCAGGGTCTTCACCGTGTTCGCGAATTTGACGTTTTTTGATCGTCTGAGCACAGGTAAGCTCACACCGTATCATCCAGTTGCAGATAGCAGCAGCCTGCGGCATAGAAAGCATGGATTGCATCGTGCCAGGTCTGTGCCAGATCGTCAAAATAGGCATCTAGGGTTGGATAAACCTGGCTGTCGATAGCCTTACACCCACCACGGAAATGGAACACGCTTAGGCTGGGAATAGCCATCTTGGCTGTCACATCACTCGCAATAACGTTCGTAACGAAAATGTACCAGCATCGGGTGCTGTGGGTTAAAGCTGACTTTTCCCGTCACCTTGATGGCACGAGATTTGATTTGAATACCATTAAACTGGATATCGTGATCCGCTTCGTAAGGTTCTACTCTGTTCAAACCTTCGAAAAAGTCTAAGTGCCACCAGGCACGATGGAATTCCCCATCGGTGACAACCTTTAGCCCAGCTTCACGGTGCAGCTCAACCGCACGCAGAATTTCTGCATCTTCAATGTTGCACAGTTGCTCTGTATTAATGGCAACAGACTGGAATTGCACATGGGCTTCTTTGATTGCCGCTGGATGAAAAATAGGCTGCCGACCACGTCAGCGCGAAAAGGGAGAAGTGCTTTAGCCATGATAAAATACTAGTACTTAAAAATAAAAAGTAGCGCACTAACGTTGTGGCAAGCGATATTGAAAAATAGTTTCAAAATGAATAGTCACACCGTACAGTAATTACGCCTTATACTTATTTGGACATCTGGACGGCTATAATGTAAATTCATCCTGTCATTGCTAAAGATTGAGGGCAATAGAATAATTTTCACTTTCCGCTGATAACATGAATAAAATTCACGTTACCCCTAACTCATTCAAGTTGTAGGACAACACGTTAACGTTTTAAATAGCGCTTGCGCTGGCCTAAAGGGTAAATCTCAGGGATGAGATTCATTGATCCCAATACGTTTACTCAGGTAAGTAGTTCGGGTGATAGATTTGTCGGGAGCAGATTTGAACACGACTTGCCGCAGTCTCGTAAGAGGTGAGGCCTAGGGGAGTCATAACGCGGTGCAAGACATTAGATTTTTAGACAGCAACTTGCATCATTCAGATCATAAGCCGAGCTGTTGGCGCACTGCCGCACGTATACTCTCAGGTAAGGGGAGATAACCGTCCTGGCTTACCAGATTTTTCCCGTTAGTTGAGAGCTGCGATCCATAAAAGCGGCAGTCAGACTATCCAATGGGCGTTCTAGCGCTTTGTTCACATAGATGTAAAGATAACGTGCGTAGAGATAATGCCCACTGCGTATATTGTCTACTGTCGGAGAAACATATGCATCCCCTTGCGCCGTTAGTGGCAGCATTTGCACACGCTGGCAGGAAAAACAATGCTGGCATAACCAATCGCCTGTGTCGAGGTTGCCACTGCCTGCGCCACGGAGGCGGAACCCGGTAACTCATTTACCTGAGGTCAGAAGTCTCCACCACACAACGCCTGCTGCTTAAAAAAATCGTACGTGCCCGAAGCTGAGTTATGCCCATAGCGCAGCACGCGGCACGAAACGCATCCCCCCCGTCAACATAAGATCGCGCCAATGGGTAACATTTTGTGTTGCCCCACAGTAGTGGGTAATAGAGAAAAGCGCATCGGGTTGTTGCAAATTGAGACCCGACAGTGGGTTATCTTGGTTGACCAGTACCACCAGAGCATCCATAGCTACTGCAACCGCAAGCAGAGAGTAATCATAGCCTGTACAAACGCATCAATTTCGCTCGCCTTCATGGCACGGCTCATGGGACCCAGTTGTGCCTCTCCAGAGGGCTAATGCCCTTGTCGCCGACGACGAGCCCGCGCCTGCATCTGCACATTGACACTGGGATAATGCCGATTGAAATCCGCCGCCTAAAACGCCATTAACGTCGCCAAGGTATCGGAGCCAGCATTGGAGAGATTTCCCGCCAGCATTTGCTCACTACGAGCACTGAAACTCCACGCGCTGAGTAACAGCAACACCGTAGAGAGCAATAAGCCCGAAAAACGTGGGGATGACGTCATAGATTAGATATCCATCAAGCAGAAAGGGTGGTGCTATTCTTAGACAGAGAGGTGGGTACAATCAACTGATTCGGCAGGGTAAACATAAAACGCGCTCCAGCACCCAGCTCACTGAGGATTTCCAGCCGAGAATCATGTTGGCTGAGCGCATGTTTAACAATCGTCAGCCCCAACCTGCTGCCACCCGTTTGACGTGAACGCGCCTTATCAACGCGGTAAAAACACTCCGTCAGACGCGGGATGTGCTCTGCAGCAATACCAGGGCCGTTATCGCTAACCTGGAACTGCGTATCCTTTGCGGTTTTTGCGAGTATACTTCAATACGTGTGCCTTCCGGCGTGTGATTAACCGCGCGTTGTATACCAGGCTGGAGAAGGCGCTGTGCAACTGCTTTTCATTACCATAAACCACAGACTATCATTAATGCGGAATACAATTTCATGGCGATCCTGGCTCAATGTTTGCGCCTCACGTTGTAGTATACGCAGCATGCGTGACACATCTACCTTCTCGGCCAGGTTAATCTGCGCTTGCTGCTTCGATTTTTGATAATGTTAGCAACTGTTTCACCAGCCCATCCATATGCCGTGTCTGTTCCCCCGCATGGTTCCAAGTGCATTGTTTCGCAGAGAGCTTCCAGTGAGTCTCTTGCATCATCTCCAGATAACCCTGCATACAGTAAGCGACGTGCATAATTCATGACTGACGTTGGCAAAGAAATTACGCCGCGCCCCTTCCAACTGGTGCATTTGCGTAATATTGCGTACCACCATCAATAATTGTTCTTCCTAATAGGGCATGACGCGAAACTCAACATGGTGTAAATTGATCAATTGCACGGTCAAGGCCCGGCTGAAATCTCGCTGACGCATGTATTGGGTAAACTCGGGATAGCGTAGCAAGTTAACGATATTCTGACCGTTATCTTTCGGCCAACGTAGGCTACGCAAATGCTGAGACAAGCCGTTGCACCAGATAATAATACCCTTTTCTGTAGTGATCACTACACCGTCCGGCAACGACTCGGCACCACTACGAAAACGTTTGATCAGCAAGCCAACTTACGTCGCCTACGCCGATGCAGCCAAGCAGGTCAATCCGGGTT
Organism: Candidatus Malihini olakiniferum; assembly: GCA_051305815.1. Classification (GTDB taxonomy): domain Bacteria; phylum Pseudomonadota; class Gammaproteobacteria; order Enterobacterales; family Enterobacteriaceae; genus Symbiopectobacterium; species Symbiopectobacterium olakiniferum_B. The sequence continues at coordinate 167,502 of JBPPLV010000028.1, forward strand.
CGGAAAAACAGCTCGCGTTGCAAGACGCCATCAGCAGACACTATGCGAAATGCTACCAACACGCCTGCACATTGCGAGAAACTCTCTGGCTTATCCCTGCCGATTATTGCCACCGGACATCTGACCACCACGGGCATTACCGCTTCGAAAGCGGTACGCGATATCTACATCGTTTCACTGGATGCCTACCCGTTGCAGGCACCCCCCCGGCGGACTATATTGCGCTCGGACACATCTACCGTCCTCAGCGTGTGGGGCATAGTGAGCATATTTGCTACAGCGGTTCCCCCCATTACCCTGAGCTTTGATGAGTTGAGCAGTGAAAAATCTGTCGCGCTGATCGAATTTCAGCAAGGTGCTCCTATACAGATAACGCTGCTGCCAATTCCCGTGACACAACCGATGCGTCTTATCAAAGGTAGCCTGAAAGAAATAGAGCAGCAACTGTGAGCCCTCCCAGTAGCCGAAAAAGAGCAACGCATCTGGCTGAATATCGAAATCGCTACCGACACGTATCTTAGCGATATGCAGCAGCGCATCCAGCAGTTAGCACAGGCGTTACCCGTCGACGTGTTGCTGCTGTGGCGAAACCGCAAACAGCGTTTACAGGCAATTACACGCGAGAAAAAAAGAGACACTGGATGAGCTATCACCACGCGATATATTCGAACGTAGGCTAGCGTTGACTGACATCGAATCTGAACAACAAGAACGACTACGCCCGTTGTTCGATTACATGGTGCGTGATGTAAAAGAAGAAGAGCTGAAAGCATGAAAATCCTTAGCTTACGGTTAAAAAACCTCAACTTACTCAAAGACGAATGGAGAATTGACTTCACTCAGGAGCCCTTCGCCAGTAACGCCCCGCTTGCCATCACAGACCCGACCAGTGCAGACAAAAACACGCTGCTGGATGCTATTTGTCTGGCGCTTTATCACAAACACCACGACTGGATACGCTCTCTGCCACACAGAATGAGCTGATGACGCGCAACACTGCTGACTGTCTGGCTGAAGTGGAGTTCGAGGTCAAGGGCGTGGGCTATCGCGCTTTCTGGAGCCAACGCTAGGCCAAAAATAGCGCAGACGGCAACCTGAAAACCCCTAAAGCCGAACTACTGGAAGAGCTGACGGGCACAGTTATCTATAGAGAAATATCCAGTCGGGTCTATGAGCGTCATTAAAGAAGTCAAGCTGGCATTGAATACGCTAAAAGCACGTGCATCTGCCATAGCATTATTGGATGACGACAAGCGACAAGCAGCACAATCAGTATTGTCGCAACTACAGCAGGAAGAACAACAGTTACGAGAGAAACGTGAGCAAGCGCTGACACACCAGCAATGGCTGACTCGGGAACGACATCTGCAGCAAGACATACTACAAAAGTAATAACAGACAGAGGTAGCCGAGTAAGCACTACGTGACGCAGAGCCCGATCGATTATAGCTGGAATGTAATGAGCCCGCGGAGAAACTTCGCCCATTACAGCAAGAGCGAGAGCGTTTGCAGTTGGTTCGGGTACGGCACAAACACGGGAAACCGAGTTAGCGCGGCAGCATTCTGCCTACAAGGCAACACATGAACACCAACAGCAGTTGTCACTGGAAGCACAGCTTGCACAAAAAAAGCACAGCGCAGCAGGCCAACAGGAAGAGACGTTGATCGATCAGCCAGTAGCGCCACTTGAGCAGCAGATTGTAATATTCGGTGAGCGCTGCGCATAAAAAACCTGGTGTTAAGCCAAACACAAGCGCAGAGAAATAAAGAACAGCAGAAACTGGCCGATGCTTTGCCAGCGCGACATTGCTCAAACGCAGCCTGAAGCATCCTCAACTACTAGCAGCAGCATCCTCATTACCGTCACTGGGGAGAACAATTAGGTAGCTGGCGTGCGGCATTCCAGGATCAGCAGCGCCTGTCCGAGGAACTGGCTGGCCTGGTTACGCAACAATAGAGACTGACGAACGAAGAACAAGAGATGGCCCGCAAACAACGGGAACTGAGTGAACGACTTACCGCACAACAACAGCGTTAAGACACCTTGCAGCGTCAATGTGAGTAGCAGAAACAGGTGTGGCAGCAAGCAAAAACGGCAAATCCGATTGCACACTTACGTGAGCGCTACGCAGCACACCTAAATGCTCTTCAAGACAGAAGACGGCTTGGTGAATTAACCCACTCTCTCAGTGAGCAACGCCAACAGCAGAAAAAAAGCGAAAACAAATGGCGCACACTGAACCAACGTTACCAAGCCGATGCACAGAGCAATAAAAGTGCAGCTCGCTGACTGTCAGCTTTTGGAGCAACAATTAAACGATATCGAACAGCGTGACGAGCTTCACGCTGAACGTGCAGAGCAGGAAAATCTGTATTAAAGCAATACACTGCGTGGCTATAAGTGAGTAAGCGTTTACACGTCACCTTCACGCTCGAGCAATAACAAGAGATTGCCGAGTGGCTGACAGCCTGCGATCGAGAAGCATATACCTTGTTCAGCTAAATAGAGGGGCAAGAACAGCTGCAATAGTATTGGCAGGAAAGTAAGAATTTACTGACAGCAGCACAGCATCAACGCCAGGAAACGGAACAACAACTCACCCTGCTACAACAGCGCACACTGCGCAGCAGAAGGAGCTTGCAGAGATCGAATGGAAACAGCAGCAGATCATTGTGCAGCTAACCCAACAACAAGAAACACTTGCTGCTACGCTCGCCCCTACGATCTGAAACAGCCTCCACTTGACGAACACCAACACTGGTTGGCAGCACGTACCGCCGAGGCTGAACGTTGGAAAAAAGCCGAACAGCAGTTACAACAACACGACAATACGCTGACCTCACTCCGCGCTACAGTACAAGGGATTGAAAAAAATCTGCAAACACTTGAGACCAACGACGCTCAGCAGCAAGCCCTTGTGGAAAGATGGGGAAAAACAGCTGGCGGCTCTACGCCAGCAACGTCATGAATTATTTAGCGATCGCGACACACAGCAAGTACAGCATGCATGGCAGCAACAAAGCGAACAACACCAGCATAATGTCGAAAAGCTCACCTGGATGACGACACGCGTCAGGTGCTTCGAGCAAAAATCGACTCAGTTCGCCAAGCTGTGAAGTAGACAAAAGCACTGCTACAACAGGCCACAGCGCGCTAAACGCACATCTGGCACAGCACCCTGCAGCCGACAGGAGGGTGATGATGCCCAAACACCAGAACAACGGTTAGAAATGCTTGATACCGAAATGAAAACTAATCTGTACCAACAGGAAGAGCAGCAACAGCGGCTACGGAACGACAGTGCCCAGCGAGATAAGCAACAAGCATTGCTACACGATATTGAGCAATAAAACCAGCAGTGTGCTGACTGGAGCTGCCTCAACGATCTTATTGGTTCACAAAGCGGCGATAAATTCCTTAAGTTCACGCAGGGGTTAATGCTTAATCATCTGGTTTATCTGGCTAATCTGCGCCTAGCCCGCCTGCATTGGCCGTTACCAACTGCAGCGTAAAACCGAAGATGAGCTCGGCCTGCGTATACTTGACGCCTGGCAGGCTGAAGCGGTGCGCTACACCCTAACCCTATCTGGTGGAGAAAGCTTTTTGGTCAGTCTAGCGTTAGCGTTGGCACTCTCCGATCTGGTGAGTAACAAAACCAGAATCGACTCACTGTTTCTTGATAAAGGGTTCGACACTCTGGATTCAGATATCTTGGATAATGCGTTGGATGCACTGGATAACCTTAATGCAACGGGCAAAACCATTGGCGTCATCAGCCAAGTAGGGGCGATAAAAGCGCGTATATCCATGAAAATAAAGGTTAAAAAGTTAATGGGTTGGGTGTTAGCCAGCCTGATGAGCGGTACGCACTATAGCGCTCTGCGTGTAGAATATAAGCCGGAAAAGTACTCTGCTGGCTACAAGTCAGGCCGCACCGCAGAACGCCCTTAAGCCACCGTGCAATGGATTTCGCCAGTCGCTTCTCATAGCGTTGCAGCGTTTGCTCCGCCACTATCACCCTGACGCGCCAGTGAGACGATCGTTTCGCCGTTGCTGGCGTTGTGGCCGGTGATATGGCGATAGTCGGCAATGAAACCGTGCCGGAAATGAAAGGTTTCAATACACTCAGTTTGACCACAGTAGCAAGGCACTGCTTGCGAATGTCTACGTTCTTCCTCACCCATTCAGGGTAAAGGGTTATGCCCTCATTAATACTATTATGCCCAGCATGCGCACACCCATTAAGCGAGATACCCGCACCACACCCGGTGCCAATTAAATCGCAAACACCAAGTCATGTCCGGCGCCTACGCCATCCACAGCTTCTGACACAGCCAGGCAATTGACATCATTGGCGAGGCGAACCGGGCGCTGCAATAGCGCAGAAAGATCGGTATCCAGCGGCCTGTCGTTTAATCATATCGAATTGGCGTTTTTTACGTTATGTGACAACGGCGACAGGGTGCCAGGAATACCCACGCCGACGCTCCCCGTTATGCCAGTTGCCTTTTCAGCTTCATTGACCCAGCGTGACAATGATTTTCAACGTACCCTGATAGTCATCACGGGGGTTGGCATGCGATGACGGAATAGTGTTTCTATGTTATCCCAAAATGGGATAACCTCCATTTTAGTTCCACCCAAATTAATTCCAATACGCACACCGCCTCCTCAAAAAATCCCCATCGTGGATGAGCAAACATCACAATTATCACACATCTGGCACAAGGCTACTCTAATCAAGAGTATACCGAATCCCTCATTACGCACTGCACTCACGCGCTAAATCCGCTATTATGTATTCCACCCATTTCATCCGCGTGCCGCGCACGCATTGCCAGAGATAACACCATGTTGTGGTTTAAAAATATTATTATTTATCGCTTGAACCGCGATATAGCACTTTCAACGGATACGTTGGAAAAACAGTTAAGTGAGTTCTCCTTTACGCCATACGGTAGCCAGGATCTTTCTCGAACTGGCTGGGTATCCCCCATGGGTTCTCACAGCGATGCACTGACCCACAGCGTCAATGGGCAATTACTTCTTTGTGCGCACAAAGAAGAAAAGATGCTTCCATTCCAAGTTATTAAGCAAGCTCTTCAGGCAAAAATTGACAAGCTGGAAGCCGAGCAACATCGCAAGCTAAAAAAAACCGAAAAAGACACGTTGAAAGATGAAGTGCTTCATACGCTACTGCCACGCGCGTTCAGCCGTTTCAGTCAAGTATGGCTATGGATTGATACCGTCAATCAATTGATTATGGTCGATGCAGCCAGTACCAAAAAGGCCGAAGATACTCTGGCGTTGTTGCGCAAAACACTGGGGTCGCTGCCCGTGGTACCGTTGGCGCTGGGAAATCCGATTGAGCTGACACTGACCGAATGGGTACGCTCTGGCGATGTCCCCACTGGCTTCACCCTGCAAGATGAGGCCGAATTGAAAGCCATTCTGGAAGATGGCGGCGTGATCCGCTGTAAGAAACAAGACCTGATGAGCGATGAAATCGCCGTGCACATAGAAAAAGGTAAAGTCGTAACCAAACTCGCTCTGGATTGGCAAGGGCGGATCCAATTGGTGTTGGCGGAAGATAGCACGCTGAAAAGACTGAAATTTGCCGATACGCTGCGCGATCAGAACGATGATATCGACAAGGAAGATGTGGCTCAGCGCTTTGATGCTGATTTTATTCTGATGACCAGCGAGCTTTCCGCATTGACGACCCACCTGGTAGAAGCGCTGGGTTGCGAAGCGCAGCGGTAAACCTCAATCAGGTAAACGAAAAGAGGATTGCGCAATGAAACATGAAATCTCGGTACGCTGTTTTTCTATTGCGCTTTATGTACTGCGCCCAGCGCAGAGGGGTTATCAGGTACTGCTGCTGCGCCGCAACGGTCATACCCAACCAGGGCAATAGTGCCAGATAGCCGGGGGATTGAGGCTGGAGAAACAGCTTGGCAAACGGCGCAACCTGAAGCCGAAGAAGAGACGGGATTGCAGTTAACAGACCTCTATTCAGCAGATCGTTGCAAGCAATTTTACGAGGCAGATAACAATGATATCACGCTGGTGCCCGTGTTTGTTGCTTACGTCGCCGGCTGATGCAGAGATTGTGCTCAACGCTGAGCACAGCGAGTTTCAGTGGGTAATATTCGAAGAAGAGGGAAAATGTTGCCCTTCCCCGGTCAGCGTGAAATGTTGAATCAAATTCAACGCTACTTTACTGAACAGCAGCCACACCCCATGTTACGTATACCGTTAGGCGCTTAGAGCCTTAACAGAGTAGGCGTAATTGACGAAGCTAATATAACCCCCCTCCACAGCTCTCAGAAAGCGGAGCGTACACGGAGTACGTAAGGATTACGAGCATTGCTTAATACCAAAATAGCCAGAAAAATAGCGCTAATGGAATAGGTTCTTGGGCGGCACAATACACCTCCCATCACTCAGGTAACGAGTAGCGGTACAGAGCCCTGTCTGCACCGCCTGCTAAACAAACACGCAATAGCCCATACTCAAACCAAGCATAGGTTTGCTTTCCCCTATGATGCATGCGACAAATATATTGTCGTAATATTCTTTTAATTCCGAGAAAAGTAGACAAATCACATCATTTGCGGCGGGTAATAGAGTTTCATCACGAGAAAAACACATAACAAAACCATCATTACTTCTATCTATATGTTGTTCCTTTCAGCAATCACTTGCTAGTGAGCACCATTGGTGTAGCGAACTTTAGGTCTCCCCCTGAATTTGTCGAGAGCAGCACATTGTTATGTCTTTATCTGCTCATGCCTTACCCCCTCTATTTATCGCATATGGGAACTGATATCCCCGGGTATCGCTGTACCTTTTTTTCATCGGCAGCATCGCCTGGCTTCACCCACATGCTACGAATCACCCTATCAGGGTGAAGAATAATGATTTATTGGATCTTTTTAGTCTGTGCGATTGCGGCAGAAATTATCGGCACCTTAAGCATGAAATACGCTAGCATCAGCGGTAGCCCGCTAGGCCATCTGGCGATGCATGGAATGATTTCGCTCTCCTACCTTTTACTATCAATTGCCATAAAGCACGTTGCGCTGCGGGTGACTTACGCCCTCTGGGAGAGGTATTAGAATTCTCCTTATTACGCTGTTTAGCGCCATGCTGTTTGACGCATCTCTTTCGGTGTTAAAAGCCATCGGGCTGGTAATATTGTAGTGGGTATCCTGCTGGTGAAGTCGGGCGTACACAAAGCCCTGTGACCCACTCAACACGAGGTAACCATCATACTACCGTTTGAGTGACAACACGCCGCGCTCCTGGCATTGGCGATCGTGTTGGAGATTGCAGCCAACATTTTCCTTAAACTGTCCAACGGCTTTCGCAATTGTGGCTTGGTGTTTTATCGCTGATAAGCGTATTGGTCGCGTTTAGTGCACTGGCGCAAGCAGTCAAGGGTATCGAGCCCACCGTCGCTTACGCTCTCTGTGGGGCTGGTTTGGGATAACTGCCACAGTGGCCGCAGGGTGGATATTGTTAGGCCAGCATCTAAACAAAATCGACTGGGTAGGGTTGGGGGCTGCTAGCCTTACGCACTTGCGTGGAACCAGAGGTTACGCTGACTACAGTCGCTTCAATCAACGTCTTAATCTATTTTGCCACCTGTACAATACGCTGTGCCAGAGCGAGAACTTCAGAAGCAACAACGGAAAGCCACGCCCTTGCTCGCCCGTTCTTGCTGCTTCCACCGCTGCATTCAGAGCTAGAATATTAACCTGGAAGGCGATGCCGTCAATAACGCTGATAATATCGCTAATCTTGCCGGAAGCAGCAACAACATCTTCAACCTGGTTATTCACATGCTGTGCAGAACTGGCTGACTCCGTGACAGTCACCAAGATTTGCTCCAGCGAGGCTGCGGTTTGTTGAATACTTGCCAACACTAACTCAGTACGAGCAGAAAGATCATTATTGCCTAAAAAGATTTCGTCCACAGCCACTTTCACTGAGGCGCTGATATCCCGAATCTGAATCATCAACCATGTTGAGTTTGTCGATAAAGACATTGAACGAACGGGTAATTTGCGCCACTTCGTCATGACCTTCGTCTGGCACACGCTGGCTTAAATCATTAGTACCGTTGCTGATATCATTCATCACATCGCGTACTTGCAGCAGACGTTTAAGGGGTTTTTGTAATAATCACGCCTACAATCAGCGAGCCAATCAGTGAAATAATCACTATCTTTATCAACGATGTAGTCAACAGAGAACGCATGCTTTATTTAATCTCTGCCCTGTCGAGCGCTATCAGGATATACTAGTCAATACCCCTCAATAGGGACGCACGCACCATGCGCTCCGCACCGCTCATATCCACGTCACCGGATGCTGGGCCGTCAGTAATTTGCTGAGCACAATGCCAGGAGCAATATCCGCAATATTTTTCAACGTCGGATTTTCATCCGAGTGCGCAATAATCACACCGGATTTTTCAATCAGAACGCCAAAACTTGTCGGAGTAGGATTAATAGAACGCACATTGGCGATAATATTCGCCATCGTTACGTCACTACCCAACACGCCTTTAACGCTGGAACTAGACATGAAACGGCGGGTATTTTTGTATCGTACGACGCATGACAACGGATCCTGTTATTCGAATAATGTTTCTTCCAAACGTGTGTTGCTGCGATCTTATGGCGTGCAAACATAGCTGCACACAAAGGGCATCATTCCTACCATGCCCTCCCACGAGACAGTAAATGCAAAATTCACTTTTCATGCAAAAAATGTATATTGCACCAAATTTTGGCAAGAGATGACGTCAAAACAAGATGCAAGACTAAACAGGATAGTCACTACAGATAAGCACAATGCTAGACAATTTTTATTAACACACCCAATGAGAAACAAAAAACTAACAATAGACAAGTATTAATATTCGTTATCTATACATAACATGAACATCATCAAAAGTACTACGCATCAATAAGATAGCTTCAGCCACCCTGTACTAATAAATTGAAATAATTAAAAAAGCACATTAAAAAAAAGAAAATACTCGTAAACGCTGTTTAACCAAGAGCTCAGAAATAACTTATATTTCGATGTCGAATTATTTCCAACCGTCTGGATCTTTATAAAAATCACACCTATACCTATGTGCATAAAAACAGTAGCAATGAATAACAAAAAACAATCAAAAATAAGAAATAAGATTTTTCTCGCGCGTTCGTTATAGCCTGATTCGCACACCCCGTTGGGGTGATTTTATTTCACCCTTTCTCAACCAGGTAACGCTTTAGTGCTCCCCCCTTTTACCTGGAGCCCCGCACTGAACAAGTCATATGTACGCATTTCTATTCAAACAACAGTGACGAGCGAGAAAAAGGTGAATTATGTCAGAGAGCAACGTTGTCTAAGGGTATATCAGTGCCATTGATCGTCGTGGCAGTGGAGGCTCAGTACTTCGCCCAACGCAACAGATATCGTACTGCAGCGAAGCAGCACGGTTAAGATTTCCGGCTCCCCAGACAGATGTTCGCTACGAACGCCAAGGGGGGCAAATCTCATCCTGCATATGCAGGATGGTACAGTAGTGCGCCTACCAGCGTTTCTTCTTGCTTGATGCAGAGGTTACACAGCGAATTGGTATTTAATGATGGAACGCGCCTGACGCATGTTAATTTTGTTACTAACTCCGAGGATGCTGCAGCGCTTAGTGCTCGGGGAGCTGCGGCTCTTATTCCCCAGTACAAGTTCCTGCCCGATATTACTCTGCTACTGTTGTAAAGCGGCACGCAAAATGAGCTATCGGCCGCAGCCATCGGTAGCATTCTCGGTACCGTGGCGCTGGGGCGGAGTGATTACTGCTGCAGTATCTAACAGCAATAATGATAACAGACCGTCTACACCTCACTCAACAACCGCTTCGCTGACGATAAATCCACTGGCAAATGACAATATCCTTAATCGCGAGGAGTTCGGTTAATCACAGATGCTTAGTGGAGCACATAGGATGTAACAACGGATTGGTGGTAACAATCAAGTTTAACGGCCTCACCTATACACCACTCAGATAACACAAGATGTCACCTCGCAAATCACCTTACCACCCAGTGTATTTGCCAGGCTGGAAGATGAAACCTACCTCCTTCAGGTGAGCGTCACAGATATGCAGGGTAAAACACATCAACAAACGGTAGAACTCGGGATAGACACGCTGCCTTCGTTCCTGATAGAAAATATACTCACGGATCATAACACTTTCAACGCGGCCAAACAAGCACAGCCACAAACGCTAAGTGGCCGTGGTGAAGCTGGGCTGACCGTGTTACCGTGCGTGACACTAAACGGCAAGACCTACACCACTACCGTCGACAGTTAATGGCACTGGCAGGTCAACGTGCCGCAGATAGATTTGGCTCAACTAGCGCAAGGGCAGCACAAACTGGAACTCAGTTCATAAGACAAGAGCGGCAATCCGGCATCCAAAGTGAATTGGCACGAGGTCTCGACATCAACAACGGCTCCAGACAAAATGTGGCAACAGGCACCACAGTCACGCGCAACCTGCACGGAAAAACTTATACGGGCACGACCGATGCAAATGGCAAATGGAGTGTTGCTGTTCCTGCCGCGGAACTGCAGCAATTAGCTGAGATAACATAAACTTGACCTTTATCACCGTTGACAGTGCCGGTAATGCACTCAGCGGCACCACGCTTAATGTAGAGGCAGGGCAAACGGTAACGCTGACGTTTAATGGCAAAACCTACAGCGCGATCGTGCAGACCGATGGCACCTGGAGTACCGCCATTCCTCTGCAAGACATGAACCAATTGGTTAACGGAACGCAAACGCTCACCGCTAGCATTTCGGATACGTCAGGCAACTCGGCTAGCACCAATCAAACCGTTACCATTAACACCAACACCAGTGCACTCTCTATAGCGCCGCCATCACTCATGTCGCAACGACTGCGTATAATCAAGCTTATCGATAAATACCGGAATGCCCAGCGCCGTCGCCAACATCGCTGCGTGCAATTTTCTGCCACTATCGGTGAAGTAAATGCCTTTTATCCATGCGGGATCTAACAGCACAGTTTCGGAAGGCAGCAGTATATTTACCACAATAAGCATGGATGTATGGCAGGGCGTGACTACGCTATCTGGCTGATGGTTAAAATTCCGCCAAACCCGCAGACCAATGTCATAGATATCGATATAGCGTTCAGGCAGATAGGTATCTTCAACCGCCTGATACTCTTGCGCCAGTGCGTCAATTATTGCCAGCCATAGACAAGACCCACGCCGCATCTTGCTGCATACGCTCGGCAACGGCATCGTACGCTACGCCATAAAGATACCAGCTTCCTTGTCAGAAAGGCGTTGTGCAGTAAAGGCAAACAGTTCATCAAGAACTTGTTCCGTAGTATCAATCACTTGCGTTAGCAAGGTAAGTTCAGCTTATGTGCCCTGACAGGCGCGTGGTGTCACTGTTGGCAACGTACGTTCTGTGCAACACACAGTGGCAGTAACACGTTGTCTAACGGGGTGCTGTTGGGGACGTACCGAAGAAGTACTTGTCGCTTCAAGGTGATCGCCGAAATGATTTTGCGCCAGCGAAGCAAACGTCTCAATCGCCTGTTGTGCTTGTTCCCCAAGAGTATTTCGTCATCCGCTTCCAGCACTGTGATGGAGACGCCCTGCATATCAATCGCGCTGCAATAGGTTCTTACCAGATTGCGCGCAATGTTGATCTGTTTCGCCGCTAAAATCTCTGCCACTTTGCGATAAACGCCATATAATGCCGAGGCAGGCTTAGCCCCTCCCTAGCCCGTTAACCAACACAATGACATTGTCGCCTGAATTGAGCGATGTCCTGGTGCGAGTATCGTCAAACTATTCACCTTTTTCCCGATCCCATTGTCGTAACGTCCGCACATAGGGTGTGTTATCGAGAATTTCATCCAGCATTGCACTGACGATAGTATCGCCATCAGTATATTTCTCACGGAGAATATCGGGTTTACCGTGAATATTAATGCCGAATTCTATTTCATCTTCCAGCAAAGAGAGGCTTGGCTTACCCCGCCGCAGGCACGATGCATGAGGAAGCGCCACACCGATGGAACGTACCTGGTTGGTAATACGTGTCGCCAAGACTACACATTGATCCAGGCTATACTCTTCTTCTGCCGCTGGGCCCAGCAGTTTCTTCGCCAGCACAGTGTGGAAACACACCCCGACGACCCGCGGTGTACAAGCTGTCTTTCACCGCAACATCATCATTAATAACAGCTACCTGTAAGTATAATATCTTCACCATGCAACAGTTCAGTAGCCGTCTTAAAATTAAGAATATCCCCCCAGTATAGTTTTTAATCAGCAACATTACACCATTATCATTACTGACGTTCTGAGCACATTCATACATTTGATCGGGTGTAGGTGAGGTAAAAATATGACTGGGGTACGCGCCATCCAGCATACCAAAACCGACAAAACCGGCGTGCATCGGCTCCATGCCAGGAACTTCTGCCGGAGATCAATTCCACTTTAGGCTTGTCCGAACGACGATAGATATAGAAAGGCTCGGTATTAACCGTCAATTCGGGGTGTGCGAGTGCGAAACCTTCAAGCTGTTCTCTGACAACATCATCAACCTTGTTGATTAGCTCTTTCATGATCTTTCCTCTTGATGACCACTCTTTCACGGGGAAAGAACGACGTCCATGGGTGAACGGAGAATCGCCCATTAGGTAAAAACAGGTAAAAATTTGTAGCACAGCGCACCGATACCACCACCGATCAGCGGACCGACAATCGGTACCCAGGCATATCCCCAATCGGAATGCCCTTTATTTTTGATTGGCAGTAGGGCATGAGCGATTCTCGGCCCTAAATCACGCGCAGGGTTGATGGCATAGCCCGTAGGGCCACCCAACGATAGGCCAATGCTATAGACCAGAATCCCCACCGCAAACGGACCAAAATCGGACGCAATCCCATTATGAGAATTAAAAATCCCCAGTAAGCCAAAGACTAAAATAGCAGTACCGATGATTTCTGTGACCAGGTTCCACTTAAAGTCGCGCACCGCAGGTCCGGTGGAAAAGGTCGCCAGTATGAGCTCGGCATCTTCAGTAACATCGTAGTGACGTTTGTAGATAAGATAGACCAGAATAGAGCCGAGAAAGGCACCGATAAACTGGGCGATGACATAGGCCAGTGCCATGGTGCCGGAGATGCTGCCGTACAGCCATATCCCAAATGTGACGGCCGGGTTCAGATGCGCCCCACTCACCCAGCCCGTGATATATACGGCGATTGCTACTGCGAATCCCCACCCTGCGGTAATAACGATCCAGCCGCTATTGCGCCCTTTGGTACACGCTAACACCACGTTGGCTACTACACCGTTGCCAAGCAGTATCAGCACCATGGTGCCAATCAATTCTGCAAGAAAAACGTTCATCGCTGTTTCCTTTCTTTTTAGGTTGAGGGAGTTATCCATGTGACTTAACGAAGAGGATGAGAGCAGGCAGCGGAGTCAGTGCTGTAAAAAGTTTTTTGTTCAATTCAGAAACAAACTTTTGCTCAAAACATTACGATAAGGAACATAAAAAAGCTATCCGCAGTATTACTAATACGCATTACAAGCGCACAGCAAGAAAACATCATTTCAAAAAGCACACTTTTCTTAAAGTGTCAAAAATATTAAATAATATATATTTCAATACTTTAGTGAGGAAAACCGATAAAGAAGTAATCACCAATTACTTCATATTATTTTATCGCATTTTACTTAAACGCATTGAAAAAACTACTATAAATGTATCAGCGTAAATCAATCTATATTCTCACACTATACTATCACGTCATCTCTTTTACGTATAAACTAAAACAGACAAATATAATAAAAAATATGTAATAATAGATTTTTTATTATAGTATAGATACTATCTGCGTATAGTATCTTACGCGTCTCGTAATATCTGTAATCTTAAAAAAAATACCCCGATCCAATAAGAATAATAAACACGATTTTTTCGTCTAACCTGCTATGTACGTTAAAAGTTTATATAAACCACTCTTTTTTGCAAGATATGATTCATTTATAATATGGCGCTATAATCTCCCAGAAATACTTGCTCTTGCAAAAAAACGATTCTTTCAGGAAATCCTTTCCTCTGCATTACTCAGCACAATCATTGCGTCCAGGCAATCAAAGCCTGAACGCAGCAGAGGCTTACCCATGCCATCTGCAAGAATTATTGATTACCTCATATTTTCCCATAAATGTCATGCGAGTTTGTAATACTTCAGTTCCTGAATAGCTAATCCAGCATTATTCTTTAATTGCATAGGTATGGTATCTATCACTATAGCCAACACGAGCACTGGAAAAGATCTTAGGATAAGCCGGATAATCAACATTGCGTGTATCACCTTAGGCATTAATGACCTTGTGTGTAATGCTCAATGGAGCAATAAGTACCCTCTTGCCCAGATAAATCAAAACGCGTTTCCGGTTGCAACAGCATATGGGGCATTCTGCTCAAATGGCTACCTTGACAAGCATCATCATATTCCCCGGTAGAAGTAGTAATACTGTCCAGCACGAACCTAGTAGCCAGATGACTGCCATATATTTGCGTCGGTTTGTGGTATTGACGCTTATCTCAGAAGTGAATGCTTTACCTTGCAGCACATCACAGCCACAAGCAATCGCATTAACATGTACGCGTTTTCCGATATATTTATTCTTCGGTTAGAAAGCTGTTTCAATTATGCTTGCCGGTGAGTTAAAACTTTTGAGATCGAGTGTCTCTCCCTGTCTATCAAGTAAGATAACCTCGACACGTCTCGGTTTATCATAAGGCGTGCTTCTATTGACCGCTCAGGTAAGGTGCAGTTTATCCTCGGTAAAAACCGAGGTTCATTCGAACCCTGACTCCATAAGAAATCCATTATTACCGTATTTTACACCTGACACGACAACTTTAGGTGTAGTGAACACGCATACGTCATAAACACTTGTACTAGCAGTATAAAACTCATTTTCCCGAATAATCGTTAACGTTAGTCGGTTTTTCCCTTATTGACTCACCCAGACACCTGTCCTTGAGACGTGAGAGTTATGACATCCCAGTCACTGGAGCTCCACTCAAATCGAGATCATCGTATTACCGAGTTTTATCGGCCGCAGCACGCCTCTATCTGTAATCTGAGCCACTTACTCGTGTTCGATCTAATATGCCAAGGATAACGATTTGTCTACGCTGGGGTTGATGAAACACCCCTCAATAGAATCTGTAGCGTTTTCTCCCTAGGTTAGGCATAATCTGTTCGGTACTGGGGCGTAGGCCAGGAGAAGCCTTTTTAATTTGGAGCTGGTAATTCGCACTAGCAGGATTATATTGCGCATTTCCTGCCGTTTGCACCATGATAGTCACCCGCTCAGCTTTGTGTAACTTTATCTGCCCGTTACTTCCTATAACCGAAGCAATATCATAGTCTGCACTTGACCAAATTTGTTGTAGCGTGTCGGGAAGCCCTTGTACAGTCTAAGACTGGCGGAATCGATGGGTAAACGTAATCTGGTGCAGGGTATTGTCGAACTATAAATCTGGGTCACTGCCTCAACCGAGATAACCAGCGTCTTTCCAATGTTTTTCCCATCCACGCTTGCTTTCAGGGATACGCGTCCCTTTGCTGTTGATGTCTCCATCGCCAGATAAGAACCATCGTGGTTATCGCGCACTGGCGAGATGGTGAAGCCAGGAAGTGAATCCGCGCCATGAAACATCACTGTTTACCCGGGATAGCGTTACCATAAGCATCGCGCAGAATAACGCTCAACAACACAGTTTATTTACCGTCAGAGCCAATCTCTGTTTTATCCGCTCGAAATATCGAGGTATCAGCGTCGACGTTGGCAGGATCAATAACAACATCGAGTGCCATTTTTTGGCTCTGCTCTTTCAGGTGTGTCTCATGCACAGGGTTCCTGTCATTTAGCTTTTTGCGGTTGTGTAGGCTACTCCATTGGCATCCGTAGTCGTGATACGCTTTATCCCTTCTAGATTCCCTTCGGGATGCCCGAATATCATTATACTAGGTAAAGGATTGCCATTAGGATCGACCATCGTGGCGTGATAAGTGACGCCAAGATGATCTCTGGCTATTATCCGCCTCTTGTTAACACCAACCGAGTCAACAATACCTTAGCTCCCATCACCTGTCACTACTAAAAGTTCAGAAAGCGTGAAAGGAACATCATTAACGAGTACGGAAAGCAACGCCTCTTGCGCTTGTGTAGTGCTTACGTCAATGCGATAACGTTTCCTTGAGAATTCTTTCGTTTCCCCAAACAGCACAGCTGCGTTATCACTGATGACAACTACTCGCTGTCCGGTCAGCGGATTTCCCTGCTTATCACGTAATATGAGCGCCAAAGCTGCTTTTTCTTTACCGGCAACAATAGTTTTCGGAAAAAGGTAAAAAAGATGAACGCTCTTGTTGTGAAAGTAATTGTCTCAGCTGTGTGCGAAGAAAACGGAATCGAGGCTTTCACAGTAACGTCAAATGCCTGACTGCTAGTGACGGTGGTTACAGCAATACCTTCGCTATTAGAAAGATTTTGAACCTGGCTGAACTTGACAACGCGAGCATTCCTGTCGGAATACCAGTCAACCGTCACACCCGGAACAGGGTTACCCTGAGTATCGGTTAACGCTGTCGCACTAAGGGTGGCGCCGTTGTCAGTCCATAAATTTATTTGCACATTAGGAACCCGATTCCCGCCAGCATCAGTAACCGTAATCTTGATAGCATTTGTTACATGCCATTTGCTAAGACATTGTTGGTCTCTACCACAAGGTCACTGATAACCGTGCTTTGCAACATCGGCGTCAATGTGACATGCGCTGCCGCAAGCGTGACATCATGCGCAGAGGGTTCAGTCGTAAATGTGGTGGGTTGCGTACCGGCCGTTAAGGTTGCTGTATATTCCCCAGCGGACTGACGTTAGAATTCAGAAACAGTAGAGAGCCCAACGCTACGCTTCATCCTTTGTGCTCTGATGCTAATCTCTTCCTGCGCCAAATCGACAGGATTTCCATTCAGGTCTCTGATCTTGAGCATTAAGCGTTGCTACGCTTTACCATCGGCAAGTAGCAAGATATTTTTAGGTTCCAGGGTGGGTGCTCTTCAACGCACTCGCTTCTGATTGCAATACCGTCATCTGCATCATCTTACTGAGAGATACATTGCCTTGAGTATCCACGGTAACTGCACTCATGCTATAAGTATTGTCCTCTTTCGGGCGACAAAGCGGGAGTAAAATGCTAAAACGATCTATAGCCTTCTCTAATTATACTCCCCTCTGAGCTACGAGTTCTGATGCAGACTAGTCAATGCACGCTAAGGCATCTTTACTGTTGACCGAAACCGGTAACGCTTTCTGTTCACCGCCATATCCCATAAGTAAAGACGGAGTAAACAGGTGAAGCAGACCTGGTTTACGGTACTCCAGTACAATTTGATTATTACGATCGACAAAACCAAAACGGCTGCTAGCAACGCTGCGCAATGCAGCAACCTGGCAAGGATCAACCTGCTGGTGCCAAGGCTCATTTAAGCAATAATTGAGTTCTACCCTCCATCGCATCGCATCTTCACCTAATTTTCCCTGACGCTGCTCAGCATTCAAGGTCAAGAACGGAAATGGTGTATAGCTAGTTCCAATAGTGAATGCATACGGGTTGCCTTGGCGATCGTTTTTTTTGCCAAATAGCGCTACTTCATCACCATAATATTGTTCATAAATTAGTTTTCCGCCCAGTTGTGGCCAACCTGTCAAATATCCCTCGGTACGAATATCCCAACTATTAACAGGGCGAGCCTGATAATCAACAACGTCTGACGACATTTTCCAGCCGATTACACGAAAATAACTATTGCACCAAACTTTAAAAAATCACGCCAATATTCCAGGCTAAAGCCGATACGGGCATGTGAATGGGACAAATCGTAATCAAGAAAAGTATTTTTCCCATAAAGATGATCATTAGAACCATAGTGCACACCAAGGCCTAAATTCGTCTGAGTATATTCGTTGCTATTATGTCAACCCTCTGTAGCGATTTATTCTTATAATTATAGTAGGTTTCTTCTAGAAAACGACTACCGTGATGCCAGTTTCCGCAGCTATATTGGTAACGAGTACATGTGGCATAAATGGCAGTGCGTGGAATTTGCCCGCCGCTTTTTATTCCTAAACTACGGTTCCGTTTTACCGATGTCGGGATGGCCTATAAAATTTTCTCATTACGCTTCTTGCGTCAAGTCGTTAACGACAACCTGCTGCCTCTTCAAGCATTCGCGAATAGCTCTCCGCGCGACCCTTAAGCACACCGGCCACGTAGCGGTGATCACTCAGCTACTGGGTAATAAGGTCAGGGTTCCCGAACAGAACGTTCACCACACTCCACTACCCCCTGCCATCAATGGACTCGGAATTAACACTGGAAGTGAACAAAGGTCACTACACCATCAAAGATAGCTTCAGCGATATTACTATCCTGGGTTGAATGATCCAGACCAGCAACACAGAGCATTGTCTGCCGCAGCCGACAGTTCCTCCGGCAGCGCTGACTCTCGACAGCGCGTAGCTTGAAAACAAAGGACAGTATGATAGGGTAAAAATGGCTTAATGAGGCAGATACGTTGCAGAACGCCTATGTACAGGCAAACGGCCACCGAATTAATGCCGATCCTTACCGTTATTTCACTATGACGGAACGCGCCGAACAGAAACTGATTAAGGCGACCAACAAACTGGATTTGATGTATCTGTATGCAACAGATAAGGTCTTAAAAGATGACGAGCTACTAGCGTTTGATATTCCCAGGATCCTGTGGCCACGCCTACGGCTCTCCTGGCAACGCCGACGCACCATATGATCACCGGGAGACTGGATTTTTTATGGATGAGTGAGGCCTGAAGGTCTATGAGTACCATGCCGATTCTGCATCACGTCACATAGAAGGTGGTCTGATCTTTGAACAATGGATGAAGCAAGGTCACATCACTGCAGAGTATAACCCTTCGGAGGACTTGCTTGATGAATTATCGGGTGCCTGGTAAATACGGCTATGCCGCACCCTTCATTCACATCATGTAAGATAAGGATGTGTAAGAAAGTTACCATGCACAATTCATGAAACGCGCGCTGACACAGGCGGGCTTTGACAGCAAAATTGTCTACGGTCTGGATGAGTTGGACTGGGACAAGCGCGGGACAACTGATTGATAGCGAAAATCGCCCCGTGAATTGCGTGTTGAAAACCTGGGCATGGGAAACCGTGATTATGCCGCTCTACCTATCCGAACCGTCCACCCGCAAAAAGAGGTACGCCTGATTGACGTATTGCTGCGCCCGGAAGTGGGTGTCTTTAAACCTCTTTGAACCATGATTCCAGGGAATAAAGCGATACTGCGTGTATTGTAGTCACTATTTCCCTACCATCGCTATTTGCTCGATACCGATTTCATAGTGAATGATGAGCTGACAAAAACGGGTTATGCGGTAAAATCCATCTCTGGTCGTTTTGGTAACAACATTAACCTGATCAATCAGCATGATGAACTACTGGGCCAAACCTATGGCCAGTTTATTTATAGGAAAAATATCTATCAACAACTTTGGTGTCTGCCGAAGGTCGATGGGAAGCACCTTTAAGTTTTTACCTTTACGATCGGTGGTAGCTATGGCGGCGCTTGCTTACGCGGCGACGATACCTTAGTGATCAAAAAGGAAAGTGATATCGAGCCACTTATTTTTTTACCTGAAGAGAATGCTCATCAGCGCAAATAATACGTAAAAAAGAGGGATGCTGCGCTTCACAACATCCCTCTCTCTCATCAATGCAGTATCAAAGGCAATCTTGCGATATATTGATGAACTTATCGTTATAAATAATAAATTTGATCCCGCCTTTTTTAAATAGGCATCGTGTAGTATGTCACCAGGTCACAAATAGAAAGTACGGCCTTCATCCTCTGTATTTTTACAGTTAGGTTTGACGATAAACCTGAAAAAGATATTCCCTACATATTTTTAATACCCCATTTTTTGTCGAATTCCCATTTAGAATTTATTTTCTTTGGTCGAAAAACAAAAATGGCATCGATCACCACAACCGGCTCCAGCGTGATTGATGAACCTGCATTCTTTCTAGCATTGATCGCTTTGGCAAGAATTTCCCGAAAAGAGATCCGATAATAGCGTTCTTTATCGTCGTGAGGCCCCGTTATAAAAGAATGTAAAATAATCCCCCTCTCCCTTTTTCAGCGTCAGCGTTTTGGGAGAGTAAAGTACTTCACCATCTGCCGGTCGCGTGAGAAACTCTTTTTCTCCAGGTTTGTCTATACCTATAACTGAAACGGCATACACTCTGACCGAGTCATTGTTATTCAATACTCGTTTTGCTGTAAACGTGCCTTCCTGCGGCAAAGAAAACGTCAGGTTACCAATGTAAATCCCATAGGTTGAATACGGGCCGTAGAAAACAGCCATAGCAAGAATAACGCTGAGATGTCTAATTAATATTACGCCAGGTTACTTGCACATGAATTTCTTCAGAGGCACTGACCTCGCCAAACCACCCTTCATTATTCACCGTTCTCTGCGAGATCGGGTTGTTCATCGGGATCGAAAACTTCACCATTGATTTATTCAGTAGGCCAATATCTCCAGAACTATCGCTCCAAGGCGTATTGAGCCATAATGCATCGGTCATGTCTCGCCAGTTGCCATCACACCCCCCATCGTGGGATGTCACTGTCACCGACTTCGAGGTAAAAGCCAGCAATGCAAGGAAAGGCACCTGCATCACACCGTCAGATGAAGAGAGAATACAATAAGGTCGACTGGCAATCGTACGCGTAGGTCCATTAACTTTAATCAACACCTCATCAGCAGCCTGATTTCCATTAGTCGTAACAATATCGCCAAAATCCAGCGCCGGGCTATCACTTGCCACATTACCTTCTTTTGACGGAGCAAAGTCATAATCATCAGAAATGATACTAAAATCTCGAGGTTTGATAATTATTCAGTTAGACGTCGATAACTCATATCAACCAAACTCTGGGGAGGTGGTATTATAAAATCTGAAATTAAACAGATCGCTACTATTGATATCACTGATACCGAGATAAACCATATTTTTAAAAAAGTTACTAAAGAAAATATAAATGGAATATGAATATTTGAGTTGATTAAATGTATAATGATAACTGATCCCACTTATAGGCCACCAAGTATTACCATCAAGGCTGAACTGCATATCATATAGAGTGATACCCGCAGAGAGAGCCGCATGATTGATCGATGAAAACATGGATAGACTCATTACTCACCCCATTACTAGCTAATTTATAGTTAACCATTTTACAGATGACCCCAGTTTAATGTGCCGATATTTGGATACGGCAATAAGAATTATCCTCACCAAGCGTTGGCCGACCATCACTATTAATAAATACTTCTGTATTGGTATTAATCAGCTTCAGATATGCGGATTTGGTATGTGTCACATTTCTTGTATATCAATAACCTGAAGCCTGATTTTGCAACGCGCCACAGTGTCTGTATAATACAACACAGATGTCATGCAGGAATTTATCGTCGTGGTGAAACTACTGCCAACTGTGGAACCTGCTGCAAATAATGATAAAATGAATCCGACATCATGCGGTACACCCATTTTTGATCTCTACTCGGCACCGTCACGCCGTAAAAACCTTTAGCATCCGTTGATTACGGCAAAATAAGGCTGGCATTCAGGTTACAACCATTATACCAGCTGATACAACGCAATCCCTGTAGTGGGTTTGATACCGGCGGGTTATCCAGCAACATAATCAAATTTATAGTTAGCGTATAACCCCGTATTGTAACCATTATCAATGCAGCCAAGGCTTTGTTGAACAAAGACTCCCGCTCCCGTTGATTTCAGCCCCGTCCAGCGGTTTTCTCCGGTCAAACGCGGATCCAATGCTCCCGTGAGGGTTACAAAAAAAAGTTATTATCCGCATTATTTTTAACAAAAACATATTGCATCGCCGGCGCATCAGGCTAGTTGGTTTTTGCCATAGCTGTAGTCGATAACGGGGTACTTTTTATCAACATCAATAATACATTCGCCATTTTCATCCGTACGGGTGCGGCCAATGGATTATTGATGTGCGCATTGGCTAACAATGTGCCATCCTCAGCGCGCATGCGCCCAAATATAGTAACTCGCTGTTTCACTTTCGGTTCAATCACAGCTACGTTGCTTGGATAAAGCGTCAGTTGGCGCTTGCGCGTCCCATGACAATATCGTAGCTATCGATTGCATCCTTACTGTTTTGAATTTCAATTTCATAACAACTATAGGGAGAAAGTGGCAAATAGTTACGTTTTCTGTCTAATTGAAAAGTCTGCCCATTCACTTTCGCGCTCAGCTTGCCATCATCAGCCACATTCGTTTTGAAGATAATGCCTGCTTTTCCGTCAGTACGTCCGCTTGCAGCTAGTTGATTGCCCTGCCAACCTACACTCCCTTTTGCTGTCAGGTTGGTATTCACATAATCATCAGCACGACTGTTAACATTCAATGTTCCTGCAGAATATTTGGTGTCAAATTGCGTATAGGCGCCTCCGCTCAGTGATTTATCATCGCCCGTATCTCCCGAAATCGCTCCGAAAACATTGGCACCCAACGTGCGGACGCACCTTCATTAAATTGCTTGCGAGCCGACAAGTTTGCCATGGTGTATCCGTTCTGGTGTGTTGTACCGGCACTAAACCAATTTCCCAATGGCATAGAAACATCCAGCGCGATATATCTGCCGGTATTACTGTTGCTTACCGCTGTATCCCCATACGCAGCCCCAACGTTCCTCTGGTGCTGCTGTAGACGATCTGGCTATAATTCATTTATAATAATTACTGTCATTATGGCGATCGTTATTATCGATAACGTTAAGTACGCCTAATTTAGGCCACAGCGCATTTATATTTAGCGTACCGCCAATCGCACGGTTATCCGCGTCGCTACGGCGTCAATCATTACCAATAAATGTTTTTCCATATTAACCCATAACGAATGAATCCACCGGGCAGAGCAGCGGTAACGTTTCCAATGCTGCTCAAAGAACTGTCATTTACCGCCATTTGCTACTACAGGTTGGCACTGATTGATTCGGTAATGGGCACGAAACTCTTCCTTAACCGGATCATGGCGCTATCGTACCCATACCCGGCTGCAGACCAACTCATCAGGCCTGCTGAACCCGACAAAGAGCCACCCAACAGGTAGGTATCCTTTTCTGGTTTGGTTTTTTTCCGCTTTCATACTAGCGATCCATATGCATGCTTCTGCCCCATACCTGCCAGCCTAAAGGTGTGCGAGCCGCTCGCCCACGCGTAAACAGCTTCTTTACTCGCTCCACTTGCCGACTGACCATACGCCCATTAACGACAATAGAAACATCTACATCATAAATACCGTAGGGTAAACCCACGCGTGTCTACTTCATGACTGCCCATGCTAAAATTCTGTACGCTGAGTTAAACACCCTTCACGGGAAATATGCACTTCACCAGAAGAGGACAGAAAAATAATGATCGGCGTAGCCGATTGCGAATTATCAAATATGGTCGAACTTACCGCATTTCCCCAAGACGCACCATAAATCTTGCCTGAGGAGAGTGCCGTCATCAGCCCCAGAGACTGGAGATTCCAGCTATCAAGCATGCCGGCCGCAAAACTATACCTGCCGAAATCACGTTCATACATTGCCTTATACATCGTACTGTCGCGATTGCTGGTGCCCATGCCATAAAATTCACTATCGAGCACCATGTGATGCTCACGCAATGCAGCCACATTATTCAGAGACAGATAGCTCGACATGTGATTATCACCATTACGCATCTGGTTATTATACACACCCAGATTATAATTCAGAGCACTGCTGACCGTATCAACACTGGCATTTACCAATATCTTCGCTACGCGGGCGTAAAAGTGTGCCTAGTGCTTCTTGCCGAACCACCAGTTGCAAAATCAATTTTTTAAAGTTGAATTTCAACTAGGTATCATTCCCTATTGTAATTTACAGATTTTCATTAAATGGCGCATCGGTTAAAGACATTAACGCATTACGTGTTTTTTCATTCACCGTGGCATTATCATATTTTTCATCTATATTCAATAACTTGAATTTAAAATCATCACCATCTAACCAAATAACTGCATTACCGATACGTTGGTCATTCTGCGTTTCTGAACTACCATCCAAATGAATAAAAAATGGTATACTCATTCCGTCTTGCAATGCATTACGGAAAGCCTGAGGTATCAAGATACCGCCAATATGTTGAATACTTCTCTGCGCAGATTGCATGTCAAATGTAACAGAAAATAATAGCATCATAGATATTACAATTTTTTTTGGTTTAGTGCTTATTTGCAATTTGCACATAGTATTAATTCTGTCAGGCGCACTGGTTATTTAACTGAAAAGAATTTTTCGGCCTGTCACATGGCGACTAGGCCTTTCTTATCCTCAGTATTTATGCGAGATAAAGCGTGTAATTTACCCGGCATAAGATAAAATTTTTTTTACACTCTTTACTATCATACGGTTTTAAACACGGGCTATGAGCAATCACTCTTAACGTTGCATTTCCTGTATTGGTTATTTTGCCATTGGCATGGCGATAGTCAAAAGTTACTTTCCTGAGAGGACGACCAGGATCGTTACAATCCGTGCGGAAGCCATCGCGACAGCACTCTTATTTGATGACTCGTTCTGTGCATCACTCAAGGCCTGATGAAAATAGATAATCCGATAATACCGTTCTTTATCATCATTAGAGCCCTGATAGAAAAAAAGAACAACATCACTGTTTTGTGCTGGCAAGAGCAAACTTGCAGGGGTGAGTAATAGCTCATCTTTCTTTTCCATTGGAATAATAGTGCCACCTTCCAGAGGAAGGATAACTTTTCGACCTTGAGATTGACCAGACGGCTATCATTCTTCGTATTTTTAATTTCTTTGCTGAGCGTTGTACTATTACTGTGAATAAAGGAGGTCATATCGTCAACATCTAACGCCAAAGCGAGCGCGACATTCGCTAAAAATAAACTAATATTAAAAATAACAGGCTTCATAAGTTTTTCATTTTTCACATTAAATAAAGGCGGGTTACCCCACCCTTTTTCTCACTGAGAAAACTTATCTGGTCCAGGTGGCGTCGAACTGAACGCTCACGTCACCGCTCCAAATCCATTCCGGAAACGTGCTGTAATCGATAACGGGGTGGTACCATCACTCGTGTCGCTAATAATGACAAATATGAATGCATCTTGTACCGTAGCTCGACCAGATTTATTATAACCATTGGACAGTACGCTCAGGTTAACGCCGAGAATACCGTTAGCAGTATCGATAAGCACAGTATCCGTCATTTTATCAATGGCAGCGCCGTTATAATAGACGCCCACATTCAGCGTTGATCCTGATGAATTCAATTGAGTCAGGGTATTGCTGACCAAAAGCGATGTCATTTTAAAAGACGTTGCGCTGATGTCGTCCTCTACTGCAACATCAAACAGACCTTTTTGAGAATTGAAACCTTTTACGCCTTCAGTATATTGGAATGCAAGGCTACCAAGCAGTGTAACAACCAGCTTGCTGGTGGTGTCTTTTTTCACCCGTAGCTAACCATGTCGCCATCGCCTGGGCAATTATATCAGCAGCCTGATCCGTGCCCATGTTAATAAACGCAGCGGCCAAAGCAAACATCATAATATTTTTTTCATTATTACATCCTTAAGAGTATTACTGCATATTTTGATATAAAGAAAAAACTTTACTGTATTTTATTAAATACAGAAGGAAATAGATTAAATAATCAATTTGTCAATAAGCTCAACCCCATAATAACGTCTCTAACAAGAACAACTTCAAAAAGAAAGTTTTAAAAAACAATGTCAATTTCATATAGCAAAGAAAAACCATGCCAGGTCTTAACATCCGCTAGCAATACTATATTTAAAACTCAACTTTAAGTGAATTACATTACAACTCAGATAAATTCACAGGCCATATCGCCTTGGAGAAAAGCCTCTCCGCGAGAGAATCATGATTTTTAAGCGTGCGAAAATTTTCTCCTTAATATTTCCTCATAAACATAAATTATGATCATGGAATAAAACATTAAACAGAAAAATTAAATTTTAAAATTGAAAAACATAGAAAAACCTAACACCTAACTTTCTTTCAATTGAGTATTTGATGTTGTATAGCCTTTTACTGTCAATCTGTAATTTGCTAGCGATCTCTTTCAATGAAAAACTATTAAACACAAGAAATAAAAAAAATTACTTTTCTGTCATGTTCCCTCGTAATTTTTTTGTATTTATTTTTCTTAAGTAGATTTTATCAATCGACTTCAAGATACTCGCATAGCCATCACTGGTGTACAACACAGAAAAAATTATTTTATCCCATTTTTTCCAATAGGCAGCCAGAGGCTACCTTAATTTGTCAGAAACAAGAACCACACGCAACCCGAAATGCACAAGGTAATCCAGCAACGATTATTGGTAAAAACGCTTATATTCGCCAATGAGAAGTCAACAAAGATAAACCTGCCACCCATATAGTTGTATTTACTATTATCAACAACTTAGACTAATCCAATGCTAAGATAATAGTTACTTTCAGGCCATATGCAGAACTGCTCTTTAATACAATTAATTATTCTTAAAGAAGGAAAAGGTAATAATTCATATCAAAAATGACAACTTATACAATTCAAACCATTAAATATTTTTGTAGTTTTTTCCTTTCATCAATCGCTTTTCTGATTATCTTACCTGTTACCTTTCTAAAAAGTTTTTTAAAGCCATAATAATTAATTTGTATTTAATGAAAATAGAAAAATATAGCAATATATTTTTTACTTTTTACCTCAAAAAAAAGATTAATTTTCCTAAGAGGAAAATAGACATAACAGTATCTTTATATATAAAAATTTATAAATTAACATCATAAGAGAGAATAAAAGACCACTGATATATATAAATAAGAAAATTCCAATACCAGTTAAGAATTTTACATATTTATTTAAGATACTGCACCAAAATAGACACTACAAAAAAATTGCCCTTTCTTTAAATTATGGGCGTTTATTAATAAGTAAAGAGATTTAAATCTGTCATTAACACATTCAATAACAGCCTGACTTGACGATAATTTAGCAGTAGCAAATACAATAGTTATTACAGGCCATACAGGGAATGTATATACCCTAAACGATTGGAGCTGCAGGAAGGCAGCAAGAACTGGTCTATAGAGAGAACCTAAAGGATGAGAGTTATCAATCTCGACAAACATATTCAAGTGGGTGGTTTGGCTGGCAAATCTACCGTAAGCTGATGTTAACGCTGCTTGCGGCGGTGTTTTTTCGAGGTGAGGTCCATGAATGGACCGAATTGCAAATGCAAAAGACACACCAGCCGCGTGAAGTATTTCAGGTATAACGCGTAGCAATCATTACCGCTGTAGTTACACATTTATTGCTAATGTTGCATACCCCATCTACTGCTTGCAGTATATTTAGCTAAATTTACGAACGACTTCGCGTAAACTGATGCCAGTACCAGAATCAGATACATTTCCTGCTATCACTTTGATAACGTTCCGAATAGCGAGTCTCTATGTATGAATCCCTGCGGGGGTAGTAAGATAGACAATATTTTGGATTGGAAATGTCGCTGGCAGGGGCTTTCGGTTTAAGCAGGCGCTTGCAGCATGAGTGGCTCAGCCATTGAATCCCCAATAGTTAAAATGAGTAAAATATACATGAATGAATCTATTGACAAGGATTCCACCGACCATACACCCATGATGCAGCAGTGCTTTAGGCTAAAGGCGCAACATCCTGACATCCTGCTATTTTATCGTATAGGAGATTTTTATGAGTTGTTTTACGATGACGCTAAACGTACGTCACAGTTTCTGGATATTTCTCTGACCAAACGGGGCTTCAGCTGGGGAGCCTATCCCCATAGCAGGTGTACCTCATCATACTGTTGAAAACTATCTGGCAAAGCTGGTGCAACAGGGTAAATCTGTCGCCATCTGCGAACAAATCGGCGATCCTGCCACCAGTAAAGGGGCAGTTGACGCAAAGTAGTGCGTATCGTTACCCCTAAACACCATCAGCGATGAAGCGCTATTACAGAAAAAACAGGACAACCTGCTAGCCGCCATTTGGTAAGACGGACGCGGTTTTGGTTATGCTACCCTGGATATCAGTTCCGGACGTTTTCGCGTCATAGAACCTGCTGATGAAGAGACGATGGCCGGGGAACTGCAAAGCACCAACCCCGCTGAGTTGCTTTACCCAGAATCCTTCCTGCCTCTCATTTGATTGAACACCACCATGGGCTTCGCCGCCGTCTACTATGGGAGTTTGAGCTGGAAACGGCGCGTCAGCAGCTCAATATGCAGTTTGGTACTCACGATCTGATTGGCTTTGGTATTGAACAGGCTAAACTCGTACTCCGTGCCGCTGGCTGCCTGCTAAAGTACGCAAAGGATACACAACGCACCTCGCTGCCACATATCCTCAGCATTACGATGGAACGCCAGCAAGACGGCATCATTATGGATGCAGCCACTCGTCGTAACCTTGAACTCACGAAAAATCTGGCTGGTTGTATAGAAAATACACTTACTACAATTCTGGATTGCACAGTGACCGCCATGGGTAGCCGCATGCTCAAATGCTGGATCCATATGCCAACCCGCGATATCCCACACTAATTCAACGCCAACGCACTATCGGCGCGTTGCAGCCGCTGGTAGCCTACACTCACTCCCTCTGCTTCAGATTGATAATCTGGAGAGCATTCTGGCGCGTCTGGCTTTACGAACTGCCCGACCACGCGATCTGGCACGCATGCGCCATGCATTTCATCAATATCCGGCCATTCATGCGCTACTGGCAGAAAGCCACATAGATTATGTACAACAGCTTTCTCAGCATATTCATCAGTTTGATGAGCTTTGTGAATTGTTAGAGCGTGCAGTGGTGGAAGCGCCTCCGGTGTTGGTACGCGATGGTGACGTCATGTGTCAGGCAGTACTGATCGTGCTGATGGTATATATTGGCAGCTTTGTACCTGCAGATAAGGCGACTATTGGTCCAGTTGATCGCATATTTACACGAATTAGCGCCGCAGACGATCTTGCCTCAGGGCGGTCCACTTTCATGGTAGAGATAACGGAGGCGGCTAACATTCTGCACAATGCCACCGCCAACAGCTTGATATTGATGGATGAAATTAGGCGTGTCACCTCTACTTATGATGGGTTCTTACTGACTTGGGCCTGCGTTGAAAACCTGGCGCAACGCATTAATGCCATGACGCTGTTCGTAACCCATTATTTTAAATTAACCACGCTAACGGAAAAAATGGAAGGCGTTGCTAACGTGCATCTGTATACACTAGAGCACGGTGACACCATTGTGTTTATGCATAGCGTTCAAGAAGGAGCGGCGCAGCAAGAGTGACGGCCTCGCCGTTGCGGCACTGGTGGGCGTACCTAAAGAGGTGATTAAACGCGCGCGACAAAAATCAAAAGAGCTAGATTCTCTTTCCAATCACGCTTCTGCCAGTCATGTTGACGACGCGCAATTAGCACTGTTAACCAGCGAAGAACCTTCTCAGGCAGTAGAAGCATTGGAACACTCGACCCTGATACGCTAACGCCGTGTCAGGTTCTAGAATGGCTCTATAAACTGAAAGCGATGGTATAACCTCATGACTGGCAGCTTTTCTTAGGAAGGGTAGCTTTTCATCCTTTCGATCCGGTGTTGTTACTCGTTACAGTGGGTTTACGCTTTTATCTGAAATGGTGCGCTACTCGGGACTAGGCTTTTTACCGTCATCCCCTCTTCCATCGAAGGCACAATAACAAAATGGGCGCTGAAAGTGAGCACTGCTTCTCCCGGCGCGCTACGCACCTGTAAGTAAATATTTTCCATCACGATATTGTTTACTACCGGGTAGGTGACACTGGTAAAACAATCGGCAAATACCGCTGCATCAGCCATATAGCGATACAAACCACATCGCCATCGGATCGTTGGTAATGCTTCCCCACGTACCGGCTTTAGCGTATAACAGCCAATCAATAGTGCTACCACAAAAACCAATAGTGAGCCAAGCGCCATTTTTTTCACGCGATTCCCTTCTCCATCCTCTCCTGTCATCCAGGATCATGACGATTATTGGGCCAGTTACCACTCGGAAAGGGTAATTTTCAGATTATTATTATAAGCAGATAGCCACACTGAGCCGTCCTGAAATGGTTGCCTGTAAGGTCATGGTACGCTGCGCTAATGCGGTCAACGCCCGCAAATTGGCGGTCGTCTAAAAAACGTATGGTAATTACGGTAAGGTCGAAACTTTTGTGCCATAGATTGCCAGCGGACATGGACTCTGCGTTCACCGTATACATACAGCACAACTTAGGGGACTGGTGGTAGGCTTTTTTATACGGCGCTCATCCGGACTACCCCAACTCAATCCACAACTCTAGCGCCAGAGTGTCGTCACGTAACCAGATTTCCGGTTCATCATCCGCAATAACCCTTTGGTGAAGCGTAAATTTTATTCTCATGGCAGATCAAGGACAGTAGGCGCAACATTATGCGCTGTTTCGTTTCCGAGGGGTGCTGAACTAATGTTAAACTGGCATCGTAGAAAAAAGAGCATTCCAAGTCCGCTATATTCACCTCTGCTTTATAAATCGTTGATTTCAATGCCATCCAATACCTCTTCTCTTTCTGTAACAGGTGTACCTTGAGAACAGGCGAGACGCACGGCATACCGACAATAAATTAGGAGTGCAGATCGGCCGCAACCGAGAGAATGACAAGGGGAGACCTAAAAACTATGCGCTAACTGAAGCATTGCTTAACATCGGAATGCTGATATCCTGCTTATGCTATGTTCTTTTGATAACGAATACTTATTTTCGTGGGATTATCTCCCTTATCAGCAAAAAAAACAAGGCCATCGCGGCGGCAACAGGTGCGAAAGCCTACGTAAGCGGGTTTCCAAGGGAGGAGATTGTGCAGCAACATTCTGAATTAGTTTGTCTTTTATATACGGAGATCGCTGTCGGCAATCTGGGCTACATACTTGATGCACTAGGTTGTGTTTTGCAAACACTGGATGAGATCACAGCCAATGGCGACTTGCCATCCACCGTCAGGGAACGGGCAGCCTTCGCCGCAGCTAACTTATTGGTGAGCGATTATGTTAATGAGTAACGAATATCAACCTATCAATTGTGATGATTACGATAGCCTTGAGGCAACGTGCCAGCAGCATTTAACGCTAATGCTGGAGTTACGCAACGGCGAAACTCTTATAGGCAAGGCCAGCGATATTGTCTTGCGCAAGCAAATGGAATATCTAGTGATCGAAGAAAATGGCGTGCTGCGAGAACTACGTCTGGATCATATCGTGAGCTTCAGTAACCCAGGTATCGGCAAAGTGGTGGTCAGTGAGTACTAATCAATAGCAAAGCGAGTACGCGATACAACTTTTATCCAAACGGACAACGCAGGTTGTCCGTTTGGCATTCTGGGTGAGATAGCTTAATATTTGCATCGAATATAATATAGCACGAAAAACACATTCCCAGTCACTACCCTAGTGACAAAACCCCGCCTCCCGATGATTCTATATTAACAAACCAGTCAGAAAACCTGTTCAGGGGGAGGCATTATATGTGTATAGGTGGAATAAGTCTAGATGATCAATTCTATTTCACTACTCCCTTTCACCCTATAAATGAAAGCCGGGCTTCGGGTTCTACGTGGATACCCTCTCAGATAAACCCCTGTACAAGAGCATGGGCATAAAAATTATGCCACATTGGTAACATCAGTAATGAGTTAACCCTACAGAAATGGGAAAGCTACCCCGTATTGAGGGATACCATTATTAAATCAGACTACTGCAAACATTTTATAAATGATGAGAGCACTTACGCTAACATTATAATATGTCAGAAAAAAATCAGCGAAATTAACCTCTGTATTATAGGCGAAATCTTAGCACTGCCCGATAATAGTTCCGCATTCAAGAATCTTTCGCCTGAGTTAAGAGGAAAAATAAAAGACATTCAGGTAATAACGGATCTGGTCTTTAATACTTTGTCAGATATTAAAGAAGAGCGATAGAATCATTAATAGTGAAGCACCACAAAAAGGCTTTTTATCGACCCGAACTATCATGGGGATTACCTTATCCATCGTATGGATAATACTGGCAAATCTTGCATTTTTGCTCCCGTTAGCTTTTCCTGCACTGGCTATCTCTACATCATTGACTACCCTCAGCGGATTAAGATTACTACTTTCAGGTACCGAATGTATTTTACACATTTACGATGTAATAAATAAACGCATGCATGACTCCACTAACGCGGAAAAGAATAAATTCATCGATGCTTTTTTCAAAATTACACGACTACCTGAGCGAGATTAAATACATTGGTATAACCACTTTTGCATCAGATAAACCAGAATCATTGAGTGAACACAAAGTACTTCCCCTTGATACAAAAAAGCAACAAGAGATGGTTCCGCAGAAAATACAACAGATGCTGATTGCACTGCAACAACTATAAAAAGAAATCGAAGACTTAAAACACAAAGATAATATACTCTCAATCCTTTCTTCGCTTACGAAATCTACACCTTATAACGCATTAGCCCCTTTGATATTGCTACTTAAGACATCATAAAAAACGCGGATATACCCCGCATAATTCGAATTGCATGAAGGAGGCAAGGGAGAGAAAAATCTGTTTGAACAGTGCTCGCGCTGGCCCGAAGGGTGAGCCTCAGGTATGAGGTTCATTAATCCCGATGGGCTTGCTTAGATAATTGATTCGGTTAATAAATCTGCCGTGAGCAAATTTGAACGCCGCTTGCGACGACCTCGTGTGGGGTAGAATCAGGAATGGGCCGAATAGCCAACGCAAATGTAACTTGTAGCTTGACGTATGACAGGTATGAATACTCTTTATCAACGCTACGCCATACGCCATTCCACATGCCATGAAGCGGCATCATTTTGAGCATCTCCTTCTCTCATAACAAAGACGCCAATAGCCGTGATCGGCTGCTCGTTATAATACAGAATAGGAATTTGTTCGCGCATCCAGGGAGGAATCTTATATTCCTGCCACAGTTTTTTCGCTGAGCGGCTCCAGCTTCGCCCAATAATATGCAGTTTCCCTTTTAAGCCAAAACGCACACTGACCTGCTCATCGCGATGCGGGCGTCGGATACGCATTCCTTGTTCGGACAAAAGCAGGGAACCAAGCTGCTGCGGAAGTTTTAGTGCGCCCTCCTCGGGCTTCCAGGGTAAAACAAGGCCAACTACATTTGCGTATAAAGCAATGCAGTATAAGCGCTGACGAAAGCGTCGAATCTGCACTTGACCCAATTGTAATAGCGGTTCAGCAGCCTGACGGCTGAGTGCTACATCCTGCCACAGATGCAACAGTTGTTCGCGTGAAGGCATAGTTACCCCATGCACTTTCAACCAGCGCCGCAATAGAGCAAAACGGTGCGATTCACTCAGGGGGATCAAAGCATCAATCGTCAATGCACCCTCGGTATCACATGCGGAATACAGCGATGCTGCCAGCAGTTCATCCAACAATTGTTCCTGCTCTGCGCACAGCCGTGCGCTGCGCGCTACCGTTTCAGGAAATGACGGCCAGCGCTGTTTTAGTAAAGGTAACACCTGCAAACGGAGAAAGTTGCGATCGTAACGATCGTCGCGATTGCTTTCATCCTCAACCCACGTTAGTTGGTAATAGCGTGCATAGTCTTCAAGTTGAGTACGCGAGATACCCAGCAGCGTGCGTTTTAACTGATGGCAACCCAACGACCCCGTAGTGCTCATGGATGAGAGTCCGGCGGGCCCGCTGCCACGTTTGAGCGCCAACAAGAAAGTTTCACTCTGGTCGTCGAGATGCTGTGCGGTAAGTAGTACCTCTTCAGGTAGTAGATGTACGCGCAGCGCCTGATAGCGCGCATCACGCGCCGCCGCTTCAATTCCGTGCTCACGCGCATCCACCCTGACCGGTAGCACCGAACAGAGAATTTCCCATTGCTGACAGGTATGTACACAGTGTTGTGCCCAACTATCCGCATGAGAACTCAAGCCGTGATGCACATAGGCAGCTCGCACGGTAAAATCTGGGCGTTGCTGCATCAATTGATACAACATATGCAACAACACGCTGGAATCTAGCCCACCGCTATAAGCGACCAGCACGCGCTTACAGCTAGAGAGCTGCATCGCTACATTTTTGAGTAACGTTGTCAGGAATGCCGGTTCACTGCTCATAAAGCTCTAACGGTAATCCATCAGGATCGCGTAAGAAGGTGAAACGACGCTGGGTAAATTCATCCACGCGAATCGATTCACACGCGACGCCCCAGCGCCTCATCAATATTCACCACGGCAAAAGCGAGATGGCACAATCCACACGTTTCTAGCAGACTTGGCCTCGGCGGTGGAGAGTGAAACGAGAACAGTTCGATAACGTAGTGTCCGTTTAACGCCAGATCGCCTTTCCACGAATCACGCTCTGCCCGATAAGTTTCTGCTAACAGCTCAAATCCGAGCACACCGCAATAAAATGCCCTACTGCGCGTGTAGTCAGATGCAATAATAGCAATGTAGTGAATGGCATTTAAAGCCAGCATTCGTACTCCTCTTCTTGACCTGGCGATGATAGGAATAGCCGCATAACAGCAAAAGGTCCGCTTCCTTGCGGAAAGCGGACTTTATTCAGCGTGATACTAATGGGATCAGCAGTAGCCGTAATTCATTAAACGGTGATAACGGCGATCCAGCAACGCTTCTTTATCTAATTCATCCAGCTCGCGCAAGTCTGATAGCAGTTGTGCTTTTAGCGATGCCGCCATGGTTTCTACATCACGATATGCAGAACCCAGTGGCTCAGGAACGATGGAATCAATCAGATTCAACTCTTTGAGACGCGGAGCGATTATCCCCATCGCTTCCGCCGCCAGCGGCGCTTTATCTGCGCTCTTCCACAGGATGGATGCACAGCCCTCCGGTGAAATCACGGAATAGGTGCTGTATTGTAGCATGTTGACCTTATCGCCCACGCCGATCGCCAATGCACCACCAGAACCGCCCTCACCGATCACCGTGCAGATAATCGGCACGCTCAGTCCGGACATCTCACGCAAGTTACGCGCAATAGCTTCTGATTGTCCACGCTCTTCAGCACCAATGCCAGGATACGCCCCAGGGGTATCGATAAATGTGATGATCGGCAGATTAAAACGCTCTGCCATTTCCATCAGGCGCAGCGCTTTGCGATACCCTTCCGGTGCAGGCATACCAAAGTTGCGACGAATCTTCTCTTTAGTTTCACGTCCTTTCTGGTGGCCAATGACCATCACCGGACGCCCATCCAAACGCGCGGTGCCACCTACAATCGCTTTATCATCAGCATAGGCGCGATCGCCCGCCAATTCATCAAAGTCAGTGAAAATACGGCTAACATAGTCCAACGTGTAAGGACGTTGCGGATGTCGTGCCAATTGTGCAATCTGCCAGGCACCCAGATCGGCAAAAATCTTCCGCGTCAGTTCGACGCTTTTTTCCCTCAGTCGCTGGATCTCTTCGTCCAGATTAATATCCAATTTTTCATCTTGACGGCTGACTAAGGTCAGCGAGTCAATTTTCGCTTCTAACTCCGCAATCAGCTGCTCAAAATCAAGAAAATTCAGACTCATAATGTTCCTATTTTAGTCAAATTCCAGTTCCACCTGGGTGTTCCCCAGCAGCGTGCGCAAATCATTTAGCAGCATATCAGTTGGCGTCACACGCCATGCTGAACCAAAACGTAATCGGGCGCAGGCATCCTCCCGCTGGTAGTAAAGGTGTACCGGGATCGTCCCCGATCGATGAGATTCCAACGATTGGCGGAGACGGTTTAATAGCTGGTCATCAATTTGACTGTCAGTCAGCGAGATAGCAAGACCGCGCGCATATTTTTTACGCGCTTCACTGATATCCATGACCTCGCGGGCCATCATTTTAAGGCCTCCACTAAAGTCATCAAAGCTGACCTGTCCACTGACAATTAAAATCCGTTCTTTTTCAAGTAGATGATGATACTTATCCAACGCTTCAGCAAACAGCATCACTTCCAAACGCCCGGAACGATCGTCTAGCTTACACACGCCAATGCGATTACCTCGCTTGGTGACCATTACGCGAGCAGCCAGCACTAAGCCGACTGCCGTTGTTACTTTTCCCCGATCCGTCGGGTGCATGTCCTTTAAACGCAAGCCAGCAGCATAGCGCTCAATTTCCTGAATATACTGGGTGATGGGGTGGCCTGTCAGATAAAGCCCTAGCGTCTCACGCTCACCGTCCAACACCACTTGCTCCGACCAGGAAGCAACCGTGCTGTAGGACTGTTCTACCTGTTCCGGCGCTTCTGCCAGCACGCCAAACATATCTTCCTGACCGATGGCCTCAGCCTTGGCATGCTGATCTGCAGCTTTCAACGCATCATTGAGCGAATTCATCAACGCTGCGCGATGCGGCCCCAACCGATCAAGCCCACCGGACATAATCAGTTTTTCCAGCACGCGGCGATTCAGCTTCTTGATATTAGTACGGGCACACAGATCGAATAGCTCACGGAAATACCCACCCTGATTTCGCGCATCAATTATCGCTTCTATCGGCCCTTCACCAACACCCTTAATCGCTCCAATGCCATAGACGATTTCACCGTCATCATTAACATGGAAATGGTACAGCCCACTGTTAATGTCAGGCGGCAGAATTTTTAGCCCAATACGCCAGCACTCATCCACCAGCCCGACCACCTTATCAGTGTTATCCATATCCGCCGTCATCACCGCCGCCATGAACTCGGCAGGATAGTGGGCCTTAAGCCACAGCGTTTGATACGATACTAGTGCGTAAGCGGCTGAGTGCGATTTGTTAAAGCCATACCCAGCGAATTTTTCTACCAGATCGAAGATCTTGATCGATAGCTCACCGTCAACGCCCATATTCTTTGCGCCATCTTCAAACACTGAGCGCTGCTTGGCCATCTCTTCAGGTTTTTTCTTACCCATGGCGCGGCGCAGCATGTCTGCGCCACCCAGCGTATACCCAGAAAGCACCTGGGCTATCTGCATCACCTGTTCCTGATACAAGATGATACCATAGGTAGGTTCTAGCACTGGCTTTAGTGATTCATGCTGCCACTGAATATCAGGATAGGAGATTTCTTCACGTCCGTGTTTACGGTCGATAAAGTTATCCACCATCCCCGACTGCAATGGGCCAGGACGAAACAGTGCCACCAGCGCGATCATGTCTTCAAAGCAGTCTGGCTTCAACCGTTTAATTAGGTCCTTCATGCCGCGCGATTCAAGCTGGAATACCGCAGTTGTTTCCGAGCGTTGCAGCATATCGAAGCTTTTTTTATCGTCGAGCGGAATGGCTTCG
This sequence comes from Candidatus Malihini olakiniferum, assembly GCA_051305815.1. Taxonomy (GTDB): domain Bacteria; phylum Pseudomonadota; class Gammaproteobacteria; order Enterobacterales; family Enterobacteriaceae; genus Symbiopectobacterium; species Symbiopectobacterium olakiniferum_B. The sequence goes on from JBPPLV010000028.1 coordinate 205,185, forward strand.
ATATCAATAGGTTCCTGACCTTGTTTGGCATGACGGGCGTTAATCATCTCCAGCGCCCAATCGATGATCGTGAGCGTACGTAGCCCCAAGAAGTCAAACTTGACCAGCCCGGCATATTCCACATCGTTCTTGTCAAACTGGGTAACCGGGTGATTCCCTTCCGAATCGCAATACAGTGGCGCAAAGTCAGTAATTTTAGTCGGTGAAATGACCACGCCACCCGCGTGTTTACCGGAGTTACGGGTTACCCCCTCCAGTTTGCGCGCCATATCGATAAGCGCTTTGACTTCTTCGTCAGCATCGTAAATTTCCTGTAGCTGCGGTTCAGCAAGAAACGCTTTTTCCAGCGTCATCCCCGGATCTGGCGGCACCAGTTTGGAGATCATGTCGACAAAGCTGTAAGGGTGCCCGAGCACACGTCCCACGTCGCGAATAACCGCTTTGGCCGTCATGGTACCAAACGTGATAATCTGCGATACCGCATCGCGTCCGTACATATCAGCAACGTGATCGATAACCCTATCGCGCTTCTCCATACAGAAGTCAACGTCAAAATCGGGCATCGACACACGTTCCGGGTTGAGGAAACGTTCGAACAGCAGGTCAAACTCAAGCGGGTCGAGATCGGTAATTTTCAATGAATAGGCTACTAGCGAGCTAGCACCTGACCCACGACCCGGCCCTACCGGAACATCATTGCCTTTTGACCATTGGATAAACTCCATTACGATAAGGAAGTAGCCAGGGAAACCCATCTGGTTGATAACATTAAGTTCTATTTCCAGTCGCTCATCATATTTAGAGCGATGCTGCTTACGCACCTCTTCGTCAGGAAACAAGAAAGCCAGTCGCTCTTCTAGCCCTTCACGGGCACGTTTAACCAGAAAATCCTCGGTGGACATATCACCGGTCGGGAACTGGGGCAGAAAATATTCCCCCAGACGGATAGTGACGTTGCAGCGTTTGGCAATCTCTACACTGTTAACCAGTGCTTCCGGGATATCAGCAAACAGCTCACACATCTCGTCTTCACTGCGCATGTATTGCTGAGCACTGTAATTACGCGGACGTTTTATGTCATTCAGCGTGTAACCATCATGAATAGCGACGCGAATCTCATGTGCATCGAAATCTTCGGCGCTGATAAATCGCACGTCGTTAGTGGCCACCATCGGCAGATGATGTTTAATGGCTAATTCAATTGCCGCATGAAGATAGCCCTCTTCATCTGGGCGACCAGTACGAATCAGTTCCAGATAATAGCGGCCCGGAAAATATTCCTGATAAAAAGCCAGGCTTTGCTCCACCAATCCCTGATTACCGCGCAGGATAAACTTACCTACGTCACCATGACGTGCACCAGAAATCAGCAGTAACCCTTTACTGTATTCGACCAGCCAGTCACGATCGATAGTTGGTCCTTCGGTACCATAACCACGTTGGTAAGCATGGGAGATCAACAGTGTGAGGTTTTGATAACCCTCGTTATCCATGGCGAGGATCGTTAGTTGCGCAAGCTCATCACCCAGCGTATCGCTGACAACCAGAACATCCGCACCAACGATGGGTTTAATCCCCGCACCGTGTGCACTGACATAAAATTTCACTAGTCCGCATAGGTTAGTGAAATCCGTGATAGTCAGGGCTGGCATGCCCATCGCGGCCGCCTTTTTTACCAGTGGCTCGACTTTTACCAACCCATCGATCATGGAATAGTCACTATGTACACGCAGATGGACAAAACGTGGTTCGGCCATATCCAGATCCTAGAAGTTGTCGAAAATAGCTCTCGTCACAAGCGGGGCACCGATGTTAACGCCAGATTGCGCACGATGGGTAGGCCTATGCCAGCACCAGTACGCGTTTTACGGGTGCGAAACTGCGTCGATGAAACTCAGTTGCGCCAAAAAGAGCCAGTTTCTCAAGGCGATAAGCTGTCGGATAGCCTTTGTGCTGCCCAAAGCCATATTCAGAGAAACAGGCATCAAGCTCCACCATTTCCCTGTCTCGCGTGACTTTAGTGAGAATGGATGCTGCACTGATCTCGGCAACGCGGCTATCTCCCTTCACAACTACTAATGCAGGCATGGATAACTCCAGACAACGGTTACCGTCAATCAGCGCGTAATCAGACGTCAGATGCAGCCCAACCACAGCACGCTGCATTGCCAACATCGTCGTGTGTAGGATATTCAGTTGGTCAATTTCTTTAGTCTCGGCGCGTCCTAAACTCGATGATAGCGCTTTATCTTTTATCTCATGATAAAGCGCCAGTCAGTGTTTTTCACTGAGCTGCTTTGAATCAGCCAGCCTAACAATCGGACGCTGCGGGTTCAAAATCACGGCTGCGGTGACAACTGCGCCCACTAACGGGTCACGCCCAGCTTTATCTACACCAGCAATGCGTTCCACATTCGGATAGACAAAAACATCATACATGGTTCACTTCACCTCGGGCTAATTTCATTACTGTCTGTGCCGCCTGCACATCCGCATCACAACGGATCTGTTGGTGCAGCGCTAAGAAGGTCTCTTGTAGCTGTTTCATGGCGTCACCACCTTCCAGCCAAGGTTGCAATGCCGCCGCCAGATTGTCTGGAGTGCACTCATCTTGCAACAGCTCTTTTACCAGTTCTCGCCCAGCCAGTAAATTGGGTAACGATACCCACTGAGTTTTCACCAGTCGCTTTGCCAACCAGAATGTAAACAGCTTCATGCGATAGCCCACGACCATCGGGCATTTCGCCAACATACACTCCAGTGCGGCTGTGCCAGAAGCCAACAACGCCGCATCACTGGCGATCATCGCTTCACGCACCTGTCCATCCAACAAATGTACATCCAGCTCAGGGGCAGTTTTTTGCTTGATACGTTTAAACTGTTTACGCCGTTTGGCGTTCACCAACGGTACCAACACAGCCAAATCAGGATAGCGCTGACGTAATATCTGTACGCTACGCAGAAAATCTGTGCTCAGCATCTTAACCTCAGCCCCGCGACTCCCCGGGAGCAATGCCAGGCAATGGCGCTCCGGTGCTATACCTAACTGCGCACGCACCGCCAACTTGTCAGGCTGTAACGGTATAGCATCTGCCATGGTATGGCCAATAAAGCGACAAGGCACGTTAAACTTATCGTAAAACGCTTTTTCAAACGGAAGAAACGCCAACACCAGATCAGTGGCGCGCCCAATTTTAAAAACGCGTTTCTGACGCCATGCCCATACGGAAGGACTGACATAATGAATGGTGCGGATACCTCGCGCTTTAAGGCGGTCTTCAAGCGTAATATTAAAATCAGGTGCATCGATGCCGACAAAAACATCGGGTGCAAGCGCGGTAAAACGCTGAGTGAGATCACGACGGATCGACAATAGACGCGGCAAACGTCCCAGCACCTCAACGATGCCCATCACCGCAAGTTCTTCCATCTCATACCAGGTTTCACACCCGACTGCCTGCATAAGAGGCCCGGCAACGCCGACAAAACGAGCGTCAGGCAACTGACTTTTCAGTGCTCGAATCAGACCCGCGCCAAGAATGTCGCCGGAGGTTTCTCCGGCGACGATACCAATCACAAGGGGACGCATTGACATGAATTACCGGATAATTCCGCGAGTCGAACGGGCAAATAAATCAATAAACGCTTGAACTGCAGCATGATCTTTCGCCAGCGCTTCGATTTCCGGTTTAACCTCTTCCAAGGTTTTCCCGCTGCAATAGAGCAATTTGTAGGCATTACGAATCGCCTGCTGGGTCTCTTTTTCGAATCCTCGGCGTTTCAGTCCTTCAATATTAAGGCCGAACGGCGTCGCATGGTTACCCTGGGCAATGACGTACGGCGGCACATCTTGTACCACACCAGAACAGCCACCGACCATCACATGAGCACCAATCACGCAGAACTGGTGCACTGCCGTCATGCCGCCGATGATAGCAAAATCATCAACTTCGACATGCCCGCCCAGCGTGGCATTGTTCGCCAAAATACAGCGATTACCAATAATACAGTCATGGGCAATATGCGTGTTGATCATCAGCAGATTATCGCTGCCGACTTTAGTCAATCCACCACCTTGTTCCGTACCACGATGAATCGTAACGCTTTCACGGATATGGTTACGATCGCCGATCTCTACGCGGGTAGGTTCACCAGCGTATTTTAGATCCTGATTTACCTCACCAATAGAGGAAAATTGGTAGATCTCATTGTCACGGCCGATTTTAGCGATCCCACTTACTACAACATGGGATTTTAATACCGTGCCTTCGCCGATCTCGACTTGAGAACCGACATAGCAGAACGGACCAACGTGTACACGAGCGCCAATAATGCCACCGTCTTCAACAATAGCGCTGGGATGAATAAAGGCGGTTTGATCAATCACGTTATCAGGCCTCCCGACGACGAGCACACATCATTGACGCTTCACAAGCCACTTCGCCATCAACTTTGGCAACGCCTTTGAAACGCGCAACACCACGGCGCTCTTTAATAAATTCAATTTCAAGAATCATCTGATCCCCTGGCTGCACGGGACGTTTGAATCGAGCCTCATCCACAGCCGCGAAGTAGTAGAGTTCACCCGACTCCAGTTTACCCACGCTTTTAAATGCCAGAATACCGGTGGCCTGAGCCATGGCTTCCAGAATTAACACGCCGGGAAAAATCGGCTTCCCGGGGAAGTGCCCCTGGAAGAAGGGTTCGTTGAAAGAGACGTTTTTCACCGCACGCAGGAATTTCCCTTCTTCAAAATCCAATACACGGTCCACCAGCAAGAAAGGGAAACGGTGCGGTAATAGTTCTAAAATCTCTTCAATATGCAGAGTATGAGTGTTAGTAGTCAAAATACTCTTCCTATCCGTAAAACTGATGCCATCAACAACACGGCCTGCGAGATCCCAAAAGGAGGATCATCTGGCAGGCCGCAAATAAGGATTTTTACACCTGCGTAAACAGGTAATCCACGACAACCAACGCGTACAAAGCGGTATTCATTCAGCCGCTTGCTACTCTTGTAGCAAGGTGACACTGGGATCAATCCTGGTTGACTTTACGCTCAACGGCTTTCAGTCGTTTACTCATATTATCAATATTGATTACCAGTGCTGCAGTTTTACGCCACGTTTTATTTGGCTGTAACGGAATTCCCGATGAGTATACGCCTGGTTCGGTGATAGGTCTCATGACCATCCCCATTCCGGTAACCGTTACCTTATCGCAAATTTCCATATGACCATTAATCACACTGGCTCCACCAATCATGCAGTAACGACCAATTTTCAGACTACCTGCCATGATGACGCCACCAGCGACTGCTGTATTGTCGCCAATCATGACGTTGTGTGCAATCTGACATTGGTTATCAATGATAACGCCATCACCAATAATAGTGTCATCCAACGCGCCACGGTCGATAGTGGTGTTAGCGCCAATTTCGACGCGATCGCCAATACGTACTGTCCCTAACTGCGCGATTTTGACCCAATTTCCACGCTCGTTAGCATAGCCAAAACCATCAGAGCCAATCACAGCACCAGATTGAATCAGACATTGCGCGCCCAACTCGACACAATGATAGACCGTCACATTTGCCCACAGACGAGAGCCTGTGCCAATCTTTGCCTGTTTACCGACAAAACAACCAGCACCAATCACCACACCATCGTCTAACTGCGCGCCGGATTCAATGACTGTATTCGCACCAATGGCAACGTTATGCCCCAGGATAACATCCTCGGCAATGACCGCACTGGAGGCGATATCTTGTGCGGGTTGCGGTGTGGTATCCATCAATTGCGCCATACGCGCATAGGTAAGATACGGATTTTTTACCACTAGCGCCGCCGCCTTGCAGTATGGCAGGTCTGCTTCTGTCACCACGACGGCAAAGGCTTGCGTCGTGTTCAGTTGCTCACGATAGCGGCTGTCCGAAAGAAACGTGATTTGTCCAGAGCGCGCCGAATGCATAGAAGCAACACCGGTGATGACGATATCGCCATCACCGTGTAATTGTGCATCTAACTGTGCTGCCAAGGCGTCCAGTCGAATTGAAACCATGAGTTATTTAACCTGTTTCAGCACATCAGCCGTAATGTCTTTCGCATTACCAACATAGGCAACGGCGTTAGCGTCAATCACGATATCGTAGCCGTCTTTACTGGCAACGTTTTTAATAGCATCCTGAATGTGGCTCAGGATCTTGTTACGTTCTTCCGTCTGACGACGGCGGTTATCTTGTTCAAACGCCTGTGCCTTATTGGAAAACTGCTCACGCTGCCCCATCAGATTGTTTTCTGCTTTGCTACGATCGCTCGCTTTCATGGTAGAACCATCACGCCGCAATTTTTTCATTTTGGTTTGCAGATCGTCTTCCGTTTTCTGCAATTCAGAAGCACGGCCTTTAAACTCGTTTTCCAACTGCTTGGCAACAGTTTCACGTTGCGGCAACTGCCGGAAAATGCTAGCAACGTTAACAACGGCAACCTTGTCGGCTGCTGGAACGCTGGCAGATGCTGCCAGAGCTAAACCTAGGCCTGCGGCACGCAACCACCTTTTCACTTTATTACTCCTCAGCCTGATCTTTTTATCATACATTAACTTGCATAGAGCTCTGAGTCGGCGCATGGAGCGCGTTACCAGAGCTCTATGCTTCATATATAGCTGCTATACTGCAGGTTGAAGACGCGTTGACTAAATTTGCTCACCCGAATCACTTACCTGAGTAAGCGCATCGAGACTCCGTCACTTGTCGCCTTCTTGCAACTCGAATGCGTTAGAGGACAGATAAGACTCGCTGTCGGTACATTACCAGGTTTTACCAATGTTAAACTGGAATTGCTCCGACTTATCTCCGTCGATTTTCTTAACCGGCTGGGCATAAGAGAACACTAATGGCCCAAGCGGAGACATCCACTGCACAGCAAGACCAGCAGAGACACGGATATTGCCCGGTTCGCTGTAGTCTGGCACACCCGCAGCCAACGTTTTGTCCGTATTTTTCCAGTTAGTATCCCATACCGTACCCGCATCGACAAACAGCGAGGTGCGCAACGAGCTAGCATATTTATCGCTGGCAAACGGCGTCGGCAGGATCAGTTCCGCACTAGCCACCGCTATGGCGTTACCGCCTACAGCATCATACGAGTTATCTACTAGGCACGCTGAATAACTGCCTGGCAACGGTGTTGCACACCGGTAGTAGGCTGCTTTCGGGCCAATGGTATTCGACTGAAAGCCACGTACTGTACTGGAGCCACCGGCATAGAAGTTATTGTAGAACGGCACATCCTTGCTGCTAATTCCATCCGCATAACCGGCGCGCGCACGGCCCATCAACACCCAGTGGTGGTTTTCGCTCAACGGATAATAAGTCGCTGAATCAAAAGTCAGCTTGTAGTATTCGTTGTCAGAACCCGGCACCGTAACCTTGGCGTTAAAGCTGGCACGGCTCCCTTCCGTCGGGAAGAAGCCACGGTCCAGATTATTGTAGACCCAGTAAGCATTAAGGAAGAAATCATTCGCGCTAAAATCGGCACTGGAATGGTTCCCTGATACTACAACCGACGGGTTAACACCAACCGAGTTCAGATAACGCCACATCGCCACCTGCGGTGACATATCCGACACGTCGTTATGTACGTAGTCCAAACCCAGACGCAACGAGTTGTGCTCGTTGATCGGGAAACCTAACGTCGTACCTACGCCATAGCTGCGGTTGGTATAATCAGAAAGTTCAGCATTATAGCCTTTGAAGTCGTTATAGAAAATACGACCGCCGAGGCTGACGCCGTCTACCGTAAAGTAGGGGTTGGTCATCGACAGCTCGACATAAGTCTGGTAGCTGTTTTTGGTGCCGCTGATGCCAACTGAGTTACCGGTGCCCAGCCAGTTATCCTGCTGAACACCCGCCTGGAAGCTGACACCGCTTTCCGTACCAAAACCAACACCGAAATTCAACGTACCGGTATTACGTTCTTTCACCTTATAGGTGACGTCCACCTGATCGGGGATACCCGGTACGCGCTGAGTTTCAACGTCGACACTTTCAAAGTAACCGAGACGGTTGAGACGCTCTTTACCATGCTCGACCAGATCGTTGCCCAACCACGCCCCTTCCATTTGTCGCATTTCGCGGCGCAATACGGAATCTTTTGAGGTATAGTTGCCTTCGAAACGCACACGACGCACTGAGAAGCGGTTACCTACATCAACGTTGATATTGAGCTTGACAGTTTTATCTCCGTCACTTATTTCAGGCTGAGTCACCACACGTGGATAAGCGTAACCATAACGGCCCAGCAGCTTTTTGATATCCTCTTCCATGCGTGTAATTTTGACACCATTGTAAAGCTCGCCAGGGTTAACCTTTGTCAGCCCTTCAATCTCAGCAGAGTGACCAGCTAAATTACCGCGCACTGTCACACCGGAAAGCTTATACTGATCACCTTCAATGATGTTGATGGTGATGTAGATGCCCTTTTTGTCGGGCGTCAGGCTCACCTGCGTTGAATCAATATTGAAACGTGCATAGCCGCGATGGAGATAGAAACTGCGCAGTGTCTCCAGATCACCAGAGAGTTTCTGTTTCTGATATTTACGATCGCCAACGACGTTCCACCAAGGCACATTGTCACGCAGTTTGAATTGAGTGATCAATTCATCCGAACTGAAGGCTTTATTGCCAACAATGTTGATCTGCTGGATTTTCGCGAAGATCCCTTCCGTAAAGACCAGTTTGAAGTCAACACGATTGCGAGGCAAGGGTGTCACCACCGCCTTCACGGATGCACTGTATTTACCGACGCTGTAGTAAAAATCTTCTAGCCCTCTTTCGATAGAAGAGAGTGTAGTGCAGTCCAACGCTTCGCCAACGCGCACACTGGAGGCTTCCAGGTTTTCTTTTAGCATCTCATCATTGATGGCTTTATTACCGGAAAATGTGATACTGGTGATGGTGGGCCGTTCTTTCACCTGCACAATCAAGGTTTCACCATCACGCAGTACCCGGACATCCTCGAAGTTTCCGGTCATAAACAGAGCACGGATGGTATTCCCGATATCGTCATCACTGACGGTATCACCAACACGAATAGGCATGATAAGTAGTGCCGCACCGACAGCAACACGCTGCAAGCCATCGAAATGAATATCCTTCACCACGAATCCACCTGCACCGTATACGGTGGCGCTGGTGAACAGCAGCGACGCTATGAGCAACTTTTTCATCGCCATTGTTGTTATGCGTTTTTCCTAACCTACCCCTCACCTAAAGGCGAGAGAAATCATTAAAAAATGCGAGCCCCATTAACAGCATCAACACTACGGTGCCGATACGATAACAAAAGCCCTGCACACGCTCAGAAACCGGTCTGCCTTTCAGTTTTTCAATCAACAGAAAGAGCAGGTGTCCACCATCCAAAACCGGTAGCGGGAATAAATTGATAATGCCCAGATTTACACTGATTAATGCTAAAAACATCAGATAGTAAATTAGCCCGTAGTCCGCCGATATACCGGCCCCCTGAGCAATCGAGATTGGCCCACTCAGGTTGTTGAGCTTAACATCGCCCGTTATCAGTTTTCCCAGCATACTGACGGTTAACCGCATCAGCTGCCAGGTTTTATCCGCAGCTTGATAAATCGCACTGAACGGCCCGTATTGTCGCACCGTCCGGTACTCTTCGGGCAGCGGGATGACCTTAGGTACCACCCCTGCGAACCCTTCAACCCTACCGCCAGTCGTTTTACTGTCTGGCGTCAAGATTAGAGATAGTGTTTCACCATTTCGTTCAACATCCAGCGTGATATCCACATCAGGTTTATCACGAACCGTACTGGCAAACAGCGACCAGCGCGTCAACGGTTCACCATCGACTTTAACGATCCTGTCCCCGACTTGCAAACCAGCTTTGTGCGCCGCAGAGCCCTCCTGAATTTGCGTTAATACCGCATCTATCTGTGGCATGCGCGGTACCATCCCTAATGAAGAAGCGGGATCTTGCTTTTCGGGGGTGAACTGCCAATCACGTAAATCCAGCGTTTTACGCACAACAGACGAAGAGCCGAGCGGTGCAACATCAATCATCACGCTGTTATCGCCGATCTTGCCTATCAGCGTTAAACGTGCCGTGTCCCAGTCACGCGTTTCGATACCGTCAATAGCTTTTAGTTCCATACCTGGCGACATTTGCGCCACGGCAGCAATAGAGTTGGGTACTATTTCGCCGACTACTGGCCTTACTCCCGGTACGCCAATGATAAACACTAACCAGTAGGCAACAACCGCAAACAGAAAATTGGCTATCGGCCCCGCACTAATAATGGCAGCGCGTTGCCAGACAGTTTTACGGTTGAAAGAGAGATGATGCTGTTCCGGTGAGACGGTATCCACGCGCTCGTCGAGCATTTTGACATAGCCACCCAGAGGGATTAGGGCAATGACAAACTGAGTGCCCAGCCGATCGTGCCAACGCCATAGCGCCTTGCCAAAGCCGACAGAAAAGCGCTCAACTTTGACCCCACAGCGACGAGCGACCCAGAAGTGGCCAAATTCATGCACGGTAATCAATACACCCAGTACAACAACAAATGCAGCCAAACTCCAAAGGACATTCATCATCAGTCAGGTCATCCTAAACCGTTTTAAATACTAAAAACATCATGCAGGCAAATACCGGGATCGCCGCAGTTAGGCTATCGATGCGGTCAAGCAAGCCGCCATGCCCGGGAATCAGATGGCTGCTGTCTTTAATACCCGCTTCTCGTTTAAACATGCTTTCTGTCAAATCGCCCAGTACCGATGCCAGCGTAGCAATCACAGAACAGATAACCATCGTATAAGGCGCAACCCATAAAGGCGCATAAGCGCTCAACGACAGAGAGATGACTGACGAGGTCGCTAATCCACCGATAAACCCCTCCCAGGTTTTACCTGGAGACACTTTAGGAGCCAGTTTGTGCTTACCAAACAATTTACCGAACATGTACGCGCCGCTGTCAGCGCCCCATACCAGCAACATAACATACAGCAGCCACCAGGTACCGAAGAAGGGATCGCTATCATAATGATGCTGCCGCAAAGCAACCATTCCCCAGAAGAAGGGGACAATGGTCAGCACACCAAACAGTAAACGCAATATTTTTGAACCGCGCCAAAACCCTGCAGAAACGGGATAGGAGAGCACTAGCAATAACGCAGCACACCACCACACCAATGACACCCACAATGAAATGCGGATAGGTAGCAAGTAAACCGAATAGTGATAGCTGGGTAACAACAACGCCATCAAAGCTAATAGCGTGCCACAAATAAAGGCAAGAGACAGGCGCTGAGCAGAAGAGCCTAACCCGGCGAATTGTCCCCACTCCCATGCAGCCAGCATACAAACTCCGAGCGTCACAAGTGAGAAGCCACCTAATGGCAGCATAAATAACGCTGCAATCACCAATGGAATCAAAATCAAGGCAGTAATCAATCGATACTTCAGCACACCTTCCCCTATGATGCTTTAGCATCAGAAGGTACGCTTCCCCCGAAGCGCCGTTCACGTTGAGCAAATGTATTCATCGCACCTTCAAAATCGTGTTCATCGAAATCAGGCCAAAGTACATCGGTAAAGTAAAGCTCAGCGTAGGCAATCTGCCACAATAAAAAATTACTGATGCGGTGTTCCCCCCCCGTCCTGATGACTAAATCAACCGATGTCTGATCGCTCAAACAAAGGGTGCGGGACAACGAATCTTCATCGATGGTATCCGGGTGGAGCATGCCTTCTTGCACCTGCTCAGCTAATTGCCTGACGCCCTGAATAATATCCCAACGTCCGCCATAATTCGCGGCAATATTCAGTCTTAATCCTGGATTATTTTTTGTTAGTTGTTCGGAGCGATAGATTCGTTCTTGTAAACGCGGGCTGAAACGACTGATATCACCAATAATACGCAATCGAACGCCATGTTTGTGCAAGATTTTAACTTCGCTATCCAAAGCACCGACAAACAGCTCCATCAGCGCTTTCACTTCTTGCGCTGGTCGGTTCCAGTTTTCACTGCTAAAAGCATACAACGTCAAGGCATTCAATCGATGGCTTACCGCAAAGCCCACCGCCCGCCGTACCGCTTTAACGCCAGCCTGATGTCCGAAAACGCGCAGCTTGCCGCGATTTTTCGCCCAACGGCCATTACCATCCATAATGATTGCGACATGCCGGGGCCCGATTTCGGGTTGCGTAATGGGCGTTTGTTGATTATCCGACGACATAACGCGAACTTAATTTCCTCAAGTAAGAAAACAATTTATCCCTAACATCAGACCTGTTAGCACAAAAAAGCCGTGAACAAGCACAGCTTTACGTTCCTTGTCAGTATCTTCGCACTGACTTTCGACGCGAACGGCGCTGACTATATCACCCTGATCCAGCATGAACAAATTGTGCCGTAACGTTCGAGATCGGGAAGCACCCTTTGTCAGTGGTAATAGGCTAATGCTTGCATGCTCTTCTCACGAGCCCAACGATCAATGGTCAGCACATCCTCAACTGACTCAGGCTCAGCGCAGGAAAGCTGCTCCATTACTCGTTGATTCAATGAGGCAATATCGGTGAAAAGAATCTTGCCATGCAAAAAGGCATCAACGGCAATTTCATTGGCACCATTCAGCGCTGTGGTTGCCGCCTGTCCCTGATTACAAGCATCGATCGCCAACTGCAAACAGGGATAGCGTGTCATGTCGGGCTCGCTGAACGTCAGCGCGCCAAGGCGCATAAAATCCAACGGTGCTACATTAGAGACAACTCGCTGCGGATACGCCATCGCGTGAGCAATCGGTGTGCGCATATCCGGCGTACCAAGCTGCGCCAATACACTGCCATCGCGATAACACACCATAGAATGAATAACGGACTGCGGATGGATAATCACTTCCATCTGTAGTGCTGACGAGTTAAACAACCAGCGCGCCTCAATATACTCGAGTCCTTTGTTCATCATGGTGGCAGAATCCACAGAAATCTTCCGCCCCATCGACCAGTTTGGATGAGTACACGCCTGATCTGGCATCATCGCTGCTAATGCTGAGAGTGGCGTTTCGTGAAAAGGCCCGCCCGAGCCGGTCAGGACAATACGCTCCACACCATGATCCGCCAATGAAGCGTAACCCAATTGACGTTGAATGTGCTCAGGTAAACTCTGAAAAATCGCGTTGTGTTCACTATCTATTGGCAACAGTTGTGCTCCGTACTGTGCAACAGCGTTCATAAACAATCGGCCACAGGTTACCAAAGACTCTTTGTTCGCCAACAACACCTGCTTGCCGGCCTTGATGGCCGCTAATGTAGGCAGTAGTCCTGCCGCCCCCACGATGGCAGCCATCACTTGATCGACGCCATCCAGCGCCGCCAGCTCACACGCAGCCTGATCGCCTGCCAACACCTCAGTGCGGCAGCCTGCGGCCATTAACCGTTCGCGTAATGACGTTGCTGCTGTGGGATCAGACATAGAAGAGTAGGCAGGTTGAAATTGCAAGCATTGCGCCAGCATCACATCAACGTTACGCCCAGCCGCCAGGGCGGTGACGGCAAATTTACCCGGATTGGCCTTAACCACAGCCAGCGTGCTAACGCCAATAGATCCGGTTGAGCCGAGGATCGTCAGTTGCTTCATAAAATTGCTCTAAAAAAATAAAGCGCCACCAGTAGTGATTCTGGCTGGCGCTTTTATTTTGGAAGCCGATTAAAACTCCATCAGCTCATTTTCTTTTTCTGCCAGCGCGACATCAACTTTCTTAATATAGGCATCAGTCAGTTTTTGCACTTCTTCCTGCGCACGGCGTTCTTCATCCTCGCTGATCGCTTTATCTTTTAACAGTACTTTCAGCTTGTCATTCGCATCACGGCGCACGTTACGCACGGATATACGACCTTGTTCTGCTTCACCACGCACCACTTTGATCAGGACTTTACGGCGCTCTTCGGTCAATGGTGGTAGTGGAACACGGATTAGCGCGCCAGCAGAGGACGGATTCAACCCGAGATCGGATGCCATGATCGCTTTTTCAACAGCCGGACCTAAGGTGCGGTCAAATACCGTGATCGCCAAAGTGCGAGTGTCTTCAACCACAATGTTCGCCACTTGACGCAGGGGCGTAGCAGAACCGTAATATTCTACCTGGATTCCGTCCAGCAGCCTCGGTGAGGCGCGGCCAGTACGTACTCTACTAATTTGGTGCTTAAGCGCTTCTACACATTTTTCCATGCGTGTATCAGCATCTTTTCTGATGTCATTAATCACGTTGCAGACCCTTGAATACTGGTTGCTAGACAGCTTATTTCCCTGCGTTTTCTCATGATAAATAGGCGCATGATAAAAGCAGACAGGGATGCATACAGCAAAACCGGTAAATCATTGATGTTTTCGCCGGTAAACTGACGTAGCGCGTTATCTATTTGTATCACTAAAATCAGGCGATACCACCAAGATCAGGATAGTACCTTATTTTTCGGTATACCCGTTATCACTTAGTGATCAAAGTACCTTCTTTTTCACCCATAACCACGCGCCGCAATGCACCGGGTTTGTTCATGTTGAATACGCTGATCGGCAAATTGTGATCGCGAGCCAGGGTAAAGGCGGTCAAATCCATCACTTTAAGTTCACGTTCGAGAACGTCCTGATAGGTTAACGCCTCATGAAGCGTCGCGTTGGGATCTTTAACCGGATCGGTAGAAAAAACACCATCGACTTTGGTGGCTTTCAGCACCACATCAGCTTTAATCTCAATGCCGCGCAGACAAGCAGCAGAATCCGTGGTGAAGAATGGATTACCGGTACCCGCAGAGAAAATAACCACACGGTTATTGCGCAACAGGCTGATCGCTTCGGCCCAGCTGTAGTTGTCGCACACACCGTTGAGCGGAATCGCTGACATCAGGCGTGCATTTACATAGGCTCGGTGCAGCACATCACGCATCGCCAGGCCATTCATGACGGTGGCCAACATCCCCATGTGATCGCCAACTACGCGATTCATGCCGGCCTGTGCCAGACCGGCACCGCGGAACAGATTGCCACCACCGATAACGACGCCGACCTGAATGCCCAGCTCAACAAGTTCTTTAATCTCCTGAGCCATGCGATCCAGAATGCTAGCATCAATACCAAAACCTTCAGTTCCTTGTAATGCTTCGCCACTAAGCTTAAGCAGGATACGTTGATATACGGGTTTTTCGTTGGTTGCCATGATTTTTTTCCTAAAGGGCTATCGTCATAATGGGAATGTGATTACCATCATGCCTTGATATCTCAGACTGCGTGCATCATTAAAGAGACGCATAAATGCGCAGCAGCAATAAAACGTGTTGAAAATTTTAGCTGGATATACCCTATATCATCCGAATGACTATCAGGTGGTAAGCGAAGTTTACTCAGAGAAGCGCTCCGAGTGAACGCAGCTGACGCCGTTGCACATGAAGTATGACGGGTATAAAAAGGAACCGCCAACTGGCCGGCGGCTCCTTTTTATACATCTTAAGACTGCTTGCTCATCGCGGCGACTTCAGCAGCGAAGCCAACTTCCGCTTTCTCAATGCCTTCACCCACCTCGAAACGGATGAAGCTAATGACGTTAGCTTTGTGCTCTTTCAGCAGATTGCCAACAGTTTTGTTGGGATCCATCACGAAGTGCTGGCCAGTCAGAGAGATTTCACCGGTGAATTTACGCATACGGCCTTCGACCATTTTTTCTGCTATTTCAAGCGGTTTGCCAGACTGCATGGCGATGTTCAACTGAATCTGGTGTTCACGAGCAATCACATCAGCCGGAATATCTTCAGCTTTAACATATTCAGGTTTGCTGGCAGCAATGTGTATGGCAATGTGCTTGATCAGCTCTTCATCAGCGCCTTTGGCAGCAACCAATACGCCGATACGCGCGCCGTGCAGGTAAGCACCTAGCGCGTCGCCTTCCTGAATGGAGATACGACGAATATTGATGTTTTCACCAATCTTCGCGACCTGCGCACTACGCTGCTCTTCGAATTTCGCCTTCAGAACTTCAGCGTCAGCGATACGTTCTTTCAACGCAGCCGTTGCAACTTCTTCGCCGAAGGCTTTGAAGCCAGCATCTTTAGCAACGAAGTCAGTTTCGCAGTTCAGTTCAACGATGACACCGTATTTGCCGTCAGCCGCGATCTTGGTCAGAATCACACCTTCAGCAGCAACACGGCCAGCTTTTTTCGCAGCTTTAGCCTTGCCAGACTTACGCATATTATCGATAGCAAGTTCGATATCACTGTTAGCTTCAACAAGCGCTTTCTTACATTCCATCATGCCGGCGCCAGTACGCTCGCGCAGTTCTTTTACTAGGGCAGAGGTAATTTCAGCCATTATCTTTTCCTCGGTTATCTCGTGGGAGATAAGTAAAAGGGGGCCATAAAGGCCCCCTAACCAACATATTCAATACCTGGTTAATAAGGGCTCGACAGAGCTTGTCTTATTATTCAGCTTTTACCAAACCTTCTTCCGCTTGTACGGCCAGATCCTGAGAACGGCCTTCACGGACAGCGGTAGCAACAGCGCTCAGGTACAGGGTTACTGCACGGATGGCGTCGTCGTTGCCAGGGATAATGAAGTTAACGCCATCCGGATCGGAGTTAGTATCAACCACAGCAAATAAAGGAATACCCAAGTTGTTTGCTTCTTTGATGGCAATGTGTTCATGGTCAGCGTCAACCACGAACAGAGCATCTGGCAGACCGCCCATATCTTTGATACCACCCAGACTGTTTTCTAGTTTGTCCAGTTCACGAGTACGCATTAGAGCTTCTTTCTTGGTCAGCTTGTCGAAGTTACCGTCTTGAGATTGGGTTTCCAGATCTTTCAAACGCTTGATGGACTGACGAACGGTTTTCCAGTTAGTCAGCATACCGCCCAACCAGCGATTGTTCACGAAGAACTGGTCGCAGTTGTTTGCAGCGTCTTTTACCGCTTCGCTTGCGGCGCGTTTCGTACCAACGAACAAGATTTTGCCTTTGCGAGAAGAGATTTTGCTCAGCTCAGCCAGTGCATCGTTGAACATCGGAACGGTTTTTTCAAGGTTGATGATGTGAACTTTGTTACGCGCACCAAAAATGAAAGGTTTCATTTTTGGGTTCCAGTAACGGGTCTGGTGACCGAAGTGTACGCCAGCCTTGAGCATATCGCGCATGGAAACAGTTGCCATGATTACCTCTATAAATTGAGTATGGGGTTAAGCCTCCACATGTCCTATTACACCCCGACCCTTCAGTCATGCTATAAAAGACAGTAATTTTTAAGCACCTTGGAGAACGTGTCGACATGTGTGTGTTATTTACACATATGAGTTTATTCCGCTGAATCTGTTAGCCAGAACTAGTCAGATCACCGGCGCGCTTTATACCATAAAGTCCCTACATAAAACAACTTTTTGCACCCTTTACCCGATTTTCTACTAACTTACTTATCGCCACTGAACCTAAATGGGAATTTGGCACCACCCGTCAGGACTGATAACATAAGTGGTTAGTGAGTAACCTTAAATTCGTCGACTGCTTCGATAACTGCGGACAACTTTGCATGGCTATATCAATAAAAATCCCTGAAGACATCGAGAAAATGCGCGTCGCTGGCCGCCTGGCCGCGGAAGTGCTGGAAATCATAGAACCTTATGTGGTTCCCAGCGTCAGCTCTGGCGAGCTGGATCGCATCTGCCACGACCACATTACCAACAAGCAGCAGGCCATTTCCGCCAGCCTCGGTTATCACGGCTTCCCGAAATCCGTGTGCATCTCCATCAATGAAGTGGTATGCCACGGTATTCCCAGCGAAGAGCGTCTGCTGAAAGACGGCGATATCGTCAACATCGACGTCACCGTCATCAAAGATGGCTTTCACGGTGACACCTCCAAGATGTTTATCGCAGGAAAGCCTACCATTTTGGGTGAGCGCCTGTGCCGCATCACACAAGAAAGCCTTTATCTGGCGTTGAGAATGGTCAAGCCAGGTATCCGCCTGCGTGCGCTGGGTAAAGCCATACAAACATTCGCGGAAAGCAATGATTTCTCGGTAGTGCGTGAATATTGCGGCCACGGTATTGGTCGTGGCTTCCACGAAGAACCTCAGGTACTGCATTACGATGCCGATGACGATATTGTCATCCTGCAACCGGGCATGACGTTCACCATTGAGCCAATGCTTAACGCCGGTGATTACCGCATCCGTACCATGAAAGATGGCTGGACGGTAAAAACCAAAGATCGCAGCTTGTCGGCGCAATACGAGCATACTATTGCGGTAATCGAAAACGGTTGCGAAATTATGACGCTGAGGAAAGACGACACTATCCCCAACATTATTTCGCACCCGGCATAATGTTTCGCCAGCCCCAACAGGTACCTCCCGGCAGCGGCCAGAGATACCGTTAACAGGGCTGGAGTCATTTTTATGGCGTTCACCAGGCAACGCTTTAAGAGCTAATTTATGAATGACAACAATACCTCTCACTCCGCCGACGTGGTCACCGCCGACGTACAGCCGCCCGCCTCTCCCCTGACCTACAGTGATAGAGACTTGGTCTGCTCAACGCTAAAGCAGTCTATGGAACGTTTCCAAACGTGGCTAAGCACTGAGTTTCTCGCCGGAGTTGCTGCCTAAACGCTAATTACTACCAGAACTTTTTTTATCGACCATCTGCTGCACCGCTTGTGGCAGTTTTATGGTTTTAGATCTGCAGCACAAACAGCATTGGGCGACGTCGGCGGATATACGGACGCGGAGAATTGTACCCGCTGTCAGATATTGACGTATTGGTGCTTAGCGGGCAGCCGGTCAGTGCTCACCAATCTCAGCAAGTGGGGGGTTTATCACCCTGTTATGGGATCTCAAACTAGAAGTCGGCCATACGTCCGTACGCTGGATAAGTGCCTGCAAGCAGGCAAAGCCGATATCTCCGTTGCGACCAACCTTATCGAATCGCGTTTGATCTGCGGCGATGTAGCGCTGTTTCTCTCCTTGCAAAAATAGATTTTTAGCGAAGATTTATAGCCCTCTTCCGCATTTCTTCCTGCCAAAATCTCCGAGCAGCAAGAGCGACATAAGCGTTACCACAGCACTAGCTACAATCTGGAGCCCGACATCAAAAACAGTTCCGGCGGGCTGCGCGATATCTATACCTTGCTTTGGGTCGCCCGGCGTCATTTTGGCGCAACCTCGCTTAACGAAATGGTGGGATTTGGATTTCTGACCGAAGCGCAACACACTGAATTGAAAAAATGTTAGAGCTTCCTGTGGCGCATTCGTTTTGCTCTGCACCTTATCCTGACGCGCTATGACAACCGCCTGCTGTTTGACCGGCAGCTCAAAGTGGCACAGTTACTGAATTACAGTGAAGAAGGTAACGCGCCAGTTGCGAATATGATGAAAGATTTCTATCGTATGACGCGCTGCGTCAGCGAACTCAATCATATGCTGCTGCAACTGTTCGATAAGGCCATTCTGGCGCTGGATGCCATTGAAAAACCATGCACCATTGATGAAGAATTCCAACTGCGTGGCAGCCTGATCGACCTGCGTGATGAAAATTTTTTATGCACAAACCGGAAGCCATCATGCGCATGTTTAGCATGATGGTGCGCAACGATTAGATTACCAGCATCTACTCTACCACGCTGCGCCAATGACGTCATGCGCATCGCCATCTGGCACAACCGCTGCGCACATTCCTGAAGCCCGGCACCTCTCTTTATAGCTATTTTGCGCCATCCACACAAGGTAAACCGCGCGCTGCTTCCCATGCATCGGCATAGCGTGTTGACGGCTTATACGCCACTGTGGAGCAATATCGTTGGGAAGATGCAGTTCAATCTGTTGCATGCTTATACCGTAAATGAACATACCCTGCGCGTACTGCTCAAGCTGGAAAGCTTTGCTGAAGAAGAGACGCGCGTGCAGCTCCGCTGTGCATAGAGCTTTATCCGCGCCTGACGCAACCGGAATTACTGTTGCTTGCCGCCCTGTTTCAGGATATTATCGAAGGGCGCTCCGGCAGTCACTCAGAACTAAGAGCGCAGAATGTACTCAATTTTTCCGCCTTGCACCAGCTTAATTCGCGTGAAGCTCAACTGGTTTCCTGGTTGTTGGTACGTTGCCATCTATATATTAATCTCTATCACCACACAGCGTCGCGACATTCAAAATCCAGCGGTGATTCAGCAATTCGCCGCTGAAGTGAAAAGTAAAACGCGCCTGCGCTATCTGGTCAGTCTCACGGTTGCAGATATCTGCGCCACCAAAGAAACCTTGTGGAGCAGTTGGAAACAAGAGCCTGTTGCGTGAACTCTATTTCACCACAGAAAAACAACTGCGACGCGGAATGCAAAACACGGCGGATGTGCGCGACCGAGTGCGTCATCATCGCCTTCAGGCATTAGGCTTTTTACGCATGGGCAATATCGATGAAGAAGCGCTGCACCATATCTGGAGCCGCTGCCGCGCCGACTGTTTCTACGCCATTGACACAATCAACTCGCCTGGCACGCACCCCATTTTCTCAAACACGATGCCAACCAGCCGTTAGTGCTTATCAGTCACCATGCAAACCGTGGTGGAACAAAAATTTTCATCTGGAGTCCGGGATAGGTCTTACCTGTTCGCCTCCGTGGCGGGCGAGCTCGATCGCCGCAATCTAAGCGTACATGACGCACAAATCTTGACCAGCCGCGATGGCATGGCGATGGACATCTTTATCGTATTGGAGCCTTAATAGCATCCCTTAGCCCCGAATAGCCACGAGTTTATTCATCAGGCGCTGGCTTAGACGTTAATGCAATGAGATTAATAACACTCGCGCCAACGCCGTCCTTCATCCAAGTTACGCCATTTCACAGCGTGCGAAAGGAAGTCACCTTCCTGCCAACACACAACGACAGACACAGCTATATGGAGCTGAGCGCGCTCGATCAACCGGGTCTGCTGGCGCGTTTAGGTAAAGTCTTCGCCGATCTCAATATCTTGTTGCATGGCGCACGAATTTCCACAATTGATGAGCGGGTAGAAGACCTTTTTATCCTTGCAGACAAAGACTAGACGTGCATTATCTCCGAAATTGCGTCTTATCTTGCAACAACGGTTGACAGAAGCCCTTGACCCAAACGATAAAGTAACCCTGAATTAATCATTGACTGACAGCACAGAAAGAGAAACAGGATGCATCAATTACAAAACGTTATCGAAACCGCCTTTGAACGCCGTGCGGATATTACGCTGACCCTCATAGACAGCGTAACCCGTGAAGCCGTTAATAAGGTAATTAGCTTATTGAACAGCGGCGCACTGCGCGTGGCGGAAAAAATCAATGGCGAGTGGGTGACGCACCAATGGTTGAAAAAAGCGGTACTTCTCTCTTTCCGTATTAATGACAACCAACTGATAGAAGGCACGGAAACTCGCTACTACGACAAAGTGCCGATGAAATTTGCCGGTTATAATGAAGCGCGCTTCAAGCAGGAGGGTTTCCGCGTTGTGCCACCAGCCAGCGTCCGTCAGGGTGCATTTATTGCCCGCAACACGGTGCTGATGCCATCTTATGTCAACATCGGCGCTTACGTAGACGAAGGCACCATGGTTGATACCTGGGCAACCGTTGGCTCTTGCGCACAGATAGGGAAAAACGTTCACCTCTCCGGCGGTGTAGGCATCGGAGGCGTATTGGAACCGTTGCAGGCCAACCCGACCATCATCGAAGAAAACTGCTTTATCGGTGCCCGCTCTGAAGTGGTAGAAGGCGTGATCGTGGAAGAGGGATCCGTCATCTCCATGGGCGTTTTTATCTGCCAGAGCACCAAAATCTACGATCGCGAAACCGGTGAAGTACATTACGGTCGCGTACCGGCAGGCTCTGTTGTCATTTCCGGTAACATGCCGTCGAAAGATGGCAGCTACAGCCTGTACTGTGCCGTGATCGTGAAAAAAGTGGATGCGAAAACCCGCGGTAAAGTGGGTATTAATGAGTTACTTCGCTCCATCGACTAAACTGAACAAGGCGGGTTTTTTTACCAGCCTTTTCTTTACAACTCCTAAAAGGTAGCGCCATGTATGACAATTTAAAAAGCTTGGGTATTTCTCATCCCGATGAAATTGATCGCTATAGCCTACACCAAGAGGTCAGTAACGACGTCCTGAAAATCTATTTTCGTAAGGGTAAAAAAGATTTTTTCGCCAAAAGCGTAAAATTTAAATATCCGCGCCAGCGTAAAACCATCGCTGCAGATAACAGCGAGCAAGGCTTTAAAGAGATCAACGAAATTAGCCCTAATCTGCGCTATGTAATCGATGAGCTCGATCAGATTTGTCAACGCGACCAGGTGGAAGTCGATCTGAAACGCAAAATCCTCGATGACCTGCGTTATTTTGAGAGCGTTGTAGCGAATAAAATCAATGAAATCGAAGCGGATCTAGAAAAGCTGAACCAAAAGGTGCTAATTCACTGAGCGGTTGAATCCAAGATAAAATGGAGCATCTTTGCTCCGTTTTTTATTCAAACCCATGCAACGCGCTTAACTGACTTCCACCAGCCCCGCCCACTGCTCTACCAACGGGTAGGAAAGCACTTCCGGTTCAGGGTATTCTGTCGCATCAATATGTAGCACATCACCCACCCGCTCGGCCCCCATTTCCTGCAGCAACGCGTCAAATTGCTGGCCCGCCCCGCAAAAATGGGGATAGCTGCTGTCTCCAAGCGCAATTATGCTATAACGCAGCGCTGGCTGATGGCCGCCCTTTTCACGTAATGCAGCAAATAAAGGTGTGATGGAATCCGGCAAATCCCCTTGCCCGGTGGTTGACGTCACCACCAAAACATACTGGTCGCAGTACTCCAACCAAGATAACAAGTTGGCATCTTCAAACACTCTGACCTGATGACCGCGCTCGCTCAGCAAGTTCTCCGCTTCTTCTGCAACCAGCAATGCGTTTCCATAAACCGTACCAACAAAAATACCAATTTGCGCCATGATGATGACTCCATGTGTTAATGTATCTATGCATGCCTGATAACGCAGCACCTGCGCTATCAGGCAGTACTGAAAAGGCCGTTATCCTGCCCCGAGTCCGGCGAAACTCAACCCTTTCAACATCAGGGAGACTTTCTTGCCAACCAAATTGCGTAATCACGCGCATCCAGGCTATATCCAACCCGGCACGTAACACCAAGGGCTCTCCCATTACAGGATGGCACAATACCAACTGGCTGGCATGCCACATAAAGCCGACCACAGCCAAAATGTGCTTCCATTGCTCGATTATAGCGCAAATCACCGTGTTTTGAATCGCCTAAAATAGGGTGTCTCAAATGCGTCATATGACGGCGTAACTGATGTTTGGCCCTGTCTGCGGCATCAACTCGACCAGGCTGTATCTGGTTGTGGGATAACGCCTTACCCGCCACCGGTTGCTCCACTTGAGCTAGAGAGAGGTAATGGGTAATGGCTGACTTCGGGGCTTTATCACGCTGCGCTAGTTTATAAGCACTTTATCCAGCTCTTCGGTCAGCGCATAGTCGATGGTATAAGTGCCTGAGAGGTAGCCACGAACGACTGCATCGTAGATTTTCTTAATCTGATGCAGCTCAAACTGTTGCGACAGTTGGTGCGCAATGTCGCTGGAAAGTCCCAATAGCAGAACGCCAGAGGTTGGCCTATCCAAGCAATAGACAGTAAAAACATGCTGGCCAATCTGATTGCGTAACGTCTGCATGATCACCACTTTTTCACGGCGATCTAGCCAACTGCGATGAACTAACCATCCTGCCGGTTTATTTATGGCGATCAGATGCTTATTCTGATACAGAATTTCAAGCATCTAAATCTTACTGCGCATCGGCAGTTACAAACAGCGCATCCAACACACGTAGTTTCGACAGCAGAGGCGCAATGTCGTTAATGTCACCCGTCAGGGCTTCTTCAAAATAGGGAGTAATTACAATCGGCTGGGGCAAAGAGACATCGCCATCCAGATCGCATGGAAACAGGGCAGCAGTACCCATTGAAAACTGCTTAGCACTCATGGTGTCAATACAGAAGATTCTGTGCTGGTAAACACACTAGCTTGCAGCGGGGTGGATTGCCAAAACACACTATCTCGTAACATGCGTTCAATTTCCCATAAGACGTGTCGAATCTGGTCTTGGTGGGTCATGCTTTCCTCTCACCTAGCTGCATGAACGGCAAAGCATATCATCGAAGCAAGAGGAGCCCAACAGGCACGAGACTGCAGTGGAAACAAGACAGAAAACAGCATCTGAGAAATGTTCTAAAAAACCGTTTATATACCCCTTCAAGCTGCTGGTGCGTTGGCAGCACTCGCTGGCCCGAAGGGTGAATCTCAGGGATGATATTTATGAGTCCCGATGAGTTTACTCAGGTAAGTGATTCGGGTAACAAATCTGTCGGGAGAATATTTGAACGCTGCTTGAGGCAGCCTAGTGAGAAGTGAGAAACAAGGAGGGGGCAAATAGCGATTGCTGCCAACGCACCAGCAGCTTGAAGGATAACATGTATAGACCACAAAAACCAGGGGCACTGATATTCAGTGCCCCTGGTTTTTTTATAGCTTTTCTGCTACATTACTGCTTCCTTGCTCATCCATGAAAACTTCTCCTTAAATGGTTATCCTAACCGGCTCTCCGTGCAAGCATCTAACTTTCGTCTTGACTGTTTTCCCTGCATTTTTTCTGAAGACATTTTTTTTAGGCTCCTGCTCCACTGCTACTCCGTAACGACTTTCAATCTTTTTTTGAGGTGTTCTTGGTTTTATCCTGAAGCTGTTATTTTTCTTCACCACATTTAGCAATAAATTGATACATCTTGTAACCGGTTACTAAGATGTATTAAATGGCGACGAACAGCAAGATCCTGTTCAGATTTTTTCTTATATTTACGCTGAAACCATTAATGAAAAGAAAAATATAATCCATTAATTTTAAAGATAAAAAAAAGACTCTGTGCACCAGGTGAGAAAAAAAAGAGATATCTTACAATAAATGTAAGATATCTCTTACACGCATATCCGCCAGATAGATAGCGCTGGAAAAAATCATTTTATTCTCGGTTGCAACTTTTGCAGGAACACAAGTAGAGAGGGTGCCATCACTCGATGTTCAGGCGTAACGAAGGTTTCAAGCCAGACTTCACCGCTCACATTGGATAACGAAATGAGTGCCATTTCTGACGCTATCGTGGCCAAAAATAGCGTTGGTGGCAACTTAAACCGCTGTTGCGTTAACAAATGCCCGATCAGGTTTTCCTGCATACGAACAAAATCGTCTTCGCTCCACGATTGCAGTAACAGGCAGTCGATATCGTCAAAGCGCGCTGCCATATCCCCAATATTGCGTGGTAAAAACAGCATCAGCATCGAGATGAAGCGCTATATCCAGCGCAAGTGACACCCCATCAAGCGTACACAATAGCGCTTCACTGGCACAAATAGTCATAAGCTCGCTGATAGGCTGCCATATAGCGTTGCGTAAACGCCAGAATCACTTGCTGTACATCATCATCTATACATTTTCTCTTCACTGGGTGAGTCGGTTATACTACTGAATATCGTTTTTACTTCGTAAAGGCATGTTATGTCCACTTTTGACAAACAGGATGCACTCAGTGTGTTACCGTTGGGAAAATCCACATCTTAACGACAGCTATGATGCAAGCTTATTACAAGCGGTCCCGCGTAGTTTAAACCGCGATCCATTGGGCATTGATGCAGCTAACCTGCCATTTCACGGTGAAGATATCTGGATATTATGCGAGCTTTCCTGTCTTGCCTCTAACGGGGTGCTACAGGTTGCTGTAGGCAAAATGCATTTACAGGCCGATAGTCCTAACCTTATCGAATCCAAAAGCTTCAAACTTTATCTGAACATTTTCAATCAGACGGTATTTGAAAACTCGCAACGGGTACAAGAGACGTTAACACGCGATCTGGCTGGCTTGTGCGCAGGGTAATGTGAGGCATCGCGCTTTTTCTCGCTGGACACCTTCAAATAGCAGGCTCTGAGCCAGTTCTAAGGGGAATGCATTGACGAGCTGGATATCTACATCGCAGACTATTCTTTCAATGCTGACTATCTCGCCACTGCTTGCCATGAGCAGAGCTCCATTGTTGAAGAAACGCTGGTGAGCCATGTGCTTAAATCTAACTGTCTTATTACGCACAACCGGATTGGGGTTCTGTACAAATTCACTATCGGGGCAAGCGTATCGACAGAGAAGCGCTATTGCGCTACATCGTTTCCTTTCGCCACCACAATGATTTCCATGAGCAGTGTGTGGAATGTATTTCCCACGACCTGATGCGCTTTTGCCAGCCAGAAGCACTGACGGTTTACGCGCGCTATACACGCCGTGGTGGATTGGACATCAACCTGTGGCGCAGCAACACAGACTTTATTGCAAACACAGGTCGATTATTACCTCGGCAATAGTGCGGGAGGCGACACAATCTCGCTATCCAGCAGCGTCATTATTAGAAAAAATGATGCCATCAGGTTAAGGTGGAGTAACACCTAAAATCAGTGTTATGCGCCTTGCCACCATGGCGGCGACAAGGGATAGCCTAGAATTTTTATTGTAATACACTGCATTCTCAAGGAGAAAAATTGATTACACATATCAGCTCATTAGGATCTATGGATTTGTTATCGCAGTTGGAAGTGGACATGTTGAAAAGCACGACTAGCAGCGATCTTTACCGTTTATTCCGCAACCGTTTGCGTGCCGTGCTGAATTTCGGCAGCCAAACCGATAACAGTAAAGAGCTGTTATCCCGCTACGAAGATTTTTATATCAATGTATTGCGCGGTGAGCACGGCGTGAAACTGGAATTGGTTAACTCACCGTAAGAAGCCTTTGTCTATAGCGATATTATCCGTTCACTACAGGCCAACCTATTCGCCATATTGCGTGACATTTTATTTGTTAACGGACAAATCACCTCAGTAGGTCGCTATCAGAACCTGAATCTGGAAAACAGCGCCCATATTACCAATCTGATGTTTTCCATCCTGCGCAATGCGCGCTCTGCACATTGGTGAAGAACCCAACATGGTCGTCTGCTGGGGCGGCCACTCCATCAATGAAACCGAATATCTCCATGGCGGAAAAGTGGACAGCTAGTTGGGATTGCACGAGCTAAACATCTATACCGGTTGCGGTCCCGGTGTAATGGAAGCCCCCATGAAGGGGGCTGCCGTCGGCCACGCGCAGCAGCGCTATAGCGCTATAAAGATGGCCGCTTTATTGGCATGACAGAACCCTCAATCATCGCCGCCGAACCCGCTGGTGAATGAACTTATCATCATGCCAAATATCGAAAAACGCCTCGAAGCCTTCGTCCGTATTGGGAACGGCTGAAGAGTTTCTCTACCTCTTGAGTATCATGATGAATCAGGAAAACAGCGAACAGGTTCTACCGATCATCCTGACCGTACCTGAGGAGAGCGCCGATTATTTCCATGTTCTTGATGAAGTGATCATCACGACCCTGGGCCGTCAGGCCTGCCGTTATATTCCATTATCATCAATAATGCAGCAGAAGTGACGCGTCAGATGAAAAAAGCGATGCCGCATGTAAAAGAACATCATCGTCATACCGATGATGCTTATAGTTTCAACTGGTTATTATGCATCGCACCCGATCTGCAATTGCCGTTTGAGCCCACTCACGAGAATATGGCAAACCTCAATTTGCATCCCAATCAGGCAATGAAGCTTTGGCGTCTGCGCTTCGCAAAGCGTTTTTAGGCATCGTGGCTGGCAAAGTTAAAGAAATTGGGATTAAGACGATCGAGAAGCATGGTCCGTATAAGATCTACGGTGATGCGCAACTGATACAAAGCATGGATAAGCTGCTGCAAGAATTCGTCGCTCAGCAAAGGATGAAGCTACCAGGCAGCGCTTATACGCGTGCTATGAGATCTGCACTTGATGTCACCTTGGCGGGAAAGTCGGATTTTTCCGCTACCCCACCACGCTTCGCGCTGGGACTACCTGATGCTTGTACATCTACTGATTATCGATACATTAAATCTGATTCGTCGTATCCAGTCCGTGCAGGGATCTCCCTGTGTAAACGCCTGTCAGCATGCCGTTACCCAACTGCTACAGCATAGTCAACCAACACACACGCAGTAAGCCGTGTTTGATGACGAACAGCGAGCCAACAGTTGGCGTCACCAACTGCTGCTGGACTATAAAGCGGGCCGCCCTCCCATGCCGGAGGCGCTGGCGCTTGAATTTTCGTAAATTCGTCAGGCGTTGGAAACAATGGGCATCCCTTTCTGGCATGCACCAGGCAATGAAGCAGACGATCTGGCAGCGGCACTCGCGACAAAAATTGCTCATGCAGGGCATCAGGCCACCATTGTCTCGACCGACAGGGGTTCTGCCAATTGCTGTCACCGACCATTCAGATTCGAGATTATTTTTAAAAACGCTGCCTGGATGTGCCTTTCATCGCGAAAGAGTTTGGTTTATCTCCGTAACAACTGCCTGATTACTGTGGACTTGCAGGCATCAGCAGCAGTAAAACTACTGGTGTGGGCGGTATTAGTCCGAAAAGCGCAAGGCAACTGCTTACTTAAGCGGGAACGTTGGATCAGATTTATCAGCAGTTGAATGCCGTACCGGAAAAATGGCAGCACAAGCTGGAATCACAGCACGAAATAGCCTTTGTGAGCCTTCAGGTGGCAACGTTATACACTGATTTGGTACTGGAAGGAAATTTACAGCAGTTACGGCTGGCTGCGGGGAAGTAAACGCGCTGCTCTTATCGAACAAAGCGCTAGAGTCTGCATTAAGGGTATATATCCAAAACAATCCGTGTTAACGTTTTGAACAGCGCTTCCGCTGGCCCACAGGGTGAATCTCAGGATGAGATTCATTAATCCCCGGACGCTTACTCAGATAAGTGACTAGGGTTAGCGAGGAAAGCCATTACACCTATAACGTGAAGTATGACGGGTATAAACGCTCGTTACGATTGGCGTTCGTCACGCCGCCCTGGCACTGCCCTCCAAATACGCCGCGCGTGTACCGTTACTTCTTCGCGATCGTGATACAGTAGTTAGCGAGCACGGATGTCAAAATTGATGCCATTCTCGCTCAGGCGCTCGGTTAGCAATACCAGATTTTGCGTCACTTCCTCATAGCGTTTCTTCATCGGTAGCTTGAGGTTGAATATCATTTCACGACACCAGCCCTTCACTAGCCAGTCAGCCGTCAGGTTGGCAACACGCGCCGGTTTCTCTACCATATCGCACACCAGCCAAGTGATGTTGTTACGCAGCGGCTTAAAACGAAAACCATCGACAGCATGGTGCGTCACTTGCCCGGTATCCATCAAGCTTTGCGCCATAGTACCGTTATTCACTGCATGAACCATCAAGCTGTGCTTGACCAGTTGATATGTCCAACCGCCAGGACACGCAACAAAATCTACCGCATACATGCGCTTGCCAAACGCTCATCCCACTCATCTGCCGGAATGAAGACGTGAAACGCCTCTTCTAGTTTCAAAGTAGAACGGCTAGGTGCATCATAAGGGAATTTCAGGCGCGGGATACCCATGTAAAACGGCGAGTGGTTATTGCTGTAGGAGTAAACCCACATAGCAATGTCCAGGGGCAATGAACAATACATGAATAACGGGATGAGACGCTTTTTCATACGGTAGAAGAATGCCGTTTTCCTTCAGGGCTACACGCAAAGGCACAGTAAACTTGCGGCAAAATTTCAGCAGCTCTTTGCTTTCATTTGTGTCCGGTGCTTCAACGCGCAGTTCCCCTTGTCCGCTCAATCGCACCAGACAGCATGCCCACGATCGGTGTAATACGATCTTCCGGTGGCAAATCACGCAATAATTCACCGCAAACAAACCATTAGCGGGCGAAAATCAGTGCATCGAACGGCAATATTTTAATTAAACGATCTGCATCTTCATGCTGATAGCATTCAAACATCACATAGCCGCAGTTTTCTTTAATCCGGGCGAAACTGAAAACCTCATGGGCGGTGGCTTTCTCCGTTATCTCTGCCGCACACTCTTTTTCGAAACCGGGGCGGCAATATAAAATTACCTTATTCATTACTTTTCGCTTTTCTTGTTTGGCGTAGCACACCAATCAGCATCAATACCCATCCGATCAGGAAAAAGAGACCACCAACCGGCGTCACAAACGCCCAAAACCGCAGATGCGACAGCGCCAGGCAATAAATACTGCCGCTAAACAGCACGGTGCCAAGCGCCAGCGCAATGCTGCTCCAATAAAACCATACATTGCGACGCTGGCGCATCAATACCGACAGCGCCAGGATCGCCAGCGTATGAAACGCCTGATATTCAAGCCCGGTTTTTAACCAAGCTATTTCGACAGTGCCCAGCGATTTGCTGAGCACATGTGTGACAAAGGCGCACAATGCTACAAACACAAACCCGCTGATCGCAGAAAACATCAGCATAAAACGACTATTCATCGTATTTTCCACAGTAAATCGAATCAAATACCGCCGAAGCGCCGCACGTCAACGCGCGGTATTATCATAGCAGAAACGAAACTTCTCTTGCTCGCTTGCCGCACTTGCCAAAATCCAGTGGCGAAAGACAGCTATTTTAGCCAGTTCAGCCTGACTGTCATGACAAACCAGATAAAAAGCATTTTTACTGACCAATACTTCGTTAAACGGACACACTAACCGACCTGCTTCAATCTCGGTCTGGGCCATCACGTTGTTTGACAATGCGACCCCCTGCCCGTGAATTGCCGCCTGCAACATCATCGCACTGTAACTGAATATAGGCCCTTGTGCTGCACGTTAATCTACACGCCAAGCTACCCCCGGGTATAGGCCAACCAGTCACACCGTGACGCGTCATGCAACAAGGTGTGTCCTGCTAGATCTTGTGGGGTTTTAAGTGGATATTTACCTGTTAGTAATATTGAGGAACAGACGAGCAACAGATACTCAGCATAGAGCTTTTCAACACGCAACCCGTGCCAGTTTGCACGTCCATATTACTCGAACAGGTAGTCAAAGAGAGAGCGGCCATCGCAATACCGATAATTGCTACTTTATTCTTTACAGTTTACCCCAAGTAAATTTTTAAGTTACTTATTTTGCTATTACAGAACGATAGTTCCGTTTATCAACAGTGTTAAGCCTAGCAAAAGCATTTTAATATGTGTTTAAGGCTCGTCCTAAAACTTGTCTCTCTGTAAAACATGCGACAGGATCCTCTGCCAGACGAGGAACACTATGACAGCATTTAATCTCGAGATCTTTCACAATGATTTCTTTGTGGTTACGCAATCTGGCGTTTATCTGGACAGCGCGACGACAGCTCTTAAGCCCCAGCCGCCGGTCATCTATGCCATCTCGCAGTATTACATAGCCGCGACCGGCAATCTACACCGCAGTTAATATGCCGCGCAGCAGGTAACAGCCCAGTTCGAGCAGGTTAGAAGCGCGGTGGCTACACTGCTGAATGCAGAACACCACTAACTGATCCCCTGACTGATAGTGGTGCAGAAAACGGGAGCGCGCGTCGTCAAGCTGCCTATTGGTGCGGACGCACTACTCAATCTAAAGGTATTACCCAGACTGATTATGCCACGCACACGATTGTTAGCATTGGGCCAAATATCTAATGTGACAAGAGGTCAACGGATCTGGTGAAAGCCATCGCGCTGACTCATCATACTGATCCCGTGGTGATGATCGACGGTGCATAAGGCTCGTGTACAACACACCAGATGTGCAAGCGCTAGATATCGATTTTTACGCGTTCTCTGGTCACAAACTCTTTGGTCCTACCGGTATCGTGGCGCTGTACGGCAAGATTGACCTGCTGGAATCCATGCCCCCTGGCACGGCGGGGAAAAATGATGAGTGCTGTCTCTTTTAATGGATTTACACCGTAGGCCATTCCTTAGCGATTTGAAGCGGGTATACCCACAATCGCCGAAGTGCTTGGGTTAGGGGCTACACTGAAATGGATGCAAGGCTATGACTGGGCCGCAGCAGAACGATATAGACAAGGGTTGGCACAGTTGGCTGAGAGCAGCTAGGGCGCGTCCCTGGATTTCGCTCACTGCGTAGCCACAACGCGACTATCTTGTCGTTTACCCTGGCAGACGTGTATTCAAACGATCTAGCAACACTTCTGGCGGAACAACAGATTGCAGTATGTGCAGGGCATCACTATGCTCAGCCCTTACTGGCAGCGCTTGGAATTGACGGCGCAGTACACGCCTTCTTTCGCGCCTTATAATAGCGAGCATGATGTCACCGCGCTGGTAACGGCCGTTGGCAACGCCTTAGATTTACTGCTGGATTAATTGCAAAAAAATGGGACTGGCTTACACCATGATAGAACATATCATGATAGAGCGCACTAATCACCATTTTGGCAACACCATCACGGCAGAAACTGCAGTATGCCTTCAATGCTTGCCGCTCGTGAGAAGAGCTCTATCGGCAATTGATCCTGCTGCGCCTCGTGCGTCACCTTCGCCATCATTTTCTTTAAGGCATGGGATACGGTAATAAAACTAAAAGTCGCGGTTACCATGGTTGCGGCACCGAAACCGGAGGCACAATCCATACGTTTTACCCCCCTCCGCCGTACTGCTCGATGCGCACACCTAGCCATCTGCCTGCGGATACACCAAAGGCTCATCTGAAAACACAGTCGATACCTAAGCCCCTTGCTGTTCTTTACCACGTTAAAATCGTGTTTAAGACGCTCATGCAGCTTGGCTGCTAACGGATCCTGAATGCTCTTGGCAAGATCCATCACGCTGATGCGTGTAGGATCGATTTGCCCGCCTGCCCCTACGGTCGTAACTACCCGAATTTTATAAAGACGACAATAAGTCAGCAGCGCTGCCTTAGGACGTACACTGTCAATCGCATCAATCAATCTGTAAGAGGCGATTGCGCGTTTTGCCCATAAAGGTTTTGAACTGACTACTATCCGTGAAATTACTTAGGCCATGTGTAGGTGAATCTGGCCTCGGTAAACTATTACTTCGGCTTCAAGGATGGCTTGCTGCACGCGGTGCTGGATGCCGTATTGGGCCCACTAGTGAAAACAGCCAAAACCCCATATGGCGAGCGTATTGTGGTGCGACTGTTGCAACACTTGCACGCCACACCGGAATACAGCGTTACGTCATTGCTTTCCGCTCAGTTGGAGCATGTGGCACATCGATTTATTGATGCGCTTTCTCGTACCTTACCGCATCTAGCGCGTGCC
This sequence comes from Candidatus Malihini olakiniferum, assembly GCA_051305815.1. Lineage (GTDB taxonomy): Bacteria > Pseudomonadota > Gammaproteobacteria > Enterobacterales > Enterobacteriaceae > Symbiopectobacterium > Symbiopectobacterium olakiniferum_B. The sequence goes on from JBPPLV010000028.1 coordinate 238,512, forward strand.
GACGTGATTTGGCGTTAGGAATTTGCACGCGGTGCCGCCATGCATGTGCTGACCGATGCCAATCCGCGTTCTGGCAGGCTGACTTTACTGTCACAAAGGTTGTGCGATAACCGTGACGATGAGTAAGTACTGGCGTATTTGTTCACCTTTGTCAGCGTCGGTTTCTGCGCACCGTCACATAGCGATATCACTCACATTCACCGCATGGAGACACCTTCATAAGCGTCGTCCGTGTCTTTATTCACACCGTCAGGCAATAATGCGCTGATAACCATGAGTAAAAAAATATTGAAGTCTCCTTTGTGGCGCTGATTACCCCGCTCAACGAGGATGGCAGCTTCGATCTCGGCGCATTTGAGACCCTGTTGCAGTTCCCAGGCTGAAACGGCACCTCAGCCTTCTGATCCATGGGCTCAACGAGTAAAGTCTCCATGTTGTCAGCGGAAGAACGTAAGGCTATTATTCTCCGGACAGCGCAATTCCATCAGGGCGACATGAAGATTTTCTTCGGTTGCACCGGCAATAATACTGACACCACCATCGATTATGTTCGCTATGCGCAAGATAACGGCGCAGACGGCAAAATCATCGCTGCACCTTAAAAGCGATATCGAAAGTTATTTCCTTGAAGTCGCAGATGCGACCGATTTGCCGCTCGGGATCTACAAAAACCCGCCGCGTGTGAAATCCGATCTGCACTGGATATCGCTGCTGCGCATCTTCAAGCATCCGAACTATGTAGTTCATAAAGAATTCACCACCCATGTGGGGCAGATCGCACAGGTATTGGCGGGGAACCTGGATGTCTCAGTCATGTGCTGTGATTCCCCCAATCTTGGCCTGGTGGTTTTGACCATGTCACTCGGTGGGCACGGCAACGTCAATATGACCGGCAACACTGCCCCGGCAGAACTGGCAGAAATCCCACATCCGTGGAAAAATGGCGACGATGCCGCACCGCTTACCAGCACTTACTGCCGCTGTTGCATTACACCTATTCGGCCATCAACCCGGTGGCGGTAAAGCGCTAATGAAAGCCATTGGCTTGCCTGCAGGCAGCTTGTGTCGACCACTGGTGACCTGCAAGGCGATACATTACAGAACAGTATTCGCATCGTCAATGAACTGGGCTTAAGCAAAAAGTACGGTTTTAAAGTTTGATAATTTAAAAACGAATAAAAATCCGCTTAAATATCAAGCGGCTTTAATTTGCTGATATGCTTTATCAAAAATTATAGGCAATAACTGAGGTTAGGTTATAACCATTTTTAGAAGTGCGGCACGATGTTCCAATATTACCGATCGTGCGTTTATAATATGGACGATAACGCAATGAGACAGAAAGATCGTTAGTCACATTGACTTGACAACGTAAATAGGCGCGGTAGTTGTTGAGGCTAGACGTTAATTTCATAGAAGAGCCCGGCTCTAAAGAGAAGGTTTTATTGAAGTTATACACATAGCTGGCAATCACTTCTGTACCGTTACTGACACTTTCGTTAAACGGTTTGTTTGGCGTTTTATCATTACGCGTGTTGTCCCCAGCGGGCTTCCATAAACAGACCAAAGCCTTGCTCAAAACGATGAGAAAGCGGCAAACGATCTTTATGTTCACCGTTTGAAGTATATTTAAATTCGTGAAGATAATCGATGGTCGCCGTAAGCGTATTGGGCATAACCAATGAAGTAATTGCCAATTTTACTAATTTTAATTCTTTGTATTTCCCCGAGAATACAAATTGTATTACTGATATTATGATGACATCAACAACTTCGCAGACAAAGATAATTCTTTCAACGAAAAATAACGGCGTATCAAATTGATGCGCCAGAGGCGTATAACAATAACTTTATTGTTGCAAGCAAAGTTATATTTGTTATCCATATTAAAAATATGGCATAAGCATTAATAATAAAAATAAACCGTTTTTCAATAAAAATGCCGGGGAAGTTATTCTGCCCCGCTAGAGATGAATGATGCATTAACGCGCAGCGTTTTGCATTCATAAAGGCGTCAAACTGAAGGGAGAAGCCGCATTATTTTTCAGCACCCAGACGCGGCCATAATGGTTGTAATACCCAGCAGCATGGCCAGCTTCATGGCCAATCCCCTGGTAAATGTCAAAATGCTGCCCCTTAATGGCACCGCCAACGTCGAGTGCTACTATCATGCGCATCTCGTAATGGCCGGTAAATTTTCCTTCGTTGTTGAGTAACGGAACTTCTGCAAGCAAGGCTGTGCCCGGCGGGATCAGAGAACGATCCGAAGCGACAGATGCTTTAGCGATTAAGGGAACGGCACTTGCCCCCTTTACTAGTGCGGATGACGTCGGTTTAAAGAAAACAAAGGAAGGATTCTGCTCCAATAGTTCACGCACTTCATACTCGGAGTGCGTCTCGCCCCAGTGGCGAATAGCCTGCATCGACATCTCTTCCTTGGGCACTTCGCCTCTGTCGATTAACAATTTACCGATACTGCGATAGGCGTGCCCATTCTTGCCGCCATAGGCAAAGAAGGTCAGCGGTCGACCATCACCAAAATCCACATAGCCGCTTCCCTGCAGTTCCATCAAAAAGTTATCCAGCAGTGAGTTGGTCCACGCAAGAACATTACGCTCCCCCAATGCACCGGCGTAGATACCCGCACGGTCAGGTAAGCGACGGCTCTTTTTGCTGGGGACTGGTATACCATAAAGAGGGTGGCGGAATTCACCCTGACGAGTATAACGCGCTTGCACCACTGGAGTGTAGTAACCGGTAAACTGAACGTTACCAAAATTATCTACCCCCTCCATCTGCCAAGCATTAAGTCCAAACTGGCTCAGGTCACGTGTGTCTGCTCCAGCCTGCATCCAACGTTGGATAGCGTGAAAGATATCCTGATTGCGGGCATAAAGCGTGGGGGAGGCGTTCTTAATCTCTATCACCTGGTTAACGAAGTCGCCCGCATTAACTGGCTTACCGGTAGCGTTGGGTTCATTAACGAGCGCAAGAGGCTGCTCAAGTCGCCCATCTTTATACTGTTGCCCACGGTCGGTCGGCCTGGACTGACACCCGGCCAAAATGACAATCACCACCCCGGTCAGCACATATTTACCCCAACATCCTCTCATTTTCTTTTTCGCTCTCATTATACAGTATGCCAAATCAGTGACAGCACAATAACAAACGCACATCTATAATAAAATGCGCCAATTGCCATAACCGGGTGAAAACGAAAAAAGAAGCAGACGCAGACAAAGCGCAGATAAAAACGGCAGACTTGCGGGTAAGAGCGACTTTTTTTCAAATAGGGGTTGCATACCCGGCAATGGAGAGTATAGTCCGCATCCACGGACGCGGGGTGGAGCAGCCTGGTAGCTCGTCGGGCTCATAACCCGAAGGTCGTCGGTTCAAATCCGGCCCCCGCAACCGACTTCCTGAATCAGGAAGCTTACAAAAGATAAACACACTAAAAAGTGTTTTTTGTTTTTGTCTGCCGTCTATCAGTAGTTTACCGCTACTGATTTTCCACGTTGGCAAAATACGTCTTGATCCCCACCAGAATAGATTGCGCAATTTGCTGCTGAAAATGGCTGGTACGCCATTTATGCTCCTCTTCAAGATTGCTGATAAACGTATTTTCTACTAGAACTGACGGGATATCGGGCGCTTTTAACACCGTAAACCCCGCCTGATCAACCTTAATCTTATACAGCTTGTTCACTTTGCCAAGTCGCTTGAGGATTTCGCCACCAAATTTCAGGCTGTCGCTGATGATAGCCGTCTGAACCAGATCAAATAGCGTATGGTCGAGATAACGATCGCCAGTCATGCGCACGCCGCCAATCAGGTCGGATTCGTTTTGCGTTTCTGCCAAAAAACGCGCTGCAGTACTGGTCGGCCCCCCTTTCTTCGACAGCGCAAACACCGAGGAGCCACGTGTGGCACGGTTAGTAAACGCATCCGCATGAATCGACACGAACTGCTTGTGTGCTTTCGCCACCCGCACACGCAAGGGAATAAACACATCTTCATTGCGCGTCATATACACTTTCATATTGGGTTCACGCTCAATCAAGCTACATAATCGCCGCGCAATCTGCAACACGATATCTTTTTCACGTGTGCGATTCTTACCAATTGCCCCGGGATCTTCGCCGCAGTAACCAGGATTGAGCATGATAACTAAGGGACGATAGCGCCTAGCCTTGCCCGCCAGCGGTGCCTGCGGCAGCAATTTACTCTTCGCTCTTGTTGTAATCTTCTAGCAGTGCCAGCAGCGGATCTTCTGCGTTATCATAGTGCCCTGCGTCAGGATAAAGATCCAACACCAAAAGCACCGTCTTAGGATCAAGCTGTCCGATGCGGGCCTCTTTGATAAGTGGATTGTCAGACTGAAACTGCTGCGACACTGTTTTCAACACGCTGTTAAGTTGGATATCTTCAATATCTACCACCAGACGATTCGGATTGTTCAGTGTGAATTGTTTATATTTTAGCGTGTGATTAGACTCCAGCGTCATGCGAGTATAGCCTGAAGAAGGCCAGACGTGAACGGCAATCACTTGGGCTTCTGCGGCCCATCTGGCGCCGATGACGCTCAATAAATAGGTTGCCACCGCAACTTGCAAAAGGTGCCGGCGAGTCTGATTGTAATTCGAGTAAGACATGTAACTCCAATTCGTTATGCTGTAGTCATTATAATGACTGACTTGAGCGGGAACTGGTGCAAGTGTGCAAATGGCGATATCAGGCAGAAAAACCCTCAGACAAACGAGCAATCTGCCGCGATATCACGCGAAAAAGATAGAGTTAGCGGAAAAATTTAACGAATTTTCCTGCCCTTGTTATGTAAAAATCATCGCGCCAGTGTATAAACGACAAAAGACAGAAAATCGGTATGTTTCCTGGGGAAAGGCCACTCGAAACAAGGAAAGATCGCACTGAGCGCGAACCACTAGCGAATTGTGAGACTTACTCCTTGCCTTTTCGTTCAATTAGAATAAAAATACACAAATTACGAATAAAAATTCATTCAGAGAGGACTCGCAGTGAAGGAACGCAGTACAGAACTGGTCCAGGGCTTCCGCCATTCAGTTCCTTATATCAACGCGCATCGCGGCAAAACCTTTGTGATCATGCTGGGAGGTGAAGCGATTGAACATGAAAACTTTGCCAACATCGTTAATGATATCGCCCTACTGCATAGCCTCGGCATCAAGCTCGTCGTGGTCTACGGTGCCCGTCCACAGATTGACGCCAGCCTGACTACACATCATTTCGAGCCGCATTACCACAAGCACACGCGCGTCACAGACAGCAATACGCTGGATCTGGTAAAACAGGCTGCAGGCATGCTGCAACTGGATATCACCGCACGCCTCTCCATGAGCCTGGATAACACCCCCCTTCAAGGTGCGCACATCAACGTAGTGAGTGGTAATTTTATTATTGCCCAGCCATTGGGCGTGGATGATGGCGTAGACTACTGCCACAGCGGCCGTATTCGTCGTATTGATGAAGCGGCGATACATCGTCAGTTGGATAGCGGTGCTATTGTTCTTCTTGGCTTGGTTGCCGTTTCTGTGACAGGCGAGAGTTTCAACCTGACGTCAGAAGAAGTGGCTACACAGTTGGCTATAAAATTGCAAGCAGAGAAAATGATCGGTTTCTGCTCGTCTCAAGGTGTCACAACCCCGGAAGGAACCATCATTTCTGAACTGTTTCCAGATGACGCTCAACGTTGCATTGATAAACGTGAACCCGACGGCGATTTTCACTCGGAAACCGTGCGCTTTCTGCGTGGTGCTGTGCGGGCATGCCGTAGCGGTGTACGCCGCAGCCACCTGATCAGCTATCGGGAAGATGGTGCGCTGATGCAGGAACTGTTCTCACGAGACGGCATTGGTACTCAAATAGTGATGGAAAGCGCCGAGCAAGTTCGTCGTGCCACTGTCAACGACATTGGCGGTATCCTCGAACTGATACGCCCACTGGAGCAACAAGGGATCCTGGTGCGCCGTTCGCGCGAACAGTTGGAAATGGAGATTGATAAATTTACGGTAGTGGCGCGCGATAACCTGACTATCGCCTGTGCCGCACTCTATCCCTTCCCTGAAGAAAGTATCGGGGAAATGGCCTGCGTTGCGGTACACCCCGACTATCGAAGTTCATCTCGTGGTGACATTTTACTCCAGCGCATCGCTGCACAGGCGCGCCAACAAGGACTGAAAAAGCTGTTCGTACTGACCACACACAGCATTCACTGGTTCCAGGAGCGTGGCTTCCAGCCTGCCGAAGTGGAGATGCTGCCCAGACGCAAGCAGGAACTGTATAACTACCAGCGTCGTTCAAAGATTCTGGTTATCGATCTGTAGTCCCATCACACCACGCCAGTATGCGCCCCGCATACTGGCGTTTTCCATCATGTACCCACTATCGACATTGCGCCTCAGTGCGTGGAATAATTACGTTATGTATGCCATTTACCCAATCAATAGCATGGTTTTACAGGACAGGGACCTCCAGTCAAGGAATACGCATAATGCTTGCTTGGCATCAAGCAGATGTGTCGTACTGCCCTCGCCACGTCGCTCCACATTAACGAAACACCGTCACGGCAGGTCATTATTATATCGGCCCGTTTTTTTTGGCTAACATACCTATTGTTAACCACGCCAACACCTCTCTCACTGCCCATAACATCATGAAGACGACCGTTACCTATCGCTTTTATCACGATCTGCGGGCATAGGCAGCAGAACAAGGATATGTAATAGAGGGTGGGTGTAAGATGCACACTTCGAATCACTAATGTCTCCTGGTGGGATGCTGTGGTGTTCGCCAATGCGCTGAGTGCTCGGCAAGGATTGGCATCTTATTATTTGGCTGCCGATAGTCAACCGCTTAAACACTAGCCTGATCCAGATGCAGAACATATAATACGCATCGATCTTCACGCGTCAGGATGTCGTTTGCCCTCGCGTAATGAATTGGAGGTGACGGTCAGAGGTAGTGCTACGGTTTTTATTATACAGGCAGCGATATATCCCGGATGATGTAGCACATTTCGCCTCTCAGGATGCCACCACGTTCGGTACTCTCCCCGTCGCATCAAAACGACCTAATGCACTCGGGTTGTATGACATGAGCGGAAATGTGTATCAGTGGCTCAATGATACCGTTACGGTTGAAGACGGTAAAATACTGTACCTGTTCTGCGGTGGGAGTTATGCAAGGCAACCTCCACAGCAGTGTGTGACGCGCATATGCCGGTTTTTATGATGTCAGATATTTGGTTTTCGCCTGGCAAGGACACTGTATGAGCCTTAAATACACGTTATCGTTCTTATTTAGCATGGGGGCATGTTTTGGATCAGTATCTGAGCACAGCCCGACAAACAGTGACTATCAGCAAGCCCTGCGCGACTATTTTACCGCAGAGCCACTACATTACCTTGGTGTAAGTCAATGGCCAGTGGTATAGCCATGCGCAAGATGCACCCTAGATCAGTAGTCGTATGCAGGCTCTAGTGGATGCCGGATTAACACTGGCAGCACGCCAGGAAGAAAATATCATCTATCAGCTAACCACAGAAGCAGAGCAGGCGTAGCGCACTGCCGGCGATTTGTGCTTTAGGCGCATGGAGCTTAACCATATCGTCAAGATTAAGTCTGTGGCACAAGGGATGAGTGCCGTCTATTTCACTTACCGATTAACGCAGCTTCCCTCCTGGGCCAACAATGCATCCCTGCGTTTTGCTTTTAGCTAGATGGATAACCTGATCGCGGGCAGCACCAAAATATGTTACTCAGCTACCTTCCGCATAGTAAAACCTGGGAAATTAATGCTTCACAGCCAATACCAGTAGAACTGGATTTCTAGCGCTTCAGCTATCGGAAAAGATACGTTTTTCAAGCCCGCTGTAACGCCGAGTGGGCGTTTTCACCGCGCGACACAATATGCTCATCTCCACGTAGAGTGACAAACGTGCGTGCGTGCGCGTAAAAGCGGTGTACACCAATTCACGCGTTAACACCGAAAAAAATCTATTAGGCAGTACCAGTGCGGTATGCTCGAACTCCGACCCTTGGGATTTATGCACCGTCATCGCGTAGGCAGTTTCATGAGGGGGTAAACAACTCGGGCTGACCGGTTTCATTTGACCATCAGGCAGTTGGAAATAAACGCGCAGTTCGCCTGCCTCATTCGGCATAGCAATACCGATGTCGCCATTAAACACCCCAAGTAGTGCATCATTGCGCGCGATCATTACAGGGCGACCAGAATACCAAGAATTGGCTGGATTATAGCTGCGACGAATTAACCTCGCCTGTTGCAGCGCCTGCTCAATACGCACATTTAATGCGATAACTCCAAAAGGACCGTCACGCAGCGCGCACAGTAACCGAAAACGTTGAAATGACGCCAACACCTGGGCAGCGTCTTGCCCTTGCGCCACTACATGCAAGTAGTCGCGATAACTCGCAACACACTGCGCCAGCATCTGCTGGTAATCCTCTTCTTGAGCCAACGTCAGACAGTGCAGATCCTGATGTTGCCCCTGTAAAATACGCCGAACCAGGCGCTCATCACCATCGTTCACCGCTCGCACCAGTATGCCAATCCCTGAGTGCTGACCAAAACGATAGCTCTTTTGCAAAAGACACAGGCTATCGGCCATAGCAGAGCTGGCTTCCGGTGACACAACCAAGCGATAGCCCGTCAGTTGATATAGCGCCTCAACGCGTTGAGCACTATATCCCTGCGCGGCAAAACGACAGATATCCCCTAATACGGCCCCTGCCTCAACGGAGGCCAATTGATCGCGATCGCCGAGAAAAATCACCCGCACAGACGCAGGTAATGCCAATACCAGGTTTGCCATCATCTGCAGATCAACCATTGAAGCTTCATTCACCACCAGCACATCAAGATGGAGTGGATTGCCTTGGTGATAACGAAAACGTTGACTGTCAGGAACTGCTCCTAACAGGCGGTGCAGCGTGGTGGCCTCTCGAGGTAAAAGATATTGGTAATAATCTTCTAGCGGCAGCTTGCTTAACGCGCTACGCAGGGATTCCGTCAGGCGAGCTGCCGCTTTCCCCGTCGGCGCGGCCAGTTGAATACGCAACGGTTTTTTTCCGTCGTGCAACAACAGCATTGCTGCCAACATTTTGGCAACCGTCGTGGTTTTTCCCGTGCCTGGTCCACCGGAAATCACCGATACCCGACACGTCAGCGCTACGGCGGCAGCCACTTTTTGCCAATCCACCTCTGCTTCTGGCGGTGAAAATAGGCTGTCTAGCACGCGTCGAATAGCAGGCGGATCATAGGGAGTATCAACAACGTTACTCTCGGTAAAAAAGGCCACTACCTGAACTTCGCTCAGCCAATTGCGTTGAAGGTAAAGCCGCTGATGTTGCAGCACCAGTGGCGTAGCTCCATGTCCATCACTAACAGCGGGCGATGCCAACAGAGACTGCTGCCATGCCGCCATATCTTGCTGACCAGAGGACTCCCACAGCGCTCGCGCCAGAGAGGGATCGCGCCCATCAAACAGGGCTTCAGGCCGTAATTCCGTCAGCGGCAAACACACATGGCCGGCCCTCGCGGCCGCACTCACCAGGGCCGCGGCCAGTTTTATCTGCGGTGGCTGTTCACCAGCCAGCATACGGGCAAACTGCACATCCAGCGGATGAAGCAGTTGACGCTTCAGCGCCGTTGCCAGCAAGGCCATCATACGTGCTCTCCTGACGCAGCCAGTTCACCGCTGAACAACCGGTCGAGTTGATCCACAAACGCCCGAGGCAGACGCTGAGTAAAAATGCCGTTGGTCGGTAACGCAGGATAGACACCACGCAAAAACAGGTAAATAGCACCACCGATATGACGATCGTAGTCATAATCTGGCACCCGATGACGCAAATAGCGATGCAAGACTAGCGTATAAAGCTGGTATTGCAAATCATAGCGGTGTGCCATCATTGCTACCTGCATAGCAGGCAGTGTATAAGCACTGGCTGTCCCCCCTAACCAATTAGACTTATAATCCAACAAGTAATAACGGCCCTGCCAGCAAAAAACTAGATCGATAAAACCTTTCAACATCCCTTTAACCTGTTGAAATGAGAGAGGCGGGCAGTTTACTGATAGCGGATCGTGGCGCTTCGCCAGGTTGTCCAGTGCTGTCGCCTGCAGTGGAGCGTCAATCGGCAGATAAAAAGCCAACTCGGCCATGCGCTGTTGAGCTGGCACACTTGCCAACGTTAACGGGGTATCAGATACAGGCATCCCTGCATTCAGTGGCGCATGCAGCAAACCGATGAACCACGTTTGTAAAGTAGGCGCCCACTCACTTTCCATGCCATGTTCTGTCAACTTCTCTTCCAGCCATTCAGCGCTGACAGGTTGGGTAAAATCCAGCGTCTCAAACAGGCTGTGTAAAAAGGTGCCTGGCCCGGCTCCTTTAGGGAACGTATGGGGGGTAATCGCTTGCTTACTCTCTTCAGATGGAAGGCTGCGCAGATCCAAAGCAGCATCAACGTCCAGACGCGGAAATAACTCTTGTCCTGCAGTGACACTATGTTGCTGTAAACCCGAATAGCTGGTCACCCGCCAGTTATCGATGAGCGGGCGATCACACTCACGAGCACGTAGCTCTACGTGCTCAGTCGCAGCCTCTTGCCAGGGAATGCCATCCCATTCCCGCACCGCTGTCACCGACACCCCCTCGCCTTCCAACGCATGCAGTGCAGTAACCAGCGTGCCAGCATCCGCCTCCTGACCTTGTTGCAGCAAATAACCAAGCGCACTGAGGTGCATATCAGTCGTTTCATTTTTGCGTCGGTTTCGCTGCAGCGGAGCCACGCCAACACTACAGTGATAAATCGATCGCGTCAGTGCGACATACAGCAACCGTAAATCTTCCGCCAGCCGCTCCTTCTCTGCCAGTTGCCGGCTTTCCTCACCGTTGTTGACGTCAAGCAGTGCCTGATAGGTATGCTTGTCATGGTAGATACCCTCAGGCTGAGGACGAAAGTGACAAATAAACGGCAACCAGACTAGCGGATACTCCAGCCCTTTGGATTTATGAATGGTGACAATTTGTACCAGATGGCGATCGCTCTCTAAACGCAACTGCTGGTTTTCTGCCTGCGGATTTGGCTGCAAAATCTGCTGCGATAGCCAGCGAACCAACGCATGTTCGCTTTCAAGCGTTGCTGCCGCATGCTGTAATAACTCGCCCAAATGCAGGAAATCTGTCAGGCGGCGCTCGCCCTCCCTGCTGGCCAGCAGAGTTTCTGTCAAACGGTAGTGCAACATCAGAGATCTCAGCATCGGTAGCACCCCACGCTGTTGCCACAGTTGGCGAAACTCGACAAAGGCATCGACTTGCGTATCCCAATCAGCCTCATTCTGGTTTAGTGCATCAATTTGTTGCGCACTAAAGCCCAATAATGATGTTGCCAGCGCACTGCGCAATGTGCGCTCTTGCTCAGGTGCCAGCACAGCTTGCAGCAGCCACAGCACCTCACGCGCTTCCGGCGTGGTGAAAACGCTATCACGGTTAGAAAGGTAAACAGAAGGAATAGCAAGACGACGCAACGCATCACGCACCAGAGCGGCCTCATAACGGCTACGTACCAATACGCAAATGTCCGATGCCTGCACCGGGCGACACACATGGCCATTATCCAGCCAGGCGGTGTTGGATTGACCGGCTTGCAGCCAGTCGCGGATCTGCATAGCACACTGCTGCGCCATCAGTTGTTGATACTCTCCCGCCCTTAGTATGGCAGAACCCGATAGAAAAAATTGCAGTGCGGATTGAGACACGCCTTCCATCTTAAAGCACAGTGCCTGTTTTCCAGGTGCTGACTGAACGGGCAAAAAGGGAATCGTTGAAAAAACAAACGGATTTTCGACACACTGAAACAAGCGATTTACACCGCTCACCATGTCACGTGAAGAGCGCCAGTTGGTTTCTAGCGTGTAGTGCGCCTTAACATCGGCACGCGCCCGCATGTAAGTAAAAATATCCGCGCCGCGAAAAGCATAGATAGCTTGTTTAGGGTCACCGATTAGTAACATACCACTGTCAGGTTGCTCACCATAGATGGCGCGGAAAATACGATACTGCTGTGGGTCCGTATCCTGAAACTCATCGATCAGTGCTACCGGATGACGCTGACGTATCGCCACCGCAAGTTGTTTGCCCAACGGCTGGCTTAACGCCTCATCTAAACGACTCAACAGATCATCAAACCCCAACGCTGCACGACGCTGTTTCTCGCTGCGCACAGTCGCTCGAATATCATGTAACGCCCGATCGATAACGATATCACGCAATGACAGCGATGCCGAAAGCAGCATTTCAATAGCAGAAAATACCGGGTGCACCGGGGGCGTCCCCTTTTTAGTTTTCTCGTTTAACGTGGATTGTGCGAACCGCTCCAACGCTTTTGGCAAGATATAGTCGATAGTTTCCATTTCAGCCCAGAGGGTTACACTTTCTATCCAACCAGGTAAAAATCGGCTGCTGTAGCGACGTTTATCCACATCCGAGTCAAGAATGTATTTCTCTATCTGCGAAGCCACCTGTCGCCACTGCTGTTTGATATCATTAATACGCGCCAGAATCTGCTGATGACGCTGTAACAGTGTCTCGTTCGGCGCGGGTGGATTATACAGTTGTGGCGCTTCGCCATGTAAATAGGGAGCAAGTTCTCGCTGTAGCGCATCCGGCCCACTCCAGAGTTGACTAATGACGCTAATCACATCGAAGGGTAATGGATAGCAGTAACGCCGCCAAAAATCGGCGCAAGCTTGTCGGGTGAGAAGCTGTTTATCTTCGATCAACTCCTGGTTGAATAGCGAACCGGACTCAAAGGCATGACTCCTGAGCATGCGCTGACAAAAGCCGTGGATAGTATAGATAGCCGCTTCATCCATTTGCCGCTCAGCATTGAGCAACCACTCAGCAGCCAGTTGTTTATCCGGCAGTTGCGCCAGCAGTGCAGAAAAAAGCGTATCTTTACTTTTGCCACATAGACAAGTCAGGCGTAACGCATGAATATTGGCGCGAATGCGATCGCGCAGTTCTTCCGTGGCAGCTTCTGTGAAGGTCACTACCAGAATCTCTTCCACCGACAGTGGTTTAGGATACGCCGCCTCTCTTCCTAGCCCTAATAACAGGCGAAGATAGAGCCCCGCTAGCGTATAGGTTTTACCCGTACCGGCGGAGGCTTCTATTAACCGCTCCCCAAACAGGGGGAGCGTAAGTACATCAAGGGTACGCGGCATATCCTGATTCATGGAGCAACCTTCTCTACCACAGAGGCTTTCTCAACCTCAGAAACTTTTTCATCGGACAGCACGCCGCTGCGCGGTTTTTCGATCGTGCGCTGTTTCACTGGTAGCGTCTGTTGCAGCGTGGATGCATTGGGGTAAAGCGTCCAGTCTTTCGGCGCAGCGTAATCAGCCTTACCATGGTGGCTGCCAGAAATTTGCGACAGCACGGCCAGCCACTGCGGTGCCACAGCCTGTTCGAAGAAGCGCGCAAGTTGCTCTACTGTCAGTGGTTTAAGCGCATCAATCAGTTTCTTACGGGTGTTGAAGGAAAAGTTTTCACGATCGAGATCGTTACACAACCGGCCAACCTCTTCGCTCATCGTTTGCGGGCGCTGGCTCAGTTCGGTAATCAATGCTTGTTTGTACTGTGCAAACTCATCGGCCTTGATCGCACGCAAACGCAGCTTGGCTTTTTGGAAGAAATCGAGATAACGCTGATACAGGTAAGCGGGCTGTTGGCTGTTACTTTGCAGCAAGAACCCGATACCAAACTGGCGACCAATAATGGTCGGGAAGCTGAATACCGCATAGCCTAACTGCTCTTCAGTTCTCAGTTGGTTGTAGAACCAGGGCTGAATTATCTGATTAAGTAACGAGCTATACGCCATGCCTTGCACTTCACCGTAACCGGTCGGTATATACACCGCAGCCAAGGCAGAATCGGTACTACTCCCCGCACGTTGCAAGTTGGCAAGCTGGGTACACGCCACTTCCACATCCGGGCTACGCCACCAGGTTTGCCCTGAACAAGCCAGACGTGCTTTGATATCCAGCGCCAGTTTCGTTACCTGAGTTTCGGTAAGGTTGCCTACCGCCAACATTTCCGGTGCAGCATCACGCAACAATGCGTCACGGAAGGCCATGATATTATCCAGCGTAATATCCTTAAGCAAAGCGCGTCGTTCTTCTCGCTCGGTATAAAGTAACGAAGAGAGCGCCTGGATCGGTTCCAATGCCTGTTCATATGCTTTGGCATTTTCCGCGGATTCCAACTGCTGAATATACCAGGATTTCGCCTGCTCAAGCTGCGCTGGTGTCGCCGTATAGGTGGCATACCCCTCGATCAGTGCCAGCATGAGCTTGGGCAAATGCTGCGTATACCCATTGGCGTTGATGGTTAACCCATCATTCCCTCGGGTTGAGAAACTGATACCACCAACAGAGGCTTGATAACTCAATTCATCCAGTGCCAATCCGGCCAGATAATCATTGAGCAGGAACATCACCTGATGACGTGCTGTATCTTGTGCCACCGGGTTACGCAGCAGTATCGTGACATTGGCTTTCGGTTCATCAGCAAAGTAGCGGCTAGGCATATAAAGGACACGCAGTCCCGGCTGCTGTAGCACCATTTTTGGATAATTCTGCGCTTCACCGCGTTTGATCAGCGAGAAATCCGTTGGAATATACGGGTTTGGCGTCGGCAATGTGAGAGCTATCTTCTCACCCAGAGTTTGCCAACTTGTAAACTGCGTCGGGGTTATTTTGTCCACTTTATAGGGCGCATTGACAAAATAAGCCTGTTTGTTATGTGGCGCATCGGGGCTTATCAGCCAGATACGCGCACGTTCCGGTGTCATGCTAGCCAAGCGCTGCTTAATTGCATCAGGATCAAAGCGATCGGCTAAATATGCGGTATCCAACGTGTGTTCTACAGGCACGCGCAGCATAGTATCCACCAGGCACTCGATGTAACTTATATCGCGTTTGACAGACTGATAGCGGAAATCAAGCGCCATTACGCGGGAAATTTCATTAAAATAGCGCTGCTGGATCCCTTCCTGTTGCAACAGTTGCAGATAACGGAGGATGACTGCAATCACCACGTCGTACTGTTTAAGTCCTTTATCGGTCAGGGTGGCGGAAATAGTAAACAACCCACCGTTACGATCGATAATAGGATCGGATCCCGCGCCCATTGACTCAATCAACCCTTGCTTTTGTAGCCAGTCTGACAAGGTATTTTGGCTGCGGTTGCCAATCAAATAACTGATATAGGTGTTCGTTTGACTGCGGAATGCCTGACTGGTGGGATCGGTCTGCTCCATGACATCGCCGCGAAACTCAATACGTAACTGCTTGCGCGGCTGTGCCGGCACGTAATGAATAATGATACCACGCTGATAGTCCGTCACTGACGGCACGGTAATGGCGGGCACTTTGGCCTGACGATTGGCAATACGCCCGAAGGTCTCTACCGCCATTTTTGCCAATTCTGGCAACGGTTGGTTACTGTAGATAACCCCTTTCATTAAGTTAGCAGAGTAGTAACGCTGATAGAAAGTTAGTAGTTCGTCATGCAATTTGCTACCGGGCTTATCCTTGAGCGTTTCCAGGTTTCCGCCAGAAAAACGTGATGCCGGATGCGCCGGGTTTAATGTTTCGGCGCCCACCTGCACCATACGATGCCCGTCACGCGAGCGTGCCATAGTCAGTTCAGCGTTAACCGCATTACGTTCGCGATCCGCGTTGACCGGATCGAGCAGCGGCTCAGCAATCGCGTCAGCCAAGCGATCGAGCGCAGGTTGTAACGCTGCATTTTCTACTTCCAGATAATAGGCTGTGCGATAAGGTGCGGTACTGGCGTTGTGGCTGCCACCATGTTTTTTCAGAAATTCGGCCAAAGCATCCGCTTGCGGATAGCGTTTTGATCCCATCAAGACCATATGTTCTAGATAGTGAGCCAGTCCTAATTGGGTGTTAGGATCATCGAGTGATCCGATAGGTAGCGCTAGCGAAGCTAGCGAACGGGTCGCTTGAGGATCGGACACTAGCAATACCGTCATGCCGTTATCTAAAGTAATCGCCTGGTAACTACGAGGATCGTTTTCCCCCTTACGAATAACCTGCTCCAAAGGACGCCACCCTGCGGTTTGCGCCCAGGCTGAGGACACACCGCTCAGCAGTAACATCATTATGCCGACACAACAGGCAAATTGTTTACGCCATTCTCTCTTCATTACCTTCCTTTCTCTTACGTCAATCTCGTCGCTCTTGATTCACTGCCATTACATTTGCTCATTTATGCCTGATTGGCGCACAGGATCGGCAACAGCCAGGTTTTTGCCGCTGTAACGATCGCCTCAACATCGGATTCATTCAATTCCGGCACTATGCGCTGCAAATAAAAATCCTCTCCTTCGCCGGGCGACATGAAATTACCCACCCAGCTCTGTTGCAGCTTTTTCAATGCTTTTTGTACCACATCGGGCGCATCGCTCAACGTCTTTCTTGAGGTATCGTAGCACGCTTGTAGCCAGGCGCCGCCGCTCTGATGCAGTAATAATAGCGGGGCATTCATTCCTTGTTGATACCCTTCAATCATATGCCATATCTGGCGTTGCACTTCCTCAAATGGAACCGCAGCAAAACGCCAGGCCGTTTCCTCACTCCCATACATGCGGCTCTCCCCCGATCCTCCCGCAAGACAGTACGCCAGATGATCCAACCACAATATCACACCATCTTTCATATCTAATCGGGCCGGCCGCCAGCGCAGCAACCCATCACGCTGTACCTGGGTCACCCAGCCGCTGAGATGCACATCGCCCAACATTATGTCTAATTCCAGACTGGTTATACCCACCGTATCACGCTCCGCTCTAACGCTATTAGCCAGCATTTGCATCTCCTGACACTGTTTCTGCCAATACAGCTCGCCAAAAGCGCCATAAGGGAGTTCCCCAGCCGCACGGACGCGTTGCAGCAGTGACTGTGCATCACCCTGCGTAATCAGGGTATTGAGCAGCTGTGCATTCAACTGATATCGGCTGAGATTATCCAGAGAAAAGGGTTCCTCATCGAGCAATTCATCATTCTGCACGGCAAAGTTCACACCCAAACGGGCCTGAAAGAAGGTTTTGGCAGGATGAAGATAAAAACGTTTCAACGCTTCCAGCGTAATCTCGTTATGGGTGATAGGTTCTAACGGGGTATCAAACGACGGTTGTGGCATACCAGTGCGCCCAGCAGCGGCCAACCATTCGTTCGCGAAACTGCACGGCTGAGCGTGCTCAAGGAAATTATCCTTATCAAAAGGCATACGCGTGTGTTCACGACACAAATGCGCATAGACCCGCGCTGCACTGGTATCCAAATCCTGGGCTTCATCTCCCGGCAAATGGTAGCTTTTTGCCAAATACTCTATTAATTCGCTCACCAACACGGAGGGATAACGGCGGGTGTTATCCTGAATGGCTCGACCAATGTAACTGATATAAAGCCGCTGTTGCGCCGAGATTAGCGCTTCCAAAAACAGATAGCGGTCATCATCGCGACGACTGCGGTCACCACGACGCACTTGTTGTGCCATCAGGTCAAAACCAAGCCGTGGCAGTGTTCGCGGGTAAACGCCGTCGTTCATCCCCAACAAACATACCACTTTGAAGGGAATCGATCGCATGGGCATCAGCGTACAGAAGTTGATTGCGCCAGCGAGAAAACGTTGGCTCAACTTTTCCTGATCCAAGCGCTGGGCTAGATCGTCACGCAACAACGCCACTGGGATCGCTTCGTCAAACGCGTTGGTGACTGCCGCCCCCAACATGGCTTGACATTGCTGCTCAATCAAGGAAAGTGCAGCATCGCTATCTGCAACGAAAAAATCGTCCAGCAGTTGCTGACACAGCGGCAGCCACTGGGCCGGCGTGCGATGCACTAACAAACGCTGGCGCCATTGGCTTAGCTGAGACAATAGATCCGCCAATTGGCCTACCAGTTGGGCAATCAATCCACTCGACTCATCATAAGGTAAGATGCCCTGCCAGGCTCCCGCATTGCTGTTCATCGCGTAGCCCAGTAGCATGCGTGTCAGGCCAAAACGCCAGGTGTGTTGGCCGGTGACCGGTAAATCAAGATCGCGTACGTTGTCATCATCAAGACCCCAGCGCACACCAGACTCCATGACCCACAGTCGCAAATGGCGCAGCCCTTCTTCATCGATACCAAAGCGGGCGGAGAGCGCGGGCACCTCCAGCAACGAGAGCACTTGTTCCGCGGTAAAACGGCTGTGCGGCAACTCCAACAGGCTGAGAAACGTGGGCAGAACCGGGTGAGCGTGGCGCGCTCGCTGATCGGAGATGGCAAAAGGCAAATAGCGCGATGTTGGCGCATTTCCAAACACAGCCTGAATGAAAGGCGTGTAGCTATCAATGTCCGCCACCATGACGATAACATAACGCGGCGTGAGCGTGTCATCTTCCGCCATCATTGCAAGCAGTTGGTCGTGCAATACTTCGACTTCACGTTGCGGGCTGTGGCAGGCATGAAAGGTGAGAGAAGCATCATTCGGCATAAGCAGACGCTTGCGTTCACTGCTGGCCTGCGCTTGTGCGCTATCAGCAATGACGCTACCGTCGTCAAGCTCAAGAATATCGCGCTGCACTTGTTGTAACAACGTTGTTCCATCAAGCTCGACAAAGGCTTCAATGTCATCCACCTCGTCGATCAGCGCCAACTGATAGATATGGTCACGCCCCAATTTTCCCCAGCTTGCCAGTAGCGGATTCACAATGCGCTGTTCACCCTCATCATTGAATAACACATCAACATTGGCAGGATCGCGAAACAGCGGACGGTATTGATTCTTCGAGCCGTTGCTGTGGCTGTGCAAGCGACGTTGACGACTTTTCAGCTTCGCCAGAAAAAGGTGATCGTGAATATCACCCCAGTAATCTCGGCATGGGTTAGTAAAAAGAAGATGCACGTCAATATATTTTGCCAATGCACGCAGCGCGTGCAAATAAACCGGCGGTAATGCTGAAATGCCGCAGATAAACACTCGCGGCGGTAGCCCTTCCGGGCATGTATTTTTCTGTTCCAGCGTCTCAATAAAGCGCTGATAGAGGCGAGCGTGGTGCCACTCTTTCTGCTCCAGTTGCGCGCTGTATTGCAAAATCGCACGCCACAACTCGGCTTGCCAAACCTGCGCGTCCCCCAGCCCTTCCACCAGTTCACCGGCTTGCCACTGCTTTATCCATTCAGGACGATAAATCAGATATTGATCGAACAGATCTGCAACCCGTCCTGCAAGCTGATGCCGTTTGCGTTTATCAGCATCATTTTGCAAGTAGTGACTCAGTGGCAAGAATGTCGGGTTGTCTTGCTGCTGAGGCAGAATATGCATCAGTTTCCACGTCATCGCTTCTTTGCTGAAGGTATTTTCCGGTGGAAT
>JBPPLV010000029.1:0-51272 GCA_051305815.1 Candidatus Malihini olakiniferum
ATTCCACCGGAAAATACCTTCAGCAAAGAAGCGATGACGTGGAAACTGATGCATATTCTGCCTCAGCAGCAAGACAACCCGACATTCTTGCCACTGAGTCACTACTTGCAAAATGATGCTGATAAACGCAAACGGCA
The DNA here is from genome assembly GCA_051305815.1 of Candidatus Malihini olakiniferum. Taxonomy (GTDB): domain Bacteria; phylum Pseudomonadota; class Gammaproteobacteria; order Enterobacterales; family Enterobacteriaceae; genus Symbiopectobacterium; species Symbiopectobacterium olakiniferum_B. Next base: position 138 of record JBPPLV010000029.1, read on the forward strand.
TCAGTGAGCCGTGTTGCGCAGGTCATGAAGGTGATTTTGGGCGCGTCATTACCGCACTGAGGGTAATAAACGCCCGCCAGATTCATTACAGACAGGTCGCAGACACCAGCCTCTCCCGTTTGAATAACGCTCACCGCATGGGTGTCGTTATACCAATAGGCATTAGCCTGCACGCGTTGCAGAAAAATCATTACTAACTGCGCTTGCTGTTCCAGCCGCACGGCCTGTTGATAAGCAGTCTAACCCTGTATTCCTCCTACGGATAGCAAGGCAACGATAGTCAGTGTGATGAGCAACTCAGGCAGGCTGAAACCTGCATAAAAAAAGGCGCTTTTATCCATGACGGCAGTGTAGTCAGATTCGGACAGTGCTTTGACAAGAAAAAAATGGAAATCCCTGTCTGCTCGCAGCTAACTAGGCTCAACAGAGCAGCATTACAACGCAGATACAGCGCGGGTTAAGGAAATATCGGTGTGAAAAAAGAGCGTAAAAAAGACTGCCGTAGCCGCGTAAGCCACCGACAAATTTGCCTGGAGCAAATTTGAAAAGCGCTCGCGCTGGCCTGTAGGGTGGGGGTACATGGATGTACCCCATAATAGCCCCTCGGGGTGATTCGTCGGGAAATACAGACGTGCCGAAATGGGTTTGTCATCAACCTCAACTACTGAAGCAGTCTTGAAAGAATAAGCGCAGAATCGTGTATTAAATCGCCACTGGAGCCTTGATGGCTGGATGCGGATCCGTAGCCTTCTATTTAAAATCATCGAATTGGTAGTCCAACAGCGACGCTGGACGACGCTTAATTATTAACTTCGGCAGCGCTTTAGGCTCGCGGCTCAGTTACATATGCATCTGCTCCATAATGGTTGTTATACAGGTGGGTGTCGCCATCGGTCCAAATAAAGTCGACGACTTCAAGGTCACGCTGCTGAGCCAGCATATGCACTAACAGCGCGTAGCTGGCAATATTGAACGGCATATCCCCAGGAACACATTACAAGAGCGTTGGTAACGCTGGCAGGAAAGCTTGCCATCCGCCACGTAGAACTGGAAAAATGCATGACACGGTGCCAAAGCCATGCGGTCCAACTCACCCACGTTCCACGCTGAAACAATGATACGGCGTGAATTCGGGTCTTGCTTTAACTGTTGTAACACGGTTTGCAGTTGATCAATCTGGGCGACATCCACTGTGCCCCAAGCACGCTACTGCTTATCGTATACGGGCCCGAGATCGCCGTTTTCATCAGCCTACTCATCCCAAATACTGACTTTTTTGTCGTGCAAATAGCCAACGTTAGTATCCTCGTTGAGGAACCACAGGAGTTCGTGAATGATCAAGCGAGGATAGCAACGCCTGGTGGTAACCAGCGGAAAACCCTCTTGAAGATTGAAACGCATCTGGTGGCCGAAAATCGATAAGGTCCTGGTGCCGGTTCTGTCTCCTTTCGGCGTTCCTTCATTAAGCACTTTCTGCACCAATTCCAGATACTGTTTTATTTCACCTTTACTACACGATTAAAAAATTTACCGTACGGCAGCTTCTTGCTTATTTCAGCAGAGAAACCCTTTACGGTAAGCAGTTACTGTTTTTTCGCCTGACGGCGATAGGCCAAGACTATCATCAGGATACCGGAAAACACCATCGGCAGCGACAGGATCTGCCCCATGCTGATGAAATTACCGCACAATCCAAGCTGAGCATCAGGCTCACGGAAAAATTCTGTGATAATACGAAATACGCCATAACCAATTAAAAACAAGCCGGAAACACTGCCCGTCTGGCGTGGCTTGCGGATAAACAGATTCAACAGAATAAACAGCGCAATGCCTTCCAGCGCCATCTGATAGAGTTGCGACGGATGGCGCGGCAACATGCCGTACTGGTTAAATATCGCCTGCCACTGGGGATTCGTTACCGCCAGCATCAAATCTTCACTGTGTGCACCGGGAAACAGCATTGCCCATGGGGTATCCGTAGTAACGCGTCCCCACAACTCACCGTTGATAAAGTTACCCAAGCGCCCTGCGCCCAAACCAAAAGGGATCAGCGGCGCGATAAAATCAGCAACCTGAAAGAAGTGGCGCTTGGTGCGACGAGCAAACCACAGCATGACGCAAATCACCCCAACCAAACCACCGTGGAATGACATACCGCCATCCCACACTGTAAACAGGTAAAGCGGGTTACTAATGAATAACGGGAAAGCGTAGAATAGGACATACCCCAGACGGCCACCGACAAACACCCCCAGGAACCCCAGGTACAGCAGGTTTTCCACTTCTTCTTTGGTCCAGCCGCTATTCAGTTTATTCGCCCTGCGCACTGCCAGCCACATGGAGAACATGAAGCCCACCAGATACATCAGGCCATACCAATGCAGCGACACTGGTTCAAGGGAAAAAATCACTGGATCAAACTGAGGAAATGCCAAGTAACTTGTTGTCATCGATCACCACATGCTTGTTTGTTTTATCTCACGGTGTTGGTTATCCTAAGCGCAGGAAGCCGGAAAAGGGTAAACCTTGTGTGCCACAGTGCAACCACGGCATTAAAGCTTTAGGTGCGGGCTGCGGTTGCGCATGATAGCACAGAGCAACCTTTACGTAGCGTGCAAGGTCAGGAAAAGTTATGTAGACAAGATGTTATCTTTGACATACTTTATCAGTGCCCGCCGCTTGCCAACCTGCCCAAACCGCGCTCTTCGAAGAAAAGCGCAATCCACTGACACACTTCGCTAGCACTACGCACGGCCAAAAAAACGTTGTGTAATCCCTTACACTTCTTTTTTCAGCACCAACTGACGCAGCAGATATTTTACCCAAGCTACGCTACGACCGTTCATACTAAAAGTGTGATATCCCATGCGGGTCAACACTAGCGCCCCGTTGCCTCCCCCCCCCGCCAGCGCCAGCAGCATCGAAGGATGCAGACTGTCATACAGCGATGCCACATGCGGATTGTTGCGATCCACAGCCAGCAAATATTGGGTAAGATCTTTGGTGCCTACCGAGACAAAATCGATACGAGAGGCCAGGTACGGCAGCAAAAACAACATAGACGGAACTTCGATCATTACACCAATGCGTGGTTCCGGCAACGCATGCCCCCCAACTCCTGGACCTCATCGGCTGCCTGAACGATAAGGCGATACGCTTCGTTCACCTCTTCCAGGCTACTAATCATTGGCAGTAAAATACGCAGGTTGCCCGTTTCAGCATTAGCGCGCAGTATTGCCCTCACCTGGATCAAGAAGATCTCTGGCTAATCGAGCGTAACGCGGATACCACGCCACCCTAAACAGGGGCTCTCTTCACTGATCGGTAAATAAGGTAGTTGTTTATCAGCACCCATATCCAGCGTGCGTAACACGACCGGCCGCGAAGGATAAAGCTACAGCATGCCTTGATACTGCGCCATCTGTTTATCTTCAGACGGAAAACCGCTCTGTGGCATAAAAGTCACTTCGGTGCGGTACAGCCTCACGCCATCAACCTGATTGATAAAACGCTGCTTATGTTCGGCGCTGAGTCCGAGATTGAGCATCACTTGCATGCCCTAACCGCTTTTCAACACCGCAGGCTATTCTATATCGTCTTCGGCCAGACGCGTCAACGCATTATTTTCACTTAATAGGCGCTGATATTCCTGTAAAAGCGTCTGCTCGGGATCGACCAGCAATTCACCCCGATAACCATCAATGATCAAGGTGCGCTGGTGCAATAACTCAGGCTGAATATCCGCGCCCATCAAGATGGGGATACCCATCGCCCGCACCATAATTGCCGTATGAGAGTTAGCTGCACCATCGTGCACGGCCATCCCTGCCAGACGACGGTCTGTGCACATCCGCCAGCAACTCGCCGTCAGCTCATCGGCAACCAGAATGTACCGAGCAGCGATCGCTGCTCGGTACGCTATCATCAAGATGGAATAACAGGCGCTGGACCAACGTGCGGAAATCCCCTACGCACTCTCACAAATAGGCATTCTGAAGCACGGCAAACTGGGCAGTAAAACGCTAGATCACCAATTTTACCGCCCACTCGGCAACATTCCCATTATATACTTCCTAAAAAGTTAGCGCTTCAAGCGCGCATCACTCAGCAAATGGGAGTAGAGATCGAAAATCGCCGCGCTCTCTTTTTGCGCACTGGCGCTAAAGCGTTTACTGAAACGACGGAATTCCGCATTGGCCTCTTCCAGCGCGAGTGTAAGACGCGAGCGCTCGCGTTCACTGTCCAGGCTTGAGGCGGGAAACACTAATTCCAGTGAAGTTTGGCTGTCATCCATCAAACCTGGCGCAATCGTTACGTCGCTTGATACCACCAGCGCTTTGAGCCACGTTTGGCGATATTGGCTAAACAACGCTTTGATTTAAGTCAGAAAGAGGATCGCGGCCAGCGGCCATTTGTGCCGCCAGTGTGACCATGAAAGACTCTTCATTTTTATCAAACTGGCGGTGCTCGCGCTGTTGCACCACTAACACCCCAGCAGTTGTCGCCGGTGAATAATGGACACATCAAGAAAAGAACAGAAGTCCTGTTCTTTGATGAAAGGAATAAATTTAAAAGTAGGGTGAGCTTGCGCATCGGCTAGATTAATGGGTTCAGCCAGCTGCCCCACCAGCCCTAGAATCTCTTGACCAAAGGATAACGCGACGAGACGACCACACGGCTTTTTCAAACCGCGAGTCACCATCATTTAATAACATTGGCGATCGTGATCGGCTAGATAGATGGAACACACTTCTGTATCCATCGCTTTGGCAGGTCTCATTGACCAATAGATCCAGCGCATCATTCAAGCGCGATGCCGCCACCACTTTCTCAACGATTTCTCGCAAACCGTGAGCATGATGAGCGAGACTTATCCTCTTTTGCGCCGAGGCACCGAAGGCGCCCTCGCCGCGGCGTTCTCTTGAAATTGTATAACTGGGATGATAAATTCTTTCATCACCCGACGGTAAACGTCACGTTTAAACGTCACTACCTGACGCACAGGATACCAGTAACTCACCCAGCGCCAGTCGTCAAACTCCGGCGTGCCGCTGCTTTCCATATTGATATCAGATTCGTTGCACATTAACTGTAGCAGAAACCATTTCTGCTTTTGACCGATACAAACCGGTTTTGTATCCCAACGCACCAAACGTTTTGGTAATTTGTAACGTAACCAGCTACGGGTTGAAGTCAGAATACGAACATCCTTTTTCCTGAGTCCCACTTCTTCAAACAGTTCGCGATACATTGCCTGTTCAGGGCTTTCTCCGGAGTTAATCCCCCCTTGCGGAAACTGCCAGGAGTGCTGGCCATAACGGCGAGCCCATAGCACTTCGCCAAGCCGATTGCAGATTACAATACCAACGTTAGGGCGGTAGCCATCATCATCGATCACAGGACTACCTCTAAAACTTTCAATGCAAAGATGGTCTGATTGTTTCACACTACCGCCACCCGGTAAACTCCCGCTTAAAAGCATTGATTCTACGAATAACCTTCCGCTAACCCACAGAAAGGGAAAAATTTATAAACAGTGTGCGGCAGTCACAGTGCTTTTATTCACTATTTTTGTGGATATCACTGTGTATAACTAAATGAAAGCATGCGGAAAACCTTTTCCATTACGTTAAAACCAGTGCGCACGAACAAAAAACTCCCTTTATTTTCAAAAAAATAAAGATTTAGTCCACGACATATTCACTGTAAATAAACCGCGGAGATAACAGCGGTTCGCCACATTGGCGAAAGATTGTTCCAAGACGGTTTTATCCACAGACCATTCGTGATAATCGCATAATAAAATAACAAAAATCGTAAAAAACCGTGACGTCAAGGCTGTAAAACCAGTAGTGATGAATGATCCCGGTTATCCCAAAAAATCTGTTGATAACCTGGTATAAGATCCTGTTTATTGTCAGTATCTATCTGTGAACAACGACAAAACGAGCATAATACATCTGCGGGATAAATAAAAAAAACGCTATAAATCATGCTATTATTGTTTTTCTTTCTGCACGGTAGCCCACTGTTGAAAAACCTAATGAACACTGTACTTTTTTTAGTCAACCTGACGGTCTGTTTTCATAGGTGAATATGCCCAACCCAATATCGACACCACCACAGAAGATGAACATACTCTGCTTCAACGTGCGTACGCTCTGGCAGGGTATACGCTAGCAGAACTGGCCGCGCTGGCAAATCTGCCGCTGCCCGCTAACCTCAAACGGGACCAGGGGTGAATTGGTGTGCTGCTAGAGCGCTTTCTGGGTGCCAGCGCTGGTAGTATAAACCCGAGCAAGATTTTCCAGATATCGGTGTGGAGCTAAAAACGATCCCCATTGATAAACTGGGAAGACCGCTCGAAACCACTTTTGTGTCGGTAGCGCTGCTAATCGGTAACAGTGGTTTCACCTGGGACAATAGCCAAGTGCGACACAAACTGGCGCGAGTACTGTGGATCCCGGTGGAAGGTTAGTGTGAGATTCCTCTCGGTGAACGTCATATCGGTACATCGCTTATCTGGAGCCCCTCCCCCGAGGGGAGATACTGTTGTGTCGAGATTGGGAAGAGCTGATGGACTTGATTGTCCTCGGAAAAGTGGAGAGCATTACTGCGCGTCATGGAGAGGTATTGCAATTGCGGTCTAAAGCAGCCAACAGCAAAGCGATGACCAAGCTATTGGCGAATTTGGTCAGCCCATCATGACCTTGCCACGCGGCTTCTATTTAAAGAAAACCTTTACTGGCCCCTTGTTAGCTCGCCACTTCCATCTTTAGGTATCAAAGAGAATACGTATCTTTTTTTCTTGCCAGAAAACCGAAAGCAAGGCGTATAATCTGAATTTACATTTTGTTTAGGATGAAATTAATATAATGATCTGTCGGATTGTTGATCAGAATACATGATTGACGCTCGGCACTATGACCATTTTGGAGATACTGCTATGTATCGACAATATCATCTTCCTTTCACTGGTTGTCGCTAAATTACCAAAAGCGCAGCAAAATAAAGCGCGCCATATCGGGTTTTGGGTGCCATGCTGATACATCTTGACTTGCTTGCTTCGATCGCGTGGGTTATTCGCCTTACCAACCCGTTGTTTACGCTGATGGAAAATGAAATTTCCCTCCGTGATATAATACTGTTTTTCGGTGGGCTGTTCCTGATTTGGAAATCCAGCCGCGAAGTCCATGAGACCATTGAAGGCGGTTCAGAGGCGCATGCCAGCCAGGTGCATTCATTTTTCTGGGCTATCGTGCAGATTATGCTGTTAGATATCATCTTCAGCCTCGACTCTGTCATCACTGCTGTCAGTCTATCCGATCATCTGTTTATCATGATGGCTGCCGTGGTGATTGCCGTGGGAGTTATGATGTTTTCTGCTCGCGCCATCGTTGAGTTTGTCGATCGTTATCCCTCGGTGAAAATGCTTGCACTTTCCTTCCTGATCTCCTAGTGGGCTTTACGTTGATTTTGGAGAGCGTTGATGTTCACGTTCCCAAAGGCTATATCTATTTTGCCATGTTCTTCTCAATATCGGTTGAAGCGCTGAATCTTATGCGTAGCAAAAAAGCGACAATCGAAGAGTAACGGTCAGGCGGGCAGTATGCGCTGCCCGCAGCCCCCCTTTTTTACAGGTGAATCACTAATTATTTCCATTATTTCTACATTTTTCTCTTTTACGCTTTGCTAGACTCATCTTGTATATTCATCTTTTTTGATGTAGATTAGGTTCTAAAGAGAACTATCATCCGTTTTTTTATTATTTGAGTAGATTACTAAACGATGATTCGACACAAAGCCATCGCGCTGTGCCTTTTAGCCTTGTTCCTGAGCGGGTGTAGCAACAACAATGTCATTGCAACGAAAGAGGGACAGATGTTGCTGACGACAAATAAACCAGCTTTGGATAAAGATACCGGTCTGCTCAGTTATCTTGATGAAGATTGGCAGTGGCGACAGATCAATAATGAAATTTTTTCCCAGATTATTCAGCGTTAATCGCAGGTGTCGCCTGCCTTTTTAGTCTTTTTTTCACACTATAAAGCCATCAAAGAAGCTTCCCTCCATAGCATTGCTTAGTTATAGTCAGAAACAGGCGCTGGTTTTTCCCTTTGTGTAGGGATGAAGACGCCGAGATTTTCAGACATTAAGGAAGCTAGCAATGCTCTATCACCGTATTCCCCATAGTGCTTTAGAAGTCAGCGTGCTCAGCTTGAGTACCATGAGGGGTTTGGTGAACAAAACAGTGAAGCGGAGTCGCACGCGCAGCTCGATCGCGCAGTGGCAGCTGGCTTAACCTGATTGACACCGCAGAGATATACCCTGTTCCGCCACAACAGGAAACGCAAGAGCTAACAGAGACCCTATATTAGCTCTTGGTTAGCCTTCGCGTGGCGGCAGAGAAAGGCTAATCCTGGCGAATAAAGTCAGTCACCGGACCAAGCCGTGTCAGCGACGCTGGTATTCGTCCACAGCATGCATTAGATAGTAAAAATATCCTTCGATTTACCATCCCAGCGCCTTAATGTGCCGTTAAAATACCTATCAATGCCCAGCACATGTTAAGCCTTTTTCGCACTCCCTCTACTTAAAATATCCGGCTGCCACCCTCTAGAGGCACCCTACCCTGAATTACCTAACCACTTAGTTTAAGCACTACCAGTGCCAAAATGGCAAGTCAAATAGCCCTGATGGGGTAGGCTTTAAGCCATATAAAGTGCTCGGGATTAGCGGGAGCATGAGATAGGGTCATTCTGACGAATAAACAACGTCACCAGAATGGCCCAAAAGAAACTATCATGGAAGGGATTTAAGCAACTGCTTTCGCTGGTTTTCCAGTGAAATCACCCACTAGCACACATCCTTGCCAAAACGCTGGAACGTGAGTTCCTGGTTATTTCACTCGGTTTGAATCGCCTTTTGTAGATTACCCAGGTTCCTCATCATCTCTTGCAATGGCTTACCCACTGGAAAGCTGCTTCACACCCATCTCGTTCAAGTGTCTTGCAGAAGCTGTCAAGAGGCTGTTGCACCATTTAGCGCCCATCTTGCTCCACTTGCTTGATGACCTAATGATGAAACGCAATCCCATCGCTACGTGGTTTACGAATACGCACCATTTGCTACTTAAGCTGGGAATCAAGCTTGGTCAACCGGTTGCACATTGCTGTCACTGCCAAGCTCTTGGGCAATCACACTATCCAGTGCCACGCGCGCTTTTTCCAAATGCTGGCGAGCCCCCCTGTTCAATCCAAGGCAATTGTTGATGTAAATCCGCCTGGTAGCCTTCGCCTGCTGACGCTGCGCCGCAGTGAGCGTTAGCGCCGTCTGATTGCGTGTGATATCTACTGCGGAAAAATCAGCAGATTTCCGCTTACTCCCATCACTTTCACCTGTTACGGTGTAATGAAGATATCACCCTGCGGGTTCGCTTCACATTGATACGCCGCCTGAACCTGCCAAGACAACAAAGCCAGCAGGGATAGCATTACCGATCGCAACATGTCTTCTTCCTATAAAAACGGACTTAAGAAAGTAGATTTTCCGGCAGATCCCACCAGATATCGAACAGAGTTCGCTGACTTTAACCTCTTGCAACTGCTGAGCATTCAGCCAGGCAGCTACCTGCTCACGGTGCGCATCGGTGCAGTGATCCGTCTTCTACAAGCAGATCAACCCTTCCCATTGCAAATAACCGCTGCCTTCAAATATTAGCCTCCGGATCAATGATATCGTCAACAAACTTGTCCAAGGTAGCGTCGATGGTTTCCACCGAGGTACCGTCCGCGAAACGCCAGCTTACTGAAAAGTCCAGTTCCTGAAACTCATCAATCTGTAACTTTTTTATGCAAACGACGACTGCGATGTTTTGCCATTATTTTGTCCTCTCAAACATAAGATCCCACACACCGTGGCCTAACCGCTGGCCGCGCGCTTCAAACTTGGTTAACGGACGAGACGATAGGCGAGGAACATAATCTTGCGTGGCAGAAAGATTACGGTACCCTGCCACATCACGCATAACCTCCAGCATGTGTTCAGCATAAGGCTCCCAGTCGGTCGCCATATGGAATACACCACCACTCGCCAGCTTGCGTAGCACCAGCTCCGCAAAAGTTTTCTGTACAATACGACGTTTATTATGGCGCACTTTGTGCCAAGGGTCAGGAAAAAAGAGCTGCACCATGGCCAGAGACCCTTCGGGAATCATCTGCTCCAGCACTTCTACCGCATCATGACACATCACGCGCAGGTTACTCAGACCGGCTGCCTGTGCTGCTGCAAGGCAAGCACCGACGCCGGGAAGGTGTACTTCTATCCCTAAAAAGTTTTGCTCAGGGTGCTGCTCCGCCATGGTGGCGAGTGACGCCCCCGTACCAAACCCAATCTCCAACACCGTCAGCGCTTCCCGCCCGAAAAGCGCACAAAAGTCGAGCGCCTGTGCCTGATACTCTACCCCCATCACGGGCCAGTAGTTGTCCAGCGCCTGCTGCTGTCCATTGGTTAAACGCCCCTGACGGCGCATAAAACTGCGAATACGGTGCAGCGGACGCCCATTCTTATTAAATTCTGGTGAAATGACGTTGTTGATCATAGAAAACGTGTGCCGATGGCCTGTTCAAATTCGCCCAAAGAAAGGTGCATTATGCAAGGATACCGCAGTTTGGCAAGGGGGATACCTCGGAAAGTTCCGGTTTACAGCACATTCACTCTGTGCTGGAATCGCTGTCAGACTTTTAACCCGGCAAGAGAGTGGCTTTTATGATGCAAGCGCAGCTGTTTGCGCAGCAGGTGTTGGCATGGTATGAACGCTATGGCCGTAAAACACTGCCGTGGCAACAAGAGAAAACGCCTTATAGCGTATGGCTCTCTGAGATCATGTTACAGCAAACACAGGTCGCCACGGTTATTCCTTATTTTCAACGTTTTATTGCTTGTTTTCCCGATATTCTCGCCCTTGCGGCTGCACCGTTGGATGAAGTACTGCACCTGTGGACCGGGCTTGGTTATTACGCACGTGCGCACAATCTGCATAAAGCGGCACAGACCATCGCGAATCAGCATGGGGGTGAGTTTCCCACCACCTTTGAGGCCGTCACCGCGCTGCCCGGCGTTGGACGCTCGACTGCAGGAGCAGTGTTATCCCTTTCTCTAGACCAGCATCACCCGATTCTTGATGGTAATGTAAAAAGGGTACTGGCACGCTGCTACACCGTGGCAGGCTGGCCAGGAAAAAAAGAGGTTGAGCAACAACTTTGGGCCCTCAGCGAGCAATTGACGCCCGCCCTGGGTGTCAGCCAGTTTAACCAGGCCATGATGGATCTGGGTGCAATGATTTGCACTCGCAGCCGCCCCAAGTGCGAACTTTGCCCATTAAAAAACGGTTGCATGGCCTACGCCAATCACAATTGGGCCAACTACCCAGGCAAAAAATCGAAGCAGACGTTACCGGAAAAAAGCGCCTGGTTTCTATTACTGCAACGGGGCAATGAAGTATGGCTACAACAGAGGCCAGCTATCGGGCTATGGGGTGGATTATTTTACTTTCCACAGTTTAGTTCACATGACGATGTGAAACCTTGGCTGCAACAACGCGGTCTGAAAACCACAGACGTGCAACAATTGGTGTCGTTTCGCCACACTTTCAGTCATTTCCATCTAGATATTGTTCCACTCTGGCTCGCATTGCCCGCTGATAAGACTCACACTTTGCACGATGCGTGCATGGAGGAAAAAATCGGTCTCTGGTATAACTTAGCGAAACCACCCGCCGTTGGACTCGCAGCACCGGTGGAACGACTATTACGAATGTTAACGCAGCAATCAGGCAGCAGTCTGATCTGACCATCCTGCGTTATCCAAGAGGAATCAGCATGAGCAAAACCATTTTTTGTACTTTTTTACAACGCGAAGCCGAAAGGCAAGATTTTCAGCTCTATCCGGGGGAATTGGGTAAACGCATCTATCAGGAAATTTCTAAAGAAGCTTGGGCGCAATGGCAGACCAAGCAAACCATGCTAATCAACGAGAAACAGCTCAACATGATAAATGTGGAACACCGCAAACTGCTGGAACAGGAGATGATCAAATTCCTGTTTGAAGGCAAAGACGTGCACATTGAAGGCTATACCCTGCCTAGCGCATAGCGTCAGAGCGTCAGGGGCCGTATGGCCCTTTTGCCTCTTTCATACGGATATGGGTTTCCGATGAACTACTGATAACAAGTAACCTATAACGAATTGTTTATGAAGAAAATGCCAGCGTTGTTGCTCGTTGCGTCTTTATTGATCTCCTGTTCCGACAAGCGTGGCGATCTGAATAATGAAGATTTCATCAAGGATATCAACGCCTTTGACATTCTGATGGGGCAGTTTGCCAATAACATCGAGAATATCTGGGGTCTGAACGAAGTTCTGATTGCCGGTCCGAAAGACTATGTTAAATACACCGATCAATATCAAACTCGTAGCCACATCAACTTTGATATCGGTACTGTCAACATAGAAACCATTTCAGCAACGAATTACACCCCGAGCTTGCGCCAGGCTATCATCACCACATTATTGATGGGCGACAACGCCAGCAACACCGATCTCTATTCTGATGCCAATGACATCCAAATCAGCCATGAACCGATGCTTTACGGTCAGGTGTTAGATAAAACAGGACAACCGATTCGCTGGGAAGGCCGTGCCGCCAGCTTTGCAGATTACCTGCTGCAAAACCGGTTGCAGAAACGGACTTCCGGGCTACATGTTATCTGGTTCGTCACCTTCCAACTGGTGCCAAACCATCTCGACAAGCGCACCCATAAATACCTGCCATTAATTCGTCAAGCCTCCGAGCGATATGGCATTGAAGAATCGCTGATTCTAGCTATTATGCAAACAGAATCCAGTTTCAACCCTTATGCCGTTAGCCGCTCCGATGCATTGGGGCTAATGCAGGTGGTACAGCGCAGCGCCGGATGTGACGTATTCAAGAACAAAGGGAAATGGGGGCAGCCTAGCCGCAGCTATCTGTTCGATCCTGAAAACAACATCGATACCGGTGTAGCTTATCTGGCAATTCTGAAAAATACCTACCTCGGAGGAATTGAGAACCCCACCTCACGCCGCTATGCCGTCATAACAGCATATAACGGTGGCGCAGGCAGTGTGCTACGCGTGTTCTCCAGTGACAAAGACACAGCCGTTAGCCTCATCAACCAGATGTCACCGGGTGAGGTTTACGATACGTTGACGACCAAGCACCCTTCATCCGAATCGCGGCGCTATCTCTATAAGGTTAACTCGGCGCAGAAAAACTACTGCCGTTAATCGGGATGTTGCACTTACCTCTGGCATATTCATACGCCAGAGGTACATAAGGTTAATACCAGGCTTTATTCAGAAAATCGCTGATGGCTGCAATTACCTGATGGTGTATTTGTTCGCGAGAGCGCTTTTTTCTGTCAACGCAGATGATGCCATCTCTCGGTTGCTCTTGTTCGAGCAGATCTACCGCCCCGGCTTACACAACTGCATGAAACTAAAATGCGAGGCATCGTTTATTTCCAAATAACGGGTATGCTGCTCGGGTATTTTCTGCGCCATGAAGTAGGACTCAACCTTGGCAGGGAGTTGATGATCAGGCTGTCCTGCGCTAATGACCAGCGCGGGAATATGAATAGACGATAGACTCTGCGAAGTGAAACCGCGAGCGAATCCTAAGTCCAATGAGACAAAATCCGTCACGCGCGGATTGCCCTAACAGGGTATTCGCTTTCACCTCTTTTTGTATCCCTATTTTCTAATACACGATACAAGAAGACAACTCAGTATGCGTGAGACAATCGGTTTTAAACTGCTGAGTATCAAAACGCCCGCCAACCAACGCCAACACCGTCCATCCCCCCAATGAGTGACCAATAGCGCCAATTTTCCTTGCGCTATAGTCACGACGTCATTCTGTTTATTTTGAATGACTGAAATAACCCGGCGAATATCATCTGGGCGTAGCCAAATTTTGGCTACAATCGCCTTATTCATCATCATTGACGTAGTACCAGGATGGTCAGTGGCAGCAACGATATAGCCTTGCTACGCTAGTGCATGTGCCAAAAAAGCTGATTACGCCAATTGCCACCAAACCCATGAGGGAGCGCAACAAAGGGATGCATATCGGATGTGGTTGTATATTTTCTTGCACGTCGACACCGACAAAAGCCGAATTTTCACCTACCGACTTAATGGGTATATCACTCTGTGCAGCGGGATAAAGCACAACGTCGTGTCACTCAATACCATTGCACACAATCCCAACACTTTTTTGCCAGCACAGACGAGAAAAGGTAGCATCGCAGCCCGTAATAAACACAACAAAGGGTTATACTACAGATTCAGGTGCAATAAATAGCCGCAATGTCAGGCAAAATGTCCATCAGACATGAAAGACCAGCAGGAAAACAGACAGAGCATAACACAGAACAACACGGCAAATTCAGAGCACTAAACCAGCAAAAAACGCTGGCTCGACTCCCATGAAAAGGGTTATTAAAAGAGCATTAGCAAACGCCACGTGCAGATGATTGCCATTGATGGTTCCATTAGCACAGAGCTATTCTTGGGCGCAGGGGCACGCTTGCAGTTGGCTAGCCCTTTACTGGCGCTGGTATATCTGAACTGCGGTATCTTCTCTTTCTTTAATCTTGCGCGCACTCGGTGAATTGATCTTTCATCGCCCTTCCGGCGGTAGTTTTGTCTCTTATGCACGAGAATTTTTCGGCGAAAAAGGATCCTATCTCGCGGGCTGGATGTATTTCCTTAACTGGGCGATGACCAGCATTGTAGATATCACGGCTGTTGCGCTCTATATGCACTACTGGGGGAAATTTGCCAATGTACCGCAGTGGATGTTAGCTTTAGGCGCGCTCTCTATTGTTATTACCATGAACCTGATTGGCGTGAAATAGTTCGCTGAAATGGAATTCTGGTTTGCATTGATCAAGGTAGCGGTCATTTCACTGTTTCTGATTGTCGACACGGTATTTCTGGCAAGCGGGCATCCTGTCGCGGGCAACCCAACGGGTTTTCATCTTATCAGTGATAACGGCGGCTTATTCCCTCACGGGCTATTGCCCGCATTGGTGCTGGTTCAAGGCGTGATCTTCGCTTTCACCGGTATCGAAATTATCGGTACTGCTGCTGGTGAAGCCAAAGATGCCCGGCGCATTCTACCTAAAGCTGTCAACAACGTTATCTGGCGTATTGCCCTGTTTTACGCGTGGGCTCCATTGTGTTGTTGGTGTGTCTGCTACCGTGGAACGCGGCCCCTATCAGGCCAGGGCAAAGCCTGTTTGTCACCTGCTTAGCAAGCTGCCCTGCCCTACATGAGGGGATGTGATGAACGTGGTGGTTCTTACGACAGTGTTGTCCAGTCTGAATTCTGGCCTCTACTCTACCGGACGCATTCTGCGCTCACTGTCACAGGGCGGATCTGCACCATATTTTTTGTCTAAAATGAGTGTATAAGCCGTTCCCTATACCGGCATCATGGTGACAGTTGCGATCCATATCTTGGGGTATTTCTCAACTATATTGTGCCGTCACAGGTATTTGAAATTGTTCTGAACATGGCCTCTATCGGTATTATCTATTCCTGGGCATTCATTATTTTGTGTCAGATGAAGCTACGCCAAGCCATCAAAGATGGTAAGGCTGAGCCCGTTTCATTTAAAATGCCCGGAGCACCTTTTACCTCATGACTTACACTCCTGTTTTTGCTGAGAGTGGTAGTGCTAATAGCTTTTGATTACCCTAACAGCACCCGGACCATTGTATCCACACTGGTCCTGGCTATCCTGCTAATTGTGGAATGGTACGGGCTGAAAAAGCGTCGCGCTACGGCTAATAACGAAATCGCGGCTACCCCCGGCTTCTGCAACCGAATAAAGAAAACGGCACGAGGGTTTACTACTCGCGCCGCTAATACAGTTAATTACTATTACTTTTAATAACTGTTATTCCTGAATCACATGGGCGCACAAGCGCTTGCTGCCATCTTCCCGCTCAACGCTGTAAACGGCCCTGCAACTCCAATGAGAAGCGTAGCATCCGGTTAATACCCTCTTCTAACGCCAGAAATCGCAACAAGGCCCCACCCCAATTCCTCTCCCGTGGGCACCACGCACAGTACTCCAGGCGGGGTAAGGAAGCGCACCTTCAGCCTCTGCTAGTGAGATCAAATCCACCTCTCCACGCACAAAGGCATTGTTTTCCGCCTGCAGTAGCATCACGGCACGTGGCAACGTCGCTTTGCGGAACATGGTTTTTTTACAGATACTACACGTTATAGCTCACATAGAAGTTATGCATTTCCTGACATAATTGTCGCAGCGTATAGCCAGAAGTAGCGCTGCTCATATTTGTGATAGAGATTCGGCAGCACTTCGCTTAACAGCGCTCGCGCGCAATCAACACTTCAAAACGCATCAGAGCCTTAACCAAATGTGATAGTTTGGCGCTATCTTCCGCAGGCGTCAGCATAAACAGGATAGAGTTAAGATTGCTTTTTCTCCGGGATAATCCCATTCTCACGCAATTAATTGGCTAGAATAGTGGCTGGAATGCCGAAATCGGTATATTCACCGCTGCTCGCATCAATACCTGGCGTGTTCAGCAGTAGTTTACACGGATCGATAATATACTGAACTTGCGCATACCCCTCAAAGGCATGCCACGCAGCTCCTGGCTCGAAATTAAAGAAACACACATCCTGCGCAATGTCGTCTGTGGCGTGATCTTTCCAAGGCACACCATCGATCAGATCCGAAACAAAAGGTTTGATCAACGAACAATGGGCTAATAGTTGCTTACGGGTTGCGATACCATGCTTGATGCATTCCAGCCACAGGCGACGACCACTGATGCCTTCGTACACTTTTGCAGTAACGTCCAGCACAGCACGCGGATAAAAAGGCTGGTCAAGGCAGCAGCATAAAGCCTTGGTTAAAGCGATTATGGTTACAAAATCGCTTTTGCCCTTTGATGTGGGTATCTTTTTTATGGATCTGCAAGGTTTGAGAAAAGCCCACCTGCTGCTTATGTATCGATTGGGTAACGAAGATACCCGGATCGTTCTCATTGAGCTCCAATAACAGCGGTGAGCACTGCTCCATCATCGGGATAAACTGCTCATCGCCTACCAAGGCAGGATAAAACAAGATGTAATCGCACAAGTGGCCGATGCTATCACACTACTGACGCGCGTTGTAAACGGTATCATCGTTAGTGCCTAGCTAGATCACAGCCAGACGGAACGGACCGGTGCATCTGCTCGGTGTGGAACCTCCTCCCGAATCAAGCCACGCAGGTAAGATTCATCAAAACAGTGCGCATCCACCCCACCAATAAAACCGAACGGATTTCGTGCCATCTCGAGGTAAATTGGCGCTGTACCTGCCTGAATCAGCGCATCGTGGTGGTTGGATTTATGATTGTTGCGATCAAACAGCACCAGATCACCCGGCGTCAGCAATGCGTTGGTCACCACCTTATTGACTGACGAGGTGCCATTAAGTACAAAATAGGTTTTGTCGGCATTAAACACTTTGGCAGCAAACTTCTGCGTCTTTTTCACCGCTCTTTCGTGAATCAGCAGATCGCCCCATTTAACATCCGCCTTACAGATGTCTGAGCGAAAAAAGCGTTTCACCATATAACTCAAAAAATTGGGGCCCGGTGAGATGTTTGCGAAAAAACTGACTGCCCTGATGCCCCGGACATGCAAATGTGGAATTACGCATACCGACATACTTGGATAGCGTATCGAAAAACGGCGGCAATAGCCTCGCCTGATAATCCACAGGGCCTTCTCCAGCAGCGGTCGTCGCCCGCGCCATCAACGCGCAGCCAGTGCTGCAGACTACAACGCTTCCTCTGGTGGAATACCAAGGCTTATTCACCACAAATGCCGGAATGCCAAAACCGGTATGCTACAACAGCGACAACACCCTACATCGCGCATCTTCAAGAGAAACGACAACGGCTACCACATCAGTAAAATCGGTTTAACTCAGGGAGGACAATTTCTCGCTGGGTGTAAAGACGGCCTGCAACCGTCGCGTTCGCTGCAATTTTTACTGTTTCATGTAACCAAACCGAAAGCTTAAGGATGAGTAGTGGCGCAAAAGCACCGTGTAAAACGTCATCACTGTCATGCCTAGATGGCTATATCCGCATACTAAAACAGATATACATTCATCTTATGACAAGACCAGACTGTGCGACTGACAAATATCGCTTTTGCCTATATGGCTTAACACGTAAGGAGAAACTGGATCCAGCCCCATAAGATAAAAATTATTAAAATTAGAATGATGCGCTGTTATTACTCATACCTAACAGTAAGCATCTGAACGCCTTCACCGCATGGTGAAGAAGGATAATCGAGAGAATGCAGACAAGCGTAAACCGAGCACACAGGCAGACATCATCGACAGCCCGGCGCGCACAGCTTGCACCTTGCGCAATGAATACGACATAGTGACACCTTTTTAACCGCTCGTGAATGGGAAGTAAAAAAACGGCTACGTAGTGGCACAGTTTTTCAGAAAACACAATATGATCACACCCATTGCACCTAAATAAGAAAACGTTTTTCTGGCAGATCGTCAGAGAGCAGAAAAATCATTTTTGCTGTAAAAACGCACGTCATGCTCGAATTCACAGCATTCGTACGGGAATGTGACAGAAACGCATTGACGACACTGAACCAATACGGTTTAATGCGCCCCATTGCCCGGATAGCTCAGTTGGTAGAGCAGGGGATTGAAAATCCCAGTGTCCTTGGTTCGATTCCGAGTTCGGGCACCACTTCTTCATAAAACCCAGTCATAGGCTAGGGTTTTGCTTTTCTATGCAGCCTATGCATTCCTGTAAATCCCTATGTGTTTATAATGTAAGCAGGGTAGCATAAAAATCTTGCTCGATGCGTTCTACTTACCCCTTCGTATACGGAAAAATGTAGGTTAAATTACTGGTTGTTCAGTTCGATGAACGGAGTGACCCGCTCATGTTAACTGATAGCAAGATCCGCTCAGCCAAAACCCTCGCAAAACCCTATAACCCCACTAATTTATTAGTGGCTAAACCTAACGGTATCCACTTATGGCTTTAAACTATAGTATTTCTATTACATGTATATCTCGCCAAACAGAATTGTTCAGACTTTTAATTAAATTACGCATATTACCTTATTCCCAAGCTAACTAAGTGATGTAATTATTTTCACTTTCAAAATACAACGTATAGATTGGTTAAACATGAGAATAAATGATACATCACCAAGCACTTTATTAAATTATTTATCAGCTGCTGGAACGGGAAAAAAAGTGCAATAAAAAAGCCAAATCACTGAAAGAGATTCTTAAGCGCATAATAAATATATTTACTTTTGGTAGTAGGACATGAGCTAATGATAAATTTCACAATCAGATAGTAGACAGAATGTTCAACGCTTTGGCTGGGGTAAATGAAAAAGATATTCAAGATAGCATGTGCATATTTCTAGATGATATGAATGGGTGCAAAGCATCCTTCAGCGCTGCTGAAATAAATTAAAATCATGTCACTGTAGAAGTACAAAAGATCATTATATCGAAAGATATAAAATTGACTCACAGAGATTTTTTGATGTATGTCGAATATTGATACTACGAAATAAATTGAATATACCACAAGATCCCATAATTTTAACTGATAGTGGTAAGATGAACCTGCGCGAAGCAAACTTAACTAATCAGGATCTCACAAAGAAAAAATTGAGTAATGCAGACCTTTATAATGCCAAGCTATTCATAGCTAATCTCATCGGCGTTAATATGATAGGTGTAGATCTTTACAATGTAAACCTAGAAAGGGCTAACCTGGATTATGCCTATTTATCCTGTGCAAACTTATCCTGTGCAGACCTGATTTAGGTTGACATAACTTGTACTAACCTGGTCAATGAAAAATTAGATTATGATGCTCTTATGTTTACTAAAAACATCCAGGAGTCAATCTGAATAAGAAGATAATAGGTTCAGCACCGAAGATTGAATGGCAGTAAAGTTTAATCTTAATAATATCAAAATGAGAAAACCTTCCCATAATCTCTGTCGATCAACCGTATTTATTATAACATTCTACCCACTCACTACCTCAGACTGACTTATGGGAAATATCATGCTCACATGATAACGAAAGCCTCATTTTAGAGCATACTATGTAATGAACTTACCTTTAAAAAAAATATATAACGTGTCATATGCCGCCAACGCGTTATATCCAAAAAAAATCTCGTCACCCTATTTTCAGGTGCAGCTAAAAGAATAACATTATTGATGAGGGGCGGTAAGAGTTCAAATGCGATGATCGTGGTGTAGAGTAACTCGGGGATACTTGTCATTTATCTATCCCACTAATCAGGAAGTGGAGACTGAGCTTCCCTTCTCTCTGTATAAATTTGATCATCGACCAACGACTAATCAAAAAAAATTTTTACGAAATTGTTATACCAGTAATAACGCCCCACACTCTTGTACTCTTATGGCTGGCAGGACAAATCACACCTTTATTCTATCCCCTACAGTAAAACCACTCATAAGATCATACGGAGTGCTAAATGCCTTAGCATTGGCATGGTAAATCGGAATCTACAATCGCCTTTTATGATCTATTCATCCCAATGAATAGATAATTATTTACCATCTCTGTCATCACTCCCTGTAGAATATTTTTTCTACCTTTTCCTCCAGCTCCCGCATTTCCTCTGTCTTGTCCATCCTTCCAGGTTCACCGTCTTCTCGATTAGCACCATTAACGATCTTCAGTAATGAAACAGATCTGTTATTTGAAGATAAAAGTGATGTACTGTTATCAGTCATGACAGCCGCATAGGATAAAAATGAAAACATTGACAATGAGACACCTGTTGAAATCAATAATAAATTAATTATTCTTATTCACACTCCAGCCATCGTCACGCAGCAATTTGACGGGGGTACGGGTAGGTAGCGTCGTGGATAAAGACATGATCGCCGTGCGAATCGAGTCTAATTTTAGAATAGCGGTGGTTGGTGCGCCGGAATATCTTCAGGGAAAAACACCCCCAACATGCCCGGCGATTGACGTAGTGTTTTGTTCGACGTCAGTAATAACGCCATCGGCGGAAACGTCAATGCGGACATCACGCGCCCATCCCTGCGGTAACAGCGCGCCCGGAGCGAAGAAAATCGACATGGTTTATGCTTCACGGTTGTGGTTTGAGTTGTTTTGCTGGTTATCTATACTATACATACACACCAGCTCGCCGACCAACGACCATGGTGAATTATTATGGTCACAATAAGAAAAAACTATCCTGAGCTCCTTGTCGTCCCGGAACTTGTAGGTTATCTTGTCTTTGGTTGTGTATACAAGAAGAGTGTCATCATGACTCAACGATTATCCTACAATAGCCTGTAGCTTAGCGCGGATCTCATCACCCTGCGTGATGGACGCTACCAGATCATTCATGATAACGCGCTGTCCGTAGCAGAGGGCAAACGCGCATAAGCTGGGCCGCAAGCACAGTACCAGCCCACGACGCTGATACCACCACCAATTCAACGGCAGTATCATTACGCCGGGCTTTACTAATTGCTACACTTACCTGATGTTTAGTGGCGATCGCAGCGAAGAATTAGAGCAACGCCTAAATGGCGTAAGCTATGCTGAAATAAATAGCCGCCAACGGTGGCGGGATTCTCTCTACCGTGCGTGCCACGCGCGCAGCGACGGAACAGCGGTTGGTCTAAAGCGCACAACAGCGATTAGCTTTGCTACTAGCTGAAGGGGTGACCACCGTCGAGATCAAATCCAACTATAGGCTGGATATCGAAACTGTCGCCGTTCTGCTGCTCGGCGCCTTTTACCTGCTGCGCCAAGGCGCGAAACTGCTCCGCCGCGGTGAAAGCCTCAATACAAACCGCTGTGAAGCGCAGGAGCAAGAAAGTTGGGTCATTAATGCGCTTCAAGGGCAGCTACATTACCCGCGCCTATGGACAGTCAGCACAGCAACAACATACAGTACAACTAAAACTGGCGTAGTGTAACTACATGGAAAAACAAGCGCCTTTTGCCTGGCACGCAGAGAAAGTAGTAGCCTTGCAGATTAAGTTAAAAAAGATGCTGGAAAGCTACTTGGCCTGTTTCTGACCGTTTCAGGCTAGCGCAACACGCCAGCCTGAACATACCTTTTATTCCGCCAGCGCGCGCATTTCAGCGATAAGATTGCTTTTGCCTTCAAAGCCGATGCCCGGCATACTACATCGGTCACGATCGCGACCAGACTGGTCGTCATGTGAGAAAAATCAATGTAAGCATTTCTGATGGGAGAAGCGATGGGTTTGGTGACTTCACATACATCGATAATACGCATAGCCGAATCTCCTGAATCTCCTGATGGTCGCTAAGCCAGCGGTAAGAACGTACCATTGTTACGCACTCTGTTATGCTGTTTTCTTAACATGAAAAATGCCATATTCTGCGAGAGAAATACCTATAAAGCACGCCATACCGTCTATAGTAATGGCAATTCCGACTGATGACCAATGCGAAAAAAGAGCGCTATAATGCTAAATTGGCATCATTTAGAACTTGTCTGGTTGGAGGACGAGATAGCTCTGGCCAAGTCGCTCAACTTTTCAAAAGCAGCGGCTGCGCGTTATGTGATACAGCCCGCATTCAGTCGACGTATTCAGGCACTGGAAGCCTGGGTCGGCGTAGCGTTGTTTGAACGCAACCGGCGCGGCGCGCGACTGACTCAGGCGGGAGAAGTCTTTTTTCATCAGGCACCGGATCTGATTCGTACACTCTATGCCCTGTTCAGCGAAACACGCGACAGCGTCGAACAGCGCGCGCCAGAGGTCATTATGTGCGCCACACATGCTCTCTGTTTACCTTTATTACGGATTGGCTGAGAAAGAACAGCGATGTCTCGCGTGATAGCCCATTTCAGTTGGTATCCGTCACCCCGCACGCCTGCGAACGCATGCTGACACAGGGGAGCACAATTTCTGCTGTGTCACCACCACCCCCATATGCAGTTACACCTGCCAACGCAGAAGTTTATAAGCGTTTCGCTCGGTCATGATCGGCTGATTTCCTATAGCGTTCCCATCGCTGGTACCTGCAATGCCAGATAGTCTGTTGATGCTCCGGCAAGGTTTCTATTTCTTGCCTACAGCGCAGATTCTGGATTGGAGCGCAATACCCGCACCGCTGCACCGCCTGACGCACAAAATGGAGGCGGTATTCACTTCTGATTTAGCCGCCACGCTGCTGGCGCTGGTGAAAGCCGGTGAAGGTATCGCCTGGTTGCCTAACGCGTTAGCCGCTGAAAGCGAAAAAAATAGGGCAATTTGTCGGGGCTGCCAGCTATGAAGAGAAATGGACGATCCCTCTGGATATCCGGCTCTATCGCCCGGCAACGCGATTAACCGCAGGGGCAGAAACGCCGTGGGATAGCTTCTAGTCGGGATCAGATCATGCGTCGCCGCCCTGATAGCATCCCGGTTTGTGCCAGTTCATCAGCATGGCATTCATTGTCAGCACGCTGAGCGCTGACTACAGTAGCAGCATCAGCGATATTTTGATCAGATATAGGAGAAATACTAGCGCATTAAGCGCCATTTGGCTTTTGCCTACGTTGATATACCAAAGCGACCAAGAATAGAAGTCCTCCACGATTATCGTCGCAGGCCTCTTGCTGTTCCCCAGTAATAACGGTATCTTTTACCCGAACCTGCAAAATCAGGTGCCAAGATTGGTATACTGAACCATAAGTCACTGACGACACAAGGTGAGTTTGCTCCTTTTTTATGTCGTACGCACGATTACATCTCAATGGTGGTCCGGGCGAGGACGTCGCAGGACGCGCCAGTGTCAGCGAGGCCGATAATGATAACCTCGTCCTGCTCCACCACCCGAGAAATTAGCATTTCCGGTGGCGGAGAAAGTTCGTTACTCACTGGACGCTACCTTATAGCTACAACCCTTATCCATACTTAACCGTTAATTGCCGTACCGTTTAGTTCCGCCACAGATTTCATTGTTCTCACCGCTCACAGTGAACGTTTCGCCGACGCCCTTATTGAAAACGACGATCCGGCGTTAAAGCAGGTACTCGGTGGTCGACTTGTCGCATGCCTTGCATTGTTACGCACTACCATGAATGACCCGGTTCCGCCACATCTGGTAAACAGTCTCACCGTCGATACGCTTCCTGTCACCGGACTTGTTTTGAACCCGGTGCGGAGCTGCTTAGTGACTACTGTCTAGCGTTGGGGAAATTACTGATAGAACGCGCGTTATCACCTGAATCCGAACTGCTGATATAACCGAGTTGCTGGCTGAATTGGTTTGGTATTTCTCCGCAGAGCTTAAAGTCCCGCACTGGGCGCGAATAAAGAGAGAACATGAAGCGTATTGATAAGAAGGGATAGATTAACTGTCAGAGTTAAAAAAGCAAAAAACCCAGCCATTAGCTAGGTTCATATTGCGATGGCTATCAGTACATAGCGCCCGGCGGAATATCTTGATGGACAAGAACATAGGCAGCCAGGATTCTTTTCAGTAATTTATGCACGATTTTTGGTATTTTAACGTCACCGATAATGAAGTTACAGGTATTTTACCTTCTATTAATGATAGTCTACGCTCGTCATATTCCTGACACAAGTTTTTGTGATGTGCATCACAAAAAAATTTTTTATGCGTGCCGCCGCGTTCAGAAATTGGCGATATTCACACGAATAGGTGGCTCATCTCGGCGTTCGTTGTATTATTTTATATAAAATATAAACAACTTTTAATCACCTAGGGTGATAGTTCCCGGCTGTCACCGTGAAGGCAAGTTCGTTCAGTGGCTAACATCGCGCCGATATCGCTATTTTACCCGTAACGCTGCCGCGCTGCGACGGCATGCAGGACGCCATGGAAACCTGTAAAATCAAACTTATACGCGCCTGGGTGAGATGTTTTTTTACTGGCCTTGCCATGGAGCCAGATTCTGCCGTTCCTGCCACTCTATATTGAACAACTCGGCGTCATCGGCAACGCTTCACTGAGTTTGTGATCTGGGCTGATTTTCAGCTCTTCGTTTCTGGTTTCGGCCATCGTCGCGCCACTATGGGGCAGCCTAACCGATCGCAAAGGGCGTAGCTGATGCTGCTGCGTGCCGCGCTGGGTATAGCCCTGGGTAATAGCCATTGTCATGGTGCCTACAGGGCGTGGCAAGCAACGTCTGGCATCTGTTTATTCTGCGCACATTAATGGGGCTGATCTCCGGCTATATTCCCAATGCCATGGCGCTGATTGCCTCACAAGTCCCGCGTAAAAAAAATGGCTGGGCGCTGGGTACGCTTTCAAACCGTCCAAGTGGCTGGTATGATTATCGACCCGCTGCTCGGCGACTTTCTCGCCGACCACGTCGGGTTACGCATGGTGTTCTTTATCACGGCAACCTTGCTGTTCATGTGTTTTTTGATCACCTTGTTCGCCATGAAGGAAAGGGTGATCAAGGTAACTAAAGCGAATCGCCTCAGTGGCAAAGCCGTGTTCTATTCTCTGTCCTACCCGGCGTTGATCGTCAGTCTGTTTGTCACCACGATGATGATTCAGCTCGCTAACGGTTCCATCAGCCCAATACTGACGCTCTTTTATTCGCGAACTGACGCTAGATACCAATAATCTTGCCTTTCTCAGCGGTATGATCGCAGCCTTCCCCGGCGTTTCAGCCCTGCTATCAGCGCCTCGGTTGGGCCGTCTTGGGGGGCAAGATCGGCGCGCACCGCGTACTGATCGCAGCACTGGGAGCTTGTATACTGCTGTTTTGTCTGATGTCCACGATTAGTGATGCACTACAGTTGGGAATTCTGCGTTTCCTGTTGGGCTTCGTCGATGGCGCACTGATGCCAGCGACTTAGGCGCTACTACTGAAATACAGCAGCCAGCAGGTGACCCGGGCGGATTTTTGGCTACAACCAATCCTTTATGTGTCTGGGCAATGTGGCGGGTCCGCTGCTCGGTTACAGCGTTTCCGCCATGATGGGATTTCGCTGGGTGTTCATCATCACCGCACTGCTGGTGTTAATTAATATGCTACATATCGCCTGGTGCTTCCGAGCAATCCCCGTCAAGCCCTGAACGTCTCACCGCTATCCTATTACGTAAATAAATTTATGATTTATATAAGAATTATTTATAAAATGCCTCTTTATCTTAGCGAGAGTCACTGATCGGCAGTAGGATCGATAGCGGTTTTTTGTGGTCAACGAAGAAGGTTATTATGTACACAGCGTGTGACAGATACAGAAACCCGCTTGAAACAAGCCTGTCTTGTAATGCAAAACGGTTCTCGTCTGGTGAGTACTATTTGCCGTCATTCATGCAAATAAGCTGAAACGAGAAGATGTTCGTAAAGCCAAATGCGTGGAGCTCAAAAGGGTCAGTGAATACTTTTCCCCTGATGAACTGATGCGTTTAGGCCACGCATAACACGGCTCTCATTTCCCTTCGGGCTTATTACCACACCCGATGCACTTCATTCCCTTTCACCACCCCGTTAAGGGTGATCAAACCAATCGCGGTTTTGCTCTGCTATCGGCGTAATGGAATAGATCATCTCTTGCAGATGCTCACGGATCGCTGCTTCAGCCACATCAGAATCGTGTGCTTTTGGGCTATTAAAAATCAGGTAGTACTGCTTGGTTAAACTCAGCGGTGGAGAAAACTGGCTTAAAATGAGAAAACGAACCCGGTCTATGGTCGCTTTGATCGATTCAATGGTTTCCCACGCCAATGGCCAGTGGACACCGCGCAACCTGCGTCAGAAGTTGGTAAAAATTATCATCCAGGCTGAGAAATTCACGTATCTGCTCATTCTATGCCGCCAGTTCCTACCGGTGCAGATTGTGCTCCAGCACTAGTAATTGCTCATCGGTCACGAACTCTGCAGCCCAACGAGCAATAGCGCACTCTAGCGCCACTAGCGTGCGCAGCTCTGTTTTACCCCATATTGAACAATGACAGGTGGTGGCGAGTTACTGTAGAGACAAACTCGCCTTGCTGGGACAAGTCTTTTTCAAAGATAGCCTCCAATCTCAGCAAGGCCTGCACGCGGGCTTCCCACTGAGCGCTATTACGCACCACGTCTGCTAATACATCACGCAGCGGATCGCTGATGTCAATGGAGTTCCCTTGCTTATCCACGCCCCGAAATAACGCATCCACCCGGCTACACCGAGCGGCTCGCATGGCAAAACAGTTGCCGTCCCGCCAGAGATACCAGAGAATCGAATCTAGCATACGCTGGCAACTTCTGCGAGCCGTCCATGGCATTTGCCAGACACAGTGCTTCAGTGCAAGGTTGCGGTAAAGTTGCAACAGTGCGTCGGCGTAAGCCATCAGATTGACACGCTGCATACGCAGCGTGGAAGCCTGATCTTGCAACATCAGGTGATGTGCGTGTTGACCAACCCTCATCCTGCATACAGTCGCTGATATGCGCATAGCCCGCCAGATAACCAAGATACGCCAGGAAGGAGTGGCTACCATTCAACATGCGCAGTTTCATCTCTTCCGGCAGCATGTTCTGTACCAACTCCGCCCACGCCTTTTCCCATGCGGGGACGCCTGTTAACGAAGTTGTCTTTAATCACCCACCGAAAGAACAGCTCACAGGTAATGCCCACCGGATCGTTCACGCCCAGCAGTTCAGTGATTTGCGCCAGCGTTTCTGGCGTCATCACCGGTACGATACGTCCACCATGGTGGAAGGGAACGTAAATGCTGCGCGACTCACTGCGCTAGTTGGGTTATTACATTGCGTGTCACATGGCTATTTTCCGGCATTTTTCATACGACATCACGCTAAACGGCGGCACGCCGCGCGCTTTACGGCGTTTGATCGCGGCCAGAATGACACCCTGCAAAGAGTGTGGCTGATCGGGATGCTAGAGATCGTGCAAAATCAGCAGATCTTCCGCGTTAAGCTGCCCGGTCTCCGGATGGTGGCAGTAGCTTTTCCCGTCACCGTGATAGATACGATAGCGATATCCGGTGTATTTAATGCCTGCATAACCGCCTCGATAATGCGGCTGTTCCAGCCATCATCAGCCATTTCCGACACTGACTACAGCAGATCCTATTGGCGAATATCCTTAATTTTCTGCTCACTACCAATCGGGTTGATTTCGCAATAACTCTAATCGCTGCCGAACTGCATGGCTAGTTTGTAAGCACACACTGCCTGGTGAGCGTGGTGAAACGCGCCTAAACCAATGTGGGCAATACGTGCTACCAATTTGCTGAGGTCGTATTCAGGCACCGCGCCTTTTGCCTGTAAGAGAGACGCTGTCATGACTTTTTTTCCTAACGTTGACGCTTCACATCCGATTGCATTTACTTACCCAACGGCGAGACCGTGCGCTACCCTTTTACCGATGATGTATCGCTTTAGTTCCACAGGGTGTCATAAGGAGGCCCTGTTAAATCTTCGATGATACAACGTGTTTCTGGTGTCACATCCTGCTTTCAGACGTTCCACTTTATCGACAAACACCTTATGTGTGGCTTTATTCAGTCGGAAGGTCAGAGCCTGCCACAAGCGCCTATCAGTAACAGACCAACAATGGTTTGAATCGCTTCCTGCGGTTGTGCCTGGCTGTCTTTAACAAATCCACCCCACTTTAGGCCGACAATAAAGGTGACAATCGCGACCGTGTTTTTACGTGAGAAGGTTATTACTGCAGCAAACAACCCTTCACGACGCTGACGGGTGATCATCTCGTCAATATCGAAATATTGTTTCAGTTCCAGATGCGTCTAGTGGTAGAGCGGGTTACTAAATTCCCCTTCAACGGTTTCTGCCTACGCCTGAAACTTTTCTTCAGGGGCATTACCCATTACCTTTTTTTTCAGCGATACCGGTGGCGCGCATAGTGCGCCATTTATAGTAATCGCCTGCCAGCCACAGTTCCGTGATACTTCTGAAACGACGGTTTTCATAAATGTCTTTTGCTTCCAGATGGCAATGGTAGTCAATAATCGGTAAATCTCGTGCCACCTGCTGATAGAGTTTGACCCCGGTCGGGCTGCCTATCATGAAATTGCCATTAATCCAGCTCATTACTTTTCTCCTGCATCATCACAGTAGATGACGACTTACCCATTCCACAGCGTGCCATCTTCCAAACACGCTACCGGCAGGTAGGCCGGTTCTTAGGGATATTTCGCCGCCAGTTTTTCGGCAAAGACGCCAGTAGGCACCCTTATAGAAATACTGCTAGATATCCTCAATCTGCTGCGCATCTCGACCAATAAGTTGCTGACAAATATGGTCTTTCAGGCAAGAAGTGACCGGTAGCTCACGCCCGTTCAGCGTGGCGTCACCAATCACGGTCAATCCCCCTTCGGTAGTAATTTTCAGGGTGAAAAAATTGCGCCCCACACAGGTAACAAATACTTCAGCACTGACAATTTTCACTTCGATATTTTTTTACATCATGTTTTCTATTCATAATACCATACAAGTATATCTAGTATGAAAACATGACTAAATTCACATTTACACACGATGACGGGAAATTATCAGAAGGAATATCAGTAAATACTGCTAGGATGACACCGGGTGTTATTAGCAGGCGGGACGAAAAAAGACATAATTTTATTCAGTAAAATCAATAAATAATTTAACCATTGGGATTTGAGCACTGCGTTTGAGATAGCTGACAGCGAAAATTCTTGGCAACGGGTTTTCCAGCGGTGTGATGGTGATATCGTACCTTTCGAGGCTCCCGGCGACCTGAGTGCACAAGAACGCGACGCCGTTCTGATTCATCACCAGATCCATGATGATATCGATATTGCTGCATTCGCGGAAATAGCTTGGCTTTAAACCCTGTTTTAAACAGGCATCAGAAACGATGACATGTTCACCTGTTCCTTTCTGCGACACAATCAGCAGCACCTGCGCCAGGCTTTCAAGACTCAGTGTTTTTTGTTGCGCCAACGGATAGTTGCTAGCCATGACTGCCAACAATTGATCTTTATACAGTACCTGATGCGCAAAACAGCGGGTCGTCCTGATAGTCGGAAAACGGTGTAGAATAAGAGAAATGGAGATCACCGTTACGCACCTTTTCTAACAGATCCGTGCTGATACCATCGATAAAAGACATCTCCATGTTGGGATAACACCGCTGAAACTGGCTAAAAATTTCGTAATTCCGTAATCGATTGAATATCGGGAGGACGCCTACTAACAATGCGCCATCGTGGCTGTCTTCATAGCCACGAATAAATTTCTCAATGTTGTAATATTCTCTAATTATACCGCGTATTTTTTTGGAAAATACCTTACCAAAGGGGGGGTTAGAGAGAATTTCTGCGTTGCGCTATTTATCAGTTTTCTTTCTGTTTCCTTCTCCAGGAGCGCTTTCTCATGAGAAAGAAATGCCTGGTAAATATTCAATGTTTTCGCCGCCTTGGTAACACTGCCAATGCGAATCAGCTCATGATAGTAGACAAGGTGCTTAATGTTTATCATTGATGCCTTAATTTATAATTAATAGATATAACTATTATATTAACACACAAAAAAATGTGACAAGAGACAGAAATAATATGTTGAAGAACGTGCTTAAATGAATTCCGCATAATAACACAGTACATATTATTTATATGTGAATGCCAGGTTATATAAATGGTATAGGGAACGTGCATCAAAATAAAAACATGTTAGCAGCATAAAGATATTCATCATTATTCACGTTATGCACACAAGTGCAGCGCAAACAACACATTTGCAGATTGCAGTATGACTGGTATACATTGCTACAACGCTACATTCATCTGCCAAAAATCGTATTCGCCTCTTCATTTTGCGAATAGCGATAACATCTTTTTTAATGCGCTATTCATACACCTTATTTCCAGGATGAAAGAGGTTAGGAAATATACCCTAAATAATTTGAGTTGTAGGGAGGTGGCAAGGGAGAGAAAAATCTGCCGGGAGCAGATTTAAAAGCCGTGTGCGGCGACATCGTGAGAGGTGAGGCCCGGGGATGGGCCGAATAGCTAGCACAGTCAACGCACATACAACTTGCAGTATGACGGGTATAACGCTTGTTAATCACTAAGGAACGATCATGTCCATCAACCATAAATCGATAGCACTGTACCTGCTTTTTACCTTAGCTTACCTGCTACTGCTACTATCGCAGATACGCCTTACATACATTATCCATAAAGAAGAGTGTTCCGTCGGTAAAATTGATCTCAAACGTGGTCTTCTCTCAGGTGCCAATGCGGGGCTATTCCAATGTGGCGCTGAAAATAAATATTTTGCAACCTGAATCTCCCAACACCTTGCCCGCCATGCTGTTTGTCTCACAGGTGGCTTTTATTAACGCCAACTAAAACTACATTCAAAGCGTTTAGCCATGCCTGAGGCCGGCTATGTGGTTGCCAGCATGGAATAATATCGTGTAGCGTCGACAGTGCTGTTTCCTGCACCGCTTGAAGATGTGAAATCAGCGGTACGTTATCTGCGTGCACAGTCAGGAAAATGGAGGATTGATAGCGCACATATTGCTGTATTTGGCTCATCAGCCGGCGGTTACCCAGCCGCACTTACCGGCACGTCGAACGGTGATAAACAGTTTGATAAAGGAGAAAATCTGGATCAAACCTGCCAGGTTCAGGCAGTGATCGATTCTATCGGCTCTCTGATTTATTCCGTGTCTGGGAAGGTTTTCCCGATGAGGTGGTATAAAAATACACCTCCGCTTCAGCAACAGAAGCCATTTGGGTTAAAGGTACCTCCCTATTTAATGATGATGGCCCGATTACACGCCATCCTGAACGCACAGCAGCAGCCAATCTCATTAATTACATTAACAGCAATACCCCGCCATTCCTGATTATGCATGGCGCCATGGATGCCCTTGTCTCACCGCGCTAGACGGAAATATTACATCAGGCATTTTTGAAAAAAAGGCATTGATTCTATTTTTTTACTCGGTTAAAGATGCACAGTACGGCGGGGATTACTGGATACAGCCAGATATTATGAAAATCGTGATCCAGTTTCTGGATAAACATTTAAAAGGCTAATTTTCACAATACAGTAACGTTCTTACTTCTTTTTCGCGCCTGAATATTCAGGCGCGTTATCGCAAGTAAATTCTGATAATTCCACATCACGATTTTCATAATTATTTGTAAGCCAATCATATTACCCCACGCAAATAAAAATAATTCTCAATTGACTTTATTATATTATTTACTTTTCATTCACAGTCGCTCATGTAATCTAATTAAAAACTATATTTATCTTACTGATATTTATAATAAATACAGATAATTTTTATATTAATCTTCTAACCCACAAATATGATTTACTGCACACTCTACCATACTGTGAGGTATGGTCAAATAAAACTTATAGGAAGCTCATAGTTTACGTAAATCTTATTTTTTTATCGCTCAGGATATAAAGGCCTTCCGATTTTATTCAAAAACTATGACATACCAGAATTGTATCTGGCGCTATAAATTCCTGCCATGGTCACAATAATTGTTCTAACGTATCACTGTATAACTATACATAACCTAAATAATTCGAGTTGCAGGACAAAATGTTTACGTTTTGAACAGCGCTTGCGCTGGCCCTCCTTTAGGGCGAGGCTCATTTATGAGTCTCGTAACGCGGCAAGGGAGAGAACCCCGATGAACTTACTTAGGTAAGTGATTCGGGTGAGTGAGCGCAGCCAACACATCTGCAACTTGAAGTATGATGGGTATCGGCGTCATATTTTGTGCGCGAACTTGTTCTCCTCTATTTACTAATCGCATAGCACGCGCCCGACACGAAGTAT
The DNA here is from genome assembly GCA_051305815.1 of Candidatus Malihini olakiniferum. Taxonomy (GTDB): domain Bacteria; phylum Pseudomonadota; class Gammaproteobacteria; order Enterobacterales; family Enterobacteriaceae; genus Symbiopectobacterium; species Symbiopectobacterium olakiniferum_B. The sequence goes on from JBPPLV010000029.1 coordinate 33,088, forward strand.
GCAGTCGCCCACACCCCATTACCCCACGCTTTTTGCGGAATAATGCCGCTTCCCGGTGCCTTCAGGAAAAGCGGTCGCCGGACGGATCGCTTCCGACGCGTTCCTTACACGGTGGGAGCTTTCGCCTCATCAATGCGGCTTATCCTGGCGTCATCTTCTTCTTCATATTTATTCGACGCGGAACGTCAACCCTCCCCCTTTTTTTAGTCATGCTCCCACCATAAAAGATGTATTTTAAATACATTTTATAGCTATTCTTTGTAAAGCTTTATAAGCTATCCTCATCGCGGTAAAACGCGATAAGAATATATAAGCTCTCCGAGGAGTATGATGCAAAACATAATTTGTTATAAAACTATGCCGCAGTGGAATGCGCAGACACTACCCACCGCCTTTCAAGAAAAACACAATACGCAAGTTGGTACCTGGGCAAAATTGACTGTCCTGAAAGGAGAGCTGACATTTACCATGCTGCATAAAGATGGTTCAGTGATTGGGACCTACCAGTTTACCGAACAGAATCAGCCGCCGTTTGTTGAACCGCAGACCTGGCCTCGTATCGTGAGCGCCTCAACGGACCTGGAGTGTCAGTTAGCGTTTTACTGCACCACCGAAGATTATTACGCTAAAAAGCACGGCCTGACGGCAACCCACTCCGAAGTAGTGGCAGCACTGGAGCAGGTAGTGCTTGGCAAAGTGCTCGATCTTGGCTGCGGTGGCGGCAGAAACGCCCTTTATATGAACCTGCGTGGGTTTGACGTTACTGCGTATGACAAAAATCTCAATAGCATCTCGTCACTAAAAGGTATTATTAGCAGCGAAAATCTTTCCGGTATTCGTGCCAGCCTGTACGACATCAACAAGGCTGCGTTAGACGAACAGTATGACCTTATCATCTCCACCGTAGTGCTGATGTTCCTGGAGCGAGAACGCATTCCTTTCATTATACGCAACATACAGGAATGCACAGTTGAGGGCGGATATAACCTGATCGTGGCCGCCATGTCCACGAAGGATTTTCCTTGTCCGCTGCCCTTCTCCTTCACCTTTCAGCATAATGAATTGCATGAGTATTACGCAGGGTGGGACATACTGAAATACAACGAAGATGTGGGTGAGTTGCATAAGACTGACAAGAATGAAAATCGCATCAAACTGCGATTCGCAACGTTGCTGGCAAGAAAAATGCAGTGCGACGCGTAAAGAAAGCGCACAGGCTGCGCTTATCGGCCGGCGTCACCGGCCCCCGGAAAAGGGCGTAATCAGCTTGCTTTGCGTTCTGCGGCGCGGCGGTAGGCGACCAAATCTTCGATGGTCAGTACCGGCATACCGTGCTGTTTGGCAAAGGCTATGACTTCCGACGCACGTGCCATGGAACCGTCATCATTGGTCAGTTCACACAGTACAGCAGCCGGTTTGAAACCTGCCAACTTAGCCAAGTCGATAGATGCTTCGGTATGACCACCGCGTGTCAAAATACCACCCTGCTGCCCACGCAGCGGGAATACGTGGCCAGGGCGGTTCAGATCACTTGCGAGAGCGTCATCAGCAATGGCAGCACGAACGGTAGTCATGCGGTCAGCAGCGGAAACGCCGGTAGTCACACCTTCTGCTGCTTCAATGGTGACCGTAAAACCCGTTTGATAGTAGCTGGTGTTGTGCTCCACCATCATCGGCAGTTCCAATTGACAGCGGCGCTCTTCGGTTAGGCACAGGCAGACGATACCGCTACCGTAACGAATGGCCATCGCCATTTGCTCAACGGTCATGTTCTCGGCGGCGAATACTATGTCGCCTTCATTTTCACGGCCTTCATCGTCCAACACCATAACACCAACTCCTTGACGCAGCGCTTCAAGCGCACGTTCAACGCGTTCAGATGGCGTGCCAAATTCAGAAAGTAATGTCTGATGCATGGTAAAAAACCTCATGTCTATTATAGGTTACTAGAACCAGGGCGAGCTTGAGGAGTAACCATTGCATCGAATACGCGTGAATATGTATTCAGGCAATGACTAACAAAATAACGCACGCGGGCACATACATACCCAACAGGATACTGTTACTTTCTCCCATCCGGACTATAACCGTCGGCCCCGGAATTTCACCGGATTTGCTATCCTCGCCACACACATTGATGCAAGTAATCATCGATACTGCCACAGCGAGCGCTTGCGGGCTTCTAAACGAAAGTACCATGTCTTAACACTCTCGCCCTGAGAAGTAAACGCAATGACTATAACGCTAATGGCTGAGCGGGGCAATTGACTCAATCAGCAAAATGTGACATTCTTTTAGTAAATTTTCTCTTTAAGAATCTAACACAAAGCAATACAGGACGAGTTTTGGTTTATCCCGCTTCATTCACGCATTAAACTGATACTACAGATAACAGTAAGCTATCAGGAAAACAGCATGATTGACCCGAAAAAGATTGAACAAATTGCGCGCCAGGTGCATGAATCCATACCTAAAGGCATATGTGAATTGGGCGAAGAAGCCGAGAAAAAAATTCGTCAGGTGCTGCAAGCCCAGTTCACCAAGCTAGATCTGGTGAACCGCGAGGAGTTTGATGTGCAAATGCAGGTTCTGCTGCGCACCCGCGAGAAACTGGCACGGCTGGAACAGCGCTTGAGCGAGCTGGAAGTAAAACTGGATGCGGAAAAACCCACAACGCCTGAGCAGCAGCCATAATTGACTGCGTTATCTCATCGCCGAGCACCGGCCATCTACTTGTCCGGTGCGGCACGTTTATTCTGCAGCCAGTTGCTGTGACTTATGCAGCAATCCCCACCAAAGCAATGCCAACATAATCAGGGCATAGAGTGATTTAGCCCTACCATCACCAATAGCGTACAGAAGCTGCTGATGACGGCCATCAGCCAAGCACACCCTTTCAGCAACCGGCCAGTATACACAGCAGATACACCAGAACAAAAATGCCGTTGGCATACACAATAAGTGTTTATAATGGCAGGGATAACCAGTAAATCAGCAAACAACATCATGCTACAGAACACCACATCGTAGACAGCGCATTTGAGTGCACCTGAGTACGCGAAAGCAGGCTCCTTGGTGTCGCCTGAGACCACACCAGCCGTGCACAAAGCCTGAGTATAAATATTCACTCTGGCAAAATAAGCCAGATAACTAATCAGGCAGGACCCCAAATAGACCAGTGCTGCCAAACAGATCCGTAACAATGCTTAACAGCAGCGACGTCGTGGCTATATCACTGCCATAGACGTTCAACTGTAAAATCGCCACCGTACAGCCCCAATACACGATGCCAGCAATCAGCATGCCGATCATCAATACGCGTAGGCAATCACGTTTCGGTTTGCGAAACTCAGCGGAGAGGTGAGCAAACGCCTCCAGCCCGACAAAACACCAAAACATTACCGACAGCGAATCAAAGGTGTTTGGCCAGGAGATGACGCCTATCGCAGGCCAGGCAATATACGCGAGGTTAATGCCCCCGCTCACTAAATCCACGACCAGCACTCACCACCAATACGGCAATGAGTATTTAAATAGACGCGCTGGACCTGCACTCCGTGACCCAAGCAGCCAGATGGCTACCAGCATCAACATTTGCACCACCAGCGTGCCCTTCAAGCTGTGACCAATAAACATGGACCAGAATTCAGCGGCAATTTGCAGTGCGGCAGGCAAACCCAATGGGATCATGGAGAGAAACAACCAGCCGGTAACACGGGCCAGGCGCGGGTCAAACACCAGATTGATAAAATGCGCAGCGCGCTTCATGCATTAGGAAAATACTGTCCCAATGCGGCAAAGCCGATGGCAATGGGAAACATCAACACGATCAGTAGAGGCCAAGCCCAAAGGCTATCGTTACCCGACAACTGAACAACAATCTCTGGCACCGCAAATACACCTGCACCTAACAGTGAGGAAGAAGAGCCTCACTCCTTGAATAACGCCCAGATCTTGCTTTAACCCACCGCTACTTGCCACCTCAACCTACCCTATACCATCAAAAAATAAAGCCTTTACGAAGTAGAGTTTGCGGTTGCTGACAAACCTTTTTCGGTACGTCCGTGTTTCCCAGACGAGGAACTGTTATAGGCAGCGTGTACATTGTTGCGACCTTATCCATCGCCGTATTTCACCTAACAACAAACGTTATCATCAGTCTAAAGAGACTCCATAAGAGGAGGCTTTACGCTTATTATTACCCATGAGTCCGCAATACGTCACGAATACGGCTTTTGTAGGCTTCAACTTTCTGCGGCGTCATCAAGCGGCGTTCATCATCTAGCACTACACCGCCCACATCGTCAGCAATGCGTTGCGCGGATTGCAGCATTAATTTGAAATTCTGATTCGCATCACCGTAGGATGGTGCCATCATGAAAATTGAGACGCCCGGTGTAGAAAAATCGGCCATTTCATCAATACTGAAAGAGCCGGGTTTGACCATGTTTGCCAGGCTGAACAACACCGGTCCTGCTCCCGCAGGATTAATATGGCGATGGAAAATATTCATTTCACCGAACTGGAAACCTGCCTGCAATACGCTTTGCAGCAACACCTCACCGCCAATGATACTACCCTGATAAGTCGCGACGTGAAGCACCAATACAGCCTCTTGCTGGGTGTTACTCTTGATTGGCCTTGGCGCTTGCGGTTGAGCCGGGTCAGTATCCTGCTCAGGCAACGCTTGCGTTACCTCGGAGGCGGAGGCTACGGAACCAGCAGGAGGTATGTCACGATCACGTATTACTTGGGCGGGGCGCAAGGGCTCATCGTAAGCCTCTTCTGCCCGCACTTCTAGCGCAGAAGGCAGTACGGGTTTATCAAACGCCCCTAGCACGGGTTTTTCCGGCACACGAGTCCGGGTGACTCTGACTTTGCCGACCGCTTCATCAAGTTCCTTCAACGGCGCGGCATCTTCCCATTTCTGCTTTTGCTTAAGACGCTTCACCGGACGGTCACGAAAAAATGACGAGCGCTCTTCACGGCTTGTCCACAAGCCGTGAAGCAGTAGGGCAATTATAGCGATCGCGCCCACAACGATTAATATCAGACGCAAGTCCTGCATTATTGCTATCCCAGTTAATTTAATTTATTGCCACTGCGGCAACTTTTTATACCCCTAACTCTATTTGCCCACGTACACAAGTGCAAGTCTGCGCAGTATTTTATAGGAATAAAGATATACTGGGCGCACTTTTTTTGCTTTTTTTCATCCAAAGGGTCACTGGTCAGCAGAAAATTATCCCGACATGATGTGGATCACACACACACCAAGTGGATCACACAAGCAATGAGAAACAGGATACCAGGGGTAACCCCGTCAAACCCTACGCCGTCTTGTTCAGGAATCTACTATTTTGCATAAGGCCGGCAACTGATGTCGCAGCCAGGAATACGGCGTTTGTCATCATTCGCTTGCTGGTTAAGGTTCTATTGATAGGCAGTGCCTTTTGGTGGTTATTCTCCCGTATAGGAGAATGGATTGCCCGTCTGATGGGGCTATGTGCCAGATTGGCTGCAATGGCTAAGTTATCTGCTCTGGCCGCTCGCCATTGTGTCCATCCTATTGGTATTTTACTATTTTTTCAGCACTCTGGCCAACTTTATCGCCGCCCCGTTTAACGTCTTGCTAGCCTAGCACAACTAGAGGACGCCTGACCGAAAAAGCACTGCTAGACAGCGGGGTTATGAGCATTGTTAAAGATATCCCGCGTATTATGAAACGCGAAGTGCAGAAACTTGCCTATTACTTTGCCACCACGCGCGCTCGTGCTGTTGTTGCTGTATCTTATTCACGGTATCGGGCAAACCGTCTCTCCACTGCTGTGGTTCGGGTTTAGCGCCTAGATGCTGGCCATCCAATATTGTGATTACTCCTTTGATAATCACAAAATCAGCTTTCCCACTATGCGCGAAGCAATACGACATCATAAACTCAATAACTTACAGTTTGGTGCGCTAATCAGTGTTTTCACGCTGGTACCGTTCCTAAATCTGGTCGTAATTTCCCGTAGCCGTCTGCGGTGTTACCGCATTATGTGTAGATCGCTATCGTCATCTCGCCGTATCAGAAAGCGCGCGATAGTCTTTTTAGGCTGTAATGAAAAGATATTTCTTAAGAACATAACGATATAGTAATTCTTTCCTTCCCTGAAAGGGAAGGAGTGAGTACGCTCTATCCTGTTAGTAAAAATTTCATACAGTTATAAGGATTAGCCATGAGCAAAATCTATGAAGATAACTCCCTACACCATCGGCCACTCGCTGCTGATTCGCCTGAACCGTATCGGTAATGGATGTATTCTGGCAAAAGTGGAATCACGCAACCCCAGCTTCAGTGTTAAATGCCGTATCGGCGCAAACCTGATTTGGGATCCAGAAAAACGTGGCGTATTAAAACCTGGCGTTGAGCTGGTTGAACCGACAAGCGGTAACACCGGGATTGCTCTGACCTATAGTCGCTGCTGACCGTGGGTAGAAATTGACTTTGACCATGCCAGAAAACATGAGCATTGAGCGGCGCAAACTTTTGAAAGTACTGTGAGCCAAACTGGTGCTGACTGAAGGCGAGAAAGGCATGAAAGGCGCTATCGCCAAGACAGAAGAAATTGTCGCCAGCGATCCAAATCGTTTCCTGTTACTGTAGCAGTTCAGCAACCCGACTAACCCGGAAATTCACGAAAAAACTACGGGCCCGGAAATCTGGGAAGACACTGACGGTGAAGTGGATGTATTTATCTCTGGCGTCGGCACCGGCGTCATGTTGATAGGTGTCAGCCGTTTTATCAAAAAGACGAAAGGTAAAGCCATCACCACGGTGGCAGTGGAACCCGATGATTTCCCCGTGATTACGCAAGCGCTGGCAGGCGAAGAAATCAAGCCAAGCTCACACAAGATTCAAGGGATCGGCGCTGGATTTATTCCGGGTAACCTCGATCTGTCCCTGGTGGATCGCGTTGAGCGTGTTTCTAACAAAGATACAATCTCAACCGCACTTCGTCTAATGGCAGAAGAGGGTATCCTTGTCGGGATCTGGTGCTGCTGTTGCCGCTGCGCTAAATTTACTTAAAGATCCTGCATTCAAAGGCAAAATCATCGTCGTGATTCTGCCATCTTCCGGTGAGCGTTATCTCAGCAAGGCACTGTTTGCCGATCTGTTTATGGAACAAAGAGCCGCAACAGTAGTCGCGCACGCGCTATTGCTATTGACTGCCTAAAAGTACCTTTCTAGGTACTTTTTTTGTGGTCGGATTCAAACTTTATACCCATCAATGATTGCTTTTTTGGTCCAGGTTTAGTATTTAACCGAACAATTATTTTGATGCGCGAAATTAATATATTTTGATGCGTGAAATTAATATCCATAACACAGCACGCTACTCCTACTGATAACATTGACCCGCTTTTCACCACTAAGGCAGCGACGTCATAACACACCGGGCTGGAATGCAACACTGTCTGGCGTATATATTCAAGGAAGGCGTTTCGTCATTTCCTTGCCGCATCAAGGACGACCCAGTAACATAAATGGGGCTGACCTAATAGACTAAAGTTCGGTAAATACACTAAACTTTAGTTCCACAACACGAATCCAAACCATAGTTGGGGAAAACCGAATGTTCCAGCAAGAAGTCACAATTACCGCTCAGAATGGCCTGCACACCCGTCCTGCGGCTCAGTTTGTTAAAGAAGCCAAAGGATTTACCAGCGAAATTACCGTCACTTCCAACGGGAAAAGCGCCAGCGCTGAAAGCTTGTTTAAGCTTCAGACCCTTGGCCTGACGCAAGGCACTGTCGTTACCCTTTCTGCAGAAGGTGAAGACGAGCAAAAAGCCGTTGAACATCTGGTTAAGCTGATGGCTGAACTTGAGTAATCGGCAGGCTTTTCGTGTGAACATCAGTTTCGAGTGAAGGTAGGGTTATGATTTCAGGCATATTAGTATCACCCGGTTTTGCTTTCGGTAACGCGCTGTTATTGAAAGAAGACGAAATCGTCATCAGCCGGAAGAAAATCACTGCTGAAGACGTTGAACGAGAGATCGAACGTTTTCTGAGTGGCCGGGCCAAGGCTTCCGCACAGTTGGAAACTATCAAGGCCGAAGCAGGTGCAACCCTGGGCGCTGAGAAAGAAGCTATCTTCGAAGGGCATATCATGCTGCTCGAGGATGAAGAGTTCGAGCAGGAAATCATAGCCCTGATCAAAAAGGATCATTACACTGCTGATGCAGCAGCCTACTCAGTGATCGAAAAGCAGGCGAAAGCGCTGGAAGAGTTAGACGATGAGTACCTGAAAGAGCGCGCTGCGGATATGCGCGATATCGGTAAACGTCTGCTGAGAAATATTCTTGGTATGACGATTATCGATCTTGGCGATATTCAGGAAGAGTCTATCCTGGTCGCTACCGATCTGACTCCATCAGAAACCGCACAGTTAAATCTGGACAAGGTGCTCGGTTTTATTACTGATCTCGGCGGCCGAACCTCCCACACCTCAATCATGGCACGCTCTTTGGAATTGCCTGCGATTGTGGGTACGTCTAATGCCACGCAACAGGTGAAAAAAGACGATTATCTAATTCTGGATGGTGTTAACAACAAAATTTATCAGAACCCGACGCCCGATGTTATCGAACAACTGAAAGCGTTGCAGGAACAGTACCACGCTGAAAAAGATACGTTGGCAAAACTGAAAGATTTACCCGCTATCACGCTTGATGGGCATCAGGTGGAAATCTGTGCTAACATCGGCACGGTGCGTGATATTGCAGGCGCTGAGCGCAACGGTGCAGAAGGCGTAGGCCTGTACCGCACCGAATTTCTGTTTATGGACCGCGATACGTTCCCGACAGAAGAAGAGCAGTTCCAGGCTTACAAAGCCGTAGCGGAAGCTGTAGGCGCACAGGCCGTTATCGTCCGGACCATGGACATTGGCGGTGATAAAGACCTGCCCTACATGAACCTGCCGAAGGAAGAAAACCCGTTCCTAGGCTGGCGTGCGATTCGTATCTGTCTCGATCTCAAAGTAATTCTGCACGTGCAGCTGCGCGCCATTTTACGCGCTTCCGTTTTCGGCAAGCTGCGTATCATGTTTCCAATGATCATTTCAGTTGAAGAAGTCCGTGCACTGAAAGCCGAGCTGGAACTGCTTAAATCTCAGCTGAGAGCGGAAGAAAAGGCCTTTGATGAGAGCATCGAGGTTGGCGTGATGGTAGAAACACCTGCCGCAGCCGCCATTGCGACACATTTGGCGAAAGAAGTGGACTTTTTTAGTATTGGGACAAACGACTTAACCCAGTATACTCTGGCCGTTGATCGTAGTAATGAGCTTATCTCTCATCTCTATAACCCGATGTCGCCAGCGGTATTGCGTTTGATCAAGCAGGTCATTGACGCATCTCATGCTGAAGGCAAATGGGCGGGGATGTGCGGCGAGCTTGCTGGTGACGAACGTGCTACACTACTATTATTGGGGATGGGTTTGGATGAATTCAGCATGAGTGCAATCTCAATTCCTGGCATCAAGAAAATTATTCTTAATGCAAATTACGATGATGCCAAAGTCTTAGCAGAACAAGCGCTCTGCCAGCCCACAGCGCAAGAACTGAGCGATGTAGTGGGCCGATTTATCAAAGAAAAAACGCTCTGTTGATTCTGCTGTGCTGGCCCAATATTAATGATTAGGAGAAGATCATGGGTTTTTTCTATAAACTGAAATCTCTGGTATCTGACGACAAAAAAGATACCGACAGCATTGAAATCATTGCGCCTTTGTCCGGTGAAATCGTCAATATCGAAGATGTTCCTGACGTTGTTTTTGCTGAAAAGATCGTTGGGGACGGTATTGCTATTAAACCGACCGGCAACAAGATCGTTGCGCCAGTTGATGGCACCATCGGCAAGATTTTTGAAACTAACCATGCTTTCTCTATCGAATCCGACAGCGGGATTGAATTGTTCGTTCACTTCGGCATCGATACCGTTGAGCTAAAAGGTGAAGGCTTTAAACGCATTGCGGAAGAAGGCCAACATGTGAAGAAAGGTGATCTTGTCATTGAGTTCGATCTGGCATTGTTGGAAGAAAAGACTAAGTCTACATTGACGCCGGTAGTTATCTCCAATATGGATGAAATCAAAGAGCTGACCAAGCTGAGCGGTACTGTTGTTGTAGGTGAAACACCGATTATCCGTATCAAGAAGTAGTGCTTATTTGAGTACTGTACCTTGAAGAAACCGAAACCCCCGCTGTCAGCGGGGGTTTTTATTCAGGATTTTCAATATCACGCTAAGCGAAAGCGTTTTCTTTCACTAGCTATGTGTGTCTCAATGGCTTCCAATCGCTTTGCCGCGAATCCTTTCAATGAAATTCCCAGCAATTTGCAACTGCGTGATAACATTAGCCAGTATGCACCAGCGCACCAGCCAGGCCATTAGCCACCATATTCAATTTATGTATTAAATGACTATTTCTAGAAATGCCATGATCTTGGGCCACCGCCTCGCAAGATTACCCATTCCAAACACGTTCTGTTGCGATAGCCTTTGCCAGTCACGGACGTTCATCAACAGAAAGCGACTGTCAGCGGTGATAAAATGCCTTGACCGCAGTAATACGGTTTACACAGACATGTGCGGCTAATGCTGATAGCCTAGGAAGAGAACGTAGGGGGCTTCGTCTACATCATTATTGGTAGAAACAACATACTGCAAGAATCGATATGGTGAGCCAGAAGGTATACCGCAACAAGAGCGGCTTTGGTACGCAGAAACCGGTATGTTATTGATTGGGCATATATAATTTAGCTGCATAGTATCCATCTTAAACAAGGTGAATTTTTACCAAAAGATGATTCTCGAGCAAAAATACACCATCTTTTTCTAAAAAAAGACTAAATCAATACCCGCGAGGAGCGCGGGACTCCCGCCAACGTAGCAATTTTCAATCACCAAGGCCATCCATTGCAATGGCTTATTTGACGTCGACAACCCGTAAGGCACGCTGCGTATCTCAATGACAGCGCAGGTCTATATTCTGGCGCTGCGGTAAAAAGCGCGCTGGTTGTGCCGGCCACCACCGTAAAGTAAGTTAATGGAAAAACTGTGGTTCAGGTCGTTAATGCACAAGGACAGCGTGAATCCTGCGAAGTAACCGTTGGCATTAACGACAACGTGCATACCCAATTACTCTACGGCGTCAGCGCAGGCTAACAGGTGATCATTAGCCAGCAACCGGGTTCTTCATCATCATCATCGCGTCACCCCGGGCCCGCGGACGATGTAATCGGAGCTAGCGTATGACTCAACCCTTACTGACGTTAACGGGAATTTCGCACCGTTTTACTAAAGTTGACCAAACGGTCAACGTGCTAAAAGCGATCAACCTGAATATTCATGCTGGCGAAATGGTCGCTATCGTTGAGGCTTCCAGCTCCGGGAAGTCGACATTGATGAATATTCTCGGCTGTCTGGATAAAGCTCTTCCGAAGGTGAATACCGGGTTAATGAGCAAGCTGTATTGACGCTCGACAGCGACAGCCTGGCAGCACTGCGTCGGGAATACTTCGGATTTATCTTTCAACGCTATTATTTGTTGGGCGATCTTTCCGCATAGGGCAATGTCGAAGTCCTGGCGATCTACGCCGGGCCCGACCGCACCTCTCGCCAGCAGCAAGCTGCGGCACTGCTGCACCGTCTCGGATTGGGCGATCGCCTGAATTATCGCTCTAGCCAACTTTCCGGCGGGCAGCAACAACGTGTCAGCATCGCTCGCGTGCTTATTAACGGCGGCCAGGTCATTATGGCGGATGAGCTCACGGGACGTTGGACACGCACAGCAGTAACGAAGTGCTAACCATTTTGAAAGATATGAACGCACGGGGCACAATATCATTATCTTGACCCAAGACATACAGATCGCACACCATGCCCACCGTATCATTGAATTACGTGATGGCGAAGTGATCGCGAACTCAGCCAGCGCACCGCGCCCAAATGGGGCCGCACCGCAAGATAAAGCCAACACCACCCGGCCTCATGGCTGCTACAAGCGCGCGATCGTTTTATCAATGCCTTCAAAATGGCTCCGCTGGAGATGAATGCCCAACGCATGCGCACCTTTCTTACCATGCTCGGCATCATCATCGGTATCGCCTCGGTGGTTGCGCTCAGTAAAGGCTCTCAGCAGCAAGTGCTGGCAGACATCAGTGTAATGGGCACCATTATACTGGAGATCTATCCCGACAAGAATTTTGGTGACCGACGCTCGAGCGCCATTCAAACACTACCTGCAACGGATATTGAGCCGCTGGAGCAGTAGCCCTACGTTCAGTGTGACGCGGTTCGTCGCCACCAGCGTCACGCTACGCTATGGCAATATTACCGTCACGCGCGAGAAATTGGCGTTCGCATGGCTGTTGGTACGCGTGAAAGCGATATCATGAACAGTTTTTGATTGAAGCGGTGCTGGTGTGCTTGCTGGGCGGCGTATTAGGTGTCTCGCTGTCACTGCTGGCGGGTACAGCATTCAGCCACTTGTGTTCAGCAGCTTCTTATTGATCTATTCGCCAGCATCTATTTAGGGTGATTTTTTGGCTTTTTCCCCGCCCGACGCGCCGCTTACATGGAGCCAATACATGCGCTGGAACGGGAATAGTTTTAGCCAAATAAGCCTGTGGACAGATACCGATCGCAGACAATCGCGACAATCGTGCTGCCGGGATTTTCCTGCGCGGCGCCCAGCGGCAGATTTCGTGGATACGACTCCCCGACGCAGGTTGCAAACCGATGGTACAGATGGATGGGCGTTGCTGTTTCAAGAAGCGACTGACGCCAGAAAGCGTACGGTAGTACCCATAGAAGACACAAAATAGGTCAGCGCACCTTATGTTTATTGCCAGATTTCCGGCCCCGTGGTCATAAGTCGAACACTTTACCCTTACCTGATTCATCCAGTTGCCGCTCACGACTTATGTTCTCCGCTATCAACAGCCTCAAGAAATACCCTTTCACAGCAGCAATCATCGCCAGCGGCAATACCGGTATTGCCGCTGGTTGCTTCAATCAGCCGATCGCCGGAGCTATTTCCCCGCGCCATTCAGCCTGCTCCACCATAAAATATACTGGGCGATTTTTCACCGAGCCCGCCGGATTATTCCCTTCCAGCTTAAGCCAGATCTCACTGCCTGTGACCTGCGCTAGCCTTTGCAGCTTGACGAATGCGTATTGCCTATTGTGTTATCCAGCGTACTCAACGCGTCTCCCCTACCCACCCAACACAAAAAATGCTACAACGGAGCAGTTTATCCAGCGAAGGTACAAAAAAAAGTAGCTACCGCCCGCACCCGGTTGATCATCGGCGATAATCGCCACTTCACGCCTTGCATCGCCCTGCGGGTTTTCTGTGTCGTCCACAAACCGGCTCAGATCGCAATTTTCTACCCAACGGAAACCGTGCATTTCTTCTTCAACGCGAATCGCGGAACCAAACGCGGCCTGAGCCAGGCTAAAATTGCAGAGATTGAATATTCAATAGCAGATTACGCTGAGTCTCCGGAGCCAACCTTTTACCTAACGGTATAAAAGGTTTCAATTCAGCAGCACTTGGCGTGCAGTCAAGATCTTGCTGAACATCATGACCAAACGCTAAAGTCGCATCTAGCCCTACATCGGGAAAGCCTTCCTGCAACGACTGGCAAAACAATGGTGATCAAGTAAAATTCCGCTCTGTATCTGCATCATTTCAGGCTTCCTCATGTTTTAATTATCTGCTTTTATCGTTTTTTGCACTACGTGGCCTAAGGCGTTCATCATATCGCATTCGCGGCAATGTGCTTTGTTCAAAACAAAGGATAAAAATAAACAATGAAATGTTGGCGCGTTACCGCGCCATGCATGATAGGAGTTGTTTGAGAAAGGCTGAGATGATGAAATCAGTCACGCGCTTGTGCTGCGTGCCAGATAATTTTGCTGACATGCCAGGATTGCAGAATATCATCAGATGGTATTAAGCCTTCCGAGCCTTTCCACTCGCCAGAGTAAAGATAACTTACGTGCTTGCTTTGTGATTCAACGCACTCTACACTGCGGGCATCATCCCCTTTAGCAAGCTGGCAGACCTCAAAAGCTTTGCTGTAATGCGCGCTGAACGCATCCCTGATTTTCACGCCCCATACGCTGGCAATCTTCGCATCCATCACCTCAACACGATTTACCTGCGCTTTGGGCTTACCGCTTATCAACAGCTTAATTTGATTGCCATTCAGCGCCTCATAGAATGCGGTGATTTGGCCATTAGTAGTGCCCATGCCGCTGCGCAAAAGATAATTCCCGTTCAGCGCCTTGTTTATCGACTCTTGTGCCAGCGGCGTACCGCTGTTAAGTCCGCCGACGCCAGCATCCGACACCTCTATTTTGCTGCCAAACCAGTTGAGCGGCGACAGGCTGGACCAGGAAAAATTCGAGAGCACGCTACATCCCGTCAATAAAGAGACGGTCAGCACACAGGGAATAATCAACTGAAGGGAGCGAAATCTCATAACATAAATTCCTTTAACAGTGAGCGGTACCTGCGCCACCTGACGATCGTCTGCGTGAGGGTTTGAGTCTCTGGCCTGAGAAAAGTGCCGTAAAAAAAACGATCAAGTACGGAAGATTATCATTGATTATCGCGGAGATGAGAAGTAAGTAGCCTTAGGATTTAGCAACACGAGTAGGCTCCCCCATCAATGGCGCTCTGTCATCTTACAGTGGTTGAATGAACGCAACTTCATGCTGAAACATATAAGAGTCGGACAACAGTCCGAACTGCTCATCGTCAGGATAGGTGACGGCAATATGATAATTTGCGCCAGCAAATGTTTTTACTGACTTAATATTTTTCCAATAGGTCACAAGAAAGAAATGCTCCCAATCGCCTTGCGTAACCCTTTTTTACCTCCGCGCCCATATTGCCCCCGATATGCTTTGGGAATGTTGAATACCCGTGACATCAAGGTGTGCAGCAAACCCCGCAGCGTGCGTGACGAGAACGCATCCGTGCCATGTTCTTACGATCATTTATCTGCTCCAGCAAACGTTATTCACATAACGTAACCAAAGCGACGAGTCAGACAAAGTAATCATTACCTTCACACCCATACGCGCGACTCGATGGGCGGCAGAAGGTGGCAATGGTCTTTTCTCTGAGTTACAGCATTATTCTGCTATCGCTACGCGAAACGCAGTGAGATTATGGTGCTGCGTGAATAAATCGTCCAACTCACGCAGCCCCCTGATGGGGGTGGTAAAATACGCTCCAGAATGTCGTTAGCAGCGTCTTAGTCAGCGGCAATAAAAAATATTGCTCACTATCAATAAGCAAATTAGACAACACAGCAGTTTTCAAGCAACAAGTAAAAAACCAACAATAGCGATCAATATTCCTGGTCTTCGACCAGACATTTTTCCAGCGTAACGGAATCCACGATATCGTAGTTCAGCTTCTCATATATGCCGATCACAGCATCATTGTCTTGCCGCACCATCAGATGGATTTTGTGGGGCAACAGCGTGCAATCAACTTTTTCTCCAGGCAGCTAATCAACGCGTTAGCGATGCCACGCCCGCAAAAATCTGGATGCACACCAAGATAGTAGGCAGAGCCGCGATGACTATCATACCCACCCATCACCGAACCCACGATTTCACCACCCACTTCAGCCACCAAAAACAGGGAGACATCGTAATTTATTTTGCGCTCAATATCTATTTCCAGATTGTTCCAAGGGAACAGCAGATCGCAATGTTCCCAAAGGGTAATCACTTCTTTAAAGTCATCTTGTCTGAATATGCCGATTTCTATGGGATCTTTTGTTGATCGCTAAGGAAAATATGATTATCACGTGATCTCACGCAGACGCAATATCAATTTACTGTCATCTCACCTATTAAGCCCCTTCGGTAGCAGGAAAGCCAACACCTTGCCGTTGTGACAGGCTATACTGGTAGCTCTTTTTTGATAATGGATTTACTAACGCTGTCATGAGTCAGCCTGATATTTCCGCCGTAAAGTCATTTTTACTGACGCTGCAAGACACCCTGTGTCAGCACCTTGCTGCCGCAGATGGCAAGAGTGAATTTAATGAGGAGCGCTGGCAACACCCTGCTGGCGGCGGCGGGCGCAGCCGGGTGATGGCCCAAGGCGTGGTGCTCGAACAGGCGGGCGTCAACTTCTCTCACGTTATGGGTGCTACCCTGCCCCCTTCAGCCAGCGCGCACCGACCCGAGCTTGCCGGACGTCGCTTTCAGGCAATGGGCGTTTCTCTGGTTATCCATCCGTTAAACCCGTATGTGCCAACCAGCCATGTCAATGTGCGCTTCTTCGTTTCGGAAAAAGAGGGAGAAGCACCAGTATGGTGGTTTGGCGGTGGGTTCGATCTTACGCCTTTCTATGGCTTTACCGAAGATGTTGTTCACTGGCATAGAACCGCGCACGATCTCTGCCAGCCGTTTGGTGACGACGTTTATCCACGTTACAAAAAGTGGTGTGATACTTACTTCTTTCTTAAGCATCGCAACGAGGCGCGCGGCGTCGGCGGACTATTTTTCGATGACTTGAATACACCTGATTTCACCACCAGCTTTGCATTGATGCGCGCCGTAGGAAACGGTTTTCTCGACGCCTACTTGCCGATCGTCGCACGACGCAATATATTGCCTTGGGGAGAACGTGAACGCCAGTTTCAGCTCTACCGCCGCGGGCGCTACGTTGAGTTTAATCTGGTATGGGATCGCGGTACGCTGTTTGGCCTGCAAAGCCGCGGGTGCACTGAATCCATCTTGATGTCTATGCCGCCTCTGGCACGCTGGGAATACCAATACCAACCTGAGCCGAACAGCCCAGAAATCGCACTTTACCGCGATTTTTTGCCCGTAAAAGATTGGTTATCGAAGGAGCTTGCATGAGCGAAAATGTCCACGAAGAACCCCAGATTTGGGTTAATGTTGACGCCTGCCCCAACGTGATTAAAGAGGTGCTGTATCGCGCGACAGATCGCACACAAACCCGCGTCATTCTGGTCGCAAAGTAGTCACTGCGCACACCACCGTGGCGTTACATCTCTTCAGTACGCATTGCTGCTGGATTTGACGTGGCAGATAACAACAATCGTGAAACGCGTCAGTGCCGGGGATTTAGTGATTACCGCCGATATCCCGCTGGCAGCAGAAGTATTGAAAAAAAATGCAGTGGCGCTCAACCCCCTCGCGGTAAGACCTATACGCCTAGCCATCATCCGTGAACGGCTGACCATGCGCGATTTTCTGGAAAAGTGTTGCCACTCGGCAGCAAAAAAGCGTTCATGGTACCCGCCACCTGTACATCATCGCGGTAACCCACACTGTGTCTCCACCACCTCGAAATGCTCTTCATAGATGCCGATAGTGCCACAGATCATCGCATCCGCTTCACAGTGTTGTATCATGATGACTGCAATTACCGTAGGGTTGCGGATCACCTCCCGCTGTGCCGTTTCCTGCGAGACACTACGACGTTTCATCAAAGCGTGATATGCCGACTAGTATTCCTTGAAGTGCGAATCGGATTCGTTATTCATCACCTCGTAATCTTTACCGATGATGATTTGCAAACCGAGTTTTTGCAGACGTTTCTCAATAATGCCAGGACGACCGATCGGAATTGGGAAGGCCAACCCCAGCGTCGTTATCGAGAAGGCCGAAAAGCTGTTTGATGCTTACATGTCACCCGGCGGTGTGACGGAAAGCTGCATTTCTTCACCGCAGAATACTCGCCGTCGCAGCGTTTAGCGCACGGTGGCGGTGTGAAAGATGAAGATATTGAGGTTATCGAGCTACCGTTTACGCAAACGTTGGCGATGATCAAAGACGGGCGTATCTGCGATGGTAAAACCATCATGCTGTTACACTATGCGCAGCTCCAGGGATGGTGTGCAGCGTGAAACGTGTAAAGAGGCGCTTCTGAGGCGCCCCCGTTATTGAAGTCAGTCTTGGCGTAAAAGCGAACTCGCCACATTTACCAAGTTATCAATCGTAAAGCCAAACACCTCGAACAGTTTTTCCGCTGGAGCCGACTCGCCGAAGCTCGTCATGCCCACAATCGCACCGTTCAGGCCAACATACTTGTACCAGTAGTTTGCAATTCCCGCCTCGATCGCCACGCGTGCGCTCAC
>JBPPLV010000011.1:0-144950 GCA_051305815.1 Candidatus Malihini olakiniferum
TGCTACGCTTTCCTCTTTAAGAGTCAACGATTATCTTCATTAGAAGTGCATTGTTTTAATCTCTTACTAACCGCGTTGTGAGCTGCCTCATATCGTGTCAACGGAGGCGCACTATAGGGATTTCTCATGCCCTGATAAGGGCTAATTTCAATTTTATTTCCGAGTGCGTACTATTCATCTAAAAAGCTACTAAAGCGGTAGTTTTTCCAATGATTCAAAGCCAAAACGCTGTAAAACGGGCCACAGGGTCGCCAATTTAGGCGTAATCATCATGCAATAAGTCAGATTTTTTTCCGTGCTCAGCGCTGGTGATTGTTCTAAATTAGCGAGATGCCATGCCGTTCTTCTGGCGATTGCGGCTCCTGAGTCCACCAGTCGTGTGCCATTTGGCAATACCAACTGTAACTCTTCGGATAATAACGGGAAGTGCGTACAGCCAAGCACTACGGTATCCGGTGGTTCAGGCAATTTCAGCCAAGTGTGCAAAATTTTCTGCAACGCCAATAACGATACGTTATCCCCTTGCAACTTAGTTTCTGCTAGTTCCACTAGCTCCGCCGAGCCAAGCAACAATATTTGGCAGTCCGTGGCAAAACGTGCAATCAGTTCGTGCGTGTAGGACCGCTTTACCGTGGCACGCGTCGCCAAAACACCAACGATACCATTGCGTGTTAGTTTTGCTGCGGGCTTCACGGCAGGCACAACACCTATAACCGGGAACATAAAACGCTTGCGCAATGCAGGCAGTGAAATGGTACTCGCGGTATTGCAGGCAATAACGACAGCAGCCAACTGATGGCGCTTTTGTACCGCAGAAACGATTTGAACCACACGTTCGACGATAAAGTCTTGCGGTTTCTCACCGTAGGGGAACGCTTCATTATCGAAGGCGTAGATATAATGAAGATTCGGCAACTGTTGCCGAATCTCGTTATACACAGATAACCCCCCCACGCCGGAGTCAAACAACAAAACCGTGGGGCGGGCGGGCGGGTTAGAAGGTGTATCTTCCTTTGAGATAGTACTCTCTTCCTGTTGTTTGATAGCCATATGCTGTCTCGTACTCTTTATCAAACAGGTTGGCGATTCTACCACGAACTGTGAGATGGGGGGGGTGACAGGATATGATACAGCGAGATCTACCGTGCTGTGGCTTGGTAAACGGCGAGTATGCGCTGCATTGTCAAAGCATTTACCAACATTGATAGCTTAGGTCTATATCGACGTCGAATAACATCTAGTCTACTTGGTATTTGGCCCGCTGTTTAGCACGAGGTGCTAACTAATACTTTGTCAGTTTCATCATTGCGAGCGTCAAGGTAATCTAAAGTAATACAATGGCTTAATAGCCCAGTATCAGGAGATCCCATCCATTCAATACCCTTCATCGTTGCAGTATCGATGTTGTAGTAAGTTCCTGTACCGCTAAATGTAACGGGATTGTATTGATACTCATACGCAATGAGGTCATCAATTTTATTGATATACGTAGACAAACACCAATTCACTGGTTCAGTCAGACTTCCAGCCCAGCTTCCCATTATTTAGACTTTTCTGGTTTCAAATTTTCATTCGAGAGGATATCGAATCTTTTCTGTCTATATAATTGGCCCAACGTAGGGGCCTGAAAGCCAGTAACATAAGAGAGCGTAACTCGATAATCAGGCAGGAATGCCCAGGCGGAGGCCAATTGCCAGGTACCATGTTCCCTGAATTTCTCATTATCATCGCCACGCACCGAGCCTTCTAACGTAAACGAGCCATATTGTTGCTCAGCTGTTAAATAAGCCCCAGTATTCTCCTGAGAAAAACGGTTATTTTGCCTAGCCTGCTGATTATAAATAAATCCATTCGAGAGTAATCGCTACTGACGCCAGTCAATACCAGCACTAACAGTGCCATGACCTAAAGCAAGGGTATTTCCCCACAGCACATCATATTGTTCCATATCATCTTGGGAATCGTAGGAGTTATAGCGCGTCCTTGGGTGCTAAGATACTGGATGGATGTATTTCTGATAACTAGCAATTAATTGAGAGGCATAGATGCCTTGTGAAAACCTCAGTCCACCGCTATAGCTACGATTATAGCTCTGCGATTCATCATTAATTAGGCCACCCCACTGGTCATCGCCAAGTGCATCATGATCATTATTAGCACTGTAGCCATAGCCGCGGAAGAATCCAGAAAATGAATCGTTAAACTGATGCTCAACACCAGCACAGAATGATTTATTACGCCAACCATCATCGTCTTTATCTAATACCTAGTAAGATGATTTTGGGGTATACATTAAAACCTTTTGCTTTCCTGATAAGCACTCACCAGAGAGATTCGCGTATTATCTCCCACTACCCGCCTAAGGCTGCCACCTACCTCTACCTCTACCTCATAATAACGATTATATCTCATCCCTGCGCCAAGCTTCACTTTATTCTCATTAGTTTTCGTAATTATATTAATCACGTCACCGATCGCATCTGCGCCATACACCGCCGAGAGAGGACCACGGATGAATTCAATGCTTTGCCCCATTGTGAGATGGGAATCTGATTAAAATCTGCATCACCTGTAATACCATATTTAGCAAGAGGAACACCATCGATAAGGACCAAAGTATGGCGTGCCTCTGAACCTCGTATGTACATCGATGCACTTTGTCCCAACCCCACCAGTTTGAGCCATGTTCATCCCAGGCAATCGACGGATGACTTCTAAAACGTTTTTTGCCTGCCAACGATCGATATCTTCTCGAATCACAACATCAATAGGTGCCAATACATTTTTCACCGGCTGTTGAAAACGGTTAGCGGTAACTATCATGGTGTTGTTGTCAGTTTGCTGCTCCCAGCCAGAAAAGGCCGTGGCAGAGACCACCCACAGCAGAGATAATTTTTTATAAGACATGTAGTTAGTATTTAAATCACATTGCGGATGCCGCATTATCACAATCGATAGCTCGCGACGATCGTGAATATTACGACGTCAACCGGCAGGTCTTTGGGCTCGGGTAACATTGCTGTTGCAATCAGAAACGATGACTTCCCGCCCGCGGGCAGTATCTGCATTTAATGCTGTCGTCGCTCTTCCCCTTACCGCTGCACGTTAGCTCCAGGTTTTCACTGGATTCTCTTTTAACTCACGTCGTGTTAGCCACATTGCGATACCGGCATGCTATGCTACAATGGCCGCTTACGGATGTCTAGACTTCCACAATGTGAAATTTCTATCACAGCGACAACGCTGGACATCCCTGCCAGATCTCCTACAATCTCAGCCAATACACTTCTTTTCACCGTTTTGTGCCGAGAACACCATGACGCCTGAGAACATGCGCATTGAACAACACGACGACCAGCTTGCGGAAAAGACGGAACGTCTACGGCAGATGATGGTGCCGTTTAGCGCACCAGAACCAGCGGTGTTTCGTTCTCCTGTCAGCCATTACTGCATTCGAGCGGAATTTCGCATTTGGCACGACGGAGACCACCTCTATCACATCATGTTCGATCAGCAAACCAAACAGCGCATCAGAGTCGATCTGTTTCCCTGCCGCCACCGCGTTAATTAATCGTCTGATGTCTGAGTTAATTGCCGCGTTACGCGCCGACCTGGTATTACGCCGCAAACTGTTTCAGATTGACTATCTGTCGACAATGAGTGGCGAAGTGGTGGTAACGCTGATTTACCACAAAGCGTTAGATGAGGAATGGCAACAACAGGCACGAGTGCTGCGGGATACTCTGCGCGTGCGCGCACAGGGATTCACTCTATAACTCATTGGTCGAGCAAAGAAAACCAAAATCTGTCTGGACAGGGATTATGTCGATGAGCGCCTGCCGATCGCCGGACATAAAATGATCTACTACTAGGTAGAAAACAGTTTCACCCAACCGAATGCTGCCATCAATATTTAAATACTGGAGGCTACCATGGGGTCACAAGGCGATCTACTCGAACTTTATTGCTGCAACGGAAAATTCTCGTTGGCACTGGCATGTAATTTCAACCGCGTATTGTCCACCGAAATCGCCAAGCTGTCTATCGCCGCAGCACAACTCAATATCGCCGCGGACCAGATTGATAACGTACAGATTATCCGTATGGTGGCAGAAGAATTTACTCAAGCACTACAAGGTAAGCGTGAATTTACGCGTTTGCAGGGTATCGATTTATCCAGCTATCAGTGCGACACCATTTTTGTCGATCCGCCACGTAGCGGCCTAGACGACCAAACACTGGCGATAGTGCAGGGTTACTCGCATATTCTCTACATCTCTCGCAACCCAGAAACCCTTTACAACAATCTAACCCAACTAACAACGACACACCGTATCACTCGTCTAGTATTGTTCGATCAGTTTCCCTATACCCACCATATGGAATGCCGCATGCTATTGGAGAAGAAGGATTAACCGCCTGAGATTGCTGATAAACCCTTTTCGGTATGCTTGTATTTCCCGGAGAATCGCAACCAGGAGCCGTTATGGACCCCACACAACAGGCTAGCGCGAGCGTGTTCAAATTTTCTTCAGGCAATTTGCGGCGGCTTACGCCGCTACGACCCCATTACCACACTTCACCTAACAACGCGCGTTTCGGCAACTTGAGGCGTAACCGCCCTATTAATGGCAGAAACGTGATCATCAGGATGCTGACGCGTCGTCTGCCGGGCAGCGCTTTTTAAGCCGCAAACCAATCCAGAACACCAAAACGACACACAGCAATGAAGGCAGGAAGTTGGAGCCAATCTGCGGATATTCAACGCGGACCACAACGTGCTATACAGCAACAACCCCAGAAAAAAGCAAGCCGTGGCCAGTAACGGCATGCCTTCCGGCATCTCGATGTTAAGATAGCACTGGTGTAAACAATATACAGAGAGCAGAGCAATCAGCGAAAAGACAGAAAAGGGCACGATTGAACTGAACAAAGCGGCAAATAAACCATTGACAGATAAACCTGCGATCAATACCAAAACGAGGATGCCTTTTTCTTGATGAAGGTATTTGTCATGATATCTCCCATGGTTTTAAACTCTCAAGAGTGTTAAACGCTCAAGAACAGGATTAAACCCGCACGGCGTTCAGCACCAACAGAAGGACTACTTCGCCTTAGGCTCACCACTACGCGTCAGGAACATTCAACTCCCTCTCATGTTCCTTTCTGTACCAGTAGTAAGCACCTTTCACGATCAGGCGCAATTGCAACACCAGGCGCTCTTCAAATTGCCGCCGTTGCTCAAGTCCAACATCCAGCGCTTCTGCACCCGCGCTAAACACAATCGTGACCATAGCTTCGGATTGCGCCTCTGCAAATCCACGCGGGATATGATTTTCTACTTCCAGATAGTCCGCCAGTTCCGCAATAAAATGCTGAATTTCACGGGCGACAGCGGCACGAAACGCGGCAGACGTGCCCGAGCGTTCACGCAGCAATAGCCGAAAAGCGTTGGGGTTGTTACCAATGAACTCCATAAAGGTCGAGACTGACGTGCGAATAACGCTACCGCTTTTTGCAATGCGCTGGCGCGCCTGTCGCATCAGTTGACGCAACATCAGACCGCTTTCATCGACCATCGTCAGACCCAGTTCATCAACATCGCGGAAGTGGCGATAAAAAGAGGTCGGGGCAATGCCCGCCTCACGCGCGACTTCGCGCAAACTCAAGCTAGCGAAACTCCGTTCGGCACTGAGTTGACTGAAAGCAGCTTCGATTAAGGAACGGCGAGTGCGTTCTTTTTGTTGTGCTCTGACACCCATATTCTGCTTACACCATCAGCTTTTCTCCCCAGAAAAACACTATAGCAAACTTTGCTTGCGACATATTGAAACAAAGTTTGCCATACTGAAAATAGGAAAGAGTTGTCATACCAACAGAAGGGATGAATTGGGTTATGAATCCGACAGTGTTACAATGACGTTATCGGCTTGTATAAAAAAAGGATTGCCCTACCATGACACAACAAACACAAACTCAGCAGCAGTTTGACTACGATGCCATCATCATCGGCTCTGGCCCAGGCGGTGAAAGTGCAGCGATGGGGCTGGTAAAACAAGGGGCCAGAGTCGCCGTCATCGAGAGATATTACAATGTTGGCGGCGGCTGTACTTGGGGAATCATCCCCTCCAAAGCCCTACGCCATGCCGTTAGCCGCATCATCGAATTCAACCAGAACCCGCTATACAGCGATAAAGCACGCCCCATTCGTTCCTCCTTTTCTGATATTCTGCGCCACGCTGACAGCATTATTGGCCAGCAAACTCGTATGCGGCAAGGTTTTTACGAACGTAACCACTGCGAGATATTTTCGGGTGAGGCACATTTTGTCGATGAACATACCGTTGCCGTTCAGTATCCCGATAACACGCAAGGTACGCTCACGGCCGCCCACATTATTATTGCCACTGGCTCACGCTCTTACCACCCAGTAAATTTAGACTTTGAGCATCTCCGTATCTACGACAGCGATTCCATTCTAGAACTGAATCACGAGCCTCAGCACGTGATTATTTATGGCGCTGGAGTGATCGGCTGTGAATATGCCTCGATCTTTCGCGGACTCAGTGTGAAGGTGGATCTCATCAACACGCGCGATCGCCTACTAGCGTTTCTCGATCAGGAAATGTCTGATGCCTTGTCCTACTATTTCTGGAACAACGGCATTGTCATTCGCCATAACGAAGAGTTCGAATCGATCGAAGGCACTGACGACGGCGTAATTGTTCATCTTAAATCCGGTAAAAAAATGAAGGCTGACTGCTTGCTGTATGCCAATGGCCGCACCGGCAACACAGAAACTCTAGGGTTGGAAAAGATAGGCTTGGTAACAGACGGACGCGGTCAATTAAAAGTTAACAGCATGTACCAAACGGTACTGGCACACATCTACGCCGTGGGTGATGTCATCGGGTATCCCAGTCTGGCTTCAGCAGCCTACGATCAAGGGCGGTTGGCGGCACAGGCCATCGTCAAGGGCGATGCCAGTGCACACCTGATCGAGGATATCCCGACGGGGATCTACACTATCCCGGAAATCAGTTCAGTGGGTAAAACCGAGCAGGAACTTACTGCGATGAAAGTGCCCTATGAAGTTGGGCGGGCGCAATTCAAACATCTGGCACGGGCACAAATCGTCGGTATGAACGTGGGGAGCCTGAAGATACTTTTCCACCGAGAAACCAGGCAAATCCTCGGAATTCACTGCTTCGGCGAGCGAGCAGCAGAAATTATCCATATCGGCCAGGCCATCATGGAG
Organism: Candidatus Malihini olakiniferum; assembly: GCA_051305815.1. GTDB lineage: Bacteria > Pseudomonadota > Gammaproteobacteria > Enterobacterales > Enterobacteriaceae > Symbiopectobacterium > Symbiopectobacterium olakiniferum_B. The sequence goes on from JBPPLV010000011.1 coordinate 7,259, forward strand.
CAAAAAGGCGAAGGCAATACTATCGAATATTTCGTTAATACAACCTTTAATTACCCAACGATGGCCGAAGCTTACCGGGTAGCGGCACTCAATGGATTAAACCGCCTGTTTTAATGCATCATCAAAGTGATGTTGCATATGTTCCCGTACCGCGTCCGCCAGTTGTTCATAGCGGCCGCGCAGTGGCGATCCAGGACGGTACACCAGCGTGATAGTTCGCTTCGGCTCCGGCTTGTAGCAAGGCAAATAACAAACGCCATCACGCTGACGCTCATGAGGTACCGCGAGTGAAGGCAGTAATGTGATACCGCTGCCTGCTGCAACCATGTTGCGCAGTGTTTCCAGACTGGTGGCGCGAAAATGCGTATTTTCATCTGCCCCGGCCTGGAAGCAGAATCCCAGCGCTTGATCGCGCAGACAGTGCCCATATTCTAACATCAGCAGTTTTTCACCGACCAGATCAGACATGGCAACACGCTCACGGTTCACCCACGGATGATCCTGATAAATCGCTAGTTTTATGGGTTCATCAAACAGCGGAACTTCGATAAAGACTTCAGATTCCTTGACCATCGCAAGAATGGCGCAGTATAGCTTGCTGCTGTCCAGATGCGCGAGTAACTGGTGCGTCTGTGCCTCATGCAGGTATATTTCCAGCTCGGGGAAGGTGCGGTGCAGCATAGGGATGATCTGCGGCAGCAAATAAGGCCCAACAGTAGGGATCAACCCGATGTGCAAAGGACCAGACATCGCCTCTTCTTGCTGGCTTGCCATCTCTTTTAGCACTTTAACTTCGCGCAGCACGGTTCTTACCTGTTCCACCAGCAGCAGGCCCGCCTGAGTAAACAACACTTTCCTGCTGGTACGCTCCAACAACATCACGCCCAGTTCATCTTCTAATTTGCGCACTTGACCGCTAAGCGTCGGTTGACTGACGTGACAAGATTCTGCCGCGCGCCGGAAGTGACGGTGTTCAGCTAACGCCACCAGATACTCTAGATCCCGAATGTTCATTTATCATTATCCTTAACATGATAGCCAAAAACAGATAGGTAGAATACCAATCAAGGTCAAACCCTATCAATAAAGAAAATGTTTGGTTCCCGATAGCAATGGTATCTTATCGATTAAAAAATATAACCAGCGACGGCGTTAAGAAAATGAAATTTATTTCACTATTGAAATTTTATAAAACCTTCAATGTTGGATCATCATAAGATGCCAAATGTTAAAAACACACAAAGCTGGTACGCTTTATTGTAGGTAGTGGTAATAACATAGCGCATCAATAGTGACATAATTATTTTACCCTGCAACATATCAATGAAGCTTGAATAAAAAGTGGAATTGAGCAGGGATCGATAGCCTATCTCATTGCCTAGTGCAGGAAAAAAATTGAGTATCCTATTCACATCATGCACGCTATCCCCTGAGAGGGATAAAAAATAAGAAGAAATATTAATAAAATGCACAAATAGAAAGGGCTTCACTACTCAATTTACCGGCAGGAAAGAATGTTAAAAACAGTGGGAAAAATGAAATAACCCTGATATTGTAGTGCGTTAAATCAATGCATGGTGAGCCACCAGTATTGTGCGTTGAGCGCAAAAAAAACGGGAAGCCATATTAAAAAGACTCGAAGATGTTTAGATATTATTATCAATAATACTGAAAAGTATAGCGTTAGCAAAATCCTCGAAGGGATCGCCTGGAGGAGAAAACTAATGATCAGATTAGGGATGAACAATGAAAAGATATAATCTGGATCTGGATTCTGACATGCGATCTTTGAGTCAGAATCAGAGAGGCCATCTCACCACTGTGAGCACAATTCGCTTAATAGAGAGAGATGCGTTTCATGACGATGAGTGACAACCACTCATCGTCATGAATATGGACGATCAGCTAGCGTCGGGTCTTACACCAAACGTATTGCAAATCGCATAACTCAATTCCGCACGGTTAAGCGGTATAAAAATGGAAATCTTTCAGACCCTCACGGCTGAGGATTTTTACCATGTCCATAGCAATCGACTGCTTCCACCATTCTACGGGTGTCTGTATCGTTATACAGCCCGTCAAACAGTGTTGTTATCTAGTTTGGACGCACACGTTGGTCATGGTAGCGAACCGTTGCAGCTGTTTGAAGTTGGATACTGGCGCAGGATATCCGGCACAATCTCCACATCAATGCCCGTTACTACGCAACGATCGCGAAAATGCAGATAACTCTCTACATCAAAAAAGAACTGGGTAATCGCACGGTTTGCATCCGCATCAATCTTTTTCTTCAGGTTTATCAGATCGGCCTGTGCGCTTTTCGCCTCTGGATGCACTTACGGGTAAGCCGCTACCTAAATATCAAAATCACCGACGCTTTTTAGCAGGCTGACCAGATCAGCAGCGTACATATCCCGGTTTGCCCCTTCAGGTGGCAGATCCCCACGCAGCGCCACGATATGGTGAATACCGCTCTGCCAGTAATACTGTGCTATTTCGCGCAGTTGCTCACGGGAGGGCGTCAATGCACGTTAAGTGCGGCTAGCTTCCAGCCTGGTACGCTCTTTGAGCGTCTTTATAATACTGTGAGTACGTTCTCGTTCACCAGAGTTGCGCCATAGGTGACAGAAACAAACTTCAGCTTCAGGTTACTCAGGCGGTCAATAGAGTTCCACAGCGTTTCTTCCATTTCACTGGTTTTTGGCGGGAAAAATTAAAAGGAAAAATATTTATTTGCCCCTGGAGCTCAGCCAGGCATTGATTCAGCGCTTCCTGCTGGTTTGCGTGAAAAAAACTCATACCTTTTCCACTTTTGTCGTCGCGTTACTGTCATTATTTATCGAACGTCTATACGTTTAGCAGTCCATATAGAAAATGACTGAATATCAACAAAAAGTCAACGAATTTCTTTTAAAGCTGTTGATGATTGCTCAAGGTAAATGAATTTTTTCATCATTTGTCTATCCCGACATCAAACGCGGGAAAAGTCCTTGAAATGCACCGTATAGCCCTATACTGATATCCAGAAAATAGCATATTGCGGGTTTCCTGACTGACCTCAAAGCCGGGTGCAAAACGCAGTGCAGGCTGATGGTTAGTGCCGCGTACGGTATTAAAGGTAATACCACGCCAATTACCGCTGGCAGGACGGTGCACATGGCCTGCAGCAATGTGTCGCACATTGGCATAACGTAAGCAGCATTGATGCAGCGCATCCGCGGCATTTGGTGCCAGCCGAACATCATCAAGTCACGGTAGGCCAATAGGCATCGGCGGATTGTACAAGAACAGCAATACCGATTTCCCCTGTATCTGGCGCAGCTGTCCTTCAAACCACTATAAGTGCCGTACTACACAGGTTTCCTGCAACATCACCACAGTGCAGTGAATCCAGCAGAATCACACAATGATCGCCGAGGTTCTTAATATTTTGGATAAAACGTATTCATCAGCCAGTGTGGGAAATACGCACAAAAAAGTCTCGCGGTCATAATGATTCCCTAACGTCATACGCCAGGGCACCCGTAATTCGGCCAGCGTATCACAGCAAGGGTTCGTAAGATGCCGCACTGCTATCATCGGAAAGATCGCCGGAAATAACTACTAGTCCAGCGTCAGGATGATAAATATTAATATCCGCAATGGCGGCCTGCAAGTGTTGCAGAGGATCCCGCCCGTGCGGCATATCACCTAGGGTCGTGAAATGAAGGTCAGAGAGCTAAATGATTTTCATGATTTCTCTCTGTGCATCATAAAAGGTGATGCTCCCAAGATCTTTAAGCAGATTAACGGCAGACCAAACGTGCGAGCCTCATCGCAAAATGCTAGCTCACGTTCAACAATGTTAGGTGTTGCCGATGCGGAGCCAATAAGCACTACCTGCTTTCTGCCATCAGTAGCAAGCAAGCGCTTTGTCGTTGTCGATATGCACACTAGTGCATGCGGCCTCATTGCGTATAATGACGATCAACGGCTGGCCGTTAAGCTGTGCCAGTTCCGATAAATTCCTGCGGGGGGGAACCAGACAAAACGATGGTCGCTTTAGCGTGATAACCGAACAAAATTGAACGTGCTACCGCCATCGCACCACGAATGTGCTCGGTGTTGATCACCACCGGAATAGAACCGCGCTAAATAAGCGCCTGAGAGAGCGCTACCACCAGATTGGCAACGCAACCCCACTTCCGGTTGCGTGACCACCAATCCCACCAGACGGCTGCCGTTCTCCAGCAGACCACGAGCCAGATCGTTAAACTGATAGCCCAGTTCCTGCGCGGCTGTCATCACCTTAGCATAAGTCACTGCAGAGACGCTGGCGCCGGCGTGAAGCTGCGCGCCACATCCTGGGGACTGACATAACGCTGTTTATTGATGCTCATTTGCCAATCCTCGCCAACACGTCCGCTTTCAAGAAACGCTCCACAATCAGCATGAAAGCAATGGAAGGCACCAGTAATACCAGCGCCGTTATCGACGCAATCTGGTAATTTCCGCCGGCTTTCGCGCTGTAAAGTATCAGAGGTATCATCTACACATCCTGCGCGCCGACAAAGTAGCTGCCAGTGAATTCATCCAACGATTCCAGAAAGACAAATATGGCGGCGGTCATCAATCCCGGTAACGCCTGCGGCAAAGAGATATCGATAAACGTGCGCTATGGCCCGGCACTAATGGAGTGAGCAGCCTGCTGCATCTCACGACTGATGGCAGCAAACGCTGCTGAGGCAATCCACACGGTAAACACCAGACCTTGCAGTGTGCACCAGTACCACACCTAACAGCGTGTCGTTCAGCCCCAACTGATAAAACAGGTGGGCTATGTTGACATACACCGTCAGATTGGGAAACGCTTGTAGTATCAGGAAAACCAGCAGAATGGCGCCACGTGCAGGCAACGCTGCACGCCGAGAACACGCGCCGCCAGAAGGCAAAACCTCATTCATTGGGCAGCAGGTATGGATAAAACCATTTTTCTCCCACCGCCCACAGCAACAGATTTACCAGCGGACTAAAGATGAGAGAAATCAGCATGCTGAGAATAAGTGTAGATGCAATCCATCCGGATACGCGTCTCATGCTGATACGCAGGTAGACAACCGCAAAAAAACGCTGTCATCAGCAGCGAGAGGGTTCCCAGCGCGTTCGCTACGTTGTAGTCACCATAAGCATTGATTCGAAACGCAATATTAGCGCTCAATAGCGTCGGAGATTGCGTATTGATCATTATCAACACCGACAACACCGACATTATTATAACAAAGGACAAAATCAGCCCGGTCAGCAGCGTATGCCACACTTGCGGCACAACGATCTCAAACAGAATATGCAGTCGCCCCGCGCCGGGTTGCAACGTCGAATTCATCGGCACCAGCGCTGCGCCCTGCTCATCGCCGCGCAGCGTCAACGTTATTGCCGTCATAGTAAGCCTCCAGCATGAGCTGGTTTCATCCCCCATAAACACAGCAAAAAAGACACTGTCCGGGTAAGTGATACACCTCTTGTGGGCTGCCTGCCTGACGCGCCCTTGATGCAAAATAACGATAAGATCTGCCAATCACCATAGCTTCTTCGCGATCGTGCGTCACATGAATGGCTGTGCGCCCCAAATGCTACTGCAAAGCACGAATTTCATTGCGTAGTTGCAAACGAATACGAGTATCCAGGTTGGATAGGAGTTCATCGAGCAACAAAATATCGGGTTGCATTGCCAATGTTCGCCCAAGTGCCACACGCTAGCGCTGGCCGTCGGAGAGTAGTGCCGGTTTGCGTTCACCGAGTCCGGTCAACCCCAGCATGCTTTCAAGCTTGCCACTCGGTTGAGGATTTCCGCTCACGACACGCGTTGCAATTTGAGCCCGTAGGCAAGATACTGTGCCATTGTCATATGCGGCCACAGCGCGTAGCTGTGAAACACCAGCGCCATACCGCGTTTTTCCAGAGGAAAGTGAGTGATATATCCTGCACCCGTTAACCAGAACCGCCCCAGCATCCGGTGTAGCTAACCCTGCGATAGTTCGCAGTAAGGTGGTCTTGCCGCCGCCAGAGGCACCGAGTAGCGCTACAAATTCACCTTTAGTAATCTCAAGATGAATATCATTTAAAATAGACGTAGCACCGTACCCGGCATGCAGATGCGCGAGCGTAATGTGCGGCGTTGCTGAAGCAGCAGAAGATGTTCTATTTTGCACACCTATGCACCCAAACTAATCTTGCGATGACTCAGATTGTCCGGGGTAATGATGTCAACGACGTGTTAACGCCATGACATTTCAGTAACAGGGTGAAAAACCTCAGCAGCGAGAGGCTGCTGAGGTTGCTGACAAACCCTTATTCGCGGGCATGTCCGTGTTTCCCGGCGAATCACGCCGAGACGCGCTCCGGCTGCTTACGCCGCTACGACCCCATCGCCGCACTTCACCTAACAACGACTTTGTCAGCAGTCTAAGCGGCCTAAGGCCACCTGCTTGAGAGGCGTTTATTACAGAAGTTGCGCCAATTGGTTGAGATCCGACTGAATTGCCCCGCGGTCACATCACGGCCGGTGCCCAGACCGCAGATCATCAGCGGGTTATCACGATACCAACGGATTTCGATGGCGCACACATTATCACACGGTAACAGCGATGCCAGTGCATGATCGGGCCACACCGCTTCAACCCCCCCCCACACGCGCCTTGCTACTCACATCGAAATGCGCCACGTGACGCAGCACCAACCCCATCTCCTATGCCGCTTCCAAACGCTGCATCATTTACTCGTTAAGCGAATCGCCGTTTTCGAAAAAACTGATCGACCGACCCCGCTTCACTGCCTGCAGGTACTAGAGACTCAACGCGCACCTGATTCGGTTCGATGTCATAGCCCGCTTCGCGCGCCAAAATCATCAGTTTACGCATGATATCCTGCCCGGAAAGATCGACTCGCGGGTCCGGTTCCGTCAGCCCTTGTTGCCGGGCCTGATCCACCAGTTCAGTAAAGGGCACACTGCCATTAAATTGCAGGAACAACCACGACAAGGTACCGGAGAAGATGCCGCTAATAGCCAGAATATTGTCACCGCTATCACGCAGATCGTGCACCACGATAGTTCACTGGCAGCCTCGCCTCCACCGTGGTATTGTACAATCAATGTCGTCCGGTTTTGGCAGAAGCATCGCGGATCTGGCGATAACGATTGCCGCTAGATGCCCCCCGCAATCTTGTTGGCGCTGATAAAGTGAAAACCATAGTGGCAAAATCAAGTTAGAGATCGGCCAGTGATTCACTGGCTGTCACATCTAACACCACCAGATCGTCATAAGGATGCGCCCGCATCCACAGGAACAGGTCCCCACAATCACGCTCCTGCGCTTCGTCATCAAAGAAAGCCAGCAGCGCCGCCAGACGCTCCAAATCGCGAATAAAAAGAGAGAGGTCAGCCGCTCTGTGGTATCCGCTGGCAGCAAACCAACAATCAAATCACTTTGGTAACGATGGAGCGCCTGTTGCGCCTGATGTGCAGAAAGACGATCGCTCTGACTCAGTTTTAACCAACTGATAAACTGGTTGATGGTGCCGCCTGCCGCAGACAATACCATCAAATCTCCAGGGCGACTGTACTGGGCGCCACAATGCCCGCTGCCGCGCGCGCTTCAGGCGCCATGGTCGCATGGGTCATGGTTGCGGTATGGGAAATCAGGCTTTCCACACCCCTAGTGATTCCGCCAGCGTAAACAGTTCCAGTTCCCCCAGGAAACGGCGCAGAGTGTCTTCATCACCTCCCGTTCGAAGCTCAACATGGGACCGAAGCCAGATGCTGCCGACGAGAAATCTCATGACCTGGGTTGTTTAGCAGCGAAGGATGATACAGCTTCTTCACCAGCGGTGCGTTTTTAGATAATTGATTATTTGCAACACATTTTTCTGCGCAGCGGCTATACACGGGCTTGGGGTGCGCAACCCACGCAGCAGCGGATTACTGGGGCTTTCCACCAGCACCAGTTTAGGTTTTTCTTCCAGTGCCGCAGCCAACAAGCAGCATCGCCCTGATCGACAAATTTTACGCGGAATGCGCCACGCTTGCTGAGGCTGTCAAACAAACGATAGTGGCCACCATAGCAATCATAAGGCGCAACCAACAAATCACCCGGACACAGAAAAACGGTGCATACCAACAAATCGCTGACATGCTACTGCTGGTCATCACCACAACGCCCCTTCCAACTCGGCCAGCGCACGCTGTGCCACATCACGTGTCGGGTTACCGCGACGCGAAATAATCATGTGCTCTGGGCTGATTGAATCCGGTAAAGTTGTAGGTGCTGGAGAGATGAATAAGGGGAACAACACAACTATATTGTTCATCATCATTAAGTCCGCTACGAACGGCGATTTACTTTTTTACGCGTCATGGTTAGTTCCTAACTGGCCGCAGAGTACAGGTTCCCAAGAGTAATCTCAAGCTCAACGGACGTCAATACATCTAGACTTCTAAACTTCTTTCCGTATAGATTGAGCATTAGCGGAAATCCCGTTAGAATTACCCTCATATCATAACGGTTTTATCTTCCCGACGACTATATTTTTAAGGTATCCCATATGGCTGAGTGGAACGGCGAGTATGTCAGTCCCTATGCTGAACAAGGTAAAAAGAGCGAACAAGTTAAAAAGATTACGGTCTCGATTCCACTTAAAGTGCTGAAAATCCTGACTGATGAGCGCACCCGACGTCAGGTCAACAACCTGCGTCATGCGACCAACAGTGAATTATTGTGTGAAGCCTTTCTGCACGCGTTTACCGGACAACCGCTGCCGGATGACAACGAGCTGCGTAAAGAGCGCAGCGATGAGATTCCTGAAGTGGCTAAAGAGATCATGCGCGAGATGGGGATAGACCCGGATACGTGGGAATATTGATCTGACGGTAGAAAAAAGACGCCATAAACAACAAAGGCACCCTCACGGTGCCTTTGTTGTTTATGCGGGGACGCTTATTTCTTGCTGCCCGGCACGCTGAAACGCTTGTTGAAGCGTTCAACACGACCACCGGTGTCAACAACACGTTGTTTACCGGTATAGAACGGGTGGCATTCGCCACAAACATCCAGGTTCAGATCGTGACCCACGGTAGAATGGGTTTTGATAACGTTACTGCAAGAACACGTTGCAGTGATCGCTACATAATTCGGGTGAATACCTTTTTTCATGGCAAACCTCTGTCAAGGTTGTGTCGTTATCCAGCCCTGTTTCGCCAGACACCACACGAAGTTAAGCACTACGAGCACAGCTCTGTAAATTGATTATTTACGTTTAGTATACGGTATTACTACCGCACAGGTCATTACACCCACTGCGATAAAAAGTCGTATAAAAGCGCGCAATTTTACAGAAATTAGCCAGAAAATGCAAATCACGTAACACATTTTAGCCTGCAACCTGTACACTGGCGGCGTACACTGCATAGAATATCCGCCGTCAACATCCGCGAAGCGGCAAATACACATGACCGCAGGGTTGGTTTGTGTCGGGAAGAAAGCGCAGCGCCGGGGTTATCAGGAGAAAACATGTCCATCGTTCAGGTCGCATTGCCCTTGCCGTTGGCTCGTACATTCGATTACCTGCTGCCCGCAGGCATGACGCTATCGCCGGGTATACGCGTCAGCGTACCTTTTGGTAACCGCAAAGCGATTGGCATTGTCGTCGTGTGCAGCGATCGCAGCGAACTCCCTTTGGAACAGCTTAAGTCCATTCATGACGTACTCGATACGCATCCACTTTTTCCTGACAGCCTGTGGCGCATACTGAACTGGGCCGTCGGCTATTATCACTACCCGATAGGTGAAGTGCTGTTCCACGCGCTGCCTATTTTGCTGCGACAAGGGAAAGCCGCCCATCGCGCTCCGCTTTGGCAGTGGTTCGCGACCGAGCAAGGAAAAGCAACACCGCTTGCGACTCTGACACGCGCACGCAAACAGCAAAAGGCGATGGCCGCCCTGATACAAGGCTCCCTATACCGTCACCAGGTGAGTGAATTGGATCTAACAGAAACCCCATTGCAGGCGCTACGCGCTAAAGGATTGTGCGACCTCAAGGCCATCGAACACGATGTACAAGACTGGCGCCAACAGACCATCACCCACGATGAACGTCTCCGCCTTAATACCGAACAGGAGACAGCCGTTGCTGCCATTCGCAGCGAAGACAGCCATTTTATGGCCTGGTTGCTGGCAGGAATCACCGGCTCAGGCAAAACCGAGGTATATCTGAGCGCGCTGGAAAATGTGTTATCTCAAGGCAAGCAGTCGCTGGTGCTGGTACCTGAAATCAGCCTAACGCCACAAACTATTGCCCGCTTTCGTGGGCGGTTCGTCGTACCGGTGGACGTATTACACTCCGGACTAAACGACAGTGAGCGTCTGGCCGTTTGGCTGCGTGCGCGCAGCGGTGAATGTGCCATTGTCATCGGTACCCGCTCCGCATTGTTTACTCCGTTCTCCCGTCTGGGAATGATTATCATCGACGAAGAGCACGACGCCTCCTACAAACAGCATGAAGGATGGTGTTATAACGCGCGTGATTTGGCGGTGTTCCGCGCCAGAGAGGAAAACATCCCCATTGTGATGGGCTCAGCTACACCAGCGCTGGAAACGCTCTATAACGTGCAAAACGGTAAATACCGGCAGCTTACGCTGTGCAAACGTGCAGGCAACGCACAACCCGCACGTCAATATATCCTAGATATTAAAGGACTATCGCTCACCAGCGGCTTGTCACAGCCGCTGATTACACGCATTCGCCACCATATAGAACACAACAATCAGGTTATCCTGTTTCTTAACCGTCGTGGTTTTTCGCCGGTCGTCATGTGCCACGAATGCGGTTGGATCGCCGAATGTCAGCGCTGTGAACACTATTACACCTACCACCAACAGCAGCGCATATTACGCTGTCACCATTGTGACAGCCAACGCCAGGTGCCGCAACAGTGTCCACACTGTAGCTCAACGCATCTGGTGCCTGTCGGGCTCGGCACGGAGCAACTGGAAGCATCGCTGACTACGCTGTTCACCGATGTGCCCATTACCCGTATCGATCGTGACACCACCAGTCGCAAAGGCATGCTGGAACAACAACTGGCACAGGTGCGTCAAGGGGACGCACGTATTCTTATCGGCACGCAGATGCTGGCAAAAGGGCACCATTTCCCTGATGTCACATTGGTCGCACTGCTGGACGTAGACAGTTCGCTGTTTTCAGCATATTTTCGCGCCACAGAGCGCTTTGCTCAGTTGTATACACAAGTTTCCGGGCGTGCCGGGCGCGCCGGGAAGAGCGGTGAAGTGGTACTGCAAACACACCATCCCGACCATCCGTTACTGCAATTGCTGTTACGGAAAGGCTACGACGCCTTCGCCAGTCAGACATTGAAAGAGCGTCAAAGCGTCTTTCTCCCCCCCTACACTAGTCATATTCTGTTCCGCGCTGACGATCATGATAATCAGCAGGCACCACTTTTCCTTCAGCAACTGCGTAACCTGTTGGAAAGTAGCCCGCTCAAGGATGATGCGCTCTGGCTGCTCGGCCCAGTTCCCGCATTGCAACCTAAACGCGCCGGGCGCTTTCGCTGGCAGTTACTATTACAACATTCTTCCCGCGCCAAGCTCCAGCGTGTCGTCAAAGCGTCACTGCCATTAATTTCCTTGCTGCCCGAGGCGCAAAAAGTGAAATGGGTGCTGGATGTAGACCCGACCGATAACTGATAGCCTGATTCACTAATTAACCCTAAAAATATGCGAACAGTGCCGAAAAAACGACATCCTTCACATCTTTTATGCAATCTGAGCAGCAAAAGTGGCGCGCCATCTGTTAAGCGTGCGCAGAGAAACAGTATCCTTATTACAAATAGAGTAGTATAAGCCCGTTTGGCAAAAAGAGGGCGGTGCGCGTGCTGTCGTCCCCGTTCGCTAATCGCATATGACGCAAGGAGAACCGCATTGGACTATAAAATGATACCACGCTGGCGACAATGAAAGACGTAGCAGAGATCGCAGGATTATCGACGGCCACAGTTTCCCGTACGTTAATGAATCCTGAGAAGGTTTCAAGCTAAACGCGCAAGCGAGTCGAGCAAGCAGCCCTTACTGTGAGTTACGCGCCGCATGCACTTACCCGTCACGTAAAAAGCAGCGAATCACGCACATTGCTCGCTATCGTGCCCGATATTTGCGATCCCTTCTTCGCCGATGCCCTACGCGATATTAAAGAGACTGCCGCAAAACAAGGGTATCTAGTGTTGATTGGTGATTGCGTTCACCAGCATCACAAAGAAAAGTCCTTCGTGGATTTGATCATCACCAAGCAGATTGACGGCATGTTGCTGCTCGGAGCCAACCTGCCGTTCAGCACCAGTAAAGAGGAGCGGCGCAGTCTGCCGCCGATGGTGATGGTGATGGTGAACGAGTTCTCACCCGATCTGGAATTGCCAATGGTGCACATCGATAATCTCATCGCGGCCTTCGATGCTGTTTATTACCTGCACCGACTTGGGCACCCTCGTATCGACTGTATTGCGGGCCCAGAAAATATGCACCTGAGCGAATTCATCTGCAAGGTATATTCAAGCGCTACACCGCAGCGGCATTCAGGTAGATAACTAGTATATCTATCGTGGGAGCTTCAACTACGAAACCGGCGTCAATGGGCTCATTACGCTGATGAAATACCCGGGCCCCAGAGCGCCATATTCTGTCATAGCAACATGATGACAATGGGTGTACGCGCATAAGCAAAGAAAATGAAGCTGGATGTTCCTAAAGACCTGTCTCTAGTAGGTTGTAATGATCTCGAGCAGGCGCAATACTGCTTCCCACCGCTCACGCCCGTAGCATAACCTCGTTACGAATTGGGGTGTGAATCCATGCATCTACTGCTGGAACAATTGCAGGGTCATCCAGTTCCTAACGGCTCACGGTTACTCAACAGTAAACTGGTTATTCGTGACAGCACGGCCACGCCAAATTACGTTCGTTATCGGATTTAAGAATTCCAGTGCTGGTCAAAGTTTTTAGGGTTCAGTAACATGCTCCCTAAATCTTTCATTTCATTTGTAGCGAAACGACAGTGTCACAACGAGATTACGTCAGCCGTGGGCGCTCAAGCGCACGAAGAAAAAAGACAACTAGTCGAAGAAGTAGTTCTTCGTATAGCGTATTTAAATTAATGATAATGCTGGTTTTTTCCGTTTTAGTGACGTTTGCTAGTGGGTTCTATTTTATCGCCAACAACAAGCCAGCGGAGTCTCCCGTATTGCCGCACAACGCCACCACCAACGGTAATGGTTTGCCACCAAAGCCGGAAGAACGCTGGCGTTATATTAAGGAACTTGAAAATCGTCAGTTAGGTGTTCCTTCGCCAACCACCCCCAATTCCGGTGGCGAAATCAAATCGCCGGTACAGCTCACTCAAGAGCAGCGTCAGCTGTTAGAGCAGATGCGAGCGGATATGCACCATGCGCCGACACAGTTGTCAGAAGTGCCTTATAACGATCCAACACCGGTACCTCGCTCTCAGATCACCATCACCGCGCCCAAAACCGTGGTGACACCGCCAGTGGCGACGACGCCAGCGGTGACCCAGCCGCCCGTGATCACTCGTGCGCCAGTCACTGCCCGGATAACGCAACCGGCTGTCCCTAAACAGGAAACACCGAAAATAGTGGAAACCGCAAAACAGCCAGAGGCTCCCAAGCCAGAAAAAACGCAGCGTTGGATGGTGCAATGCGGATCGTTTAAAACGCTGGAGCCAGCAGAATCGGTACGCGCACAGTTGGCTTTTACCGGTATTGAAAGTCGTATTGCCAGCAGCGGCGGTTGGAACCGCATTACCTTAGGGCCGTATAAAGATCGCGCCACAGCCGAAAAAATGCTATCCCGTCTGAAAGATGCTGGCGCAGCAAACTGCATTTCTCTCGCTGTCGGGGGGTTGAAAACCCCTAAGTGATCCCCATCTACAAAATCAATATGCCGCGCATCATTATAGGGTTCTTTTTCCTTATCTAGTGGGGATCGAAACACAACTATAGTAAGTGTACGTCGCAACGGCCATGTGGTGATTGGTGGCGACGGCTAAGCCACATTGGGAAACACTGTTATGAAGGGCAACGTGCGTAAAGTACGCCGCCTTTACAGCGACAACGTTATCGCTGGCTCTGCGGGCGGCAACGCCGCGCCTCTACGCTGTTTGAACGTAAGCTTGAGCTGCTTGAAATGCATCAAGGCCATTTGGTCAAGGCAGCAGAATTAGCGAAAGAGTGGTGTGCCGATCGCATGTTACGTCGTCTGGAAGCACTGCTGGCTGTCGCAGACGAAAACGCGTCACTCATCATCACCGGTAACGGGGATGTGATTCAACCGGAAAACGATTTGATTGCTATCGGTTCTGGTTGCCCTTATGCACAAGCTGCAGCCAGAGCACTTCTGGAGAAGATAAAGCTCAGCGCGCGTGAGATCGTCGAAAAGTCTCTGGGTATTGCAGGTGATATCTGCATCTACACCAACCAGTTCTACACGATTAAAGAATTATCCATCAAAGCGTAAGGAATTACATTATGTCTGAAATGACCCCGCACGAAATCGTCAGCGAGCTCGACAGCTACATTATCGGTCAACACAAGCCAAACGTACGGTGGCAATTGCATTGCGTAACCGCTGGCGCCGTATGCAGCTTTCCAACGCGTTAGGCCATGAAGTGACACCCAAGAATATCCTGATGATCGGGGCCGACCGACGTCGGTAAAACGAGACCGCTCGTCGTCTGGTCAAGCTGGCCAACGTCCCGTTTATCAAAGTGTGGAAGCCACTAAATTTACTGAAGTCAGCTATGTCGACAAGGAAGTAGATTCCATCATCCGCGATCTGAAAGATGCTGCTATCAAGATGATACGCCAGCAGTCACTTGAAAAAAATCGCTTCCACGCTGAAGAGATAGCAGAAGAACGTATTCTGGATGCACTGATTCCCGCGACAAAAAATATAACTAGGGCTAATCGGAAGAGCCGCAAGAACCTTCCGCAGTACGTCAGGCATTCAGCAAAAAACTGCGTGAAGGGCTGCTGGATGACAAAGAAATTGAAATCAATCTGGCAGCGACCCCGTTGGCGTTAAAATCATCGCGCCTCCAGGCATGGAGGAGATAACGAACCAGTTGCAGTTCATGTTCCAGAATCTAGCCGGCCAGAAGCAGAAAGCGCACAAGATAAAAATTAAAGATGCGTTCAAGCTACTGGCGGAAGAGGAAGCCACGAAACTAGTCAATCCGGAAGAGCTGAAACAGCAGGCCATCAAATCCGTTGAACAGCACGGTATCGTGTTTATCGATGAGATTGATAAAATCTGTAAACACGGGGAAACATCCGGGCCGGATGTCTCTCGTGAAGGTGTACAGCGCGATCTTCTGCCATTGGTGGAAGAGTGTACGATATCCACCAAGCACGGCTTGGTGAAAACCGATCACATTCTGTTTATCGCATCCGGTGTGTTTCAGGTTTCCAGCACATCAGACCTGATCCCGAGTTGCAAGGATGTTTGCGCCTATCCGCGTCGAACTGCAAGCGCTGACTAAGGAAGATTTCGATCGCATTTTGACGGAGCCTAGCGCATCAATGACAGAACAGTACAAAGTGCTGCTAGCGACGGAAGGCGTTAATATCATCTTCACCACGGACGGCATTCGCCGGACTGCCGAGGCAACCTAGCAGTTCACGAGCGTACGAGAACATTGGTGCACGTCGTTTACACACCATTTTAGAGCGTTTGATTGAAGAGATCTCTTACGATACAAGCGAAATGGGCGGCCGAACTGTTACCGTTGACGCAGAATACGTTCACAGTCACTTTGATGAGTTTGTAGCAGATGAAGATCTGAGCCGTTTTATCTTATAATCCCTCCAACTCGGATTGTCCTGTTGCGCAAACGCTCTGTTTGGCAAATAATGGGAGGCACCAGCCTCCCATTATTTGCTTTTCTGGCCAGCGCTCATGGATTGGACTTTTCATTAACACATGCATGTGACAGACATTGCATTAAAAAAACGAAATTTATCATAACCTTACCAACCAAAAGCAGTAAAAATAAAGCCTGGCTGGACAGCTTGCGCCCAAAAATGCTTCCATTGGCGTTTTCGTCCATTGTCACTGGCTCCGCTGTTGCCAGTTGACACAATAATTTCAAACCGGGTATCACCCTGCTGGCGCTACTGACGGCTGGGTTGCTGCGAACCTCTCCAATCTGGCGAACAATTATGGTGATGCCGTTAAAGGAAGCGATACAGAAACCCGTATCGGTCCATTGCGTGGCAATCTAAACCGGCGCTATCTCGCTGTCTCAGTTGCGTACCACCTTGATCGTGACCGTGGTGCTGACCATCGTGTACGGGCTCTCACTAGTGGTCATGGCATGCGAGAAGCCGTCTGATCTCTTCGGTTTTCTGATTCTGGGAGTGCTGGCAATTATGGTCACCATTACCTATACTATGGGTAAAAAACCCTATGGTTATATGGGGTTGGGTGACGTTTCAGTGATGATTTTCTTTGGCTAGCTTAGAGTTACGGGTTTCTATTACCTGCAAACAGGCCATTTTGACAATTGCTATGCTGCCCACTAAGGCCTGTGGCCTGCTTGCCACGGCAGTGCTGAATATTAACAACCTGCGCGATATCGATAACGATCACCTTAACGGGGAAAATACCCTGACCGTTCGCCTCGGTGCGCAGCGTGCTTACTGCTACCATTCCTTGCTACTGTTGACGCGCTGTTGTGCCTGGCGCTGTTCGTAATGTTCTATCTGCATACGCTGGCTGGCTGCTTATTCTGGCACTGCCGCTACTGCTCAAGCAGGCTACCTACGTACGTCATGAAATCAGTCCGTTCAGTATGCGCCTCATATTGAAAAACCGTCAAGGGAGCACTGCTGACAAATTTGCTGTTTGCTGTGGGCGTGATGCTCAGCTAAGCGGCAAGCATTTACTAATACGCATCAAGTTAACATTTGATGATTTTGCCAACACTAGCCTGTAAGGGATATACTCGGGATCCAAGCGACAAACTGACGTAAATCCGATGAAATACGATACTTCCTAGCTGTGCGATATCTATCACTGAAGAAGTGAACGTTGTTTAACCTCTGTTTTCTAACTTTAGTGGACGCACTTCCTTTGATTGCAAAATCACCACGGTGAAATGCTTTGAGGATAACGGCATCCTCTACGATTTGCTGGAGGAGAACCGCGCAGGCCAGGTGCTTCTGGTGGATAGTAGCGGTTCATGCGTCGTGCGTTAATCGATACAGAGCTCTGGCCCGGTTGGCGACTCAAAGCCGTCCGCGAAGACATCGTCGTCTCGTCTATGGCGCCGTGCGTCAAGCGGATGATCTGGAAGAGTTGGATATTGGTATTCAGGAAATGGCTACCATTATGATGGGTGCTGTCAGTAAAGGCGTTGGGGAAAGCGATATCGCGTCAATTTCGGCAGTGTGACTTTCTTCTCCGGCGATCATCTGTATGCCGACAATACCGGCATTATTCTGTCAGAAGATCCTCTAGATATCGAATAGTTAGGCAATAGTGTATTTATGAAAAAGGGCGCAATGCGCCCTTTTTCACTGCTGGGTTTCTCGCTTAGACTTCTTCCATCTTACCCAGCAACGCACGCAGGCGTTCCTGCCAAACCTGCTGTTTTTCTTTCAAGTGTTCTTTTTCACGCACCAGCGTTTCACGGGATGCAGCGGCCTGTTGTACTTCTTGGCTAAGTTGACCTTTTTTCTTTCAGCTCTTAGATTTCCATCTGTAATAATGTATTAATATCAAGAGCCTGCTGAACTTTGGCTTCCAGTTTCTTAAACATTTCAAATGACATTCTTAAACCCTTTTTAATCGCAAGACATTAATGAGACGTACTATCTCCCCTTCTAATGCCAATCCTGCCTAACTTACGCCTACTATCAAGCTTAGGTTGAGGATGGCACTCCACCAGCACGCCTCTTTCGTTCAGTGTATCAGTAAATTGAATGGAGCCGTCAGGGTGCTGTCTAGCAGACATTCACTCTGGTGGGAGTCTTGATCGTTTTTTTGCCGCTGTAACAAGCACAAACTGAAATTCCTTTCTTGATTGCCTTCGTAATAATTCTCGCACTACTCTTCTATCCCACCTGTAATCATGTTAACAACGTTAACGCCATCATTAACATGAAACTGGCGTAAGTAACCGTAAAGCAGTGCTTTGATAGGCAAATACGCTCATTTTTATGACGAAAAACACACATTTTGATTTCTATATTTCTCGTTTTAGAACATTAACGATAAATTCACATCGTCCACACATTTATACAGGGTCGCTCTATGTCAGCGTCATGAGCATTACTCTCTAGCCCCGCAAACAGGAAAACATTATGAGTCAATCAAGAGTGCCAACCTTAAAAGGCCAATGTATCGCCGAGTTTCTCTGCACCGGTCTGCTAATCTTCTTTGGAGTGGGTTGCGTGGCAGCGTTAAAACTTGCCGGTGCCAGCTTTGGTCAGTGGGAAATCAGCGCTTTCTGGGGTTTAGGCGTTGCGATGGCGGTCTACCCTGACTACTGCCATTTTCAGGGCTCACCTTAACCCGGCAGTCACATCACCCTGTGGCTGTTTGCCTGCTTCGACGCACGCAAAGTCGTTCCGTGTATCATTGCTCAGATGGCGAGAGCCTTCTGCGCCGCGGCCCTGGTCTATAGCCTTTATCACAATTTATTCTCATATTTTGAACAGACTCACAATATCGTTCGCGGTAGTGTGTAAAGTTTAAATCTGGCGGGCACGTTCTCGATGTATCCGAACTCGCAGATTTCAGTATTCCAGGCATTTGTGGTTGAAACCGTTATCACCGCAGTGCTAATGTGCTTGATTATGATGCTCACCGACGATGGCAACAACGTTCCGCACAAGTGCATTAGCTCGGCTGCTGATCAGTATCCTGATCGCGGTGATCAATGCCTCCATGGGTCCGTTAACCGGGTTTGCCTTAAACCCCTGCACGTGACTCTGTCCGAAGCTGTTTATCTATATGGCAGCTAGGGACAAGTGGCATTCACTGGCACACGTGATATTCCTTATTTCTTCGTGCCAATTATCGGACCTATTGTTAGGGAATATCTGGGAGCCTTAGGCTACCGCGTCTTGATCGGCCTTAATTTATCTTGCGATATCTGCGCAGTAGAAGACAAAAAAACGCAGCGCACTGAAGCACACTAAGCGACACCTACGGTATACGCTTTTTTACCCGCTACACAACAGGATTAGAACCTATGACACCGGAAAAAAAATACATTGTCGCGTTGGATCAGGGTACCACCAGCTCCCGCGCCGTCGTACTGGATCATGATGCCAACATCATTGCCATCTCCCAGCGCGAATTCACCCAGATTTACCCCAAAGCGGGCTGGGTAGAACATGATCCGATGGAAATCTGGGCAACGCAAAGCGCTACACTGGTTGAAGTGCTGGCCAAAGCAGATATCAACTCTGACGAAGTGGCCGGTATCGGCATCACCAACCAGCGTGAAACTACGGTGGTGTGGGAGAAAGAGACGGGCAAACCGGTCTACAATGCCATCGTATGGCAATGCCGTCGCACCGCTGACATTTGTGAAAAGCTGAAAAAACAAAGCCTGGAAGATTATATCCGTACGAACACCGGCCTGGTGGTTGACCCCTACTTCTCTGGTACCAAAGTGAAGTGGATTCTGGACAACACGGAAGGCGCACGCGAGCGGGCCAAACGTGGCGAACTGCTGTTTGGTACCATTGATACCTGGCTAATTTGGAAAATGACCCAGGGCCGCGTACACGTGACCGATTACACTAACGCTTCACGTACCATGCTATTTAATATCAAGACGTTGAACTGGGATGACCGCATGCTGGAAGCGCTGGATATTCCGCGCACTATGCTGCCAGAAGTGCGTCCCTCTTCCGAAGTTTATGGTCAAACTAACATTGGCGGTAAAGGCGGCACACGTATTCCTATCGCCGGTATCGCGGGCGACCAGCAAGCGGCACTTTACGGACAGCTTTGCGTTCAGCCGGGCATGGCGAAAAATACCTACGGTACAGGCTGCTTCCTGCTGATTAACACCGGTAAAGAAGCAGTGCAATCCCAACATGGACTGCTGACCACCATCGCTTGCGGCCCGCGTGGTGAAGTGAACTACGCACTGGAAGGTTCCGTGTTCGTGGGCGGTGCTTCTATCCAATGGCTGCGTGATGAACTGAAACTGATCGGTGAATCCATGGACTCCGAATATTTCGCCACCAAGGTGAAAGATTCTAACGGTGTCTACGTTGTCCCTACCTTTACCGGGCTGGGCGCACCGTATTGGGACCCGTACGCCCGTGGTGCCATCTTCGGCCTAACGCGCGGCGTAAACTCTAACCACATCATCCGCGCAACGCTGGAATCTATTGCTTATCAAACACGTGATGTACTGGATGCCATGCAGGCTGATTCAGGTAAGCGCCTGCAATCACTGCGCGTTGACGGTGGTGCTGTTGCCAACAACTTCCTGATGCAGTTCCAGTCCGATATCCTCGGCACTCGCGTAGAACGCCCTGAAGTGCGCGAATCCACCGCACTGGGTGCAGCGTTTTTGGCAGGTCTGGCTACGGGCTTCTGGAACGATTTGGATGAAGTGAAGAGCAAGGCAACGATTGAACGTGAATTCCGCCCCAGCATTGAAACCGTAGAGCGTAATGTCCGTTACAGAGGCTGGAAGAAAGCCGTGGCGCGTGCTCAAGCGTGGGAAGATCACGAATAATTCCCACAAAGAAACAATCAAGGACGCAGCCGTTGCTGCGCCCTTTTTTTAACCATCAACAGGTAATCCGCTCAGGCGCCAACGCATTGATGCAATACGTGTGCCACGCCGTCAACGGGTGATGCGATATCTACAGTCACCACATCCGGTTCATCGGCTTATGGCGTTTCCAGCGCCATAAACTAACTTTGGAGCAAACTTTCCGGCATGAAATGGCCTTTGCGCTGCCACATACGTTCTAACACCAACGCGTAATCCCTTGTCAGC
This sequence comes from Candidatus Malihini olakiniferum, assembly GCA_051305815.1. Taxonomy (GTDB): domain Bacteria; phylum Pseudomonadota; class Gammaproteobacteria; order Enterobacterales; family Enterobacteriaceae; genus Symbiopectobacterium; species Symbiopectobacterium olakiniferum_B. The sequence goes on from JBPPLV010000011.1 coordinate 28,349, forward strand.
CAGAGAAAAGTGATGCCGTGATTATCCTTCCTCAGCCGATCGCGGTAGCGTTTTTTCAGCGATGAGCAGACAAGAAAGCCTGTCTCATTCTTTTTTTTTGCAGGCTGCAGATCACATCGTTCAACCGCTCAAACCAAGGCTCACAGTCATCGTCATCCAGCGCCTACCCCTGTGATACCTTAAGAATATTGTGACGGGGATGCAGATCATCACCATCAATAAACTTGACACCTAAACGTTGCGACAACTGCACACCCACGCTCGATTTTCCCGTTCTGGATACACTCATTATTACTACGCATTTTCCTGCCATAATGACTTCTTGTTACACCGTGTACTTAAACAGCAACCAGCATACCGCCATCAACAAACAACAAATGTCCGTTAACAAAATCAGATGCCTGTGAGGAGATGTAAACTGCAGCGCCGATTAGCTCTTCCGGATTGCCCTAGCGAGCAGCTGGCGTGCTTTTACACAGCCATTGGGTAAAGGCTTAATCTTCAACCAGCGCTTTGGTCATGTCCGTTTTGAAAAAACCAGGAGCGTGCCATTTACCTGAATATTATAGCGCGCAAGTTCAACACACATACCACGCGTCAGCATTTTTACCGCGCCCTTTGAGGCGGCATAGGGCGTAATGGTATCCCACCCAAGCTCGCTCTGCATTGAACAGATATTAATAATTTTGCCGCGTTGACGTTTCACCATAAAGCGAGATACCGCCTGAGAAACCAGAAAAAAGGATTTCTGATTAACGTCAATCACCGCATCACATTCATTTTCAGGGAATTCAGTAAAAGGATAGCGGCGTTGGATGCCGGCATTATTAATGAGCACATCTATTTCACCGATATTTTCTTCGATCTCGACAATAGTGTTATTAACAACCTGACCGTTTTTCACATCAAATACGCAAGCATAAGCTACAAATCCGGCATCACGTAATTGGCTGGCAGCAAGTTGAGTACGATCGTTAGTGATATCATTGATAATAATATCTGCGCCTTACTCAGCCAAACCTTTCGCTAACAGAAAACCAATACCTTGTACTGAACCTGTAATAAGGACTTTTTTTTCGTTAAAGAAAAGAGATCTTTCATTATGCTTTCCCGATAAATAATAGAACGAAACGTCCTATTGAGAACGATAAGAAACTTAAAGTCCGCTGAAAAGAAGGCTTAATAAGTGATCGTGTGAAGCGCTTCGCTGTAATAATAACGGCGGCGCAAATAACATCGCTAATGCCAAACGTCCCTTTATCAAACCGGTTTATTGCAAGCAAAACTATGACAAAGATCACTCAAAATCATGTTACGAAAGGACGTTAATTTTTACGTGATCCTCAAACTTATTTCCGCTGCAATATTGGTTACCGTTCGTTGTGCTCCCTGTAATACGTAAAAAAAGCTTATTATTTCCGATCTCGAGGCAATGTTACGAGAGGTGTTCCGGTAACACGCTTTCCTTTTCCCAGAGTGGCAGTGCAGAATCCTCTTTTTAAATCAGGCGACACTCGGGCTTTCCTGGATGAAAAACCAGCGCGTTACGTTACAGGACATCGCACAATTATCAGGCGTCACCAAGATGACTGTCAGTCGTTATCTGCGCACGCCGGATAAAGTCTTCGCCTGAAACTGTGTAGCGTATCGCCAAGGTGATGGCGGAAGTGAATTACACGCCCGATGAGCGTAAGGAAGCGACACAAGCACCCGCTCCACGCATCGGTATTCTGGTTTCTTCTTTTAATAACCAGATTTTATCTGATCTGCTGGCCGGGATTGAGTCTGTTACAGCGTTGAACGGCTACCAAACGTTGGTGGTCAATTACAACTACGATAAAACGCGTGAAGAGGAGCAGATCGTCAACCTGTTGTCTTATAACATTGCCGGCTTAATTCTTACCGATTCCGAACACACGCTACGTGCCAACAAATACCTTGACTCCGCCAATATTCCCGTCGCTCAAATGATGGATTTGGAGCCGTTGCTGAACTGCATTGTGGTTGAGTTCAATAATACGCAGGCCGCCTATGACATGACGGTGGCAATTCTGGCTAGCGGCAAACGCCACGTGCTCTACTTTAGTTTTATGTCCGATGTGCGCGACCGTAAGCGCTATCAGGGCTATAGCAGCGCCATGCAGGAGGGGGCTGTAACCCATGCAAATTTCGCCTAAAAAATATCTTCTGTGTCGATTGGTACTGATATGCTGGCACTGATACGCCAGATTTATCCTCAAGTCGATGCCATCTTTTGTACCAAGGACGATATCGCCGTTGGAGTGCTACAAGAATGCCTGCGCCTATCGCTTAACATACCGGATCACATTGCTATTTCCGGTTTCCACGGTCTGGATATTGGGCAAGCCACTACCTCAGCTATTGCCAGCGTTGTAACCCATCGTTTTAAAATGGGCAAAGTGGCAATAGAAATATTGATCAAAAAAAATCAATAAATTATCAACAATAGAATACATCAATTTGCACTATCGTCTTTCACTAGGCGGTAAGTTGTAATCTTCTGTCAAACACGTAATAATGACTAAAATATGATGTAGCTCGTCGCTAAATATCAGGCCGATCACGTTACCAGTAACATATTTTTTAACATGATTTACAGTAATTTTTTGTCAAAAAATAAAAGATGAAAAAGGTTATTATATTTATAACGTCAACAATGCCTGATTACAGTGAAGTGCGAAATAAATACGAGAACTATATCCTAAATAATTTTATTTGCGAGAATGACAAATTTATCTAGAACAAATTTGAACAGCGCTTACGCTAGCCCACAGGGTGAATCTCAAGATGAGATTCATTCATCCCGATGAGCTTACTCAAGCAAATGATTCGGGTGATAACCCTGCTGGGAGAAGATTTTAAAGCCGCGTGCAGCGGCCTTATGAAAAGGTGAGGCCCAGGAATGTGCAGAATAACAAGCGTAGCTAAAGCACCTGCAACTTGCAGTATGACGGATATATTTATTTTGCCATTGATTGATTAATATTCATTCGGAGAACCTATTTCTAAAATAGATCTTAACGAAAAATTATGCGCATTAATAATATGCATCACGTAAATCCTTTTACATAAAATTAGTGCCTTATCGTTTAATTTATCATTCAGGAATTTTTTTCAACATTATCCTGTTGCAGGATAAGATGCAGATGATAACAATGCAAAATAAACAGGTAATCATAATAAAGACTAAAAAATTAGCTGTTCAGTGGTGGTATTTAATCCCCATCATTTTTATTACCTACAGCCTCGCTTATCTCGATCGCGCCAACTATGGTTTTGCGGCCGCGTCAGGTATTGAGGTGGATTTGGGTATAAGTCAGGGGAATGTCTTCACTGATTGGCGCGTTGTTCTTTCTCAGCTATTTCTTCTTTCAGGTACCGAGTTCCATTTACGCCGTCAAGCGCAGCGTGCGCAAACTCATTTTTGTCAGCCTGATCTTGTGAGGTTTGTGTGCCGCAGCCACTGGGCTTGTGAATAATATTCCAATGCTGATGGTAATCACACCTTGGTTAAGCCTTCGTAATTCACATGGATGAGTGCCCAGGAAAAAGCTGATTTCCAGGCCGTGATGGATGCTGAACAAAAAAACATCAAGCCAGTATACAACTATGGTGAAGTCTTGCGCTCACGTAACGTGATTATTTTTTGTGTAAGTACGTGCGTTCTTGAGCATAGGTGTTTATGGCTTTATGATGTAAATGTTTTAGATCCGCAAATCTGCGGCCTCTTTGGATATCGTCTCCGTCGGCTGGCTCTCGGCACTGCCTTACTTTGCCGCCATTGTACTGATGCTGACGGTCTCCTGGATGTCGGACAAAATGCAGAATCGTAAGCTCTATATCTGGCCTCTGCTGTTGATCGCATCATTGGCATTCTTTTCATCTCTTACACCATTGGCGAGCAACACTTCTGGGCTTCTTATGCGCTGTTATTGGTTGCGGCTTCCTGCATGTATGCACCCTATGCCCCGTTTTTTCGCTCTGATTCCCGAACTGTTGCCTAAAAACGTTTCTGGAGTATCGGGTTGGTTTGATCAACAGCTTTAGCGCATTGGGGCATCCTCGGTGCCTGGCTGGTCGGCTATCTCAATAGCATTACTGGAAACCCGAGTATGTACTATATTATTGTCGTTGCCTTGCTGCTCTCTGTGGTATTAACCATTATGGTTAAAGCACCGGGCAGTGAGAAAAAACCGCAATTAACCACCTCACACCGTTAACATGTAAAAAACCGCCTATCAGGGCGGCGTCACTATCTCTGCCCTTACTTATTGTACCAGACGCATTCTCTACTCCCTTGATATCATCCTGCTATCACCTACAGCGAGTGTGGTAAAATCCCTCCCCATTCCCCTTTTTTCTTATTGCACAACAGATAGGTATCCATGCAACGTGAATTGGCGATTGAGTTTTCCGGCGTAACAGAAGCTGCCGTACTGGCAGGCTACAAATAGCTTGGTCGTGGCGATAAAAACGCCGCCGATGGCACTGCGGTGCAGGCCATGCGTATTATGCTCAATCAGGTTAATATCAACATGCAAATCGTGATAGGTGAAGGTGAAATCGACGAAGCCCCATGTTATAGATCGGCGAGCAGGTCGGCATGGGTGTGGGCGATGCGGTGGATATCGCCGTCGACCCGATTGAAGGCACATGAATGACAGCGATGGGGCAGGCTAATGCGCTTGCCGTATTGGCCGTTGGTGAAAAAAATACCTTTCTGCACCCGCCTGACATGTACATGGAAAAGTTGATCGTCGGTCCGCAAGCTAAAGAACCTAGCATTGCCTATGGCAGACAATCTGCGCAATATCACCATCAAAATTGGCAAACTGTTACAACTGCTTACGCTGATCACACTGGCGAAACCGCGCAATGACGCGGTAATTGCCGAGATGGAACAATTAGGCGTGAAAGTGTTTGTCATTCCTGACGGTGATGTCGCGACCTCCATTCTGACCTGTATGCCTGACAGCGGTCGATGTGCTATATAGCATCGGTAGCACACCGGAAGGAGTGATTTCCGTGTCGGTGATCCGCGGTTAGATGGCGATATGCAAGGTCACCTGTTGGCACGCCATCAAGTTAAAGGGGATATCGTCGTTTGGGCGAGCGTGAGCTGGAGCATTGTGCTGAAATGGGGATTGAAGCTAGACGTATACTCTCGCTAAGCGAGATGGCGCATAATGATAACGTGATCTTTTCGGCTACCAACATCATCAAAGGCGATCTGTTGGAAGGGATCGCACGTCGAGATAATATCGTGACCATTGAGATGCTGCTAATTCGCGGTAAATCACATACTATCAGGCGTATTTGTTCTACACATTATCTCGATCGGAAAGATCTCTCGTTGCATGAATTCCTGCTATAATGGCAGGAATTCACAACGGCTATCACATTGATTGTTTCACTTTTGTTAAAAAATCGCGTATCATAAGAGGCCCTCTCCCCTGACTCACTGTTTCGTCAGGGGATGGCCTGAGTGGCCGAAAAAATATCAGGAGCACAGCACTATGACAGAGTGGGTAATCGGTAACGTTATTCAGGTAAAATATTGGACGGACAGCCTTTTCAGCATTCAGGTTCACGCACCGATTGCCGCGTTTACTGCGGGCCAGTACGCTAAACTGGGATTGGAAATTGGCGGCGAGCGCATTCAGCGTGCCTATTCCTACGTGAACGCCCCCAGCAATCCTAATCTTGAGTTCTATCTCGTGACGGTGCCGGAAGGTAAACTCAGCCCACATTTGCACGCTTTGCAGCCCGGAATGCAACTGGAAATAACCAAAGATGCAGCCGGTTTCTTTGTGCTGGAAGAAGTGCCTGACTGTGACACGCTATGGATGCTCGCGACCGGCACCGCTATCGGTCCCTATCTGTCTCTTTTAGAGGAAGGGAAGGATTTGGAACGTTTCCAGCACATTGTGCTGGTACGTGCTGCACGTTTTGCCAATGACCTTAGCTACTTGCCCAAGATGCAACAGTTACAGCAGCGTTATGGCAACAAACTGCGTATACAAACCGTGGTCAGCCGAGAAACACAGGCTGGTTCACTGACAGGGCGTGTTCCGGCGCTCATCAGCAGCGGTGCGTTGGAGAATGCAGTCGGGTTGCCACTGAATGCTGAAACCAGCCATGTCATGTTGTGCGGTAATCCGCAAATGGTGCGAGATACACAGCAATACCTGAAAGAGCAACGGCAGATGACCAAGCACTTGCGTCGCCGCCAGGGACATATTACTAGTGAGCATTATTGGTAAGAAAATAAAGAATAAATGTCGTATGAGTAATACCTAATGCGTTGCCATTTAGCGCCCTAAACAGGCCAAAATAGTAAATAAAACAGCCGTAATGAGATAAGTCATTCGGTAAATAATTTGTTATTTATATCGTGAACAAAGGTTGTTTTCGGGAAAATTATGCAGCCAGTCATACACATCATCAAATAGCCGATGATGGACAATAATCTTTTTATTTTCCCGACATATCAGCCTTTCAATTTGCCAGTGTGTGAGTATTCTCGAAATTGTGACGCGAGTAACATTGATGATCTGACCATATTCCTCATATGGTCAGATCATCAGCACCGCATACCAGTCTTCTTTGATCTCAACACCACTTTCCAATAACATGCTTTTCAGTAAAATATCTGGCGTACCACGAGAATATCCGCATCCCGGATTAAGATAGTAGTCACATGAACATGTTGTTTTGTAATACAAGTGATATCTCCCATCGTGCGTTCTAGGAGTACAAGGGAGAATGACATTGGGTTATTCTCAACATAGTTGAGATAATAAATGCACGGCCTATCAACCAAATAGAATAATCGCTGCAAATCACCACGGCTCTTGATTATTGTTCCTTTCTTATAATGTTACAGTGTTCCATATTTTTGACATAAATCACGAATTTTAATAAAATCTTTCGGGTATATCCAAGGTGTTGTATGGAAAATGTATCTCATTATTATGCCCCTGTTTTATTGATTAATATAACCCTATCAAGGGATAATTCACCGTTAAAATTTAATTGCTCAATATAGAATATATTGTGTCTATACCCAAAATTATTCTAGTTTCAGGAAGGCGGAAAGAGAATGAAAAATTTGTCTGGAACAGATTTGAATAACACTTTCGCTGGCCCGCAGGGTGAATATCAGGATGAGATTCATTAATCCAGAAAGCTTACTAAAGTAAGTGATTTGGGTAAGCGATTGTAGCCAACACCCCCTGCAGCTTGCTGGATAACGAGTATATCAGTTTACCGCTTCATGCCTGGAATTACTACCGCACCAAACCATATTTTGTGAATTCTCGATGTTAATTTAACAGAATTTTTTACACTCAGGGACAGTAGAAATAAATGAACTTGCTATTCGGCCCATCCCTGGGTCTTACCTCTAACGAGGCCGCCACAAGCGATGTTCAAAACGTTAACGCTTTGTCCTGTAACTCAATTATTTAGGGTATATGTTGGTTCACTCAGTCTGAATCAACCTGAGTGAATCTGTCATAGAGTTACCTATTGGAGGCAATTAGATCTTTTTATCGCTAGCTTTTATTACTGGCTTTTTAGCCCTTAAATCTTGCGCAATATTTTCTGCGGCGATACGCAATGAATTAATGGCAAAGCCCACGGTGCTTCCGGCCATAATCAGATCGTAACTGTCAACGTACATTCCCTCAGCATCGTTTTCGATAACATACAGTCCAGAAATAGAGACATTTTTATCATCAACCGCCTGCAATTTTTCGTTTACCTTAACGCCCCTTAAGGTGCTGAACGAGGTTGTAACGCTCTTCATAGTATAGAAAGGTGCTTTGGCGACAGGGCGTAGATAGCGCGCATCTTTAATAAAATCTTCATCATGATGGACATTGAAAAACTGATTGTAACGCTCAATGTTGTCTTTCAGCGTTTGGTAATCCATTCCGGTTTTTTTGCGCTAACTCTTTGATAAAATTCGCGCGGAACGCTTTTACGGCAGCCTCTCCTTTGGTAAAGTGCTCTTCCAGTTTGGTGAGCTTGTAAGCAACGGAAACCATTACACTAACACCAATATCACTGCCGTGATCGACCATGTAGTTTTTGGTGTCTTCGTCATACAACACAAACATCGTCCCATCCTGATTTTCTAGGGCATTGCTGGCAAAAGGCTACTGCTCAATATTGGCTTCGTTGATGAATCGCTCGCCTTTGGTATTCAATCATAAATGAGGTTGCTTGGCAGAAGCAGCATAGTGGTTGGTGGTAGATCCTTTAGACGGGCCTGGGCGGTATGACATATTGATAAACTCGCGGCCATCTTTTGCCACACCCACAGCTCATGCCATTTTAATACCGTCCCCGACTTTCCCTGGAATATAGACCACTTCAACATCAGGGAAAAGCGTATATTCCGTCAGCATCTCTTTATTGCTGCCGAAACCACCACTTTTCCCTTCTCATCGGTGATGAGCTGTTTTCCTGCTGTTTTGGCCAGCACTTACCTCCTTTTTCAGCAAAGTCCTGTTGCAGAAAATCAATCACTGTGCGCCCACGGCCCTGATAAATATGCCATATATAATAAATACCTGGATAATTTGAGGTTAGCTTCTCAAAATGAAAACCGAAATCTTGTAGCCAATCAATCGTATCCGCTTATTTATTTATATAATTACGTATCAGCCTGGCATTCGGTCGCCAGTGGCTATAGTCCATAACTAACTTGAATGCCTGATCGCGCGTAAATACATGGTTATTTTTCTGCTACATTTTGCTTTCTAACGAAAATATTCCTTCAGAAAACTGCCCGGTTCCTCCAGTCTACAGAAGTTTCTCTAGATTAGTGACCTTAAGACCCTATTCAGTTAATGCGTAGGTTGCCACAGACCCTAGAGAATGGTGACAGTTTAAATTAATTTAACTCTCATTCCGCTCCTCCTGATTTTATATATTATTTTTTTTGAAACGAGCACGCTTAGCCCACTTCTTAACGGGTTATATTTCAAGATAAATCATCACTTATGTATACCGTGATACATTATCTAAAATAATTCAAAGAGTGTTATTAACCTCTCATTTTTGTTGATGCCATTTATTTACGTTGCAACTAAAAATAAACAACAATTAATAATATGAAGCTAACAAGGAAAAGGTGCTATATGTTCTTATGACTAATTTTTTATTAAGGTGATAAGAAATCTACTGATACCCGTGATTGACAACCGTATGCCAGATGCCAGCACATACCTTTTAACAATCGAGCACAAATCTCGCTTTAATCAGACAAGCGTGCGTTGCTATTGCCTATGAGGTCCTGCTCTGGCAGTGCACTCTCTTGAAAATGAAACTCTTCAATAGCGGAACTATGACTATACGACTCGTTACCCCTGCGCTACTCCTGCTTTTACTGATGTCTGGATCGGAGGTTCATGCGCAACCCCTTGTGCCGTCAAAAGACGCCACCGTAGCCCCTTATCTGCTGCGCGACGCGCCAACGTTCGACCCAGACTATTCCACAATTTCGCACACGCTATAACCTCATCAATCCCTCGTTATCCATTGGTGAATTCCATGCAGTGGATACCGCAGAGCCCGTCGGGCTCCTGACGCGGGCCGCGAGCAGAATCAATGCCCAGCTCTACGCCTCAACAGCCCTGGAGCGAGGCACTTGTAAATAAAATGCAGCTTACTACCAATCCCAAGCAGGTGATACTGAAGCCAGATCGCGTCACGTACAGGCTATCCAGTATATGGCCGCGCTGCTGCGTCATTTCATTCCATCGCTATCAGAGGAAAAAAGTAGCAAGAAGGTCACGGAATTGCTGAATATTGGCAAATGTCAGGGCTTTTACCAGCAAAAGGAATGTGCATTGCGATATGTAGTGGCAGATAATGGGGAAAAAGGGATAACATTCGCTGTTGAACCGATTAAGCTAACGCTATCTGAACAGTGATCACGCTGGCATTAAGTGATAAAAACCCGAGCTTCTCACGGGTTTAGCCATTATACTGTCTGTAAAATACAATTACTTACTATCCCCATTTGGAGGAAAAAAGATGCGTTATCCATTAGTAATAGGTAACTGGAAGCTGAACGGCAGCACGCACATGGTTATCGAACTGATCGCCGGTTTGCGTAAAGAACTCAGCACGGTTACTGGCTGCAACGTGGCCATCGCGCCGCCAGAGCTGTATCTGGATCAGACAAATCATCAATTAGCCGGGAGCCGTATTGCCCTCGGCGCGCAGAACGTCGATGTTAATCTGTCCGGCGCCTATACAGGCGAAACCTCTGCTACCATGCTGAAAGACATCGGTGCAAAATACATCATTATCGGCCACTCTGAACGCCGCACTTACAATAAAGAAAGTGATGAATTCATTGCTAAAAAATTTGGTGTATTGAAAGAAGCCGGGCTTATCCCCGTGCTGTGCATCGGTGAAACCGAAGCCGAAAACGAAGCTGGCGAAACTGAGGCCGTTGTGGCCCGTCAGTTGGATGCGGTATTGAACACATTGGGTGCAGCGGCGTTTAACGGTGCAGTAATCGCCTACGAACCAGTATGTGCCATCGGTACGGGTAAATCAGTAGCCCCAGCTCAAGCACAAGCAGTACACAAGTTTATCCGTGATCATATCGCCAAGCAGGACAAGGCTGTAGCCGATCAGGTCATCATTCAGTACGGTGGCTCGGTTAACGCAACAAACGCGGCAGAACTATTCACTCAACCGGACATCGACGGAGCACTGGTGGGTGGTGCCTCACTGAGAGCTGATGCCTTTGCCGTGATCGTAAAAGCTGCTGCAGAAGCTAAGCGCGCGTAATGCAGCAACAGCGCATCCGGTTCGGGTGCGCTTTTTTTATTCTTTTATCCCCACTCTCTCTGTACTCCTTTTCTGAAACCGTTGTCTCGTCTCGCACAAGGGACTGAATAATTCACAGTGAATTTTTCACGTTAATAAATTATAAATTTAATTTATGAAAAATAAATCCCTGGTTTACGGAATTAAATATTTTAAATGCCTGAATATCTATTTTTTTTATATAAAATCTGCTTCTTACCTCAAAACGGATGAGTCTCAAATCATACCTTAATCATCACGCCGCGCTGTACTACGCTCTATGAAGGGGGAAATCGTCCCAATAATGCTGCCTCTATTAAATTAATAAGTAAGGAAAATGACAGTTTATTACAAGATATCACCATGCCCCTTGACGAATCTAGCAATACATTTAGCCCCTATGTTTCAACCGGACATCTATCGGACCAGGACACGGTTACGCGATTAATATAAGAAGCCCACCAGCGTTTTAGGCAAAACCACGAGGGCGTCGTTTCTAAAGTTTGCACTTAAACGAGTACCTCGCGCACTTTACAGCATTTGTATGGTTGGCACTAACAGTGCTGTACATGACGTGGGTGATGTGGGTTATGAGTTCACCATCATGAGCGTATCGAAGCCCTTCGTCTTTACGCTGGTTTGTCAGGCACTCGGTGCCCACGTCGCGCGCGAAAAGCTGGGCATAAACAGCACCGGTATGCCATCCAACTCTGTCACTGCCATTGAATTTACTACAGACGGTCGCACTAACTCGATGGTTAACTCAGGCGTCATAGCCACCACCAGTCTAATCCACGGTAATACCAGTGATGAGAAATAGCGTTTTATTTACAACGGTTATGTGGCTTCTCAGCCGGAGAGCTCACCCTTAAAGAGGAAGTGTATCAATCGCCTGTGAGACTAATTTCCGCAATCGCGGTATTGCCAATTTGCTTTACAGGTACGGACGGCTAGGCTGCGATCCGGCCATCACTGTCGATTTGTATACCCGCCAATGCTCGCTGAACATCAGCGCACGCGATCTCGCAGTGATGAGGGCTATGCTGGCTGATGACGGTATAAACCCCGTAACACGCGATCGTGTGTTAAACAACGACGTTTGCCATTACTCCCTGGACGTAATGGTGACCGCTGCGCTGTATTAGACATCCGGAGACTGGCTCTACGATATCGGGCTTCCTGGAAAAAGCGGAATTGGCGGCAGCATCGTTACTGTCTCGCCCGGTAGAGGCGGTTTAGGTACTTTCGCCCCTTGCTTGACGGCGCGGGTAACATCGTCAAAGGTCAGTTGGCAGCATGTTTTCTCTCCCACAGCCTGGGAATGGACATGTTCGTCTCCGAACCTTACACCGATAAAAGCTAATCATCGCTACCATGCCAACGATTTAAAAACTCACAAAAAGAAAAGGATAATAAGGGGATAATTATTATGTTGAATCAATCAACACCACATATAGTGACAGACGAGAAGGCGTCATGGGTATCGACGATCACCATCGCCGAGCGCGATGGTGATCAGTTTCAATGTGCCGCCCACGACTATTGCGACAGGTATCATCTTATATTCGCTGTCCGTCTCTGTTTTCTTCATATTGGGTGCGCAGCTCAACCAGCGATTTGGCCCGCTGATCATGACCCTCCTTTCCATGATGGTAATTATTCCCGCAGGCCGACTGCCCGGCTATCTGCTCGGTGAGCTACCTGTGGATAATCTGGATAAAGAGCCGACTAAATGGGTTATTATCATCAATCTCAGGCTCCGGTGGCAACCGGAGCCTGAGATTGATGATAGAAAAATCGACTTAACGAGCCGCTGGGATTTGCTGAGTAATACAGTGAATGTTTCCAACGCCTAACAGAATTTCGCGTGCATGCACGCCCATAATGGCGTAGTGCGGGAACATCTGTTACAGCAGATCACATGCCGTTTCATCGGTATGCGCATCCAATAACGGGAAGATAATCTTCTGATTACTGATCAGAGAATTCACGTAAGAACCCGACAGACGCGAGCCCGCTAAACACTTAATCGCATCACCTGATGCGACGCCTGCGGCTTCCTCTTACGTGGCATAAAGCGGACCACCCGGCGCAGGCAGCTTCCAGATCTTCAGAGCATACCCTTGTGCATCTCGCGTTTGAGATAAGACCTGATACGCCGCAACTGAGCGCGCATACTGCGGATCGTTTTCGTTATCCGTCCAATGCAGCGCCACTTCGCACGGACGCACAAAGCAACAAAGCAACAAAGCAACAAAGCAACATATGTTATCAATGTGTCCATCGGTTTCGTCGTTATATACCCCTTCGTCCAGCCAGATAACAGTGGAAATATTGAGGTAGTCACGCATCAGCTGCTCAATCTCAGTTTTGCTCAGGTTGGGATTACGATTCGAATTCAACAAGCATTCTGCCGTGGTCAACAGCGTGTTTTCACCACCAAAAGTGAATAGAGCCGCCTTATAGAATCAGCGGTGCCGCATAGCATGCGTCGCCGTGGTAACCCAGAACCTGCCTGAGCCACCTATCCATCCTATCGCCCATCGTCTTACAACAAACCCGCCCAGCGCAAATCCCTACGCGTTGAGCTGCCAGTCAATGCCATGTCGTTCACCTTTCCTGCTTAGCGCTATGGTTGGACCTGTATCACGCATCCAGGCGTCGTCGCTTTCCATAGCAACCAACGTCATGTTCGCAGGCATCAAGTTACACGTCTGCGCCATCTGCTGCGCCAGCACACCCATGATAACCGGCGTCTTCTGACCCATTGCTTACGCCACTGCCGCAAACGTCTGCTGTGCAGGAAAAGCATTGTTCCGCCAGTTATCTAACCGATAAGGCCAAATCATCCACACCTATCATGAGGCCCCCACTCGGCGGGCACAAAAAACCATCCTCGCGAGGTGTTGAAGAGAGAGTCAAATGCGGCATGATTATCTCCGGGTCTTGCCGTCAGAGGTGTCCAGCGCTGTGTACATCTCAGGACGACGGTCGCGGAACAGCCCCCAAGTGGCACGTTGAGCAGCAATCTCTTCCAGATCGAAGTGTGTACCAGCACGGTTTCATCCGTTTTGTTTGCCTGTGCCTACAGTGCACCGGTTTGATCGGCAATGAAGGAGGAACTGTAGAAGGTCATTTCCAATTCATCGATATATTTGCTTGCTTCGGGGTACCCATACAGCTAGAGGCAATCACTGACACCATGTTAGCCGCCGCATGGCTCTACTGAACTCGCGTCCAATGCGGCTAGCTGTCGATATCCAAGTAAGCCGGTTCAAAGCTGATAGCTGTGGGGTAGAAAATCAATTCAGCACCCCGCAAAGCCAGGCTGCACGCAGTTTCCGGGAACCACTGATCCCAGTAAATCCCCACACCCACTTTGGTGTAGCGAGTCTGCCACACTTTGAAGCCGGTATCACCAAGGGATAAAGAACTGCTTTTCCTGATAAGCAGGGCTATTAGGGATGTGGATTTTACGGTACATATCCAGCACGCTGCCATCAGCGTCAATCATGACCAGTGAGTTGTAGTAGGCATTACTGGAGCACTCAAAAAACCCAGTGGCAATACTACTTCAAGCTCTGCGACCAGCGCGGAGAAGTGTTTAATGAGCGGGCTGGTTTCCAGCGTTTGTGCTAACGCATAGTGCTCAGGGCTCTGATCGATACAGAAGTAAGGCGTGGCGAACAGTTCCTGAATCAGGATTATCTGAGCACCCTTAGCGTGTACCTGTCGCACCATTTTTTTCGGCATTCTCAATATTCTTGGATAGATCCCAGAAACACACTATCTGTGTTGCGGAAACGGTCACTTTTGTCATACGAAGACCTCTATATATCTCTTTATTACGCTGGCTCTACGCCAGCCCTACTCGTTAAAGTGTACGACGCTATTATGGCTTACGCAGCACCCGCTGTACACGCGCCTGCTCCCAGCGTTTTCCAGTGATCGCGTAGCCAAAATACTTTCACCGCATCCAGCGCTAAAAAACCGCCCCCAGATCAGCAACGACCAAATGAACCAGTTGCAGCCGCCAGGTGGTGTTATTCGATTCACCAAAAACAGCACCAGATTGATCACGATATAAACGATAAGCGAACGCCAGAAGCGGCTTTCCTGTTGAACCTGGCACTTTGCCGCCTAAAAGCGTAATTTAAGATATTCTCCGCTCACGGTTTGCTGGCACGCTCCCCATTCTCAATAGGCTGAACGGTTCTGACGCTCAAAGAAAAGAGCTTGGCCAATTGCTTTTGGGACCAGGCTTGGGCAAGGCGCAGTGTTTTGATCGGATGGGTATTCATGGTTGTTTTTCTCATGGCTGTTTTTATCAAAGAATAAAACACGCCCTCAACCTACACCCGTCCAGCTACCGCGAACACTACAGAGACCTGACAGCAACCTGATACGCTCCTGACAGACTGCCGCATGAAGAAAAAAACCACCCCGCCATTAGTATGGTGGGATGGCTTTAATTTCGCAATAACACCTGATGCTAAATTTAGAACAGCTTTCTCGCCGTTTCCAGCCAATCACGCTTGAAGGGCCGTTTCATGTTCTCAATGGCATCGATGATATCGTGATGCACCATTTTTTCATTCTGGATACCCACACAGCGACCGCCATAGCCTTGTAGTAGCAGCTCAATGGAGTATACTCCCATCCGCGATGCAAGAATACGGTCATAAGCTACCGGAGAACCGCCACGCTGAATGTGTCCCAGCACCGTGGAACGCGTTTCACGCCCAGTCTCTCTTTCAATATAGCAAGCCAGTTCATCAATGTTGCAGATGTGTTCAGTGATGGCAACGATCGCGTGTTTCTTCCCTTTAGCGATGCCAGCCTTGATTTCACACACCAGATCGTCTGGTTTGTATTCTTCTTCCGGCAATACAATAAACTCACAACCCCCGGCTATCGCCGCGGCTAGCGTCAGGTCGCCGCAGTGGCGCCCCATCACTTCCACGATAGAAATGCGCTGATGTGAAGAAGAGGTATCACGCAAGCGGTCGATGGCTTCCAGTACGGTTTCCAGCGCAGTGAAATACCCAATGGTGTAGTCAGTGCCCGCCACATCGTTATCGATGGTGCCCGGCAACCCAATACAAGGGAAACCCATTTCTGTCAGGCGCTTGGCTCCCATATAAGAACCGTCACCGCCTATCACTATCAGCGCATCCAGACCACGGTTTTTCATGTTCTGTACCGCGACCTCACGTACGTGATCGTCGCGAAATTCAGGGAAACGCGCCGATCCTAAAAAGGTGCCGCCGCGATTGATAACATCAGACACGCTATAGCGGTCTAACTGCTCCATGCGATCCTGGTATAAGCCCTGATAGCCATCATAGATACCGTAGACTTCTAAACCTTCCGTCAGCGCCGCGTGTACCACGCCGCGAATCACTGCATTCATGCCTGGCGCATCACCACCGCTCGTCAATACTCCGATTTTCTTGATCATTATAACCTCTGGACTTGTAGATGTAGTTTTGCAGGATGTCTCTATCGGATGGGTCGCCGTGGCGAAACATCGCTCACCTTTTTAAGCATATTATAACAAATGTACTGAGCTGAATTGATTCAGGTCAGGGAAAATAATGTCGCACAATCCATTTTCTATCACATTTCTCAAAAAATACAGGCTGGATCACACCTCAATGCATCCACGCTATTCTTCAGTTACGGCAGAGGAAGAGTCTTGATGAATCAGAATATCGGCACCCGGAAAGCGCTCACGCAGCGCCTATTCCAGGGAGTCCGCAACCTCATGCGCCCGAACCAGTAGCAGCGTGTTATCCATCTCCAGATGCAGTTGAATAAAACAGGTCGGCCCTGAATACCGGGTGCGCAGCTAATGTGCGCTATTAATACCCGGCCAGCCACGAATCAATGCAACAATGACTTGCTGCTTTTTTTCTGGTAAAGTGCTGTAGAGAATATAAACTCCGATCTCTAACGCAAACAGGGCATCACGTAAGTGATACCGCGCCAACTTAAGACCAGCGCAACCAGAATGGCACCGTTCATAAACACGTCAGACTGGTAGTGCAACGAATCGGCGCGTATCGCCTGGCTCTGGATCCTGCGTAACACTCAACGCTGAAAAGCCACCAGCAGCAGCGTTGACACCAAGGCAATCATCGTGATGACAATCCCCATCTCTGGTGTATACAGCGTTTGCGGGGCGCTTAGAAGTTGAAACCCGTTTAGAATCAGGAACAACGCGCAACTGGTAATGAACATGCTCTGCGCGATCTCGGTCAGAGACTCTGCCTTACCATGACCGAAAGCATGCTTATCGTCCGCGGGTTGAAGGGTATAACGCACTGCCAGAAAGTTCACTAGAGATGCGCTGATATCTACCAGTGAGTCCACCAATGAGGCCAATAAACTGACCGAACCGATGTACTACCAGGCGAAGACTTTAATGATAAATAACAACAGCGCCACGGTTGTCGCAACCACTGTGGAACACCGCAGACGGTGGACAATCCCGGTGGGTTATTTGCCATCGGCAGCAACAGTGCCATGCACAACGGTAACTCTGCGATACTAACCACCAGAAAACCAGCTGGATGGTAGTTGCTGTAGCGGCTGAAAAGCATGCTGCTGATAATACCGGCACCACCAAAAATCAGCAGCAATAAGGTGTTGAAATTCTCACTCAGTCCCGCGACTTGCCGCACAAAAGGTTCGATATAGCTGTAAGCAGTAAAATGGGCCGTCACTACCAGCACCGTCAGCGCATAAATGCACAGCAGCGCTGGTGGCCGTTTGAGCAACAACGGCAGGCTCTTTTCAGCGACTAGAGTGGCTGTTGGGTAGCGGAGGCAATAACTTCATCAGGACCAGCAAAATCGCAAAGACCACCACACCAATGTCACTGAAGGTGATACGCTACACCATGTATTGCCTGATCAGGAGACCCAACGCCAGCCTCACAGCACCATTGCCAATGTGGTACCGGTTGCTAGCAGGCTCACAGCGCCTGTGCTTTCTTGCCTGGGGGGGCGCCAGACGCGCCGCCAAAGAGGCCTTGATTAACCAAAAGATGGCATGTGCTAATGCCACACCAATATGTGCCGCCACCAGCACCCAGAAATTCCAGGCCAAACCGGAAATGATGTTGCAGACGGTGAACAGGATGAACACCTTAATTATTAGCCCCCGCCGTTCCATATCACTGCACATCCAACATAAAGGGCAACGACATGGTGCCTACTACCCAGGTATAAATCGTGATAATCAACCCAACCTGCACAGCGCTCATCAAAAAAAACTGACGGCGATATCGGACAATAAGGCGACGGGCGTAAATTCAGCGGTATTAAAGATAAATGCCGCCATAGCGAGGCGGATAACACGAAACCATGCTATCGAACGGGATGAAAAGGTCATGCACTAAACACTACCATATATTAACAACGTAGAAAGAAAATCGGCAGCGCGTCGGGGCATGTAACGCCGCAAGAGAACAGAAGGTTAGCTGTATGAAAGACAATACCTACACCAACACAAATTCTGCGAAGCAGATCACATTTTACGCTGAATCGTGGCGCGTTATGGTACTTTTTTTAGGCGGTTAATCGACAAACAGAATAGATTTCAGATCTCAACTTATGTGTAATACCTAATCTGATAATGAATTTAATTATTTTATTTAGAGTTTCATCTCATAACACCTAACTGTTTTTGAAAGCTTTTTCCTAAAAAATAGCAAAAAAGCCCGTCATCATGACGGATAAAAGACAGGAATGGTATCTATATCAAGGAAATCAATGTCTTACTACTCTCACTACGCACTACGCACTACAGGGTTCCTCAGGGATTTTGTCACTGTTTTTCTATATCATTTAAGTGCAGTAAGGGTACGTCTTACCTTGCCTGTTGCATCAGATCACGCATATGCTGACGCTGCTGTTCCGTCAGTTTTACACCGTCAAACAGACCGCGCTGGCTGATGGTGTTTCGCAAGGCCATATCACCGTGATGCCAACCGGGCAGTGACGCACTATTGCTATCGACTACTGATACATTGATTACACCTAACATCAGCAACGAAATGAGAGAATTTTTATGCGCTGTTGCGTTGCAACATTACCCCGGTGTAATGCGCCAATCTGTAAATCAATGAACACAAGTCTAAAAACCTTGCTGCAAACATGCGTCAGAGGATGTAAAACTACGTAAAATCATGGAATACCGTCGATCTATGACGTATTCCTCCCCTGGAGGTAGCCTAATCATGAACAAGATTCTGTTAGTAGATGACGACAAAGAGCTCACCGCTTTGTTGAAAGAGTTGCTCGAAATGGAAGGCTTTAACGTTGTCGTTGCCCACGATGGCGAGCAAGCATTAAACGTATTGGACAGTACGGTAGATTTGCTACTGTTGGATGTCATGATGCCGAAAAAAAACGGCATCGATACCTTAAAAGAAGTTCGCCAACAGCACCAGACGCCCGTCATCATGCTAACGGCACACGATAGTGAACTGGATCGCGTTTTAGGGCTGGAACTCGGAGTAGATGACTATATGCCCAAACCCTTCAACGATCGTGAACTGGTGGCGCGTATCCGTGCCATTTTACGTCGCTTATCATTGACCAAGCAGCAACAAACCACGAATAACGGTTCGCCTACGCTCGAGGTGGACGGATTGCGACTTAATCCGGGGCGTCAGGAAGCAAGTTTCGATACCGAAGTCCTAGATCTTACCGGCACCGAATTCACGCTGCTCTACCTGTTGGCACAGCGGCTGGGGCAGGTAGTCTCCCGAGAGCATCTGAGCCAGGAAGTACTCGGTAAACGTCTGACGCCGTTCGATCGTGCGATAGACATGCATATTTCCAACCTGCGGCGTAAGTTGCCGGAGAGAAAAGATGGGCAGCCCTGGTTCAAGACACTGCGTGGGCGCGGTTATTTAATGGTCTCAACAAGTTAAAATAGGTAGCTGCGGCATGATCGATAGTTTAACTTCGCGTATCTTCGCCATTTTCTGGCTTACGCTGCTGCTGGTGCTGATGTTACCCAAGATGGACTCACGTCAGATGACGACGCTACTGGAGAATAAGTATCGCCAGGGTGTGATGCTGGAGCAGCATATCGAAGCCGATCTTGCCGCCGAGATCCCGCCAACGATCTGTTTTGGTGGCGACGCCTATTTCATGTGATCGAAAAGTGGTCACCGCCGGGACAGCGTCTGGTTTTCGTCACGAGTGAAGGGCGCATTTTCGGTACGCTGCAAAAAAAAGAAATACAGATTTTGCGTAACTTTATCGGCCAGAATAATGCCGACCACCCACAGAAGAAAAATTATGGCCAGATTGAGTTGCTCAGCCCCTTTTCCGTACGCGACGGTGAGGATAATTACCAGGTTTATCTGATCCGTATGGCGAACAGCCCGCAGTCTGATTTTATCAACCTTCTGCTGGATCGCCCGTTGCTGTTACTTATCATTACGATGCTTATCAGCACACCGCTGCTACTATGGCTTACCTGGAGCCTAGCAAAACGGCGCGCAAGCTAAAAATCGCCGCCGATGAAGTGATCAGGGCAACCTGCGGCAGCACCCTAAGCTGGAAGCGTGGCCGCAAGAGTTCCTCGCCACCGGCGTCAGCTTTAACCAAATGGTCAGCGCGCTGGAGCGCATGGTTACGACTCAACAACGTCTGTTTTCTGATATTTCCCATGAACTGCGCACGCCACTGACACGTTTGCGTCGTCGCCAGGGGGAAAGCAACGAGCTGAACCGCATCGAAACCGAAACGCAGTGTCTGGACAGTATGATTAAAGATCTGCTGGTCTTATCGCACAATCAGTACAAAAAGGAGCTAAGGCGTAAGTAAATATATTCGCGCCGACGAACTGTGGGGAGACGTGCTGGACGATGCTCGCTTTGAAGCCGAGCAAATAGGTAAAACGCTGGAAGTACCTTATCCCCACAGCGCTTGGCCACTGTTCGGTAATCGTTCCGCACTAGAAAGCGCGTTCGAAAACGTGGTGAGAACGCCCTGCGTTACTCACACACCCATATCAGCGTCGCTTTTTCCGTTGATAATCAAGGGCTCACCATTAATGTTGACGATGATGGCACTGGCGTTAATCTCGAAGATCGTGAGCAAATCTTCCGTCCATTCTATCGCACCGATGAAGCGCGCGATCGGGCATCCGGGGAGTGGGGTTAGGATTAGCGATTGTGGAAAATGCCTTTACTCAGCATAAAGGGTGGGTTAAAGCAGGAGACAGTCCGTTAAGGGGCTACGTTTGACGATTTGACTGCCGCTGAACGAACGCTCTAAGCACGCAGAAAAGAAACACGTGGGATAACGGCGCGTATGCGCCGCCCCGCTAGCGCATACCCTGAATGACTTGCAACAGTTCTGCTATTACTTCTTCCCCACCATCTTCCAATACTGCCTTACGCACATACCCGTTGGTGTGATCGGCAAGCAATTGATTGGCCACAGCATTAAGAGAGGAACGAGCCGCGGAAATCTGATTAAGGATATTAACGCAATAACGGTCTTGTTCGATCATCTGACCGATGCCGTTAATCCGGTTGAGCCGGTTCAGCAGCGCTTTTTTACGCGACTGAACCACACGGCGAACATCCGGTTCATCGGCAGAATTAGCTGCTTCAGTAGCAGAAGCATAAAACTCGCATTTACGCGACGACGTCAAAGCCGAGTTCTTCGACAGTGTCGTGGAAGACTCTGGGTTGGCTTTTTCTGTCTCATTGTACTCCACGTTCACCAGACCGGTTTTCAGCGTACCTGCACACCCTGAACTCCATTAAGCGCTTCCAGCACGTTTTTGACCTTACTGGCGCAGCTGCCACAGGACATACACCTTGGACGTTGATTGTAGTAGTATAGGACATAAAATACTGTCCATTTTACATTGTGTAACACCGCGCAGAGCCTGAAAGCTCAAAATATTAGTCGCGCCGGGTCGGTTTCCAATGACGTAACAACAGTGAATTGCTCAGTACAGAAATCGAACTGAGCGCCATGGTACTCCCGGGAATAACCGGATTCAGTAACGACAACGCCGCCAGCGAAATGCCCAGCACGTTGTAGAAAAATGCAAAAAATAGATTCTATTTCACCTTGTCAAGCGTTGCATGCGACATGCTGATGGCATCCAGCAAGCTATCAAGGCGGTTACGCATCAGCACTACATCCGTGAACCAAGTGCATTACATATCGCGCACCGACCATCCATCAAGCAGCTGTAGCCGGCCACCACGTCCAACGCAGCCTCACGGCTAACGTTATCAGCGTGTTGACCGATAACCACGACCAGTTCTCCTTGATAGTCAAACTCGTTGCTCGATTCCGGCTTCATCAGCGGCTGGCGGTGGGCAGACAACGTACCAGCAAAACGAATAAACAGCGTTTTGGCATCAATGGTTTGCTGAAATTTGATGCGCTTTTCTATGTAGTTCATACCCACGCACAGAATTTTTCCCGGTCGTTCGATCATCTACAACAAGGTGACGTGCTCAAAACAAAAATCCGGCGCACCCTGCACCGCTCCCAGTTCTTTCAGCATTCCGGCGCGCAATACGGCAGGGATATCTGCGTAAGTGTATGAAAAACAAAGCCACAGATCGATGATACCGTCAGCGTCAATACGCCAGTAGGTCTTTTTCTGGGTTTCAGGGTTAATAAAACTTGCCAGTTTCATAGGTTACCTTCAGTGATTCAGGGTAGCGCAGGGCGCCATAACTTATTTAATAAAGCGAATCGTTCGTTGATGGCCACAATCACGGGCGCTTTGCGTGCGTTGTAGACCTTCTTGTTTTGCTCGAACAGGTTATTACTGTGGGTATCAATGGAGATAATGAGCGGACCAAACTTTTTCACCCGGTTTACCAGTAGCGTCTCCGGCATGCCAAGATCGCGCCACTGCGCATTCTCAATCTTTTCAACACAGGTCGCGGCAAGCACCGCACAGCTGCCGGGGAACACGGCGTGCACTGCCTTGAAGGTTTTACAGCCATCTTCGGTGTTCGGCCCCATACCGCATTTACCGACAATTAGGTTCACGCCGGTTTGTTCGATAAACTCTTTCTCGAATTTTTCCATGCGCATGCTGGTGGTTAGCCCGATGAAGATCATTGCAAAGCTGCCATCTTCCTTTTTCACCACAATCGGTCCGGCGTGAAAACTAGCACCCCGCGCAGATCAACCGGCAATTCTCAGCCCAGCTCAATTAGACGATAGTGGGCAACATCGCGGCAGGTCACCAGTGTACCGATCAGGCACACAACGTCACTAATGTTCATTCGGCTAACGCTTTATCGCTAATCAGCGTAGTAAGCACTTTTTTCATAATACAGCACCTTCTATGGGAAAGAATTTCATAGAACAAATCAGCTGAGAAACGGATTGTGCCGCGAAGGTGCGCCCAGCACTCGTTCAATACCGATATACCAATGGTGGAAGGGTAGCATGCTGAAGACTCGATATTGACGCCCATCACCGATGAAGCGCCACCCAACCCTTACGGTCCCAAGCCCACGCTGTTCAGCCCCTCTTCCAGTAATTTATCCACCTTTGCCGCATCGGTATTGGGATGAGACGAATCCACCGGACGCAGAATCGCTTTTTTTTTCGACAGACGCGTTGCTGTTTCTACTGAGGTGGATATACCCCAATACCAACCAGTAGCGGCGGGCAGGCATTTACACCCTAAGATGTAATGACATCGAATACGAACTGGTTGACACCTTCGTAGTCTTGGCCTGGCATCAACACCTTCTCAGCCCAGGGAAAAGAACAACCCCTCTCGTCATATAGACCTCAATGGTGCAGCTATTATTATTAGGAATGATTTCCTAATCGAGCTACGGAATACGCGATATGGTATTGGTTTCCGTATTATTTTCAATAAAAGTTTCTACCGCGTTATTGCGTAATGATACTTTTTTAGTGACCTTTTCAGTGGCCGTCTATAATATGCTTTCCAGCTCACCTAAATAAGAAAACTCCGATCATGCCGTAATAAAATACTGAATAAAACCGATATCCTGACAATAGGGTCTATCTAATAGATAGACTTGCTTTTGGTTTTTAACCATAGAGTCATAAACCACTTTGGCAAGCGCCAGTTCATCTTTTTCTTTACTGCGTAACTCTTTCAATTTCTTAATGATATCAGTTGGCAGGCGTTTGCCAACATACCCGGTAAAGCGAGTCATTATATCTGTCAATGTCGACACATGATTTTGAGACATCACACAACTTCCAATAAAAAACAGATACGGCTTTATTTAATTGAATTGGTTAATTCGAGCTTTCCTTCATCGTGATGACGACGAACTTCAATGGACAGGGTTAATATCGCGGAAATCAGTGCTGGCTCTGTAAATCCCCCCAGATTACCGATAGAGTTGATAGCCTCCACCCCGCCAGCACAAACCCAGTACTCACCAGTAAACGCGCACTCACCACATGCCAGGTGCGCTCTTTGGTTTTATCGGAATGTCGAAGCCCACATCACCATGGCAATAGCTGCCATGGCCGAAGGTACCGCGTTAATAAGACCAATCTGCATGGTGGTCAAGCCAAAAGATTTAATGAGCTGTGGCGACTAGATATTGAAAGAATAAAGCCCGGCGGAGGTTCCGAAGTACACGACCGCTAATGTCAGAACGCGGATATCCGTCAACCCTTTCCAGATACTGACTTTAACCGCTTCTCTCTTGTTCTGTTTTTCCGTCGCCAGCGTCGCAACTAGCCACTATGTTTCTTCCGCCGTCAACCAGCGATTTTTCTCGTGCTTGTCGTTAACATAGAACCAGGTAAACACACACATTCCCGTCGCCTATGGTACAAATCAGGAACATTAACTGCCAACCAGCCAGTCCAAGAGCACCGTGGGTGCTGAGAATGGCTCCTGCCAGCGGGGCGAGCCAACCATCGCAGAAATGTGGGCGGCGGCCATAAACAAGGCAATCATCTATGCCCGTCTTTTCATTGAAAAACAGGTGCTGAGATAAAGAATAATGCCGGAGAAAGAACCGGCCTCCGCGACACCCAGCAGAAAATGTAAAATATAAAACCCTTACACGGTTTTCACATTAATCATAAAAACTGTGATCACCGCCCAGCTCAGCAAAATACGCGTTAGCCAAATACGCGGTCCAACTTTCTG
Source organism: Candidatus Malihini olakiniferum (assembly GCA_051305815.1). Classification (GTDB taxonomy): domain Bacteria; phylum Pseudomonadota; class Gammaproteobacteria; order Enterobacterales; family Enterobacteriaceae; genus Symbiopectobacterium; species Symbiopectobacterium olakiniferum_B. The sequence continues at coordinate 53,366 of JBPPLV010000011.1, forward strand.
TAAAATAATGAAGGAAATATAGGAACTGCTCGGACATACCTTTACCTTAGAATTAGCCCTTACACCTTAAGATTTTGCCTCCACGGCCTAAAGGCGGTGGGGCATCGGTATTCAGGCGCTGAGTGGACGGAAGCGATTATTTTACGCTACAAGTGCCGTCTGCATGCCACTCGAATAAGCCAAAATCAAACCCTTTCAGGTAACCCTTTGTATCCCAGCTCAAGGGTCCATCACGGTTTCCACGGAGTTGGCTTTCAGGTCTTTTGTGATGGCTTCAGGTTCCGTACCGCTACGCTCTATCGCGGTGATCAGAGACTGCAACGCAGCATAGGTAGTTCAAACGAACGGCCCGGTCGGATTCAGTTTTTTAGCTTTCAGCGCATCCACGACGGCTGGTTGGCAGGAACCTCTGGTCATAACGTTTCGGCAGAGTCACCAATATACCTTTAGACGCCGCGCCCGCGATGTTAGACAATGAGGACCCACCCCTTGGTCCCATGAATTTGGTGGTCAAGCCCGCCTGGCGCAGAATTTTACCCATTTCCGGGTAGTAACTGCCGAAGTAGACGAAATCCACGTTCTCTTTCTTCAAACGCGTAACCAGAGTGGAGAAATCTTTTTCCCCAGCGATTACGCTTTCAAACAGCACCACGTTTTCACCCGCTTTTTTCAGGCCATCCTGAACAGAGCGTACCAGACCTTCACCGTACTATTATTTGTCGTGCACCACGGCATACGCTACGGCTTGATGGTATTCACGATGTAGTTGGCTGCGGTCGGGCCCTGATCGGAATCCAGATCGGTAGTGGGCAGCACCAGCTTGTAACCATGAGTTGTCAGATCCGGTGCGGTAGCCGCTGGCGTAATCATCAGCATGCCTTCGTCTTAATAGATATATTAGACGCGAACTGAGTGGAGGAAGAGCACAGGTGCTCAATCACATAACGGATGCCATCATTAATCACTTTGTTGGCAACGGCAACCAGCTTGTTTCCCTTCACGCCGCCTTTAGCGTTGATGTCAGCAATCGCCTGACGGGCACCGATAAATTCCATGTCGCCATACTGTACAACCGGGCTGGGCATGGCACCAACGACAGCAAACTTGATGTCTTCTGCATTGGTCATGTGTACGAACGCTGCGGCCATACAGCCCAACAGTACGACTTTACCTTTAGCTACTTTCATTAGATTTACTTTATCTGTCATTATGGAGTTCACCTGTAAGCCTATACCACCCCGTCTTACGCAATTTTTTTATTATAATAAACAACAGGATAGGTTTTTTTATTAGCTATACTTCACTAATAAGGCGTTATTTTTAATTTTATTAAACAGGAATTTAATGCTGAAAATCAACTCTCTCAATCATAAAAAAGCGGTATCATAAAATACTAGCCATAAAAGCCACTATTTATTTTATATATAGTCAGTTATGCTGCTTTGTGCAGCAAGGAGTAACTCAATACTCGAAAATTAACGGTGAAGAAAATATTTTCCCTATTAACTGTATAGAAAAACTTACATAACTGTTTATCTACATCACTACTACTATTATGCTTTAGGCAACGGTTATGCCTTATGCAAACGCATTGAGAGGGTTATCGAAATCAAGCTCGCCGTCGAATGTCTCTCGTTATTCAGCGACCAGGATAGAATTTATCTCGCCAAGATTTGGCCTCACCAGAATCTTGGCCTGTTGCAACAGAGCTTTGATGCGCACCAGCGCCTGTTCGCATCGCGCTTTAATGGCCGCTTGCTGGCAGCGATCATGGTTGAGATTGATGGTGAATAATACGCGGAGCTTGATGACCTAATGGTAAGAGAAACAACGCGCCGCCTTGGCGTTGGCCTGCATCTGATTCAGGAAGTTATACGTCAGCTACTAGAAGTGAAAGAGTTTTGGCTGACAGCAGCAGATCATGCCGGTGTTAACGAAGCCGTGCTGGATCATTTTATGGAAAGCTGCGGATGCTTTCCAGTATCTGGAAGATGGCTCTACACCAGAAATTAATCGCTAACAACGGCAGGAGCCACTCTCTGATACGGCGGAGGAATGATGCCAAACGCGAGCACGCGGGCCGTAATGGCAAAACGCAAGTGTACTGGCATTATCCATCAGTACAGATACTCATTTAACTACATCTAAAAATCGCTTCTCCCACCAAGAAAACCGATACCGTAAAGAGTGGTTCAGGTATATTTCCTCTTACTCTCTCCATAGAAAAATTGTCTGATAAAGATTGGATCCATAAGTACGGATAATTCTAACCTTGTTCCACAAAAGAATGTTTTTTTATTATCACCTACAATAGAAATTTGTTAAAGATTCAGAAACAAATTGAAAACCAGCCGGAAATATCGGTGAATACACGACGAGAAATTAATAATAAATTACGATCCTCTATCTCATAAATAAATGAATTTTATAATTAAAAATTATATAATGATACAAAACTAGCTTCTGTAGAAATAAAAAACTACAATTATTACATATTAAATACTCCCTTACGGCAATAAACTGTGGAGACACTGATTGGGAGTCATTTCAAATATCGGAATATTTACATCGTAATATCGATAGTTTTATAAATTCACACTATTGCACGTTAACGCTGGATGAGAAAAAAATACAGCGTATTGATTCAGCGCTAAGAAATAGCGTCTGGTCAAATTGACTTTATAATTTTTCACGAGAACTCGTTTGTGAAAAAATTGACGCACCACAAGAATCGAGAAAATATGCTCTTTTATGACATATTTAGCAGTTTAAAAAAAGCGGTGCCCGATAACCTGGCCTGTGCAATCAATCAGCAACACATAAGCAGAAACTTAGTCTCTGTCAGCTATCTTTTGGTGATGAATCTGCACAGCAGGATGTACTGTATTGCGGTTTAAAAGAGGTGGTAGGATTTTATGAGGACTATCTACAATCCAGAGAGAAGGGAAAAGAGATCAGCTTTCTAATGCAAAACGCCTATTTCAAGCGTGACTAAGTGCTGATTCCCGCAAATATTAAACATGATATCACAGTAGGCTACTATGAACAGGTTACTGAATATCTGTAATACCGCAGAGAGCAAGCATAAAAAAAGATCGGCAGATGCCGATCTTTTTTTATGAAGCACTGCTTTTGTGGATAGCTTACCGTTAGACCTCAATCGCCGCCCGCAGTTTCTTCATGGCGTTTTTCTCTAACTGGCGCACACGTTCTGCAGAAACGCCATATTGATCGGCCAGTTCCTGCAAGGTGGATTTGTTGTCGTCATCCAACCAGCGCGCCCGGATAATATGCTGGCTGCGTTGATCCAGCCCTTCCAGCGCGTAGGCAAGCTTGTCCGCTGTGTGGTTATCCCAGTTATCTTCCTCGATGCCATCGGCGAAATCAGAAGATTTATCATGGAGATACAGCATCGGAGCGATCGCTTGGCCATCATGCGGCTCGTCATCCAGTGCGGGATCGAACGTCATGTCTTGCGCAGCCATACGAGATTCCATCTCGCGCACATCTTTGCTGGTTACGCCCAACTCACGGGCTACCAGTTCCACTTCGTCCTGATTAAACCAGCCCAGACGCCGCTTGGTCTTACGCAGGTTAAAGAACAGCTTGCGTTGCGCTTTGGTGGTGGCGACTTTAACAATACGCCAGTTACGTAACACATATTCATGAATTTCAGCTTTTATCCAGTGCACAGCAAAGGATACCAGACGCACACCCATTTCTGGGTTGAAGCGGCGCACCGCTTTCATCAGACCGATGTTACCTTCTTGAATCAGGTCAGCCTGAGGCAATCCATAACCAGCATACGTACGGGCTACGTGAATTACAAAGCGCAGATGAGACAGTATGAGCGCTTTCGCCGATTCCAGATCGCCCTCATAATGCAGCCGTTTAGCCAGTACCCGTTCTTCCTCCGCAGTTAGCATAGGATAGGCGTTGGCGGCATGAATATACCCTTCCAGACTGCCCTGGGGAACTAAGGTGAAAGTTTGTATATCTTTGATCATTTGGCCTCTCTTCAATTAGCTTAATGGGATCAAGTACATCAAGTATAACAAAATCGCTGAACTTTCTGCTATTTTCTGGCGCAGAACTTGTGCCGTACAATATGCCGAAAGTTTCCTCTATTCATCGACAGACAATATTTTATCGCCTGACGGCGACAGATCAAGGCGAACCTGTCGATTACTTCGTCTGAGGCTCTAAAAACCAAGGCATCAGAAAATCCTACCAGAAAAAAGTCATTCTGGTGTAAAGCGACGTAAATGTTGTACGGTTGCCAACCATGCCGCCAGCCAGCCAATCATCCCGGCAATCAACAGCAGCAGCAGTGATTCATCGCAGGTGAACCCCGTCACAGCAAAGCGTGTAACAAACACCGCCGTAACCTGATCAACCACAGCGGAGAGCTTCCAGAGTAACGCATGCGACAGAATCAGTGACAACAATGCGCCCCCACCCCCCAACAGCGCACCGCAGTTGAGGAAGGGACGTAAAACAAAGCCGTCTGTCGCACCTATCAGCTTCATCACATTGATAGTTTCACGGCGACTGAAAATACTCAGGCGCACGCTATTACCGATAACTAGGAATACTGCAACAATCATCAGGATACTGATGGTGGCGGCCACTTTCCCTACCAGGGAGGTCAACGCCATAAACCGCGAAAACCAGCTATAATCCATACGAACTTCACTCACCCTCTGCACTGCTGCTACGCGATCGCACAGTGAGGTCAGCGTCTGTGAGCTTTGGAAATTCAGCTTTGGCGTAATGATAGCAACGGCAGGCAACGGATTCTCTTCCAGCATATCCAGCGCACTGTCGAAACCAGACCAGTTTCGAAACTCACCCATCGCTTCATCACGGGAAAAATAGTTGTCCTTATCTACCCCGTCTTCCACATGAAGTTTGCTGATCACCGCCTGCGCCGCATCATTGTCCAACGCTTTATCCAGATAGACCGTCAATTGCGGCGTGGGATACCACTGTTCCGCGGCTTTACTGACGTTTTTACACACCAGATAGCAAATACTTGGCAATGTCAGTAAGATGGCAATCACTATCACGGTCAGCAGCGTCGCCAGCGGTTGGCGCAGCATGTCCGCCAGCGTATTATCCCAGGCATAATGCCACTGCTCTTGCCAGCCACCGCACAGTACCTTTTCCTTACTCACGCAGGGTTTCGCGCTACGGGAATTAGTCGCCATAAACGCCTCCTAGCATATGCCCTTGCGACAGCGTCAGTACGCGATACTGACGGCTGGCAATCAACGTCGTGTCGTGCGTTGCCATTAGCACGGTTACGCCAACGCGGTTAAATTCTTCAAACAGAAGCAAAATATCCTGAGACAGCGCATTGTCCAGGTTACCGGTAGGTTCATCTGCCAGCAGTACAGTCGGTTTATTCACCACCGCACGCGCGATTCCCACTCGCTGCTGTTCACCACCAGACAGTTGAATCGGGTAGCTCTTGGCTTTATCCAGCAGCCCTACTTTATCGAGTGCGGCAGATACGCGGCAGCGGATATCTTCACTGCTCGCCCCGGCAATAATCAGCGGCATCGCCATGTTATCGTAGACGGTAAAATCCATCAGCAAATGGTGATCCTGAAAGATCATACCGATCTGGCGGCGCAAGAAGGGCACCTCCCGCTTTTTCAAGCGGCTGATATTGTGCCCGCTAAAAAAAATCTGGCCCGCGCTTGGGCGTTCTATGCCACAAATCAGTTTCAGCAAGGTACTTTTCCCGGCACCGGAATGGCCCGTCAGAAACGCCATCTCCCCAAGGGGTAGATGGAAATTCACCCCCTGCAACGCCTGAAGTCCACCTAGATAAGCCTTACTCACTTCTTTAAAGCAAATCATCCGTTTTCATCCTCTCTGACAAGCTGTTCATCCTCACGAGACATTAGTCCTCGCGGGCAAAAAGCGCCTCAATAAAATCGTCAGCCTTAAAGGGACGCAAATCGTCAATACCTTCTCCTACCCCAATATAGCGGATAGGAATACCAAACTGATCGGCGATAGCAAATATCACCCCGCCTTTCGCGGTGCCGTCGAGCTTAGTCAGGGTGATACCGGTCAAACCGACGGCATCGTTAAACAGTTTCGCCTGGATGACCGCGTTTTGCCCAGTGCTTGCATCCAGCGTCAACATGATTTCATGCGGTGCAGACTCATCCAGTTTTTTCATCACGCGGACAATTTTTTTCAATTCTTTCATCAGATACGCTTTGTTCTGCAAGCGCCCTGCGGTATCAGCGATCAGCACGTCAGCACTACACGCTTTCGCCGCCTGAATGGCATCAAAAATCACCGAGGCGGAATCAGCACCCGTATGTTGCGCGACCACGGCCACGTTGTTACGCTGACCCCACACCTGTAACTGCTCCACGGCAGCGGCACGGAAGGTATCTCCGGCAGCCAGCATCACTGATTTACCCTGTGCCTGGAACTGGCGTGCCAGTTTACCGATAGTGGTGGTTTTACCGACGCCGTTAACGCCTACCATCAGGATCACGTAAGGGAGTTGCCCGCCAATATTGAGCGGTTCGTCTACCTTATTGAGGATAGTACCCATTTCTTCTTTCAGTTTCACCAGCAGGGCATCAGCATCTTTCAACTGCTTACGACTGGCGTGTTCGGTAAGGTCAGCAATAATCTTGCGTGTTGTTTCCACACCGACATCCGCAATCAATAATTGCTCTTCCAGTTCCTCAAACAGATCGTCGTCGATTTTCTTACCGCGCAACAATCCGATAAATCCGGAACCGAGATTTTCTCGGGTTTTTACCAGGCTGCATTTTAGTCGAGCGAAAAAGCTCTCTTTAGTCTGCCTCTCCTGCTCTTGTGCGACAGGCACAGACTCAGCAACGTTCTCTTCTGCTTCAGCCGGTTGCTGCTCATCGCCACTGTATTGCGATTGCAGAAAATCTTGTGGTTGCACAATATTCTGCGATTTAGGAATATCCTGCACTTCTGCATGCACTGACAATTCTGCACGGTCTACCGTCTCATCGATTTCAACCACATCAGCAATCAGAGATGATTCTGGCTGCTCTGCGGCGAAGAATTCCTCGTGCACCTGACTACCTGTGAGTAGTACTTGCTCTGCGTGAACTTCAGCCTGCACGTCAGACACTTCGTTTGGCATCTCAGCATGAACATCCAATACCACAGGCACCTCACTTTCCTGAGGATGCTCCACATTCTGCTGCTGTTCTGCCTCTTGCGGTTGCTCAGTCCGTTTCTCTTCCTGACGCCCTAATCCCAGCCAGGAAAAGAAACCGCGTTTTTTCTCTTTTGTCATATCGCAATCGCGCCCCATACTGCTGCTCACAGCAGCGCTTAAATAATTGAAGTCAATAGCCCAGTCAGGGCCGAGTCCAGAGTCTACCACTTTCCGCCCGGCAGCAACACGCACCATGGCGAGCAGGTGACGACAATCTCGGTAACTAAATATGTCATCTCGATAACCGGGTATGTTAAAATCACGCGTTACTGCAGACAAACCTAATATTAACATTTCTTCCCCTCTTAACCCCCGTTAGAATAGCGCCTACATATTATCGCTAGCGAATCTCAACACCCGGCAAACCGGTATTCTGCAATAAACAGACGATGGCAAAAAAAAATGCACCTGCACAACAGGCAGGCCAAATCCGCATTATCGGCGGTCAGTGGCGCGGACGGAAACTTCCTGTCCCGGACAGCCCTGGACTGCGTCCCACCACCGATCGCGTTCGTGAAACACTGTTTAACTGGCTAGCGCCGGTCATTCAGCAGGCCCGTTGTCTGGATGGCTTCGCAGGCAGTGGTGCATTGGGATTTGAAGCGCTGTCACGCTATGCGGCACATGTCACCCTGCTGGAAAATGAACGCATTGTTGCCCGGCAACTAGAACGGAATGCTGTACTGTTAAAAACGGACAATGCGCGCATCATCAATGCCAATACGTTAAACTGGCTGGCGCAGGCCGGTGAACCTTATGACGTGGTGTTTCTCGATCCTCCCTTTCGCAGAGATTTATTGAATCAGATGCTCACCCTGCTTGAACAGCAGGGCTGGCTGGCACCCGAGGCGTTGATTTATGTGGAAACTGAGGCGGAGAATGGCGAGCTCGAGATTCCCGTGACCTGGACGTTACACCGCGAAAAATTTGCAGGGCAAGTGGTATATAGGCTGTATACCCGTCAGGCCGCACCCACACAGAGAGGTAGAAGATAATTTGGATTAATCTGGGTCGATTATTAATGATCGGTGTGTGGGGCTTTTTAATCATCAACCTGATTGCGCCCTTTCCTCGCCCGCTGAACATCTTCATGATGGTCGTGATGGGATTTACGCTGCTGATGCACGGTTTTCAGGTGCTGTTGTTACGCTCCAGCCACGGCAAAGAACAGGTGCCTCTGAGCCGAGCGCTAGAAGCACGTATTTTTCTGTTCGGGGTATGTGAACTGCTGGCGTGGCAAAAAAAGATGAAGGGTGTCCAGCTCAATAGCGGGACAAAAAAATAGCCCTATGCGGATACAAAGGATACAAAGCGTGAGCTCTGTACCTGCAACATGCCCGTCATACCCAAGGTAAGCGCCTGATACTGCGTCTCGCTCACGCGACAGGTGATGTTTTCTCCTGCGGACAATAGCATAAAACGCCACTTTATAGCGCACAGGAAGATCGGGATTCACAGGCTGCGAGCGAGGTAGGGCGCACCCTGGCGGTATGGCGCGTATCGCAGCGATCTCCGCCTTTACCGTGCTCACAGTGGCGCTGCCTCATCTTCTTCGCGCTGACGTCGTTGCCACTGGAACTGCCGCCACCACAGAAACACAATCAGACTGACAACCAAAGACCACCAGTGGGATATTTCCCACAACATCAAGACTTTTTCGCAGGAAGGAAGGGGAAGGAGGTCACATTGTCACCCAGTTCGGAAATACAGGCAGCTCCTTTCTCCGTCACTGCATCAATGCTGCTCTCACCGCTTGCAACGGAATAAAACTGCGATTTACACCTGAAAACTCAATTTTCAGCTTCTTAGTGGAGAGATCCCCAGCAGGGTAGGAGCCGTCAAAAAAAATCCGCAATCTCAATAAAACTAAACACACTGCTTTGGACCAGCTCCCGCACGTAAAGCTAATAATTTTTGCCATTATTCATAAACTGAATCCGGTAGAACGCTAACTCATTGCTCATTCAAAAACCGTCTCCCTCAGTTGCATCGTGAAGATATATATATAAAAAAACGATCATTATTGTCGTCAACATAGCATGAAGTGCGCTAATTCGCACTTGTCACACTCTGTGTTGTTCATCCCAAATGCAATCTCCTATACTAAATAATGAAAAATCTAATAAGGTGATAAGGATACGCTATGCTCTGGTCGTTTATTATCGTTCTATTTTCAGGTTGGCTCTACGTTGATGCCAACTACCGTGGACCAGGATGACAACGCTGGTTATTCAAGCCAATCACCATCGCGCTACTCCTGGCAAACACCGCTAATGAGCTCACAGGTTATTTTATTGTGCTCGATTGGCAACGTTAGCCGCTGACATCCTACTGTTGCTGCCAGCACAGCGCATGCTGTTCGCCATCGGTGCCCTATTCAGCCTGCTACCTGCTCTACACCATCGGGTTTCTGGTGGCGAAAACGTCACTCACGTTTTCTGGCCGTTACCGCTTTTACTGCTGGTGATTATCGCGATACTATTGGCACTAACTGTAGTCACGGCTCGACACACTGCGTTGGCCGGTAGTGGTATTTGTTGTGATAAATGCAGTAATGATTTGGGTTGCTGGTGAACAGTACTTTGCGCTCGGCAGCAGCAATAACCTCTCTTGGTTGCGGGCAGTATGCTGTTATTTATCGCCCACAACACCACAATAATCTCTGCATGCGGCACTTCACCCAGCGCAGAACAGAGTGCTTCTAACGGCGGAGAGAGTAGCGATTCCGGAGACCCCGACGGAAGCGACAGTGACGCCACACCCTCTTCCGGCTTGCGCTTCAGCTGTATTATCCGCGGGATGGATTGTCCAAGTTGCGCAAAAAAAATCAAAAATGCCATCATCCCTCTTCCCAGCCTCATTCAGACAAGCGTTCGTTTCGCCATTGAAAAACTCATTGTTGATGCGCAATCCGACATTCGCATACAGATTCAACGCGCAGTAGAGCATGCTGGATTTACTTGGCAAGATACGTCTCCTACCTCAACAGCCCAAATCATCCGCCCCTGCCGAACCCCCCCTTTACGCCGTATCTTACGCGAACAAGGTTTTCTCATTCTGTTTGCTGTGTTGACAGCAGCCAGCGGGGTACTTTCGCTGTTTTGCCACGCGCTTCAGAGATTGCCTTTATCGTAACCACACTGCTGGGGCTGATACCGCCGCTCTCATAGGCGATTAAACTGATTCGCAGCGTACGCCCTTTACCATCGAAACACTGATGAACGTCATCTCGTTGGGCGTATTGTTGATTAGCGCAACCAGCGAAGCCACCATGATCATTCTGCTGTTTATGTTGGGCGCGAGGTTGGAAGCCTATGCAGCACAGCGGCTCCCGCCAAGGTACAAGCGCACTGATGGCACTTAGAAACCGCAATGGTGATCCCCGTGCAGGTCAACGAGCACAGGTCAATATTGCGACACTGCGCCCCAGCGATGTGATCGAAGTAGCGCCGGGCAGCCGATGCCCGGCGACTGCGAACTGCTGGTTCCCCATACGAGCTTTGATGAAAGCGCGCTGACCGGGGAATCCCTTCCGGTAGAGCGAGAGCAGGGCGACAAGGTATCAGCAGGCAGTCTGAGCATAGACCGCCTGACTCAGTTACGTGTAATGTCCGAACCGGGCAACAGCGCCATCGACCGTATTTTGCATTTGATTGAAGAAGCTAAGAGCCATCGTGCGCCGATAGAGCGTTTTCTTGATCGCTTTAGTCGCTATTATACTCCCGCCATCATGCTGCTTGCAGCGGCAACCATCGTCGTACCGCCACTGTTCTTCGGTGCCCCTTTTGGCAAGAGTAGATTTATCGCGGCCTGACGCTGTTGCTGATAGACTGCCACTGTGCGCTGGTGATCTTCACCCCGGCAGCCATCACGTCTAGCACGCCCGCACAGTTGCCTGATGCTTGCCCGGTCGCAACAACAAGCGAGCACTGGCTGGCGTGGGCGTTGAGGGGGTCATAGTAGGTAAAAATCAGCGTCAAAGCACCTGCCAAAATCTCACCTGATGCGCTCGACGCCGATTGGCGCGATTGCATTCATGACCTGGAGAGCGGCGGGAAAACGGTAGTGGTGGTACAAGAAGAAGCACACATCATTGGCTTGCTGGCGCTGCATGATATCTTGTGCTCAGATACACCACAAGCGGTAGAGGCAACTGTGCAACCTAGGATTCGTGCACCATGCTCACCGGCGATAATCCGCGTTCGGCGGCGGCCATCGCAGCGACCTAGCTATTGACTATCAAGCAGGCTACTGCCTGCTGACAAAGTGGATGCTGTACGTGAGATGAATCATGCCCACCCAACAGCGATGATAGGAGATAGCATTAACGCTGTACCGGCAATGAAGTCTGCTGCTATCGGCATTGCCCATGGGTGGCGACAGCGATATAGCGCTGGAAAATGCCGACGCGGCACTCACGCATAATCGGCTGAGTGAACTGGCAGGAATGATTCAGCTTTCGCGCGCCATGTATAACAATATCCAGCAAAACATTATCATTATACTGAGGCTGAAAGCCATCTTTCTGGTAACCAGCCTATTTTGGGATCACCGAGTTATGGCTGGCAGTGCTGGCTGATTCCGGTGCAACGGTACTGGTGACTACCAACGCGCTGCGGTTATTACGGCGGGAAAAAACAAAAAAACACCGGATAGCGTCAGAAAGGCTACTTCTTGCGCAGGAGGTAACGGTATGGAAGTAATGCCGTCTCTTGTGCCAGCATCTTGTGCTCCATGTAGACACAAAAGCCTGGTATATCGCGCGTGGTTGCCGGGTCATCCGCCAGAATGAGTAACGTTTGCCCCATCTCCATCTGACGCACGGTTTTACGCACCATCATCACCGGTTCTGGGCAGCGTAGCCCCTGTGCATCAAGAGTTTTATCTGGATTGGCGAATGTGTCGTTCATCATTATTCTTAGCAGTAGCATAAAGGCATATACAACGGCCGTCGCGTGTGGCTGCCGTCAAAACCGCCTTAGTTTACGCCGCAGATTTTCCTGTGCAACCTACGATATCGATTGCGCATGAATTTGTCATTGCAATATTTGTCTAACAGCGCATCGCGCTGTTACCTGTGTCAGGGTGTCAGTCGCATTGAATAATGCAGTATGAATTACGTACCATAATGTGATTGTTAACGGCACAACTTGGGTTCCCTCACCCCAATCACTAAAAAGGTCACATTGCCATGTTTCATTTTACCGCCCAGCAGCGGATGAGCGCGCTTGTCTGGCTATCGTTGTTTCACATTCTGATCATTACCTCCAGCAATTATCTGGTGGAGTTGTTGATCGCCATCTTCGGGTTCCATACCACCTGGGGTGCCTTCTCCTTCCCGTTTATCTTTCTTGCTACCGATCTCACCGTACGCATCTTTGACGCACCACTGGCCCGCCGGATTATTTTGACGGTGATGGTGCCCGCGCTGGTGATTTTCTATGTGGTGTCATCGTTGTTTTATCAGGGATAATCGCAAGGGTTTAGTGCGCTCGCCAGTGTCAATATCGTGGTTGCCGTATCACCTGCATCAGCGTAAGGCGTGGTGGATCCTCACGGTATCCAGACTTCTCGGTAATTTAAGCGATACGCTGACCTTCTTCTTCATTGCCTTCTATCGCAGTACCTATTCCTTTATGGCAGCAAACTGGGTGGAAATCGTATTGGTCGATTACATTTTCAAGTTTCTGATTGGTATGTTGTTCTTCTTGTCGATATACGGTGTGATGCTCAATATGGTACTCAAGCGTTTGAGTGAATCTCACAGCCACCCCGCATTGTACAAGCAAACCTCCACTGAACAACTGCGCTGATTGCTGACAGTATACCCACCCCGTGTGGATATGTCGCATCAGGAATCGTCCTAAATTAGGTTTTGTGACAATAAAACGCTTGAGTTTCCCCAGTGAATAGAGTGCGATATAGCGGTTTACCCGTGTATGCCTGATAAAAGAGAAGGACGCTTATGCCGAAGCTATTGAAATATCTTGGAATTACGTTGCTTTCCACACTATTAGCCGCCTGCGACGGTAAGAAAGACGACAATGCGGGCCACGCCAGGCACGATGCGGTGGCCACAAAAACAGCCAGTCAAACCATCTCGCTGCTGTCTGGCAACATCACGTTCACGCTGCCTGCGGATATACATGATCAAAGCGGGAAAGTGGGTTCGCACTCCAATAACATGCATGTCTATGCCAACGATAACGGACAGCGCGCAGTGATTGTGATTCTCGGCGACAGTAGCAATGAAACTCTGCCAGTATTGGCGCAGCACCTTGAAGATCAGCAGAGCGCCCGCGATGCCAACTTGCAAGTCGTGACAAACAAATCCATTGAGATTAACGGCCATGCGCTACAACAACTCGACAGTATCTCCAACAGTGGTAGCGGCAAGCAGGTTTACTCTTCCGTTCTGTTGGGAAATGTGGCTAACCAATTGTTAACAATGCAAATTACGCTACCTGCCGATAACCAGCAAGCGGCGAAAACTGAAACAGAAAACATCATTTACACACTGACATTGAAGTGATTATTATGAGGCTGCTTACGCGACCTCTCTCTGACGCACAGCGCCGTGCACGCCACCAGCGGTCTCCCCCAGCGGCATACAACCCTGCGATCGGCTTCAAATCAAAACTAATCACCTGCGCATCTTTATTGATAGCCAAGCCTCCCATGGTGTAGTGAAAGCGCGGCCAAAGGCGCGCCACATAGTAAGGCGGAGTGATGTTAGGTGATGCACCTTTGAAAATCATGCAACCCAAGTCTGGATCGTTTTCCAGATACTGCTCCACATAACCGTTCCAGCGCTTCACCTGTTCGACAAAAGGCGCTACTGGCATATCGTAAGCCTGCTCCACTTCTTCCAGCGTGTTGTAGGTCTTGAGCCAGCCATTTTTCAGCGCGTCGTTCATCTGCTCTTCGTCTACCATTTTCAGGGTGTTAGTTTTATCCACAATAATCAACGCCGGGATGCCCCAGTTGAATAATGGCATCAGCACGCTCTTTGCGGTTTCCTGTTTCTTTAAAGAGACACTTACCGTTAGCGGGATCGACCATCAGGCTATAACCTACTACGCGTTTAACAAACTGCGGCATATAGCCGAAACCCTGCTCATCCGGGCTGGCCCAGTGGCCGAGCTGGATCTAATCTATCTGCGTCGCTAATGTGCCAATCATGCTGGTTGTCTTAGCGCTTCCCCTATCGCCCTCGGTTGGTTGGTGGAGGTGACGCATCCGTCAGGCGCGGGGATCGTACATTTGCCGTAACACTACACCTTGAGATAAGCCACCGGATGCCAGTACTACCCCTTTTGTCGCGGATAAACGCCACAGAACCAGAAGCATCGTCCGGGAACTTTATAGCCACGCCGCACTTCCGCCCAGAGCACACGCCCTTCGCTCTCAATAATCAACCGTTCCAGCTTGGTACGCTGTTAGATGACTATACCCAGTTCTTTGGCTTTCTGGTACTGTTTTACCACCAGCCCGGAACCGGAGCGCTACTTCAGTTGGTGATTATGTTTTACCGAGTGACCACCATGATAATTGACCCAGTCAAACTCAGCCCCGAGGCTTTTTGCCCACTCAAGCGCCTCAACCGAGTGATCGGCGACGGTACACGCACCAGTTCTGGATAGTTTAGCCAGTTACCTGCTTTCATCATGTCCTGGTACATCAGTTCTGGGGAGTCCTTGATCCCAGTACCTGCTGCATACTTAAACCCACTGCCGTTCAGTATCGAGTTTCCGCCAAACAGCGGCATTTTCTTGATAATCAGCACATCGACCGTGGTATCCCACTTCTGCGGCACCAGCGCCGGTGGCGCAACCGTAGCAGCAGGGCAAGACAGTGCCATGCCGCCTAACGCGCCCATCATGATACCCGGTAGATTTAAGGAAATGATGGCGCCTCTGGGGATTTGAGTCTTGCTTGGTATTTTTACTCATAAGAATATCTCCATATTCAGAAACATTGAATCGAGATGAGAAAAAATCCAGTGCAATCAAAAGATAACGAAAATGGGCGTGGTGCAGCGACCCAGCAGAATAACGCTCGCGTCTTGAGTCAGCGGTGATAGCCTATTTTATTATAAAAAGTAAGGGATTAAACGTGAAGCGTCGCCCAATGTGGCGAACCTTCTGAAATGAGAGAGACAGACAAAATATCCCAACCGAAGACCTCATGGCGATTGCCGGTTGAGTAGCTGCGCTTATTGCCCAGACGTGAGATTTTCTTCCTACGCAAGCGTAACGCCACGGCGGCTCAGACGCAACGTCATCAACAAGCCGACACTCACTAATACAGCAGCCGTCAGATAAATAGCACCTATGCCTGTATAGCCTAATCACCCCTGCCAGCGGACCGACCAGCCTGAGAGACAAATCGAGAAACAGCGTATGGGTCGCCAGTGCACTGCCCTGATTTTGCGGCGCAACCACTTTGACAGCCAGCACCCCAAGCGATGGGAACACCAGTGAGAAAACGGCACCGGCCAGAAAAGCACCCAATGCCGCCATCAGCGACAGCACAGCACCCCATATCAGAAGCAGCCCATAAAATTTCCCACCGTAAAACAGACAATAGTCACGTGTAGCCTGTCAAAAAGGTTAATGCTGTTAGGAAACGGTAGACGCAATAACAAAGGCGCAACTGAAAATGGTCAGGGTAATAAGTGCTGCACCATCCCAGTTCCGATCGGCATAGAATTAGGGTGATAAAAGTGGCGATCACGCGAAATATGACAGACGCCAACACCAACACAATACTATAGACCTACACCTTACTTAGTACTTCGCGGAACGGCAGTTTTTTTGCCCGGCGTTATTTTGCCGCCTCACGCGGCAGCGCGAGCAGCACAAACAACACGGTAATGGCGATAACGGTATACGACACTAGCTTTAACCAACCGATGTGATTTGATCCATGCCCCGAGCGGTGCGCTGATAGCTATCGGCGCCATAAGTCGCCACGCCATTCCAGGAGATTACCCACCCGATATACCGTGATTTCACCATTCCAACGCCCCACAACGTCGCGCCGGTGATCGCAAAACTTTCCCTGCCCCCCAAAATCAAGTAGCCAACGCACAGTAAAGACAGCGCAACAATGGGTGAACTATTGTTCCAGGCCGCTAGCGCATAGTCCCAGCACCACCACTTTCTTCAGCTTTTTCTCATCTGCACAATACACCCGGATTATGGCCGGCTCAGCCGCGTGGTGAAGTACTGCAAACTGATCACCAACCCTACTAAAAAGGCACTAAACACCATATCTTCATGCATATAGCCGGGTAATACCGCAAGTGGTAGCCCAATGGTCAGATAATTGGCAAAGTTGAACATCACCACGGAAAAAAAATACGTAAGTTAAAGCGTAACGCGCCTGAAGTAGACTCTGAAGCAGGTATGAAAGGTTTTACTCGATTAACGTCTTAACAACATCAGTATAATAGCGCCTACCAAAACAGACCTTAAACGGTCTTGACCGAGTATAAACAAGTGTCAAAAACGCTTTCATCGTAAATGTGCGCCATATCATCACTTGCGTGATTATTTAGTTAAAAGTTTTTTACATATTGAATTATGGCGAAGGTCATCCTGATTTTTTTGCCTGTGCATTTTATCTTTCTTCTTTAACATCAGGCATATCAAAGACATAAAGAACTCCTTCCTATGCCAATTGTTAGTTATAATCAATCCGTCGCTGTACTACGTTTGCGGCTACATTTGTTTATATAACCCATTGATTACATAAAATCATCGCGTGACATAAACTCTCTGCACGTCGGTTCTTTTCATTGAATCAGGAGGAAACAGATGCCCGCACCGGTCGATCCGCATCGTTCAACATCCATCGCCTCATCAGTACAGAAGGCGGCATCTTCATGGCTTTCGCAATGTAAGCGTATTACACAATGTGTTCAGGCTATCCCTAGCATTGCACACCTGATCCGCGCCGGGGAGCGTTTCAACGATCGGATGGGAAACCAGTTTGGCGCAGCAATCACCTATTTTTCCTTTCTTTCGCTGATACCGATTTTGATGGTGTCCTTCGCCACTGTCGGTTTCGTACTCGCCTCTAACCCCGATATACTGACACGGTTGATCGACCGTATCGTCAACAGCATCAGCGATCCCAATCTAGCACTGACGTTAAAGAATACGGTAAAAACTGCCGTTGAACAGCGTACCACTGTTGGTGTAACCGGGCTGCTGATCGCACTCTATTCCGGTATCAGTTGGATGGGCAATTTGCGTGAAGCAATCCGCGCCCAGTCATGCGATGTATGGGAACGTAACCCGCATAAAGAAGAAAAAATCTATTTTCAGTACGTGCGGGATTTCCTCTCCCTGATAGGGCTACTGATCGCATTGACCATCACGATGTTTCTCACCTCTGCGGCGGGTACGGCACAAAGTGCCATCGTTTCCGCACTGGGACTGGAGGGCATAGAATGGATGCGGCCCATGCTACGCGTGATAACACTCACTATCTCCATTTTAGCTAACTATTTAGTATTTATTTGGATTTTCATGATATTGCCCAGGCAAAAGCCCAAACATAAAGCGCTGCTGTGCGGCACACAGCTTGCTGATGTGGGTTTTGAAGCCATCAAATTTGCCATGACGGTCGCATTGCCAAAACTCGCCAGTACCCCTTCCGGAGCAGCTTTCGGTTCGGTGATTGGCCTGATGGCATTCTTTTATTTCTTTGCTCGCCTCACGTTGTTTTGTGCAGCATGGATTGCAACGGCGAACTATAAAGGCGATAAATCAGCGGATGACACACAACGATAACCATTAACGGGAGATTCCATGCCATTTGTTAACATCAAAATTACGCGCGATGGCGCAAACCACAGAGCAAAAGCGTCAACTCATTGCGGGCGTCACGCAATTTCTGGTTGACGTCATGGGTAAAAATCCAGCTACCACCACCGTCATCATTGATGAAGTAGATACCGATAATTGGGGGCTGGGCGGCGAGAGCGTCACCAAATTTAGCAAGCTGAAGCCCTGAGATTCATTGCGCTGAGCACCAGAAGGATCGGCATTGGTCAATAACCTCCTCCAGTTCCAGTGGTGTGTTATCAAACATCACACGCCCTACCACGGACAAATCGCCAGCATAATAACGCATGCCAGATAAGGAATTGAGGGGGATCGGTAAGAAATTCAGTTTGAGCTTGAGTAGGGATGGGTGACATGGCGTCAACTTCCAGTGAGTAGTAAAACCGCTATCCCCTTAAGGTGAGATTCTCATGGGTGGTAGCCAAAACGGAGATCTCACTACCGAGCTCATTAGACACTAGCCAGCCCAAGGGCTGCCTCGCCTGAGACATTATTGATTCAGTACGGATAGATACCGTAAAAATGAGTGCGCCACAAGGCTACGACACAAAAAAAGATGCATAGCGGTCTGGTGGTCGCTAGTAAGTTACACGGAGTGAGATACCCGGTTGCTGATTTTGCGGCAACCGGTAGACTATACCCTGCACATTCGGGCGGCAGTAAGCCGTTTTTATACTGGTTTCTACGATAGCGGACACGCTTCGCAATCACGGGTGAGGTGGGTGCTCTGCTTCCTGATGATTAACAAAACTGTAGTGTTTACTATGCCCACTTCTGGCACTTTCCGTGAATACTCAATGGCAGGCTCAGGGATGCTATGAGCGAAAAGCGGACATGATGTTTAAATAGGTATGGCAAAAAGCTGTCTGGTTTAAAATAGGTATTTTATTAAGTTAATATAATAATTATTACCATAATTTTAAATAATCAACTAACTGCTAATTGTTAAGACTGCATTTAATTAGTTTCTGAACAACACCATCCAAGTAATTATTTACTGTATTGATATCTTCAGTAAAGACAGATCTTTTTAGAAAAAAATATTATTACCATGTGCAATATTACTTCTTAACTTATAGAGTTTTTTCTATAAAACATCATGATTTATTCCTCAAAAATAAATTTGAGGATTACCTCCACCACCCATGTTTAATAATGGCTAATTTTTAATGTATTCTCCATTGTTTCTACCATTTTTTAGTAATTCCTCAAGAATAGAGAAGTAGGATAAAGTCAAGAAATTACTCTTACATGGTATATTCTCTGTTCCTTTAAAAATTTGAAGCATCCCTCTGTAGCGGCTTTCAATATTAATATTTTTTATTTTTTAAAATAATATTCTGAGTTCGTGATGTTGTTCATGTAAATATTCCACTCGGTGTTTACAGCTTCCTGAACTGACTAATTCTAATTCACTAGAACCTGAAAGACATCTTATACCAGTTGAATTTTCACTTTCGTCTGAGTGAATAGTCTTCATGATAAATAGAAGTTTTGGATTTAGAAGCAATGATGCGTATTTAATCTCATTCATATTCTTATCAAAATCGCGAAATTTCAATATATAGATATCATTAACTTCTGCGTGCTCCCATTCCACATGAATCTTGCCATCTTCTTCTACAATTTTCTTGTCAGAACAAAATGGAACAAGCATTTTTGAAAAGTAGCCTGAATCTTTAATATTTCTTCAAAAACATCTATTTTGAAGTCATTATTAGATAATTATCATAAATATCAAATGGGAGAATTTCCTTTGGAAAGGTTGCATTAGTAGATATTAAATAAAAACCACCGTCATATATTGGTGCTATCCTTTATGCATTTTTTGTTTAGACTGAAAATCATACTGCGATAATCTTCTAAGGAACAGTAAATATAGTGGGAAGCAGGATTATGAATTTTTATTAGGGCATTCGTTGATACCCGTGCTCTGTTTATTAGCGCATCATAACATAAACTATGTCCTCTTCTGGCACCAAACGGTCGGATTGCTGAGTGCCAGGTCTGCTATGCGCGAGCAAGGAGCGCTAAGATGACAATGAAGTAAAAACAACGAGAATGCTGATAATATTTCTCCCATCAGGCAGATAAGAACATATATGACCATTTTTCTAAAAGGGAAAATGATGAAGTATCAGGAGGCATTGCAGAGATTATTGTTAGACGACCCGATAAGGATAAAGGCCCTGCACGTTGCGCGGGTGTTAACACTTAGTGATGGCTGGATCGGTACTGGGTTTGTACGGGATACAGTATGGGATCACCTTCATGGATATGAGCAAAGGCCAATCTCTGGTGATGTGGATGTTGTCTGGTTTGACGCAGAACACAATGATCCAGTTGACGATAGCGGTCTGGAAGATAAGCTTGATCAACAAGCTCCTGGGTTCAACTGATCGGTGAAGAATCAAGCCAGAATACATCAACGTAACGGTAATAATCCTTATCGCTCAACAGAGAATGCTCTACAGTATTGGCCTGACAGCAACGGCTATCGCAGTTAGAGCGGGAGACAGGAATCTTATTGAGATTATTGCACCCTACGGGCTCTACGATCTGTTTGAACTACGTCTGCGATCGATACCCACCTTTGAGCATGAAAAGCTCGATGTTTTCAGGCAACGTGTCTCTACAAAACGGTAGATGGAACGTTATCCGATGTTGCAACTGATCGTTCCTACATAATCAAAATCAGTAGATTTGAAACCATCATTTTTTTATGGCCTGACCCCATTACTGCGCGATAGTGTTATCTGACGTCCGCTTTTAGCTGTGAGTTCAACTGAACGATGCAACGCTATCCTTAGTTTCATTTCAATTCATGTAGAAGCCAGCGCCCAGTACGATCAGAAAGTTACACGGGTATCTACCCCGCGCATTCAGGCGGCAGCAAGCCGTTTTTATTCTGTTTTTTACAAATTTACCATAGAGTTACCACTGCCTTTTAGGTAGTTTTTTTCTCTTATTCATTGGTCCTGGCACTGACAAATCCCGTGCGTAAACGATTAACAAGGATCATCTAATTATCCTATAAATTTTAATGCCTTGAGGTCTATTTCTTCGTATTCTTGACATTCAATGAATTGGCTTAAATCCTGAAATATGGGCACTGGCAGCACCACTGGTTCTTCAGATAACAGACCAACAAGTTTCAACACATCATTGCGGTGTTTATTAATGTCTTTACTATCGACCTTTTCGGCCAAACTTTTGCGATGAGACAAATCGAGCTATACTTTCGCTTTAAAAGGTATAAGCCTGTCAGGAATTAATAAAAATTATTCCATTCTCCTCAGCATAATTTCTGCTTATCATTAAAAGGCATAATGATCCTCATCAAGCAAGATCGCAGAAAGGCTGGAGCCATTATCTTCGATTGGAATTGGAGTGAGAGTTGCATCGCCATCCAGCGTCAACCCCCTTCCGGGATTATTGAAAAGAGTTCCACCTGAAAAGGGTAGTCAGGATGAGCTGGTTTTAAAAAGCGGTAACAATTAGGTCTTCGGTCACCTTTAACGGAATAATGGTGATACAGGCACCTTAGGCTACCCACCAGATGCCTTCACCGTACAGCAGGGTATCAAAAAAATCGCCGCCTGATTTGAGCCAGACCACAGAAAGGAACAGCACAATACCCAATTCGCGCAAGGCCAGATTCTCACTAGGCGGCATAAACCAGTAGATTTTTCCAATGCCGCCGATTCGCTAGAGAATCAGAGCCACCACCAATGCCCCCAGCTAGCTCAAGCTGAAGAACAAAAGGGAAACCGGGAATAAACAGCGGTACCGAGCAACCAACACGCCAAGACTAATACCGATGAAAACCGGTAGCATTTGCACTTACTGCAGCTTCTGCTGGGCATTGCCTATAAATATCACACTGTATCAATCGCCGTCTTACACCCTACCAGATTAAGAATATCGCCAAACTGTAACGTAGCATTATTACTGGCGACCAATTCAACACCGGCACGATTGACCCGTGAGATCACCACGTCATAGTTCTGTTTCAAATTCAGCTCACAAATTTTTCGCCTAAGCATCTTGTCATGGGTCACGACTACACGCTCTACGTCCAGATCCGTACCACGCGTAGAGAGCGAAGTATCTACCTCATCCCCTATCACCAAGCAAGCCTGATCTAAATCATGTAGAGCACCATCAGCGTATCGCCGCGTTTCAGCCGGTAACACACAATCGCATCGCTATTAAGTATCGGCACATCTTAAATGGCCAACCCCTGTAAGTTCGGGTTGTTCACCTTGATGTTCATGGTTTGCAACTGCTCATGATGATGGCCGTTACTGTTATCAAACTGCTTGGCTTCCGTCTCAACTATGACGCGAAAACCCATACGCAGCAGCTACATCACCAGAAAAATGCCGTAGATTCCTAGCGGGTAGACCATAGAATAACCCGTTCCTATCAGGGTGACCTACTCTGGATTAGCGCCTAAATCAGTCAGAATCTACTGTCCTGCACCCAGAGAAGGGGTGTTGGTTACCGCACCGGAGAAAATCTCCAGTATAATCAGTAACGGAACGGCAAATAGCTTATAAATGATGATGGTGACAATACAGCCCAACAGCACTGTCAGTAGCGCTACGCCGTTTAGTCGCAAACCAGAAACACGCAATGAAGAGAAGAAGCCTGGGCCCACCTGAATACCAATGGTATAGACAAACAGGATGAGGCCAAATTCCTGAATGAAGTGCAGCATGTCGCTTTTCAGCGTGAACTGGAAGTACTGAGCAAAATACCCCACAACAATGCCACCGAACAGCACCTAACACCCCAACGCGTAGATACACCAATTGTCTATCCACAGCCCCAATACTGCTACTAATGCGAGCATACTCACGGTAAGTACGATATCACTCATAGCCGTATCCTTGTGCAGCCGTCTTTTGCTTGAAAATCAGTCTAGACCTACGCTACAAGAGCGCTACTGACAGGCAGTCTGGCAGGAGGAGACGCGAGAATCTGTGGCTTCCAGCACAAATCCTTATAGGTAATAAGGAAATAAAAATCCCCGGTAAAAACCGAGGATTGATAACAGACTCACTGCGTTATTTTCTGAGTTAAGCATCACTAGCCGTTTCTGGCGAGTGTATCAACTGCGGGCGGCTACCACTAATGGCGATACGCTGCGGTTGCAGTTCTGCCGGCACTTCACGCACCAGATCGATATGCAGCAAGCCGAGTTCAAATGTTGCCTCGGAGACAGACAGGTGCTCAGCCAGCGTAAAGCTCAGAGTGAACGGTTTAAATACCAGACTCTGATGCAAATATTCCGCTTTCTTCTCCGGCAGCGTCGGTGTACCACTTACCATCAGACGAGGTCCTTCCACTTCGATCGCGAGTTCGCTTTGCTGAAACCCCGCCAAGGCCAGTGTGATGCGATAGTGATTTTCGTCTTTTTTCTCAATATTGTAGGGAGGAAATTCCACGGTTTCCTGACTGCCCTGCATTGAGCTAGCTAATTTGTCAAAACCGATCCACTGACGCAGCAGCGGTGATAAATCATAGTTACGCATAATGTGACTCCTTCTTCGAAGCGAGAGTGTGCTTTCAGGGGAGCAGGCAAGCTCCACTGAATTTGCCCCCTAACGGGGGGCGAGTGTTAAAACGTAAAAGTCGTATTACTTGATATCAATAGGGCGCGGCTTCATCGTTTCCGACACCACGCGCGCCAGATCGATGTACAGCAAGCCATATTCCAGATTGGCGCCAGTAATTTGAATATGCTCGGCCAACTGAAATTTGCGCTCAAAATTGCGTTCAGTAATTCCCTGATAGAGATAATTACGTGTTACCGGCTCACCGCTGTGTGCACCTTTAACAATCAACAGGTTGTCATGAGCGGTAATCTCCAGCTCATTCTCGGCAAAATCCGCGACAGCGATGGCAATGCGGTAATGGTTGTCATCAACCAATTCAACATTGTAGGGAGGATATCCATCATTACCCGGGCTTTGCCCAGCTTCCAGCAGATTAAACAGGCGATCGAAACCAATGGCGGAACGATACAGGAGAGAAAAATCAAAATTACGCATTACAACCTCCTAAAAATTCAGCGAGGATTAATATGAACCTTCTTTGATGGACAGGCTCTACGCCTCATCAGCTATTCTGTCGGCATAGCCTCATAATATGAGGCTATCATAAAGATGGGGACCGGGTCCAAATTTTCAAGGCTGCGAAGATGGTAATTTTTTTCTTTTCTGAAAAATTTATTGGAAAATGAAATACTACCACCGAAATATAGAACATGACATCTTATTAACTTGTACCCCGTTATACATGGGTAAGGCTTCGCATGGCCGTCTTTTTCTGAATGGACAGCGATATGATCATACTGAGACGTACTGCACTCTCTTTCTTTGTTAATAGCAGGAAGCGAACTGGCGCTTACCGGCAGATGTTCCAGCGTAATGACGCATACCGGTCCGGATCATGAATACTATTCCGGTACTAGCGCCAACAAACCAGACACGCTTTTCTTTCATCAGCACCATAGTGTAGGGAATGAAAATCACTGCCGACATAATGAATCCTGCTCAGGCTATTACCAACAGCAAGCGCGCCGATCAGGTAGGCTTTGCGCGCATTCACAGAAGAAAAATCGATCTTTCTGTCCGCCATAAGAAGGCGGTTTTTGAGCACCACGCCCCATTGTAGCACGCCTAACAAAATAAACAGGCAAGCGGCAATAACGCCCCCCCCGGAACGCCATATTCATCAAACATCGACATGTAGCGAGATAAGAGTAATATCAGTAGGCCAAACCCCAAGGAGAATAAGCCGACTAACACATCATATTTACGCATAGGAATTCTCCCGCTTGCCGGCACCAGGCCGATAAGCGTATCGATAGCGTTATTTCTTCAGCTTATCGGCAATAAGCTATTTATAGAGCTCATCATCTTCACGCATCATGTTGTAAGCGTCCTGTATGACAATGGTCACTAGCATGATGCCCTGCTTTCTCACTGCATCCTAATAAGCGGGAGTATTCACCACTTCCGTAAAGGCTTTAACCAGTTGTTCGGCCACTTCCGGCGGCACTTTCACCGTCGTCGCCAGCACCGACCAGGCGCGCATCTTGACGTTCACATCCAGCCCTAACGCTTCTTTGATGGTCGGTACGTCTCAGGCACTAGTTCAAAGCTTTTCTCATTCATCACCGCTAGCACTTTGAGAATGCCTGCGTCTACCTGTGACTTCACCGCGCGCCCGGCGTGCTCAATACCGCATCAATGTGTCTACCAATCAGTGCGGCAATCGACAGCCCGATGTCTTCCTTATAAGGAATATGGTTGAATTTGGTGCCAGTAGTTTTTTCAATGTTTACAGCAGCAAGATGGTAAATCCCCCCATACTAGAGTTACCCACATTGGGCTTGCCTGGCTTCTGCTTGGTAGAATCGATAAACGCTTGCAGCGTGTCAAAGCCTGCATTAGCACGCACCACGATAGCCACTGGGTCGGCAATCGTCGTGACCAGAGGGGTAAAATTTTTATACTTTACCAGTGATTTATTTTGGTGTAGGAACATCGCCAACTCCACCGTGGTCATCACTAGTTTGTAATCGTCCGGTTTTGCTCTGTCGACTTCAATCAACGTTGTGATACCGTTGCCTGCCGGTTTGTTTACCGATACAAACATCACCCCTTTCGGCAAATGATATTTGGAATATTCGATCAGAGTCCTGGCAGAGGTATCAGTACCGCCGCCGGGTTTTTGGGAATAACCACTTCGATGTTTTTCTTGGCGTAGCTTATCGTCGAGGGTTCCGCGAACGCCTGGTTCGTGCAGAACGGCATCCCTGACGCCAAAAGCAGGAGCAAGGTCTTCTTCATTGTATTCTTCGTTCTTATTGGTAGAGTCGGATAAAAAGGGATAAATTACTGCATGATGTTGATTTTATGATAAATGATTTTGGTAAGGTTACAGGTATATGTGATGTGAAGCGCATTTTTATCGCAAACGATCGCCGGATAAGAAAATTCTCCGTTCTCTGTTTCCAGAGCGCCTGCCATTTCTCACTACTCACCGTTATCGCGGGAAACGTCCACCGAAAGCGAATAACGCCGGTTCCAGTTTCCGGTAATCGGGTTAAAAACCAGCACCAGGCTACCATCCGCCCTGCGTACCACATCGATCCCACTGTTATTGTTAGGTAACGTCGCGGGATAGGCGGAAGACCAATGCCTGCCGTAGTCTTCTAAATCACTGCAGTAAATATGTCAAGGGGTACTGCGCATCAGCACATGCACATGGCCCAGTGACGACTCCCACGCTGTTGGTTGAATCACGCTATTCCACTGAAACAACCGATTCAGGTCATTCTCACATAATGCGTTCTGCTGCAATCCCTTGCCAGATTTTTTTGTTCTTCGCTTGCGGCGTGAGCTTAATGCTGCAAACGGATCGCTGATTTTTTCCATCATGATATGCCGCTGTCTGCACTGATATTGACAAAAGCATCACAGTAGCGTTTATCTTCAACCGAGCCAGCTATCAGCCACTCGCTGTTCGACATCACCAATAGCTTGTTCTTCACCGGACCCCGTGGTAACGGATCGTTTTCCACTAAGGTAGCAGGTGTAGACCAACTCACCCCGCCATCGTCAGATACGGCGACCCGCATCACTCAATAGTGAACGTCTGGGCCCACCTTATAAAACAACCAGAGCCGTTCTGCTTGCTAGTACAGCCCCGGTTCAGCAATCGCTCGCTGCGGGGGTAACTAGATGCCCTACTGACAGCGTGAAAGCCAAATTGCAGTGTCGCCCCGGCTCCCCTCTCTTTAGTGTCCGCAAAATAGGCCACCACCACATTTCCCTGCGGCAACAGGGCAAGGGTAGAAGCATGGCAATTAGCGAAATCGCGTTGATCCGCAGGCAACAGCGCTTCTCGCGCTAGTGTGGTCAGCATCAGGATCTTCTCTTATTGGTTCGTCACTAGCTGGCACAGCGATTCTTCCAAGCGCATCATGCTATCAATGGCATTCGGGAAAAGATGGAGGCATAGCCCGCGCTGTTACGCACTCGGCAAGCATGGGTAAAAAAATTCTCCACCTGCTGCTGGAAATATTTGGCGCAGGCTGGGTAATAAAGGTGTTCCGCCAGCGCCTGTTTCGGGTGCGTGCGCCAATTCTCATACAATCCAGATATAAAGCTGCGGATGAAAATTCGCCATCATACCACTGTAAGCTTGGCAGCCTGCCTGAAACGAGGCTAACAGCCTGGCTATTTGCGTTTGCTAAGTGCAGGCGACTCCTCTATGCCAGAGCCAAGCGGCGACGGATAGTGGGTAAATCACAGCAGGTATCTTTGATGAAGGTGTAACGCTGACTTTGTGCACACTAGGCAACCGTCTCTTCTGACAGTAATTCCTTATAGAGATAAGGGCATTCGTAAATACCCAGATTCACTGACGTTGGCAACTATGTAGTCAGGTTTTGCAGCGCCTGCAATGCCAAAGTTTGCTAATGAGAATCAAACCATCCACGCTGCTGTCAGTATGGCCAGAGGCTAACACCGGCACACGACCATCTACCTGTTGCATAATGAAGCGCACCAATTGCTGTGTTTCACGATCGCTCAGGAAAAACATCTCGCTGGATTAGCAATCGACAAACAGACCGCGAACCCCCGCCAAGAGATACCATTCGATCAGACGTGCCAGTGAGTCATAATCAATCTCCCACTTCTCACCAAACGGTGTCAGCATTACGGGCAAAATGCTGATATACTTTTGCTGTGTATATTGTTTCTGGGCTATAGCGATTTTACCTTAACGACTTATAATTTTTAGCGTTTTCCCTGGTATTGCCCGGTGTTACGCATACGTACCACCGAGATAAACCCCACAGGCAAGAGCCATAAACGCTAAGCATACTTTCGTCTGACAACCTGTTATTTTGAAGGCAACTGCCAGTATCCCCAGCGGTGTAAACCTTCATATTCTGCGTCAGCGCCTTAGCAACGAAGGCTTGTAGCATTTCGGTCAACAACACCTCTTCAACATAAGCGATAGTCAGAGTAAGCGCGCGCCTAGATAAAACGCTCGGCTTTACCCTGTCCGGCAATGGTCTAACCGCCGTAGGAGAAGAACATGGCGGGCTGGTGGTACCCAGTTACCCCCCGCAATGCCGCCCTTGAGATGAGCAAACGGCACAGCGCCAGAAATTTCCAAATCCCAGTACAAGGTGCCCTGATAGTCGCTCCCCCAACGGATATTATGCAGCGTGGTTTCTGCCGGTAGCCCAAGACCTTCAAGTAGTTGTCCCAGCATCACCTGAGGAATGGCACTACCCATATCCACTTCGTTCACGCAAGGAATACGTGATCGTGCTAAATAGTGTCACCGTTCTCATCGGGGGCAGGGAAACGTTCCTGGTTGCCGATCGCGCCTTCCGCGAAATCAGAAGCCACACAGCTATCCTTCAGCCCCTGCTGATACTGCACACACCAACGGCTGAAAGCTCAAAGTGTTTCAGAAATCGGACCATAGCGATCATCATGGCGCATTGCTCAAGCACCTGTTCACGCGTCAGCTCACGGCTACCGTCTTCGCCAAACTGGAACTGCATGCCGCTCGTTTCATACCATTACCAGACATTCTTCATGTAACGCGAGCGGGACTTTCGCCATCTCTACCAACAGCGCCGACTGCGACAGCGATTCCACCGGAATGCCGATATCGACCATCGCTTTAAGTGGGAATACCCCATGAATCATTCCCATGCAGAAGGTATCAAACAGCCCGACAATCGCCTTGTGACGAAAATATGCTCACCCACCTGACGTCCAATATTTCCCGCTTCGCTAGCAACAACTGAATGGGTCGGTGTAACTGGGCGCAGGTAACCAGTTTTGTGGCTGACCGCACCATCGCGCAGCCAGGTTTCAAGACCTTAATGGAAGAATTGTCATCAAACATTTCTGACCACAGGCGTGAGAAAGGGCGCCCCAGACTGGTAAAACATCCCACCATACACAGCATTCCCACCAGACCCGGCCAGGTACCATCGAAGTTTACCAGCAGCAGTATCGAGCCACGATGGTGCACCAGTGACAGTGCAATATGGTGGGAATATTGCCACGCGGTAAGTAACACAATTACCGGCGCGTCCGGATCAATGGCGGAGAACAGATCTCTCCCCTCTTTCTGGCTGCTGATAAAGCCTGACCGCGCTCATTATTCACCGCGTGTGCACGCTTCATTTGATAGCCCAGTTTTTCTAGCGCAACCCACAGGTGTGTGTGCTTCATAGTCACACTGCGTAGACCAGCACGTCACATTGACAGGCTCGCGCAGGTCGGCGTTGGTCACCAACAGCACCTCATTTACCTGTGCACTAGTGGTGATCAGGGAAGGGGGATGTAATTTCAACATATTCTGCTCCTGATTTAAATAAATGCTCTCGAGCGCTGCAGCACAACGCAATAGCGACTGATTAATCCTACATCAGCCGTTTTACACGCTCTACATCGTCATAAATTTGGAGATAGACGCGATATTTAGCCGCATGGAATTCAACATATTGCGGGTCTGCGACGATCGCTGCGCCAGGGCGAACTAACACTCCGCAGCCTCCGGCAGCGAGGGTAATAGCCTGCAGCCACCGCACCCAGCAACGCCGCACCGAGCGCAACAGCATTTTTTGATGCTGAGCCTGAGCACTAACTCGATTCAGAACTTTTCGGTGACTGCACTTATAACGGGCTACGATATCCACCCTTGTCCGATGCGAATGCATGCTGACCGCGTTTTGTTTGCCAGCGCCTTTGGCGTACTGGCAGGTGGTGCACTGGCAGATAAAACCGAGCGCCACGGTCTGGTTACCACCGGCGCATTAGCCATCACCGCCGTGCTGGTAGCGATTGTCGCTGTCTATCCGTTACGGCCGATGGTGTTTCCGAGCGCATCACCGAAAGACGCTGAAGGGCGGGTTTTTGGTATTATATCCACCGGATTCAATATCGGTAGTGCAGCTGGTCCGGTGCTGTTCGGCTGGTTACTGGATAATGGTCATCCCCATGCCATCTTCTGGTCTGCGGTCATTTTCATGCTTATCACCACTGCCATCACGCTGGCGCAGGAAATGCGTGCCAGCAAACGTCTCGCCGCCACCTCTGTCGGACAACTAAAAAAAACCGCCTCTTGCTCAGGCGACGCGGCGGTTTTTTTATGTCACAACATCATATCAGATATCAATGTTGGTAGCTTTCAACGCGTTCTCTTCGATGAAGGCACGACGTGGTTCAACCGCATCGCTCATCAGCGTGGTAAACAACTCATCTGCAGCTATGGCGTCTTTAACCGTCACGCGCAGCATGCGGCGGCTTTCCGGATCCATAGTAGTTTCCCACAGCTGCTCAGGGTTCATTTCACCCAATCCTTTGTAACGCTGAATGTTCAACCCACGGCGAGACTCTTTCACCAGCCAATCCAGCGCTTGTTCGAAACTGGTAATAGGCTGTTTGCGCTCACCGCGCTCAATGTACGCGCCATCTTCAAGCAGGCCACGCAGTTTTTCACCTAGCAGTACAATTTTCCGATATTCGCTGCCGCGAACAAAGTTTGCGTCCAGCACATAATCAGTATCCACACCATGGGTGCGCACGCGCAACACCGGCTCGGCAAACTCCTGGTTATTGCTCAACGTTCCGCTGTAGCTGCTACCGTGCACATCACTCTCATTGAGAGTTTTTACTAACGTCGCCAACCAGCTTTCTACTTTAGCACGATCTTGCAGATCGCTTTCTGTCAGCGTATCTTGGTAAATCAAGGCGTTCAAAAACGCACGCGGATAACGACGTTCCATACGATAGAGCAAGCGTTGTACGCTGTGATGCTCTTTTACCATCAGTTCCACTTGCTCACTTTGCAACGCAGGTGCCTGAGCATTGATGTGCAGAGCCGAGCCATCCAGTGCCAACGCAATCTGGTACTGATCCATAGCTTCATCATCTTTAATGTACTGTTCCTGCTTGCCTTTCTTCACCTTGTACAACGGCGGCTGGGCAATAAAGACGTGACCACGTTCAATGATTTCCGGCATCTGACGATAGAAGAAGGTCAACAACAGCGTACGAATATGTGCACCATCGACGTCGGCATCGGTCATGATGATGATGTTGTGGTAACGCAGTTTGTCTGGATTATATTCGTCACGGCCAATACCACAACCCAACACGGTAATCAGCGTGCCCACTTCCTGAGAAGAGAGCATCTTGTCGAACCGTGCTTTCTCCACGTTAAGGATTTTACCTTTTAGCGGCAGAATAGCCTGGTTCTTACGGTTACGCCCCTGCTTGGCAGAGCCGCCCGCGGAGTCCCCTTCCACCAGGAAGAGTTCAGACAGCTCCGGATCGCGCTCCTGACAATCCGCCAGCTTACCCGGCAGGCCAGCCAGATCGAGCGCACCTTTACGGCGTGTAATTTCACGCGCTTTACGCGCCGCTTCGCGCGCGCGCGCGGCATCGATAATTTTTCCAACCACAACTTTTGCGTCAGCCGGATTTTCCATCAGATAATCGACCAGACGCTCGTTCATCAGAGATTCCACCGCGGTCTTCACCTCGGAAGAAACCAGCTTGTCTTTAGTCTGGGAGGAGAATTTCGGATCCGGCACCTTCACAGACACCAGGGCAATCAAACCTTCACGCGCATCGTCACCGGTAGCGCTAACTTTGACCTTTTTGCTGTAGCCTTCTTTTTCCATATAGCTGTTCAGCGTACGCGTCATCGCCCCACGGAAACCTGCTAGGTGCGTACCGCCATCACGCTGTGGAATATTGTTGGTAAAGCAGTAGATATTTTCCTGGAACCCGTCATTCCACTGCATAGCGATTTCCACACCGATATCGTCTTTTTCTGCGCTGAAATAGAACACCTGAGGATGAATCGGCGTCTTGTTCCGGTTCAGATAGTCAACAAATGCTTTGATGCCGCCTTCATAGTGGAAGTGATCGGCCCTACCCCGTTCGCATTCGTCACTCAAGCGAATGGAAACGCCAGAGTTCAGAAACGACAGTTCACGTAGACGCTTAGCCAGAATCTCATATTCGAAGTCAGTAACGTTGCTAAACGTTTTCATACTCGGCCAGAAACGCACCGTGGTACCAGTATGTTTAGTATCACCAATCACTGCCAGCGGAGCCTGAGGTTCACCATTTCGGTAAATCTGGTGGTGGGTCTTGTCATCGCGGTAAATGGTCAGTTCCAGTTTCTCAGACAGGGCATTAACCACAGACACCCCTACACCGTGCAGACCACCGGAGACCTTATAGGAGTTGTCGTCAAACTTACCACCCGCGTGCAGCACGGTCATGATCACTTCCGCAGCAGAGACACCCTCTTCCTCATGAATACCGGTTGGAATGCCACGGCCATCATCCTGCACCGAAATCGAATTATCCTTGTGAATGGTAATAACAATGTCTTTGCAATAGCCTGCGAGTGCCTCGTCAATGGCGTTGTCCACAACCTCGAATACCATGTGATGCAGGCCTGTGCCGTCATCCGTATCACCAATGTACATACCCGGGCGTTTACGTACCGCATCCAGCCCTTTCAATACTTTGATACTTGAGGAGTCATAAGAATTCGACATCAACGTTTTTTCGCTCATTTTAGTCCTGTAATTAAACTGCTATTTTACCCTGTTCCACGCGGAACATCTTGCCCTTTTCATCGATCATGTCATCTATTTGTTCAGCGATGATAGCACTGATAAATACTTGAGCCTGACTGACTTTTAACCGTTCAGCCAGCAAACGGCGGCGGGTAATATCCAGTTCGGAAGCAAAATCATCTATCAGATAAATACACTTGGCACCGCTATGGCGGGTGAGAAAATCACCCTGCGCCAATCGTAGCGCATACATCAATAACTTCAGTTGCCCACGCGATAACATATCTTCCACCGCCATGCCGCCAGCTCGGATATGAAAGTCCGCCTTGTGCGGCCACAGTGCGGTATAGCCCAGCTGTCTATCGCGCTCAAACTGCCGTTCCAGCAGTTCGGCATAGTCACTCTCTTTATCCCAGCCTTCGCTGGAAAGAGAAGGTCAAAGAAAACTCGGGTAAAAACTGCTCGCAGGTTGCGGTAATGTCCGCGGTTATCGCAGCGGTGTAATCCCGCCCGCCAAGTGCTGATGCACTTCGCAAGCGGGATCAATTCCTGATCCCAGGCGCGCAATTGACGATACTGTCCCACCTGACGCAGCGCTGTATTACGCTGACGCAGCAACCGCTTCAGGTTACTCCAGGCTGCGAAGAAACCAGGCTCATGGTAAAACAGCCCCAATCAAGAAAGGCGAAACGGTATTTTAACCTACCGTTAAGCAGCGTGAACTCCTCTGGCGTGATGAGCTGAATCGGCAGCAACTGCGCCAGATCCGCCACCTTGTAGTTATCGCTGCCATCAATACGCACGGTACTGTCACCCAGCCGTTTTTACTCAGGCCGATAGAGTGTTCGCGCTCGATGCCATCGAGCCGACCATGCAGAATAAATTCCGGCTGTTCATACCGGATAACGCGCGCTGCTTGTATAGAGCGAAACGCACGCCCGTGCCCTAGGGTGTAGATGGCTTCCAGCACGCTGGTTTTTCCGCTGCCGTTTTCTCCCCCACCAGAAAATTGAATCCAGGGATGAGCGCCAAATCGGCAGAGGCTATATTGCTGAAATCTTTAATCAGAAGACGGATTAGAGCTATGGACAACCAGATCCTGTTCGCGGCAACCTGCACGAATACCGATGGCAAGCGTCGGCACTCAGGTAAAAAATGGCACAGATCAAGAAAATACCGTTACAGCCGCATCGGCATCACAACGTATGCCGCCGCCTGGCTCGCACCGTCTTCAATCTTCACGCTGGAAACAGAGTCGGTCAGCAGCAGACGCACATCTTCACACTTCAGTACATTCAATACATCCAGCATATAACTGACGTTAAAGCCAATTTCCATCTCTGTGCCGTCGTACTGCACATCCAGGATCTCTTCCGCTTCTTCCTGTTCCGGGTTATTGGCTGTGATTTTCAACTGATTCTGAATCAGGTGCAGACGCACACCGCGAAACTTCTCATTAGACAGGATAGCCGCACGTACAAATGCTTGTTTCAATAAATCACAGCTCGCTTCTAGCGCCTTGTCCGGGTTTTTCGGCAGCACTCGACGGTAGTCAGGAAAACGACCATCGACCAACTTGGAGGTAAAGATAAAATCCCCCACGTGGGCGCGGATGTTGTTAATGCCAATCTGTAACTGCAATGGCGTATCTCCACCATCCAGCAGCCTTAGTAACTCAATCACACCTTTACGCGGCACGATCACCGAATGGGACGGCAACGACTGACCAATCGGCATGGCACATACCGCCAAACGGTGACCATCGGTCGCAACCGTACGCAGTTCTTCCCATTCGGTTTCAAATAACATGCCGTTAAGGTAATAACGCACATCCTGATGCGCCATGGAAAACTGCGTAGCTTCAATCAGACGTTTCAGCGTCGCCTGCGGTAAGGAGAACGCCACTTCACTCTGCCAGTCATCCAGATTGGGAAAATCAGATGCAGGAAGCGTCGAAAGAGAAAAACGGCTACGGCCAGAGCGCACCAACATACGGTTACCCTCCAGCGTGATGGTAATCTCGGCCCTCTCAGGCAAACCACGACAAATATCAAACAGCTTTCGTGCTGGAACCGTCGTCGCACCAGACTCATAGGCCTGTGACAGCGCAATCCTGGTGACCATCTCCATTTCCAAATCGGTGCTGGTCAACAATAGTGTACCGTTCGTTACATGTAACAGTAGGTTGCCCAGAATCGGCAGCGTCGGACGGCCACCTAACGGGCCGCTTACCTGTTGTAACGGTTTTAGCAGATGCTCGCGTTCTATAATGAATTTCATAATATTATGAAGATAATATTCTGATTAAATTAGAAAAATCTTCCTTTATGTCGTGACTTTCCTCACGCAGCTGCTCGATCTTGCGGCACGCATGCAGTACAGTGGTATGGTCACGACCGCCAAACGCATCACCAATTTCCGGTAAGCTGTGATTGGTCAGCCCTTTCGCCAGCGCCATCGCCATCTGGCGAGGACGAGACACCGATCGGGATCGCCGTTTAGACAGCAGATCGGCGACTTTAATCTTGTAGTACTCCGCGACCGTCTTTTGAATATTATCGATGGTCACCAGCTTTTCCTGCAACGCCAATAGATCGCGCAGTGCTTCACGTACGAAATCAATGGTAATGGCGCGGCCGGTAAAATTGGCGTTGGCGATCACACGGTTCAGCGCGCCTTCCAGCTCACGCACGTTGGAACACAACCGTTTAGCAATAAAGAACGCCACTTCACCTGGCAGGTGGATGTCGTTTTCATCCGCTTTCTTCATCAGGATCGCCACACGCGTTTCCAGCTCAGGCGGCTCGATCGT
Source organism: Candidatus Malihini olakiniferum (assembly GCA_051305815.1). Lineage (GTDB taxonomy): Bacteria > Pseudomonadota > Gammaproteobacteria > Enterobacterales > Enterobacteriaceae > Symbiopectobacterium > Symbiopectobacterium olakiniferum_B. The sequence goes on from JBPPLV010000011.1 coordinate 88,921, forward strand.
CACAGTTAATCCCCAACCGAAGCGCGATTTCAGGCGATCTTCTACGCCATTGATTTCTCTCGGATAACGATCGGAGGTAAGGATGATCTGCTGATTGCCTTCCAAGAGCGCATTGAAGGTGTGGAAAAACTCCTCCTGAGAACGCTCCTTGTTAGCAAAAAACTGAATATCATCGATAAGCAAAGCATCTATTGAACGGTAATAGCGTTTAAATTCTTCAATCACATTGTTCTGTAAGGCTTTGACCATATCTTGCACAAAGCGTTCAGAATGCATATAGACCACTTTGGCATTTGGCTTACGCGCAATAATGCCATTGCCCACCGCGTGCAACAAGTGAGTTTTACCCAAACCGGTGCCGCCATAGAGAAACAAAGGATTATAAGCTACGCCAGGATTATCTGCTACCTGACGCGCCGCCGCGCGTGCCAGTTGGTTTGATTTACCTTCAACAAAGTTGTCGAACGAATGCTTTGGATTAACATTGGAGCGGTAGGTGTGCTCCGTCTGCGTCAGGGGAGTATCCCAACTGGGGCGCATAGGTGCCTGCCTGACCGGCTGCACAGCAGCCTGTGGGCTGGCAGGCTGGCTCACTATCGCCGTAGCCAGCGGTTTACTGCCCACTTCAAAACGCAGTAAAGGAGCATCCATACCGCAGAAATCGTTCAGTATCCCATTGATGTTGTTGAGGTATTTGTCTCTTACCCAATCTAAAACAAAACGGTTTGGCGCATAGAGCGCCAGCGTGTTGTCGTTCAGTGCCGCCTGTAACGGACGTATCCACATGCTAAATTCTGTGGCAGGTAACTCATCCTGCAAACGGGCAAGACACTGCTGCCAAAGCGAAAGTGACACGGCGGACTCCACTCGAACAAGATTAAAATAGAAAAGAATCAGATACGTTATATTAGTGTAATTCATGATTATGACCTGGAAGCTGCAATGACAGGATCCTGAGTGTACTGCGCATCTGATGATGTCCATGCGGTTGCCGAGACGATCTCGAAGAAGGATCGTTTGCGGGACGGCGGATGATAACCTAATCCTCAACATAGATCTTCCCTTTCCGCACGGTTTTGATCCTTTTTATCCACAGGCTATTCTTATCACTCTTGGCCGCAACGTGCCGCACAGCGATGATGCTAGGCTTGTGCATGGCTGAAGCCTAGCATAACCCAATCACTGTTCATTCTGGAGTGATAGCGATCATGATCCCGCATTAAGGATCTTGTCATGATCCTTGCGATTTAATGCAGAGTACGTACAATCCTCAGCCCGATGCGTTGATGCCCTTCCTGTGCTGTTTCAGACAGAGAATTCCCCAAATTTATTGTAGAAAGCGCTTCATAAGCGTGTGATGTTACTTGACTCAGGACTGTACAATTATTAAAATGTGGCCTCTTTATCTTTGATGTATGCGATTGAGGCGTCGGTAAATATTCAAGCCGGAGGAGCGCCAAACGCGTTTACTGTGAAGTCAACTATCCAAGTTTAGGTAGAAATCCCATGAAACGCACTTTCCAACCGTCCGTATTAAAGCGTAACCGTAGCCACGGTTTCCGTGCTCGTATGGCCACTAAAAATGGTCGTCAAGTTCTGGCCTGCCGTCGCGCAAAAGGCCGTGCTCGTCTGACCGTTTCTAAGTAATAAGAGCTAATCCCCAGAGTGGTTAAGCTCGCTTTTCCCAGGGAGTTACGTTTGTTAACTCCCAACCATTTCACCTTCGTCTTCCAGCAGCCACAACGGGCTGGCACGCCGCAAATCACCATCCTCGGCCGCCTAAATTCGCTCGGGCATTCTCGCATCGGTCTTACTGTCGCCAAAAAGCATGTTAAGCGTGCGCATGAACGTAATCGGATTAAACGTCTGACGCGGGAAAGCTTCCGTTTACATCAACACACCTTACCTGCGATGGATTTTGTCGTAGTCGCTAAAAAAGGGGTGATCGATCTGGATAACCGTGCGTTAACGGAAGCTTTAGAAAAATTATGGCAACGGCACTGTCGCTTAGCTCGCGCCTCCTGATTGGGTTGATGCGCGGTTATCAACTCGTTATAAAATACGTTATTAGGGCCGCATTGCCGTTTCCGCCCAACCTGTTTACAATACGGCATTAAAGCCATACGCATGTTCAGCATGATAAAAGGCAGTTAGTTGACGCGCAAAAGCGTATTAAAATACTACCCTTTGAACCCTGGTAGTAATGATCCCCTACAGCCAAAACTCGACAATAGCAGAGAACATTAACGATGGATTCGCAACGCAATCTTCTTCTCATCGCTCTACTATTCGTAAGCTTTCTGATATGGCAGATGTGGGAGACGGATAAAAATCCGCCTACCGTTTCAACGCAAGTAATTCAGCAAGCGACGAATGCAGTCAATGGTGATACCGTCAGCCGGAGTGTGCCTAATAGCGGTCAGGGTAAACTGATCTGGGTGAAAACCGACGTGCTGTCGCTGACTATCAATACGCGCGGCGGCGATATCGAACAAGCCAATCTGCTGACGTTCCCTGATAAACAGCATTCTGCTACACCATTCCTGCTGCTGGAAACCACGCCGGAATTCGTGTACCAGGCACAGAGCGGCCTGACAGGTAAAAACGGTCCGGATAATCCCGCAAACGGCGCACGTCCGTTGTTTACTGCCCCACAGGATCATTTTGAACTGGCAGACGGGCAAGATGCATTGACCATTCCGTTGACCTACACCAACGCTAACGGCGTGAAGTTCACCAAAACATTCGTGCTCAAACGCGGCGACTATGCGCTGAACGTTAGCTACAACGTGAACAATACCAGCGCGCAACCGTTGGAGTTGACGCTGTTTGGTCAGTTGAAACAGTCTATTGACCTACCGAAACACCGCGACACTGGCAGTAATAACTTTTCACTCCATACCTATCGTGGCGCAGCGTTCTCCTCAAGCGAGGATAAGTACAAGAAATACAGCTTCAGCGACATGAAAGAAAACCTGAACGTCACCAATGATGGTGGCTGGATTGCGATGCTGCAGCAATATTTTGCTACCGCGTGGATTCCGACCACCGCAGGTGCCAACACTTTCTATACCTCGCAGTTAGGTAACGGTTTGGCCGCCATTGGCTTCAAAGCCAGACCGTTAACGGTTGACGCGGGTGCGCAGAAAGACATCAGTGCGGTACTGTGGGTTGGTCCAAAAATTCAAGACAAGATGGCGGCCGTTGCATCGCATCTAGACCTGTCGGTGGATTACGGCTGGCTGTGGTTTATTTCCCAGCCATTGTTCAAGCTGCTGAAATTCCTGCATGGCTTCATCGGTAACTGGGGCTTCTCTATCATTGCCATCACCTTTATCGTGCGCGGCATCATGTATCCGCTGACCAAGGCGCAGTACACCGCGATGGCGAAAATGCGTATGCTGCAGCCGAAAATACAAGCCATGCGCGAGCGTATCGGTGATGACAAGCAGCGTATGAGCCAAGAAATGATGGCGCTTTACAGGGCGGAGAAAGTGAACCCACTGGGTGGCTGCTTCCCGCTGCTGATCCAGATGCCGATCTTCCTGGCGTTGTACTACATGCTGATGAGCTCGGTTGAAATGCGTCATGCGCCTTTCATCCTGTGGATTACCGACCTGTCTGCACAAGACCCGTACTACATCCTGCCGATCCTGATGGGTATCACGATATTCTTCATTCAGAAGATGTCGCCAACCACAGTAACCGACCCGATGCAGCAGAAGATAATGACCTACATGCCGGTTATCTTTACCATGTTCTTCCTGTGGTTCCCGTCCGGTCTGGTGCTGTACTATATCGTCAGTAATCTGGTCACCATTATTCAGCAGAAGTTGATTGACCGCGGGCTGGAGAAGAAAGGCCTGCACAGCCACTAACTATAAGAAAGAGAAGAAATAAGCGGACTTTACACGTCTGAAAATAAGGCGACTACTGGCCCCACCTTATTTTTTTATTACAACAGAGAAACCATCATGAGTGATACCGATACCATCGTAGCCCAATCCACGCCCCCCGGACGCGGCGGCGTAGGTATTTTGCGCGTGTCTGGCCAGCAGGCTGCCGATGTGGCGTGTGCCGCGCTGGGTAAATTACCCAAACCTCGCCATGCGGATTATCTGCCATTTCGCGATGCCGACGGCAGCATGCTGGATCAGGGTATTGCTATCTGGTTTCCTGGCCCCAACTCCTTTACCGGCGAAGATGTGCTGGAACTGCAAGGGCACGGTGGCCCGGTTATTCTCGATTTGCTAATGCAGCGCATTCTGGCACTGCCCGGCCTACGCATTGCGCGCCCTGGAGAGTTCTCCGAACGCGCGTTTCTTAACGACAAGATCGATCTGGTTCAGGCAGAAGCTATTGCTGATCTGATCGATGTCAGCTCTGAGCAGGCGGCGCGCTCGGCACTTAACTCCTTGCAAGGCGCATTCTCCACCCGTATTCACCGTCTTGTAGAAGCGCTAATCCGCTTGCGTATCTATGTTGAGTCTGCCATCGACTTTCCTGATGAAGAGATTGATTTCCTTTCTGATGGTAAAATTGAAGCGGAATTAAACGGCGTTATGGCCGATCTAGCTGGCGTTCAAACAGAAGCGCATCAGGGCAGCCTGCTGCGTGAAGGCATGAAGGTAGTGATTGCTGGACGCCCAAACGCAGGGAAATCCAGTCTGCTAAATGCACTTGCAGGGCGCGAGGCGGCGATAGTGACCATTATCGCAGGCACCACACGCGACGTACTGCGTGAGTATATACATATCGACGGCATGCCGCTACATATCATCGACACCCCAGGACTGCGCGATGCTAACGACGAAGTGGAACGCATCGGCATTGAACGTGCCTGGCAAGAGATTGAGCAGGCGGACCGCGTACTGTTTATGGTAGATGGTACGACGACCAATGCAACATCGCCGGCTGAAATCTGGCCAGAATTTATGGCTCGCTTACCCGCAACGCTGCCCATCACAGTGGTACGCAATAAAGCCGACATTACCGGTGAAACACAAGCCATTGAAGAAGTGAATACCCACTCACTTATTCGCTTATCCGCCAAAACTAGGGATGGCGTTGATATACTGCGTAACCATCTAAAACAGAGTACGGGCTTTACCAGCAATACTGAAGGCGGCTTCCTGGCGCGCCGTCGCCACCTGCAAGCGCTGGAAACTGCCGCACAGCATCTGGAGCAAGGCAAAGAACAATTAGTGAGCGCTTACGCAGGTGAACTGCTGGCAGAAGAGCTGCGGCTGGCACAACAAGCATTGAGTAAAATCACAGGCGAATTTACCTCTGATGATCTATTGGGACGGATTTTCTCGAATTTCTGTATTGGGAAGTGAAGCAAGAAAATCATCTGATGATTGTGCAATTCCTTAAACAGGAGAATCTAAAATGCTAAAAATTATTGCCGAAGATTTTATTAAACAAGAAGCGGTTGAAACCATGCTCCCACTTTACCGTGAGTTGGTTGAAACCACTAAAAGAGAACCTCAATGTATTGCATACGACCTGTATATTGATGAGAAAAAGGAAGGGATTTCATATTTATAGAAAAGTGGCCAGGCCGTTCTGTGCTTGATGAACATTGCGCCAGTGAACACTTCAGACACCTTTTGCCTATGATCGATCAGCATAAGCGAAAAGATGCCAGCTATATATTAATGAATAGCGTTAACAAAAGATACAGCCAGTCATTATCTCAAGAGTAAGAATCATCAACACTTACACTGCTATGTAATAAACAAGCATGAGCAAATTCATTATATTCTAAATAATTTGAGTTACGGGATAAAACGTTAACGTTTTGAACAGCGCTTGCGCTGACTTTTTAGGGCGAGGCTCATTTATGAGCCTCATAACTCGGCAAGAGAATGACAAATTTGTCTTAAACAAATTTGAACGCCGCAAGCGGCAGCCGCGTGAGAGGTGAGGCACAGGGATGGACCGAATTGTGAACCCAGCTAACACACATGCAACTTGCAGTATAACAAGTATACACTCAGTTTCGTTAGTGATGCCTTGTTAAGATTAACACGACCTAAGGATAATAATAAAAGCGTAATTTTAAAAAACTTTTACACATTCCCATAGAAAACCTTTATATCTTAATATCTTAATATCATTTTCTATAGAAAAAAAATATGTTCACGTCAATAATATCTAACCACTTTCAGGCATTATGACAAGCTATAAGTGAGAAGAAAGAAAACATTGACATTAAAGAAATAACAAAACAAATAGAAAAGATAAAGCAGAGCATTGACCTGAATCTGTTTTTCAAAGAAAATTTATCCCAATTTAACGCAAAGCTAATGCCACACTGGGTTGATATAGCAAACAAAAAAACAGGGACTGAATTTATTATATACAAACACTCTGTAATAATTTTTAGATAAAATAAAAGACAATAAACATCACAACCAAAGATATATTATAAGAATAAGCGAAAGTGATCCTCACTGTGCTTTCATTAAAATAAAAAAATAGATAGAAAGCCTTCGCTATTACTCTTTAAATCCGCAAGACAAAGTAGTAATCCCTCTGGGATGCTCGCCTTTAACATCAAGTTATCACTTGAAAAACTGAATCTCAGCGATTAATTTTTTGTGGTAGAACTGGATAGCCAAAGAAGTCATTATGACTGTGCCATGTTCAGCCTAGCAATAGGCAAAAAAAAATTCATAAGTATGACAATGCTATTTTATATTTACATAAATTCATTGTAAATAACATGATGAAAAAAACTGATTTTGACGGGTATTTTAGAAAAAACGTTTCTGATAAATGCTTGCCAGCAGATTTTTACAAACACACTTAAAGTAAATACAGAATTCAAGAGTATTTCAAAAACGTCTCAGAAAAAAATAAAATCATAAATAAAAAAATGAAAATATTCTTGACATAATAAAATTAAGATTCGTAGAATTTCATGATAACGAAGTTATTAAATAAATATCAAAATCTATTCATTTAAAATGACTTAATGAATTAAAAAAGCTTAAAGATATTCTTAAAAAGAAAAATCGTAATAGGATAGATTTAAACCGTAAAGAAATATTCGTTGATAAACACCATTGATAGACTCGTACTCATCAATTATTCATGCGTTACTACCTTGCTGATTTCTACCTAATGTACTTTTGGCCACGCTTATAACACTGCTGACTGAGTTTCTTAAGTAAAAAAATCTCCGCTGCCAATATCTACTGAGGTAGGGAGTATCACTCCATCAGCTTTCTTTCTTCAAGATATTTGAGGGACACTTGCAATGTTTTCAGCCGATAATCTATTTTTACAATCCTATCATTATCACCCTTAAGTTACTCTTTCATTTCTTTAACAAAAGAGATCAATATATTCAGATCAAAAAGAACAAATTCAAGCAAGGTGAGTTTAATATCTTTATATTTTTTCTAAAAAAAAAGTAACTGCAATCCATTACGTCATCACCATTAAAGTTATCTTTTATCTTTGTTTCAGGATATCGTTTAGAAAACTCAATATAATTATCATCGGCAAAATTTTTAATAATATTGTTATAATTCTCAACTAAGGGTTTATGATTAAACGTCACTTTAGACAAAGAATCACAATTATTAGGTGTATCAAAGCTAAAAATGTCAACCCCATCTATTGATGAAAGTATATTTAGTACCATTCATAATAAATGATTTCACATCCACTTTAAACAGGTTTATATTCTTAGATAAAGCGAGAAACTTTAGTTTCTCAAAATTGTAAAATCGATGATATACCGATCCACTGAGCTTCGCTTCAGGTTTTTCATTGATATTTTCATAGAGATAATCAACAACTATTTTTGGGTACACCTCTGAATATATTCAGAAATCTTTGCTATAAGTTCAATGCTGTTACTCTATGTTTATCATCGTATTGTATTAAGTTCTTCACATCATTATACGTTAAAGTTATTTCCTCTGAAAATTCAAATTTCATTTTTCTCACACTCTCATTTTTATAAACAGCGTCCCATTAACGTATGCCACTTATTCGAAAAAAAATTACAATGCCTTTTTAATCGTCATACGCACCTCTTTCTCATGCAGATGTTTTTTCTCTGGAATACTTCTAATCGCTTGATCACAGAAGCACTTGATTATCTAATCAGTATCCTAAGCGCTACGGGTTCAGCACTACAACACAGGAATCAACGCATGAAAAAGCTACCCGTGAGCATCATTTTTGGCGGTAAATCCGCTGAGTACGAGGTCTCTTTACAATCAGCCAAGAATATTATTGATGCCATTGATAAAAAAGTTTGACGTTACTCTGCTTGGCATCGACAAGCAAGGAACGTGGCATATCAACGATGAGTCAAACCACCTACTCAATGCCGAGAATCCAGCGCTTATCGCCTTAAATCGCTTGAATAAGAGTGTCGCCCTGATCCCTGATCAAACTTACCAACAAGTGATCGAAAGTCAGAATACCCACGTACTTACGCAGTTGAATTTCATCTTCCCCGTCGTGCATGGAACTCTGGGAGAGGATGACTCACTGCAAGACTTGCTTAGAATGGTCAATATTCCGTTTGTTGTCAGCAGTGTGCTTAGCTCCGTGATTAGCATGGATAAGGATATGACCAAACGCCTGCTGCGTGATACAGGTCTGCTGGTGGCACCGTTTGTCATTCTGAATGGCGCTAATCGCCAACGTCACAGCTTTGCCAGCATCAAAACCCCTCTTGGTCTGCCGCTATTTATCAAACCAGCCAATCATGGGTCATCCGTTGGTGTTCGCAAAGTAAGAAACGAAACCGAGTTTCAGCAGGCGGTCGCGCTGGCCTTTCAGTTCAATCACAAGGTACTGGCGGAAGCCGAGATTGTTGGTAGAGAAATCGAATGTGCAATGTTAGGCAACGATCATCTGAAAGCCAGCGTCTGCGGTGAGATTGTGCTAAGCGATGAATTTTACTCTTACGATACCAAATACATCAACGAACAAGGTGCGTTGGTTCGAGCACCAGCAGAACTTGAACCTGAAATTAACAAAAAAATATAGCACATTGCCTTGCAAGCATTTCAGGCGCTTGAGTGTCAAGGCATGGCGCGCGTAGATGTCTTTCTCACACATGAAAACGAAGTGATTATCAATGAAGTGAACGCTGCCTGGCTTTACTAATATCAGTATGTATTCAAAACTGTGGCAAGCAAGCGGCCTGAGCTATACCGATCTCATCACTGCGCTAATTGAACTGGCGTTAGAGCGATAGGAAAACGATCGTGCCCTGGCAAGCTCTGTTTGCTAATTGATGTTCATGCCATAGGCTCAATGAGCTATATACCCGTTATACGTAAAGTTGCAGATGCGTTAGCTGCGCTCGCTCACCCCAGTCACTTACCTGAGTAAGCTCCTGGGGATTCGCCGCTCCTGCCACGTTAAGAGGCTCATTTATGACCCTCACCCTAAAGAGCTAGCACAAGCGCTGTTCGAAATATCACCGTTTTGTCCTGTAATATGCATTATTTAGGGTATAAGTCCTGTTTCATATATAGTCACTACCCAACTGATTCACGGTTCTCATCGAACTTGTGATTACAGTGAGTACATAATTCCTTCGGTTATCCTTAAGGGGGAAATGATTGTTCATATTACCCATTAGAATATCCATAACATCCATATTTACAATACCATACCCTAAGAAAGACTCTCTTGCATCATGATTTTTTTTCAAAAAGAAACAGCTATAGTTCATTAACTCATCCGCGCCAACATTAGCAGTCGTTTTTTGTGTCTTTGTAATCAATTAATAAACGCTCTTGGTTACTTTTCATATAGTCGTAGACAATATGCTTATAATTATCCACGAACGGTAATGTTGCAACGCTTAATTCAGCGAGTAAACGTTCATTTCTTTCAGAGAAAAAGCTAAGAATATCGTCACCATCAATCGATAATATATATTTACTCGTATAGGCACTGTGGTGTTATTCGAGAACGTTAAACAGATGCTCATGCTCAATGCCAGCCAGCCTTTTTAATTTTTATAAATAATAAAACTTGTTATTTTCTTTATTACTACCAAGCTTATCAAGCTCTCCATAAATAAGTGTATAAAAAATGTTAACAACATCTTTTTTTTGCAAGATTTAAAAATATCAGTAAACCTGCCCTACAAGATAAGCTTTGTATCCTTGCTTTTATCATTGTAAACAATAAGCTTAGACAGGTTATTTTTATTTAACGCAAAACTATCTAAAAACTTACACTCATAAAAAAACACCACAATTAATATTCATGTAGTAATAGAGGAGAGCGAAATATAAATTTATATAAAAATGAAATTTTATAATATATTTTATTGTCTTTAAAAGTAAGAGAGTCTTTATTATCTTCATTATTTGAAGACTCAATCTTTGTTTCTATTTCATTCCTATTACGAAATAAAAAATAATCTTGAAGAAAATAATCAGCAAAATCTATGCTAAAATTATTGTTTTTAGAGATATTTCTTGCTTCCACAAATTCTTTATTAATGTTAGCAGGAAAAACTTGAAATGTGTTCCCATGTTTATTTAGTGAGTTATAAATAAGGTCACCTTGATATTTTACCGCATTATTGACACCACGTTGCTGATCAGAGAGGTTTCTGATAAAACCGGGTCGTGTTGACATCACATTTCCAGAGATTTCCTGATAGGTATTACCCTGTTTGTTCAGAGGATTATAAACAGGACCACCTTGATACTTCACTGAAGTATCAACACCACAGCACTCATCAAAAAGGCTTCGGATATAACCTAGCTTCATTGGCATAGGCATTTTTGGCATCCCTAAAAAAAGATAACCCTGTTGGTTGAATATTGTGGCACTTTTTCCTTTTATCCCCTTATTAGTAAAATACTCTGTATTATCAATAGAATATTGATTCTATACTAATAATGTTGATTTATTAGTCCTAAATCTATTACTAACATGGATTTGTAGTGAAATAAAAATATAACCATCCACTGTCCTTGAAATACCTGTAGTCATTTCTTTATCCTTAAGATTACGATATTAAATAAAAAATAAATCATTAATTAATGATAATTTATGTTTTTATTAAAGTAACTATTAATAATCGGCTTTTCACAAATGAGTTTGATTTTAAACCACACTGACATTGTCCTGAAAAGAAAACCTCAGATACAGAACTTATGATCCAATCACCTTGCTTAAATAACTGATTATATTATAAAATAAGCCTTAATCTAGTTTTCTCCACATGCAGAGATCTCTTGAAGGTAAGGCTTTGAGATGGTTAGAATAACGAGTATAACCTACGTGATCAATCATGGACATAAACGTTTTTTTACGGGTATTTAACCAAAGATAATGGTTTTATAAAAATTAATATTTAATTCAAAAAATAGACATCTTAAAAAAAACTTACAGTATCTTATGCTAATTTTTTTATTGTATATATCATATAAGAATAGAATGATGGGCAATGAAAATAGAAAAAGCGATTTATGTCGCACAAGCAAAGGCAACCAGCGGCCATGACGCTCATGTAAGTGCGCTGGATAAGGATTTGAACATCAGGTTGGAACCTCAAGGCAATGGGAAGCAAGAGTGGCTCAGGAACTAATCCCGAACAGTTGTTTGCTGCTTGGCTACTTGGCCTGTTTTCTTGCTGCCTTAAACTTCGTTACCAACAGCGAAAAAATCACAATCACCCAGAAGCAACGGTTGAAGCCCATGTGGGTATCAGCAAAATATCCAATGGATTTGGCCTTGAAGCTTAACTAAAAATCTCACTTCTAGGTATGGAGAACACACAAGCAAAAACATTAATAGAAAAAGCACACATCCTTTGCCCTTTTTCTAATGCTACGCGTAACAATATTAAGGTGACCCTGATCCTACTCTGATACACAAACATATTACTTACCCAGATAAGAGCCTATCCAGCAGGCATTATTGACGCAGCCAGTTTGGCCACTGACAGCGCACAGCAACCTGAGCGTACACGGAATACGTGTGTGTTTCACTGCCTAGGGTCAGAATGGCAAGTAAAATAGCCCGGATAAGCCATAAAATAGGGAGCGTAAAATAACGCTCCTTATTGATAGATAACGTATTAGATGGGGATAACCTACAGACTATTTTTGCCGTATTGCAGAGAACGTGGACCATAAAAAAACACCGCGAGACGTGCCCGCAGAATACCGGTTGATATCATGTCCTTTGTCAGATACCGTGCTAGCAATCTGCTCAACGGCCACCCGCACGAGCGCACCAAGAATGCCATTAGAGTTAGACTGCTGCTCGCTACTCGGGGCGGTAGCAACACCATTCCAAATCTGTTTACCGGTTTTCAAATCCACCAGTTTTGCTTCCACTGTTACACGGGTTTGACTGCTGAGCACCATGTATTTGGGGCCGTAGTCTTTGACATCCAAATAAAGCGCTGCATCAGCGCCAAAATCTGGCGTAGCTTATCGATGCTAACGGCATGAATGTCCTGTGCCGTCATCATCCCGTTTTGTTTGAAGGTTTCATCCACTACAGCCACCGGTAACAAATAATATCCCGCTTCCGCCAGCGGATAGGTCACCTGAGTCAACATACTGGGACCCGCTTTGATATCCGAGGAGTGATTGAGCGGTGGCAACATAAGAATGCATTTCGGCCGGCTTTACTTAAATACGGTGTAATCATAAGCTGTCGGCTTGACACAGCTGGTCAAGAGCAAAGCAAATGCTAGCCCGAGAAATTCTAACAGACGGTTCCTTTGGCTGCTCCTTTTATTTTTGCTCAACAGAAAATCCATATACGGCGCAGATTCTGGAGATTGCGCTTTTTCCGTTTCAAACTGTTGGCGGGCTTCTTTGCCCCGCCCTGTATTAGCACATAGTCAGCCAAGCTGGGCGTGTAATCCGAGCGGAACCGGTTTATTTTTCGCTTTAGCTTTTTCAAGTGTCATATTCAGCGCTATGATCTGTTCTTCAGAGCTAGTCTTGTACTGTTAATAATGTTGATATAACGTAGGTTGATAATTATCCCAGCTATAAATCGTTTTGGGTTCACAGGCACAACTTGCTAACACTACTGCGGCGGCCAGTAGCGGTGCGCTTTTTTTTCCATAAGACATACGTAGCAATCCCTATGCTATTAGTTGCTCGGGCACCATCATACCCCACCCTGAATACCTGACACCAGGTTGTTCACTGCTTCACGAATAGCAAGATCCAACACTTTGTCATTCAGGGTGACATAGCTTTCTGTGCCGCCAAAGCCGGTAATTTTACGGTTAGAGAGCGTGTATTTACCCGCCCCTTGTACCGGAGTAAACCACTTCCAACGTTTGCACATTGACCACATCCAAAGTGGTTTTTGCGTAGGCAACCTGCGTTTTCCACTGCCGAGAATGCCCCACAGTTGGTGGTCATCCACTTCTTTACGCCCAAATTCGGTTTCATCTCACCCGTGATGATATAGCTCGCGCCTTTGAGTTTTTTGTTGCTGGCCTTTAATACCAGCTTCTGGCTTGATCTCATCCATATTGGTACGATCCAGCACATTGAAGCGGCCCGTCTACTGAAGATGGCTCATCAGAATAGTTTTTGATTGGTTTCCCCGACGGTCAACGCCATCAGAAAAGATAACGTTCATGTAGTTAGAGGGTTTTCAAGCTTGCCAACAGAAATCGGGTTACAAACGCCCTGATACGCCGTTTGGTAGGAGGTAACTTTAGGGGTCTCAACGCTGCATAAAGATTCTGTTGCACATCCACTTAATAATACTGCGGATACCAATAGAGCACCCAGGATGACTTTTTTCTTTATAGACTAATTTTTATCAATATTCTTTTATGGTTTTTACCGACTATTTTAGTGGGAATTACATAAATCGCTAATAAATTCATCATATGAAATATAATTTATTCGCGCCATTACAATATGATGAATGTAAAAATCTGTTACTATCTGTTTCTCTTATTTTTAATAACAAAAAAACCCTTAAACCATAATAAAAACAAGGTTATCGTTTATTATGTCGTCATTTTCTGGCACATTACGCTGAATTAACAATGTTGTTCTAAGTAAAACTTCGTTACATAACTCACTACATCAAAAAAATAATTTTTTCACTCTGTTCAACGAACTTCCCCATTAACCCTCTATTTACATGTCCTACATCAAGATTACAGATACGGGGAGACAGTAGGATGAAAGATAGTAAATGGGGGGAAGTTGTATTTTTTCTTATATTCACTCCTGCGAGTGCGAGACCCGTGTCAACCCCCCCAAACCGCTTTCTGAGTGACCAGACAAAAAAATCTAACATTAACAATCAGAGAGTAACGCCTCACCGATAATCTTTACTGATCCGGCGCTAGGAATATGCGCGACAAAAATGCTGCGGGACGTTTGTCATCACTACTCTGGGTTCTTTTCTGTCGGCTAAATGTGTCAGGGAAAGGTTATGAATCGCTTTATTATTGCTAACCTTCAAGATTGCATGGGCTGTAAAGCCCGTGAAATCGCCTATGTCATTTTACGCAACGGCAACTAGTATCCCGCGAGTGAAAACGCGTTTTTACCCCATATCAAGGTCTTTAATATGCCAGAACTACGATCATCGGTAACTTGCCGCCATTGTGAAGATGCGCCCTGTGCCAGCATGTGACCTACACAGGTGCTGGTACGTAAAGACAACAGCATCCAATTGCTAAAAGATAAATGCATATGCTGCAAGACCTGTGTGCTTGCCTACCCGTTTGGGGCAATGTCGATGGTCGCAGAACTAACGAGTCCGACTTCGCTCGCACATAAATGCGACCTGTGCATTGATCGCCCAAAAGGTCAGGCGTGCGTAGCGGCCTGCCTAACGCAAGCGCTAACGCTGGTGAGTGAACAGATGCTGGAGGCGAAGCGAAAAGCTAAACAACAAGCAATGGCACAGCGTTCAACAACCGGTTGGCAGCGCGCCACGCCGGTCATGCCAATCAAAAGTGCCAATCTGCTCAAACAACATCAAAACTGACCTCTTGTAGAGGCAAAGAAGAAGCCAATTGAGCTGCGTAAAACCACATTTGACGAAATTTATCACGATTTCTCTGCGGAACAGACGCAAGACCAAGCGAGCCTCTGCCTCTTCTACGGCAACCACTCCATTTATGAATGGATGTGCCCGCTGCACAACAGTATTCCGCGCTGGATCAGCCTGGCGAAGCAAGATCGCATACTGGAAGCGGTAGAGCTTTCGCACTAAACTAGCAGCCTACCTAAGATCTGTAGGCGTATGTCCGCAGGATCGGTTGTGTGAAGATACTTGCACATTGGGTAAAGAATTTAAGTGCCGTTACTGTCGGCAATATCGAGCGTTACATCACGGACAGTGCCATGGCGATAGGATGGAAACCGGATATGAGTAGTGTTACGCCCACCAGCAAACGTGCTGCGATCATCAAGTGCCGGCCGTTGGTCTAGCCTGTGTGAACGTGCTGGCACGCAATAGTGTTGACGTTACCGTATTCGATCGTCACCCAGAGATTAGTGGCCTGCTGATTTGGTACCCCCGCTGCAAACTGGACAAAAAAGTGCTAATTTATCGTAGCTACTTACTACTTATTTAGCGAAACGGGCATTCACTTCTAACTCAATACTGAAGCAGAGAAAGATATCATACTGTCACACATTATGGAGGAATACGAAACCCTTTTCTTTGGTATCGGCACTTACCGTTCGATGAAAGCAGGTCTCAACAATGAAGACGCACCTGGCGTTTACGATGTGTTGCCGTTTCTGATTGCTAACATCAAACAGGTCATAGGGTTACCTGATCTGGAAGATGAACTCTATATCTCTATGGAAGGAAATCACGTGATGGTACTTGGCGGCGGTGAGACTACTATGGACTGTCTGCGAACATCACTACGCTAAGGTGAAGCATCAGTTACTTGCGTCTATCGTCGCGATGAATCGAACATGCCGGGCTCGAAAAAGAGGTGAAAAACTCATGCGAAGAGGGCGCTGAATTTATGTTTAACGTTCAGCCGCAAAAGATTTGTCTGGAATTAGAATGGCAACGTTTGCGGTATTATCCTGACTCGAACGGAGATGAGAAAAGCCGATGCCAACGGGACGCCGTCGACCTCGCGTGATCCCCGACTCCGAATTTGTGCAACCCACCGAAGCCGTCATCACCACGCTTGACTTCCAACCGCACAACATGCCATGGCTTGAAGAAGCTAAAGTAAGGCTGGATAATTGGGGCTATATTAACGCACCCACACGCGGCAATGGTCGGGCCATACCAAAAACTATCCGCGTATATTTGCAGGTAGTGATGCCGTGCGCGACGCTGATTTGATGGTTACTGCCATCTCTGATGGACGCAAGACTGCCATCAGTATGCTCGAAGAAATGGGGTTACAGAGCACGATAGCTTTTTTGCCGGCCGTCCTCACTGGCTTCTCAGTTTAACTCGTCGCGCAAGGAGATGCTTTAATGAATACTTTTGTAATTGCCAATGCCAGTAAATGCATTGGCTTCCGCACCTGTGAAATTGCCTATACCGTCCCCATGCGGGTGGTTCTGATGCCACTATCGATAAAACCTGTTTTTTCCGACGCCTGAAAGTTATCAAAGGTGCACAGGTAAGTGTGCTGGTATTATGTCGTTAGTGTGAAAAGACTCCTATGCCAAGGCCTGCCCGCATGATGCGCTGGTGTGTCATCACGACAGTATTCAGATCATTCAATCCTCGTTGCATTGGTTGTAAAAGTTGCGTCATTGCTTGCCCTTTTGGTGCAATTGATGTGGTGGTTACCTCATCACCAGGCGCAGCATTAAAAAGCGAGGTACACAAGTGCGATCTCTGTGTCGATGTTGCGGCTTCTCCCTCCTGTTTGCGGGTGTTTTCGACATCGGCACTCACACTGGTAAGCGGCAGTGAGCTGCAACAAAGGAGCTTCAAAAAAAACAGCAGCAGGCGGCGCGAGATAACACAACATCCGTTTGTTGTAGCTAATGGTGATGGCGGGTATCCAGACTTATGGGTGTTTTTACTTTTGTTCATATAAGTCTGTTAATATACATATAATTTATATTATATACCCTAAATAATTCGAGTTACAGGAAGACAGCAAGCGCTGGCCCGAAAGGGAAATTATCAGAGATAAGATTTATCAATCACGAATAGCTTACTCAGATAAGTTATTCGTGTGACAAATCTGACGGGAGCAGATTTGAAAGCGGCATGTGGCGGCCTCGCTAGAGGTACTTCCCAGAATGGGGTGAATAGCGAACGCAGCAACTTGAGGTATGACGGGTATATCGGGACAAATCGGACCACATTCGCCCCTTGGTTATCATCATGGAGTAAAGCATGACCTGCCATTTTATCAGGTGGGCCGGTACAGATGCATTACACGATCCACAGCATTTACCCGATGGGGTGATCGCCACTGCACAGGAGCTGCCTGCCTGGCGGCGTGAACGCTACTTGAAAAGTCGCGCGTTACTAGCCGAGATGATGTTTTATTTTTTCGGCTACCCGCGACTACCGGCATTAACACTTTCGCCTAATGAACGTCCTCATTTTATCGATTCCTATCTTCCCGATTTCAGCCTGGCGTATACGGGCAATACCCTGATAATACTGCTAAGCGAAGAAGGACAAGTGGAAATTGATATCGAGATTGTTCATTTTCGGCCCACCTACATCACATCGAGCCCCACACAATCACAAACATCAGCGGAAAACGCTTGGATCAACGCCCAAAGCGATCCGTTAGAAGCCGTTACAGAGCTTTACACTATCCGTCAGGCCATCATGAAGATGACAGAACCAGGAGTTCGTTAACGGCAATCACCTGCGGCTACACCCAGACTCCGGTCGATTACGCTCGATGCACTTTCCCTCCCTTGAGGTGATTAGCGACATAGGCGGTTATCTGGCTTGGGCCTGTGCACGTACTCCAACGATAAATTATTTAGTCTCCCTGGGTTTACCAAGGAGACGGTGTGATGAATAAAACCGGTGAGATAATCTAGCAACATTGTAAATCAAGCAGTTACATCAAGCTCACCAGACATGTCTCAAAGAAGATCCTGACGGTTTAACATAAAAAAAGCCCCACCCCGCAAGCGAAGCTCAAACCGATGAAAAAGTGCGATATTAGGTGAAGTGCGGCGGTGGGGTCGTAGCGGCGTAAGCCGCCAGAGTGCCCCTCGCCGCGATTCGCTAAAAAAGACAGACATTCCGAATAAGGTTTTTCAGCAATCTCAGCCCCGTAAGCAGGGCGTTTCATCGCTGACAGCACGTACAATTAATGCGCGTCGATAAAGATAAACTTCAACAGGAACAGCGCTACAATCTGATTTTATCACCACATAGGAAATAAAGCCCGGCGTAATCTTTTCCGTAATAGAGAAGCTGAACGGTATCATCACCGCAGTAACAAACGCAAGCACCGCTTCAGTAAGATCGTCCCATTTCACACGCGCCAAGCTAGAGGTCATTAACACCCTAAAATAAATCAGCGCACCTGCCGCCGCATAAGCTGGCATCATGCTGGCTAATGGAGAGAGGAAAATTACCAGAAGGAAAAAAATATCGACCACAACATCCGTAAGTCCGGTATGCTCACCAACCGAAACACCGGAAGAGCTTTCGATGTATGCCGTCACAGATGAGGTAACGATAAAGGAATCCACCACCGAGCTAATGCTATTAACGTAAAGCGCCTGCTTCATACGTGAGAATTTACCGCGTGCGTCCACCAACCTAGCTTTATCCGTCACACCGATCAGGATGCCGGAGGAATCAAAAAGATTTACCAGCATAAAGGAGAAGATCACACCAGAAAGCGCCAAGTTAAGTGACCCAGCCAAATCCACCTAATCTACGACATATGTGACGCTCGGCAGCGTATAAAATGCATCCGAAAATTTCACATGACCCAACGGCAGACCAATAACAGTAGTCACCACAATGAAAATCAGCACAGCGGCGTGAATGTTACGTGAGGCTAACACCGCAATGATAAAGAATCCCAGCGCACCCAGCAAAACACTGTGAGACGTCAGGTTGCCGATGGTCACCAATGTTTCCGAGTTGGCAACGATGATACCGACATTTTTTAGGCCCATCATGCCAATAAACAAACCGATACCGCTGGTAATCCCAAGACGCAGACTGATCGGGATGTTAGCAATCATTCAGTAGCGAATCTAGAAAATAGTCAGTATCAGAAAATCCAACCGCGCCCCAGAAGATTGCCCCATCGCAACCTGCTAGGAAATCTCCATAGCCCCGACGACGACAAACGCGAAAAAGATATTTAGTCCCATCGCAGGAGCCAACGCAACGGACAGATTAACCACAAGTCCCATTAAATACTGCTAAAATCAGCAATCAAACAGGTGATAACAAACACCGCCTAGATATCTATACCCGCGATACCAAGAATCTGCGGGTTGACGAAAACGATGTATACCATAGTAAGAAAAGGTAGTGAACCCAGCAATCGTTTCCGTACGCGCCATAGTGCCATGTTGGCGCAGTTTAAATACGCGCTCCAATAAGCTTTGCTCTCCCGCAAGCTCATTTTGCGATATTTTTATTATCAACATTCCAGATAAGAAATTATGGTCGGTGGGTATCCTATAATAAAATGTGCAGAGATTAACGCCATTGATAGGTTTTTTTCTCGCTATAAGCGAGACGTTATCGCAACCGATATCCTCAAATACATCGGGTATACTTTTTTATGCAAATACGCGAGAAAAAGAGCGAATACACCATAAATATCCCCTTCAGAACAAAAAATGAAAACCAATTGAAAAATAAACTTTTATCGTGTTTACGCCCTACAATTTCACAATACTGGCACGATGGGGTAAAGTAGTGAGTGAACCACACGAGTTACCAATAAGGCACCCCATATCTTCGATTGAATGTATTTTTTTTCGATTTTGATGGCAAGCTGGTCGACAGAGAAGTGATTTATTGCCAAGCTTATGTAAATATTTTCATTATCTATGGTTTCCAGTTGTCACTGGAGGCGGTCATTAAAACCTACAAAGGCGTCAAGCTCTACGACATTATCGATCTCGTAAGTACACGGCATAGCCTGGCAGTAGTGCCTGAAACGCTGGAAAAACACTTTCGTGAAGAGATCGCTCGGCTGTTTGAGGGAATCACTGCAAGCTATCGACGGTATTCCAGAACTGCTTGCCGCCATTACCGTGCCAATAGGTGTGGTATCGAACGGTCCGGTCAGTAAAATACAGCACTTGCTCGGGTTAACCGAGCTACGTGAGCACTTCGCTAACCGCCTGTATAGCGGTTATGATTTGAAAAAATAGAAGCCCGATCCCGCCGTTATTTATCACGCCTCTCAGCAGATGCAGGTCAATCTGGTGAACTGTCTGCTAGTGGAAGATTCGTTTTCAGGCGTTGAGGCGGGTATAGCTGCAGGCATTCCGGTTTATTATTACTACGCTGCGCCGACTCGCATAATCCGCCGATCGATCACCCGTTGGTCACCAACGCTCTATAATATGCGTGAATTATCGCAACTTTATAGATAAAAAGATTTTAATATCAAAGCCTTAGAGAATTAAGCCGCGTTATGCTGGGCGTGGCCGCCATTGCCACCAAAACCGACGTTTTGGCGCGTCAGCCAGTGCATGCGCCGCATAGCGCTGGCTGACGCAATGCGCCAACAACTCCAGAGCCAGACAGATAACAAAATAAACCAGTGCCACAAATAGGAACACTTCGGTGGGGTAGACCATACTGCGATTGTTAACCTGTGTTGCCAGAAACGTCAGTTCCTCTACGCCAACGATATACGCTAGCGACGTGTCCTTGATTAAGGAAACCCACTGGTTGATAAACGACGGTACCATCATACGTAGCGCCTGAGGCAACACAATAAACCAGAGTACGCGCCAGCGACTGAAACCCAGCGACAGCCCCGCTTGCCACTGCCCCTGACTGATAGCTACAATCCCCGCCATGACACCGTGCGCCAGATAGGCAGCCCCAATAAACGCCAGTGCGCACACCACGGTGGTGATTTCAGGAATATCGACACCAAACAAAATGGGGAGCAGGAAATAGGTCCAGAAAATTAACATGATCACGGGTATAGCGCGGAAAAACCCGAGCACCAGAGCTAGCAGCACACCCAGCCAGCCGCGTGACATCGCCAGAGCAACCCCCAGCACGGTGCCCAAAACTGCGGAAACGATACAAGCCAATGCGCTGATAACAAGCGTCAATGCAGCTCCACCGAGCGGCCCATCAGGGAACGTACCCCAGAGTAGATAGCTGAGGTTATCTCTTATTATCGTAAAATCCATGTTAGTGCCCTCGCGCCAATTGACGTTGCTGCCGCCACATACCCCATCCTTCGATAAGAGCGATGATAGCGATATATAGCACTGTCGCTACGCCGAACGCCTGGAAGGTTCTCAAGGTTTCCGTCTCCACCTGACGCGATGCATAAGAGAGCTCGGCTACGCCGATCGCCATCGTCAGAGAGGAATTCTTGATAATATTCATGTATTGCCCCAGCAGAGGTGGCAATCCAATCTTCAGCGCCTGAGGCAGCACCACATAACGCATGGTTTGCCAGGGCGTCAGCCCTAACGCCAGCGAGGCGTACTTTTGCCCACGCGCTACACCACCAATTCCTGCACGGATCTCTTCCGCGATAAACGCGCTGGAATAAAGCGTCAGGCTAACCAACCCAGAGAGAAACTCGAAAGAAGGCCAGCTCAAAACCATACCCGCAATGGCAACATCATGGGGCGAATTCAGCCATTGTAACAGTAAGCTCGGCAGCAACTGTGCTGCGCCAAAATACCAGAAGAACAATTGCACCAGCAGCGGAGTGTTGCGAAACAAGGCACTGTAAGCAATTGCTGGCCAGCGCAATAGGTTACGTTGGCTGTCTCTTGCGGCGGTAAGCACCATTCCCAGCAATGTCGACAGCACAACGACACACAGTGAAAGCCACAATGTCAGCAAAAAACCATGCCAGAGCCATAGCAGATAATGAGATGCCAGCAGCCAGTTTTCCAAAAAAGAAGCAATATTTTCAGTCAATGTCATAATCCAGTTCGCAGTAGCAAAAACATGCTGGTGCAGAAACGACAACGCCCTCTGTACAACAGAGGGCAGATGATGAGGATGCTACCTGAGGATTCTTACACCTTCACGATGAAACGTGAAGGTGAGTAATGGCATCAGGCTTTAGGTTGTTTATCCAACGAGGCAAAGGTGAAGTCGCCACGTGTTTGGGCTGATTTAGTAGTTGGCCCAAACCAACGATCGTAGGTTTGTTTAGCTTCGCCAGTTTTTTCTAATTGCAGCAGCGTATCGTTTATCTTTTGCGTCAGGCGATCTTCGCCTTTAGGTACGCCCACTCCTTGGTATTCCTTCGTGATACTAAACGGAGAAATTTCAAACTCTGCTTTTTGTGCATCTGGCACGTTGGCCAGTAATCCAACCAGCTTGGCATCATCCTGAGTGATCGCCTGTACGTTACCATTACGAAGAGCAGCGAAAGCGAGCGGTGTATCATCGTAAGAGATCACTTTTGCCGTCGGATAATGTTCACGCAGCGTGATCTCTTGAATGGTCCCTTTATCAGCACCGATACGTAGCGCTTTAATGTCTTCAGGCATTTTCAGCACACCTTTACGGGCGATAAATTTCTGCCCGGTGGCGAAGTAGGGAATACTGAAATTAACCTGCTTGGCGCGCTCATCCGTAATAGTGAAATTAGCGGCGATCAAATCAACTTTCTGCGAGGTCAGCAAGGGAATACGGTTAGCCGGGTTGGTGGCGCGCAGTTTGACTTTCACACCCAGCGCTTTGCCGATGGCTTTCGCGATATACACATCATAGCCCACCAGCTTTTTGGTGTGCGGATCAACAAAACCAAACGGCGGGTTGCTGTCAAACACCGCAATTTTTACCACGCCTACCTTCTGAATATCGTCCAGCTTGTCTGCCTGAGCGATACCGGAAACAGAAATTAAACTCGTTAATAACGTTAATACAACAACTTGTTTTTTCAATATATTTGCTACTATTGTAAATTTTGTTAACAAAAAATATAACAGTCCGCGTAGCAATTAGGAAATAATAAAAATGCATAATATTATAATATTATGGCACATAGCCGAGTTTCAGACTCTGAGGTGGCATTTTAGGAAAGATGAAATGTAAGTGGATAAGGGAAAAACCGGACGATTCGTCCGGCTAGTGGATTTAGAACGTGTATTACATACCGACAGTGGTGATAAAGTTGTAGTTCTCGATGCCGCTGATGCTCCCACCTCGGTGGGTCTATTCCTTCTGGCCTCGATCAGCCCAGTCGGTCTCTTCCATATAGCCACCGCGGCTAGCGAGGGCTGTCCAACCTGATGTACCTACGGACGACATCCAAGGCATGACATCCCAAGCCGAGAGAGCCTTTTACGATTGCCGCATTGTTATATTTCCAGCCAAGTTGGCTACCCTTTCTCACCCCTTGAGCTGGATCATACACGCGTTCCTTGATTTTACCGCTCAGAGTTCCTAAACCAATATTTCCACTCACTTTCCTGTCGGAAAAAATACCCTTTCCGGTGTCTTCTGTAGCAAAAAAAATACAAACAAGAAAAGGATAAAAGCCAAATACTTTAACTACATTACACTGTTCTCTTTCTTTTAGTGAAAAAAATTTATTCTTTATCTTCTTGTGAAGATAAAGAATAAATTAATAACCAACAATTTTTTATCATGCGTTTATACGCATCCGTATTGATTTAACTAAATACAGAGAAAAAAGATGAATGATGAGGCTATAGCCTACTTATCAGCACTACCAGAGAGCATATCAATACACGATATATTCTACGCTCAGCTACAAGCAGATATCCTGAGAAACGATTCAAAAATATCGAACTTGAGTAATACATTATTCTTCACAATAAGTGCTAGCTTAAGGCCTCCTCATCACCTGTAATGATTGAACATGCCTAATGCATTCCCTTACTATACCTGATTCCTTTCCAACAAAGGCCGAGCCCTATACTTAAAAATACATTTAATTCGCGCAAACTCAAATATCGTTTATTTTTTTATACTTATAACCATATAATTTCAAAAAAATCCCTAAAAAAATACATATGCCGATAAACAACAAAAAATAAAAAAATAGCATCAATATTACTCTGCATATCGAGTGTGGCAGGGTGCGGTTATCTAGCAAAAAAATGAGAGTAAAACGTAAGATAATAAGAAATCAGAGATAATTCTAGAAACAACCATTGAGGATGGTATCGCTATACCAGTACTGATCAACAATAAGGAATTAAATTTTATTGTTGATATTGGTGACAGCGTTACTTATTTCTGATGAGAAAATAGCAAATATGATAACTCACCCCTTACTCTTATCAGATATACCTCGTAATTATCGTCAGGAATTTTCAAATATTACTACAGTATCTGGACACTTAGAGAAACATCAATTTAACCTTTTGAAACCGACAAACTTCTTCATCGTCACAAAAGAAATTAATGAAAGCGACCTATGGATTTCACTTGGTTTATCCCTTGTCACTTAATCAATGGAAAAAAATATAGACGGCATTATTGGTATTGATGCGTTCAGGAGATCCAATTAGAAAGTCGATAATGAGAAGAAAAGTTTTATTTTTTCTGACACAGCACCTTCAGCGTATGATTATCAAATATACACAGGATATGAAGATAATTACAACAGACTACCATAACTCTGTTTTAAATATAATAAAAAAGATGTCAATTTTTACGTTGATACCGAAGCAGATTACAGTTTTATTTCCAGTGAGTTTATTAATTTTATAAAAGACAATAAATAGCCACTTGAATTGTCCGTAAACCAGGAACCAACGGTTAAAGCAGGCGGAATAACAAACACAAATCAATATATCCTGCAGGGTTTTATTTTTAATGAAATGCTATTGGGAAAAATAGAGTTTTCATATAACCAAGAAAAAAAATTTTTTAGAATGGATTTTCTGACTCGATTCAAATGTTATGAATTTATTCTATCACGAATGATATTTCGCTATTAATATGAATTAATTGAAAAACATAGCATTCCACATGAAATATTTATCGCTGTACGTTATATCGATTGAGGTATTGAGATTTTTTATAAAAACGAAGAAGAAATAAAAAAATAAGACTTAAAAAATAATGATAAGATACTAAAATTAAAGACGTTATGTATCTACCATAAAAAATAGAAACAGTAAGTAATTTATTTCTTCAAGAGTCAAAAAAAGAACATTGGTACTTACTATTCAACGTAAAAATCAAGTAATAGAAATGATTTTTTAAAAAATATACACTAAATAATTCGGGTTGTAGGACAAAACGTTAACGTTTTGAGCAGCGCCTACGGCGGCCTCGTAAGAGGTGAGACTCAGGAATGGGCCGAGAATAGCGAGTACAGCCAACGCACATGCAATTTGCAGTATGACGGGTATAACACAGACACCAACAATACACCCCATTCGGGGCGTATCTAAAAGAGAAGATCACTGAGGCGCAGGTCCGTTTTCTCTTTTTCAAACAGTTTTTCCAGTACGTCACTACCAATATGACGGAAATCCTGCTCTTTAACGAAGTAGAAAATAAACTCACAGATGTTCTGGTAACGATGCTAATTCAGTCAGGAACAAAGTAATACTGAAACTGATAGGTATCGCAATCATCAGGGCAATCAAAGAGGTTACAACAGCGTAAATCGGTACCAGTGCACCGAACTGACCGGCAGGCGCATCCCATTCTTTTGTCCACAAGAACGACAGGCCAAACTTCTCAATACTCGGCCAGGATGCCACTATCAGGGATACAATGATCCCACCTAACAGCAGCAGCGTCAGTAGCGCAAGAACCTTACCATCGCGCTAAAGATGACGTCCCCCAGCTTTCCGGGGGCTTTCATGATTGGCTTATACTCAGCTATAGGACTCTCTTCTTCAATGTTAATCATTTAACAGGCAAAAGTGAACGGGCTTCCCGCTCATCCGTCATGACTTATGTCAGTGCCTTTTTAACAGCACAAGGGCTTGCATAACATTTTAATGCTTATTTAACAGAGCGTTACCGCTGCTGTCTTTTACACTGGTTTTTCATGCGGCACGAATCTGATCAACCACTTTGCTTGGCAGTATGGCGTAATCCAGAGCCACAGCTTGCTCACCACCTTTCTTGAACGCCCAGTCAAAGAATTTCAGCACTTCAGCGTTCAGCTCTGGTTTTTCTTGTTTCTGGTAAACCAAAATGAAGGTGGCAGAGGTGATTGGCCATGCGTCAGCACCGTGCTGATTGGTCAGGTCCTGGGCAAAAGATTTGCTCCAGTCGATACTCTTGGCTGCATTACTGAATGATTGGCCAGTCAGTTGAACGGCTTTACCGTCAGCAGAAATCAGTTTGGTGTAAGCCAGGTTGTTTTGCTTGGCATAAGCGTACTCTACACAACCGATAGAACCGGGCAGACGCTGCACGAATGCTGCGATAGCATCATTCCCTTTACCGTCCAGACCGGTCGACTAGTTAACCGTAGAGCCTACACCAATTTTTTCTTTCCATTCTACATTCACTTTCGCCAAATAGCTAGTGAACACAAAAGAGGTACCGGAGCCGTCCGCGTGACCAAAAACCGCGATATCCTAATCCAGCAGTTGAACGCCCGGGTTCAGTTTAGTCATGGACGCATCGTTCCATTTTTTTTGATTTTACCCCAGGTAAATATCACCTAGTGTTTTACCATTCAGCGTTAATTCGCCAGATTTGATACCCGGAACGTTAACTGCCAGTACCACACCACTGATTACGGTCGGGAACTGGAACAGGCCATCTTCAGCCAACGGAGCATCATACGCACCGAAATCAACTATTTTTGCTTGAATCTGCTTAATGCCGCCAGAAGAACTAATACCTTAGTAGTTAACTTTATTACTGTTTCTTTCTGGTAAGAGTCTGCCCATTTGGCATAGACCGGCGCTGAGAACGTAGTACCTGCACCGGTAAGGTTAACGGCAGCTGAGGGTTAACCGCAGTCAGGGAAAAGTTATCATAACGAGATCGGTAATCGTAGTACATATCAGTTTCATAATCCCTCCTGTGGGATTTTGTAAAGGTGTCGACCCAGATTCTTTATTGATCAGAGTGTAGTTCGCAGAAGGAAAAATAGGTCAATTACATGACAGTGGAATGTATTTAATGTGGCAGCTTTATGATACATAAAAAATGTTCATGGTGAATAGCACTACATACGGCATTTTATCTGAAAAAGAGCGGCGTTAATTCAACCCATAGAGCGCAACTAGAACAATAAATCCGCCTGAAAAGTATCAGAAAATAAAGGAGAAGGCGACAACAAACAGTAATAGGAACCCTCTTCGACAAATTCCAGTGGCGCAACCAGAACACCGCTAGTAATATTATCTCTAACCAATTACCATGACTCAATGGCAACGCCTAATCCGGCAACGACAGCCTGTAAGCTGAAATAGAAATGCCCGAAAGTTTGTCCACTGCTTTCAAGAAATGGGTGTTTTGTTATCTCACTAGCAATGTAGGTTCACATGATACTACCTACCGCCGTTGCTGCGCGCGTGGGCACGCAGTTCGCTGGTGGTGCGTGCATTACCGTTAGCCCTTCATTCACCGTCTGCGCTAGTGTGCGGCCTGCTTGAGTAAGAAAAACGCGGTGGCTGTGTCTTTTAAAAACATAGCAACCCCTAAATCATCCTCCAATATGTGTACCGCAAGACTAATAGCACCGTGCAGGAATATTCACGGCGTTGGGGATTGGTGGGGATACTGGTCCATGTAACGTATACCTTGATCGGTATTGGTTTGATCATTCAGCAATCACTGTGTCTGTTTAATATAATCAAACTAATTGGGGCTGCATACCTTATCTGGTTAGGTATAAAGATGTTACGCCAAGCCCACCAGCGCACAACAGACATAGGCATCGCCTCTGTCTCCGATTGGATAGCGCTACACATAAGTTTCCTCATCAATGTATTAAATCCCAAAGCGATGGTATGCATCGTCAACCTGTTTATGCGGGTGATAAGCCCCCCCCAGATGCCGTTAGTGGTGAAAATCGACTACGGCATTTTTATCTCTGTGACGCACATTTTATGGTTTTGTCTGGTCGCATTGTTCTCCTCTTCTAGCTTAATACGTGAACGACGCTCGACGTACGCTATTAGATCGACATAACATTTGGGAGAGTCTTGATAGGATTAGGAATTTTGCTGGCTTTAGCGCGGCGTTGAATGCCTAGCACACAAAAAAACTTGCTTTTTCTAGGCAGGTCTTAGCATAA
This sequence comes from Candidatus Malihini olakiniferum, assembly GCA_051305815.1. Classification (GTDB taxonomy): domain Bacteria; phylum Pseudomonadota; class Gammaproteobacteria; order Enterobacterales; family Enterobacteriaceae; genus Symbiopectobacterium; species Symbiopectobacterium olakiniferum_B. The sequence continues at coordinate 117,278 of JBPPLV010000011.1, forward strand.
TAATCTGACAGTTACTCCACCGTAACTGATTTCGCCAGGTTACGCGGTTGGTCAACGTCAGTGCCTTTAATCAACGCTACGTGGTAGGAGAGCAACTGCAACGGTACGGTGTAGAAGATGGGAGTAATTACTTCTTCTACATGCGGCAACGGAATGATACGCATATTTTCGCTGCTGGTAAAGCCCGCCTTTTCGTCGGCAAACACATAGAGTTCACCGCCGCGTGCGCGCACTTCTTCGATGTTGGATTTTAGTTTTTCCAACAGCTCATTGTTTGGCGCGACCACAACAACAGGCATATCCGCATCAATCAGCGCCAGAGGGCCATGCTTCAACTCACCGGCAGCATAGGCTTCCGCATGAATGTAGGAGATCTCTTTGAGCTTCAGAGCTCCTTCCATCGCGATAGGGTACTGATCGCCGCGCCCCAGGAACAACGCATGATGCTTATCAGAGAAACCTTCTGCCAGAGACTCAATCAGCTTGTCTTGCGAGAGCATCTGCTCGATACGTGCAGGTAACGCTTGCAGACCTTGGACAATACCATGCTCAATATTTACATCCATGCCACACAAGCGACCAATACGTGCCACTAACATCAGCAGCACCGTTAACTGGGTGGTAAACGCCTTAGTGGACGCTACACCAATTTCCGTACCGGCTTTGGTCATCAGTACCAAATCAGACTCACGTACCAGAGAAGATCCCGCCACATTACAAATTGCCAGACATCCCAGATAACCCAACTCTTTGGATAAGCGCAGCGCTGCCAGCGTATCTGCTGTCTCTCCGGACTGGGAGAGGGTGATCATCAGGCTATTGGCGCGAACCGCTGGTTTGCGATAACGGAATTCCGACGCGATTTCCACATCACAAGGCACACCTGCCAATGCTTCAAACCAGTAACGAGAAACCATGCCCGAGTTATAAGAAGTACCGCAGGCAATAATCTGAATATGCTGCACCTTGGCCAGCAGTTTGTCCGCCTTAGGACCCAGCTCAGACAGGTTCACTTCACCGTGGCTAAAACGCCCTTCCAGGGTGTTTTTGATAGCCATTGGCTGTTCGTAAATTTCTTTCTGCATGTAATGGCGGTAAGCGCCTTTGTCACCCGCATCGTAATTGACTTTAGATTCAATTTCTTCACGTTCAACTAAATTGTCTGCGCGGTTGAAAACACGCACGGTACGGCGCGTCACCTCAGCCACATCTCCTTCTTCCAAGAATATAAAGCGACGAGTCACCGGCAACAGGGCCAGTTGGTCAGAAGCGAGGAAGTTTTCCCCCACTCCACGGCCAATCACCAGCGGGCTACCGGAACGAGCGGCCACTAACACACTCGGATCGCAACTGTCCATCATAACCATCCCGTAAGCACCACGGAGCTGATGGATCACGCGTTTTACCACGTCAACCAGCGCACCGCGAGTTTGTTGCTGCTCCCAATGTACCAAGTGAGCGACCACTTCAGTATCGGTTTCAGAGACAAAACGGTAGCCGCGCTCGATCAACGTTTCACGCAGCGGTTCATGATTTTCGATTATGCCGTTATGAACAATAATGATAGGGCCGGAAACGTGGGGATGAGCATTCTCTTCTGAAGGCTCACCGTGCGTTGCCCAGCGGGTATGGGCGATGCCCGTACCGCCCGCCAATGGATGTTCTTCCATTGCTTGCGCCAACATCTGCACTTTACCCAGACGACGAACGTGGGCAACATGACCCTCGCCGTCAACCACTGCTAGCCCCGCAGAGTCATAACCACGGTACTCAAGGCGGCGAAGCCCTTCTAACAGAATTTCAGAAATATCGCGTTGCGCAACTGCGCCTACAATTCCACACATAGATGTGTATTCCTATACGCGTGACACATTGTGTCACTTGCGACCTTTTTTGACCTGATCTTGCCGGTTTTTCCGGCGTTTCTGAGCATTGTAGAGAGTTGGGGATTATTATGTTTTGCGTAGTGATTTAGCGTAAAACACTGAGTAAAACCGCTTCCACGAGCCGGGAGGCGATAACAGTTATTTTTTCTCAACAGGCCGTTCCCAACCTGAAATGTGGCGCTGTTTCACGCGACTTATCACCAATACATTCTCTTTCACATCACGCGTTACCGTGGTACCGGCGCCAATAGTTGCGCCACTGGCGACTGTCAAAGGGGAAACCAGTTGACTGCCTGAACCGACAAAAACCCGATCGCCGATCACGGTTTTGTGCTTGTTGGTACCGTCATAGTTACAAGTGATGGTACCGGCGCCAATATTCACATCATCGCCGATTTCCGCATCGCCAAGATAGGTTAAATGCCCCGCCTTGGAATACTTACCCAAACGTGCCTTTTTCATCTCGACAAAATTACCAACATGCGCGCCCTGCGCCAGCTCAGCCCCTGGCCGCAAGCGCGCGAACGGTCCCACTGAGCAGTCAGCTTCCAGAACTGCATTTTCTAATACGGTATAGGGACTGAGGATACATCCATCACCAATAACGCTGTCTTTGATGACACAGCCCGCACCAATCTCAACCCGATTCCCCAAAGTAACCTGACATTCAAGAATAACATTTGCATCAATACTAACATCACGTCCATGTGTTAATGTCCCACGCAGATCAAAACGCGTTGGATCGAATAACATGACACCCGCCAGCAGCAGCTTATTAGCCTGTTCCCGCTGGAACACTCGCTCCAGCGTCGCCAGTTGCAAGCGATTATTAACCCCTTCCACTTCGCTCAGGTTATCGGGATGCACCGCTTTAACACGACGACCTTCCGATGCAGCCATGGCGATAATGTCCGTGATGTAATACTCGCCTTGTGCGTTATTATTGTTTAACTGGCTTAGCCAGCGTTTCAGATCCTGGCCGTTTGCAGCCAGAACACCGGTGTTAATTTCATTAATCTGGCGCTGCTGTTCTGTTGCATCTTTATGTTCGACAATACTGACAACAGATTCCTTCTCATCGCGCACAATTCTGCCATAACCGGTTGGATCGTCCAGTTTCACTGTCAGAAGCGCAATACCACCCCGTGGCTTAGCCGCCAACAAACGTGCCAGCGTGGCGGGTGATATCAAAGGAACATCACCGTAAAGCATCAGAATATCTTCGTAATCAGCAAAAAATGGTGCTGCCTGCTGCATAGCGTGCCCGGTACCAAGCTGCTCCGCCTGCAGTACCCAATTCAAATCTGGATGAGTTAACCTGTCTTTCAGTAAACCGCCACCGTGTCCGTAGACCAAATGCACCTGTTTAGCACCAGTTTCCATTGCTGTATCAATCACATACTGAACCATCGGTTTACCAGCGAGAGGATGAAGCACTTTTGGAAGATCGGAATACATACGTGTTCCTTTGCCAGCGGCAAGAATAACCGCGCTCATGACACTGTTAGACATGCACCACCCTGATAAAACGAATTGATAAACCCACGGATTCAATTGAATGAAAGTAAACCCGTTATCGATGCGGATTACTACATATTTTTCAACGAAAAATACCGTCTCGCTGCTTTTTATTCATTTTTTCCGAAAAGTGGCTATATACCCTAAATAATTTGAGTTGCAGAAAGGCGGCAAATGAGGGGTAAATTTGTCTGAAGCAGATTTAAACGCCGCTTGTGTCGGCCTCGTAAGAGGTGAGGTCTATCCTAGAATAACGAGTGTAGCTAACGCACATGCAACTTGCAGTATGACGAAAATAATACAGTAACGGACATTGAATTCAGATTTCAGAAAAAACAGACTTTTGTTCTATATATTTCTATTTGTGATAAAAAAAGAAACAGCGTTTCATTTTTGTCATTATAGTCCTACAACTCAATAATCAATACCCAAGGGGATATAATGAAACTCAGTGCTTTACGGCTTGCCACGGTAGCCCTAGCACCGTCCTTTCTGTTCCTTAGCTTTACAGCACACGCAACTGAACAACCCGCCGGTATGCATAGCATCGCCTTCGGCCATTTAACTGACGTTAACTTCTCCTCCAACGTTCTGCCGGAAAAGATTGGCATTCACGATGTCACCATCAACGGCAAAAAGCTGACTGTTGAGGATAAAGCAGACCTCTCAGCGCCGATCACCATCGAAAGTCGCAGCGGTAAAATCGCCAACATGCACGATGGTTTAACCTTCTTCTACACCACGTTACCTGCCAATGTGAACTGCATCTTGCAAGCGACCGTGACAGTCGATCAGTTTGGCCAGGAAAATGGTGCTAAACCGGCTGCACAAGAAGGGGACGGAATTCTAGTGGCGATATCGCAGTACTCCATCAAAACCCGTTGAAGGAAAGCTATAAGGAGTTCCCCGCCGCCTCCAACATGATGATGAATGCCATCATGACGCAGGATAAAAAATCCCATACAGAGGTCCGGTTGCAGGCTATCGTTCGTAACGGCCTGATGCAGATGTGGGGCAATGCGGGTGCCAAGATCACCAAAACCAATATTCAGGAAAAAATTAATTTGGAACAGACTCTTTCTTTCCGTATAAGGTGGAACATACCAATGATAGTTTTGTAACTTCCTATGCGCCAAAAGACAGCGATAACTAGGTAACCAAAGAAGTGAAAGGCGCAAATCTGGTCACTAAGCTGGATAAAAATCATTACCATGTAGGCTTCTTTATGTAGCTTCTTTGCTTCGCGTAACGCCAAGAGAACCGTCAGTGACGCCCAATTAACAACGCTCCTGCACAAACCAAGGCCTCGCTAGAATTCAAATTTGCCGCTTTTGCTCCGGTATTACAGGTAACATCCTCCATCAAGAGTGTAAGTGACAACTATGAAGTGCAGGTACGCGCTAACTACGCCGGTACGGTCACGATCACCCAAGGTGATAAAGCGCTCTGGGCGGTGCACATACCGTTAAAGCGGGTGTGACGCTGAGCGTTCCAGCCAAACTGAGTACAGGAAATGATTTAAAAATCGTTTATCTACCAACAGTAGGTGATGATAAAATAGCGAAAGAAGCCGCGCTTAGCGTAGAGAAAGTTAAACTGGCTGATGCTAAGAACGTCTACGTCTCTGCACAAGGTCAGGTAAGTAAAGATGGTAGCAAAAATGCCCCATTAGATTTCACAACCGTAATTAGCGTATTCTCAACAGGAGCAACCTTAATGGCTAGCAGACGGCGATTACAGTGATTTTTCCATTCCCGTCAGCGCAAGCGGTAGCTAGAAAGCACCGCAAAAGCTGTTCGCTCAGGATAAAGAAGCAGTGATTTACGGGCTGCAGTTGAACGCCAACTACTGGCATATGAAAGGCATCGAAATCACTGAGAAGCCTTTCCGTATCAAAGGCAGCTACAACACCATCGAACAGGTTCTAGCACACCATTGCGACGATACTGGTATTCAGGTTTCCTCTTCCGGGTGATGTAGGCCGTCCGCTGTAGGCCAGCCATAACCTGATTCTGAACTCAGAATCACACAGTAACCAGGACACAGGCAAAATCAACGCCGACGGCTTTGCGATCAAAATGCGTGTAGGTGAAGGTAAAGTAATTCGTGGCGCTTTCTCTCATAACAACATTGATGATGGTTTCGACCTGTTTAACAAGATTGAAGACGACGCTAACGGCGTTGTGGTGATCGAGAATTCAATTGCCATGAATAAACACCAGCAACGGCTTCAAAATGGGTGGTGAAGAGCAACCCGTGGCGCACAAGGTGAAAAAAGCATCGCTGTTGGCAAAAGTTGGATGGCTTTACTGATAACTTTAACCCCGGTGTATTGGTGGTAGAAAATAACACGGCGCTGGATAACCAACGCTTCAACTTTATTTTCCGCCCAAGCCCGTACTCTAACCCGAAAAAACAAGGCGTGTTTAAAAACACGTTTCCCTGAAAACCAAATAAGACAAGTACGACGACGCCATAGTGGTTAATGTGGACAACAGAAACTTCTTTATCAAAGACAGTCGCTCTGTTAACGCCCAGGCAAAAGAGATCACGGTGAAGAACTTTGTTTCCGTCACAATGCCGGAAACCTTCACGCGCGATGCGAAAGGTAATTTTTTCCTGGAGGATTTTCTCAAGAAGAAGTAATAAAAACCCAAGGGGAATAACCCCAACGTAATATTAGCGTACAATAACATAATGCCGGTTTATATAAAAATTAGCATCATTTATCAACTAACCGAATTGAAGATAACCTCTGTTATAGGCAGGAACTTGATTGTTTTACCGGTTTCGTACAGAAGTACGGCTCTATAAATTGCCACAAAGACTGATTGAGTAATGAAAATATAAAGCATCATTAACCTTACCGTTAGTAAACCCTTTACATTCTTTATATCTATTTTATTTCATCATTGAGTTCAAATATTTTATTTAATTTTTTGAATATATTTATCTCCATCAACCTCATATTCTTTTATTTTCACAGCAATTTCATCACGACTCACTCTACTTTCTGATTTTTCATAATGTTCAACAACCATTTTTATAAATGCTCTTTGAGCATCATTTGGAATATGAATTTCCATTCAACTCACAAACATAAGCATTGCAAACATTCTCATTATATTGAGTAAAGAATTTTACTGCTAGTGCAGATAACCCAACGGGGTTAATCATATACCATCCCTCTCGAAGAAAATTAATAATATATTTATCAATCAGCGATAGATGAATACACACCCACCTCCCAACTCGGGAGTAAAAGAAATAAATTTAATAAAAACACTATTTTACCTATAAAAAAATCCGGTCAAATAGACCGGCTTTTCATCAGTATTTACTACGCATTAAATTGCCTTTTTGGTCAACTTAATAACACGTAGCTTCGCAATTGCTTTCGACAATTCAGCAGATGCCTGTGCGAAATCCAAATCGCCATGAGAATTGCGAATATGCGCTTCCGCGCTACGCTTCGATTCCAGCGCGCGCACTTCATCAAGATCCTGCCCACGGATGGCGGTATCGGACAGCACAGTCACGGAGTTCGGTTGCACCTCAATGGCACCGCCGGATAGATAGATATACTCTTCTTCACCGTGTTGCTTAACGATACGCACCATACCAGGTTTAATGACAGTGAGCAGAGGGGCATGGCCCGGGTAAATACCCAGTTCGCCCTCGCTCCCCGTCACCTGGATCTTCTGCACCAGACCGGAAAACATTTCCTGTTCTGCGCTAACGACATTCAGATGGTAAGTCATTGCAGCCATATCACCCTCCTAACAGGCGTTACAGTTTCTTGGCTTTTTCCACTGCTTCGTCAATGGAGCCAACCATGTAGAACGCCTGCTCCGGCAGATGGTCGTATTCACCGCCCATAATGCCTTTAAAGCCGCGGATATTGTCTTTCAGTGACACATATTTACCCGGAGAACCAGTAAATACTTCTGCCACGAAAAACGGCTGCGATAGGAAGCGCTGGACTTTACGTGCACGGGCAACAACCAGTTTATCTTCTTCAGACAGCTCGTCCATACCTAGAATCGCGATGATATCCTTCAGTTCCTGATAACGTTGTAGAATAGACTGCACGCCACGCGCTACGTCATAGTGTTCCTGACCAATCACCAGCGGATCCAATTGACGGCTGGTGGAATCCAGCGGGTCAACGGCCGGGTAGATACCCAGAGAAGCGTTTTGACGGCTCAAAACCACGGTTGCATCTAAGTGGGCGAAGGTGGTAGCAGGTGACGGGTCAGTCAAGTCATCGGCAGGTACGTATACGGCCTGCACAGACGTGACAGACCCGGTCTTGGTCGAGGTGATACGTTCTTGCAGTACGCCCATCTCTTCCGCCAGCGTCGGCTGATAACCTACCGCAGAAGGCATACGGCCCAGAAGTGCGGATACTTCCGTACCGGCCAAGGTATAACGGTATATGTTATCGACGAACAACAGTACGTCACGGCCTTCATCACGGAATTTTTCCGCCATGGTCAGGCCGGTCAGAGCCACACGCAGACGGTTACCTGGCGGCTCGTTCATCTGACCATATACAAGTGATACTTTATCGATAACGTTGGAGTCGGTCATTTCATGGTAGAAGTCGTTACCTTCACGGGTACGTTCCCCTACACCGGCGAATACAGAGTAACCAGAGTGCTCGATCGCGATGTTACGAATGAGCTCCATCATGTTTACTGTTTTACCTACACCGGCACCACCAAACAGACCAACTTTACCGCCCTTAGCGAACGGACACATCAAGTCGATAACCTTGATACCCGTCTCCAGCAGTTCCTGAGAGTTGGAGAGCTCTTCATAGCTCGGTGCCTGACGGTGAATTGCCCAGCGCTCTTCTTCGCCAATCTCGCCTTTCATGTCGACTGGCTCACCCAGTACGTTCATGATACGACCCAGCGTAGCTTTACCTACCGGAACTTCTATCGGGTGGCCCAGGCTGTTCACTTTCAATCCACGGCGCAAACCGTCGGAAGAACCCATTGCAATACAACGAACAACGCCACCGCCCAGCTGGTGCTGCGTTTCCAGCACCAGTTTTTTAGCACCGTTTTTAACCTCAAGCGCATCGTACACATTAGGCACGGCATCTTGCGGGAACTCGACGTCGACCACGGCGCTAATTACCTGGATGATCTTTCCAGTTATCATCTTGAATCCTCTACGTAATTCGACAATACGTAATTCGTAAACCTGGTTTAAAACGCGGAGGCTCCTGATACGATCTCGGTGAGTTCCTGCGTGATGCTGGCCTGACGAGCCTTGTTGTAAACCAACTGCAGATCTTTGATCAGGCTACCGCCGTTATCGGTTGCGGCTTTCATCGCAACCATACGAGCGGCCTGTTCACTGGCTAGGTTTTCTACGACGCCCTGATAAACCTGAGACTCCACATAGCGGCGCAACAGGGTATCTAGCAGCGACTTAGGATCGGGTTCATATAGGTAATCCCAGGATTTCTTCTTCAGTTCGCCATCTTCCGCTGGCGGCAGAGGCAGAAGCTGAACCACTTGAGGTTCCTGAGACATGATATTGATGAACTTGTTACTCACGATGTATAGCTTGTCCAGACGATCTTCGTCATAGGCTTGCAGCATCACTTTTACCGTCCCGATCAGTTGGGACAGGCTAAGGCTGTCTCCTATGCCGGTAACCTGAGCAACAACGTTACCGCCCACAGAACCGAAGAATGAAACGCCTTTAGAACCGATCATCGCCATATCGCTCTGTATGCCTTTATAGCTCCAGGCCTTCATGTCTGCCAGCAGTTTTTTGAACAGGTTAATGTTCAAACCGCCACATAGTCCACGGTCAGTAGACACTACCAAATACCCAACGCGCTTAACGTCACGCTCTTCCAGGTACGGATGTTTATATTCCAGATTCCCTAACGCTAGGTGACCAATCACCGTGCGGATGGTCTCTGCATAAGGACGGCTGGCCGCCATGCGATCCTGTGATTTACGCATTTTTGAAGCGGCGACAATTTCCATCGCTTTGGTGATCTTCTGCGTGTTTTGGATGCTTGCGATCTTACTACGTATCTCTTTTGCGCCGGCCATCTTTGCATCTCCTCAATAATTTAAGGCTTGCCATCAGGCAGGCCAACGGGTGTTACCAGGACTGAGTTGTCTTAAAGGTATCAAGGATAGTTTTGAGCTTACCCTCGATCTCATCGTTATAAGCACCAGTCTGGTTAATTTCTTGCAGAAGATCGCTGTGCTCACGATCGGCATACGCCAACAGCGCCGCTTCGAAGCTGCCTACTTTCGCTAGTTCTACATCAGCCAGATAGCCACATTCAGCAGTGAAGAGCACCAGAGACTGCTGCGCAACGGACATTGGTGAATACTGTTTCTGTTTCAGTAGTTCAGTTACTTTCTGACCATGATTCAGCTGCTTACGCGTTACATCATCCAGATCCGAAGCAAATTGGGAGAACGCAGCCAGTTCACGATACTGTGCCAATGCGGTACGAATACCACCTGACAGTTTTTTTATGATCTTAGTCTGCGCTGCACCTCCCACGCGGGATACGGAGATACCCGGATTCACAGCAGGATGAATACCGGCGTTGAACAGGTTTGATTCCAGGAAGATCTGACCATCGGTAATCGAGATTACATTGGTCGGAACGAACGCGGAAACGTCACCCGCCTGAGTTTCGATGATCGGCAGCGCCGTCAATGAACCAGTTTTCCCTTTTACTTCACCCTTGGTAAACGCTTCTATGTAATCGGCGTTAACGCGTGCCGCGCGCTCCAGCAGACGTGAGTGAAGATAGAAAACGTCACCAGGGTAAGCTTCACGACCTGGCGGACGACGGAGCAGCAAGGAAATTTGACGATAAGCAACAGCTTGTTTGGACAAGTCATCGTAAATAATCAGTGCATCTTCACCACGGTCACGGAAGTATTCCCCCATTACACAACCAGCATACGGTGCCAGATATTGTAGTGCAGCAGATTCAGACGCGGTTGCTACAACAACGATGGTGTTGTCCAACGCGCCGTGCTCTCCCAGTTTACGAACCACGCTGGAGATAGTGGAGGCTTTCTGGCCAATAGCTACGTACACGCATTTAATGCCAGAATCACGCTGGTTGATAATGGCATCAATTGCTAGTGCGGTTTTACCCGTCTGACGGTCGCCGATAATCAATTCACGCTGACCACGACCAATCGGGATCATGGCGTCAACGGATTTGTAGCCCGTTTGTACCGGTTGATCAACAGATTGACGTTCGATAACGCCCGGTGCGATAGCTTCTACCGGAGAGAACCCATCGTTCTCAACCGGGCCTTTGCCGTCGATAGGTGCACCCAAAGTGTTCACCACACGGCCCAACAGACCGCGACCAACTGGCACTTCCAGAATACGGCCAGTACATTTAGCCTTCTTGCCTTCGGTAAGGTTAGCGTACGAACCCATCACCACCGCTCCTATGGAGTCACGCTCCAGGTTTAGGGCGATAGCGTAACGTTTGCCGGGCAGGGAGATCATCTCCCCCTGCATAACATCGGCCAGGCCGTGTATGCGAATGATCCCGTCAGTGACGGAAACAATAGTACCTTCATTGTGAGCTTCGCTCACCACATTGAACTGAGCAATGCGCTGCTTGATCAGTTCGCTGATTTCGGTGGAATTCAGTTGCATGCTCCAGTCCCCTTAAGACCGCAAGACGTCTGCGAGGCGTTCCAGACGACCGCGGATGCTGCCATCTATCACCATGTCGCCTGCGCGGATTAACACGCCTGCGAGAACAGACTTATCAATTTTGCAATTCAGCTTCACTTTGCGTAACAGGAGTTTTTCCATGGCGGAAGTAATCTTCTCCAGCTGCAGTTCGCTCAATGCGCTTATGGAGGTGACTTCGACGTCAACCGTCGATTCCTGCGCGGCGCGGAGTTGAGCAAACTGTCCCAGAACCTCAGGAAGCACCAGTAGACGCCCGTTTTCTGCCATCACCCTGATCAGGTTCTGGCCGGGCTCATCCAACTGATCGCCACAAACGTCAATGAAAGTGCTCGCTAGCAGATTCGGTGCCATAACACCAGACAGCAGAGCGGAAACCTGTTCATTGCATGTGACCTCAGCGGCAAACGCCAGCATGTTCTGCCAGCGTTCAATGGCTTGATGTTCAACCGCAAAGTCAAAAGCTGCTTTGGCGTAGGGGCGAGCTACTGTGACAAATTCAGACATAGCCCCCTCCTTCCTTACAGTTCAGCGACCAGTTTATCAACGATGTCGCTGTTAGCAGCTTCATCCACGGAACGTTCAATAATCTTCTCGGCACCTGCAATAGCCAGCATGGCAACCTGTTCACGTAATTCTTCACGAGCACGTTTACGTTCGGCTTCAATTTCAGTCTGCGCCTGCGCCACGATTTTGTTACGTTCTGCTTCTGCTTCCGCTTTAGCCTCATCCAGGATTTTAGCACGGCGTTTATTGGCTTGCTCTAGGATCACCTGAGCTTCCGCTTTGGCTTTTTTCAGCTGATCGGTGGCATTGGCCTGCGCTAAGTTCAAATCTTTTTTAGCACGTTCTGCAGAAGCCAAACCGTCAGCAATCTCTTTCTGGCGTTTTTCGATGGCAGCCATTAGAGGCGGCCATACAAACTTCACACAAAACCAGACAAACAGGACGAACGCAATGGCTTGGCCGAAGATTGTTGAATTAATATTCACAGCACAATGCCTCTTTTAAGTTAAATTATTGATGTTAAATACCTAACCGGCGTTATCGGGTCAGGCGACCACAAACATCACATACAGGCCCAGACCAACAGTAATCATCGGGATGGCGTCAACCAGACCCATAACGATAAAGAACTGTGTACGCAGCAGAGGAATCAGTTCAGGCTGGCGAGCTGCGCCTTCCAAGAATTTACCACCTAGAATGCCGATACCGATCGCAGCACCTATCGCCGCCAGACCCATCATCAACGCGGCAGCCATGTACAGCAGATCTACACTCAGATTTTCCATGACAGAGTCTCCAGTTTGTTTCAGTTAGAACGTTATTTTGTTGAAAGAAAAATCAATGCTCTTCAGATGCCATCGAGAGATAAACAACCGTCAGAACCATGAAAATAAAGGCCTGAAGCGTAATGATCAGGATGTGGAATATCGCCCAAGGCACATTCAATAACCATTGCGACCACCACGGCAGCAAACCGGCAATCAGGATGAAGATCAACTCACCAGCATACATGCTGCCAAATAGTCGCAAGCCGAGTGAAACCGGTTTGGACAGCAGGCTGATACCTTCAAGAATCAGGTTAATGGGAATAAATACCGGATGGTTGAAAGGTTGCATGGCCAGATCTTTAACAAAACCGCCAACACCTTTCATTTTGCTGCTGTAGAACAGCACCAGGATAAACACGCCCAGCGCCATGGAAAGTGTGATGTTAATATCTGCCGTCGGTACTACGCGCAGGTAAGGCAATCCAATCCAATGCTCACCGATAAAGGGCAGAAGATCGATCGGCAATAGGTCCATGGCGTTCATTAGGAACACCCAAACAAAAATAGTCAGCGCCAGAGGGGCGATAAGTTTGCTTTTTCCATGGCACATGTCACGAACATTGCCATCAACAAAACCAATGATCATCTCCACAAAGGTTTGCAGTTTACCGGGCACACCGCTGGTAGCGTTTTTTACAACCTTGCGGAAAATAACCAGAAACAGAATCCCAAGTGCGATTGAGAAAAACATAGAATCGACGTTAATCGACCAGAACCCCGAACCTATCTGTAAATGTTTTAGGTGATGACCGATATACTCTTGTGGAGTAGATGCAGACATGATGTTCCTTACCCTGTTGTTGTTAATACGGTAACGATTAACGAATCTTACGGTTAAAGATGACTGCGCCACTATCTGCATTATTAGCACCGCCAGATACGTCAGGCTAAGGGGAACAAACGCTGCCTTGAACAGACCTAACGCTACCACCAGCAACGCTATGGTAATAAATACTTTTAACGCTTCGCCAACAGCAAACGACCAGGCAAAGCGACCTTCGATATGGTTTGCCCGCCTGGTTACACAATGCAAACAGCACAAAAAAGTACATTCGGCAGCCACACGCCAGCCCTCTCTAAAGAGAGAGGGCTGGCGTGTGGCTGCGCAGACAAAAAACAGCATTGATTAACACGAACGTAGCCGCCTGCAACATAAGCCCCAAAAAGGCTGTTTTCTCTCTGTAAAGGAAGACAGACATGCATTTTGCTTTTTGTTTTTTTCCAGATGCTGACTGAAGTATAAAACCGCTTTTATTCCATCGAGTCAAGCGGCAAAAAACGAGCAAATTATACGGTTCACGCATGCGAATTCAATCGATAAGTAGCAAAAAGGTGAACAATAATTTAAATATTTTTCTCAAGCTTTATTGTTACTAACAATCTAGGCGGCGGCTGTAGCCCGTATAAGCCTTGCGATTACGTGATAACATGTGACATCAATCACATAAAAATGACATGTATGCTTTATATCAGATCGGAATTTTTTAATTCTTTAGCAAAAATAGCTATTAATATTAATTAAATTCAAAGAGTTAAATCATAGCTTTTTTTAAAACGTCATAAAAAAATTTAACAAACCGAGCATTGACATCATTAACATTATTTTCTTATGTCTTTAACATGTGGATTTGTCATCCTATATCCACAGTAACGATTAATTTCTTGAGTTACTATTCAAATGAAAACAAATTTTGCGCAATGCCACTATAGATTATAAAAATGATGATAGGTACCCATTTTTCCACAAAAATACCCATTAGATATAAATAGTCTTTCTGATACAATTAGTTATAATTTATTTGATAAAACTTAACATCAGTTTGGTTTAAGAACTACCAAATGACGTTCACTTTCCAGTTTAGGTACCGATAAATATACAACACGCTCTACCTCTATCGAAGAAGGTAACGCCGTTAATTCCTCTTCCGGCGCTATCCCTCCTTCAGGGCATAAAAGTGTCCAGTCACGGGTGTAGGAAAATGCTTATACCACTCAAGCATATCGAGCACAGAGGCAAAGGCTCGGATAATAACCCCATCGAAAAGCGGCTTAGCGGTGAATTCCTCCACCCGAGACTGAACTGGAAAGATATTATCCAGCTTGAGCTCATGCTGAACCTGACGCAGAAAACATACGCGTTTTCCCAGACTATCCACAATGTAAACGACGCAGACGAGCACACGATAGCTAGTGGAATACCCGGCAATCCCGGTCCACAGTCCCTACATCGATAAACCGCTCGCCTTGCAATAGAGCTCAACCACAATGCTATCCATGATATGGCGTATCAGCATCTCCTGCGAGTCGCGCACTAACGTGAGATTAGTAGCAAATTTTTCTGTTGTGTACTTACTGAGATGTCAGCTTTCTGCAATAGAGCATCTAGTTTGTCTTTCACGCGCTTATCCTGCCATATCTGATGAAATGTGACTGTCAGGAAGAACAGCCACAAAATGACTTACCGTTGTACGTTATCCTCGCGATACGGTGTTATCAGGCGCTGCGGCGAAGAAGCCCTTGTTTTTTCAGCCAAACCAGTAAAATTGAGATGGCAGCCGGGGTAATTCCTGAAATACGCGAAGCTTGTCCGATAGATTGCGGTTTATGCTCGTTGAGCTTGGCGATCACTTCGTTTGAAAGCCCGCCAACCTGGCGATAATCCAGATCGGCAGGCAGAACAGTACCTTCATTGCGAAGCCGTTTTTCAATCTCATCTTGCTGACGCGCAATATATCCTTCGTACTTAACCTGAATTTCAACCTGCTCTACTGCCTGAACATCCGATAGTGCGGGCGAGAACATCGGTAAAGCGGTCAGGGTGGCGTAATCCATCTCAGGGCGACGCAGGAGTTCCTCACCAGTCGCTTCACGCGACAGAGGCGTTTTTAGCAATGCATTTACGGCGTCACGCTGCTCACCGTGAGGATGAACACGAAGTTCACGTAAGCGTTGACGTTCTTGCTCGATATGTTCCAGTTTCTCGTTGAAGCGTGCCCAGCGGTAATCGTCCACCATGCCAAGCTCACGGCCAATTTCAGTCAAACGCAGATCGGCGTTGTCTTCACGCAACATCAGGCGATATTCAGCGCGTGAAGTGAACATGCGGTAAGGTTCTTTGGTACCGAGCGTACATAAATCATCCACCAGTACGCCCAGATAAGCCTGATCGCGACGCGGGAACCAACCTTCCTGATCGAATGCCATGCGTGCCGCATTCAAACCGGCCAACATGCCTTGGGCTGCAGCTTCTTCGTAACCAGTCGTACCGTTAATCTGCCCGGCAAAAAACAAACCTTGAATAAATTTGTTCTCCAGCGTGGATTTAAGATCGCGCGGATCGAAGAAATCGTATTCGATGGCATAACCTGGACGCACGATCTTGGCATTTTCCATTCCCTGCATGGAACGGACAATTTGCCACTGAACATCGAAGGGCAGGCTGGTAGAAATGCTGTTTGGATAAATCTCGTTACTGGTTAGCCCTTCTGGTTCAAGGAAAATCTGATGCGCATTGCGATCGGCAAAACGCATTACCTTGTCTTCGATCGACAGGCAGTAGCGCGGACCAATCCCCTCGATCACTCCGGCATACATAGGGCTGCGATCCAGGTTATTGCGGATCACCTCATGGGTTTTCTCATTGGTATGAGTGATGTAACACGGCATTTGCTCCGGGTGCTCGCTGGCGTTCCCCAGGAACGAGAACACGGGTATTGGGTTATCACCATGCTGTTGCGCCAGTACGCTGAAATTAATTGTGCGCGCATCAATACGCGGTGGCGTACCTGTTTTAAGGCGGCTGATACGTAATGGCAGCTCACGCAGTCTGCGCGATAGCGAGATTGATGGTAGATCGCCAGCACGTCCGCCACTGTAGTTGTCCAGACCAATGTGAATTTTACCGTCAAGGAAAGTCCCCACAGTTAGCACGACGGTTTTAGCGCGGAACTTCAGCCCCATTTGGGTCACAGTACCGACAATACGATCGTTCTCAACGATAAGATCATCAACCGCCTGCTGGAAGATCGTCAGGTTTGGCTGATTCTCTAGCGCCGTGCGTACCGCTTGGCGATAAAGCACACGATCTACCTGTGCACGCGTAGCGCGAACGGCGGGACCTTTGCTGTTGTTTAGTATTCTAAACTGGATACCTCCACGATCGACTGCACGAGCCATCAAGCCCCCCATGGCATCGATCTCTTTAACCAGATGTCCCTTTCCGATCCCGCCAATGGCCGGATTGCAGGACATTTGTCCCAGCGTATCGATATTGTGAGTCAATAACAGGGTTTGAAGCCCCATGCGCGCCGCTGCCATAGCGGCTTCTGTGCCGGCATGACCTCCGCCGATCACGATGACGTCAAAAGGATCTGGATAAAACATGGGACTGCACCTCGCGTGGTGTTAACGAGAATAGTCGAGCTAACGATGTGTGCCTAGGATCATTGCCTGCCTTAGCAGCGGGGATTTTACTCAAGTTTACGTAAAAGACCAAGTCTGTTGGATCTTCGTTAGTTAAAGAAAGATCTTTTTATATAGAGATCTTCTTATTAGATCTTCTATTAGGATCCTCTCTGCTTGTGGATAAGTACTTTTTACAGATTAATATCAATAGATTGTTGATGATTGTTTGCTGTGAATGATCGGTGATCCCATTCCGTATAGGCTGTGATAAAAATAGAGGGTTATTCACAAGATAAAAAATGAAAAACGGTTGTTATTGGGATAACTACCGGTTTTCACCCGGATATACATAAAGTTATACACAATTAATTGATTAAATAAACCGCTTAATTGAGTAATTTTACCCATGGAGCCAGCCAAACTTCATCAGGATCCTCAGGAATATCGTGTTCAGTAATGTCAATCTGCAGCATCTCGCCAATCCTTTTGCTTTGCGATCCGCAAGAATACGATCCACAGTAACTATCGCACCGCAGAAGGTGTCATATTCCTTACTGCCGATCCCGCCATAGCTGACCTGTGAAAGATCCGGTTGCCGATCGCTAATCTATTTAAACAACGGTTGCGGGTTGTCCGGTAATTCACCGGCACCGTGAGTTGACGTCACCAGTAGCCATAATCCGCTTTGCGGGAGATCGTCCAGTTGCGGTCCATGCTGAACATCAGTGGAAAAGCCTTGCTGTTCCAGTAACTCGGCCAGTGTTCTGCAACATACTCCGTACTGCCTAACGTACTGCCACTGATAAGCGTAATGTCTGCCATGCTTGATCCCGTCAGAATAAAAGATGCGGTATTGTGCGCTGTGATCGAGCTGTTATCTACCTGTGTATAATAGGGATATACCTATTGACGTTCAAGGTGTGATTGTCCGCATGATTGGGTTCTGCAATGAGATCAGCGTTTCCGTCGACTGAATTTCATCAATGGTCTGGATCTTGTTGATAAGTACATGTTGCAGTACATCGATGGAGCGACACATTACTTTGATGAAAATGCTGTAGTGCCCAGTGGTGTAGTAGGCTTCTACCACTTCTTCCAGGTTATTCAGTTTCTCAAGGGTAGAGGGGTAATCTTTAGCGTTTTTTAAAATGATGCCGATAAAGCAGCACACGTCATAGCCTAGCTGCTTTGGGCTAACATCGACCCGGGTGCCGACAATAATGCCTACCTGCTTCATTTTTTCGACGCGAACGTGGATGGTGCCGGGGCTCACCGAAAACTGCTTGGCCAATTCGGCATAAGGGGCGCGGGCATTTTTCATCAAGGCGTGAAGGATGCCGCGATCGAGATTATCGATCTGACAAATTTCAGTCATAATTTTTCCTTATATTTAGCTTTTTCTCATTTTTATCATGTGTTAAATAAGGAATTAAAATCATGATGCCTGTTTCTTTACTGGATTATTGATTTTAACCGTCATTCTATTGCTTAATTGCATAATAGGCAGTGACGATGGACATGGGTAAATGAAAAAAAGCTATATCGAAAAGCAACAACAAATCGCGTTTGTTAAATCTTTTTTCTCCACACAGCTGGAGGAGAAGTTGGGTCTGATTGAAGTTCAGTCGCCGATTCTCAGCCGCGTGGGTGATGGCACTCAGGATAACCTCTCCGGCAGCGAGAAAGCAGTGCAGGTACATGTGAAAGCGTTACCTGACGCTACCTTTGAAGTGGTGCACTCTCTGGCGAAATGGAAACGAAAAACTTTAGGTGAATATGACTTTAGTGCTGGGAAAGGGATCTATACCCACATGAAAGCGTTACGTGCAGATGAAGATCGCTTAAGCCCGATTCACTCTGTATATGTGGATCAGTGGGATTGGGAACGCGTGATGGGGGATGGCGATCGTTCTATCGACTATTTGAAATCCACTGTTGAGAATATTTATCAGGCAATAAAAAGCACCGAAGCAGAGGTTAGCCGTCAGTTTAGCCTGACCCCTTTCCTGCCGGAAACCATTCATTTTATGTACAGCGATACGCTGCTCAAGTGCTACCCTGAACTGGATGCTAAAGGACGCGAACGCGTTATTGCCAAAGAGTTAGGTGCCGTATTCCTGATCGGCATTGGTGGGGTATTATCCCACGGCGAGCGTCACGATGTGCGTGCACCGGATTATGATGACTGGTCATCAGTGGGTGAACAGGGCTTGAAAGGGCTGAACGGCGATATTCTTGTGTGGAACCCAGCGTTGAACGATGCCTTTGAGCTCTCTTCTATGGGGATTCGTGTGGATGCTAATGCGCTTAAACGCCAATTGACGCTGACGGGCAACGTTGATCGCCTAGCTCTTGAATGGCACCAGGCGTTGTTACGCGGTGAAATGCCGCAAACCATCGGCGGCGGTATCGGTCAGTCTCGCTTGGTGATGTTGCTGCTGCAACTGTCACATATTGGCCAGGTTCAGTGCGGCGTATGGACGCAACCGATCAGAGAGTCCGTACCTGCATTATTGTAATCTCTATCGGGGCATTTCGATAGAGCTTCTTTCAGGCGTGGCGCAATAAACGTCATTTTAACCCGGTATCCATATGCCAGATATGATCGAAAATGTGCAGGATGCTTGATCTGTTACTGTTGCCTGTAAGCAAAAATCATCACGTTAGCGCAGCGACGTCTAGAAAAAGTGGTAAGAGATAAAGTCATCAACGATGATGCAATAATCTACGGTAGATCACAGATTTTTTTAATTATGTAAGCATCGATTATTGCCATCTTTGGCTATATTAACCAATAAACCACTTTATTTCCGGATGTTTCGATTCAGGGTGAAGGGATAGGTTTTTGCATTAATACATGCATACTGTGCGCTTTCGGGTGAGGTCTACGAAAAACGCGTTGCTCTATACGCAGTGAAAACAGCGGAAGTCGCAAAGTGAAAACAACAGAAGATAGGCGTTATGAGCTCAGAGCATAAGCAATCGCTTCCCGCCATTACATTGGCGGCCATTGGCGTGGTGTACGGGGATATAGGCACCAGCCCGCTTTATACATTAAGGGAATGTCTTTCCGGACAGTTTGGGTTTGGTGTAGAGCCACATTACGTGTTTGGTTTTCTCTCACTGATCTTCTGGCTACTGATACTGGTGGTGTCGCTCAAGTATCTCTCCTATGTGATGCGAGCCGATAACGCCGGTGAAGGGGGTATCTTGACCCTGATGTCGCTGGCAGGACGCCACACCAGCGATCGCATGACATCCATTGTGGTGATTATGGGGCTAATTGGCGGTGGATTCTTTTATGGTGAAGTGGTTATCACTCCTGCAATGTCAGTGCTTTCTGCGATGAAAGGGGTTGAGATTGCTGCTTCTAAGCTGGATAGCTACATAGTGCCGCTGTCGGTGATTGTCTTGACGTTGTTGTTCGCCATTCAGAAGCATGGCACCAGCAGTGTGGGTAAGCTGTTTGCACCTGTGATGTTGATTTGGTTTTTAACACTGGAGGTGTTGGGTGCTCGTAGCTTGATGGAAACGCCGCAGGTGCTCCAGGCATTAAACCCCATTTATGCCGTGCGTTTCTTTATCGAATACAAGTTTATCTCCTTCTTTGCTCTGGGGGCTGTGGTGTTGGCGATCACTGGGGTAGAAACGCTATACGCGGATATGGGGCACTTTGGTAAATTCCCTATTCGTTTAGCCTGGTTCACCGTGGTACTGCCATCGTTAGTGCTCAACTATTTCGGTCAGGGCGCATTGCTGCTGCGTAACCCGGAAGCCATTAAAAACCCCTTCTTTTTATTAGCACCTGACTGGGCGCTGATACCCCTGCTGATCCTGGCAACGCTTGCTACCATCATTGCCTCTCAGGCAGTAATTTCCGGCGTATTCTCGCTGACGCGCCAGGCTGTGCGTTTGGGATATCTGCCGCCGATGCGCATTGTTCACACTTCTGATATGGAATCTGGGCAAATCTATATTCCGGCGATGAACTGGTTGCTGTATATGGCGGTGGTGATTGTTATCTTCAGCTTTGAGGATTCGGGTAATTTGGCTGCGGCTTACGGTATTGCGGTAGCCGGAACCATGGTTCTTACCAGTGTTCTCTCTGCGACCGTGGCGGTAAAAAACTGGCACTGGCATCGATACCTGGTGTGGCTACTGCTGGTAGCTATGTTGTTGATTGATATTTCTCTATTTCTTGCTAACTTGGTCAAAATACTTTCCGGAGGCTGGTTGCCGCTGGCGCTGGGGTTAATCATGTTCACCATTATGACGACCTGGAAGAGCGAGCGTTTCCGTTTACTGCGTCGTTTGCATGAACATGGTAATTCACTGGATGCGATGATTGCCTCACTTGAGAAAAACCAGCCAGTGCGGGTGCCGGGTACTGCGGTCTATCTCTCGCGTGCTACGCACGTCATCCCTTTTGCATTACTGCATAACCTTAAGCATAACAAAGTGTTGCACGAAAGGGTAGTGCTGCTGACCATGCGCACAGAAGCCGTTCCCTATGTGCATAACATGCAGCGCGTTACGGTTGAACAGCTTTCTCCCACCTTCTGGCGCGTGATTGCTAATTACGGCTGGCGTGAAACGCCCAATGTGGAAGAAGTGTTTCATCGCTGCTGGCAGGAGGGGTTGGCTTGCCAAATGATGGAAACGTCATTTTTCATGTCCAATGAGTCACTGACCATGAAAAAACGGCCCTGGTATCTGCGCGTACGTGGCAAGGTGTTTATGATGCTGAGTCGTAACGCGTTGCGTGCTGCCGATCATTTTGAGATACCGCCAAACCGGCTGATAGAGTTGGGGATTCAGGTCGAGATTTAGTGTATGACACCCTTATCGATAGAGGGCGTCATTTTTAGGTGATTATTTCCCGTTCGTTTTTAAGGTTTCGCCTTCCTTCAGAGCAAACAGTTTATTATCATGGGTAAATGCGCGGGCACTGCCGTCCGGCATGCGATAAGCTACCTCGGTAAAGGCAGAACGTTCAGGAACGGGTGACAGCCTGTGGTTTTTTCAGCGTAGCTTCCAGTGCCAGCAGAACGTAAGGATCGATACTATCGGTAGACGCATATTACGATTGGCGGAATTCATAAAGAAGTCGTTGTGCAGGTTATTGCTAACGATTTTATCGGCCACTTTTTTCCGCTACCGCCAGATAGGTTTTATCTTGCGTTGCCTGCCACAGATCGATCAGCGCAAAAATAGCATACGGGTCGCTGTTTTTTGGTACTAACATTGACGCTGATGCCTTTACCGGGTACCGAGCCGATATCTCTCAGATCCAATCCCTTAGCGATACCGCACGCCACTTTCTACAGATCGGTATCCTTCTCCAGGGTATAAGCACGGGCGTAAGACAACAAGAAATCACTGCTGGCCGAGTAGGCTTTCAGCACCGTGCCTTTCTTACAGTAGTAACCATCTGGCGGTAAAGTGTAATTAGAGAGGTCAGTACCATCGGCCAGCATTGGGTAGAAGGTGTTTTTGCTTTCGTCATAAGCGTATTTAGCGAACGCTTTTACGCCGTTCAGAGTCCATCTTTTGATATCGTCGCCATCTTTACCTAAATCTTTAGCTAGTTGTAACTGCATCAGCGCGTTTTCGGAATAGAGTATACTGGTGTAGCCTTTCAGCATCATATTGCGCTTCCAGCGCAGCAGGTCCAAAAACTCTGACCCAAACTGACGTTGAGCACGATCACCGTCTTTGGAATTGGTATCGCTGTTGTCTGTGGTTTCAGCACGTTTTAATGCTTGAGTGAATTGGTAAACGCCCAGACCGGTTTTGTTATCGCGCGGCAGAACATATTGCTCAGCAAGCCGTTTTGCCCACACCAGCGCCCCGCTTTCATTGTTGTTTTTATAGAGTAGAGAAGCTGAGTAGATCAAATCGTTATCGGCATTCAGGAAACTAAGTCCTTTGGTAGCAAAGCAGGGCGGTTACTGGGTAAAGCTGTTGTCCCACAGTTTACTAATGTCCTTACCGTACTGACCGTGACGGCTGGTTTTCAATATTTGCCAGTCATAAACATGGGCATTCTAGAATGCGAGAATGAAGCGAACAGTAGCCGACTTATCCGCAGCAAACATTAGTTCGTAGTAGGGATAGGTATTTTCAGCTCATGCACCAACTCTTTTTCACTTGGTCCTTCGGGCTGCAGCGTTTTCAAATCGACAAAACGGTGCCCCTCAAATAAGCAGGCCGATTTTATCCTGGTAGCGCGAAATAGTAACGCACGCTGGTTTTTGCGCGCTGTTGATAACGCTCATCCCCATCAAGTTAGAAAGGTCAACCAATACGTGCATAAAGTTTGCTGCGCGGAAAAATTGGAGAGTACCGTGGTGCGCCCATCAGGAAAAACCCACTCAAGCTGTTTACCGGTACGAGGATCAACACCGCTGGCCAATAGGTGAGAAGGCTGGGTGCCGTGGCAATGGTCGCCGTTTTATCCAGAACAGTATCGGTATACTGTTTTACAATGGTTAAATGATAGGCACTGTGTGCCGGACCGACGAGCTCTGTCATGCAACAGATGGCTGCCAAAGAGAGAGCTTTTTCATCGTTAATGTCCTTGTTAACAAAATAGAATTTTTCGGCAGGAGTTAGGGTGCCGTTATTATTTAAATTGTGAGCATGATGATATGCGCTAAAGGAAGTGAGATAAATCATACGAAAAAAGAAACATCGTTTTAATAAAAAAATTTTGTTTCATTTTTTTCTTTATGACTGTGATCAACCTCCGAATCGTTGCGATCAATGGCTATTTTCTAACCCAATGTTTTTCTTATATCTCTCTTTTGGGTAGAGCGAAACGTTGCGCTATAAAGATTAAGGCAAGTGAAGTTCACAATGAAAAAAGCGTATTACTCAATTCCGAAGTCTCGAGCGTGATTGCCCGTCTTAGGCATACCGACCAAGTGGTGGTGTGTGATGCGGGGTTACCCATTCCAGAAAACACAACCCGTGTCAATCTGGCGTTAACACACAATGTACCTATCTTTATACAGGTGCTAAACGTGATTACGTAGGAGATGCAGATGAAAGGTGTCATGATTGCGCAAGAGATTATCGAGAAGAACCCGGTGCTCCATGAAGCTATGCGTAAGTATTTTCAACAGCTTGAACAACACTAGGGAAATACCATCGCGTTGCAGTATGTCAGTCATGAGACATTCAAGACACAAAGTGGGCAAAGCAGGGCCGCTTTTCTCAGCAGTGAATGCTCGCCTTATGTCAATATCATTTTGTGTGCTGGCGTAACCTTCTGAGGTTGAGATGGAACCTTTATTACAGTTGCAGGAAATAGTAAAAACCTTTCCCGGCGTGAAAGCGCTATCTGATGCCGCCCTGAATGTCTATCCCGGTAAGGTCATGGCGCTAGTGGGAGAGAATGGTGCCGGAAAATCATTCCTAATGAAGGTGCTTACTGGTATTTATCGTAAGGATGCCGGCCATATTCGCTTTCTCGGGGAAAAAAGTTGCCTTTAACGGACCAAAAACCTTACAATATTCTGGCATCGGCATTATTCACCAAGAACTTAATCTTATTGCCCAACTGACGATTGCCGAAAACATTTTTCTCGGTCGTGAATTCACCGGAGCATTGGGGCGTATCAATTGGAAAAAAATGTATGCCGAAGCAGATAAACTGCTGAAGAAGCTCAATCTGCGCTATAACAGCCGTCGGCTGGTTGGGGAGTTATCAATTGGCGACCAGCAAATGCTCGAAATTGCCAAGGTGCTGAGCTTTGAATCTAAAGTGATCATCATGGATGAGCCTACCGATGCGCTAACGGATAACGAAGCTGCGTCGTTGTTTACCATCATTAAGAAGTTAACCGCACAAGGTTGCAGCATCGTCTATATATCCCACCATCTAAAAGAGATCTTCGAAATTTGCGATAATGCGACCGCGCTTCGCGACGGTCAGTTTATCGGTGAGCGTTCGGTCAACCAACTGCACGAAGAATAACTCATTGAAATGATGGTGGAGCGCAAACTGGAAGAATAGTACCCCAGGCTGAACAAGGTGCCAGGGGTATTCTTCTGGATGTTAAAGACCTGACAGGGCCCGGTGTAGCAGGGGTCAGCTTTACGCTGAGACAAGGAGAAATTCTGGGGATTTCTGGTCTTATGGGGGGCTGGGCGTACCGAACTGATAAAGATCCTGTATGGCGCACTCCCCCGCGCACGCGGTTACGTGGCGTTGGATGGTCGTGAGGTGGTAACGCGTAGTCCGAGATGGGTTAGCGAACGGCATCGTTTATACCTCCGAAGACCGTAAGCGTGATGAGCTGGTACTTGGCATGTCTCTAAAAGAAAACATGTCTTTGACGGCATTGCGTTATTTTAGTCGTGGTTTCAGTGCGCTCAAACATGAGGAAGAACGTACCGCTGTCAGCGATTTTATTCGTTTGTTCAATATAAAAATCCCCTCTATGGCACAACCGATTGGACTATTATCTGGTGGTAATCAGCAGAAGGTGACGATTACTCGCCGGCTAATGACGCTACCAAAAGTGCTGATTCTTGATGAACCCACCCGTGCTGTAGATGTTGGGGCGAAGAAAGAGATTTATCAGTTAATCAACCAGTTCAAACAGGAAGGTCTCAGCATCATTTTAGTGTCGTCAGAAATGCCGGAAGTCTAGGCATAAGCGACCGTATTTTAGTAATGCATGATGGTCATTTGAGCGGTGAATTCTCTATTGAGCAAGTAATTTAGGAAGTGCTGATGGCGGCGGTAGTTGGCAAACCATATAGCATAAAGCAGGAGTAAGTCAGACATGAGTTTTGAATCTATCACAGCAAAGCGATGGTTCAATAAAGAGTGGTTGTTGAAGCAAAAGTCGCTGATTGCTCTGCTGATCCTTATCGCAGTGATCTCGTCCATGAGCCCCAATTTTTTTCACCATCAATAACCTGTTCAATATCCTACAACAGAAATCAGTGAACGCCATTATGCCGGTAGGGATGACGCTGGTTATTCTGACTCGGGTATCGATTTATCAGTCGGATCGCTGCTGGTGCTGACCGGGGCGGTGACCGCATCGATTGTTGGCATGGAAGTGAATGCGCTGTTGGAGATATTTGGCGCGTTGGCGCTCGGTGCGGCAATCGGCATTATTGTCACCAAAGGGAAAGTACAGGTATTTATCGCTACACTGGTGGTAATGATACTGCTGCGCAGTGTTACCATAGTGTACACCAACGGCAGCCCAATTAGTACCGGCTTTTTCGATGTAGCCGATGCCTTCTACTGGTTTGGTATTGGTCGTCCTCTCGGAATTCCGACATCGATCTGGTTGATGGTTATTGTTTTTATTGCTACCTGGTACAGGCTACATCACACGCGGCTCGGGCGTATATCTATGCCCTGGGCGGCAATGAAGCAGCAACGCGTCTGCCGGGCATTAGCGTCGATAAAGTCAAAATTATCGTCTATGCCTTATGCGGATTGTTGTCTGCACTGGCTAGGATTATCGAAGTTGCGCGTTTGTCATCAGTACAACCGACGGCGTGCACGGGGTATGAACTGGATGCGATTACAGTAGTGGTTCTGGGCGGAACGAGTTTAGTTGGTGGTAAAGGGCGCATTGTCAGCACGCTAATTAGCGTGCTGATTCTTGGGTTCCTCAACAATGTACTGAACCTGTTAGGTATTTCTTCTTACTACCAAATGATCGTCAAGACAGCCGTTATTTTGCTGGCGGTTTTGGTAGATAATAAAAAACAGTAAATAACCTTCATTCACACGCATAGGAATTGGATTATGAATATGAAAAAAACTGAGTAGTAACCCGTTTTATGCTGAAGTCGTGCGGGGTGTTGAACGCAGTTGCTACGAGCGCGGATATAGTCTGATCCTATGCAATACTGAAGGTGGTCATCACCGGCTAGATCATAGGCTGGAAACCTTAATGTAAAAACGGGTTGATGGTCTATTAATCATGTGTACTGAGAGTCATCGCCCTTCCTCGGAAACCATTAACCTTTATTCATCAATTCCCTTGGTCATGATGGACTGGTCGCCGTTCGAGGGTGTCAGTGATGTTATTAAGGACAACTCTCTGCTAGATGGGGGTATATTGCGCCAGCCATCTGATAGAAAGCGGTTACGTAATATTGTCTGTATTGCTGGTCCACAAGATAAAACAACAGCGTATAACCGATTGTTAGATTATCGGCAGGCGATGCAGCATGCAGGGTTGCCGGTTCTAGATGAATAGGTTGTGTTAGGCGATTTTGAGTTTGAAACCGAATATCAGACGATGCGTAAACTGCTGTCGCTGGTAAAAAGACCTGATGCTATGTGTTATAGTAAAAATGCTATAGCTGTTGTGGTTTATCACGTCTTTATTAGGCGGGATTATCTATTCCTGAGGATATGGCTGTAGTGGGATATGATGATATAAAGCTAGCGCGTTATATGTCTCCGCCTTTAACGACAATTCATCAGCCTAAAGATGAATTGGGATAACTGGCGGTCGATACACTGTTATATCGTCTAGAACATCCCGATAAGGAGCCTACTGTGTTGGTGTTAAGCCGGAGTTAGTGATACACGAGTCGGTTATGCATCGGCAAATAGGATTACTGCGGGGTAAAATGGGGCGATTAGAATAAAATAGAGTCAGCTATACTGGTTTGATATGCTATTTACCGAAAAAACGCGCACTCGGAAATAAAATTGAAATTAGCCCTTATCAGGGCATGAGAAATCCCTATAGTGCGCCTCCGTTGACACGATATGAGGCAGCTCACAACGCGGTTAGTAAGAGATTAAAACAATGCACTTCTAATGAA
>JBPPLV010000031.1:0-94170 GCA_051305815.1 Candidatus Malihini olakiniferum
ATGGACATTCGATATTGGCAAAGAGCTTTTTCAAACCGATCAGTGCGTAGTTATCACCTACCGGGTAGGAGATTGTCGCGGTGAAGCATTCAATCAGATAGCAAAGCGCATCAATACCAGTAGACACCGCAATGTGAGACGGCGTGCTGGTGGTCAATTTCGGCACCAGTGCGACATAGTCCGGCAGCATAACGGGTGTGATGACCCACCTTGGTGGCTTTCTCAGGAATCGCCAGAATGGCGTTCGCTGTGGCCTCTCTGAGCCCGTAACCGCGGTGGTGGGGATCAATAAAGAATCGGTGCGGCGTGTTGATTTTTCACTCACCAACAACGTTTCAAGGGAGACGGCATTATCGCCCACACACAGCAGCGACAGTAGCTTGGCTACTCTAATACGCTGTGCTTCCCACGCCAATCACCAGTTCAGTGCGGGCATTGGGCATGCTTCAAGAGTATGAGCCACATCGTGTTGGCTTGGTTTCGTCGGCACATTATCGATCAGAGTGATGGTCTTAACGTTCGTTTTAACCTGATTGAGCAGCGCCTGTACGCCTGGTTGCTGCACGATATTACGGTCAGTCACGAAGATAACGTACTGGCGCGAGGTTAACAGGTAAGCGGATATCGTTAATGGCCTGGCTGCCGCTGATGATAGTGCTATTGATGTTCATGGCGTTCCTTTACAGTTTTTACGCAGTGAAAGTGATTTTTATCAATCAATACCTGCTTTGAGATCGTGTATTGACGTATTGACGTCATGTTTGTAGGGTGATTTATAAGCTAAATTGCTTTTAAATAATTTGATGTTGCTCAAATATAATTCAATATGATCATTATCAGGTAATCGACACACAATCGTCGGTATGCCGTTATTGATAAATAAGGGGTGGATATGCCACGGCGGCAAGATATCAGCCTGGAAAAAACAGCAAGTCAGGTGTTGGTCGTCGCGGATGATTTCATCGGGGCTAACGATGCCGGGGTTGGATTGGCACTTCAGCAGGCATAGGTCAATGTGATTCTGAATTTGGATGCATTAACGACGCGAGCCTTGCATGAGGTGACGGTCATCAATACAGATAGTGGGGCGCAGGCTGCGCAAGACGTTTGCTGCGCGTAGTGCGCGTAGGGTACCCAGCCGTGAACGCTGGTGCGAAGCAGGTGGAAACGGTTGGGTGTTTAAGAAGATTGACTCTACGTTGCGTGGCAACCTCGGGGCAGAGATTGTAGCGGTCTTGACTGACAGTGATGCAGAGATGGCATTGATTGCGCCAGCTGTACAGGCGCTTGGTCGTATCACGCGTGACGGGAAAGTCTGGGTCAACGGAAAACTGCTGACTGAAACCGAATTTGCCAGCGACCCGAAAAACGCCGGTGCGTAGTGCAGACATGGCCGAATGCATCGCTGAATAGAGTGCCTTGACGACAGCGACGCTCATTATGAGTGAAAATAATCATTCTGCTCTTACCGCGCAGCTTTCGCGTTTGCGTGATGAAAGTATCAAAGGCGTCATGATTCATGCCCAGACGCCGCAGGATTTGGAACTAAATAGTGGCTGCAGCACAAACATTGCCAGTGAAACCGCTGTTGGTTGGTGCAGCCGGGCTCAGCGATGCGCTGGCTCAGGCTCTGTGTTTTACCCGCGTGCTCGGCCTGCATTGCTGGCGGTGGTTGGCTCGATGAGTAAAATGACGCAAAAGCAGATTGCTGCGGTGAGCGCGCTGTTGTAGGTAACGCTGCTCGATGTTGACATCCGTCCTTTGTCTACGCCTACGGGAGCAGTATTGGCACAAGACATCGCGCGTGAGGTCGCCGCCACGCTGCTGGCAGGCAGGCCTGCCTGGTCAGAAACCTGAGTGATGAACAACAGCGCCACGAGATTACGTAGTAATGCTAACAGTGCAACCTCAGCCGCCAGCAATTGAGTGAACACATCAGTGATTTTCTGAGGGAAATGGCGCGTTGCACGGTGGCACTGTGCCGCCCGACAGGGCTCTATCTTTCCGGTGGAGACGTGGCGATTTCAGTGGCCGCAACCTCGGGCTACCGGGTTCCATATCAAAGAACAGCTTGCGTCCTGTGTAACTTGGGGACGCTTCATCGACAGCATCGTCGGCGATATCCCTGTCGTGACTAAAGCAGGCGGCTTCGGTGATGCAGCCACCTTGCATCACGTTTTACGCTTTATTAAGGAGAGAGTGAGTAAAATTATCGCGATAACGATGGGCGACCCGGCTGGTATCAGTCCTGAGATTATTATTAAATCTCTAGCACAAGGGGAATTGTCTGGCGCACCTGCTGTAGTCGTCGGCTGTGTGCAAACGCTGCGTCGTGTCCTCGCGTTGAACATTGTGCCTCAGGTTGAGCTGAATGTGATTGACGAACCGCCTCAGGTGCGTTTTGCCGCCGGTATCATCAACGTGATTGATGAACCCGTAGCCGATCCAGAAGCGCTCAAGCCGAGCGTGGTGCAGGCACAAGCAGGCGATCTGGCCTACCGCTGCATTAAAAAGTCACTGCGTTTGCTTTGGCTGGAGAAGTTCAGGCGATTACTACCGCGCCGCTTAATAGGGAAGCGATGCACTCTGTAGGGCATATCTATCCTGAGCATACCGAGTTATTAGCGAAACTGACGAATAGCCGGGATTACGCCATGGTACTGTATACCGACAAAATAAAAGTCATTAATGTCACAACGCACACTGCATTGCGCAAATTCCTGGATACCCTAAACCGCGACCGTGTAGAAACGGTGATTGGCATGGCGCATATATTCCTGTTAGTTACACTAAGCCGCGTATCGCGGTCGCTAGCGTTAACCCGCACGCGGGGAAAATGGTCTGTTTGGTGATAAGGAAATTACTATCGTCGGGCCAGCTGTTAAGACCATAAAAGCCAAAGGGCTGGATGTGTACATTCCCTGTGCACCGGATACCATCTATCTGCAAGCCTATGAAGGGAAACATGATATGGTAGTGTAATGTATCACAATCAGGGGCATATTTCGCTCAAGCTACTTGGCTTTTATGATGGTGTGAATTTAACCGCAGGCTTGCCGTTTATTCGCACCTCGGCCGATCATGGATCGGTATTTGATATCGCCTGGACAGGTAAAGCGAAGTCTGAGAGTATGGCTGTCTCGATCCAAATCGCCATGCAGCTTGCCTGACATGGGAGGGGTTCAACTCATGAACGTCGTTGTGGGACAAACAGTGAGTGATGCTTTCCGCGTCAACGGAGATAGAGTTAAAGGGTAGAATCGTCTTGACCAGATTATGGATTATCTGAAAAGCCATAACCTAGTGAAGGTAGACGAACTGGTTGCCTTGATCGACGCCTCTCCGGCGACTATCCGCCCTGTTCATCAAGCTTGATGAACAGGGCGGATAGTCGCCGGAGAGGCGTCACTCTCAACCGTTTTATTCCCTCTCAACCCACCACCAATGAGAAACTGCATCGTAATCTGGCGGAGAAGCAGGTGATTGCCCGCTACGCAGCTTCACTGGTGCAACGGGTGACGACGTGGTGCTGGATGCGGTCGAGCTAGCGCGCAACTTGACTCATCTGCCGCTGCGTGTGATCACGGCAGATTTGCAGATTGCGCTATTCTTATCGGAATTCAAACAGATTGCCTTTATCAGCTGCAACTCATAGAGTATGGAAAAAGTATCACTACGCAAACAGAAGAGAAAGCAGGGGTAAAACAGGATTTGGTTATGAATGCCAGCCGCCGTGTATTGCTTGCTGACAGCAGCAAACACGGTGCCTATTCACTGTTTTGCGTTACGCCTCTAACAGCACTGACCGACATCTTCACCGATAGCGTACTTGTGCCGGAGACGTAGCAACTGCTTCATGCACAGCCAGTGCAACTGCATTTGGTGTAAGTGCCTTTGCAGCTTTTGATAACGCTGCTTAGATTATGATTCAATAGGCGGGCAGCGATAACTTTCAGGTTCGATAAACTTATCAATGTTCACTGGTCGGCCAAAATACCACCCTTGTACAATTGCATTTGGGTAGTGTCGCGCCACATAAGCAGCCTGTTCCTGATTTTCCACGCCCTCGACTATAATGCTGCCATCCAACTTTTGTACCAGTGAGAACAGCACATTGGTAAAGGCGGCGTTAACCGAATCCGTACCGATAGCACCCAAAAAAATATTCTATATTTTTAAAAAATTGAACGAAAAACGACTCAGCTAATCTAGATTTGAGTAGCCGGTGACGAAGTCATCCAGAGTAATTTTATGCCTTTGCTGCTGCAACGATTCCGTGCAACCGCCAGCGCGTGTGGCGAGGCCGTAGAGCGTTCTGTCAGTTCTAAAATGACACGCCCACGCATGACCTCGTTTCGTTTACATTCTTGCTGTAAAAATCGGTGATAGTCGGGAGAGATAATATCGCTAACGGCAAGATTGATGCTGAGGGTAAAGGACGATGACTGTATCAGATAAGGCCGCATGTCTCTTATTACGCAGCAGGTAATGGCCCGGGTTAAATCATCGATCATGCCGTTTTCTTCGGCGATGCGAACGAACACTTCAGGAGATATCTCCTTGCCTTTACCATTATGCCAACGCGCTAATGCTTCAACGCTAACTAACGAGCGGCTGGCAAGCTGACCAGTGGTTGGTAGTGAGCGCGCAGTTGATTGTTTTTTAGCGCCCGCTCTAATTGACTGGGCAGTGAATGGCTTTCTCACGATAGAGTAAGTAACACAGCGTAAAGCTGCCCCCTAGCGCGGCTCCCATCAGGATAATGCCTGCAATCACATACCACGGGGCGGGTACAATATGCCCGTGTCCTCAAACTGCGCCAACACATAGATGTAAAAATTGTTTGAGCAGGTGAAAAAATGACGTTTACCGAGGATGAGCAAGCCATTTTTTAATCTACTTAAGTCTTCTTTATGGAAAATTGTGAGGGAGCCAAAGGTTTGATAGGGATGGTCGAGATTTTTATTGATTAAGATAGAGCTGTAGCCCCATGGAGATTGTGAATAGCGACGAAAAGCGGCAGAAGCGGTAATGGTCGCTACGCCTCCTCGGCTGACGCTATCGGCGGTTATACTGGGATCGACCAACCTTTCCATGGCTGTCCACAATTGTGTGCCTGTTGAGGTGGTCGGGTCGTGCGGCAGCAGCGCGATGAGTGGGTTGAGTCTTCCCCACCTCGCAGATCAGACAATCATTTTCGATCCGCCCTACGTCACGCAGATTAAGGGCATAAAAAGATAACAGATGTAGTTCACGTAAAACAGCATCAGAGCAGGGAATGTTGCCCAATAGCAATATGCAGTGCACTGTGTCCCCACTCTCTTGCGCCACGGCGACCCCTTTCGCTAGCATCTCTTAAGCGTAGCTCACCAGACGCTTCTGTTCTGACTGTGCAATAAAGGATTGGCAAATGAACAGCGACAGCATGGCGCTAAGCAGCATGATGATGATGATTAATCTGAACCATAATCGGGCATTGTTGGAGGATAGCATCGTTATTATCCAATCAGTGGTGATGAACATAACTCGGTATGTGGATTCAGATATCGCATCCTTGCCAATCTGGTGAAGTTATCTGCTATGTCTACCGTGGCTTGAGAAAAGGCATTTCAGTTTGCCACATGACGCAAGGTTTAACCTGTATTTGTTGAGCTCATACAGTGAAGAAGTAGGGTATATGTGCTACAATTCACTGAATCTCCGTCTGTATCCTTCATACTTCAAGTTACATGTGCGTTGGCTACACTCGCTATTCAGCCCATCCCTGAGCCTCATCTCTAACGAAGCCGCCGCACGCGGCGTTCAAATTTTCTCCCGGCATAACTGTAGAGTTGATATCGGGGGCAGCTTCTGTACGTCCCCTTGGCGCGCCGACTGGCTGTTGAGTTTTGGCACCACTCAGAGTGAACTGCTTATCACCGGGGACGACCGATAGCAAGCTGTGGCAGCAACGTCCGGCGGAAGTTCGCGAAGCAGCCTACCAGCAGTGTTGAAAATCAACGTGTTGCAACGTCCTACTACAGTGTAAGAACAGGCTCACGCAGGCTGTTACTGCTCGAAAACACGCACATGACGAGTAATACACTCTATTATGATGGTGATATGCGTTACGTTAACATTGAGAGGAGGTAGCCCGGTGCTGGCGGTGTTTGCTGGACGCAGCTCTCTATTCTCTGTCAAAAGCGTTTCGAGACCGGTTGTGTTTTCTGGATCGTCAGTATAGTGGTGTCGAAGGATAATAATAACTGCTGTGTTTTTTCTGGCGTATCCTCTACGCTTCTTGCAACCATTTGTTTATATTGGTAACTATAAATGTAAGATTACCGGCTAATCACCTTTTAACATTAGCGCCGGATCTGACAACTAAAAAGTATAAACAGTAATGTTATGTATTTCTGCGGCAAAAAATCATCAGAACTATGCAGTGAATCGAGAGTACAGACGGTGCTAAAACGGTTCATATACAGGACATTTTAGATTTGAATAAATCATGTAAATATGTTGAAAGTCAG
Source organism: Candidatus Malihini olakiniferum (assembly GCA_051305815.1). Classification (GTDB taxonomy): domain Bacteria; phylum Pseudomonadota; class Gammaproteobacteria; order Enterobacterales; family Enterobacteriaceae; genus Symbiopectobacterium; species Symbiopectobacterium olakiniferum_B. The sequence goes on from JBPPLV010000031.1 coordinate 6,513, forward strand.
TCGTTTGAGTTTATAAATCGTATGAAAAATCCAACGGTCTAGCAGCGTACGGATTCGCGTAGCTTCAATAACGTGCTGACAAATCTGAATGTTGTTAAAGTTGAAGTCCAACAGCTTAAGAAAAAATAGAGACATCTTCCTACTAACATCACCCTTCAAAAATCGCTAACCTAAAAACAATGAGTGCTCAAATTGATTCTCTAATTAAGCAAGCTAATGCCAAATTCAGGTTCTCTCAGGGACAAGTGCAAGCTATGCGAGAAAGGGAAGAGAGGCGCAGGGTGGATCAAGCTGAAAGTGCAAAAGTGCGTGTTGAGCGCCGACAATATGTGAATCAGATGATTAATGCAGGAAAAGGCGGTGAGTTGTATAACAGCGGTATGGTAAAATAATACACGTTCAATACGATTGAACCATATCATATCTTAAAAATAACGTCCTGCTTAAGCAGGACGTTATTTGTTGACTGAACCGGCAACTTAAAACGGAATGTCGTCGTCAAAGTTCATCGGTGGTTCATTGCCACTCGGAATGGACGCATTGTTCTGCTGGCGTGGTGCTTGCTGCGCGCCGCCACTGAAGGCTTGTCCTCCCTGAGGCTGCTGCGGTTGGCCATAACCACCCCGTGGTGCGCTGTTGCCTGTATTGCCGCCTGCCGGTGCGCTACCGCTTTGACGGCCGCCCAGCATTTGCATGGAGCCGGCAATATCGACCACCACTTCCGTGGTGTAACGATCCTGCCCGCCCTGATCCTGCCACTTACGCGTACGCAATTGGCCTTCGACATACACCTGTGAGCCTTTGTGCAGGTATTCCCCAGCGACTTCAGCCAGCTTTCCGTACAGCGTGACGCGGTGCCATTCTGTGCGTTCTTTTTGCTCTCCGGTCTGCTTGTCGCGCCAGGTATCTGACGTAGCCAGAGTCAGGTTAGCAACGGCACCACCGTTCGGGAGATAACGGACTTCCGGGTCTTGCCCCAGATTCCCGACAAGAATCACTTTATTAACGCCTTTTTTGGCCATGCTTGTGTCTCCTGATAAGTCAATACTAAAAGTCTAAACGAAAAATGATAACATGCCAGCCTTGTGCTGAGTACTCGCAATGTCGCATCTACAATTTTTTATTGTTTACATTGTTGCATTGCAGTACTGGATATTTATTCAGTTTTTTGTTAGCGTATTTCTCCTGACTTTTCCCTACAGGGCTGCCTTCTACGATGCATAAAAACGCAGTTGGTTTTTTTTTGTGTCATAATCGCACGTTTAGTACTGGTTATCTCCGCCTGCGGGATGATGAAAATAGCGTTAACTCCGGGATATATGTGAATGGATAAGATCGAAGTTCGTGGTGCCAGTACTCATAACCTCAAAAATATCAATCTGATAATTCCGCGCGATAAACTGATTGTGGTCACCGGGCTATCGGGGTCCGGTAAGTCGTCTCTGGCGTTTGATACCCTGTATGCGGAAGGACAGCTGCGCTACGTTGCATCGTTGTCTGCCTATGTGCGCCAGTTTCTTTCTTTGATGGAAAAACCGGACGTAGACCACATCGAAGGGTTGTCTCCGGCAATTTCCATCGAGCAAAAATCCACTTCCCATAACCCGCGCTCAACCGTAGGCACCATTACCGAGATCCACGACTATCTGCGTCTACTATTTGCCCGCGTAGGTGAGCCACGCTGTCCCGATAACGACGTGCCACTGACCGCTCAGACGGTCAGTCAGATGGTGGATAACGTGCTGGCACAGCCGGAAGGTACACGCCTGATGCTGCTCGCACCCATTGTCAAAGATCGTAAAGGTGAGCATACCAAAACGCTGGAAAACCTGGTGACACAAGGCTATATCCGCGCCCGTATTGATGGTGAAGTGTGCTATCTCTCCGATCCGCCCAAACTGGAGCTACAGAAGAAGCACACCATTGAAGTGGTTGTCGATCGTTTCAAAGTGCGTGAGGATTTAGCCCAGCGTCTGGCGGAATCGTTTGAAACTGCGCTGGAGCTTTCCGGTGGAAGCGCCATCGTGGCGGATATGGATGACAGTAAACAGCCTGAATTGTTGTTCTCTGCCAACTTCGCTTGCCCGCAGTGTGGCTACAGTATGCACGAGCTGGAGCCGCGCATGTTCTCCTTTAACAACCCGGCAGGCGCTTGCCCGAGCTGTGATGGGCTAGGTGTGCAGCACTTCTTCGATCCCGCTCGCGTAGTACAGAACGGTGAGCTGTCGCTGGCGGGCGGTGCGCTTCGCGGCTGGGATCGGCGTAACTTTTACTATTTTCAGATGCTGAGCTCGCTGGCGGATCATTACCGCTTTGATGTAGAATCGCCTTACGATAGCCTGAATGAGAAAATCCGCCACGTTATTCTCTACGGTTCAGGTAAAGAAACTATCGAGTTTAAGTATATCAACGATCGTGGTGATACTTCTGTGCGACGTCATCTCTTCGAAGGCGTATTGAACAACATGGAACGGCGTTACAAGGAAACTGAATCGAGTGCGGTGCGGGAGGAACTGGCTAAGTTCATCAGCAACCGTCCTTGCATCAGTTGTAATAGCACGCGCTTACGTAAAGAAGCGCGGCATGTGTTTGTCGAGCAGACCTCGCTGCCACAGATTTCCGATATGAGTATCGGCCATGCGATGACGTTCTTCCAAAATATGAAGTTGAGCCGGCAACGTACGCAGATCGCTGAAAAAGTGTTGAAAGAGATCGGCGATCGTTTGAAGTTTCTAGTTAACGTGGGATTGAACTACCTATCGCTGTCGCGTTCTGCTGAGACACTTTCCGGTGGCGAAGCGCAGCGTATCCGTCTGGCGAGCCAAATTGGTGCTGGGTTGGTCGGGGTTATGTACGTGCTGGATGAACCCTCTATTGGCCTGCACCAGCGAGATAACGAACGTTTGCTGGAGACGCTTATTCACCTGCGTAATCTGGGCAACACGGTGATTGTGGTGGAGCATGATGAAGACGCTATTCGTGCGGCGGACCATGTGATTGATATTGGACCGGGTGCGGGTGTGCACGGTGGACAGGTTGTGGCAGAAGGCTCGGTAGAACAGATCATGGCGGTGCCAGAATCCCTGACCGGCCAGTATCTCAGCGGTGAACGAAAAATTTCAGTACCATCGCAACGCGTACCTGTCGATCCTACCAGAGTGTTGAAGTTGATTGGCGCCAGAGGCAACAACCTGAAAGATGTCACACTGATGCTGCCTGTCGGGTTGTTCACTTGCATTACTGGTGTCTCTGGTTCAGGTAAATCGACGCTGATTAACGATACCTTATTCCCGCTGGCGCAACGGCAGCTCAATGGTGCGACGCTGACAGAGCCGGCACCCTATCGTGAAATTCACGGCCTTGAGCATTTTGATAAGGTAATCGATATCGATCAAAGCCCTATTGGGCGTACGCCGCGCTCCAACCCGGCAACCTACACCGGTGTTTTCACGCTAATTCGTGAGCTGTTTGCGGGTGTGCCAGAGGCCAGGAGCCGAGGGTACAACCCAGGACGTTTTAGTTTTAACATGCGTGGTGGGCGCTGCGAGGCTTGTCAGGGGGATGGTGTCATCAAAGTGGAGATGCACTTCCTGCCGGATATTTATGTGCCGTGCGATCAGTGCAAGGGAAAACGCTACAATCGTGAAACGCTGGAAATCAAATACAAAAGTAAAAACATTAACGAAGTGCTGGAAATGACGATTGAAGAAGCGCGTGACTTTTTTGATTCTATTCCTGCGTTGGCACGTAAGCTGCAAACCGTTATTGAAGTTGGTCTTTCCTATATCCGTCTTGGACAGTCGGCTACAACGCTCTCAGGCGGTGAAGCGCAACGTGTGAAACTCTCCCGCGAGCTATCAAAGCGGGGAACGGGTCAGACTCTCTATATTCTTGACGAGCCGACCACCGGACTGCATTTTGCTGATATTCAGCAACTGTTGGATGTTTTGCACAAGTTGCGCGATCAGGGCAATACCATTGTGGTGATTGAGCATAATCTGGATGTGATTAAAACTGCAGACTTGATTGTTGATCTTGGCCCAGAAGGGGGGAGTGGCGGTGGTCAAATTCTGGTATCCGGCACTCCTGAAACAGTAGCGAATTGCGAGCAGTCACACACTGCTCGTTTCCTTAAGCCAATATTAGCGCGCGGTTAGCGTTATTTGACGCTCGGTATTGTACCGGGCGTCATTTATATATTCACCATCTTTCACGTTACAGGTGCGTTGGCTTTGCTCACTTACCCCAGTTATTTATCTGAATCATTTCCTGGGGGTTGATGAACTCCATTCCAGAGGTTTACCCTTCTGGCCAGTGCAAGCGCTGTTCAAAACTGTTCCTGACAGATTTGTCTTTCTCATGCAGCTTTCCTGTAACTCAAATTATTTTTTTCAGGACTACTTTTTATTTCGATAGGTCTCTGTCTATTGCAACACTATTATTTCACACTATTCTTACGGACAAAAATTTTCTCCCTACACGTATCAATATAGAAATATTTTCTATACCCACCACTATTTCAAGTGGCATGTGTGTTGGCTGCGGTCATTCACGCGAATCACTTACCTGAGTCAGCTTATCAGGATTCACTCACTTGCTGCCGCCCTACAACTTGTATCATTTAAAGTGTATATTCTCTGCATGCTGAGCACAACTTTTTTCGTTAATAAATATAATAAGATACATTTATTACCTATTGCATAATTTTGTCGATCGATTTGCTTATATTGGTATTTTTTGTCTTTTATTTGTTAAGTGATAAAATAATCAATAGGGTAAAGATGATATGCTTATTGCTGATAAACCTATAGACATCAGGGGTAAGTTGAGGCGAAACGAAGGAGATAATAAAAATCAGCAACATATCATGACGGCGATTGCTCGTTAACATTAAGCAGCAATACTTAGCGTCAGACTTTATTTTTTTGATGATAACACTGAATCATGGGTGAGAAGATGTTATTTCCCTTACACCTTTAAAATAGCAATTTATATTGCTTGGTGTTAACGCGAGACAGGCGATTCCATGTGCTTCGCTAGCAACGGGTCATTACTCATTCTGATGGTATTAAACAATGGAAGAATAACCTGACTGTGGTATGCAATATGAAAAAGGAGTGAATGATGAATATCGCTAACTGGCGCATCGACTATCGCTTGGGCAGTGGATTTGCTTTTCTGGTGCTAATGCTGTTTGTGGTTAATGCTTTCTCAATCAATAAATTGTCGTTTTTTCATGAAGATGCAAAGCTGATTGTGAATCGGGTTTACCCAGATACGGTGACCACCACCGATCTGGATGTAGTCAACAGCACCCTGGTCGCCTACCAGCGGCTGTTACTGGTTACCTCCTGCAGAAGTAAAAAGTACGCTAAGACATGTTGGGTAACCTGCGTAAAGGCGGAGGTCAACTGCTGAATAAGTTGGTCGCCAGTAACAGCCCTGAAGCGTCTCAAAAGATCATTCGTGATATTCAACAGATTCGCCCATAATTTCTGGCATCTGGTGACAGAATTATCGTGTCTCTGAACGCGGGCGATAGAGACAGTGGTATTCGGGAATTCACCACTACCATGAATGAAGTGCAACTCAACTACCGAGAACAAGTATGCAAACTGGTTGCTTTTCAAAATGGGACTATGACTAAAACCCTCGACACCATGACTGGCACATACAATAAAACTCGCCTGTTGCTGGTATTGATCTGTCTGCTAGCGGCCGTCGCGGGAGGCGTGATTGTCTGGCTGATTACTCGCAGCGTGACCCGTCCGATTAATCAGGGGCTAGCATTTGCCGATCGTGTAGGGCAGGGCGATCTTACTTTTCAGGTATAGGTTGCTCGCCAAGATGAAACCAGGCTGTTGCTCAAAGCGCTGGATAACATGAACAGCACTTACGGCATATTGTCGGTCAGGTTCTTGATGAGGCAGAGGCTATTTCAATGGCTGTTTCGCAGATTTCTGCAGGTAAACAGGATCTTTCTGCACACACAGAGGAACAGGCCAGCTCACTGGAGCAAACCGCATCTTCCATGGAAGAGTTGACCTCAACCATTAAGAACACGGCGGATAACATGCGCCAGGTAACGTCGGCCTCCCATCAAGCAAGGTGCAGCTAAAATAGCAGTGAAGTGATGCTGTCAGTAACATAAAAAATGCGTGGTATTCAATCTTCATCCCAGCACATGGCTGAGATTATCGGCGTTATCGATAGCATTACTTTTCAAACCAATATCCTGGTGTTGAATGCAGTAGTTGAAGAGACGCGCGCAGGTGAGCAGGAACGCCGCTTTGCTATGGTTGCGAGTGAGGTGCGCTCGTTGGCGCAGCGTAGTGCAACGGAAGCCAAAGAGATTAAGGAATTGATCGATGATGCTGTTAGCAAAATTCATGACGGGGTGAATTTGGTAGACAGCGCCGATAATATTTTCGGCCGTTTGACTAATCACGTACAGGAAGTGCACGCGATCATTGCTGAGATTTCCCAAGCTAGCCAAGAACAAAGCGATGGTGTCAGCCAGATCAACCTTGCGGTTAGATAGATTGATACCACAACGCAGCAAAATGCTGTTCTGATTGAAGAATCTGCGGCGGCAGCGATGTCACTGCAATCCTAGGCTTCAGTAACCCATACGGTGAGCGCATTTAAACTCACCGTGGGGGAGACGATTTCAGCACTGTCTGGGGGCAAAGCACGAATCAACCCCGGTTCATCCCAGCCAAACCCGCATTAACGTTGGCTAACGGGGCATGTCAGTGACGAATAATCATGACTGGGCGTCGTTTGAAGTTGCATTTGGCCGCTGTATTTCTAGTGCCCAGTTTTCGTCCCACCGTCCAGCACTAATCATTTTGCTGCTTATGCAGCATCAGCACCAAATCTTCCGGGATGTCTTGCACGATCACTTTATTGCACCCAGCTTTTTTTGCGCGATAGAGCGCATTATCAGCAGTTTTCAATACAGTATCGATAGGGACTTCTTTCGGCAGAAAGGAGGTTACACCAATAGAAATGGTGATGTGATGGCAGATGGGGAACGCCATACCTGCGACTTTTTTGCGTAACCGTTCAGCGATTATGACAGCCAGGTGGCTGTTAATCCCGAGCAGCAGAATTAAAAATTCTTTTCCCCCTTATTTAGCATACCAGATCTGTTTTAAGTGGGTTGGTTTTTAAATGTCGTCCTAGCATTTTGCTGACTTCATCACCCACATCGTGCCCATAGGTTTTATTCACGTTTTTAAAATGATCGATATCGATGACAATCACCGAAACGACGCTGTTATTGAACAGCGTCGTTTCAATATTTTCATGCAGCCCACGCCGGTTGAGAAGGTCCGTGAGAGGATCGGTATGGGCCTGTGAGATGAGTTTACCAATACGCTTATGCAGAAGCATAGTGCACCATAGAATAACGCTTTTGAGGTGATCAACCTCAAAATATCAAGAGGATACCGCGCGAATCTTGCTGATCATGTCGGGGTCTTCAATTCGACTTGCAGCCAATCCCAACATACGTAATGGTTTAGCAATATAAATGGTAATTAGCGTAATTATAAACATAGTGATTAGCACAATAGGGGCACTTTTCTTTTTCACATCAATCATCACATTATTTAATGCCTGAGTGACTATTTGCTCTGTTTGTAATGTGAGAATAACCCAATCTTCACCTTTAACTTTCGCAAAGCCAGCTAAAAATGTTGCCCCGCGTGAATCAGTCAACTGAAATTTTCCTTTGTTTCCTAGCAAGGCCATTTGTTGTAAGGAGTTATCATCTATTTTCTGGCTGATCCTGTTTTTATCATGATGATAAATAATCGTAACATTTTTATTAAAGACAAAAGTATCGTAATTATTATCATTAAATTGATAATTCATAAATTTATTTGTAGCATTGCGGTTGTTAATATAAACAGAACCGCCAACGTATTCGAGCTGTGTGCCTTCTGCATTGTGGATAGGAACTGAAATATAGACGATAAAGTTATCAATCAGGGAAACATAGGGTTTGATGAAAAATGCGTTGGCCTCAACGGTGGCGGGATGAAAATGTTAGACGAGCATCAAAGACCCCCGGATATAAAGGTGAAAAGGCGAGAATGTAACCCTGCTTATCTATTACTGAGACGGAGTTGAAAAGGTGGCCTATCTGTCGAATTCACTCTATTTCTTTTGCAGTGTATCTGTATTTTTCATGTTATCTGCGAGTTGTTAAGCGCTATAGCTGAGTTGTGCTTGGGAGGAGAAAAAAGTCTCGACGGTATTCGCAAGTTTTAATGAATAGTTAAGATTTATTTTAAAAAAATGATCGATCAATAATTTTTTTGTGTGTCATAGAAAGAGAAATAGCTATTTACAAAAATAACTGATATACCGGAAAGTGCGATAAAAGGATGAGTCGTTGTAAATTGACTTGAAGAATGAAATGCTTCTGAAATGATTTAATTTATTATCTTTCTGCTTATTATTGTTGTCGCAAAACAGCGAGCAATCAGCTGTTCAACACCATGATGTAAGTTAATGATTAAGAAAGTGAATGTAAAAAATATTCTTTCTCTTTCACTGTAGGGGGGCTCGCTTTCATTCACCTCAGATTCAACTGAGGGCTTCGCTCTATCCATCGAAATCTGCTGGGTAATAAATTATGTGATATCACATAATTAGTAGTTCAGAGCAAGCAGGGTGTCAATGGTACCCTATATAAAATTTTATTATGAATCAAAGATAAAGGCAAATAATGAGGGGTGTGAAATTGTAAAAGAGAAAGGCTTAACGTTAGCGTTAAGCCTTATAAAAATATTATTGAACCGCGGCAAACGCTTTGGCTACGCGTGCGACGTTACCCGAGTTCAGGCCAGCAACGCACATTCTGCCGCTGGCAATCAGATAAACACCAAACTTGTCACGTAAACGATCAACCTGCACCGGACTGAAACCGGTGTAGCTGAACATGCCGCGCTGTGTTAGCAGGTAGTCAAAATTGTGCGTTGCCAGTTCCGCTTTCAGTGCATCCACCAGCGCTTTACGCATGGAGAGAATACGTGAACGCATTTCTTCGACTTCTGCTTTCCATTCCGTATTACGCGCTGCATCATTTAGCACGTTAGAAACAACTTGTGCGCCGTAATTTGGTGGTGTTGAGTAGTTACGACGCACCTTGATTTTCAGTTGTCCTAATACTCGCTGTGCGCTATCGGCATCTTCACACACCACGGAGAGCCCGCCAACGCGTTCACTATAGAGTGAAAAAATCTTGGAGAAGGAGTTGGCAATTAAGGCTGGAACGCCTGCGCTGGCAACTTCGCGTAATGCGTAAGCATCGGCATCAATACTGCCACCAAAGCCTTGATAGGCGATATCCATAAACGGAATCAGTTCATGTTTGATAACTGTTTGAATGATGCGATCCCATTGCGCATTGGTCAGATCGGAACCTGTCGGGTTATGGCAGCACGGATGCAGCAATACAATACTACGCGCTGGCAAACTTTCCAGCGTAGCGAGCATGTCTTCAAAGTTTACGCCCAGCGTCTGCACATTAAAATAGGGGTAGGTGTGTACGTTAAATCCCGCACCGGCAAAAATAGCGATGTGGTTTTCCCACGTCGGATCGCTGACCCAAACCTCGGATTCAGGGAAATAGTGTTTCAGAAAGTCAGCACCTACTTTCAGTGCGCCAGAACCGCCAAGTGTTTGAATGGTTGCAATACGGTTTGCAGCCAGCGCTGGGTGTTCTTTGCCAAACAGCAGTATCTGGATAGCGGAACGATACGGCTGAAAACCTTCCATGGGCAGATAGGAAGCCGCTGCTCTAGGCTGTGCTTCAAGCACATCAACAGCACTGCTCACGGCGCGCAATTGTGGGATAATGTTCTGTTCGTTGTAATAAAGCCCGATACTGAGATTGATCTTATCCGTGCGCGGATCCTGCTTATATTTTTCCATCAGAGACAGGATAGGATCTCCGGCATAGGTATCGACATGTTGAAACACGTTTTTTTCTCCTGAAGTAATCGTCTGCTCACTTTACGCGTAGCGTGGCATACCTTGAATAATTCGAGTTGCAGGATAAAACGTTTACGTTTTGAACAGCGCTTACGCTTGCCCTTTATGGCAAGGCTCATAAATGAGCCTTGTAACGCGGTAAGTGAATGGGCGTAGCCAATGCACCTGCAACTTGCAGTATGATGGGTATATCGGGTAAACCATTATAGCTTGTGCGTAACCCTAAGGGGTTTAGACCGTATAACGCCCTGGTGCGGTGATTCATGGCAATGATCATATTGAGTGTTCACTGCACCAATATGGAAACTACCAGCATAGGTATGCTTACCACAAATAGTGAAGCCAGCACAATCACCACATCAAGCGCCATTTGAAACTTACCGGCGCGGATACCGTAATGATCCTGAAGGTAGAGCGTCAAAATATTGACGCCGTCCAGGCTCGCCTTGTAGCGAAACAGCAAGATAAAGCTCAGACCGATAATGATGTTGCCAAACAGCGTTGCATAGAAAGACTGAAGTTTATCGAAGTAGACAAACAGAGGATATACGTCCGACAGCACGGAAACCAGACCGACTACACAGAATGTCTTGATGGTAAAATGCCAGCCCATGCGGCGAACGGCCAGATAGTAAAACGGCAGATTGATTAGAAAGAAAATCGTGCCAAAGGAGATGTGCGTGATGTAGTGCAGTAGGAAAGCCATCCCCGCCGTGCCACCGGTGAGCGCGCCAGACTGACGTAACAAGATGATCCCTAACGATACCATCAATGAGCTAATTAACAGGGCCAGAACATCTTCCAGATGGGTGTGTTTTATATTTTCAGTTGCAACAACGTTATCCATGGTGTGCTCAGTGGCAGAAAAAAAGAAATTTGGAGATAACCCAAACAAGAAGTGCACCAAATATAGTGCTACTTAAAGGTATTCAGAGGGATTAGCACTGTTAATAAATTTAAGTTATTGAAATATAAAAGCTATGCATTGCAAAAAAAACAAATTATTTCCCCTGTTTTTGCTAGGTTCACGCATTAAATAACAAATTTATGCGTAAATTAATTCTTTGCGCGCACCAAAAAGAGGCGTGGTGCTCCATGTGGTGCAAGCCGTTCAGTTCGGCAACATGAGCCCGTTCTCTTTCAGGCGATTCAAAACCACGGGCGTCTTCAAGTGAGAGACACTCTTGTTTTGAGACAAAATGCGGCTGATAAGGTCGCTCAATCCTTGTAGATCTGACACTACAACTTTCAGCAAATAGTCTGTATCGCCAGTGGTTTTATAGGCGTCAATAATCTCGTCTAATGCTTCCAGCATATCTGGTGGAAGCATTCTACATAGTCGGTAGTATGGCTGATAAGCCGTGCTTCTATCAAAGAGATACTCCAGACCGATGGAGTTAGGGGCGCCTGGCATGATAGCCCAGGTCTGCTGAGCCTGCTCAAGTGCAATGCGATGGCAGTGGACACTGTGATGCCCATCACTTGATTATATCACTCAACTCCTGATTAGTCAAACGACCATTGGTTTGCAGAAAGATCAGCATTTTCAAATCATAATCATCTATCTGGTAGATGGTGCTTTATCCGCATGATATATCAGGAGATAAAGCAGACTAACAGCTTTTTATCCGGTCGTGTCGGTTCTGTTCATGTACAAAGAGACTGGCGGGTTACACAAGAAATGGGCATGCACCGTATTGGCGCAATATCGTGCGTATAGTGATACAATTTAAGGAAATTTTTTGCATTTTAGTGTCTATTTATACACCAATCTATTTTTCGTGGTGATGTAATATCACGTTACGTGATATTAAAAATAGTTAATTTATTCATGATATTAGTTTCAGTTATACGGTGAGTGTTCTATCTTATTGCAGAGGCTGGCCTCATTGTTGCTATGAGGTTCCCAACACTTCATCTTATTAGGGGAATGTCATGGATACACCGCAGACAACAAATTAGCTAAAAAGATGGTTAAAAAACCGTCATATTCAGTTGATCGCATTAGGGGGCGCGGTAGACACCAGGCTGTTCATGATGATTACCCGAACCATTGAAATAGCTGGGTATTCTGTGCTGTTAGGCTATGCAATTGTCGGGATTATCGCTTTCTTTATTATGCGTCAACTGGGTGAAATAGTGGTGGAAGAGCCCGTAGCAGGCTCCTTTAGCCATTTTGCAAATAAATATTGGGGTAGCTTTGCAGGCTTTATGTCCGGCTGAAACTATTGGGTGCTCTATGTGCTGGTCAGCATGGCAGAGCTTTCCACGATCGGTATCTACATCCAATACTGGTTTCATGATGTGCCAACCTGGATTTCCGCAGCCGTTTTCTTCCTGTTGATTAACGCTGTAAATCTTACCAACGTCAAAATCTATGGTGAAATGGAGTTCTGGTTTGCCATCATTAAAGTGGCGGCTATCATCGGTATGATTATTTTCGGTGGTTATCTGTTGATGAGTGGTCGTGGTGGGCCGGAGGCGAGTGTCGCTAACCTGTGGCAGTATGGCGAGTTCTTTCCCAACGGGTTTGGCGGAATGGTGATAGCAATGGCCGTCATTATGTTTTCTTTTAGGGTCTTGAACTGGTGGGGATAACCGCCGCCGAGGCTAGCCAGCCGAAAAAAAGCATTCCGCGCGCCACCAATAAGGTTATTACCACATTCTTCTGTTTTATATGGGCGCGTTAGCGGCGCTGTTATCTCTTTATCCCTGGCAGAAGATGGTGGAAGGCGGTAGCCCGTTCGTGCTGATTTTTCACGCGCTGGATAGTAACGTGGTGGCGACCTTACTCAATCTAGTGGTGCTTTCAGCGCCCTCTCGGTATACAACAGTTGTGTATATTGTAACAGCTGCATGTTGTTTGTTTTGCCTAAACAGGGCAATGCGTCATGGGCACTGCTAAACCTCAATAAGCGTGGCATTCCTTTGGCAGCGCTGGGCGTATCGGCATTGGCGACCGGGCTGTGTGTGATTAAACTATACTTATGCCGGGTAAAGCGTTTGAGCTGTTGATGGCGCTAGTGGTGTCTGCATTGGTGATTAACTGGGCGATAATTTGCATTACGCATCTTAAGTTCCACGATGCGATGCAAATGGCTGCAAAGGAAACGCGTTTTAAAGGCTGGGGCTATCCAGTGACGAATGTGATTTGCCTGCTGTTTCTGGCGGGAATTCTGATGATCATTGCGATGACGCCTGGCATCCAAATCTCGGTATAGCTGATTCCCGTGTGGCTGGTGGCGATGGCTATTGCTTATCGAGTGAAGAACCGTAACCGTGCGCCGGCAGATATTGCGGTCAGTAACGTGTAATTGATGAAAAAAGGCGTACTCTGCGGTACGCCTTTACTGTTGTGATTAAGCGTTAATCGTCGAGATATTCCAACGTCAGACGCTGTATTACGCGGATAAATAAGCTCGTAAGCGATGATGCCTGTATGAGCGATGATCCGCTCTAGGGGCAGTGCTTCTTCCCACAAAATCACCTTATCACTGACCTGCTCCTGCGCATTTGGCCCAAGATCGACCGTCAACATATCCATCGATACCCGCCCCACCAATGGCACTTCACGGTCACTGACCAACACGGGCGTACCGAAGGTGATGTGTGCGGATAGCCATCACCGTAACCTATCGCAACTACCCCGAGCAGGGTGTCGCGTTCGCTGGTCCAGGTGCAGCCGTACCCCTCAGATTCACTAGCCTTGTGCTCACGTACCGCGATCAGGTATGAGGTGAGCGTCATGGCGGGTTGCAGCCCAAAATGCGTGGCTGTTTCTGAGGACAGCGGCGAGACTCCGTAGAGAATAATCCCGGGTCGTACCTGGCTGCGGTACACCTGGATCCACAGCAGAATCACGCCGGAGGCGGATAGATTTTGCGCTAGGTTTCCCTTCGACAAAAGCATCAAAACAGGCGATCTACTTCAGGGTGGTATTAAACTCAGGTTCATCGGCGCGGCAAAAATGGCTCATGATATTCAACGGTTGCACCATATTACGGCACTGCGTCAGCCATTGATAAAACGCTTCCGCCTTATCGGTACGTACTCCCAGTCGGTGCATGCCGGTATCGAGTTGTATCCACACGGTAAGGGGATGAGACAAATCGGCTTTTTCCAATACTGCTAACTGTTTAACGCTGTGTATAGCGGTTTCCAATTGATGTTGCGCCAGTAGGGGAAGATCGTCTGCTGAGAAAACATCTTCGAGCAGTAGGATGGATTTTTTAATGCCCGCCTTACTCAGCGCCAGCGCTTCAGAAGGTCGGGCAACGCCGAAGCAGTCGGCATCTTGAAGGGTATTCGCATTTTACTGCGCCGTGGCCGTATGCGTTGGCCTTGATGACGGCAGTTGCCGTTCTTATTTCTACTGTCCTTAACGCAGTCCGCTCAGGTGTGCTATTTATTCATCATCGTATTGTGGACCGGCGTAATTATCAAAACGCGACCACTGCCCGTTGAAGGTCAAACGAACGGTACCGATAGGGCCGTTACGCTGTTTCCCCAAGACAATCTCAGCGATGCCTTTCAAATCGCTGTTTTCATGATAAACCTCATCACGATAGATAAACATAATCAGGTCTGCATCCTGCTCGATAGAACCAGATTCACGTAGGTCTGAGTTGACCGGGCGTTTGTCCGCTCGCTGCTCCAGACTACGGTTAAGCTGAGAAAGTGCGACCACTGGCACTTGCAATTCTTTTGCCAATGCTTTGAGTGAACGGGAAATTTCGGCGATCTCGAGCGTTCGGTTATCCGAAAGGGCGGGTACCCTCATCAATTGCAGGTAGTCAATCATAATCATGCTCAAGCCGTCGTGCTCGCGGAAAACGCGGCGTGCACGTGAACGCACTTCTGTGGGCGTCAGGCCGGAAGAGTCATCAATATACATGTTCTTTTTCTCCAGCAGGATAGCCATGGTGCTGGAAATGCGAGCCCAATCTTCGTCATCTAGCTGTCCTGTACGGATACGGGTTTGATCAACCCTAGACAGCGATGCGAGCATACGCATCATGATCTGTTCACCGGGCATTTCCAGACTGAAGATCAGTACCGGCTTTTCTTGCATCATAGCAGCATTTTCGCACAGGTTCATAGCGAAGGTCGTTTTCCCCATTGAGGGGCGTGCTGCGACGATGATCAAATCCGATTTTTGCAGCCCGGCGGTTTTTTTATCCAGATCCTGATAACCGGTAGATACGCCGGTCACCCCGTTTTGCGGGCGCTGATACAACTGCTCAATACGTGAGACCGTATCTTCCAGAATACGATCGATACTTTTTGGGCCTGCATCTTTGTTGGCACGGTTTTCGGCTATCTGGAACACCCGCGATTCCGCCAGATCCAGCAGATCTTCACTGTTGCGGCCCTGCGGATCATAGCCCGCATCGGCAATCTCGTGGGCGACAGCGATCATTTCACGCACCACGGCCCGTTCGCGCACGATATCTGCATAGGCGCTGATGTTGGCGGCGCTGGGGGTGTTCTTGGCCAATTCAGCCAGATACGCAAAACCACCGACGGTATCCAGATCGCCCTTTTGCTCCAATGATTCGGACAGGGTGATCAAATCGATGGGTTTGCTAATTTCTAGCAGACGCTGCATTTCTCTAAAAATCAGACGGTGTGTGCGGTTATAAAAGTCGTTAGCGACAACGCGTTCTGTGACGTTATCCCAGCGCTCGTTGTCGAGCATTAGCCCGCCCAAAACTGACTGTTCCGCCTCCAGTGAATGAGGAGGAAGTTTTAATCTTTCCACCTGTCGGTCACGGGGCGGAGTCGAAGATTGTGCGGTGCGCTTTTCTGCCATGGGCTTGTGTTCTTTATCGGTTGATTTGTCATTCTATAAAGGGACATTATATACGAAACTGACGTGATAAAAATCGTTCTATACCCGTCATACTGCAAGTTGCAGATGTGTTGGCTACGTTCGCTCACCCGAATCACTTACTTGAGTAAACTCATCGGGATGAATAAATCCCATCCCTGAGATTCATCCTACGGGTCAGCGCAAGCGCTGTTCAAAACTTAAACGTTTTGTCCTGCAACTCGAACTATTTAGGGTGTATACACTGATATCCATGTGTTTATCGCACGGAATTGTACAAGGAGAAAACATGGCAAAACGCATTTAATTCAGTGTCCACGGTGGCCATGGGGTGTTGGAGTACGTTGATTTTACCCCGTCTGAACCGGCGGCAGGTGAAGTGTAAATTGAGAACCGGGCCGTCGGGATTAACTTTATCGACACCTAATGAATGTGCACAGTGGACTTTACCCAGTATAGACCTTCCCATCAGGGCTGGGTACCGAGGCTGCTGGGGTAGTGACGAAAATTGGTGCAGGCGTGAGCGGGTTTTCAAGTGGGCGATCGCTGGTGTATGCGCAAGCTGGGTTGGGCGCTTATAGAGAAGTGCAAACGTGATGGCGGATCACGTAGCACATCATCTGCCAGATACCATCAGTTTTGCACAGGGGCGCGTCCTTCCTTAAAGGACTGACGGTGTACTAGCTGCTGCGTGAAACGTATGAGATTAAGTCCGGTGAGACATTCCTGTTCCACGCGGCAGCCAGTGGCGTTGGGCGCGAAACTTATCGGCACGGTCGGGTCAGATGACAAGGCTGCGCTGGCAAGTCAGGCTGGTCAGGCTGGTGCCTGGGCCACCATCAACTATTGTAGAGAGAACATTACGCAGCACGTACTGGAATTAATCGATGGGCAGAAAGTGCCTGTGTGGTGTACGACTCCGTAGGCAAAAACATTTGGGAGGTATCTCTTGATAGCCTGCGCCGTCGCGGTTGGATGGTGAGTTTCGGTAACGCTTCTGGTCAGGTCACTAGAGTGAATCTGGGGATTCTGAACCAGAAAGGATCGCTTGATGTGACGCGTCCGTATCTGTTTGGTTATGTGACCAATCGTGCAAAGCTGGATAAAGTAAGCAGTGAGCTGTTTTCTCTGATTGCCAGCAGTGCTATTAAGATAGATGTATCTGCCAGCCAAATCTTCGGGCTGTCGGAAGCCCAGAAAGCGCATCGCACACTGGAAAGTCGTCAGACGCACGGCTCCAGCCTGCTGATCCCTGGTATCTAACCGCGTTGGGAGATAAAAGTAAGGGCCTCAAATAGGCTCTTGTTACTGCATTATTTCTGATATTTCATCATGCTGTATGTATGGTAAAGCGTGGAGAACGTCAGCGCATCGAGGCGTAGTTTTTTTGGATGATGAAGCTTCTGACACGGATGAAATCATTTCTATTGATTCACACAGGCTGCGAGCCCTGTGCGTATTACCGGTTACGTAAACCGTCTTGCTATATGCAGGCAGTCATAGTGACCAAGAGATGCCATCCTAGTAGCGGCCCATGGGAAAAATATCTGCTGGCGCACAAAATTGAAGGAAATCGTGGCAGCGCTGTGCCCTATAGAAGTGGTATTTGCTGCTGATGTCACAGTGCGTTGTCTTAGCGGTAATTACGCAGCGGCTTTGCTGCCAATGGCGCTATAGCCAAACGATCTCGCCACGGCCAACAAGCAGCCAGGGCAATACTTTTATGGCTGTCATAATCAACCCACCCACCAGCATCACCACGGCAGCAATCACTAGCGCGCACAGCACTCCGATCAGTGAAATGCCGGTTATCATCAATATCACAAAAAAGCCCACAACGAACAAAAAATCCAGAATGATTCCTCTCCTCAGTCAGGTGTCCTAGTGCAACAGCAATCTCTGAAGCGTTATTACAAGAACCATGCCAACAGTGACCTTCTAACAACCTATTGATCTATAAGAGAGGGATGCGATTGTGGGCGTCAGGGCGTGGTGTTTTTTTACTAATTTTTGGTTTTTTTATGCCACGCGATGGCGTACTAATGCCAACGCGGTTTCCAACACGGGAATGCCTGCACCGGATTTGTGGGCATTCTCGCTTAAGTGGCGACGCCATTGACGCGCGCCGGGAATACCCTGGAATAAGCCGAGCATATGGCGGGTAATGTGACCGAGATTGGCACCGTGTGCCAGCTCATTTTCAATGTAAGGGTACATCGCCTCCACCACCTCAACGGAGTTGGCAGCAGGCGCCTTAACACCAAACAGTTGCGTATCGACATTCAGCAGCAGGTCAGGGTTCTGATAGGCTTCACGCCCCATCATCACGCCATCAAGCTGCGCCAAATGCGTTTTTGCTTCTTCCAATGTTTTTACGCCGCCGTTAATGGCGATGGTCAATGTAGGGAAATCACGCTTGAGTTGATAGACACGAGGATAATCCAACGGAGGAATTTCGCGATTCTCTTTTGGGCTCAGGCCGGAAAGCCAGGCTTTACGCGCATGAATAATAAAGGTGTCACATTGGCGATGTTCTGCCACCGTGTGAATAAAATTACACAGGAAGGCGTAACTATCCTGATCGTCAATGCCGATCTGGGTTTTCACAGTGACGGATATCGCGACCCTATCGCGCATCGCTTTGATGCAATCGGCCACCAACTCGGCTTCTGCCATCAGGCAGGCACCAAAGCGTCCATTTTGCACTCGGTCCGAAGGACAGCTGACGTTCAGGTTGATTTCATCGTAGCTACGCTGCTCCGCCAACTGTGCGCATTGTGCTAGCGCGGCCGGATCACTGCCGCCTAGTTGTAATGCCACTGGGTGCTCTTCTTCGCTATACGCCAGATAGTCGCCCTTGCCGTGAAGAATTGCACTGGTGGTTATCATCTCGGTATACAGTAGTGTTTGGCGCGTTAACTGGCGGTGGAAATAACGGCAATGGCGATCGGTCCAATCGAGCATAGGCGCGATGGAGAAGCGTTGTTCAGGGAAAGAGCGATGAGTATCGAAAGATGGGTGCATACGTTTTATTGTGCCTGATAAACATTTATCCCCATACTCGTCATACTTCAAGTTGCATGTGCGTTAGCTGCATTCGTTAACCCGAATGACTTACCTGAGTAAACTCATCGGGATGAATGAATCTCATCCTTCGATTCACTCTGCTAGCCAGCGCAGGCACTGTTCAAATTTGTTCCAAGCAAATTTGTCTCTCCCTTGTTGTCGCCTTGATGCAACTCGAATTATGTAGAGTATATAAAGGGAAACCTGAGCACATTGTATCATTGAAATCCGGTGTCATCGACACCGACTGACTCTTTGTGAACGCAGCTTATGCAGTAAAATCGCCAATTTTGACTTGCAAAAAGGCACGCCATACAGCTATATTGCCTAAAAAATCAACCGTCTACACAATCTCCCTGCTGCCGTCGGCGGTTTCCAGCACAAAAGTAGGAAAACCGTGTCCACCTACTTTCGCCAATAATGCGCGGCTGTTCTTGAAATGTTGCTCCAGACCATCAGCATTAACGAAAGCATACTTATTGGCAAAAGTGACACTGTCCAATCCGATTTCACTGGCGCACTGTTTCAACACGGTGGCATCCGCGATTTTTCTGCCCTGTTCATAATGCGCACGCTGCAAATTATGCAGCATCTCATAGCCTTTGTTTGCCATACGCTCTGCCGCAAGAACGGCGGCCGTCAACGGTGCGGACTCCAGTACCATACTGTTATCGAGCAGCAGCTTATCGAAGTAAAGCTGACCAAAAGACTGACCAGTCAGTTCGCGATACGCTGATCGTGAGACAGTACGTAGTCATGCCACTGTGCGGCGTGACATGACGACGGTTATTGCCCGTCATCATGCCGCCACCGTGTGCAGTACCACATTGACACCTGAAATCTCATTTGTGGCCTGCGCCAGTGGTGGGGCACCGTGGCACCAGCCACACAGCGGGTCATAAATATAGTTCAGGGTTACTGCGGCCATTTCATTTCACCTTTAAGCACTTTTGCACTCAGTTCCAGGCTAGACTCTTCGTGAAGATCGGGGTAATGCTTTTTCATTGTTTCAATCAATGTGCCAGAATCCTTACTGGCAGCCAGCGCTTTTTCCAGCGTGTTCAGGTATTTCAGGATGAAAGTGACGCTGCTCAGGCTATAATCCGTCGGTGGCAGAAGGTGACTCGGAATTCCTTGTTTCGGTTTCAACTGCTCAATCTGTTGTAACATTTGACGCCAGTCAGCGCGAGATTGCAGTGTTTGCGTATCAGAAATACACAGTTGGATATTGGCGGAAACCGGAATCCCAAACTACGGTACTCAGAGACGGAATCCACACGAAAGTACGATCCGGCGTCGGACTCGTCCGGCTTTTCACTTTGAGTTTCTGGCCGTCGACGGTGAAGCTGTCACCCTGCAACGGGGTTGGGGTGATGATTTTTGAGATGTATTTTCTTTCATAATCAGCCATCAGGAGGCCACTTTACCTGCCTGGCTGGCTTCAATCGCCTCTATAGTTGCAGGAGTCGCAATCACTTTTGCATCCAGGAAAGCGGCTTTGATCACATCCAGGCCAAAGTAATAGTCCGGATCGGAATGGCTGATATAAATGGTTTTCAGCGGTTTTCCTGTCGCTTTAATGCGACCCACCAGCTTTGTGTATCGTTACGCTGGAGCTGGGCGTCAATCAGCGCTACTGCATGTTCACCGACAATCAGCGAGGAGGATACAGGGAAAATACTGGCTTTACCGGGGTTAAAGACTCCAAGCTTCAGAGGTGAAGCAGCGTGAGCCACGGTAGTTATACTAAGGACGGTAGCGGCAACTAGCGTTAAGGTGGATTTTTCATCGCAGGAATTTCATTCATTATTCGTTTAAAAGTACGCAATGGGGGCTATATTAGGTTGCATTTATCGAAATAAAAATGGCTAAATAGTGGCTTTTCTGTTGCATAAATCGAGCTAATTATAGATCGCATCACTGCTGCTGAAGTGTTTGTCGCTATTGTCGATCGGAGGGAGTATGAGCGCTGCTGTCGATGTGTTGGATATGCCGCATGCCCATGGTGAGCCGCGCTACCTGAATGAAATGAAAACCTGGGCACAGGCTCGCCTCTCGCCTGCTGCACCGTACTACGCACAAATTGTGTTTAACAGATGCGGGAGGAAAAACCCAGCAACGCTGCCGTGAAATGCTGGCGCTGGTAGGTGATATGCGAGTAAAAAACGCGTCGGATATTGCCTCAGTATGTGGATTATTACGCGTCAGCTGTTCGCAATCGCTTGGGCAAAGGCGTAGTGGTAGTAGTGGTAACGGCATTTTTGCAATGCCACGCGCGGCGTGGCATTGCAAAAATGCCGATGGATAACCGTGCAGTCAATCTGGTGGAAGATCGCATCAATCTGGCGCTGAGAATTACCAATGCCTTTGATCCAAATCTTATCGCTCGTCCGCTCGGCCAATGTGCATCATTGCTGTGCGCCGCGCCCGTTTATCTTGCAAAGCAGGGGATATCGCATCAGCTTGGCGACATTTCGCTACACAAAATTGCCTGTTACCCATGAGGGTAAGCCGTTTACAGTGCCCGTGATCGGCAGTCTGAGCGGCAATGAATCGTTGGTATTGCTTATCCAGTGCGCTGGAGGGAGCAGGCATTACGCTGCAACGCGCTATTCGGTTCAGTGTCATTTCGCCAGTGACGGCTGGTACCGCTTCTGCCAGAGTACAGAGCACAGGATATGGGCATTTATGGCATCTACCCATCTCGTCAGCATATGCCGAAAGTGCTGCGTGCGCTGCTGGATTTTTTAGTGCACTGGTTTGCGCATGAACCTCGTTGGCTGGTGTTGCAAGCAGAGTAACGCTCGTTTCAGCGTACCAGTACGACGTCCAATTGCTCGGCAATGCCTGCCGTATAACGTGTCAGGTGAGCAATCACGGTATCGACCAGCACGTAAGCCGGGCGGTGCAATGGGCAAATCAGATTAACGGTAAAAGGTACCGCTACGCTGAACGGGCGTACCACTACGCCCGAGGCGGCATAATCCAGCGCAGTGAGTGGATTGACGATGGAAATACCGACTCCGGCACGCACCATGGCGCACACCGAAGCAGCACTGTGGGTTTCCAGCACCATATCACGCATTATTCCTGTGGTATCAAACAGTTTATCTAACAGTTGGCGATAGCTGTCGCTGTTTGAAAGGCTGATAAATCGTTCATTGTGAAAATCTTCTGGCGTCAACATCTGGCGCGCGGCTAAACGGTGCTGTGCCGGTAGCACGCACACTTCGTTCAGTGTGAGTAGTGTATAGCGCTCAGTGCCTGCTGGGGTCACGCTGTTTTCCGTCAGCCCGAGATCGTGACGCTGAGCTGACAGCCACTCCTCCAACAGTGGGGACTCCTGAGGAATGACATGCAGGTTGAGTGATGGGTAACTGTCCAGCAACGGCTTACACACGCTAGGCAACAGAGACTGAGAAAACACCGGCAGGCAAGCAATAGAAAGCTGTCCCTGTTCAAAACGCCGAATGTCTCTAGCGGCATTGATGATGCGATCCAATCCGTAGTAGGAGCGTTGCACCTCTTCGAACAGTTGCAACCCCTGTACTGTAGGGTGAAGGCGTCCGCGCACTCGCTCGAACAAGGGCATTTGTACCAGATGCTCAAAGCGCGTCAGCTCGCGGCTGACGGTGGGTTGCGAGGTATTGAGCAGCGTGGCAGCCTCGGTGAGGTTACCGGTGGTCATGACGGCATGAAAAATTTCGATGTGGCGCAGTGAAATAGTCGGCATTGGTGCCTCAGTCGTGGTTGCCCTACTAACCGATATTATAAATGAATAGCTATGGCGGAGTTTATTTATTTTTTCACCAAATGCGGAGGAAATTGCGTTGGGTTGATGCGTGGTCAAAGACGAAGCACATTTTCTGCGGTTAATGTCACATGAAGGTAATGTTATTACCATGGTTCATGGCCTTGAATGGATGCAGTCATAAGGCTTAACTATCATCGAGTTACTGCTCTTCATGCAAGGGCATTTCACCAGAATTAAACACCGATATCGCGCAATGTGCACTATGACAGGGAGCAGGGAACACATAACTCGACCAATTCGCTATCTCCCCTTCCTGCGCTGACATACGGTTGTCATATATCCGATATCTTTACCTTAAATAATTCGAATTGCAGCAAGGCGGCAAGGGAGAAATAAATCTGTTTGAAACAGATTTGAACGCCGCGTGCGGCGGCATTGCTAGAGGTGAGACCCAGGCGTTGGATGAATAGCGAGTACTGCCAGCGCCCATGTAATTTGCAGTATAACAGGTATAAGTTTCATCCCGCTGTGCTGAATTGGCGTAGTTATTGCTAGCTAGACCAGCGTCGCGAACCTATGAAATCAGGAGCATCATGATGAAGAAATTGTTTTCTTCCATGTTAATTAGTAGTGCACTGTTCTCCTCAATCGCCTTTTTTCCACCCCCATGCAGGCGCAAAATGTTGCTGCGCTTGAAAAAAGCGGCGCGAGCTGAAGGTGTAGTAAACAGCGTAGCGATGCCAGACAGTTGGGCCAACTGGAAAGATACCTGGCAGGATCTCTCTACCCAATATGTTTTGAAGCACAATGATACCGATATATCTTCAGCGCAGGAAATCGCTAAATCTGGGGCTGAAAAAGAGAATGCCAGTGCTGATATCGGTAACGCAGGTGGTGCAGTGTTCGGCCCGATTGCGGTGCAAAAAGGCGTGACACAGCCCTATAAAAAGACGATCTGGGAACAAGTGCCTGACTGGGCTAAAGATAAAGACAGACACTGGGCGCTGGCATACACAGGCTCTACGCCTTTATTATCAATAAACAGCAGGTGAAAGAGATTCCACACAGTTAGGCCGATCTGCTCAAAGGCAACTATGTGGTTACCACCAGTGATGTTAACTCCACTTCGCAGGCGGTAAGTGGCGTGCTGGCAGCTAATTTTGCACTGTGCGGTGACGAGAAAAACCTGAAATCGACGCTGGAATTTTTTGGCAAGCTGGCAAAAGTAGGGTCTCTTGGCGTCATGGATCTAGTGATCTCTAATATTGAAAAAGGAGAAGTACAAGTTAGCGTGGTGTGGGATTTTAACGGCTTGAACTACCCCGACAAAATCAACAAAGATTGCTTTGAAGTGCTGATCCCTTCCGATGGCTTGATTATCTCCGGTTACACTACCATCATCAATAAATATGCCAAAAATCCTAACGCGGCCAAGCTGGCGCGTGAGTAAATCATCTCTGATGCTGGACAGATCAATCTGGCACGTGAATATGCTCGCCCAATTCGTGCACAGCACTTAACGCTGCCGGATGATATGAAGGCTAAACTGTTGCCGGAAGAACAGTACAAAGGCGTAAGCCAGATTGCTGATAGCGAAGCCTGGGATAAAACCGTGAAAACGTTGCAGCGCAGTGGCAAGAGCACGTCATTATCAACATGAAACAGTAGGCTATCTTTCTGTGCGCACAGCGTCCGAGTATGGATACCGTGGTGCAGATGATGTGGGTTTCATGCGACAGAGGGAGGGGTAACATGTGAAAAAAACTGGCTAGCTGTAGGGATTCTGCTGCCGTTTTTTTCCGTATTTTTCGCGTTTCAGATAGCGTCACTTATCTGGATTCTGGTGAACAGCTTTTACAGCCAAACCGAAGAGGCGTGGGGGCTGGCGAATTATACTGATATTCTTTCCTCGCCGCTTTACTTTCAGGCGATACATTTTTCGCTGGATATCTCGTTTTGGTCTAGTTTCTACGGGGTAATTATCGCTCTGATTGGTGGTTACTCGTTGCGTTAATTGGGGTGGGTCGTTTGCAGCGCTTCATGTTGTCGTTTGCCAATATCACCAGCAACTTTGCAGGCGTTCCACTGGCATTTGCCTTCATGATCATAGTGGGGCTGAACGGTTTTTTTACACTATTGCTGAAAAAATATGGCGTGATCGACGGTTTCAGTATTTACTCCCGCGACAGTTTAATCTTCATATACACCTATTTTTAGATCCCACTAGGGATACTGCTGCTCTATCCCGCCTTTGATGGGCTGCGCAATCAGTGGCAGGAATCGGCAGCGCTGCTGGGTGCGCCGCGCTGGCACTTCTGGGTGCATATTAGTATTCCTGTGCTGATGTCGGCTGTCGGCGCTGCTCGGAACCTTTGTTATCCTGCTCGCTAATATGCTCGGGGCATACGCGCTGAATATCAGAAATTTCAACGTGATACCGATACGTATTGCGGCGCTGGTTGCGGGAGATATCACCTTGGATCCTAATCTAGGCAGCGCGCTTTCCGTGTTGCTGGTGTTGCTGATTACTGTCGTTCACCAGTAGCTGCTGCGACGGAGCTACCTCCATGCCGCGTCGTAATCTCATCACTGGAGAGGTCGCCATGTCGTATCTTGAACGGCGCTATCATCAGACGGTAGTACTGCTGGTACTGCTAATCTTGTTATTGCCGCTGGCTCGCCACCTTGGGTTATGTGCTGGCGACAGAGTGGGGAAGTGATACACGGCGCGATAAATGGTGAAGAAGATTAAGATAAATGCGATCTCGTTTTTTTCACTATATGCAAAATAATTACAAATAACCGCATTAACTCATTATAGAAAAATCATCTTCAGCGCTCGCGACCGACTCGGCAACCTGCTCTCTACACCCAAATCATTGAGTAGCAAGTCGCCAACAACCCAATCACCATGTTCATTCTGAATCGCAGTGCTTGTGGCAGTGAACACACCGCCTGGTGCCGCAATCACATCACCAGCCGATAATCCTGTAATCTTCATAATTCACCTCAGAGATTAATGTTTATGATTTTAATTGTTGCACTCACGCCAATCCGGTTTATAACTGTATAAGTAGCAGCGGATTTCGTGATATACACCTTCCATTCCGCACCTGTCCCACCACCACCATCAACGATTATAGCCCGTAGGCTTGAAAGGATGGCAACCGTAGCTGGTAAGCTGTTTAACATAACAAGGAATAAATCTGAATACACCACGCCTACGGTTGTGTATGTCGCAGAAATAAGAATGAGATTGGCGTGGGGTCAGTGTTGGAAATGTCGTTGACGAACCGTCATTTAGCACCATCGTTGTAAAAGCAACAGGAGTGGGTTGGGCCGGGCTCCCATTATACAGCAACGGATTACGAGCAGGCATTCCAAATATAAGCGATGTGAAATCACCGCCATTAACAATTTTATTTCCGTAAACCGTTGCTGTTGCAACAGTGGCCGAATCAATGCTCATGGCGGTATTTCTGGCTCCTTCGAACTAGTTTTCTATGACAACAGCATTAGTACACAGAGTACCGAGATACACACCAACGAATCCATCTGCAGCATTCCCGTTAAAATGTAATTTACAGTTTGTCAGTATACAACCTTTCCCGCTCAGTGAGATACTCGCCGACGCCGCACTAGCCGGCTGGCTGATCCCTTTCCAGTAGACATCATCCATCAAAATTCTATCTAATCCTGAAACCATAACCGGACCGGAAATCCACGACGCACCGCCAGATATCTTTATGTTTCTCCCTGATGCTAACTGGCGTACGCAACGAGACACATCGCGCAGTTGATAACCAGTGATGATTTTTGTGAATCATTGCGATCTTTGACATTCTTCCAACCACAAGCGACCCAATTTAATTCTCACTCTAACGCCTGCAAGCTTTCACTGGCAGCTTTTTTTGTATTCTTGTGATGCCAGTTTGATCGCATCTTTGGTTTACCCCTGCTCCTCCAGTGCGCGGATATGCATATAGGTGGCAGAGTCCAGCCAATGGTATTTCTCATTCGTGGTCGTGGCCCAGTCGCTCACGCTATCCTCTATCTTCACAAACTAACTGACCACCTGATCGGCAGACTACCCGGTCAGTTGGGCTATTGATGATGCGGCTTGAGAGGCGCTTTCGATGGTGTCGGCGGTGAACTTGTCGCTGCTGACCAGTCCGTTGAGGATATCGCGCGCCTGGGAGTAGTTGCTGTTGAGTACACTGCCATTTTGGCCACTATCTCCAGTTGACCGGTAGTGACATCGGCATACTCATCGGTCTGGGCAATGGAGCGGTTGAGCGCATCCTGATCGCTCAGAATGCTGGCGACCTCGCAGTCAGTGCTACCAGAACAGCCACCATACCCTGATAGCCAGGATCGCGTCGCTAAACAGGCTGAGCAGTTTTCTGACGTTTCTCCCCAGCGTCAGCATACTGTTTTCTGCCCGCGTAAAATCACCACGGCTGATCTGGTCAATCAGCTCAATCATTTCCAGATGGGCCGTCTTGGTGTTCAGTGCCAGCAACCCGGCGTTGTGGGCATGAGTGAGCTTCGACTCCATGTCATCGAGCTTGCTCAACCCCTTGAGGGTGGGGTCAATGCTGGACAGCAAGTTGTCCAGAACGGAACGCAGTTTATCACTTCCTTCTTGTGATTTTCTGCCGCAGCAGCAGCTGCCTGTGCCTGGTTTGCAGCTGGCTATTACGCGCTCGCTTTCTGGATGTAGGAGCCGAAATACCCCAGTTTGTTGTCATTGGTCTGCATTATGTCGGCCAGCACGGTGCTGGTGAGCAGCAGTTCGCCATACCCTTTGTTATGCCAACAACGACAGACTGGAGACCGGGGCAAACTTGATGCAATAGAGCTGAACCACTACCCGCTCATTGTTTTCGGTATTGATGCCTTCCAGCAGCAGCCAGCGCTCCGGCGGGATACTGGTGAATAGAAAGAGCCCCACAGCCTCTCGGTCTCGGCGTAGCTGTAGGCCACTGTGGCGATAACTACTACTGCTGTCAGCAGTTCGATAATGCCCGCTTGTCGCCGACTCCACACGATAGTCCGTACCCGCCACCAGGAGATCATCTTCTCCGTCCACACTCAGCACCACGTTGCTGACGAACGGATGATCGAGACGAATGCGATCGCCGATAACCATATCCTCCTGCAGTACTTCGGCGGTGACGGTTCCAGCTTCCACTTCAACCACCTTGCCGTACAATGCCAGTGCCAGGTACCCCAGCATCCAGTCTTTCTGTGTCAGGGTCAGCGTGCCGGTTTTGCCCAGCACCAGTTCACCGATTTGCAGACGTTGCCCTGTGTAGGATTCGTTTTGCGTGGCGTTCTCGGTCTCCAGCGTCACTTCGTAGGCATCTTGTCTGGCCGACAAAACGCATTGCGCGCGGGCTTGGCTCCCCCGTACCGTTCAGAACGTGCTTGGCCAGATTGACCGGCCCCCTGCAAGCTTATTAATGACATGTTTATTCTCCAGGAATAACGGCGTCTGCTTTGGCAGGCGCATCAGATTTATTATCAGAAGTCACGGACGCCAGCACATCGTCGCGTTGTTTGTTACTGCCGTTCATAGGTGTTGCCACCGAAAGTCCGATGAGCCACTGGACGATAAACGGTGCGCTGCTCACGGTCTCTCTTTATTTGCCAAAATGCTGCAAGGTGTGCATGTCGAACGTCCACTTCGGCCCGGTGACCTGCGGTGCGCCTCCCTTCACCGGGAGCGGATATTCAATTCCCAGCGAGTACTTGCCGTCGGCAATCTTTTGCAGGAACACCAGTGCATCCTTGTAATCGCGCACCACCGGGTCGGTATCCGCATCATCCATCCGGTTGCGGTTGAGCTGATAGCGCACAATCGCCCGTGCCCAGATCGTCAGTTGCGGGGGCAACTTTTCCAGCGGCAGCTTATAGCCACGGTTGCGCAGAACGCCGTTGTCTGCCATCGCGCCAACGACCTCCCACCCACGGGCGGGTGGATATCATTGCCATCGCCGGTTGAGGCAATCTCCTGGCCCAGTTTTAGCTGCTTGATCTTATCCTTAACGCGTTGCCACAGGTTTATATAAATTCTCCAAAATTATTCATGCCGCGTACCAGCCCAAAGCCGGTATCAGTCATTTCCCTTTCCGATATACTGGCATCGCGCGCTTCCGGCGCCTGAAACTCGATTTGCAATGACAGATTGAGTGCGGCGTAGTTTGCCAGGGACCCGGCGATGGCTACGTCACCGTGGCGCATAAATTTTTGATCTTTAAGGTTTTTACGCTCCAGACGGGCCACCCATCGGAACATTGTCGATATTCTCTACCGCCCGCAGGTCTTACGCAGTGTTTTTGTCGCGGGGCAACAGGATCATTGAATTCTCAAACAGCCCCGTTAACTTGGGCATCCACAGACCCTATCACTGGTGATTCAGGGTGATTTCAGCGATACGCGGGCGACCGTAGCGGTCAGTGGTGTACTCGGCTAACACCATGCCGGGGCCGGTGGTGTCGATCGCACCGCTCGACCGACGAAGATGGTCGATAAACCAGAACAAAAATGGCCATCGGCATTAACTCCGAGAAGTGACGGTAACGGGCAAAGTCCATGTCGAACACATGACGGCATTCCTGGTTCAGTGTCTCCGCCATCACCGGGCTTTTGTTGGGCATCGCGCGTTTAATCCACACGCCAGAGATACATACTTTATTGCCGTCACACGGGATCGCATTCAGCTTTTCACGCATCGCTTTCTTGTGCGGGCCCTAGCCATTTCAGATACCTTTATACCAGGCTTTTTTCCCTTCGACCATGGCCTTCTTTGCCGCTTATGGCACACAAACGCTCATACAGGCCTTTTTAGCCACCACATCGTCGAACGGTGTTACCGTAAAGACGGCTGCATTTGCGCCATAGCAGCCTTCCTCAATGTCGTTGCAGAACTGGTTAAAGTGGTTTTTTTACCGTTGTGCGAACTGATAACGACAACACGCCTCCAGATGAGCAAGGCGGTCGCCACATTCAGTACACCCTGAACGTCAGGGTGGAAGGCGGCTTCATCATTGATTTACTCTGACAGTCGCTCGCTGAAGAGATTGGCTTTGGCAGTAAGCCCCCCCACCGGCGATAAAGTCATTCAGAGCGCCAGCGGCCTGCTGTGTTTCGGTACGGGACTGTTTTAGCTTGGTATCAGTAACGCCTTTCCTGTAACCATCGTCAAGTATCAACCACACAGACAACACAATTAGCCCCGCATACACCAGATACTGGGCAAAGACTTTGATGGCCTCAGTCATCGCAACCCCAGACCCCAGCCAGCATCTACATAATGAGGTTGCCAGCGGTGAATAATGCGATTGGGATAGCCGCGATTCTCACGGAAGTTGGCAGGCGAGCAGGCCCCTATTAACAGTCTCTGCCTGCCCCTAGTAGCGTGAACTGTCGAGACCGTGAGCCCCCGCCCAGCTTGCGGTCTCTCTGCGTCAACCCAGACGGCCGTTGTAAGCCGACAGCGTACAAGCCATGCGGTCACAATTGCTGGCCGTTGCCGGGATGTGCTGCCAGTTCCAGCGTTTGTACTGCACCAGCGCACGCATAAATCGATCATGACGGGTTATACGGTTTGGCTTCCAGTTCAGAGGGGTAGATATGGCAATCCATGAGGATGTGGCGGGCATAAACTGCGCTAACCCCAGGGGGCACACCCAAGGCGATAGGGCCGTGGTTTTCCACTGTGATTCCTGGTGGATCTGACCGGAGAACGTGGTCACCGGCGCATCGATACCCCAGACCGCACGACTATTGCGTGTCAGCTCGTTTTTGATATAGAGACGGGCCTCTATTGGCACATCAGCGCACGTCTGACCAACAATAACAGGCGCTTAACAGCAGAGACACAGGATTAGAGCTCGCATCATCACAGCCCCAGCGTCACACCCAACACCACCGCCAGCACAATCACCGCCCGCCGTAGCAGAACGGCGGCAAAGATCAGCTTATAACCGGTAGCGAGGGGATACTCTGGCTCTTTTCGCCCTCCTGTGCCAGGCAGGGGCTTACCGATGGTTTTTTCCCGTCGTCAATCAGGTAACTACCGGGGCTGGCATAGGGAAACGGCCCGATCGAGGTGATAGCCCAGCACGACAGTGATGGAGACCAGTGACAGCTTATAGATGGTGACGCTTAACTGCGTTGGTGATACTAACGCAATCGCAACCAGCAGCAGTACCACCAGAATGACCCAGTTACGCAGCCGCTGGGGAAAGACTTTATGAATGAATGGCATGATGAGATTCCCTGGTGTTGAAAGAAAAAATAATGAGCAGGGACATTGTGAGGGGGAGCGGGTGAGATGTCATTTGGCTCTTGGGTAGATTATTTAACCTGTCTCAGGGATCAATATGGCAGGGTCTTATTCCATATATCAGTGCCAACCTACATCAAAATTTGCTGTCTACGCATAACCTTTACCATTTCATTCAGAGAATTGACTGTTCGTTAGAGTTAAGTAATACGTTTTTTTTGAGACAGATTTGCCATGTTATACTTCTCATCAAGCCCAGATTTGGGCTGGCTTAGTAGCTAAAATCACCTAATTCCTGGGAGAACAATTTACCACTTCATTGTTTTTTGTAACGATAACACAGGTAGCAGAAACACCAACGAGTAGACCATGCTGGTTTTGTACCTTTAAGGTTAATTGTGCCCATTCATAGGTAATTTTGTCCCCATATCTCACACCACTAATGTCATCAATTTTTACGTTGTCAGAGTTTGCCGATTCCATACGTAGCATCATCTTGCAGATATCCATCGCATTTTGCTTGGGTTCTGCGAATGAAAAAACCAACAGCTAAAGATAGCTGTGATACCTAGACAACCCTTCAAATTATCAAGCCATTTTTTTCTCTGGATGCCGAAATGTAGGCAAACACTAGCTTTATCTGAAATTTTTTTACTGCACTCAGAACAAGGAACTAAAGCCACAATAGTCACCTTTAACAATTAATCCATCAGGTTACCGATGACACGGTACGCTGTCTTCCCCTTTTTTTCCTACTCGATCTTGTTCCGCCAACGCAAAAGCAGTTCTTGCCAAGACCGCCTTACTCACCTAGATGATCATAATTATTCAATAAGGCTACCTGTCGCCTAGTGAGGGGTGGCTCTGATGCAGCTGAGTTTTTCTGCCCAGTAAGTATATATAAGGCATCTTACACCAGCCGTCGCTATCTTAGCTAGATAGCCAGAGCTAGGTGCTGCCATACCTTTTTCATACTTAGCCTATGACTGCCTTTTCACACTAGGAATCAAAGCCTTATCGGCTATTTCAGTAAATTCTGCCTGTGATAATCCCATACTTTCGCGGATCTCTCTAAGTCTCGCTTCAATGGATATTTTTATTTCCATAAAACACCTTGAATATGGAACTGATTATTTCTATGATTAAATGCGAATTATATAAACATCATTGCACTACAGGAGGCAACACCAAAGCTAAATACGGCTAGTCGCATGAGATCGCTGTGAAGCTTGGTCTCAAAAAAATCACTCACGCCGCCTGATTTATCAGCATGAGCGAAAGAGTATCACATATTGCAAAAAAGGGAATGTGACATGACCCAGCCAAACACTTCCAGTTCCGGTTCCCGCATTCTGCACGTCCTCAAAGCACTGCGTGGTTGCTCGCTGAATGGTCTTTCTAACAGCGTCTTGCCAAGGCGCTGAACGAATCACCTGCTAACATCAACTGGACACTCAGCACCCTGATTGAAGAAGGGATGGCACAAAAACTAGACAGCGGCCGCTTTGCCCTGAGCGTTCAGGTGCTGCAGATCGCAGTAACCCACAGTAATGAGATTGCCCGCGCTCAGAACCGCATCAATGAATTAAACCAGCGCGTTCTGGTTGGCAGTCGATAAGGAAAAACAACGATGGCACGTACCAAAACACAATCCACAGAGTTAGTCCCGGGCGTGCAGTTAAACCCGGAACTGGAGAATACACAGAATCTGATGGCAGCGGTCAGCAGCTAGTTTAGTGATGATAGCAATCTCGTAAATCAGTTACTAGGCCAAGCTTAATTATCTGGTGCGTTCGAGGATTTTTCCCGCACGGTGCGGATATCTAAACTCGTATTTGTTAAAGAAAACAAGCTATATAGCCAAATAGAGGGAATGAAACTCCGCACCGGTGCGGGAAAAATTGAAAGGCACATAGGAAGCATTCTGTCAGTTACTGGGGCGCTCTGTTGACCAAGTAGACCGTGATATATCCAACCTCCGTGCCTTCGGCGAAAGAGGCCATCGAATCCATGTCCCGCATGGGCATCGGCTATCGCGAGTTGCGCCAGTTCCGCCGCCTGCCGGAAGACCAGAAAAGTGCCCTGATTGAAGTGGTCAGAGACGGTGACAAAACGACACTGCTTGAGCTGGCCGAGGAAATGATCGCCAAGTACGCCAAAGAAAAAGAAGACCTTAAGACCGACCTAGAAATCAGTCGCCAGACCGTGGCAGAGAAAAAATACATCTTCAACGCCTTTGAAGATGAGAAAAAAGATCTGCTTATCCGTCTGACGCGGCGCTCTGCCAAAGAGACCCCGGATGAAGAAGGTGTGGCAATTGAGACTGAGGTAGGTGGCTTTAAAAACGGCGTGGTCAGCGCTCTGATCGAACTACAAACGGATTCAAGACACTGAACGGGCACCACGGTATCAACTACAGCCACTACATGCTCGGAATCCTTATGACCTGCAACTCCAGTTCGATGACCTGCGCCAGCAGTTCAACCTGCCGGAATACCAGCCCATAGACACCGTACCGGATTGAGTAAAGGAACCACAGGAGAACAACCATGAGTAATACACCTGTAATGGAAGCCCGGAGTGCTGGGCTATGGCTGTGCCGCCATGTTCCTGATATGCGCGGGTTTCACTATCCAGACCCGTCACGGCAATATCTATGTGATCGCCAATGACTCCGCGCTGCTCGCCGAGGTAATGGAGCGCTTACTGATGAGCAAATTCGGCAGATTCAGGGCGTAGAGTCACCTGAGCAAGATAAGTAGCTTTACCAAGCATTCCTTGTAATCAACAGCATTGAGCTAGGAGAACACTTTTTTTACCCAACTTTAAGGGGCTCACTGAAAGAGCCCACCAGAACGCGAAAGCCAACACATCTGAAAAAAATATACAGGATCGCGTAGAGCAGTTATTACGAGAATCTACCCGTGAAGATAGTAAATGTCTGCTTAGTTTCGATGAGGTGCTTCAAATACCCTAAACGACTTCAGCATCCCATACAGCATCTTCCGAGCTTCAAGTAAGCGAGCCGATTCGCCAACATGCTTTTTTTGCACAGCCCGATTGTAATCGTCATAATCCTGTTTCCACTGAGGCTCAAGACGGCGTAACATCTCGAGGTTCTCATGAGCCATCGCCATTAGCAGATCAAACATTGCAAGAAAAACCCCCATTGATTAATCGTCTACATGCTCACTCTTTTGCTTAATTTTTCCTTATAGATGCTAAAGTTCATTGTCTTGCATTAGTTCACCACCTGCGCTTAGATGAATAAAAATCAAAATATTATAAAAAACAAGGGCAATAACTGTGAACCCTATGCTAATTCAACACCTGGTCGCCATAGCAGAAGCAGCAGATGTTGCCGGGCATGGCAATAAAGAGAGCCGGTTTATCAGGCCGCCTGCGAGGAACTGCAAATGTCACGCGCCACGTTACTTAAAAAGCTGAATGCAGTACGTGCCCCAAACCGCGTAAACAGCGTGCAAATACAGGCGACCGCACTGACGACGCGCGATGAGATACTGACCATTTCCAGTGCGCTGATGAAGACCATTCTCGGCACTGGCAAGCATACCCTGAACGTGGAAAAAGTTATCGACAGCCTGCGCGATAACGGACTGATCCTTGCCCGAGGAGCGGATCAGGATACCGGCAAATTTGTGCCGCTGTCTACCAGTACCATCATTCTTGCTCTGTGCCAGAGTTCAAGCTGCACCTCGTCAGTTACGTGCGCTAGCGCTGCGCAGCAGCTTGCTAGCCTGCACCCCAACCACGTCTGTTAACTGGATGTGTCTATCTGCGTACTCTATTACCTCAATAACCCCGCCAAGGGTGTGCGGGGCGATACCGGCCTGCGCATCATGAATGAACAGGAGTTCAACAAGAACAAATCCGCTAACGCGGATAAGGTGGTTAACGATCTGGTCTGGTCATTTAAGGGTACCGACCATACCACCGGCTGGATTTATTTGGAGTACCGCTTCAGTGGTTAGACTACCGAGAATTTTACCTCGGTACTGATCAACATGATGCAGGAGCGCGGCGGCGCTGATGTGCTACATGGCGTACCGCGCATCCTATTTACCGACTTCAGCGCGGCGCTCAAGTCCCGGACGATGGCTAATCTGTGCCAGGTGCTAGGCATTCAGTTGATATCCCATAAGGCCAGCAACGCCGACGTCACCGGATCGGTGGAAAAAGCGCATGACATTCATTCTGGAGCGCGACTTTGAACATGGCTTGCGCTTTTGCCGTGTGGACAACATCGATGAGTTGAACCGCCTGGCGCGACTATGGCGCATGAAGTTCAACCGTACCGCCATTAACAGCTTCTACGGCATGACACGTACCGATAAATATTTGATTAAAAAAGGTATCGCTCGTTACGTGTCTTTCGGTTTTGGTAGCAATGGTCGTTTTCGTCAGGGGGTATTTGAGCATTTAGGATGCCGCGTTATTTTGTCTGAATCGTTACATTAACAGAAGTCACATTATGTTTGCGATTAATTAAAGAAGAATATATGACTGACCGTAAAGGTCGGTTAGTCCCGATTAGCCAGGTCTCTGATTATGATCTGGAGATGGACACCTTTGTGAATGACGCTATCCGAGATGCCAAGCTGAAAAAACGCCGAACTTCGCGACTTCAAAAAGCGGTCATTCCACAACTGCTATGCATGGCAGGATTTGATTGCTGAAAAGCATAGTCGCACACGTGGTGGCATGAAAGGCAACATCAGTTTCTTAAGCTTTGATAGCAGTAAAAAAAATCAGCATCAAGGTGAGAGATTTACTGGCGTTCGGCCCCGAGTTACAGGTGGCCAAAGACTTGATTGAGGAGTGTGTTACCGAATAGTCTGAGCGCACTAACGACAATCTGCGGGCGTTGATCACAAATGCGTTCCAGGTGGATAAAGCGGGGCAGCTCAACACAGGGCGCATTAAAATCGATGACGAGCTCTGGAAAAAGGCGATGGAGGCGATTTCAGAGTAATTACTTGTCGCTATATCGAAAAGGTACATTAATTTTCGTCAAAAAGATGAAGCGGGAAAACTGGTCAATATTCCATTGTATATCGCTGCCATTTAATTATTAAAAAATGAATTTGTTTTTATTTCGGCGTCAACGCTGAGGAATTCTGCACGCTTAATTCAGTAAAAACCTTATTTTAGAGAAAGATTATGGCTCATGTATCACTCGTAAAACACCTGGAGCGCGTAGCCCGGTTTCTTCGCACTGCAAACCCGTCATATTCAGGAAAACACCCCCTTATAAAGCGCTGCAAACGCTGGTCAATGCAATAAATGAAGTAAAAATCCTGATTAAAAACCCTAAAAAAAGGAAGAATTTTCATCATGAAAATGACCTATGTTAATCGTTCCTCGTTATACAAGCCGGCACTCCAGAAATGGGGGACAGAGTCTCAGATGGTAAAACTGGTGGAAAAAACCGGGGAGCTGGTAGCAGAAGCCGCCCGTATCGGTAATGAAGTCGCGCTAGCCAGCGAAATAGCCGATGTGGAGATCATGATCAAGCAGTTACGCTTAAACGGCCTGGCGACGCTGATTGATTATCAGAAAGAATAAAAAATACGGCGTCTGGCTCAACAACTGGAGATGGAATATGACCCAGAAAAATAAACGCCTTCATCTAGACCTATCCGATCACGGCCAGGACTTCCTCTACTTTATTGTAGACGGTGGCAAGATTATCGAAGTTGGCCGATTTCAGAACGGTATCTGGAGCGGTAAACAGGTATTAAATACCGAGTTTAACGTTGGCGATAAAGTTGAAATGGTTATTCAGGGTAAAAGCCGTTTTATCAATTATCCGATCGAGAGCATTACTGTACTGGAGGCGCTGGATCATGAGTAAATACCACTGTCCCAAATGCAATAAAATGCTGCCTGTAGATAAATCATTAATTAAGGCCAGAGATAAAGTTAATATTCTCATCAAACGGGTGAAACACACCCCACGTAGCACCAACATTCGCTATAGAAGTAAAAAAGTCACTGTGGTCGAAATCAATCATGACCTCGTTAAAGTCCGCTTTGGAAACAACACTGAAGAGTTATCACTGGATGACGTCTCGCCTGCTAATGTTCCAAACACACTGACTTATGCGTTTATTGATATGTGTGAATGTGGAGGTGATACATGTTAATCGTAGCAATAGTTTTAATTCTGGTGGGTTTAATCATCGCATTAATTGCCGGATATATTTCACTTAATGATGGGACGACATTCCCTCCAGCCCTTTAGGTTCTAGCAACAGTTTTATGCTTCTGTGCAATCGCGTTGGCATATAGCACGGTAAAGAAGAGGCAAATGCCCCTAAAAAAGATGTGAAGGCATCAAGCAACAACACCAGTGTGATCATTGGGAATGGAGTACGCTCATGATTATCGGTTTTGTATTGCTGGTTTCTGCCTGCGGCTTTGATGCCTGCGAAGCGCTGCCCGTCTCAGATGATATTGATCTGACGAAAGAGTCATGTCATCTGATGTTAGATGCCCTTCATAAAGCTGCCCGAATGCCGTTCTGTCGTGTGGAGCCGTCTGACGGGAGGAATAGCCAATGGACAAGCACGAAAGATATGACGCACAAGCAGCTACAGCATGTCTTTGATGCAATGAAGATGCTCGGCTTTAAGGTAAAAACAGCTAAGCCGAACAAGATCACTACCACCGATGCACAGTCAAAGAAAATACGTGCGCTATTGAGTCGTTGAAGAAATAGCAGGCCGCGAACGCAAGGCTCAGGTCGTTAAGTGATAGGGGTAAATCATGATCACGACGATGGAAGTTAAGCGCGACAAGCTGCTGTCTGAGGTTGCAGATCACGTAGTTGAAACCGCCATAGATTGCGGCTGCAGGGCAGAGCAAGCCGAGCAGTTTTGTCTGACCGTTGCCAATTTCCTGGCTGAACACTTTACGGACAGAACTTCACGTTCCCACGCGACTATATATAAGCCGGCTCTTTGTGATCTACAGATTGACAACGAGCACAAAAGCCATAACTGGGCAGAGCTAAGTTAAAAATGCCGCATCACCGAACGTAGGCTACGCAAGCTGATTCACCGTGTTCACAAACAGGTGATGAAAAGCCGACAATCTAATCTGGATTTTTTTGGTGACGAGGGGAAATGATTGTGAATAAAACCATTGTCATTGGCCGTTTCATTGTAGGTTTTGGTGCCTCAACTGAGTTGTGGTACACGACCCGGAAGAATGACTCAAAAGCAGTCAGCTTTTTTCAATATTAGCTATTATCCAGACGCAATTGCTGATTCTTACTACCGGTTTTTTTCTTTTTGTGATCTTGCCGTTCCTGATATTTAGGATTGTGGATGGATCTTTGACAGAAGCTGAGCTCAACCGTAAAATTAAGGGCAGAGAAGGTAACTTTTCTGCCCTGATTTCTTTTGCAGTATATGAAAGGTAATTACAGTAATCTATCCTAATAAATCCTCGTGACCTACGATAAATCCCATTTATCTTAGATTCTCTTAATTGTTTATCTCACTGCTAATCAGTGAGAGGGGAGCCACCATTCTGCCTAATGGTAGGATGCTGAAATGGTTCATTGCCTTATGGGGTGATAGCCGGTTTTTTGGTGGCGCTAGGTCATTCACTGCTGAATCTGCTTTGGTGCACTGCTATTTTCACTGCTGCTGGTGTTGCCCGCAATGTTTATTATTGACTGGCAGTTTCCGCGTTTGGATGGGGTAATTAACGTATTGATTTTTATTCCTTTATCCGTACCATGAGTGGTCGTTTCTGTAGGGTTATTGCAGCTATATTCCTCTGGCCCTATCGCGTTACCTTTGATTTATCGCGTCATTTACAACAATATTCAGGCGATCAATCTCAAAGAACTGCTTGATGCGGCACACCTGCTGGGGCTAGTACTCGGGAGGCAGCGCTGTGGGTCGTGCTACCTAATCTGCATAAAGGTGTGATGATTGCAGTCTTGCTCTCTTTCTCTTTTCTAATTG
Organism: Candidatus Malihini olakiniferum; assembly: GCA_051305815.1. Lineage (GTDB taxonomy): Bacteria > Pseudomonadota > Gammaproteobacteria > Enterobacterales > Enterobacteriaceae > Symbiopectobacterium > Symbiopectobacterium olakiniferum_B. The sequence continues at coordinate 45,464 of JBPPLV010000031.1, forward strand.
GTGAGTTTATGTTTGCCAACTTGCTGGTAGGTACCCGCTTTGAAAGCGTTACAGGTGTATCTCTACAACAAGCGTAATTATAGCGGACATTTTACCAGTGCTTTGGTTATCTCTTATTTCCTCATCTTGTTGCTGGTGACCTGGCTGGTCAATATTCTCAACCGGGAGAAATCCTGATATGCCCTATATTGATGTAAAAAACTCAATAAATTCTATGGGCTAACTAAGGTCTTTAACAGCATTGATTTCTCTGCGGCGGAAGGGGAATTTGTTACCCTGTTAAGGTCGAGTGGCTGCGGAAAATCGACGCTATTGTGCTGTCTGGCGGGGCTTACCTCAGTAGACAGTGGTAAGATCCTGTTGTAAGAGCAGGATATTGTACCGGTATCTCCCCAAAAATGTGGTATTGGCATGGTGTTCCAGAATTATGCGCTTTTCCCTAACATGACGGCGGAAGGTAACGTGGCTTTCGGGTTAAAAATGCAGAAGCTTGGCGTGGAGGAAATTCGCTAGCGCGTAGCCGAGATGCTGGCGCTGGTTGAACTGAATGGAATTTGCCACCTTACCCGCACCAGCTTTCTGGTGGTCAGTGTCAACGTGTGGTGTTGACCCGGTCGGGCTGGTCACAGCCCACATTTGTTGCTACTGGATAAGCCGCTCTCTGCGTTGGATGCGCGTATTCGCCACCACCTGCGCGAATAAATCCGTCGCATCCAGCGTGAACTGAATCTGACGGCTATCTTTGTCACCCACGATCAGGAAGAGGCGTTGACGCTCTCCGATTGCATCGTGCTGATGAACAATGGTGAGATCATGCAGGAAGCGATGCAATATCCCTGTATACCCAGCGGCCAGCCTGTTTGCCGTCAGCTTTATTGGAAGTTATAACCTGCTGAGTGCCGTGCAGGCACAGCAGTTGACGGGAGAATACTTTACCCGGTCGAGTGGCACTTCGTCCTGAATCCATCACGCTTGGTACGCCTGAACAGGGCACATGGCCGGTGAGATTCTGAATCATAGTCTGCTGGGAAATGTGGTGCGCTATCGGATATTGGTTAACTATGTGGAGCTTGCTGTGGATGTATTGAATCGTGCGCCAGGCGATCTGTATAGCATGGGCTGTAGGGTGGGCGTGAATATTTCGGCAGACGCGCTGCGTGAAGTGGTGTAGTTAAGTCATATCATGACTGAATAGGATATGCGAAAAAAGATATTTTTTTAAATCGTTGCAGCCCGTTAACATGTGACAATTTCTCCCAATTGTTGCATGGAAACGCTATGCCACACGATCTAAATGACCTCACCTACGTTCTTAACGTGAATAGCCTGCGTGAATTACCCGCTCGCTTCGGATGCCCGGTATGGGCCTATGATGCGCACACCATTGTGGCGCGCATTGCACAACTCCGTCAGTTTGACACCATTCGCTTTGCGCAGAAAGCCTGCTCCAACACGCACATTCTGCGTCTTATGCGCGCAAATGGCGTCAAAGTGGATTCGGTATCGCTGGGAGAAATTGAGCGGGCGTTGGTGGGAGAGTTTGTTCCAGGCACGGCAGATAATGAGATTGTGTTCACTGCCGACATACTAGATTTGCAGACGCTGGCGCGCGTAGTGGAACTAAATATTCCGGTAAACGCCGGTTCGGTCGATATGCTGGCGCAGTTGGGAGCGGCTAAACCAGGTCATCCGGTGTGGCTACGTGTTAATCCAGGGTTTGGTCACGGTCACAGTCAGAAAACCAACACTGGTGGTGAAAACAGCAAACACGGTATCTGGTATGCCGATTTACCGCTGGCGCTGGCGAAAATACAACGTTACTCCCTTAAGCTGGTTGGGATTCATATGCACATCGGTTCCGGCGTGGACTACGTCCATCTGGAGCAAGTATGTGATGCCATGGTGCGTCAGGTGATTGAGTTTGGCCAGGATATTGAAGCCATTTCTACAGGAGGGGGGCTTTCCATTCCCTATCGTGCTGATGAACCCGCGATCGATACCGAGCACTACTTCGGTTTGTGGCATACAGCACGTCAGCGCATTGAAGCGCACCTTGGTCATTCCGTGACGCTAGAAATCGAACCAGGGCGTTTTTTGGTGGCAGAATCTGGCGTATTGGTGGCGCAGGTGCGTACTGTCAAAAACATGGGGAGTCGTCACTTTGTACTGGTAGATGCCGGGTTTAATGATTTAATGCGTCCGGCCATGTATGGCAGCTATCACCATATTTCATTATTACCGGGAGACAATCGTTCTCTCTCGGACACTGTAGTACGCGATATCGTTGTGGCGGGACCCCTGTGCGAATCTGGCGATGTTTTTACACAACAGGCTGGCGGTGGTGTAGAAACCGTGGTCTTACCTGCAGCAGAGGTAGGAGACTATCTGGTGTTCCATGATACCGGTGCTTATGGTGCATCTATGTCCTCCAACTACAACAGCTGTCCGCTTCTGCCGGAAGTGTTGTTTGAAAACGGACAAGCACGTCTGATTCGCCGCCGTCAAACCATTGGGGAATTGTTGGCGCTCGAGGCGCTGTAACCGTTCCTTGTTGTATTTCATTCTCAGTGTCTGAAACGGATGACGTCACGATAAGGCGCAGGGATGCGGCTCTCCTCCTTTGCAATGTGATAAACCTCTCGCTTTCTTGTTCTGCAACACAAAAATTTTTATAAAAATGCCCAATTTTTTCGTGTTACGACACATAGGTTATTTTATTGTTAGGTTATAGAATAATCCACAATCCATAAGAGAATGTGATAAGGAATTATTTATCTTTTCTGATTCTTTCTAAAAGAAAGATATTTAGAACGGCGAAATTTATTACTGCATTAAATAATAAAAATTCTACCAGAAATGTATTTGCATTAGCACCATATTGTCGATGACATATAAAATATAAGATATCTCATTATGCATACCATAGAACCTTTGGCATGATACGGCGCGTTAATTGGTCTTTTTATTGTCATTGCGCTTATCCTAAAAAAAATTAATCCTGTTTATTCATTGTTTCTCGGTGCCATGATCGGCGGCGGCAGCCTTGAGCAGACTATCGGGTTGCTGACATCTAGCACGCAAAGCGTGATGAGTATCGTCATACGTGTGCTGGCCGCCAGTGTACTGACTGGCCTGATGATGGGAATCGGGTACGGCGGAAACCATCGCCCAAGCGATTGTCAGGAAGATGGGGGAGAGCAAAGCCATTTTAGCGCTGGCGCTGGCCACCATGATCTTCACTGCGGTAGGGGTGTTTATTCCTGTCGCGGTATTAATTGTTGCACCCATTGCATTATCCGTAGGTAATAAAATGGGGATTTCCAAGTTGGTATTATTACTGGCGCTTTCTGGTGGTGGCAAAGCTGGGAATATTATTTCGCCTAATCCCAATACGATTTCTGCTAACGGTTTGCATCTAAACTTAATCGATGTAATTATCGCCGGCTTTATTCCTGTAGTTTTCGGTTTTATTATTACCGTTGTGGTTGCTTCGATGCTGAAAAATAAAGGCATCATGATAAGTGGTGAAGAAGCTGCTGCAGCTTATGGCACGCAGAATGCGAAAAATGACAAAACTTATCCGACGTTAGGTAAAGCCATCGTCGCGCCAGCGGTTGCCGTTATCTTGCTGATGATTAACCCACTTGGTTCCATTTTCCACATCAGCGCTCTGACGGCATTCAAGCTTGGGGAATAATAAATGACAAATTATGATTTCGATGCGAAATTAGCCTATTCGTTCGTTGAACGCACCGCGTTGTTTATCCATAAAAATACGCTTGAATACCGCCTACGGCGTATTGCAGAACTGACTGGATTGAATCTGGCGAATTTTGAAGATCGTTTTCTGTTCTACGTTGCAGCACAACTGGATCAAGCCTAGCGCGACATTGCCGTTCTATGTTTAGGCTACACCGGCAAATTCCTGCCGCAGTAGCACGATCTCTTCGGCCAGATCGCGACACAGCATCGCCGTCATCAAGTGATCCTGGACGTGTACCAGGATCAAATTGACCGGTATCTTTCCTTGCCCTTCATCTTCTCCAATTAACTGCCTCTGGATCAGGTGTGCAGCACACACTGCCTTCTGAGAAGCGGCTATAATGATACCGTGGCCAGTTCCCATTTCTGCTGGCACACCGTTTGAATGGCCATCATGGCCTGAGAGCGGCCTCCCCGGTATTGATGATCAACTCCATCACGGTGGTTTTCATCTCGATCGTCATTTTTATCCCCTTTTGGTATGCCAAAAGAACATGTGCGATGAGCGGTATGCATCCTGCACCATTGTGATGAAGTACTGTTATGTTATTCAAGGATCAAGTGATTGACGCATTTTTTTTGCCAACTATTTCAATATTTTGCATTATATCATAGCCATTAAGGCCTCGTTTATTACCCTGATGCCAGTCATTATCGTCGGCGCATTTTCTGTGCTGATCTCAAACATGGTGCTTGATCCGAAAAACAGCCTGGCCAGTTTCTCCCTGTTTTCTTTTTTAGCGCCGCTCAAATCTATCATGAGTGGCATCAACTATGCGACGCTCAATTTCCTGACTATCGGCGCGGTGTTTTTGATCGGGTCGAACTGGGGCGCATTAACGGCTCACGCAGCCTGTTTCCCGCCCTGCTGGCGAGTGATCTGTGTGATTTCGATTACGCCGACCACTATCTATCTGGTGGTCAACGGACAGACTGTGCCAGTGAAAGATGTGCTAGCCAGGCAATTTTCTGATACCAAAAGCCTGTTTCTTGTCATGTTTATTGTCATCTTCTCGGTGGAGATCTACAGCAAGCTGGAAAAGATAAACCGCTTGCGTATCAAAATGCCGGATAGTGTTCCGCTAACGTGGCCGTATCGTTTTCGGCATTGATCCCCGGCGTCATCATCGTGACGCTGATTTCCACGCTCGGTTTCACCTTCCATGCAGTCACGGGTATGTACCTGTATGACACCCATCTACAATGTGGTGCAGCAACCGCTGGAATCCGTGGTGTAAAGTCTGCTAGGGTTGCTGGTGCTGATGTTTATCGCACAAATGTTCTGGGTGATCAGTATTCACGGTAACCAGATGATCAAACCCATTCGCGAACCTCTACTTCTGGGGGCGATCGCCGTCAACATGACAGCCTTTGAACAAGGTCAGGAAATTTCTAATATCATCACCATGCCGTTTTGGGACGTTTACATGAGTAAGGGGGTTCCGGGCTGACTATTGGACTTTTGCTGGCGGTGATAATTGCCTCTAAACGGCGGGAAATGAAAGAGATTGCCAAAATCTCTTTTGGCCTCTGTGTGTTTAATATCAATGAGCCCGTGATTTTTGGTATGCCTATCATACTGAACCCGATTCTGGCTATTCCCTTTATCATCATGCCGTTGGTCACCAGCACTATCGGTTACTTTGCTAAAAGCATAGGTTTCGCGGATAAAGCCTGTGGTCATAGTGCCCTATACTACGCTGCCTATCATTAATGCCTGGCTTCTCCACCGCCGGTTCCAATGTGCGCCGTGCCGATTTGGCACAGCGGGAAACCGAGCAGGCTGCTCGGCAGGCTAACGTGGCGGGTAAATAATCAGAGGGAGAAGCAAAACAATGAGTAATGTCACTATTTCTATTCCTGAGGATTTTATCCTCGGCGCAGCGACATCGGCCTGGCAAACAGAAGGCTGGAGTGGGAAGCGTGCAGGGCAGGATTCCTATCTGGGCCTCTGGTACAAACAGGATCTTCAGGTGTGGCATAACGGCTATGGTCCGGCGCGCGCCACCGAGTTTTATCACCGCTATTACGAAGACATTGCGTTGATGAAACGGTGTGGATTGACATATTATCGCACCTCGATTATGAACGGTGCATCGTCGATGAAACCTATTCTGCCTATGTTGATAGCGTGATCGATGAACTATTGCACCAAGGCATTACCACAATGCTGTGTCTGGAACATTATGAACTGCCCGCTATCCTGATGGATAAATATCAGAGCTGGGCATCGAAGCAGGTGATTGGAGGGGTTTATCACCTATGTGCAAGCGGTATTTGCTAGCCATGCTCATAAAGTGAAGTGCTAGTTTGTGACCGAAAACGGCATGAAGGTGGAGAACGAAGCGCGTTTCAAAAACAGTGACGGCGTGATTCAGGATCATTACACCGCATCGATTTTATTGCCGAACACCTCTACTAGACGCTGAAAGCACGCGAAGAAGAGGCAAACTGTCAGGGCTATATGCTGTGGGCATTCACCGATAACGTCTCGCCTATGAATGCGTTTAAAAAACCGCTATGGCCTGATCGAGATCGATCTTAAGCAGGAAAGGGCGCGCCGGCCTAAAGCGTCTGCTGGCTTGGCTGGTTCCGCTAGGTGCGTGACTCACGCACATTACAGTGTACGCTGGATGATGAAGACAAATAGACCCAAGGGGTTAGCCATGAAATATATCGTATTGGCCTGCTCGGCGGGTATGTCCACCTCTCTGGTGGTGACAAAAATGGAGAAAGAAGTCATTGCGCGTGGGTTGGAACTGAAAATTTACGCTATTCCGTAGCAAAATCTGTATGAGGAGTTGCAAGGTTACGTTCAGGATATCATCGCCGTATTGCTAGGACCGCAGGTACGCGTCAAACTGACGGAAAATCAAAAATTAACCGACAGTTACCGGTGCCGATAGCCGTAATCGACTCCGTTGCGTATGGCACATTAAATGGTGCCAAAGTGCTCGATCAAGCGCTGAATTTGGTAAACTAGCCTCAACATCCTGACGCGCGGCATGTGCGCGTTCTTGTTAGCCGGCGTAATGTCGTGTTTCTGGCGTGATAGAATCCTGTCAACGTGCGCGTTATCTGTTGGGCAGCGGTAGCTGGAGTGAATGTGTGGCAAAAGATGTGGTTCTGCAAGAAAAGAAATAGTATCAGGAGATCGGAAGCGATCTGCGCGTGAAATACAGCAGGTGAAATATCCGGTTGGTCGCGCCTGTCGCCGGAAAGAAACATTGCTGAAACCTATGGTGTAAGCCGCACCATCCTGCGTGAAGCATCTGCTGATGCTGGAAATTGAAGATATTTTTGATATTCGTCAAGGATCGGGAGTCTACGTGCTCTGTATCCCTGATAAGGAAATGAAAGAGAGCTAAGCACATCATCGCATTGGTACCATTGCCGGAGTAACGTAAATACCAGATGCTATTGGAGTCGGTCAGCCACATTTGGGCATGCCGTGACGATAACCTGCTCTGGCAACATCTTTATACTCACGTTGGCAAACACGATTATCGTCTGAAATGGCTGGGCGGGTCATAGACCATTTTGGCTGCACTACGCCGACGTGACGTACCGGGTTTTTATCAGGCTATATGGAAACATCTGGAAAATATCAAAAGTACGCTGATGGCGATTTCCGATGCGGATGCGCCAGAATTTGATGGTTATCTTTTTGATTTAGTGCCTATTTTCAGGGGAAGTTAGTCTGAGGCACTGATTGGTACACGCGATGCGTCCGTAATGGAGTTGGGTCAGGGTTATGGTTGAGATTGTTCCTTTAGCTGATTATCCGCACCATCAGGCGCGGGTGACGGATTGGTTGTGGCAGGCATTCGATCGCCACAATGGCCGCAAGTTTTTTGCTAGTAATAGTACAAAGCAGTATGCGGCAAGAGGGATTGCCCCTGACCTTTATTGCGCTGGATGAAGGGCAGCTTGTGAGCACGGTGGGATTATGGCTGTGCGATCTGCAAATAAGATTAGCCATGGCTGGAAAAGGAAGAAGAGTAAGGTGTGGTATATGGTATTTTTCACCACGTTTTCGATCCTGATTGATATTAAAGCGACCTGTTTTAACTTATGGCAATTCATACTGTGGCGCGTGTTAGGCATGGGCGCTGCCGGTGGGGCTGAAGTCACCAATATTGCCCAATGTTCTAAATATTGGCCTAAAGAGCACCGTGGCTTTGCGCTGGGTTTGCACCATACCTGGTAGCCAGTACGTGTTGCTGAGCGGTTTGGCGGCAAGCTGGATTTTGGCGACCTTTAGTAGTGAAAACTGGGTTTGGTGTTCCTACTAACGCCGATTATTGTTTACGTACTAGCGGTGATGTTATGGATGTTTGCTACGCTTAAAAGCTATCAGGAAGTGAATGACTATGCGTATATGCTGACAGCACCATCTGAAGAGCCGGAAGAAGTACTGACGTTCAAAGAACAGTTGGCAGAGACCAAACAGGTCTTGGCGAATCACAATATCTTGCTGACAGTGATCGGTGCTGGTCTGATTATTTTTTCACAAACCGTAGGGCTGTGGTTTCTGGCACCCCACGTGGTCTTTACCCTGCACTAGCAGGATACCTTTGGTGCCATCATCCGCGTGGTGCTGTACATCACTGGTTGGTTTGGTCAACTATTCTTCGGCTATATCTCCGATCACATTGGTCGCTGCAAGACGTTGATTTTCTTTTCCGCCTGATATATAATATGTGTGTCCTAGCTGATTTTCGTGTCAGGTATCAGTGTGCTATGGATGGTGCTGTTGATGTGGGGTTGAGGTTGAACGCGGTATTCCCAGTGTATTACGCCATAATAGCGGACCATCCGCCGAAAGCATCTTGTTCTGCGGTGTGCCTGTGCCTGAATTTGTGGACAGTTGCCCGCGTCGCCGCTGGCTGGGTAGCTGATTGACCACTTTGGTGGCTGTGGCAATACACAAGGTTACCTTGCAGGCTTTATTGTCAGCTCGGTGGCGTCATTGTTGGCTGCCGTGTTGCAATATTTTACGCGGGACAGTATCGGCTCGAAAACAGCCCATTAAGATTAAAGTGGAGGCTCTTGCAACGCCTCTTCACACCTTATTCTCAGTGTTTAATATTATTCTTCCGCCGAAGAAATATTAAATACTAGTATTGCGCTAATTTAGTACGAAGATCCCAAACGGTTGCGAATTTATTTATTGCTATTTGATCAATAGCGGCGGGATCGGCGCGATTTTTTCTCATTTTGTCCCCGATACTCAACAGCTGCGCATAACTTATCTTATCGACAGCCGTTTCCTTCGAAAAAAGAAACTCAGAAATAAAATTATTCCCACGCAACAAATAAGCGTTATCGTATGTGAAGTTTTCTTTTCTATCGACATGGAGAACATCACATATGTGTTTTTTATTTTTTCTGTAATAGCGACATCAAGCGTTGGTTTTTTCTCTGCATTTGGCGATTCTGTTTTACTTTTGTTTTGATGTCATTGCTCGAGTTTTCGGTAAAACTGATACATCGAGATAGATTGTTTTTTTGTGCCGTATTCTTTGTGTTTTTAAGGGTGAGATCTGTATGCATTGTAGGTGCGGAATATATTTTATTATCATTGATAATGTCCTTTGAGTGCGTTAAGGGGCGTGAAATTCTCACTTCGCAGGTGTACCAAAAATTAAAAAACAGGCATTATCAATTTTTAGAGGACAAGTGACGGTCAGCATTATCTAACCGTTCACCTGTTTTTTCTTTCTCTGACTGCGATCAGTCTATCAGAAACCCTTCCAGTAAGGAATTTAAAAACAGTTTGCCGTGTTCGGTAATTTGCCAGTGAGTCGCCGTTTCTGTTAGGTAGCCTTGTGCTAACGCCCAGTCTATTTGCGGACGAACCACGCTTTCTGCTAAGCCTGTGTACGCACTGAATTGACTACACGGTGCGGGTTCCAGCAAACGAAAGCGATTCATAAAGAATTCGAACGGCAGATCTTCCGTTTGTACATCATTACACTGGTCCAGGTAATTACCACGCATATAACCTCGCGGATGACGCGTTTTGACTGTTCTCAGGATTCTTTCATCATTAAGCGTGATCTTGCCATGAGCGCCGCACCCAATCCCCAGATAATCGCCAAAACGCCAATAATTGAGGTTATGTTGGCACTGGTATCCAGGTTTGGCATAGGCAGAAGTTTCGTATTGCTGGTAGCCTGCATCGGTCAGCAGCGCATGGCCTTGCGCAAATATATCCCACAGCGCATCGTCATCAGGCAGTACCGGCGGGCGCGAACCGAACAGCGTGTTAGGCTCAATCGTCAATTGATACCACGACAGATGCGGTGGATTCAGAGCAATAGCCTGACGCAAATCGTCCAGAGCTTCCTCCAACGTCTGATCCGGCAGACCATGCATCAGATCCAGATTGAAACTGCGCAGCCCAAGCCCGGCTGCCAGATGTGCAGCACGCCTGGCCTCTTCCCGGCCATGAATACGTCCGAGACGCGTCAGCTTTTCGGGACTGAAACTTTGCACGCCGATCGAGATACGATTAATTCCCGCGCGTTGATAGCCGCTAAAGCGATCGGCCTCGACCGTGCCGGGGTTGGCTTCCATAGTGATTTCGGCATCCGCGCTAAGGGGCAAGCGGGCACTCACGCCATCGAGCAGCGTCTGCATACCTTCTGCGTTCAGCAGGCTGGGCGTGCCGCCGCCAATAAAAATTGAACTGAGAGCTCGATTGCCGCTCAGCGGCAGATCCGTATCCAGATCGGCCAATAAGTGATCCACATATTCTTGATGCGGAACCTCGCCCTTGAGGGCGTGGGAGTTAAAATTGCAGTACGGGCACTTTTGTACACACCAGGGAATATGGATGTAAAGACTGAGCGGCGGTAGCTTATGCATGACGCAGCGCATCCAGCAGTAAACGTAACGCCTGACCACGGTGAGACAGCGCGTTTTTTTCATCGCGCGTCATTTCTGCGGCGGTTTTACCTGCGCTTGGTACGTAGAAAATGATGTCATAACCGAAACCCCCTTCACCTACCGCAGCATGTGTCAGTACGCCATCCCAACGGCCATGGCATACCAGCGGGGTAGGGTCATCCGCGTGATGTAGATAGACCAGTACGCAATGGAAGCTGGCACCGCGTTTTTCATCAGGCACATCCTTGATGGCAGCCAGTAACTTGTCCAGATTAGCTTGATCGCTGGCATCCACGCCGGCGTAGCGTGCGGAGTAGATGCCCGGTGCGCCGCCCAACGCATCAACCGTAAGGCCGGAGTCATCAGCGACGGCAGGCAGCCCGGTGATTTTTGCCGCGTGCCGCGCTTTGAGTAATGCATTCTCAATAAACGTCAGGCCGGTCTCTTCGGCAGAATCAACGCCCAACTCGGTTTGTGCGACGATATTCATACCAAAATCTGCCAAGAGATCGGCGAGTTCGCGTACTTTCCCGGGGTTGCATGTGGCTAAAACGACGTTTTGCCTCGTGGTATCCATACGTGTGTCCTGCATTCTGTTAACGCCATCGTTGGTGATGACTGAGGGTTATGTATTGCAATGCGCAGTTTCCCGCTTTGGGTTACTGCGGGAGCAGTGCAGAGATTTTCGTAGGAATGTGCTGCGAGTTTACAATTCTAATCTGTTTATGGCGGCTCAGTGATGGCGATTTTCACCTCATCACCGTGCAGACCGACCACCTAGTCACGGCTGGCCTTCGGCTGAATGCAGAACCGAATGAGCAGCCTGTCAGGCTGTAGGGTGATAGCACTCACAGCAGGAACCAGAATTCCGGAAACAAATCCATGCCGAGGTAGTTCAGGAGAGACAGGATCAAAATCACTGCCATTGCCGAGAAATCGATACCGCCCATAGCCGGAATAATTCGGAGAATCGGTGCCATAAAGGGCTCAGTGAGCTGGAACATCAGATAGTCCACTGGACTGCGCCCTTGGCTCACCCAGCTCATCAGTGCACGGATGATCACCACCCAGAACACTAGATAGCCAGCAGATTTCAATAGCGCCAGCAAACCAACCAGTAGATTCACCGGGCTTATCGTGAATGCGCCTACCTGAATCAGCATCAGAAGCGGGTATTTCAGCGTGGTGAGCAGAAAAGCCAACAGCAGAGATGCGCTATTGATGGGGCCTAGTGCGGGTAGGATACGACGCAGTGGTCTGACGATAGGCTGCGTGATTTTCACCACGAATTGCGACAGCGGATTATAAAAATCACTGCGTGACCACTGCATCCAAATGCGCAACAGCAGCACCATTACATACAGGTCGATCAGTGTCTTGACCAGAAACGTCAGGGTTAGCATAGAAACATCGATTCCTTATCAGGTGTGTATACTCGTCATACTTCACGTTACATGTGCGTTGGCCACGCTCGTCTTCCTGAATGACTTGCCTGGGTAAGTCATTCGAGATTGATAAATCTCAGCTTTGAGATTCTCCTTCAGGCCAGCACAAGCGTTATTCAAATCTGTCTCAAACAGATTTGTCTCTCACTTGCGGCCTTCCTGCAACTTGAATTATTTAGGGGTAGATAATAACGGTGCATGCAGACTGATGACAATATCTGTTGTCAGGCAAAGCACGATGATGGGATTCTGGCGACAAACGCCTCCGGAGAGCCCCTCAGCGTGATTCGCCGGGAAACAGAGTTATTCCCCGAAAGGGGCTATCAGCAACCTTGTTAAAACAGTTTTTCCATTTCCTGTGCACGATGCACTGCAGCCTGCATGGCATCGGCGACAGTTTGCGTCAGTTGGCGTTCATTAAACACGCGTAGCGCTTCTGCCGTGTTGCCGCCTTTGGACGTCACATTCTCTAGTAGCGTCGAAAGCGGCGTGTTCGGGCTGGCCTCTACAAGTACAGCAGCGCCTAGTGCGGCCTGTTGCACCAACTGACGAGCACTTTCCGGCGTGAATCCCTGACGAATAGCCTCTTGCTGCATCGCTTCCATAAACAGGAAGAAGTAGGCCGGTGCGCTGCCTGCAGCGGCAATGAAGCTGTTGATGCCACGCTCTTCGTCAACCCAGCATACTTTGCCGACACTCTGCATCAAGTCGGTGCTAAAGGTACGCTCCTCTGCAGAAACGTTAGCCGGCGCGTAAAGACCACTCATGCCTTTCCCTACTAATGATGGCGTGTTTGGCATAATGCGCACTAGAGTGAGAGGTTCCCCTAATAATTCATAGAAACGCGCCACGCTGACGCCAGCCGCAATAGACAGCACCAATTTACCCAGCACGTTCAGTACACCGCGCAGAGGCTCACATACGCTTACCATCAACTGTGGTTTCACCGCCAGAACGACGACATCGGCGTCCTGCGCGGCTGCGACGTTGTCGTTGCTACTGATAACACCATAGCGCTGTGCCAGCGCGTCCCGCCGTGTGGCGCTCGGTGCGCAGACGCGGATACGATCGGCGGGATAGCCGCCGTTAACCAGCCCTGCGATGATGGCCTGCGCCATGTTTCCGGCACCAATAAAGGTTAGCTTGCGGTATTGCATCTTAATGTTCTCTCGTTTTCGTAAACCGGTCAGTCGCTGGGGTCACCCCTGACGGAGATTATCTATGATCTGGATAGTCACGCGCGCCAAAAATGGCGATACCAATACGTACCAGCGTACTGCCTGCCGCGATAGCGGCGCTCATATCATCCGTCATCCCCATGGAGAGGGTATCCACCTGAGGGTAATGTAATTTTACCTGTGCAAACAGGTCATTCATAGTTTGAAAAACAGCTAACTGCCGTGCGTAGTCGTTTTCCGGTGCCGGAATCGCCATCAAACCTCGCAGCGTCAGGTGTGGCAGCGCGGCGACGGTGGTAGCCAATACGGGAAGATCTGCCGGTGCGATCCCTGATTTGCTGGCCTCACCGCTGATATTCACTTGCAATAATACGTTCAATGGCGCTAACGCAGCTGAGCGTTTTTCGCTCAGACGTTGGGCGATTTTAGGGCGATCGACGGTGTGGCACCAGTCAAAATGTTCGGCAATGAGGCGGCTCTTATTGGATTGCAGTGGCCCGATAAAGTGCCATTCAATATTCACCTGCGGCAAAACTTCGCGGAAGTGGAGCACCTTGCACACTCCTTCCTGTAAATAATTTTCCCCGAAACTGAACTGCCCGCAGGCGATCGCTTCTTCGATCGCAGCCACAGGTTTGGTTTTACTGACGGCAAGCAAGGTCACTGCGTGCGGGTCGCGTCCACATGCCGTGGCAGCGGTGGCGATCTTCTCTCTGACGTTCTGTAGATTCTGCTCAATCGGTTTCATGGTCATGCTAAGAATGGAGTCTATGAATATCAATAAGTGGATAACCTATTAGTGTAAGACAGAATGCCTCCGATCTGCACCTGTGTAGCGGATATCCGCTGATGTAATGTATTAGTGGGGTGTTGCGGCGCATAAAGACTGAGAAGTGTTGTACCTCTGAGCAGTTAACGCGTTGGGGCGAAAGTTAGATGACGGCGCTCCAGCATCAGCAATTGCAAACGCAAGGGCAGGCAAATGGCGCACTCACTACGCCTGATGGTATCAGGTTGCGTTCTCACCTGTTTCATCAACACGCAGGGCTTTTCATTGCCTTACGCACGATAGCTACTACGGCGAATTCTTTGGATTCGCTGTATGCGCCGTCAATCCTCTCAACGTTAATCAAACGCCCAACTGGGTTGATTCTGGTGACGGGAGCGACCGGTAGCGGCAAATACACCACGTTGGTTGCGATGGTCAATGCCCTCAGGCAGCAGCAGTATTGCTATGTAGTCACCTTGGAGACCCTATCGAATTTGTCTATTCTAGTGAATACTCTGGCGAGCACGGACTGATTCAACAACGTGAAATCGGTATGCATTGTCCATCGTTTGTCCACGGCGTACTGCGTGAAGATCCTGATGTGATCCTGCTGGTGGAATTACGCGAAGGTGAAACCATTCGGTTGGCGTTAACGGCGTCAGAAACCGGGGGCACTTGGTGCTGGTGACGCTGCATACGCGTGGTGCCGCGCAGGCCGTAGAACGTCTGCTGGATGTATTTCCCGTACAGCAGAAGAATTTAGTGCGCAGCCAACTGGCGCTGTGTCTGCAAGGCGTGGTATCGCAGCAGTTAGTGCCGCGACGAAGGGGGCGGGCGCATCGCCCTGTATGAAATTTTGCTGGCCAATACAGCGGTAGCTAATCTAATTCGTGAGGGGAAAAGCCATTAACTGCTAGGTTTGTTGCAGATAGACGGTCAAAGTGGGATGTAAACCTTTGCTCAAAGCTGGCAGTAGCGCTGGAAAGAGGAGCTGCTGCCACCGGATGCTGAACATATCTTTACGCCGCAAACAACGCTGTAAGTCACGGTGAAAAAAGCCTCGTGGCAGCCCGATTTACTTCAGCCTGGCTAATGCCTCTGTCAACGCAAGCATGGTAAGCGACTGACTATAAGCGCGCTGTTTGATAGCAATCTTGCGATAGTGGTCGAGATCAAAACTGACCGACATCCCTGCGGAGACATCCGTGACTTCTCCCTGTGGGCTGATAAGGCTCAGCAGGGCATTGACGCCTTTCCAGGTGGAATCATGATAGCAAATCGTCGAGTAAACCGAGGCGTATGCCTTTTTTAAGAGGGTATAGGGTGAAAAACCAGCGGTGCCGGAAGTTTCCAGATAGCTGTCCCTGCTGGTTAAGCGGGGTACGCCACATACCCCGCTCGCATTCTGATAGCGCACGGTAGCATCTGCCTGACAGCGAAAGGTGTTGAGGATCATCTGGTAGCTGGCATCTTTGTTGTCTAGTATTTCCAGAAAATTGACAGTGCTGATGGCTGCCCAGTCGTTGCCGCGCCCCCACAGTTCCTTGCCGTAATTGCCGTTGCCAGTAAAATTCCAGCCGTGTATCCAAAGCTCAGCATCTCTGTCGATCAGATATTTGATGTGCAGCAGGAACTGATAGCTTACCTCGTCCAAATGGGAAGGACGATTTAGATAGGTGCTGGCGCGGGCATAGAACATGCTACTCATAAACAACGTATCGACCCAGAGGTGCTCTTTATTGAGGTGATCGCTGGTGTAGTGAGTGAACCGATTCTCCTGCGTGCACAATAGTTCGTGTTCAATCCAGTGCGCATATTCCTCAATATGAGTGCTTCATGCTCGCGTGTCTTTTGGCTATCACCATAGTGGTGAGTGTTAGCATCGGAGCCATACGATTGATATTTTTTCCGGTAACCCCTTCCGCCAGGCGGCGTTGATACCATGCCAATACATAGTCCAGATAAGGCTGTTCGCCCATGACCTGATGAAGACGCCAGATTCCGTAGATTCCTGCGCCTTGCGATCAGTCCCATTTTTCAATCGAGAGATCTGAGGCGATCAATTTTTGCTTTTTTAATGCCGCATTGTCCGTGTGCGCAGTGTCAAAGGAGTGCATAGTTTTCTCGCATGTTTATAAATAACGTGGTGACAGAATAAAACGGTTTACCCATTACTAATATCACCTACGCTACGCCACACGTATACGTAGCATATATGCCTGTATTAAATGATTTTTTTTCATGATGCTGTCCCCCTATTTAGGGAACGACTGTGCCATCTCTTCCAGCGTCATCTGGCCGTAATAGTATTTTTGCAGGTGTTCCAGGAAAGAGGCCAATAGTTATGAGTTTTCCGTTTTCCATATAGAGAGACGGTGCAATATTGCCGTAGAGCGATTCTACCTGTTTAAATCCCTGCACAGGCAGTTGTGTGGCGTTGAGCATACCTGCAATCCATTAACTGTTTGCTGGCAACCTGACTCAGCGGGACGCCGCGTTGCAGCACTATGGCGCTGATCCCTTCCGGCCCATTCAGCAAGAAGTTGATTAATTGTGTAGATTCTTGTGGATAGAGGGTGTTTTTGCCAATGAAGAGCATTATGGCAGGCTTGTAGAACATACCGCTGTCTTTGGCATCAGGCAGCGTCAGATAAGGCCCCGCTTCCAGCTTGGCGGATGCTTTCAGGCTACCGAAAAAGGTGTTGTCGGTACTCCGTGTGGCACTCCGCCGATCTTGCCTTCTAGTCAGTTGATAATTTCCCAAGCGTTTTTTGCCATAGGCGGCGAAAAACTTCATGTTAGGGATGACGTGCCCATCCACCAGCTTTTTATACATCTGGAAGTAGTCCAGCCACTCCTGCGGGGTAGATGTGAAAGACTGAGTTTCATCATCTATCATGGTTTTATTGTATTTCTAAATCATGTACGAGTTCAGAAATGTCATGATCGTAGTGTCATGGTTAGCCAACACGAATGGCTAGTGATCGTTGCCCAGTTTCTGTTTAAAAACACGCCCGGCAGCCAACATGTCATCCCAGGTTTGGGGGTAGCTTAACCCTACTTTTTGCCACAGTGCTAAGTTGTAATACATTGAACGTCCCGTCATGGCGACAGGAGTGGCGTTAAGCTTGTTGTCCACGCTGGCTCATTTTGAGCGCTTGCGGGGATAACTGCGTCAAATCTATTCCTTTGGCATTGTTCAGGTTATAGAAACCATTGCCATCTTTGGAAAACAGCACCAGTTAGTTCCAGTTGGTTTGCATCACGTCCGGTTCTGTGTTACCCGCCAACTGTGTGGTTAATTTAGAGAAATAGCAATCCCAGCCGGCAGGCTCTGCTTTTACCTTGATGTCCGGGTGCGCTTTTTTAAATGCCGCAATGGCTGCGAGCGTGGCCTGGTGACGCTGGTTTCCTCCTCACCAGGAAAAACGCAGTTCTTTGGTTTCTGCCTGTGCGCTAACGATTACTGTTACGGAAAAACTCACAGTAAAACATAAGGGCAGTAATTTTATTTTCATAACAACCTCATTATTTTTTATAGGGTAAGGCATTCGTCAGATGATTCCGCAGAGTGCGATTAAAAATCCACAACAGCCTTCAACAGATTTTTATTATTGACTATTTCAGTTTCATAAATCGTAGCAAGAAACGAAAAGCCAAACCGATGGCTAACATCATTTCCGCACTGATCTTTCCTTAACTCATCAATCTTGCTACTTTAGCAAAATCCTCATGAGTAGCATTTCTGCTTCCTTTCATATTCGTCTCCTTTTTATGAAAATCAGGATCGGAAAGTGAGAGATTTCCTTTCAATAAATCAACGAAAATAATTTGTCCAACGTGACGAATAAGATTAACGCTGTTATTCATCGCGACTTCATTTCCAGTGGCATCAATCACTTTATTGGGCAAATCTCCCTGAAAGTTGGCGCAGAGTTGTTGTTCGAACTGGGGTTGTGCCGGGTCTTCAGGCTATGGGTATGCGCTTGCTGCTCTGCCTGAGTATCTGCCAGAGCGATATTCAGGCCGTCCGCCAGGCCAATAGCTGCGAAGTCTAATAAGACCCCCTCCCACTATCAGCACGCTATCTTTCGGCACACATTCAGCGCGACGGATAGTATGAGCGCTGATAGCAAAGGGTTCAGTTAGCGCAGCAATTCGCGCGATGATTTAAATAGGCACTACACGTGTTACAGGAAGGGTAGGGAAGAACGGTTTCCTGTTGGCTAATGTGAAAGCGGGTGACATTATTACCTATGGTAACAATATCACCACAAATTTCATGACCGAGTACGAGAGGATAATTAAAAAAAGCTGTTTTCCTGCCCATGCATGCATGTCGGTGCTACATATGCCGACTGTTTTGACTTTTAATAATACTTTATTTTCCGCTAGTGTTGGCAAGGGTCGTTCTTTATATTCAAATTGTGTTGGTTGTCGGCATATAAGACTTTTCATTTTTTATTCTCTACATCAATTTTCCCTGGTGCAGTTATCTTTTCCTAAAACACGGCCCCATGTTGCAGAGTGTTTTCAGTAATGTGATAAATTACACTGACTTTGGCTCTTAATCGGTTTTTAATGAATAAAAAAATATAGAAGGTCCTGTATGAGCCGCACGCCAACCTTACGCAGCATGTGATTAACCAATTTATCGATGCGATAAATCAGGCTTCGCTGGTTTCCCCTCTGCCTTCGCAGGCAGTGTTGGCGGAGCATGGCATCGTGGTGCGTGAAGGTGGGCAATATCACATTGCATGCGTGCCGGAAGGAAATGACGGTTTTGATGTGATCGTCGAAACGCTGGAGGAACAGATAGCGCTGCTTGAAAAGCGCTTTTATCACATAATCAACCAGCGCTAGATTGTGCTTGGAGATACTTTTACGAAACTGCAACTGGCTCGCTGGTGTCACGTCCGGCCGGTGGTGGTGCACGAGTTTCTGTTGCGCTTCTCACGTTACGATCTGATTGAAAGCCTGTGCCGCGATTACTAGCGCATGAAGCAGTTCGTCAGGCCTATGCCGAAAAATTGTTCGAACTGCGGGAAATGCGGGAAACGCACGCGCTAAACGCCTTTATGAAATTACCTGATAGCATCCGTGTTGGATCACGGTAAGGAGTTGCTGGAGAGCCATCGTGAACTGCGTAACCATATTTAGGAATACTATCGCCTGTTTTCGCCGTTGGATCAGCAACTGCACCAACTGATTATTTTTGCTGCGAATAATCTTTTTTTCGATCAGATGAGCAAGATAATCTCGGTGGTGTTCCACTTTCACTATCAGTAGGACGAGCGTTCACTTAAACAGCGCAATACGCTGGCGGTCAAGGAGCATCTGGCACTGCTGAACGCGATGTTGTGTCGCAACGATCTGCTCGCAATGCGTGAGCTACGCTGCCATTTAGACACTGAGAAGGAGTCGATGATCGATTCGATGGAACACAGCAAATGCCTGCCAACGCAGCGTCTAGGACGCTGCGTTGGCCCGAGAAGGTTATGCCGGGGTAGATCAGCTGCTCCGGTACGCACTGTATGATGACCTTACCGTGGCGAATAGAAACGCGCGCTTTGGCCTGCTTGCGCACGACTTCATAGTCGTTTTTGCATCCATAATCATCAGATTCGCCGGGCGATCCAGCGTAATGCCGTAACGATTACCTAGGTTGAGCGCCTTGGCACTGTTGTCGGTGACAAAATCCAAGCAGCGTTGCAGGTCGTTATACCCCATCATATGGCAAATGTGCAGTCTGGCATCAAGCACGCGCAAGATGTTGCCATTGCCTAGCCGCGGGGATACACAGGTCTTTGATGGAGTCTTGCCAGAAGCAGACGTTCATGCCTGCACGATCCAGTTCCTCCACGCGGGTAATGCTACGGCGTTTTGGGAAGGTGTCGAAGCGCCCTTGCAGGTGGATACTTTCGATGGGGAAGGAGACGAAACTGATCCCAGAGCGTTTCAGAAGACGGAAGAGTTTGTAACAGTAAGCATTATCGTAAAGAACCCATCGCCACGGTGTGGCTGGCCGTCACCAACTCACCGACGCCGCGCACGCGCGCTTCTTCCGTCAGCACTTCGAGAAAACGCGACTGTGCATCATCAGTTTTATCGCAGTGCATATCCACCAGGCAACCGGTGCGTTCTGCCAAATTCATCAGGAGCTTGATCGAACTGACGCATTGTTCGCGGGTGTATTCGAAATGGGGAATACCGCCGACCACATCGGCCCCCATATCAATAGCGGCTTCCATTATCGAAAGATTCAATGTCCTCCTGCGGGAAAGCGAAGATTCTGATCGGCAGCTTTGATCACGTTGCCGTTTTCTTGCAGTATCGCTTCCAGCGTGTCGATTAACAGCGCCGGATGTTTACGGTTGGAGGCAAACAGCGGCCCCAGTGTTTCCTTCGTAAAACGGTTGACTATAGTTCTTGGTCGAGAATAGCTGTCAGTAATTGCAGCACATCCAAGGCGCTAAAATCACAGATCCCTTTGTCGGGCGCATGCTTCCGGCCACTTCCAAAGTACGCCGTGCTTCACCCAATCCGCGCCAGCACTGGTGTGCTTGCGTTACGGTGCAGGAGAGACCACAAAATAGCGTCAGCGGTTGGAGTGACAAGCTTAATAACTGGCGCATTTCTCCCAGCCAGGCTTTGCCGTCGAGAAAAGCAGTGTCTTCCTCAGGCCAGAACAGAATAAACAATTCGCCTAGTGTGACCAGTAGCAGTTGGCGGGCTGTGCGGCAATCGCTCCCCCAGTGTCTGTTGCAGTGCTTGACGTGCGGTCTGGAGTTGCGCTTCTGTGATACCCCCGGCGGGTGGCTATCAAATAATGCAGGGATGCCGGACAGGCGCAGGGTAATGACCCGGTGTGGGCGGTTAGCATCAACTGCAAATGCGCAGAACGTTGGCGTGTCAGTTCAATGCTAGGATAATCGCTGGTGAGCAATTAGGTTAGATTTCCCGTTGTGAACGTAGCAGGCTGTCGCGTCGTACCAATACTGTGCCTAATAGCTGAGTGACGATGACCATTTTTCAGCATATAGGGTTTTTCTATCAGGGGAATACCCAGTCTATCAGCCTGCGCAACCACTCCCTCCGGGATTGCATGAATAAATGCCTCACCGGTGAGGATCGTCATTCCGGTAATGCCGCTTTGGTGGCTTTCCTGCAACAAACACAGCAGATTCGCTTCGTCTCGAGTATGGTTGATGCCGGTCAAGAATACCACTTCACCGCCCATGACCCAATTCGCGATTCCTTCGTTTTCTGCCACATAGTACTGGCGTACGGGGAGATGGTAGTGGCGTTGGCCGGGTGCAGCCGCAGGGCTTCAAGCCCTAGCAGTGCTAGAATATCACCCACTGTGAGGTTCATTATTTACTCTGTTGACAGCACTATCGTTACCACAAAACGTTTTTCCAGCACGCTCAGCAGCACATAGCTGCCTGCCGAAGCGGCGATACCTACCAGTGGCGCAATCCACGATGACAAGTAAGCGAGAACGGCACCGATGGCATAGGCACTGAGGCCGATGTAGTTGAAACAGGGCAGCGTAGTGGATTGAATAGACGGGTACTGTCCGCGATAGCGGAACACATAGTCTGCCATGATCACTCCTCCAATTGGAGGAGTGATCGACCCCAGCAGGATCAGAAACGGAATCAGTATTTCATACATGCCACCTATTGAGAATACGATGCCGATAGCTGCGCCAATCAGCGTCAAGGTATGATGTCGCTCGCTGCGTAGTAAATGGCAGGTGGCAGCGGAAACGTTGTAGATGGTCGGCCCTTGAATGGTCCACAGGTTCAGACACAGCATGATCATCGCAGCGATAGAGAGTTCTTGCAGCATTATCACCACGACAATATCTGCCTGTTTGTAGACGATGGCGCAGTAAGCACAGGAAATAATTATCAGCCCGTTACCGCCGAGGAAACTGATAAAGCTGGCGTTGACAACAATGCGGCCGCTGCGTGCGAGGCGTGTTCAGTTGGTGGCCTGCGTTGCGCACTGACGAAGGTTATAATACCATCGTGATGGCTGCGGAAAAGTTTATCGCTTGGTTAGGTATAATTTTCGCCAGTCCTTGCCAACCACAAACATCGTGAGTAGCAATCCACATAGAGACAATTAGCATCAAAAACATCAGTGGTACTGATATACGTGACAGTGCATCCAGTCCTTTTTTAGCCGACGATGGTGGTAAGGCAGAAACCAAGGTCAAACAGCACCATCAACAGCGAAGTGATGCTTTCCGGCAGTGCCACAGCAGCTTAACCAGTGCAATCCTGCCGTGGCGGTTCCCCAAGCGTGTCAGCCCAGTTCGGCAAAACCGAGTAGAAAATCGGAGAGTTTACTGCTATGTTCTCTAAAACAAAAAACGGCTCATCAGCACTGAGTTCAGGTCGCTGCGATCATCGCCAGCGCGGCACATAAGTGGCCAACAAGACGTTACCGATAATAGCTACCCACAGCAATATCGACGATATTGAAGGCGACGCTGATTTTTCCACCGGCAAACATGGTGCCGGTAAAAAGGTAAAGCTGAACAACATCATGGAGATGGATAGTAATCTCTTTCGCTTCTCTTTGGGTGCTTCGCTAAGGGGGGGGAATTTGTTTTGAGCCGAAATTATTGCGTTCCCCTGGGTATGTCTTCTCTAGGGCTGATAAAAATGCCGGAAATATAGCAATATCCGTGCCTGTTTTGTGGCAGAAAAAGATGAATAAACAGAATAATATTATCAGTACATAATGCACATTTATATTGATTTTATGTCTTTTATGCGCACTTTAACTATGCATGGTGTGGGGCGTTGCACAACCATGGGGGAGCCGATGTCGAAACCTAAGGAATATGCTAAATAATTAGCCGGATCATTTGCGACTAGTTTATTATTGCTAATAAATCTGGCTCTTATGTGATTTATCGTCCATGTTAGCCTCGCGTTCTCTTCCTGCGGCTTTGATGCCCTGGTCGTGCAAGATAAGCGTGAGGGTACGGCTAGCATGGTTTTTGATGATTTGATGAACGTTGTTACGACGTTCTTACCGATATAAGGGTATCCAAAGTTTATGTGCAGTTAACCATTTTTACGGATTACGGATTACGCGCGCTTATCTACATGGCATCGTTGCCTGAAGGGAAGATGATGAATATTGCTGATCTCGTAATCATATGGTCAAAATTATCAATCAACTTAGTCGGGCTAGCTTTGTCATGGCAGTGCGCGGAAAAAACGGTGGCATCCGTTTAGGCAAACCCGCGGAAGCCATCCGCATTGGCGATGTGGTGCGCGTGCTGGAGCCGCTGTCTCTGGTGAACTGCAACCATGAATTTTGCCACATTACGCCGGCATGCCGGTTAAAACTGTTGCTGCAACAGAGGTGTTCAGTGCTTTCTCTCGGAACTGGACTAACATACGTTGGCCGATATGGTGAAAAAGAACACGCCGCTTTATAAATTATTGTCGGTTGAATGAAGTCTGTTCAGCCTTCTGCTGAAGACAACGGAGGAACCGCAATGTCCCAAGATTCATTCCTGGAACGAGAAGCAGAAAAATACGAATCACCCATCCCCAGCCGTGAATTCATCCTGGCCCACATCGAAAAACGCAATACGCCCATTAGCCGCGACGAACTGGCTGCCGATTTGGAATTGACAACGGAAGAGCAACAAGAAGCGCTGCGCCGCCGTTTGCGTGCCATGGAGCGTGACGGTCAACTGGTATTTACCCGCCGTCAATGCTATGCTCTGCCGGAGAAACTGGATTTGCTTCGTGGTACGGTTATCGGCCATCGCGATGGTTTTGGTTTCCTGCGCGTAGAAGGGTGGAAAGACGATCTTTACCTGTCATCTGAAGAGATGAAACGCACTATGCATGGCGATGTGGTGCTGGCACAACCGCTGGGTGCCGATCGTAAAGGGAGGCTCGAAGGCCGTATCGTACGCTTACTGGAACCGCGCACCGGACAGATTGTCGGCCGCTACTTCCTCGATGCGGGTATGGGGTTTGTGGTGCCGGATGACAGCCGCCTGAGTTTCGATATTCTTATCCCGCAAGAAAATATCAACGGTGCCTGTATGGGTTACATGGTGGTTGTGGAATTAACCCAGCGCCCAACGCGTCGAACAAAAGCCATCGGGAAGATTATTGAGATTCTCGGAGATAAAATGGGCACCGGTATGGCGGTGGATATCGCGCTACGCACCCATGATATACCGCACACCTGGTCGAAACAGGTCGAAGAACAGGTTAAGGATTTCAACGAACAGGTGCCAGAAAGTGCAAAAAAAGGGCGTGTTAATCTGTGCTCGCTGCCACTGGTTACGATTGACGGTGAAGACGCGCGCGATTTTGACGATGCAGCCTACTGTGAGAAAAAACGCGGTGGTGGTTGGCGCCTCTGGGTTGCCATTGCCGATGTCAGCTATTACATGCATCCCAACACGCCGTTAGATCATGAAGCGCGCGCGCGCGGTAACTCGGTCTACTTCCCATCACAAGTGGTGCCGATGTTACCGGAAGTGCTTTCTAACGGCTTGTGTTCGTTGAACCCTGACGTTGATCGTCTGTGTATGGTATGCGAGATGACGGTTTCCGCCACCGGTAAGTTGTCGACGTACAAATTCTACGAGGCTGTGATGCGTTCCCATGCGCGCCTGACCTACACTAAGGTATGGCATATCCTGCAAGGGGATGCGGAACTGAGGGAGTATTACCAACCGCTAGTGGGCGGGTTGGAGGAGCTGCACAAGATGTATAAGGTGCTGGATAAAGCGCGTGAAGAGCGCGGCGGCATTGCCTTTGAAACCGAAGAAGCGAAGTTTATTTTCAACGCGGAACGCCGTATCGAGCGCGTGGAATCCACGGTGCGCAACGATGCACACAAACTGATTGAAGAGTGCATGATTCTGGCAAATATCTCAGCGGCAAAATTCGTTGAGAAAAATCAGGAAGCTGCACTGTTCCGAGTACACAATCGCCCAAGTGAAGATCATGTGTTGGCGCTACGTAGCGTACTGAGTGAGCTTGGCTTGACGCTGAAAGGTGGTATGAAACCAGAGCCAAAAGATTACGCGGAACTGATGACGCTGGTAGCCGATCGTCCCGATCATGAAATGCTGCAAACTATGATGCTGCGCTCCATGAAACAGGCCATTTACGATCTGGAAAACCGCGGCCACTTTGGTCTGGCGCTGACATCTTATGCACATTTCACCTCGCCGATTCGTCGCTATCCCGATCTTTCGTTGCACCGTGGTATCAAGTATCTGTTGAGTGACCGTCGTGAACGCTGGACGCCGACCGGTGGGTGGCACAGCGATCTTAATGAGATGCTCCAACTAGGTATGCACTGCTCTTTGACAGAGCGCCGTGCTGATGAAGCGACACGCGATGTGGCAGACTGGCTGAAATGTGATTTTATGCAGGATCACGTGGGGGAATCCTTTACCGGGATCATTGCCAGCGTAACGGGCTTTGGCTTCTTCGTGCGCCTCAACGATCTATTTATCGACGGTTTGGTGCACGTGTCGACGTTGGATAATGACTACTATCGCTATGACAACGTAGGCCAGCGCTTGATCGGCGAATCGAGCGGGCAAGTCTATCGTCTCGGTGATGAGGTTGAGATTCGCGTAGAAGCCGTCAATATGGATGAACGCAATATTGATTTCTCACTGCTCTGCAGCACGCGTAAAGTGCGCGGTGAAGGTAAAACAGCACGTAACAAAGCGAAAAAACCTGTCCGCTGTGAGGCAAGGCCGGTACGTCGTGGTGGTAAAAAACCAGCTAATTTTGAGCCAGATAGCGCGTTCCTCAAGGATAGTGAAGGGAAAAAGGTGACGCCTGGTAAGGTGAAAGCAAAGACCAAAGCGAAGAAAAACGCCGCCGCTGCCAAAGCGAAACGCGCCAGTAAAGAGAACGCGGCAAAGTAAATACCCGCAGGGAACGGCGGGGCTTCCGCCATTTGTACACACCATGTCTGAAGAGTATCAATGAGCGAAATTATTTACGGTATCCACGCAGTCAACGCCATGTTAGAACGCGATCCGCAACGTTTTCTGGAAGTATTTATTCTCAAGGGGCGCGACGATCGCCGCTTGCAGTCAGTGATTGCGGCGCTGGAAGCCAGCGGTATCGTGATCCAGGTGGCAAATCGCCAATGGCTGGATAACAAAGTTGAAGGAGCAGTACATCAGGGGATTGTAGCGAGGGTCAAAGAAGGTCGTCAGTACCAGGAAAACGATCTGCCGGATTTACTGGCAAACGTAGCACAGCCGTTTTTGTTGATACTGGATGGTGTTACCGATCCTCATAACCTCGGTGCGTGCTTGCGTAACGCTGATGCTGCTGGCGTTCATGCGATCATTGTGCCGCGTGATCGTTCTGCGCAACTGAATGCCACGGCGAAAAAAGTGGCTTGCGGGGCAGCGGAAAATGTTCCGTTGATCCGCGTAACCAATCTGGCGCGCACGCTGCGTTTTTTTCAGGAAAATCAGATATGGATCGTGGGGACGGCGGGTGAAGCCGATCACACGCTCTATCAAAGCAAGCTGACAGGCCCGCTGGCACTGGTGATGGGTGCGGAAGGGGAAGGGATGCGCCGCTTGACGCGTGAACACTGCCATGAACTGATCAGCATTCCGATGGCCGGTAGCGTGTCATCACTTAACGTCTCCGTAGCGACCGGTGTTTATCTGTTTGAGGCGGTCAGACAGCGTCTGGCTTAATACTATTATAGAGTGCGTGCACCTGTTTAGTGATACAGCACAGCGCGTGATGTCTACGTGTTGGTCAGAAAGTGCTCTTGTTTTAAAGTGATGGTGTAATAGCGAGCACCATAAACATCCACTTTTTGTTGAATGGCACGATCGGCATCGTCGGCACTGACTCGCACGTTTACCGATATCGACCCTATTTTCTCTAAGCTGCCCATTGGGCATAGACAATAAGCTACACATGCTGCGTTGGCGGCGGCAACGGCATTGGCTTGCCTTGCAAGGCATACAGGCGCACAGCAGCATTGTGAAAAAAGAAGTGGTTAACAGCTTAAGCGCGGTCCAAATTCCTTGCGACAATGAAAAGGGTGCATAATATTCTGCAGTGTAATGCTACTTACCCTGAGTAAGTAAGGGCTGACGCCCCTTGATGATGCCGCTTTATTTCATCAGATGAACTGATTGAAAATCGATTTCAACGCTATTCCAGTCCTTGTCCACTTCGCCTTCGATACGTATTTTGTCATTAGGGGTGATAGTTTTCCCCGTCCAGCGCTTGTCATCGACATCAACATTGATGGTATCAGAGCTGTAGCGAAACTCTTACAGTTCATGCTCCAACTGTCGCACCGATGGCCTTCCAATACCACCGAGGCATCTTCTCTGAGGGTTTTAGCTTGTTCTACGGTGGGTTATAAACCGAGTACTGGTTCCTTTAAATCCTCCTGACGTGTTACCGCAGTTTTTCGGCACGATAAAACCATCTTGCTGCGCAAACGCACCAACAGAAACGGCACCTAACATAAGCGCGATAAGCGTTCTCTTCATCATGATGTTCTTGAGTATTATGGTCTGAGATAAAGTGTGGACAGTTATGCTCTCATTCTCAAAAAATGAAACGCTTTATCCCACCTATTGCTGATTTTTCCGCGATATATGGCTGGGGTTTTTTCTATAACATACTGTTTATTATTTGATTTATTATCCCGTTTTTTTCACTCCCTCTATTTGCGTTTACTTGAGAAAGGTATCTTGTCATGACGTTTTTACTTCCGGTATCAGACTCAGCTTGTAGCCCGATGTGCTCTGTAATGCTCCCTTCACCGTTTAAACCCCTGCATAAAAATCCCCATGATGATCTCAAACTGTTACGGCAAAAATACGTGCGGTTTCGATTTTTCCCCGCTGACGCTGAAGTCCAGTATTAAAAGCTGTAGTACTGCATTCAAAACTGACAATTAAGAAAGGGGGCAAAGCGACACCATGCATTAAAAAAATGCTGCTATTGAGCGGATTATTACTATTAGGAAGAATGGTGTGGCGTGGGGTAGTTGCTAGGCTTGGAATGACTCCTTCGCGATTTCTAGATAGACAGGGGAGAGGATCCCTCAAGGTTTTTACCCTGACAATGATAGCGTTGATGAGCTCTCTTTCTATTTACCCCCTCTGGAGATACTGTTACTGCGCCTGCTCTTCTGCAAATAGCGCCAGACGCAATAGAGCATGCTAAGGCCCGCTGAGGTGGGAGAGAATAGGAAGGAGGAAGCGTATAAGCATATCGAGGCTTTCAGAGGGCGAATATGCTGCGTTGGCAGATTATCTGGCACAGTTTATGGTCAGAGAGGGGTGCTACTGAATAAAGGGTCTATTCCAGCGCAATACGGAGAGCTTATCCTCAATGGCTTCATGTTTTAGGTTGATGTACGACCGCGCTAAATTAGCGGCAGCCGATAAGTCTCATATCATTGCGATATTGAGCGAGGAATTTTCGCGTTTTCCCCCGCAAGAGATAAAAACGCGGGGCACAGCATACACCTGGATGGTGATCGAGATATTATTGCTGGGGTTGGGAGAGAAAAATACGCCGTTTCGTATCCGTTATCAAAAGATGGGACGAGCTGCCCATCGACGGCTGGCGAAATTCAGCTATGTAAAATAGTATCTTGATGAAAATCCTCCGCATTTTTCACCACGCTGCAAGACTGCCGCAGCACAACCAGTTGATGAAAAAGTATGCTTTGGAATCACACCAACATGCTATTCAGCAATCCGCTTACTGGCAGGAGCGCGTGGCAGGTCTGAACCATGTAATAAGGGACGTGTACAAGAAATACTATGTGCAACTAGCGGAAAATTCTCTACCTCCGGTACTAAATCAATCTTATGAGGTCATGTTTGCCCGCTCGATGCTCAATGTTCACCGGATCTACCTTCCCGAGCATTTTACGACCAAGAAGATCTATTGAGGTGTTCACGCGCGTGATGCTCTCACACAGGGGGGGAATCCTCCTTCTACCTCCCGGATGACATAATTCCCTCCATGCGATTGGTCTATATGGGAACCCTAACATTGCTGATCATACCGCTATGGAACTTGGCGTATTACTCAGCGAACTGAAGGCGAATGTCAGGTTTCAACGTTTGTTTGAGGTAACGATCGATTTTCGTGTCATTGGCATTTTGATTCATGTGCTTGAAACGCTACTATCATCTGATATCCTCCCGCTATTCGCTATTTCCTTGAAGGGAAACTAAATCCGCAACTGGTTACTATAAAGAATAACGTTGTTACGCATCTTCTTGCTTTGTCAGCGGTACTTGATTCGCGCGTGGTTTATATTTCGCTGTCCCATTCAGAGATGAAAATTGCCGATCGTTATGTGTTTGATCCTGATTTTAAACATTTTATTCGTAAACATCTCTCGATGTTTGATGATCAACGTCTGGCCTCATGTGGATTAAAACCTACGCTGATGTGTAATCCGGATATTTATCGTGGATTAGAATTGCCAGCGTATTGTCTCCGGCCGGTGTTGCAGTTGGAATATCGACAGCATTATCAATATCGCCTTTATCAGGCGATATTGGATCGGATGAAGAAGAAAATTGATGCCGTGGTATATACCCGTGATGAGTTTAACCGCGACAAGAATCTGATGTTTTATAAAAGGGTACTGGCTGCCACCAGCACTCTTACTAGCATGCTGCTACTGATAACTACTGGCCCCACAGGCGCTGTGGTTTTGGCAACCATCGGGCTAGCTTCTAGTTTGGAAGAAATTGCGGTCAATCTGTAGCAAGCTGCCAGTACTGATAATGGCGCGGTGTATGAGCAGGCACTCTCTGAAGCACAAATAGGGGAATAGTTTCTTGCTTTCAGAACCTTGACCGATGTTATTGGCGCAGGTCGACTCAACATCAAACAGATACAGGCCTAACAAGCAATGGTGCGCACAGGTAAAGGGAAAACGCTGATGCGCACTCAATTACGAAAAAAGGGGACAAACTCAGAGGTGAACGACGTTATGGCGCACGGCGGTTCTATAAAAACAGTCCTGATTTTTTACGACAGTAAATCTTCGTGATACGCGAGAAATTGGCACTATCGGATATCGTACCGTAGCGGATAACCACTATAGTGCAGTTTTACCAAAAGCCCTTGGGGCCCCCAGGCAGCAGGGGAGTAAAACGCTTGTGATCTCGGCCCATGGCGGATATTTCGATAGCGATCTTGCCAAACCTACCGTGATCCTCACTTCGGATATCACGTTAAAAACGCTCACCCCGCATGGCACTTTTCTAGAGAATCCGGAGCTGGATACAGTCATAAATGAAGATATAAATTTCCAAGCTTTTTTAACTGTCAGGGGTAGCAAAAAGAGCACTCATTTTATACCGCAGCACATGATGATGGGCTGCAGAAAGGAAATTATCAATCGGATAAAGCTCAAAATAGCATGTGGCATACAGAAGGGCTGCTCAATTATCGCCATTTCCATTATGAGCGTGATACCAAACGGGAGATCGGTCAGATATTGGTGAAAAATCGCCGACTGGCGGCAGAGCAAAAGACCACGTTAAGTGATGTGCTGATCGTCAACACCCAGATCAAAGAGGAAATTGACACCGACTCACTGTTGGCAAGCGTTCAGCACGTGATTGATCTCGACAAGGAGAGGAAACTGATCAATGTAAAGGAGGAGGGAGTCCGGGGTCTGACGATTTGCTGCGTCAGTTGTCACAAACGCTGGTCAATTGTGATGTTACCGAAAGGCTGTATGCGTTGTAAAATAGGCTGTTATTCCTGTGGCATGGCGATGCTGATGATGTGGTCCTCGCAGCCGATAGCGCACGCCTTTATGATGCTGCACTGAAAGCGGATAAACCAGCACCATAATGTGACTTACCCTTACTGAATGCGACGTGGGACACCGTATTACCCCACTGGCGCTGACGGCGGGCAGTCTTTTTACCCGGCATCTGGAATTTGTGCCTTTATCTGAGACACCGGTAACCGGGCCTGCATGACACATTTCATTACTGGCGTGGGGTGGTGCCTCTCATTACTCTGTGTAAATGGATTCTATCTGCCAATGGTTAAATGCCAGACAGTACGCATCCCCATTTTCGGCATAAAGGGCGATACCGCCCCTTCTGTTGGTGGGTAGATTCGGCTGGTGAGACACATTTCTCCTTGATTGACAAACACTTCAAGGAATGAGCGATCGAAAAACAGCCGCAGCTCAAGCTTGTCTCTGTCTGGCAGGGCTACGCTGCGATAACCACCGATGCAAAGCCCTGATTGACTGCGGTCTAATACCAGGTGACGAGATTGCGTATTCACATAAAGTCGAGTCGCGTAACATCGGTCATCACTGATCGCAATTTCGATTCCAAAACGCTCTGCCTGGCTTTTTTGTACATCCCACGTGACGTGAATTTCCGCCTGAAGTGCACTCGCCTCCAGTCTGCGTCGTTGGTTGTTCAGGGAGAATGCAGGCAGCTTGTGTGCGTCTT
This sequence comes from Candidatus Malihini olakiniferum, assembly GCA_051305815.1. Lineage (GTDB taxonomy): Bacteria > Pseudomonadota > Gammaproteobacteria > Enterobacterales > Enterobacteriaceae > Symbiopectobacterium > Symbiopectobacterium olakiniferum_B. The sequence continues at coordinate 77,036 of JBPPLV010000031.1, forward strand.
GGTGCAGAGCTTCCAGTTCCCGCACGGGCATCATTCTGACGTGCCCTTGCGCATCCAGCGTTAGCTCACGTGGAAAGGTGAGACATCCGGCCCAGCCATAGTCTGGGTTGGCATATCGGATCCCCACACGTCCATCCAGCCGAACAGCAAGCGGCGTCCATCGGCAGCAACGAAAGATTGTGGTGTATAGAAATCGTGCCTTTCATCCAACTCCTGAAAATGTTGCTCAAGCGTAAAGGGATGGTCTGGCTGACAGCGGCCAAGAAGAAACCACTTTGAAAGCGGTTGCGATAGCCTTCTGGAGTCATGGCCTGTGCTGAAAGCATCAGCACGTATTTATCTCCAAGGGAAAAAATCCGTGCACTCCCACATATGACCCAATCCGCGATCGGCTTTTGCCAACACCCGTCCAGAGCTATTAGAATAAAGAGGTGACGCTATAGAGCAAGGCCTGCCCAATATCATTGGCATCACACTCGCCAACCACCATAAACCAGCGGCTATTCTGCTTCCATATCTTGGGATCGGGAAAATGCATAATGCAATCGGGCGAGGTTGAAATCACGCCATGCTTGATAAAATGGATGCCATCTTCGCTGGTTGCAATACATCATACCTGATGAATGACTCCTTCGTTACCGATGCCCTAGAGCCATACATGACCGGTGTAGATGAGCGTCAGTATGCCGTTGTCGTTCATGCGCAGCCGGAAAAGCAGCCGTCCCGATTCGAACGCATCGCCCGGCCGGGTGTTAGGGCAATGCGTTCATCCAGCCTGTTGGGCGCGGGATGATAAGCCGGGTAAAAGCGCTTTACGTTGTTTTTCCAACTGATATTGAGCTTGGCTGTCACCTTGAAGTGTTTGGTTTTTTATCATGGCATGCACCTGTCATCGTTGTTGAACAAAGGTTCTGCTGAAGAGCAGCCTGGATTGAATGATAAAAATTGTCGACGTTTACACTGAGGCTGGCAAACGGTCGTAGTCTGTAAATTTTGAATTATATCACGATTATTGGCGCTAAATCGTTAATAATATGTGAATTGTGTTGATTTTTGTAAGTTCTGTTTCCTAAAAGCGCCTTACCGTACAAGCCACAGCAAAACAGCGAGAGAGCGCCTTGCGCTTATTCACAGGAATAAGTATAATAATGCGTCATTTTTCAGCTGCATACACACACGTTCCTTGCTTCCATGGGCCGCGGCTGACCCTAAGACAGGAGGCTGAAAAATCCGTAAGGAGCTATTCGATGCGTCATTACGAAATCGTATTTATGGTCCATCCTGACCAAAGTGAACAGGTTCCTGGCATGATCGAGCGCTATACTGCTACTATAGCTGGTGCAGAAGGCAAGATCCACCGTCTGGAAGACTGGGGCCGCCGTCAGCTGGCTTACCCGATCAAAACACTGCACAAGGCTCACTACGTTCTGCTGAACGTTGAAGCACCGCAGGAAGTGATCGATGAGCTCGAAACTAACTTTCGCTTCAACGATGCCGTTATCAGCAGCATGGTTATGCGTACCAAACACGCTGTAACTGAAGCGTCTCCGATGGTAAAAGCGAAAGACGAACGCCGTGAGCGTCGTGATGAATACGCTGAAGCTGGGGATTCTGAAGAGTAATTGTTGTGGTGGCCGCTAATCGTTTGGAACTGTCTGGCATAGTATGCAAGGCGCCGGTACGAAAGGTCAGCCCATCCGGCATTCCTCACTGCCAGTTTGCGCTTGAGCACCGCTCGTTACAGGAGGAAGCCGGACTCAGTCGACAAGCATGGTGCCGTATACCCGTGATTGTCAGTGGACGTGAGTCGCAAGCAATTACCCACAGTATAACGGTCGGTGTGCACATCAGAGTTCAGGGCTTTATTTGCAGTCATCAAGGCCGCAATGGGTTGAATAAACTGGTGTTACATGCCGAGCAGATTGAATTGATAGATTCTGGAGACTAGCCAAATGGCACGTTATTTCCGTCGTCGCAAGTTCTGCCGTTTCACCGTGGAAGGCGTTCAAGAGATTGACTATAAAGATATCTCAACGCTGAAAAACTACATCACTGAAAGTGGTAAAATTGTCCCGAGCCGTATCACCGGTACTCGTGCCAAATATCAGCGTCAACTGGCCCGTGCTATCAAGCGCGCGCGCTACCTGTCTTTATTGCCTTACACTGATCGTCATCAGTAATCAGCCACTGTCCGTTAACGAGACTTTGAGAGGATAAGGTAATGCAAGTTATTCTGCTTGATAAAGTATCAAATCTGGGCAGCCTAGGTGATCAGGTAAACGTTAAAGCGGGCTATGCTCGTAACTTCCTGGTTCCGCAGGGCAAAGCTGTGCCGGCAACCAAGAAAAACGTTGAGTTCTTCGAAGCGCGTCGCGCTAAACTGGAAGCTAAACTGGCTGACGTTCTGGCTGCTGCACAAGCATGTGCTGCACAACTGACTGAACTGGGTACTGTTACCATCGTGTCCAAAGCGGGCGACGAAGGTAAACTGTTCGGTTCTATCGGTACGCGTGACATCGCTGATGCTGTCACCGCTGCGGGTGTTGCTATCGTGAAGAGAGAAGTTCGTCTGCCGAACGGTGTATTGCGTACTCTGGGCGACCACGAAGTGAGCTTCCAGGTTCACAGCGATGTGTTCGCTACGCTGAACGTGTTGGTCGTTGCTGAATAAGTGATGCAACTCTGTGCTTTTGCGCATTACGGGCTATCAGTAATGCAAAAGAGAGGCATTTTGGCGTATGCTAACCCAGTGTATACCTGGTTATTGATATGCCCATAACCGCTGACGTGCCGCGTATTCATTTACAGCGGATTTATGATACACAATTGCCCTTTGTGCATCCTGCGTTTCTGGTGGATAAGCCTGGCCACGCGGAGTTCGAAAAAAGCGACTGGAAGGCGCGCAGTGTTAAAGAGGTGGCTCCCAGAACACCACTTTGTCAGACATTTCACGCAGCACCTGATGCGTGGGACGTATTTATTATGCATTATCGCACTGAACTGGCTCAGCAAAGCAGTTGACTAGTCATTATGTTAGCATTGGAGCGTGCGGGTGAGGTAACATTGCTTTATGCCAGTAAAGACAAAGACCTACAGCGTAATCATGCACAAGTACTAGGGGATTTTCTGCTAACATAGTGCAAAGCCTTATGGAATATTAACGTGTGTGGAGAAATAATCCATCAGATTGGCGAGCGAAGTGCACATGCTGTCCATCAGCGGTTTCGTCTCCAGTTCCGCAACATTCCTTGCGCATTTAGGCGCAGTTTGACCTCTTGGCCTGCGCGCAGGTTGCTCAGCAACTTATCTTATCCCTCCACTGCGCCATCGCAAAAATGTCGATGACGCGGAGGTTATTGTCTCTGAAAAGTTGTGCGAGAGTTTACCCCGCCGCAATTTGGGGGTAAGTCTGCCAGGCAGGGTGGTTGTCTGTGCTGGCACAGGCCGCTATTAGCGAGATTAGCGTGCATCGGTGCCGGTTCATTGAGCGTAATGGGCGTAGCTGATTGCGGCGCGTGTGATGTCGGCGGGGAATAGAATAGGGCCACAGCAGCGCGATCAGTAACAGCGCAATAGCGCGGCGATGAAATAACGGGTAACGGATCCATCCAGCGGTAGCTACTTGAGTGATGCCACAGACTTTTCAGTAGGTCGCGCACGCGCTGAACATGTACGGACAGGGCGAAAAAAGGGCGTATCACGCGGGTGTTACGGCACGATCCAAGGGTAAAGCAGTTGTAGAAAGCGCAGCACACTGCGTATCAGCGCTTAATAATCCCTTTCAGGTGTGCTACGTTTCCTAGGCGCGATTCTGCTCATGGTGACCTCTCTTACAACGATAGCAACATATACCCGTCATATTTCAAGCTGCATGTGCTAGGCTGTACTCGTTCACTGTCTTGCTACGCTCAAATTATCCAGGGTATAGAATTGTCCAGTATATAGGTAACGCGCCAATGAAAGTAACACAAGAGTCATCATCGCTAACGTATTGATGCTTAAGGTAAAAAATTTGAGAAAAAGTAGAACCCTTAGTATAGGATAGGGAACAAATTCGCTCGCCTTTAATACTGATAAAGCCTGTTGTCTTCGCTGTGCACCGACTTTAGCGATAATCGCGCGTAGCGAATAAGATATACCCTAAATAATTCGGGTTGCAGGAAAGCGGCAAGTGAGGGAGACCCGATGAGCTTACTCAGATAAGTGATTCAGGTGAGTGAACGCAGGCAAGTTACAGTATTGTTTTACAGGTTGGCTAACAGTTGTAAGAATCTGGCCTAAAAGGGCTTATCCTTGAAGCATTGGTGGCGGGTTTGCGTGATGCACTGGCAGGCAATGCGCCGGCAGTGCGTGTGGATGTTATTCATCGTGCGCTGCGTGAAATTCATGAGCGTGCCGATGTGGTGCGCCATGAGCGTTGGCTGTTGAAGGTCAGAAACTTTCTGGCAGACAATACAGGTAAAAGCGGCGTTAACCAGACGGAGTCTGATTTGCAATTCCGCGTGCTGACGCAAAGTGAAGGGGCGATAATCCCTGCGCGACAAGATCGTGTATGTGTGCATTACACGCTGCCGTCTTACTCGACGGCAGCGTGTTTGACAGTTCAGTGCAATGCGGGCAACCGGCAGAGTTTCCGGTAAGCGGTGTTATTCCTGGTTGGATTAAAGCGCTAACGCTGATGCCTGTTAGCTCCAAATAGGAACTCTATATCCCGCATAACCTGGCATATAAAGAACGTAATGCTGGCGCATCTACTCCGCCTTTCAGCGCGCTGATTTTTGAAGTTGCGTTGCTGGAAATTTCGTAATGCAAGAGCAGGGGGCATTGAATGATGCCACTGCAAAAAACAGTCAGGAGGGGAGATTCACCCCTATAGATTCAGCGCTATGTGCGCCAGTATATCACCCACGGTTTCATCAACGGTTCTTTCATTGGTTATGCGCACGACAGGGCAGGAGATTTTTCCAGTCATTGCTTTTGCCTGAGTGCATTTCGGCTGGCGTCCGTAGTGGTTTCATAGCCTGCAGCCTATTCAATAAATGCTTGATATTACTGATTCTGGTTGCACCGGGCAAGATGGCCTCTCCAAATCGCATTAACTCTCTTCGCCTAAGCCGTTCAAGATGCTTTTTATTTTCAACGTAGATATAGATAACGAGCTCAAAGCTCGGGATAAAGATATCGCTCCAGCCACACAGTGAGCGCTGAGAATCCATTGCTCGTGTGTTGACAGTGCCTTGGTAAGTTGCACATGCCTTTCTTACGGCTCGTTTGCCCCCCGTATACGGGGGCGATGTGTCGCACCAGTAAAAATTATCTGTATCGAGATGCTGATAACCCATCCGCTTGGCCAGGCACTTGGCAATGAATGTGGTAACGGAGCCTGAATCGCCCAAAATATGTATTCTATTTTTTGCGACATTAATCTTTTCCTGCCTGGTTGAGCTGCCCCTATGCCGTGGGGCGCTCCAAATATACGGCAGGATAATCTACTGGCATAGAGGCGGTCCACCTTATCAAAAATCATGTCGAGTTTTTGATGGGCATACTTCACTTTCTTGGTTAGAGCCAGCGCCGCCCGCGCTGACATTGATCTGTTTCTCGTCGTAAGTGTCTATGACCTGCTGGCTGCTTAGGGTCAGTCGCCGCCTACATTAATGAACGGTATCACCTTTGGCATGTGCGCCTGTCAGTGTGGTATTCTGACCACTGTTGAGTATCAGTGTAGTACACCGGTTTTCAAAACTGCTGCCTTTTTGCACACTGGCATTAATATTCTAGCCGAAACCGTTAGAGATCACGGTAATGCCGACGCCGATGGAGCCGCCTTTGTTCTCGTTCTTGCCGTCCACATTTTGGGTGTTCATGACGCTGAGCAGGTCTATGTTCTGTGCAGACGTCAGGGTGTTGTCTTTACCGGCGCGAGTTCGCTGCCTTGCACGGTGATCTTGCCGCTGTCCGAGCGGTGACCATTGGCATTGGGCGTCAGGTTATCGCCTGCACTGAGGTTGCTCCGGAGGAAGTGTGTTTCTCAGTCTTCTTCACGGATTTCGATGCGCTGCGCTGCCATAGGAGAAGTTAACGCCACATGCGCCATTGCTGGTCGCGTCTTCTCCTGCCTGGGCTGAGGACAACCCGGTTTGCCTGTGTTGCCTGAACACCCTGCAGGCCTACCTTAGCCTTTTAAGCCGCCAATTGTATCGTCTTCTTCACGTGCAGATTTTGCCGTTTGTACCCCCATACCATCCAGCGTTCTCCCCGCCGCACTGCCTAGCGAGACACTCAATCCACTCTGTTTAGTCTCGACGGTGGTGATGTCAGTCCGGCTGTTTTCAGCGGCAGTGATAGCAATGTCACTGCCGCTGATGCTCAAGTCTTTGACGATAATGACATCGCTGCCATGCACGGTCGCCGTGTTTCCGGCGGTGATAGTAACGTCTCTGGCGCTACTGCCGACAATGCTGCTCTTTTTCTAGTTGCCCTGTATTTCCTGTGTCTGTTTTGTGATGTGCTGCCAACGGCGAAGTACAGGCCTCCCGCGCTCATCAGCCCGGATTTCTTCTTGTTTTTCTCAACATTGTCGTAACGCGTTTCATCAGCGGTGGTGAGGGTCACATTTCCCCTACTGTGAGGGACACCCTTTTTTCACCCAGTACATTACTGCCGCTGACGGTGAGCGTATACCCGCCTTCAGCGCAACGGTATCGCTGCTCAGGGTGCTGCTTTGTACCGTACGCTCATGAGTTTCTCCGTGCAGCGTATGGGTGGTTTTGAAAAGAAAACCGCTGTCTATCCATTTGCTGCGTGCATTGTGATCAAGTGTGGCTTCTCCGGCTTCTATCGTGATGTTTTGCTCAGCGGTGGCGCTAATAGCTCCCTGGGTGCTGATGACACTGCCGATCTCTTGCGTTTGTGGGCAGCGCGGCGATCGCAATGCTCGCTGTCTCGCGTGTAGTCGGTGGCATGGGCAGTTTGCTGTGTGTTGAGGGTAATATCAGCTCGGTATTCAGCGTGGTCTGACTCTCTTTTCCTTGATTGCCGACATAGGATACTGTCAGCGTAATGTCTCGCTGTGCCTATAACGTCAGTTCCCTTTTATCATTTTATATGTAAATACTGGCGGGACGATCGAGCCAGGCTTCTTTTCCTTGAGAATGTTGTTCGGTCAGGCTGAGAATATAGCGCCCCGCCTGCAATATGACGTTATCGCCGCCACGAACGGAACGGTGGCTAATATTAAGGATATCTTCTTGAGCATTGAGGATAACGTGGTTGCCTTGTATTACTCCTTTTTGTTCCAGGTTAGTGCCGCTTAATTGGATAAATTCACGTCCGGCCATGCTGCCCTTGTTGATGATGTCGCCGCCGATCTCGGCCCTGCACCCGGGGTTTCCGGCCAGGAGTGCACCTTGCCCGTTTAAGGTTGTTAGGGCGGACCCGCACATACACTTGTGGCATCAGCACCGTTTCTGTTGAACCGTCAGGCAGGGTCACCGTCTGGCTGACCAGCCAGACAATATCCGTGGTCAGCGCCGCCATCTGTTCCGCGGTCAGTGTAACCCGTGCGTTAATCAAAGGCTTCCCTGTTAGTTAATAACGCACGGTATTGAGCTTCATCGTTCTGATAGTCGGCTAAAAGCATTTCCCGGTCATGTGGATAAACTGGTCGCGTACCAGTTTCTGTTCGTAATAGCCATCGCCCAGGCGTTTATGGGTATCATCTGGCCCGAAGAAATCGAGGCTGATCAACCATGTTTTGCCATCGGTAAAGCGTGGATCGGTTTCAATCAGATACTGGCTATTGCTGCCCGGATAAACCTGATATAGGCTATTATCGGCTAGGTTAACATCCGACCCAACCACATGGATAGCGGTGTCGATGTTTTCACCGTTATCATCATTAACTAATTGAATAAAATAAATAAGTTGTCCCGGTGCTGGTGTCAGTGTATTTTCGGGCGTTTGCCATGCGCTGTCAGTGTTGCCGGAGAGCGAGCCCTCTTGCAGCACATGCGAGTCCAGCGTTAACGCGGTGTCGGTTTGCGCGTTGTGGATGTGGGTTGCATTAACATCAAGCCTGTTACCCGTCTTGATGGTTCCCTGGTTACGCAGCGACTGCAACAGGGAGAGTGTCAGGTAGTTGCCTGCCTGAAGGTAACCGCTGTGGGTGTAGCCGTTATCAAGGGTGATGGCAAGATCGCCTTGTGCCAAGGATTCTCGCATTGGCTACTGAGCGCAACAGTATGGAGATCCGTATTACGTTGCGCAAGTATCTGCCCTTGCTGGTTAGTCAACTAGTTTTAATGGCAAGGGCCAGCGTATCTTGAGCGCGTAGCGCCCCAGTGCGGTTGTCCAGCGTTTCTGCGTTGATGGAAAGCATTTGTGCTTTAATACCCTGACCAGTTTCACGGGTGTTCTGGTTGAGCACCTGGGCCGCATCGATCGTGAGCGCCTAATTTTCCTTAAAACCTTGCGTATTATCCAGATACGCCGTTTTCAGAGCACTGTTTCCCACTGACAACACTTGGCCCAGCGAGTTAAGCAACCGCTGCACGGACATTATCAGCCTGTCGGCGGCCAATACGATGCCTTGGCGGTTGTCAATGTTTTGGATAATTAACACGACATCACCTTGAGAGACCAGAATACCGTCCTGATTATCCAGGTTTTGGCTATGAATAGAGAGCGTATTCTGGCCGGTAATGGCACCTTATGTATTCCGCAAATCGCTTGTTAGTAGGTATTGTCATGACCGGCGTGAATACCGCGTTGTGCACTGAGTGAATGGTTGGTTAACACGCACCATAGGTATCGCGCGTGAGATCGTTGCCCGCCTGAATGAGACCCGGAGTGTTATCGAGCCGCCCGCTATCAAGGGTCAGGTCTTTGGCGGCTAACAAATACCCCTGAGTATTGTTGAACGCCTGCTGTTGACTGTTGATACTTAGCTGATTGGCTGAATACGCCCTTGTTGGTTATCCAGCTTCTTGCCCAGCACGTGAGCCGATTGCCGGCTTTAATCAGGCCATGCTGATTATCAAGCGTGAAGTGAAGCATGGCCTTGCACGGTGGAGATCACCCCGGATTGGTTCGCCACACCCAGTGCATTCAGTGTCAGGTGTTGACCGCTGAGAAGCTGACCCTCCTAGTTATCCACGTTGTCGGCTATCGCCAGCGAAAGCGTGCCCTCCTAACCTGCCACGATCTCATCGGAGGTGTTATCCAGCATATGGGCCTAATGCTGATACTGCCGTGACTGGCCATGCTACCTGCTCGGTTATCAAGCGTTGAACCTAGCGTCAGTTGTAATTAACCCTGACCCGTTTGCAGCATTTTCCCTTGCTGATGCGACAAAGAATCAGCCTGGATGACGATCGTGTCGCCTTGCGTCAGTGCACCCTTGAGGTCGAGTGTTTTTCCCGTCAGGCTTAAGTGCACCACGATTGAGAATTTCCCCCTGCTCGCCGTTCAGGGTGTCTGCTGTAATAGTGGTGTTATCCTTTCCCGCCGCTGCAAAAACCCCTTGCTGGTTATTCAGGTGGTGTGTGGTGAGCGAGAGCTTGCCCTCGCGGCTGAGCCCTGTGTGCCTGACTGATTATTCAGTGTGTCGGTGATGAGCGTTGCGTTACCGCTAAGATTAATTTCACCTTGCTAATTATTTAAGGTTTTGGTGGTGAGGGTATGCGCAGCCGCTCCCGGATAGATCAAACTTGCTGCCGTTGGCAATGAGAGTATCTTTTACGGCCAGCTATCCTTGTAAGGTTAATACCCGTACTGTTTAGGGTTAACGAGCTAACGTCCTCCGATTAACCCTTCTCATTGATAGCTGACGCCGTCAATCACATCAAAGTTATAGGTGCGGAAACCGTCCCAGTTAATCAAGGATTGAGGCGCCTTACTGTGCCGGATCGATTTAATTGGACTGGCCCGCAGAGCACTCCAGCTACTCTTTCACCTGCTGACCATTGACTTTCACCACGACCAGTGTGTTGGGGTAGAGATAGAGATCGGCAGCGTTGCGGAACGTCAGCTCACCCTTTTCCACTTTCACATAGCTGTTAGAATCGTTTTTCCTGCCGCCCGCTTTGAACGGTGCAGCAGCGGAAAGCACTGGAATATCAGCCAGATCAGGATCGCCCTCAATAAAATTCTGCACATAGGCACGCTGTGCGTTATTAACGATCTGTACCGTCTGATGTCTTGTACCAGTGAAAAAGATAACTGTACATATTATCAGAAGCTTTACCGATGGGTTTACCAACAAAGGTACGCGTTTGCTGATGCGCATCGGACAATACATTCACCAGATCTTTATCTACCTCTGCCCGATATTATTTTTGTGTCTTGTCAAAAATAGGTCGTGCTTGTGCTTTCCCTTGTGTCACCTGCCACTTTCCACTGTCATTACTTACCACCGTCGACAATGCCTAAATGATCGCCTCATTGGCCGGGCATCACAGCGGGAATGCCATTAAGCGTGCCCTGTGTAATATCGCTGCCGGGAATATCAGCAAAATCTTTGCTGAGAAAAACGGCGTGAACATGCCTAAACAGAATGGCATTAATCCCTGTTTACCTGGCTAGAGGTAGTCCGAATTTTCTGCCATAGCCTTATACGGTCGCTAGAAAGACCAGAGTGGGGAATGGCAACCACAATATCAGCCCCTTTCTGCTGCATTTCAGGTACCCACTTTTTCGCAGTTTCGGTAATGTCGGCAACGGTGACTTTACCGCTCAGGTTAGCTTTAACCCACACCATGATTTGTGGCGGCACAAAACCGATATAGCCTATGCGTAACGAATGGGTTTTAACGTCACGATCTTTTACCGGGGTATCTTTGATGATGTAACGAGTAAACAGCGGTTTGCCGGTTTTAGCCTCCAGCACGTTGGCTTTTATATAGGGGAAAGCTGCGCCCGACAGCGCTTTGTGCAGATAATCCAGACCGTAGTTGAATTCATGGTTGCCAATATTACCGACTGCATAATCGAGTCGGTTCATGGCCAGATAAACCGGGTGCACTTCTCTCTGTTGTAGCCCTTTGGCTGTTATGTAATCCCCCAGCGGGCTGCCCTGGATCAGGTCACCGTTATCCAAAAGGATGCTATTAGTCGCGCCTGCTGACACGCGCCGTGGATTAAACTGGCTGTGCGTACCAGACCGAATTTATCCGTAGGGGTATCTTTGTAATAATCAAAATCCATCATGTTGCTGTGCAGATCGGTAGTTTCCAAAATGCGTAGATCGACGGTGGCAGCGTGCAGTGAGGTGGTAACGAAAAGGGCCACTCAACCTGGCACCGAGCACGTGCTTTATATTGCCTGACTCCTTCATGTTGGCGTTGCACTTGGATTTGATACTCATCAAGTATCCTACCAAAGGGTAGTAAATTGACATAGAATCATGACATGTCAGTGGCGTATCTCACTATTTTGACAAAGATTAGAAACGTTACCGAGTTGGAGTATATACATAACGGATACCAGAGAGACGAGGTTTACTATGTTGGAAAAAATTTGCCAGTTGGCGCGAGACGCCGGTGCGGCGATTATGCATGTGTATGATGGCGAACGCCCTGTAGACTTTGCGTATAAAAAAGACGCATCCCCAGTGACTGCAGCAGATTTAGCAGCGCATCATATTATCAAACAGGGGCTGGCGCAGCGCTTTGCCGATATTCCCCTGCTGTCGGAAGAAGATCCCCCAACGTGGGAAGTGCGCCAGCACTGGCAGCGCTACTGGTTGGTGGATCCGCTGGATGGCACCAAAGAGTTTCTCAATCGTAACGGTGAATTTACCGTAAATATCGCGTTGATTGAAAATGGTGCACCGGTATTGGGCGTGGTTTATGTGCCCGTAACGGATTTAATGTATGCGGCCGCGGGGGAGAAAGTGTGGAAAGAGGTGGAAGGTGTGCGCCGTTTGATCCGTGTTAATCATGCTCATCCGCCGCTGGTGGTAGTGAGTCGTTCTTATCTAGATGCAGAATTAAAAGACTACCTTCTCCAGCTTGGTGAGCACCAAACGGTAGCGATTGGATCCTCGCTTAAATTTTGTTTGGTCGCGGAAGGTAAGGCCCAATTATATCCCCGATTCGGACCAATCAATGTGTGGGACACGGCTGCCGGGCATGTAGTTGCCGCAGCGGCAGGTGCACAGATAAATGATTTTAAAGGGAAAAATCTCAGTTATGTGCCACGTGAATCTTTTCTTAATCCTGGGTTCCGTGTGTCGCTATTTTGAACGAGACAGGCGTAATGTGACAATCATCCACGCCTGTTATCTATGAAAAATTACTCTTTCAGTAACTGTGGCAGCAAGTTCATCACCTGTTGTACTTCCTGCGCACTGAGCACCCCGTCTTTGACATATCGCACCTACCCATGTTTATCCAGTACCACGATCGCTGAACTTTTCGCGTCCAACTGCCAGGATTTGCAGACATTGCCATGACTATCGACGATAAACTGCGACCAAGAGAAAGCTTTTTTGCTCTCTTCAAGGCTGCTACGAACAAACGGTCCGGTACCGAGGATGGCATCGTCCATATTGACGATTGTCGTCGTTTGGTAATATTCACGCGCCAGATTAGCGGCCTTGATAGCACTGATAAGCGGATCGTTCATCTCCTTGGCTGATGTTCTGCCTGCAATATGTTGGATAACGCGCACTTTTCCCGTGAGCTGTGCACTATTCCAGTTCTGGTAACTAAACTGTTCTTTCTGGTACATAAGCTCCCCTTTATCGGCAACATCGGTAGGGGGGCTCAGTTTGGTTGAGCGCGTAAGCTTGTGTGCATGACAGGCAGGGCTAACACAGGGTACAATGCTAAACAGAGCTATCCGATGACGTAGTGTCGAGGTATGGCAGGCAGTCATAGAGTGCCTCAAGTAGAAAGCAGCGAAGACTGCTCTTGTCGCTGAACGTCTCGCTTGGCCGTTAACAGGAGACGCGGAGTATCAGGTCAATAATCTGGCATTAAATCTGACGGGTAAAGCAACTGATTGTGCCTTGAAGATCAATGGTGATATTCGCGATAACGCCGTGCCGCTCGCCACACTGGCGTTGGAAGGTAAAGCAATTTACAGCAATTTGATATAAGCCCGCTAAGACTTTCTGCGTTGCAGGGCACGACTGAATTGCGCGTACTGGTAGACTGGAGCAAAGCGATCAGTTGGCGCAGCGAACTAGTACTTGATAGCATTAATACGGAAAAACAATAGCCAGAATGGCCTGCGTATCGATGGAAAAGTAAGCACGTGCAACAGTTTCTACGGCAGCAACTGGCAGGTAGCGGTTACCGAACTGCGCTTGAATGGTAATATCAAGCAAAACAAACTCACGGCGCAAGGTTCGCTGAACGGAAATGCTGCAGGCCAGTGGCATATTCCTGGCATCAACCTGGCGTTAGGGCATAATCATCTTAACATCAAAAGCTCTCTGGCTCAGCAATGGCAGTTAGATGGTGTCATTGATGTGTCTGCGCTGGATAGTGCGTTGCAGGGGCTGGCAGGGTGCGTACTGGAAATCAGGGTTATCGATTAATCGGCTAACGTTAGGCAGCGATATGCGCTCGGATGCACAGTTTAATGGCAGAATGGCGTTGCGCGTCGAACAATTGCACCAGGAAAAGTTGAAGGTTTCTCTGCTGAAACTGACCGCGCAAGGCAATGAGCAGCAGCATCAGTTGCGGTTGGATGTGGAAGCAGAGCCGGTTACTGGACAGTTGTCCCTGACTGGGTATTTCGACAGGTCGCAGCAGCGCTGGCGCCCATTATACTGGGTGCACACTGTTGGCAAAACCCGAATGCGGAGCTGTGCGTGCCGCGCGTACTGTCGATATTGGCCCCAACAGGCAAGCTAGTGTAGTGTTGAACCGTTACTATTTGAAAATGCTTGAACCGTTTTTGGATTCAGATACCGCAATAAGCGTTGTATTTAGCGGCCTTGCCGACGTTGCCAGGCCAGCCTGGAGGCGGGTTGCCACAAGCAAAAATCGCGCTCACCGGGAATAAGATTGCACTACGCTAGCAGATGAACAGCAATACGTTGCCTGTCGATTTTGACATCTTTACACTGAATGCTGGCATTGATCGTGGCCGTGAGACGCTGGGGTGGATCATCACCATTTTACTGTACAAAAAAATGCCAGAAAATGCGGTAGATGTCTCCTCCGATGAAGTGCTGTTGGATGAGCAACGTCAGCCACTAGCCCGCAATACCGCTGCGATTCCTATCAACAGCAACCCGACCATTAGCGTGGGTGACGATGTACGCCTTGATGCGCTTGGCTGGAAGCCAGTTTGCAAGGCGATCTGAAAATGGTGCAGAACGAACGAGGTTTAAGGCTGAACGGGCAGGATTTAATTGTGCAAAAAAGGATTTTGGTGTTTTCCGGCCCGCCTGCTGAGCCGAATCTGAATATCGAAGCGGTGCGTAATCCAGATAATACAGCTGATGGCGTTACAGCAGGCATACGCATCACCGGTGCAGCTAGTGTGCCGCACATAGAGGTGTTTTCCACGCCGACATTATCGCAGCAAGAAGCATTATCTTACCTGTTACGTGGTCAATGGCTGGACAGCACCGGTTCAGACAGTAATATGATGATCTCGGCCTTAGTAGGTTTAGGGATTGCGCAAAGTGGTCAAGTTATGGGTAAAATCGGCAAGGTCTTTGGCGTAAGCGATGTAGCTCTGGATACACAAGGCGCTGGCGTAGTAATATGTAATTTGTACCTTTCCATTGAAAATTGTCATTGAAGGTGAAGTGGGTAAATAATCTTCGAAATAAAAAGTCGCAAGAATATCTACAGAACCTCTATAAATATCTTCTTCATTGAATTATTTTATGAATTTTGCGCACTCACTCTCTGCTTCCATTGTGAACGAGAATAGGTCGGGTGGGAATACTACTTTTATTGAAATAACATTTCCTTTGTCAGAGGTGGTGTTTAAATAAAGATACAACTTACCTGCTGTAGTGGAGAATGAGTCTTGCATATAATTTCATCTCATTGTTGTGTTGCGATTATATAGAATAGAGGCTTAGTGTTTTACTTCCTCGTTGAATCGACCATGCGCCTATGTAATAATAATAATTTCCCTATCGATATTAAATATATTTTTTATTTCTTAATTTTAAGATTAAAGAGAAATAATAGAAATGAAAATTTAATGTGTTATTATTGTCACGCATTATATTAAATATTATATTGCCATTTATTAATTATAATGAAGTGAATTTTTTGAGCATTAATAGTTTTATTTATAATGATTTTTTTGGTTTCAATTATGGTAATATTTATAATCACATGAATTTGATGTATATCACTCGATTTTGAGGCTATCTTATGGCTGGTGTTAATATTCATTGTCACTGTTATCAGTCCGCTCAGGTTACCTTCATGATCTGAATCCTAAAGAACTCGATATATTGCTTCCCACGTTCTATTGAACTTAATGAAAAATCATAGAAGAATATAAATTATATTCATTAGATGAATTATCGTTAATTTTACAATGATAAATAATTAATTACCATTAATTATAAATAACAATACTTCTTATTATTAATCCCAAGTGCTAAGGTAAACGCCCCTTTGGGCCAGATATGAGGCCATGCTAGCCACCGTGGCTGGATTATAAGAGCAAGTACATAACAGAAAAACAGAAATACCGCATTTTCGGCGTCGTGCTGGCGCATAAAACGTACCTGAACTCTCTCTGATGCGCTATGTATTCTCCGGCGAATCGGTACGTCAGATGAAAATGGATGCTTCGGATCAACGAATCAAGCTGCTGCTTCCTCCCACCGACGGTGTTTACCCTGAACTGCCAGACAGCGATGATTGTTATCGTCAGTGGTTGGCGCTACCCAAGGCACAGTGGCCTGTGATGCGGACTTACACCTTCGTGAGGTGGATGCGGTTAATGGTGAAATGGCGGTAGAGTTTGTCGTTCATGGCACCGAAGGTCCGGCGCCTGCCTGGGCAATACAGGTAAAGCCGGGAGATGGCTTGCGCATTGTTGCGCCGTGTGTGGGGGATTATGAAGGTGACAGCGATAGCTATGAGTGGTTGCCGCCAGCGGAAATGACCTATACCTTGCTGATTGGCGATGAAACGCGCTACCTGCCATCAAAGGTATTCTAGAGTAGTTGGCGCAACAGTCTAACCCCGTGCAAGTGCAGGCGTTTATCGAAGTGCCACTCGAAGCAGATTGTGTAGATATGGGCGCGTTTGCGTTTGCTGAGGTGCACTGCTGCCGCGTGAGTCTCGGGGGACGCCATACGGTGAACGACTGCTGGAAAGCGTGCGAGCACATGTACGTTTACCTGAGATTCGTCCGGAAGCAGAAATCACCGAATTGCACGAAGTAGTAGAAGGAAAGTTGTTGTGGGAGTCTGCCAAACAGACACACGAACAGTTTTTTGGCTGGGTGGCGGCGGAGTCCTCGATAGTGAAAAACCTGCGGCGTTACTTATCTGGTGAACGTCAAATGCCACGCGATATCATTACGTTTATGGCTTACTGGAGTCGTGAACAGCAGCGGGACAGTTGAGCGTCAGATAGAAAAAAACGGCGAGGATATCCTCGCCGTAAGAGAAGTTGCACAATGCTCTACACGCTTATTTTTTTCGCGCGTTCAAAAGAGGCAACGATCTCAGCTTTGGCCGCATCCACGTTTTCCCAGCCTTCTACTTTCACCCATTTATCTTTTTCCAGCGCTTTGTATTGCTCGAAGAAGTGGGCGATTTGGGCACGCAGCAGTTCCGGCAGATCGTTTACATCGTTGATGTGATCGTATTCTTTGCTCAGTTTAGTATGCGGCACGGCAGCCACTTTACCATCTTTACCGGATTCGTCGGTCATTTTCAGCACACCAACCGGACGGCAGCGGATCACAGAACCTGGCTGAAGCGGGTAAGGGGTCGGCACCAGCACGTCAACCGGGTCACCGTCCAAAGACAGCGTATTGTTGATATAGCCGTAGTTGCACGGATAGAACATGGTAGCCGCCATGAAACGGTCTACAAACAGAGCACCGGTTTCTTTATCGACTTCATATTTGATTGGGTCAGCGTTGGCCGGGATCTCAATCACTACATAGACATCATCCGGCAGTGATTTACC
>JBPPLV010000033.1:0-25318 GCA_051305815.1 Candidatus Malihini olakiniferum
ATGCCTGGCGACAACATCAAGATGGTCGTAAATCTGATCTCCCCGATCGCGATGGACGATAGTCTGCGTTTCGCAATCCGTGAAGGCGGTCGTACTGTTGGCGCAGGCGTTGTTGCCAAAGTTATCGCTTAATCGCTGATACGTTAGCGTAATAAAAAGGACACTTCGGTGTCCTTTTTATGGGCGTTGACAAAACTGTAATTGAAATAAAAACCATTATTATTTTCACTTTCGATGACTATTAAATATTCATCTTTTCGACTACCGTGTAGATGGTGGCAACAAAAGGGGATGTTAGTCCGCGATTGAGAGAATGAGTTATTCTGTATGTATGTATGTATGTATGTCTGCCTGTGTAATGCCATTTCCGATAAAGTTATTCGGCACGTCGTTCGTCAGTATCAGTCTCAGTCGCTAAATCAACTGCGACAATTGATGCCTATCTTCAGTGACTTGCGGTAAATGCATCCGTCAGGGTTGCCTGATTATGGAAGAAGAACAGACTTTGTTGCCGCAAATCTCAGGTGTAGCTTGATTGCAGCCGCAATTGAAACCGCATAAAATGTAGTCAATTTCGTTGACTCTTACTCCCCCCAGTTCTATTCTTTTTAAGACCTCGCGCGTGAGGAGCGATGTCATAAAAGGCCATAAAAAGATTATATCACATCTAAATAAGTTACCAGGTAGTGGGCTGGTTGCGATTAACCAATATTTTACATGCCCACATGTTCAAAAACTGAGGACTGACACGTCTTGACCAGAACGAATACCACGAATCTATTGATGAAATGAAACATGCAGATCGCTATATCGAGGGTATCCTGTTTCTTGAAGGCGTGCCCAACCTGTAAGACCTCTGCAAGCCCAATATCGGTGAAGATGTTGATAGATACTACGCTCGGATCTGAAGCTGGAGTTGGATGGCGCCAAAGATTTGCGCGAAGGGATCGCTTATATGTATTCAGTGCGTGATTACGTCAGCCGAGATCTGCTGATTGAAATCCTGACTGATAAAGAGGAGTATATCGACTGGATTAAAACAGAACTCGACCTGAGCACGTGCCTCGGGTTGCCTAATTATCTGCAAGCACAGCTAAAAGAGGCGTGATACTCTGCAATACGCGGTTGCTTCCTGAACAGATTTGCCTATAATTAGGCGTGTCCGTATGAATTAAGTAAGGCATGTTACGTTAAATGTAATGCATTTAATATGCATGCCTTAACTAACAGAGGCGCCATGCGATAGGCATAGGTTAACAATACTCCCAATCAGGAAGTTATAGTCTAACGATTACACTCCCCTATCAATCGAAATGGGTACGAGAAGTCATAATTTACGTTTATAAATAATTGGAGCTCTGGTCTCATGCAGAACCAAAGAATCCGTATCCGCCTGAAAGCGTTTGATCATCGCTTGATCGATCAAGCAACCGCGGAAATCGTTGAGACGGCAAAGCGCACTGGTGCGCAAGTACATGGTCCGATCCCGCTGCCGACTCGCAAAGAGCGCTTTACCGTTCTGATCTCCCCGCACGTCAACAAAGACGCGCGTGATCAGTACGAAATTCGCACTCACAAACGTCTGGTTGACATCGTTGAGCCAACCGAGAAAACCGTTGATGCTTTGATGCGTCTGGATCTGGCTGCCGGTGTAGATGTGCAGATCAGCCTGGGTTAATCAGGTCATCGAGCGATTGAGAGGTTGATACAATGATTGGTTTGATCGGTAAAAAAGTGGGCATGACCCGCATCTTCACTGAAGACGGCGTTTCTATCCCTGTAACGGTTATCGAAATTGAAGCAAACCGCGTAACTCAGGTTAAAGACCTGGCGAGTAATGGCTACCAGGCTGTACAGGTAACTACCGGTGCTAAAAAAGCAAACCGTGTTACCAAGCCAGAAGCAGGTCATTTTGCAAAAGCGGGCGTTGAAGCTGGCCGCGTTCTGCGTGAATTCCTTCTGTCAGAAGGCGAAGAGTTCACTATTGGCCAAAGCATCAGCGTTAAAATTTTCACTGACGTGAAAAAAGTTGACGTTACTGGTACCTCCAAGGGTAAAGGTTTTACTGGCACAGTTAAGCGCTGGAACTTCCGCACTCAGGATGCTACCCACGGTAACTCCTTGTCTCACCGTGTTCCGGGTTCTATCGGTCAGAACCAGACTCCGGGCAAAGTGTTCAAAGGCAAAAAGATGGCTGGTCAGCTGGGCAACGAGCGTGTCACCGTTCAGAGCCTAGACGTGGTCTACGTTGACGCTGAGCGTAACTTGCTGCTAGTTAAAGGTGCAGTTCCGGGAGCAACCGGTAGCGACCTGATCGTTAAACCGGCTGTTAAGGCGTAAGGGGATAGCAATGGAATTAGTATTGCAAGACGCGCAAAGCGCGCTGACTGTTTCCGAAACTACCTTCGGTCGTGATTTCAACGAAGCGCTGGTACACCAGGTGGTTGTTGCTTATGCAGCTGGTGCCCGTCAAGGGACACGTGCTCAGAAGAGCCGTGCTGAAGTAACAGGTTCCGGTAAAAAACCGTGGCGTCAGAAAGGTACTGGCCGTGCGCGTTCAGGTTCTATCAAGAGCCCGATTTGGCGTTCCGGTGGTGTGACTTTTGCTGCCAAGCCTCAGAACCACAGTCAAAAAGTAAACAAAAAGATGTACCGCGGCGCGCTGAAAAGCATTCTGTCCGAGCTGGTACGTCAGGATCGTTTGATCGTTGTCGAGAAGTTCTCTGTTGAAGCGCCGAAAACCAAGCTGCTGGCACAGAAACTGAAAGATCTGGCGTTGGAAGACGTGCTAATCATCACTGATGAACTGGATGAAAATCTGTTCCTGGCTGCACGTAACCTGTACAAGGTTGACGTACGTGATGTAGCGGGCATTGATCCGGTTAGCCTGATCGCCTTCGACAAAGTCGTAATGACGGCTGACGCTGTTAAACAAGTTGAGGAGATGCTGGCATGATCCGTGAAGAACGTTTGCTGAAGGTGCTGACTGCACGGCATGTTTCTGAAAAAGCGTCTACTGCGATGGAAAAATACAACACCATCGTCCTTAAAGTTACTAAAGAAGCGACCAAAGCGGAAATCAAAGCTGCTGTGCAGAAACTGTTTGAAGTCGAAGTCAATGAAGTTCGTACCCTGTTGGTTAAAGGTAAAAAGAAACGTCATGGACAGCGTATCGGTCGTCGTAGCGACTGGAAAAAAGCTTATGTCACCCTGAAAGAAGGCCAGAATCTGGACTTCATCGGCGGCGCAGAGTAAGTCGGAGGAGTAAAAAAAAATGGCAATTGTTAAATGTAAACCGACATCTCCGGGTCGTCGCAACGTTGTTAAAGTGGTTAACCCTGAGCTGCACAAGGGCAAACCTTATGCCCCGTTGCTGGAAAAAAACAGTAAATCCGGTGGCCGTAACAACAATGGCCGCATCACTACCCGTCATATCGGTGGTGGCCACAAACAGCAATACCGTATTGTTGACTTCAAACGTAACAAAGATGGTATTCCTGCTGTTGTAGAACGTTTGGAATATGATCCGAACCGTTCAGCCAATATCGCTCTGGTTCTTTATAAAGACGGCGAACGCCGTTATATCCTGGCCCCGAAAGGCCTGAAAGCCGGTGATCAGATCCAGTCTGGCGTTGATGCTGCTATCAAGGCTGGCAACACGTTGCCGATGCGCAATATTCCGGTTGGTTCCACCGTTCATAACGTGGAAATGAAACCGGGTAAAGGTGGTCAGCTGGCGCGCTCTGCTGGTGCTTACGTGCAGATCGTTGCACGTGATGGCGCGTACGTGACCCTGCGTCTGCGTTCTGGCGAAATGCGTAAAGTCGAATCTGACTGCCGCGCTACGCTGGGCGAAGTAGGTAACGCTGAGCATATGCTGCGCGTTCTAGGTAAAGCTGGTGCTGCATGCTGGCGTGGTGTTCGTCCTACCGTTCGTGGTACGGCAATGAACCCAGTCGATCACCCGCACGGTGGTGGTGAAGGTCGTAACTTTGGTAAGCACCCGGTAACGCCGTGGGGCATTCAGACCAAAGGTAAGAAGACCCGCAGCAATAAGCGTACTGATAAATTCATCGTACGTCGCCGCCGTACTAAATAATATTAGAGGATAAACCATGCCACGTTCTCTCAAGAAAGGTCCTTTTATTGACCTGCACTTGCTGAAGAAGGTAGAGAAAGCGGTGGAAAGCGGTGACAAGAAGCCTCTGCGCACTTGGTCCCGTCGTTCAACGATCTTTCCAACTATGATCGGTTTGATCATCGCTGTCCATAATGGTCGTCAGCACGTTCCGGTGTTTGTTTCCGATGAAATGGTCGGTCACAAACTGGGTGAATTCGCGCCGACTCGTACTTATCGCGGCCACGCGGCTGATAAAAAAGCCAAGAAAAATAAGGTAGGAGGAAGAGATGGAAACTTTAGCTAAACATCTTCATGCTCGTTCTTCTGCTCAAAAGGTTCGCCTGGCGGCAGACCTAGTTCGCGGTAAGAAAGTGTCGCAAGCTCTGGAAATTCTGACTTATACCAACAAGAAAGCTGCTGGTCTGGTCAAAAAGGTACTGGAGTCTGCCATTGCTAACGCAGAGAACAACGATGGCGCTGACATTGATGATCTGAAAGTTGCAAAAATCTTCGTAGACGAAGGCCCGAGCATGAAGCGCATTATGCCGCGTGCTAAAGGTCGTGCGGATCGCATCCTGAAGCGTACCAGCCACATTAATGTGGTTGTGTCCGATCGCTGAGACTCTGGAGACTAGCAATGGGTCAGAAAGTACATCCTAATGGTATTCGCCTAGGTATTGTCAAACCTTGGAACTCTACCTGGTACGCGAATACCAAAGAATTTGCTGACAACCTGGACAGCGATTTTAAAGTTCGTAAATACCTAACGAAAGAACTGAACAAAGCCTCCGTCTCTCGTATCGTTATCGAACGTCCGGCCAAGAGCATCCGTGTCACCATTCACACTGCTCGTCCGGGCATCGTTATCGGTAAAAAAGGTGAAGATGTTGAAAAACTGCGCAAAGTCGTAGCGGATATCGCTGGCGTACCTGCACAGATCAACATCGTAGAAGTTCGCAAGCCGGAACTGGACGCGAAACTGGTTGCTGACAGCATCACTTCTCAGCTGGAGCGTCGTGTGATGTTTCGTCGTGCGATGAAGCGTGCTGTACAGAACGCCATGCGCCTGGGTGCTAAGGGTATTAAAGTTGAAGTCAGTGGCCGTCTGGGCGGTGCTGAAATCGCACGTACCGAATGGTACCGCGAAGGTCGCGTTCCGTTGCACACGCTGCGTGCGGATATCGACTACAACACGTCCGAAGCACACACTACTTACGGTGTTATCGGTGTGAAAGTGTGGATCTTCAAAGGTGAGATCCTGGGTGGTATGGCTGCCGTTGAACAACCGGAAAAAACGGCTGCTCAACCTAAAAAACAGCAGCGTAAAGTCCGCAAGTAAGGAGAGTCGCTGATGTTACAACCAAAGCGTACAAAATTCCGTAAGATGCAAAAAGGCCGTAACCGCGGCCTGGCTGCCGGTACGGATGTCAGCTTCGGTACTTTCGGTCTGAAAGCTGTTGGCCGTGGTCGCCTAACCGCTCGCCAAATCGAAGCTGCACGTCGTGCGATGACCCGTGCTGTTAAGCGTCAAGGTAAGATTTGGATCCGAGTATTCCCGGACAAACCAATCACCGAGAAACCGCTTGAGGTACGTATGGGTAAAGGTAAAGGTAACGTAGAATATTGGGTTTCCTTGATTCAGCCAGGTAAAGTCCTATACGAAATGGACGGTGTGTCGGAAGAGTTAGCCCGTCAGGCATTCCAACTGGCAGCAGCGAAACTGCCGATCAAAACCACCTTTGTAACTAAGACGGTGATGTAATGAAAGTAAATGAGCTGCGTGAAAAGAGCGTTGAAGAGCTGAACACCGAGCTGCTCGAACTGCTGCGCGAGCAATTTAACTTGCGTATCCAAGTAGCCAGTGGTCAGTTGCAACAGACTCACCTGGTAAAGCAAGTGCGTCACAATATTGCACGTGTTAAGACTTTACTGACTCAAAAGGTGGGTGCGTAATGAGCGATAATATCCGTACTCTGCAAGGTTGTGTTGTGAGCGACAAAATGGAGAAATCCATGGTTGTTGCAATCGAACGTTTTGTGAAACACCCGCTGTATGGGAAATTCATCAAGCGTACGACCAAACTGCACGTACATGATGAGAACAACGAATGCGGTATCGGTGACGTAGTTGAAATACGCGAATGCCGTCCGCTGTCCAAAACTAAATCTTGGAAGTTAGTTCGCGTTGTAGAGAAAGCAATTTTGTAATAGAGTATTGCTCTTCTTGAAAACGATAAACGGCTCTGCAAAGAGCCGTTTATTTTTTCTACCCTTGGTCGAAAAGCGGTGTTATGATGCTGCGCCCTCAATTCTGTGGTATTGATAACCCTTAAAGGTTTAAAAAGTGGTAGTTGACATTAGCGGAGCACTAAAATGATCCAAGAACAGACTATGCTGAGCGTCGCCGATAACTCCGGCGCACGTCGCGTAATGTGTATCAAGGTTCTAGGTGGCTCTCACCGTCGCTACGCAGGCGTCGGCGATATCATCAAAATTACCATCAAGGAAGCAATTCCTCGCGGTAAGGTGAAGAAAGGCGATGTTCTGAAGGCGGTAGTGGTGCGCACCAAGAAAGGTGTTCGTCGCCCGGACGGTTCTGTCATTCGCTTCGATGGCAATGCATGCGTTATTCTAAATAATAACAGCGAGCAGCCTGTCGGTACGCGTATTTTTGGGCCGGTAACTCGTGAACTGCGTTCTGAAAAGTTCATGAAAATTATCTCTCTAGCACCAGAAGTACTCTAAGGAGCGAAGAACCATGGCAGCGAAAATCCGTCGTGATGACGAAGTTATTGTGCTGACCGGCAAAAATAAAGGTAAGCGCGGTAAAGTTGAAAATGTTCTGTCTTCTAGCAAAATCGTTGTTGAAGGTATCAACCTGGTTAAGAAACATCAGAAGCCGGTTCCGGCTCTGAACCAACCAGGTGGCATCGTTGAAAAAGAAGCTGCAATCCAGCTTTCCAATGTTGCACTTTTCAATGCGGCAACTGGTAAGGCTGACCGTGTAGGCTTTAGATTCGAAGACGGCAAAAAAGTCCGTTTCTTTAAATCTACTAGCGAAACTATCAAGTAATTTGGAGTAGTACGATGGCGAAACTGCATGATTACTACAAAGACAATGTGGTTAGCAAACTAATGACTCAGTTTAGCTACAATTCTGTCATGCAAGTCCCTCGGGTCGAGAAGATCACCCTGAATATGGGTGTTGGTGAAGCGATTGCTGACAAGAAGCTGCTGGATAACGCTGCAGCTGACCTGGCAGCTATCTCCGGTCAAAAACCGTTGATCACCAAAGCACGCAAATCTGTTGCAGGCTTCAAAATCCGTCAGGGCTATCCGATTGGCTGTAAAGTAACTCTGCGCGGCGAACGCATGTGGGAGTTCCTTAAGCGCCTGATTTACATTGCTGTACCGCGTATTCGTGACTTCCGCGGTCTGTCTGCCAAGTCCTTCGATGGCCGTGGCAACTACAGCATGGGCGTGCGTGAGCAGATTATCTTCCCGGAAATCGACTATGACAAAGTCGATCGCGTTCGTGGTTTGGATATTACCATTACCACCACTGCGAAATCCGATGATGAAGGCCGCGCGCTGCTGACCGCCTTTAACTTCCCGTTCCGCAAATAAGGTAGGGTTACTAATGGCTAAGCAATCCATGAAAGCACGCGAAGTCAAACGAGTGAAATTGGCCGATAAATTCTTCGCTAAACGCGCTGAATTGAAAGCTATTATCTCAAGCGTGAACTCATCCGACGAAGATCGTTGGGATGCCGTCCTCAAGCTGCAGACTCTGCCGCGTGATTCCAGCCCTTCCCGTCAGCGTAACCGCTGCCGCCAGACAGGTCGTCCGCACGCTTTCCTGCGGAAGTTCGGGTTGAGCCGAATCAAGGTCCGTGAAGCCGCCATGCGCGGTGAAATTCCGGGTCTGAAAAAGGCTAGCTGGTAATTATCACCAATTGAATTACGGGAGTAAAGACAGATGAGCATGCAAGATCCTATCGCGGATATGCTGACTCGTATACGCAACGGTCAGGCCGCGAACAAAGTTGCGATCACCATGCCTTCCTCCAAGCTAAAAGTAGCAATTGCCAAAGTCCTTAAGGAAGAAGGTTATATTCAAGATTACAAAATCGAAGGCGATACTGAGACTGAACTGGAAATTTCTCTGAAATACTTCCAGGGCAAGCCAGTGGTAGAGATCATTCAGCGTGTAAGCCGCCCAAGTCTGCGCATCTATAAGAAAAAAGATGAGCTGCCGAAAGTTATGGCTGGTTTAGGAATCGTGGTTGTTTCTACCTCTAAAGGTGTCATGACTGATCGTGCAGCGCGCCAAGCTGGTCTTGGTGGCGAGATTATCTGCTACCTAGCTTAATCGGAGGAAAGAATGTCTCGTGTTGCAAAAGCACCCGTCGTCATTCCTGCCGGCGTAGAGGTAAAACTTAACGGTCAGGTTATTTCGATAAAGGGTAAAAACGGCGAGCTGACTCGTACCATCAACGATGCTGTTGAAGTTACTGTGGCTGACAACGCTTTGACTTTCTCCCCGCGCGAAGGTTTTGCTGACGGTTGGGCACAGGCAGGCACCACGCGTGCACTGCTGAACTCAGTAGTTATCGGTGTTACCGAAGGCTTCACCAAGAAGCTTCAACTGGTTGGCGTAGGTTACCGTGCCGCAATTAAAGACAATGTTGTAAATCTGTCTCTTGGGTATTCTCATCCGATTGACCACGCGCTGCCGGCCGGTATTACAGCTGAATGCCCGACTCAAACTGAAATCGTACTGAAAGGTGCTGATAAGCAGGTTATCGGTCAGGTTGCAGCTGATCTGCGTGCTTACCGTCGTCCTGAGCCTTACAAAGGCAAGGGTGTCCATTACGCCGACGAAGTCGTGCGTATCAAAGAGACTAAGAAGAAATAAGGTAACACTTATGGATAAGAAATCAGCTCGTATCCGTCGTGCAACCCGCGCACGTCGCAAACTCCAGGAATTAGGAGCGACTCGCCTGGTGGTACACCTTACCCCGCGCCATATTTATGCGCAGGTTATCGCACCGAACAGTTCTGAAATCCTGGTAGCCGCTTCTACTGTAGAAAAATCTATCGCAGAACAACTGAAGTACACCGGCAACAAAGATGCCGCTGCTGCTGTAGGTAAAGCAGTCGCAGAGCGCGTATTGGAAAAAGGCATTAAAACTATGTCCTTTGACCGTTCCGGGTTCCAATATCATGGTCGCGTCCAGGCACTGGCAGATGCTGCTCGTGAAGCTGGCCTTCAGTTCTAAGGTAGAGGTGTAAGATGGCACACATCGAAAAACAAGCTGGCGAACTGCAGGAAAAGCTGATCGCGGTAAATCGCGTATCTAAAACCGTTAAAGGTGGTCGTATTTTCAGCTTCACCGCACTGGCTGTAGTGGGTGATGGCAGTGGCCGCGTTGGTTTTGGTTACGGGAAAGCGCGTGAAGTTCCAGCAGCAATCCAGAAAGCGATGGAAAAAGCCCGTCGCAACATGTTGAATGTCGCGTTGAATGGCAGCACCCTGCAGCACCCGGTTAAAGGTGCTCACACTGGGTCTCGCGTATTCATGCAACCAGCTTCCGAAGGTACCGGTATTATCGCCGGTGGTGCAATGCGCGCCGTTCTGGAAGTTGCTGGGGTTCATAACGTATTGGCTAAAGCCTATGGTTCCACTAACACGATCAACGTGGTTCGTGCAACTATCGATGGCCTGGCCAACATGAAGTCCCCGGAAATGATTGCTGCCAAGCGTGGTAAATTCGTTGATGATATTCAGGGATAATTGACCATGGCAAAGATTATTAAAATTACTCAAACCTGTAGTGCAATTGGTCGTCTTCCGAAACATAAAGCGACACTGCTTGGCTTGGGTCTGCGTCGTATTGGTCATACCGTTAGGCGTGAAGATACGCCTTCTGTACGCGGTATGGTTAACGCGGTTTACTACATGGTTAAAGTGGAGGAGGAGTAACAGATGCGTTTGAATAGTCTGTCTCCGGCCGAAGACGCGAAGCACGCGGCGAAGCGTTTAGGTCGTGGTATCGGTTCTGGCCTGGGTAAAACCGGCGGTCGTGGTCACAAAGGTCAGAAGTCTCGTTCTGGCGGTGGCGTACGCCGTGGCTTCGAAGGCGGTCAGATGCCATTGTATCGTCGTCTGCCGAAATTCGGCTTTACCTCTCGCAAAGCGATGATCACAGCGGAAATCCGTCTGTCTAATCTGGCTCGCATAGATGGCGACGTCGTTGACCTGAACACGCTGAAGGCTGCTAACGTTATTGGCGTTCAGATCGAGTTCGCGAAAGTGATCCTGTCTGGTGAGGTTTCTCGTCCGGTAACGATTCGTGGTCTGCGTGTGACAAAAGGCGCGCGTGCTGCTATCGAAGCTGCTGGCGGTAAAATTGAGGAATAAGTAGCAGATGGCTAAGCAATTAGGATTAGATTTTCTAAGTGCTAAGGGTGGCGTTGGCGAGCTGAAACGTAGACTGCTATTTGTTATCGGTGCGCTCATTGTCTTCCGTATCGGCTCTTTTATTCCGATCCCTGGTATTGATGCCACTGTGCTTGCCAAATTGCTCGAACAACAGCGTGGCACCATTATTGAAATGTTCAACATGTTCTCTGGTGGTGCTCTCAGCCGTGCTTCTATCTTTGCGCTGGGTATTATGCCGTATATTTCGGCCTCTATTATTATCCAGCTGCTGAGGGTGGTTCACCCAGTGTTGGCGGAAATCAAGAAAGAAGGGGAGGCTGGCCGTCGCAAGATTAGCCAGTACACCCGTTACGGTACGTTTGTACTGGCCACATTCCAGTCTATCGTTATTGCTACCGGTTTGCCGAATAGGCCAGGAATGCAGGGCTTGGTGATTAATCCAGGCTTTACGTTTTACTTTACGGCTGTTGTGAGTCTGGTTACCGGGACAATGTTCCTGATGTGGCTGGGCGAACAGATTACTGAGCGCGGTATCGGTAACGGTATATCTATCTTGATCTTTGCGGGTATCGTTGTGGGCTTACCGCCCGCGATTGCCCACACTATCGAGCAAGCTCGGCAAGGCGACCTGCATTTCCTCACCCTACTGTTGGTTGCAGTTATAGTGTTTGCAGTAACCTTCTTCGTTGTTTTAATTGAGCGTGGTCAGCGTCGTATCGTCGTTAACTATGCCAAGCGTCAACAAGGTCGTCGGATTTATGCAGCACAGAGTACGTATTTACCGCTGAAAGTGAACATTGCCGGGGTTATCCCGGCAATCTTCGCCTCCAGTATTATTCTATTCCCAGCGACGATAGCATCGTGGTTTGGGGGCGGTACCGGTTGGAACTGGCTGACAACTATTTCGATGTATTTACAGCCCAGACAACCGCTTTATGTGTTACTCTATGCAACCGCAATCATCTTTTTCTGTTTCTTCTACACGGCGTTGGTTTTCAACCCGCGTGAAACAGCAGATAACCTGAAGAAATCTGGTGCATTCGTACCAGGAATTCGTCCAGGGGAGCAAACGGCGAAATACATCGATAAGGTGATGACCCGCCTGACTCTGGTCGGCGCAATGTACATTACCTTCATCTGCCTGATCCCGGAGTTCATGCGTGATGCGATGAAGGTCCCCTTTTACTTTGGGGGTACATCCCTGCTGATCGTCGTCGTGGTCATTATGGACTTTATGGCTCAAGTGCAAACTCTGATGATGTCGAGTCAGTATGAGTCTGCATTGAAGAAAGCAAATCTGAAAGGCTATAACCGCTAATTGGATTGCTTGAGAAGTTACGGAGAGTAAAAATGAAAGTTCGTGCTTCCGTCAAGAAATTATGTCGTAACTGCAAAATCGTTAAGCGTAACGGTATCGTTCGTGTGATTTGCAGCGCCGAACCAAAGCATAAACAGCGCCAGGGCTGATTATCTCGCATATTTTTCTTGCAAAGTTGTATTGAGCTGGCTAGATTAGCCAGCTGATATTTTGTATGTCTGTGCGTTTCCATTTGAGTATCCTGAAAACGGGCTTTTTAGCATGGAGCGTACATATTGAATAATAGGAGTGCATAGTGGCCCGTATAGCAGGCATTAACATTCCTGATCAGACACATGCCGTGATCGCATTAACTTCGATCTATGGCATCGGCAAGACCCGTTCCAGGGCTATTTGTGCTGCGGCGGGTATCGCTGAAGATGTTAAGATCAGTAAGCTGTCTGAAGAGCAAATCGAAACGCTGCGTGAAAAAGTTGCCAAATTCGTCGTCGAAGGTGATCTGCGCCGTGAAATCAGCATGAGCATCAAGCGTCTGATGGACCTTGGTTGCTATCGCGGTTCGCGTCATCGTCGTGGTCTGCCAGTGCGCGGTCAGCGTACGAAGACCAACGCCCGTATCCGTAAGGGTCCGCGCAAACCGATCAAGAAATAATCAGGGTGATTGAATAATGGCAAAAGCACCTATTCGTGCACGTAAGCGTGTAAGAAAACAAGTTTCTGACGGTGTGGCTCATATCTATGCCTCTTTTAACAACACCATCGTGACCATTACCGATCGTCAGGGTAATACGCTGGGTTGGGCAACAGCCGGTGGTTCCGGTTTCCGTGGTTCTCGTAAATCTACGCCGTTCGCTGCTCAGGTAGCTGCTGAACGTTGCGCAGAAGCCGTTAAAGAATACGGTATCAAGAACTTAGAAGTTATGGTTAAAGGACCTGGTCCGGGCCGTGAGTCTACTATCCGCGCTCTGAACGCGGCTGGTTTCCGCATCACTAATATTAATGATGTGACTCCGATCCCCCATAACGGTTGTCGTCCGCCGAAAAAGCGTCGCGTATAGCATCGCTTTTAGGATAGTTGGAGAAAAAAGATGGCTAGATATTTGGGTCCTAAGCTCAAGCTGAGCCGTCGTGAAGGCACCGACCTGTTCCTCAAGTCCGGTGTTCGCGCGATCGATTCCAAGTGTAAGATCGAACAAGGCCCTGGTCAGCATGGTGCCCGTAAACCGCGTCTGTCTGATTACGGCGTGCAGTTGCGTGAGAAACAAAAAGTTCGCCGTATCTACGCCGTTCTGGAGCGTCAATTCCGTAACTACTATAAAGAAGCAGCTCGTCTGAAAGGCAACACAGGTGCAAACCTGTTGCAACTGCTGGAAGGGCGCCTGGATAACGTGGTTTATCGTATGGGCTTCGGCGCCACTCGTGCGGAAGCACGTCAGTTGGTAAGCCATAAAGCTGTTATGGTAAACGGTCGCGTTGTCAGCATCGCTTCTTATCAGGTATCACCGAATGATGTCGTCAGCATCCGTGAGAAAGCCAAAAAGCAATCTCGCGTGAAAGCAGCATTGGAGCTTGCTGAACAGCGTGAAAAGCCAACTTGGCTTGAAGTTGATACTACCAAGATGGAAGGTGTGTTCAAACATATTCCTGAACGTACCGATCTGTCTGCGGACATTAATGAACACCTGATCGTCGAGCTTTACTCCAAATAAAGCTTAGTACCAAAGAGAGGACACAATGCAGGGTTCTGTGACAGAGTTTCTAAAACCGCGCCTGGTCGATATCGAGCAAGTAAGTTCGACGCACGCCAAGGTGACCCTTGAGCCGTTAGAGCGTGGTTTCGGCCATACGCTTGGCAACGCACTGCGCCGTATTCTGCTTTCATCCATGCCAGGTTGCGCGGTGACCGAGGTTGAGATTGATGTTGTACTGCACGAGTACAGCACTAAAGAAGGCGTACAGGAAGATATCCTGGAGATTCTGCTCAATCTAAAAGGGCTGGCGGTGAAAGTTCAAGGTAAAGATGAAGTTATCCTTTCCCTGAATAAATCTGGCATTGGCCCTGTGATTGCAGCAGACATCACCTATGATGGTGATGTCGAAATCGTCAAGCCGCAACACGTGATCTGCCATCTGACCGATGAAAACGCAGCTATCAGCATGCGTATCAAAGTTCAACGTGGTCGTGGTTATGTGCCAGCTTCTGCCCGTATTCATATGGAAGAAGATGAGCGCCCGATTGGCCGTTTGTTAGTCGATGCTTGCTACAGCCCGGTAGAGCGTATTGCCTACAATGTTGAAGCAGCTCGTGTTGAACAACGTACCGACCTGGACAAGCTAGTCATCGAAATGGAAACCAATGGCACGATCGATCCTGAAGAGGCGATCCGCCGTGCGGCAACCATCCTAGCTGAACAACTGGAAGCTTTTGTTGATTTACGCGATGTACGTCAGCCTGAAGTGAAAGAAGAGAAACCAGAATTCGATCCGATCCTGCTGCGCCCTGTTGACGATCTGGAATTGACTGTCCGCTCTGCTAACTGCCTCAAGGCAGAAGCTATCCACTACATCGGTGATCTGGTACAGCGTACCGAGGTTGAATTGCTGAAAACGCCTAACCTAGGTAAAAAATCTCTTACTGAGATTAAAGATGTGCTCGCCTCACGTGGTCTGTCTCTGGGTATGCGCCTGGAAAACTGGCCGCCAGCAAGCATTGCTGATGAATAACCTGTCACAGATTAAGGTTTTACTGAGAAGGATAAGGTCATGCGCCATCGTAAGAGTGGTCGTCAACTGAACCGTAACAGCAGCCATCGTCAGGCTATGTTCCGTAACATGGCTAGTTCTTTGGTTCGTCATGAGATCATCAAGACTACCCTGCCAAAAGCGAAAGAGTTGCGCCGTGTTGTTGAACCGCTGATTACTCTTGCCAAGACCGACAGCGTTGCTAATCGTCGTCTGGCATTCGCTCGTACTCGTGATAACAAGATCGTGGCAAAACTGTTTAATGAACTAGCCTCGCGTTTTGCGAGCCGTGCCGGTGGTTACACTCGCATTCTGAAGTGTGGCTTCCGTGTAGGCGACAATGCGCCGATGGCTTACATCGAGCTCGTTGATCGTTCAGTTGCACAAGCAGAAGAAACCGCTGCTGAGTAATCATCAGCAGCGGTGTAAAAAAACCGGGGTAACCCGGTTTTTTTACGTCTATTGTTTAGTAAATGACAGCTTTATTAATGCATTGCGTTTGCCAAAAGCAATGTTTGCTTGAGACGTTTTTGAAGGAGGGAGCATGTGGTAGATTGATGCAATGTGCGAAAGCTATATTCAGACGGCATAGTAAGCGGGTGAGTTCGACAATCCTCCAGGCGCAGGAAAGCCTCTGCAACTTGATGACGACAACGCCATGCCGGAAGAACTGCACAATGGATATCGTCATATGATTTACTGACGAATACGTTACCTGAGTCCGCAGAGCATGAAACCTTACGCCGTCGGCTACGCATGCTGGAACTAAACCTGTAACAAAAAGGCTTGAGCGCCGATTTTTTGCACGGCGATTATGCAGATCGCTTGCGTAGTACTTTTTCTGGTGAAAGAATACTGCCCGAAAAATAGCCTAATAAGGCGGTTGAGGCTGCTGTCTCTTGACTAGATATGGGGTTTAACAGAAAAATAAAGAGAGATGTGATGAGCACTTATCAACACAAGAAAGAAAAGATTAAGGATAATGTGCTTGAAATATTGCTGCATAATCCTTTATTCCGACAGTGAATTGAAAAGAATAAGAAAGGTAAAGGCAGTTACTACCGCAAAGGCAAGCAGGACAAAGGCCAAAACTGGGAGGCCAGTGGTAAATCATTGAGGGATGCTTTACCACTGGCCTCATGTTTGAAATCAATGCCACCCAGGAGTAACCCTAACGGCGGCATAATAATATCAGAAACAAGCAAGGAGACGATCTTGTCAAATGCTGCGTTGATAACGATACCCACCGCTAAATCTATCACGCTGCCGAGCATCGCGAATTTGCGAAACTCTTTTAGCATACTCATGATCCAACTCATTCATAAAATGAACATCTAAATTTCAACAAAGAGTTAAACAATTGTCAGCGGTGATAATCAGTCAGCAGGGAAAGAAAGCGCTACCCGTCATTACCGAGGTATCAGACTGATGACAGAGTCCGTTGTTAGGCGAAGTATGGCGATGGTGTCGTAGCGCCATAAGCCGCCGGAGCGCCTTCGTCGTGATTTGCCGGGAAACACGGACGTGCCGAAAATGGGTCTGTCAATAACCTCAGCGTTATTACAAGAAGAACGGGCTGGGTTGGAATAGCCGTTCCACTTCAGGCACAAATTTTTTGTCCGTCAGGAATATGATTACATGATCCCCTTGCTCTATCTTCATGTTGTCGTTGGCGATAATGACATCATCGCCGCGCACAATCGCGCCAATCAAGGTGCCCGGTGGCAATTTGATATCTTCAATCATACGGCTAACAACTTTCGACGTACCTTCATCGCCGTGGGCGATAGCCTCAATCGCTTCAGCCACGCCACGTCGTAATGACGAAACGCTGACAATATCCGCTTTACGCACATGACCAAGCAGCGCTGAGATCGTTGCTTGCTGCGGTGAAATAGCGACATCGATAACGCTACCCTGAACCAAATCGACATAAGCGCGTCGCTGAATCAATGCCATGGCTTTTTTCGCCCCCATGCGTTTGGCCAGCATAGCGGACATGATGTTCGCTTCATCGTCGTTGGTAATAGAGATAAACACATCGATTTGTTCGACATGCTCTTGTGCCAGCAATTCCTGATCGGAAGCATCACCGTGAAACACAATTGTGTCTTGTAACAATTCAGCCAGTGCGACTGCTCGTTCTTCATTTTTTTCGATTAGTTTGACGCTGTAGTCTTTTTCCAGCTTGTGAGCCAGACCAGCCCCTACGTTACCACCGCCGACGATCATGATCCGTTTGTACGGTTTTTCCAGCCGCTGGAGTTCGCTCATTACTGCGCGAATGTGTTGGGAGGCGGCAACAAAGAACACTTCATCGCCCGCTTCGATAATGGTTGAGCCCTGCGGGCGGATTGGCCTGTCATGGCGAAAGATAGCGGCTACGCGAGTTTCAATGTGAGGCATATGCTCACGCAGTGCGGAGAGTGCATTACCGATCAGCGGTCCGCCGTAGTATGCGTTCACAGCGGCGATGCTCACTTTTCCCTCGGCGAAGTTCACTACCTGTAGTGCGCCGGGATACTCGATCAACTTGTAAATGTTGTCAATAACCAGTTGCTCTGGAGAGATCAAATGATCGATAGGCACGGCTTCTGCCTGAAACAGTTGCTCACCGGCACGAACGTATTCTGCGGAGCGGATACGTGCGATACGGTTTGGGGTGTTAAACAAAGAGTAGACGACCTGGCAGGCCACCATATTGGTTTCATCTGAATTGGTGACGGCAACCAGCATGTCAGCATCTTCTGCACCGGCTTCTCGTAGTACGCGTGGATGGGAGGCGTAACCCGTCACAACGCGCAAATCGAATTTATCCTGCAACTGCCGTAGTCGTGCGGTGTCGGTGTCAACGACAGTAATATCGTTATTTTCGCCGGAGAGCGTTTCTGCCAGAGTACCGCCTACCTGACCTGCACCAAGAATAATGATTTTCATAACCTGTGCCCGTTACCATCAGCCAATGCTTTTAACTAACTTAGCATAAAAGAACCCATCACCATCCACTGCTGCAGGTAACTTTTGTAGATCTGGATGTTTTACACCCCCCCCGTTTTCACTAGTTGGGCATCTGCATGGCGTGTCAGGAACGCTCGCATTTGCTGCTGATTCTCTTCCGGTAAGACCGAACATGTGGCATAAACTAATGTACCGCTTGCTTTTAACCGTGGCTAGATGGCCCTCCAGAATCTTCTGCTGCAACAGTACCAATTCGGCGATGTCACTTGTCACGTCTCAACCATTTGATATCTGGATGACGAAGAATCAGCCGGTTGCGCAGCAAGGGGCATCCAGCAGAATACGGTCAAACAGTTGCTTCACCGCATCAGGCCGCGGGTTCGCGCCTGTCCCACTTATCTAACGTCAGCGTGCATGCTAAGGCGCAGCAGATTCTCTTTAACTCGGGCTAGACGCTGTGGATCAACATCGACAGTCAAGCACCTTGGAGTGAGGGCTGCTTCTAGGATATGGATGTTTTTCCAGCTGGTGCAGCGCAAAGATCGAGTATTTGCTCATTATCCTGTGTGGCCCAACCAGCCGTAACCCTGAGCTGAAACATCCTGTACCGTTACCCATCCTTGTGCGAAACCAGGCAGTTGATTCACGGCACAAGGCTTGCTCAACATAATGGTCTCTTGCTGTTCAGGATCGCAATACCAGCCTCAGTTAACAGTGTTAAATAGTGTTCACGTGTGTTATGAAAGCCGGTTGACGCGTAGCCACATGGGCCGTAGCTGATTATTGGCTTCAACAATCTGCTTCCACTGCTGAGGATAGCCTTTTTTGAGACGTGTGCTAGCAGCCATTCGAGGGTAAGCAAACGAGATGCATGTTTTGTGCGCGCTCATCCAGCTCAACCTGTTGACGTTAGAACTGGCGCAGTACGCCGTTAATCAACCCCTTCAACTGAGGACGTTTTAACGCGATAGCACCGTTAACTGTTTCAGATAGCGCGGCATGGGCTCGGATTCACGTATGAGCAAGTTTATAGATTCCGACCATGATTAGGTAGTGCAGCGTGCGCTGCTTCGCTGTCAGGGTTTTTTGCGATTAACTGCTGAATTATCCACTCTAACTGCGGCAGCATGCGCAACAAGCTGAAGCATAGCTCCTGCAGCAGAAAGCACGATTCTTTTCTGAGATATCACGCTGATACTGTGGAAGTAGTGAACTTAGCGACTGGTCTTTATCGAGCGCCTGGCCGATAACGTTCGCGACGATGGCGTGCAGATTATATGTTGTTTCATGGATGGCGATTTTCTGAAACGGTAACATGCCTTGCCATGACGGCAAGGCAAGAGGCCTTTTATTGAGTGAGTGTATTATGCTAGCACGTTGCCTGGAGTGAACCATTCACGACGCGAATTGAGCAGATCCTGCACCGACATCGGTTTTTTACCTGCGGGTTGAAGTTCCAGCAGATTTAGCACCCCGTGAGATGTCACTACCTGAATGCCCTGCTTATCTGCACTGATGATAGTGCCGGGTTGTGCACTGTGAGTAATTTTCAAAACGCTGGCTTTCCACACTTTCACTGGCTGTTCGTCAATCGTGATATAGCTGACAGGCCAAGGATTGAACGCACGAATACAGCGTTCCAATTGCTCGGCACTGAGTGACCAGTCAAGTTTAGCCTCTTCCTTGCTCAGTTTTTCAGCATAAGTTGCCAGACTGTCATCTTGCTTTTCAGCAATAGCCGTTTCCTGTGCCAGTGGTGCAAGTGTCGTCAGCAAACCTTGCGGGCCCAGTTCTGCCAGACGATCGTATAGCGAGGCACTGGTGTCTTGCTGCGTTATCGGACATGACAGCTTATGCAACATGGTACCGTTATCCAGCCCTGCATCCATTTGCATGATGGTAATACCGGTTTCGGAGTCCCCAGCCCAGAGTGAGCGTTGTATCGGCGCTGCACCGCGCCAACGTGGTAGCAGTGAGCCATGTACGTTGATACACCCTAATCGCGGCATGTCCAACACCGCCTGCGGCAGGATCAAGCCATAGGCCACCACCACCATGATATCTGCATGTAAGTCAGCAACCAGGCGCTGGTTTTCTGCCGGACACAGCGATTTAGGTTGCAATACCGGGACGCCGTGCTGTTCAGCCAATACTTTGGCCGGACTAGGGGTGAGCTTCTTGCCCCGGCCTGCCGGGCGATCGGGTTGGGTAAACACGCCAACCACCTGATGCGGTGAAGCGAGCAGCGCGTCAAGATGACGCACTGCAAAGTCAGGGACACCGGCAAAAATAATGCGTAAGGAGGAGGATGCGGACACGGTTTTTCCTGAAATAGTGAGCGTGTGCTATGAACGACTGTTAAGTCGGGCAAGTTTTTCCAGTTTCTGATAGATTCTCTGGCGTTTTAACGGTGAGAGATAATCAATAAACAGCTTGCCGACCAAGTGGTCCATTTCGTGTTGGATACAGATAGCCAAAAGACCATCGGCTTCCAGCTCAAAGGGGTTACCTTTCCGATCTAGTGCTTTGAACTTCACGCGTTCAGCGCGCGGCACCAATGCACGGGTTTCAGGAATGGAGAGACAACCCTCTTCAATACCGGTATCGCCGTCTTTTTCCAGCAGTTCAGGGTTGATCAACACCAAACACTGATCGCGCTCTTCGGAAACGTCCATCACGATGATGCGTTGATGCACGTCCACTTGAGTCGCAGCAAGGCCAATGCCTTCTTCTGCGTACATGGTGTCGAACATGTCATCGACGATGGGCTGAATTTCAGCATTCACCTCTGCGACGGGTTTCGCGATAGTGCGAAGCCGCTCGTCTGGAAAATGTAATACCTGCAAAACTGACATATATGATTTTGATCTTTATCCGGTTGATGAAGGAGTATACGGATCTATTCTAGACATTTCCGGTTATGATTGATAGCATTTACCCTGTAAAGCGTAGTAGAATAGAAATAAAAACATGCAGGACGTTAAGCTTTGGCTTTGGTTAATAAACGTGCGGCGCCTCAGAGCGGCGAAAATAACGCAATTGGTTGAGCAGTTGTGCTCGTTGGCTGAGATTACTGTTGAGGCGTTATCTACACTGACACTATCTAAAGAGCAGGCTGTGCTATTTTTCAAATTAGATCAAAGAGAGATTGAGAGAACGTTAGGTTAGCTGGAGGAGCCCACCCATCATCTTTTGACCTATTCAGATTTACGGTATCCCGCTTTATTGCAGCATATTTCTGCTCCGCTCGGTCTGCTATTTGTCCAGGGTGACC
This sequence comes from Candidatus Malihini olakiniferum, assembly GCA_051305815.1. Taxonomy (GTDB): domain Bacteria; phylum Pseudomonadota; class Gammaproteobacteria; order Enterobacterales; family Enterobacteriaceae; genus Symbiopectobacterium; species Symbiopectobacterium olakiniferum_B. The sequence goes on from JBPPLV010000033.1 coordinate 20,857, forward strand.
CACTGATACTTTCTTCACCTCAATTCGTCATCGTTGGTAGTCGTCACTACTTTCTTATAGTGCGCAATGAGGGAGTCATTTTGCTCAAGAATTAGCGCTGAACGGGTTTATCATCACCAGTGGGTTAGTCTTTTGGACATAGACGGCTAGCACATCAAGCTGCGCTGGATACTAGGGGAAAAAGCGTAGCGGTGCTGGTAAATGGATTGCATCAGGTGTATCCCTGTCGTCATCGTGCATTGCCTGACAGGCTCGTTGCACAAGGGAGGCGCTCGTCTCGGAGTTTCCACTGAACGAGGCGCCAAGAGCAATGAATTTTCCTCGCCGTAATTGTATTATCAGCGGGCTGAGTTTAGAGGTGTTGATTATTGAGGCATCACTGCGCAGCGACTCTTTAGTCACGCGCGCTACGCGCTGAAGCAGAATCGCGATCTTTTTTACCTTGCCTGTGGCGCACTGGATAAGCCAATGTCTCAAGGCACACATTGGCTTATCCAGCAGGAGCGTACCTGGTTACCAGCCCAAAGACATTGTTGAACAGCTTGACAGCGGGTTAGTGGCTACCTCTTGCTGTAAATGAAACTATCTATGCTCAGGAAGCCGAAGTGGAATTGCCATTTGCCGACGTGTTGGCTAACGCAGGGGATGAGGTTACACCTGTTGATGTTGTCGCTGAACGTGCGGGCCAACCTATGCCATAGGTAGTAGGTAAGTTGCTGGATATGGAGTTAGTAGGATGAATAAAAGCAGTACCCGGCAGCTATGTCCGATTGAAGAAAGCTGACCATATTCGACGTACTCATGTACTTGTTTGAAACTTATATCCACAACGAAACGGAACTACGCGTTGACCAGGATGCGTTAACTAACGACTTCATACGGGCGGGGTTCGATCGTGCTGATATCTACAGCGCATGGAACTAGCTGGAGCGTCTGGCTGATTTGCAGGAAGGTAAAGAAGTGCCTTTTGTTTTGGCAAGCTGTCCTCATGCACTGCGCATTTATACGCAGGAAGAGAAGCAACGCTTCGACACTGAATGCCGGGGCTTTTTATTGTTCCTCGAGCAAATCAACGTGTTGAATCTTGAAACGCGTGAGATGGTGATCGATCGTGTGATGGCGCTGGATATGCTGTCGTTCGATCTGGACGATCTTAAATGTGTTATCCTCATGGTACTGTTCAATCTGCCCGGATGTGAAAATGCCTATCAGCAGATGGAAGATCTGCTATTTAAAGTAGAAGAGGAGTACTTGCATTAAACCGACAAGTCAGAATGAACAATGGTAACGCCTGCTCTTATGGCGGATAAAAAGGCGGAGTGCTGCCCTGAGTGTGGCGCACCGCTTGTGATTTTCTCCAGCCGTTGCGGCCCCTTTTTTTTGGGCTGCTCATGCTACCCGGAGTGCGAATTTTTTCGTCCGCTGAAAGCAGATGTGGATGGTCATGTTGTGAAAGAGCTGTCAGGGCAACTTTGCCCGCATTGTCAGGGAACGTTATTGTTGCGGCAAGGGCGCTATGGCATGTTCATTGACTGTAGTAATTACCCTGAATGTGATCATACTGAGGTCATCGATCGTCCTGATGAAACCGCATTAACCTGTCCTCAATGTGGTAAAGGTAAACTACTGCAACGTAAATCGCGCTTTGGCAAAGTGTTCCATGCCTACAAGCGTTACCCTGAGTGCCAGCTTGCAATCAACCATAAACTGGTGGCAGGACAGTATCCAAGCTGCCACTACCCGTTATTAATCGAAAAGAAAACCGGGCGCAAGGGCTCAAATGCTTTTGCGCCAGTAAAGCCTATGGAAAGCCGGTAACGGAAGAAGTTGATAACAATGAATAAAGTTGTGAATGAACAACTGGTTTCTATTATTCAGAAACTGGCCGCGCAGAACGTTATCGCCTATCCTACCGAGGCTGTTTTCGGTTTAGGGTGCGATCCTGATAGCGAAGCCGCAGTGATGCAGCTACTGACCCTGAAACAACGACCCGTCGAAAAGGGGCTGATCCTGATTGCCGCTGATTACCAACAACTCACCCCTTATATTGATGACAGCCAGCTTAGTGCTGAGCAGAAGAAGGTGATATTTGCTTCCTGGCCCGGGCCGGTAACATGGGTTATGCCGGCCAGACCGAGTACCCCGCGCTGGTTAAGTGGGCGGTTTTCATCGCTCGCGGTACGTGTCAGTGTAAACCCTTTGGTGTGTGAACTTTGTCAGGGGTTTGGCAAGCCAATCGTTTCAACCAGCGCTAATCTGACCGGACTGCCGCCGTCCCGCACCGTACAAGACGTTTTGGCACAGTTTGGTGCTGCTTTTCCTGTTCTGCTCGGAGAAACCTCGGGGCGGCAGAATCCGTCTGAAATTCGGGATGTATTGACGGGAAGCCTGATAAGGCAGGGTTAAAAGCCTAGTCCCACTAGCTATTGCACTTGCCAGTTTGAACCCGGGCAGTGCTCGAAATCCTCACGTACTCTGTGTACGCTTCAGTTTCTATGCGCTGTCCACGCCCAAACTGGCTGCGTCAGTAACGCCTATTGGTATAGGCTTAACTTTTATTGTCTGGGAGATAACGGTGTCTGAAGTAACGTCATTCGCGGTTTTTAGCCATCCTATTGCACACAGCAAATCGCCACAGATCCATGCGTTTTTCTCTGAAGAAACCGGTATCCCTTTGACCTATGAACGCCTGCTAGCGCCGCTGGACACCTTTGAACAAACGCTCCGCGATTTTTTCAGGCTAGGGCATTGGAGGCGAACATCACGATGCTGTTCAAGGAGCGCGCCTACCAGGAGGTCGATGAGTTGAGCGAACGCGCTTCGTTAGCGGGGCAGTCAATACCGTGAAACGGCTCGGTGATGGTCGCTTGTTGGGAGATAATAAGGATGGAATTGGCTTGCTGAGTGATTGTCAGCTCTTGAGCTGGTCACTCTGCAAGATCGCGTGCTGTTGATTGGGGTGGGTGGTGCTAGCCGTGGCGTTATTCAGCCGTTGCTCAGTCATGGGTGTTGCTGGTGTGACTAATCAGATATTTGCCAAGGCGGAAGCGTTAGCCACCCTGTTTCAGCCAGTGCTGGGCATTGATGCCTTGTCGCTGAATGGACTGGAAGATGAACGGTTCGATATGATCATCAACGCGACCTCGTCGGGGATCGATGGGGATATTCCCGATCTCCTCGCTTCGCTGATTAGTGCTTCTACGCGCTGTTATAACATGTTCTACCAGGCAGCCTGACGCCGTTTTTGCTTTGGTGTCAGCAGCAGGGAGCCTGTCAGTTGGCTGATGGTTTTGGTATGTTGATCAATCAGACCGCGCATGTATTTCTCCTTTTCCTTTGGTATGGGGAGATGCCAGATACCACTCCAGTGATCAAACAGATGAAGAAAGAGCTAAACGCGTGAATCAGGCTATCCAGTTCCGCGATCGCGAAGCGTGGAATGAAGACGGTCGCATGATCTACTTTCCGGTGTTAATTGGGGCTTTCAACGTGAAAGTCTTATCAGTGCTGCTTAGGTCCAGGCGCGTTTTGGGGAAATGGAAGCTGATAACTTGTTGGCATCGTTCAGAGAGCACCGTTAGGATATCGAAGATCTTTTTGAAGAGCTAGTGCTCAATGAACAGGATGACAGCTTGGGCTATTACTCGCTGTCCTGAGACAGATAGTCGTTTTTCCAGGTGGCGTAGTTATTGGCGGAGTAGCGTAAACCCTCTATATCTTCTGATGTTAGTGGGCGGATTTACTTCACTGGGCTGTCGAGATAGAGATAGCCACTCTGCAAACGTTTACCGGGCGATACCAGGCTTCCAGCACCAATCATCACGTCATCTTCTACGATAGCGCCGTCAAGCAAGATTGAGCCCATACCAACCAATACACGGTTGCCGATGGTGCAGCCGTGTAATATAGCTTTGTGGCCTACAGTGATCTCTTCACTAATGATCAACAGATTGCTCTGTGGATTGTTCGTTGAGCGGTGGGTAACATGCAATACGCTGCCATCCTGAATATTGGTGCATGCACCAATATGAATTTCATGCACGTCGCCACGGATCGTGACCAATGGCCAGATACTAACATCATCGCTAAGGGTAGTATTGCCGATCACGACGCTGGAAGGATCGATCACCACGTTTTTTCCCTACTTTGGAAAACGCATCCTTTATAGGGACGCAATGCGCGAGAGCCCATATTTACCTCTCAATACATTCGAGAAGGGTAACTTACCTCAATTGTCACCGCATTGCTGCCAGAATCAGCAAATGTAGGTTACAAATAGCGCGGGTTGCGTAGGATCTCAATGAAGGGGGTAAAAAATGCGCAAACAGAAAAAAAAGATGAAAAAAGAGGTTGTGTAAATTATTAGGATCCCTATAGTGCGCCTCCGTTGACACGATATGAGGCAGCTCACAACGCGGTTAGTAAGAGATTAAAACAATGCACTTCTAATGAAGATAATCGT
>JBPPLV010000010.1:0-3191 GCA_051305815.1 Candidatus Malihini olakiniferum
GGCAACTTCTGTTTCATTGCGTCCGTCCAACGGACCAGCAAGACCAATCTGTCTACAAGCTGAATTTTTTATACGAGTCGATTTTCTTTAACCCACACTAAAACACTTTCGGTGTTGTAAGGTTAAGCCTCACAGGTCATTAGTACTGGTTAGCTCAATACATCGCTGCACTTACACATCCAGCCTATCTACGTCGTCGTCTTTAACGGCCTTTCAGTGGACTTAAAGTCCAAGGGAGAACTCATCTCGGGGCAAGTTTCGTGCTTAGATGCTTTCAGCACTTATCTCTTCCGCACGTAGCTAACGGGCAATGCCATTGGCATGACAACCCGAACACCAGTGGTGCGTTCACTCCGGTCCTCTCGTACTAGGAACAACACCCCTCAATTCTCCAACGCCCACGGCAGATAGGGACCGAACTGTCTCACGACGTTCTAAACCCAGCTCGCGTACCACTTTAAATGGCGAACAGCCATACCCTTGGGACTTACTGCAGCCCCAGGATGTGATGAGCCGACATCGAGGTGCCAAACACCGCCGTCGATGTGAACTCTTGGGCGGTATCAGCCTGTTATCCCCGGAGTACCTTTTGTCCGTTGAGCGATGGCCTTTCCATTCAGAACCACCGGATCACTAAGACCTACTTTCGTACCTGCTCGAGCCGTCACTCTCGCAGTCAAGCTAGCTTATGCCTTTGCACTAACCTCCTGATGTCCGACCAGGATTAGCTAACCTTCGTGCTCCTCCGTTACTCTTTGGGAGGAGACCGCCCCAGTCAAACTACCCACCAGACACTGTCTCCAGTCCGGATTACGGACCCAGGTTAGAACATCAAACATTAAAGGGTGGTATTTCAACGTTGGCTCCATGTAGACTGGCGTCTACACTTCAAAGCTTCCCACCTATTCTACACATCAAGGCTCAAGGTTCAGTGTCAAGCTATAGTAAAGGTTCACGGGGTCTTTCCGTCTTGCCGCGGGTACACTGCATCTTCACAGCGAGTTCAATTTCACTGAGTCTCGGGTGGAGACAGCCTAGCCATCATTACGCCATTCGTGCAGGTCGGAACTTACCCGACAAGGAATTTCGCTACCTTAGGACCGTTATAGTTACGGCCGCCGTTTACTGGGGCTTCGATCAAGAGCTTCACTTTGCGGTTAACCCTATCAATTAACCTTCCAGCACCGGGCAGGCGTCACACCGTATACGTCCACTTTTGTGTTTGCACAGTGCTGTGTTTTTATTAAACAGTTGCAGCCAGCTGGTATCTGCGACTGCGCAAGGCTTCAAGAGCAAGTTTTTACACCTCGCACAGCGTGCCTTCTCCCGAAGTTACGGCACCATTTTGCCTAGTTCCTTCACCCGAGTTCTCTCAAGCGCCTCGGTATTCTTTACCTGACCACCTGTGTCGGTTTGGGGTACGATTTAATGTTACCTGATGCTTAGAGGCTTTTCCTGGAAGCCGGGCATCTGTCACTTCAGTACCGTAGTACCTTGTCATCACGCCTCAGTGTTTAATAGCGACCCGGATTTACCAAAGTCACCCACCTACACGCTTAAACCGGGTCAACCGTCGCCCGGATGACATAGCCTTCTCCGTCCCCCCTTCGCAGTAACACCAAGTACAGGAATATTAACTTGTTTTCCATCGACTACGCCTTGCGGCCTCGCCTTAGGAGTCGACTTACCCTGCCCCGATTAACGTTGGACAGGAACCCTTGGTCTTCCGGCGAGCAGGCTTTTCACCCGCTTTATCGTTACTTATGTCAGCATTCGCACTTCTGATACCTCCAGCAAACCTCACAGTTTACCTTCAACGGCTTACAGAACGCTCCCCTACCCAACAACACCTAAGTATCGCTGCCGCAGCTTCGGTGCATGGTTTAGCCCCGTTACATCTTCCGCGCAGGCCGACTCGACCAGTGAGCTATTACGCTTTCTTTAAATGATGGCTGCTTCTAAGCCAACATCCTGGCTGTCTACGCTTTCCCACATCGTTTTCCACTTAACCATTACTTTGGGACCTTAGCTGGCGGTCTGGGTTGTTTCCCTCTTCACGACGAACGTTAGCACCCGCCGTGTGTCTCCCGTGATAACATTCTTCGGTATTCGTAGTTTGCATCGGGTTGGTAAGTCGGGATGACCCCTTAGCCGAAACAGTGCTCTACCCCCGAAGATGAATTCACGAGGCGCTACCTAAATAGCTTTCGGGGAGAACCAGCTATCTCCCGGTTTGATTGGCCTTTCACCCCCAGCCACAAGTCATCCGCTAATTTTTCAACATTAGTCGGTTCGGTCCTCCAGTTAGTGTTACCCAACCTTCAACCTGCCCATGGCTAGATCACCGGGTTTCGGGTCTATACCCTGCAACTTCAACTTAACGCCTAGTTAAGACTCGGTTTCCCTGCGGCTCCCCTATTTGGTTAACCTTGCTACAGAATATAAGTCGCTGACCCATTATACAAAAGGTACGCAGTCACACCCCCAAAGGGTGCTCCTACTGCTTGTACGTACACGGTTTCAGGTTCTATTTCACTCCCCTCGCCGGGCTTCTTTTTACCTTTCCCTCACGGTACTGGTTCACTATTGGTCAGTCAGGAGTATTTAGCCTTGGAGGATGGTCCCCCCATATTCAGACAGGATAACACGTGTCCCGCCTTACTCATCGAGCTCACAATCTGTGCATTTTTGTATACGGGACTATCACCCTTTACTGTGCGACTTTCCAGACGCTTCTACTGACACACAAACTGATTCAGACTCTGGGCTTCTCCCTGTTCGCTCGCCGCTACTGGGGGAATCTCGGTTGATTTCTTTTCCTCGGGGTACTGAGATGTTTCAGTTCTACCCGGTTTGCCTCATGTCACTATGGATTCATGACAGGATAGTGCAACGAATTGCACTGGGTTTCCCCATTCGGGTACCGTCGGTTATAACGCTTTATATCAGCTTGCCGACGCTTTTCGCAGATTAGCACGCCCTTCATCGCCTTTGACTGCCTAGGCATCCACCGTGTACGCTTATTCACTTAACCTCACAACCCGAAAATGTCTCGGATGTGCAGGCTTGAGAGAATATCAATATTGGTAGTGAACCAATATTGCTCGTTTTAATTTTCAGCTTGTTCCAGATTGTTAAAGAGCAAAACACTCCTCAGTATACTGTCAAACAGTACACTCTGAAGTATTGGG
>JBPPLV010000018.1:0-1193 GCA_051305815.1 Candidatus Malihini olakiniferum
TATCAGCGATTAAGCGATAACTTTGGCAACAACGCCTGCGCCAACAGTACGACCGCCTTCACGGATTGCGAAACGCAGACTATCGTCCATCGCGATCGGGGAGATCAGATTTACGACCATCTTGATGTTGTCGCCAGGCATAACCATTTCTACGCCTTCCGGCAGTTCTATGGTGCCAGTCACGTCAGTCGTACGGAAGTAAAACTGCGGACGGTAGCCTTTAAAGAACGGCGTGTGACGGCCACCTTCATCTTTGCTCAGGATGTACACTTCAGATTCGAACTGAGTGTGCGGCTTGATCGAGCCCGGCTTAGCCAGAACCTGGCCACGCTCTACGTCATCACGTTTGGTACCACGCAGCAGAACACCTACGTTTTCACCCGCACGGCCTTCGTCCAGCAGTTTGCGGAACATTTCAACGCCAGTACACGTGGTTTTCGTGGTGTCTTTGATACCCACGATTTCCACTTCTTCACCGACTTTAACGATACCGCGCTCTACACGACCGGTTACTACTGTACCACGGCCAGAGATGGAGAATACGTCTTCGATAGGCAGTAGGAACGGCTTGTCAATCGCACGCTCAGGTTCCGGAATGTAGCTGTCCAGCGCTTCAGCCAGTTCGATGATTTTTGCTTCCCACTCAGCTTCACCTTCCAGCGCTTTCAGCGCGGAACCACGGATAACCGGCGTGTCATCGCCCGGGAAGTCGTATTGAGACAGCAGCTCACGCACTTCCATCTCAACCAGTTCCAGCAACTCTTCGTCATCAACCATGTCACATTTGTTCAGGAATACGATGATGTACGGAACGCCAACCTGACGACCCAGCAGGATGTGCTCACGCGTCTGCGGCATCGGGCCGTCAGTCGCAGCAACTACCAGGATCGCGCCGTCCATCTGGGCAGCACCGGTGATCATGTTTTTCACGTAGTCGGCGTGTCCCGGGCAGTCAACGTGTGCGTAGTGACGCGTCGGGGTGTCGTATTCAACGTGGGAAGTGTTGATGGTGATACCACGTGCTTTTTCTTCCGGCGCGTTATCGATCTGATCGAATGCGCGTGCGTTACCGCCGTAGGTTTTTGCCAGAACGGTGGTGATCGATGCAGTCAGTGTGGTTTTACCATGGTCAACATGGCCGATAGTACCGACGTTAACGTGCGGTTTTACACGTTCAAACTTTTCTTTAGACA
>JBPPLV010000003.1:0-18539 GCA_051305815.1 Candidatus Malihini olakiniferum
TGCTACGCTTTCCTCTTTAAGAGTCAACGATTATCTTCATTAGAAGTGCATTGTTTTAATCTCTTACTAACCGCGTTGTGAGCTGCCTCATATCGTGTCAACGGAGGCGCACTATAGGGATTTCTCATGCCCTGATAAGGGAAGGGCTAAATGAAAAAAAATTCAAATGCTCATTTTTAACCCAAGGATACGATATTAAAAAAAGGCGACACAGAGGTGTTGCCTTATTCTTTTATTAAAAAGAACAATATTTTAACTACTGCCTGGCAACAATATGCTTATCTGCGCCATCAATATCCAAGATTACTGGTTTACCCGGAATCAACTTGCCCGAGAGTATCTCTTGAGCCAGAAGATTTTCAATCTGCTGCTGGATAGCGCGTTTGAGCGGCCGGGCACCGTAAACTGGATCGAATCCACTTAGCCCCAGTTGCTCCAGTGCTGCCTCTGTCATAGTGACCTGATAGCCGCGTTCTTCCAGACGTTTGTACAACCGTTGCAACTGAATACGCGCAATAGACAAGATGTGCGCCTGGCTCAGAGGATGAAATACCACAACTTCATCGATACGGTTGATAAATTCTGGACGGAGTCGGTTGCTGACCACATCAAGTACCATGTCACGCATTCCGGCGTAATCCATCTCACTAAAATGTTCCTGGATGAGATCGGAACCAAGGTTTGATGTCATCACAATAACCGTATTACGGAAATCTACCGTTCGGCCTTGCCCGTCCGTCAAACGTCCATCGTCGAGAACCTGTAACAGAATGTTGAATACATCCGGATGCGCTTTCTCAACTTCATCAAGTAGGATCACCGAATAAGGACGCCACCGAACTGCTTCGGTGAGATACCCCCCTTCTTCATACCCCACGTATCCCGGAGGTGCGCCGACCAAACGAGACACTGAATGCTTTTCCATAAATTCAGACATGTCGATACGCACCATCGCTTCATCGCTATCGAATAAGAAGGCCGCCAGTGTTTTACACAGTTCGGTTTTACCCACCCCCGTCGGCCCCAGAAACAAGAACGACCCGATGGGACGGTTAGGATCAGAAAGCCCCGCACGGCTGCGGCGGATGGAATTCGCTACAGCATTAACCGCTTCGTTTTGTCCGATAGCACGCGTATGCAGCTCTTGCTCCATACGTAGCAACTTGTCACGTTCACTTTCCAACATGCGTGCAACGGGAATTCCTGTCCATCTTGCTAGCACTTCGGCAATTTCGGCATCAGTGACTTTATTGCGTAACAGGTGCATAGTCTTCCCTTCCACCTGCATAGCCGCCACTAACTGTTTTTCAAGCTTAGGCAAGCGCCCATGCTGCAGTTCCGACATGCGCGCGAGATCTCCCTGGCGACACGCCTGCTCCAGCTCTATTTTCGCTTGTTCCAATGCAGCCTTGATATTCTTCGTACCTCTAAGAGAGGCTTTTTCTGCTTTCCACTCTTCTTCAAGTTTGAAGTAGTCGCGTTCTTTCTGTTCAAGTTCCTCATTCAATAGAGATAACCGCTTTTGGCTGACCTCATCGGATTCTTTTTTCAGCGCCTGCTGTTCCAGTTTTAACTGGATAATGCGCCTGTCCAAGCGATCCAGAGATTCCGGTTTCGAATCCATCTGCATGCGAATGCTTGATGCCGCTTCATCAATCAAGTCGATTGCTTTATCCGGCAGTTGCCTGTCAGCAATATAGAGGTGCGATAACATGGCTGCCGCCACAATCGCTGGGTCAGTAATCTGCACGTTGTGGTGCAACTCATAGCGTTCTTTGAGCCCACGCAGAATCGCAATAGTGTCCTCAACGTTGGGTTCAGCCACAAATACCTTTTGGAAACGACGCTCCAGTGCAGCGTCTTTCTCAATATATTGTCGGTATTCGTTCAATGTCGTGGCACCTACGCAGTGTAACTCACCGCGCGCCAATGCTGGCTTCAACATGTTACCCGCATCCATAGCACCGTCGGCTTTGCCCGTGCCTACCATGGTATGTAACTCATCGATAAACAGGATGACGCTGCCTTCCTGTTTAGTCAGATCGTTTAATATCCCTTTCAGACGTTCTTCGAATTCACCACGATATTTGGCACCTGCAATCAACGCTCCTATATCCAATGACAGAACGCGGTTGTTTTTGAGCCCTTCAGGCACTTCGCCGTTGACGATACGCTGTGCTAATCCTTCTACAATTGCCGTCTTCCCGACACCAGGCTCACCAATCAGCACCGGGTTATTTTTGGTACGGCGTTGCAATACCTGAATGGTTCTGCGGATCTCTTCATCACGACCAATAACGGGATCCAGTTTCCCTTGTTCTGCACGCTCCGTTAAATCGATCGTGAATTTCTTTAGTGCTTGTCGCTGATCTTCCGCATTTTGATCGTTCACCTGTTCACCACCACGCACTTGGTCGATGACCTTGAAGATCGACTCTTTAGTTGCCCCCGCTCGCACCAAGAGATCACTTAATAAGCCGCGAGTATCCAGCGCCGCCAACAAAAACAACTCAGAAGAAATGAAGGCGTCACCACGCTTCTGAGCAATCTTGTCGCACAGATTCAGGGTATGGACTAATTCATTTGAGGGTTTCACATCTCCATCAACACCCTGCAACTGAGGTAAACGCGCGATAGCCTGTTCAATTTCAGTTTTCAGACGAACAGCGTTTACACCTGCCGTGGTCAGCAGCGGACTGACGGTACCGCCATCCTGCTGCAACAACGCACTCATGACATGCAAAGGGTGTATAAACTGATGATCCTTGCCGAGCGCGAGAGACTTCGCATCCGCAAGGACAAGCTGGAATTTATTAGTAAGACGATCCAGACGCATAACTCCTCCTATACATACTGGCCAAAATTGCTACTGGATATTAAATGAGGTCATCCCTAAAAATTTCAAGATTATTTTGCCAGTAATAATAGGATTACTGCAGTAACTTGCCATGGATCGTCTTAATTCAGTAAATTATATCCTTGCCATATGACCAGTGGTTCCATCACGACGATACGAGAAAAATTTGTCGGCCTGAGTCACAGTACAGGCATCTCCACCAAAAATTTTCGTTACCTATTGGACCTGCAAGCGTAAACAAGAAAGTTGATAAATATCTGCAAGAAAATTGTTATCATTAACGATAAAAGCGTCTGCAACAATAGGGTTCTGTGCCATGAATGCTTCACGCACCTCAAGCCCAATTGCTAGCCCGATCCGTGCTATCACAGATGATGCGGAGGCACGAAAGTGTTTAGGGTCTCCAGTATACCGGAGCACAATCCGCGCCAGCCACCTCATCTCCGCTATCAGAGCAAAATAGCACGGGTAAACAGTCTGCCGTCATTACCCATATACTAGCCCAGGTTTATTGATATAGGCGGCATTGCCGGTCAGTACGTCAGACGTAGGAGAAGATAATGGAACAACCTGCGTTCCATGTACCTGGTTTAACTATTGTGGCATGGCTGGCAAGTCAGCCAGCGTCACCAATCACTGACGATTCGCTAAAACCAGCCGCCCACGTGTGCACCAAGATTCAGCGCATCACAGGGCTTTTGACTAACGCCCCCTATTCTTGTGGTGCTACAGGCACGTACACCGTGAGGTACTGGTCAATCAGGTATTATTAGGTCGCTCGTCATTAGCCCCGCATCACCAGTGATATTGATCTTTGAACGCTTCTGCGTCCACCTTGAGTGCCTCAACCAAATCGACCATATCTTGTGGCAATGGCGCATGCCACTCCATTTCAATCCCACTGATAGGATGATAAAGGCGCAGCATGGTGGCATGTAACGCCTGACGATCGAACGTGCGCAGTGCGGTTACCAGTTCCTCTGATGTCACCTTAGGCAAACGAGGACGGCCACCATAAAGCTGATCTCCCACCAGCGGATGGTTGATATGTGCCATATGTACACGAATCTGGTGCGTACGTCCCGTTTCAAGACGCAGGCGTAAGCGCGTATGATTACGAAAATGCTCCATAATTCGGTAATGTGTGACAGCCGGTTTTCCCATTGGATGCACCGACATATGAGTGCGCTTTGTTGGATGGCGACTCATTGGTTTATTTACCTTACCACCAGCCGTCATGTGTCCAATAGCAACAGCCTCATATTCACGCGTGATTTCAAGTATCTGAAGTGACTTCACCAGCCGAGTTTGCGCCGGCACCGTTTTCGCTACAACCATCAATCCCGTGGTGTCTTTATCAAGACGATGCACAATGCCCGCACGCGGTACATCGGCAATAGCCGGAAAATGGTGCAACAGTGCATTCAGCACAGTACCGTCCAGGTTACCCGCACCAGGGTGAACCACCAAATCGATCGGTTTATTGATCACTAGAATATCTTGATCTTCATAAACAATATCCAGTGCGCTCTCTTGTGCTTCCCAGCGAACCTCTTTATCGATCAAGGCATCAATCGTAATAGCTTCACCGCCTAGCACTTTCTCTTTTGGCTTATTTATCATATTGTCATTAATCTGTACCCGATCGTCTAGGATCCATTCTTTTATGCGAGAACGTGAATAATCAGGGAACAATTCTGCCAAAGTCTGGTCTAAACGTTGACCCAGTTGAGATTTAGCCACCGTTGCGGTGAGTTGTGCTTGTTGTGCCATAGTTGCAGCTTCTTCGTTAACGTTGGGTTTTCACGGCGATGTCGTTTAAAACAATATACTATTGTAGCTGGTTTTACCTGGAAGGTAAAAGGCCATTCTCCCAGCATAACACACTCTAAGGATAATTAAAACGTTATAATGCGTATGAAATATCTGGTGGCTGCAGCCACGTTGAGCCTGTCGCTGGCGGGTTGCTCCAGTAACTCCAAGGATACGGTTCCCGACAGCCCGCCTTCTGAAATTTATGCTACCGCTCAACAAAAATTGCGGGACGGTAACTTTAAAGCAACAATCACACAGTTGGAAGCACTGTATAACCGATATCCTTTCGGGCCTTATTCTCAGCAAGTGCTGCTTGACCTGATTTACACTTATTACAAGTCAGCAGAATTGGCGATGGCGCAAGCCTCCATTGACCGTTTCCTACGCCTTAACCCCACTCACTCGAGCGTAGACTATGTCCTGTATATGCGTGGTTTAACCAACATGGCACAGGATGATAGCTCACTTCACGAATTCTTTGGCATTGACCGTTCTGATCGCTACCCGCAATATGCTTGCGCGGCTTTTCGCAACTTCCGCCAGTTGCTGCAGGCTTATCCTCGCAGCCCGTTTGCCACGGATGCTAGCAAACGTCTGATATTCTTGAGAGAACGCTTGGCCAAATATGAACTTTCAGTGGCTGAGTATTACACCAAACGCGGTGCCTACGTCACGGTTGTTAGCCGTGTAGAGCAAATGATGCGTGATTTTCCGGAGACGCAAGCGACGAAAAGAGCGCTTCCATTGATGGAAAATGCCTATCGAGAACTCCGATTGCTCGGCCAGGTGGATAAAGTTGCGAAAATTATCGAAGCTAACCCAGCTTAACGGGAAAGTCTGTGCGACACCCCACATACATAAAAAAACAACAACGTGGGTTTGCCGTTTTTTTTATTCGAACGTCTAAACTATTCCAGCACCTGGACAATATCCAACGACAATCCCGCCATAAACCTTGTTTGAATGAGCTGCTCGCCAAACTGGAGCACCAACTGAACAAGGTGCAGCATAAGGGAGAAGCGCGCCGGGCAACTAAGGAGACAAAGACGCCAACATTGCGTTGTCATAACCTGAGCACTCAGCTTTACTTTTATAGCCAACAACGCGCCATAAGGGCGCGTTGTTATTTCCTGGAGCAATACCTTTCGGTTTTTAGTTGACAGAACGAAAAACTAACAGTTACTTTACTCAGGTATATTTACACCATGAAAGCACAAATGTTTAACAGGTAGCACATAATCAACACATCTTTTTTCTTCATATTCTTTTTTACCTTCCCCTGATTTAGGAGGCTTTCTGGTTCGTCTTCGTATTCTTTCAATACGACGAATAGCCTCCTAAATCAGGGATTTTTTATGTGCAGATTTCTATATGCACCGTTTCAATACAAAGAGTTTACAGGTAACACAACCATGACAGACAGCCATTTACTGGCCTTGGGTGAGAGCGCATCAGCGCATTGGATTTAAAGCTGCTAGAGTTACTGGCCGAGCGGCGTAAGTTAGCTCTCGAAGTGGCACGAGTAAAACTACATACACATCGTCCTATTCGCGACAAAGAGCGTGAAAGAGATCTTCTAGATAAACTCATCGAAGCAGCAAAACCTAATCATCTTGATAGACACTACATTACCCGCCTGTTTCAACTGATTATCGAAGATTTGGTACTTACTCAACAGACGCTACTGCAACATCATCTCAACTCCACCGGGATCCCACTCAGCACACATCGCCTTTCTCGGCCCAAAGGGTTCCTATTCACATCTGGTAGCACGACAATATGCCGCTCGCCATTTTGAACAGTTAGTTCAATGCGGCTGCTAGAAGTTTCAGGATATTTTCGCAATGGTTGAAACTGGCCAGTTAGATTACGGTGTTCTCCCAACTGAAAACACCACATCAGGTGCAATCAATGACGTGTACGATTTGCTTCAGCATACTGGATTGTCAATTATGGGTGAACTCACCCGTCCGATCGATCATTGCGTGCTGGTTGTTACTGATACTGATTTGAGCCAAATTACCACTATCTACAGTCATCGCTAACCCTTCCAGCAATGCAGCCATTTTATTCAGCGCTACTCTCAGTAGAAAATTGAGTACTATGAAAGCGCCTCCGCAGCAATGGAAAAGGTTGCAGCGTTAAATTCTCCCCATGCAGCTGCGTTGAGGAGCCAAGCGGGCGGATTACTTTATCAACTGCGGGTACTGGAGCATAACCTGGCCAATCAGGCACAAAATACCACCCTTTTTATCGTGCTGGCGCGTAAATTGATTGACGTCTCAGAGCAAGTGCCAGCCAAAACGACCTTAATCATGGCGACAGGCGAATAATTAGGCGCTTTGGTTGAAGCCCTACTGGTGCTGCACGATAGCGCTCCCAGCTCCCATAGCTGGGAGCGCAGTCTCTGATATTTAGATACGACTGTTGTTAGCCTATTTCAGCAAGGCACGACTTTCCACCTGAAAACGTTGGGCGTAATCGACAAACTAGTGCTCTACTTTCTCGAAACTGGCAATAAATGCCGCTTTATCTTTGCTTTCCAGTAGCACAATCGCTTCGCCAAAACTGGCATAATAGCGTTTGATTATCGCCAGATTATTTTCTGATGACATGATAATGTCATCATGGAGCTGCGAGTCTTGCGCGAACAGTCTCCCGACCATCACCAACACCAGTCGGTAAATGGGTGAAGAGAGCGCAAAAAGTTGTTCAAGCTTAACATTCTCTTCCGCTAAATGCAATCCATAGGCAAAAGTCGCAAAGTGACGTAACGCCTGAGTAAACATCATATTTTGATCGTGTTTAACAGTGCTGATACGGTGCAGTCGTGCTCCCCATACTTAAATTTACTCCAACAACCATTGGTAAGCTTCAGGCTGGCAACCATCGCAATAAACCACAACTTGCTTAGTAAGGCTACCACTGTCCGGTCCAAACATCGGATGTAAACCCACAACCGGGCCGTAATGTGCCGCCAGAATTACCTGCTCAGTAACATGGATTGGCACACTCACGATCATCATGCCAGCATCCACCAAAAGCGTCTTGAACCCTTTGTCATTTTCACTGGCATAGGATTCTCTCATCACCCGGCGCAGAACATCCTCAATAAGATCCGCAGGCACGTTGAGAGCTTCCGCTTCTTGACGACGAGAACGCAGCATCGCAGCTTCGCGATTAGGAACATAGACAGGGAGACCATAGCGGCTTTTTACTTCCTTAACTTCTGCCACTAATGCCAACCGGCGCGCCAATAAGCCAAGCAGCGCTTTATCCACCTCGTCAATCTGATCCCGCAACGCGGTTAGTTCTGAAACCATTGTTCTGTTATTCTCTTAACGATGAACGGCGTAGCGTCCCGAGCTCCTGATGCAACGATCTCAGCAAGGAATCTGTGCTTTCCCAATTAATACACGCATCCGTAACCGATACACCATAACACATTGCGGCACGCGGTTGCTCTGATAATTGATTGCCTTCGTGAATACGGCTTTCCAACATCATACCGATGATAGAACGGTTACCTGCCTTAATTTTCTTGACAATAGATGACACTATCTGAGGTTGAAGCCGGTAATCTTTATTCGAATTGCCATCGCTACAATCTATCATGAGTGAAGGCGTTAAGCCCACTCCAGTATCTGTTTTTTCACATTCCGCAACGTCTTCTGCACTGTAGTTTGGTCGCTTGCCTCCACGCAGGATGACATAGTCATCGCTGTTACCCTGGGTTTACAACAGGCACACCTGGCAGGTTTGATTAATACCGACAAAACGGTACGGCATTGCTGCTGTCTTAATCGCATTAATAGCAGTGCCCAAGCTACCATCAATAGCGTTCTTGAAACCCTCTAGCATGGAGCAACTAGAAGCCATTTCGCGGTGCGTCTGTAATTCGGTGGTGCGCGTGCCAATCGCGACCAACTGAACAGATCGCTCAAATATTGCGGGCTGTTGGAATCAAGCGCTTCTGTTGCCAAAGGTAGCCTCATGTTTACCAGGTTCAGTAAAAACTCACCGCAATGTATAAACCCGCTTCCACGTTAAATGAACCATTCATATAGGGTCGTTAATGAGGCTTTTCCAACAGACTGTTGTACGCGGTTTTTTAAAGTAGACACGCATTACAATGTACAACCGATCGCTTAATTCGGCTAAAAGCGCATGCAGACGGCAAGCATATTCCAACGCAGCATCTGTGTCATGAATTGAACAGGGTCCACATACTACCAACAAACGGTTATAAGCTCATCTGGCGTAATCAGTATCTATTTATTAGCGATATTAATGTTGTTGAGCGAATTTTTTTGCATGTTTATTTTTTTTGGACAGTTCTTGAGAAGCGTAGCCGCTATCTGCCGCCACATTGATTTCAAGATATCACATATCGTAAAGATTTAAATCTATACACTGTAAATTTATAATTACTCACTCAATGCAAGCACATCCCTGCTTCTGGTTAGAATTGTCTGTGGATTTACTCGCTTATTTCAATGAAAATAGTGATAGAATCGGCTCAACAGGAGGAAAGCATGCTGAGAGCCATCTTAATTGACGATAAGCAACTGGCTCGTGAAGAGCTGTTGCTGCTAATGGATAAAGAAGACGACATTGAAGTGATTACGCAGTGCAGTAAGACGCTAGAAGCGATACCGGTAATTAACCGGCTTCAGACAGAAGTTATCTTTCTTGATATTCAGATGCCAAAAATCAGTGGGCTGGAACTGATAGCAATGCTCGATCCTGACAGCATTGCCCTATATTGCTTTTGTAACCACCTATGATGAATACGCCGTACGCGCTTTTGAGAAACATGCCTTTGATTATTTGCTCAAATCACTGGATAGTCAGCGTCTGGCAAAAACCCTTCATCGCCTTCGCCGCGGCATATCCATAAACAAAAATGTACAAATCATTGCTGAGCCTCAGCTAAGACACATTTCCTGCCATGGTCATAACCGTATTTTTCTTCTGAAGATTGAAGAAGTGAAATGCCTCCGTCGAGAACTCCATGGTGTCCATGTCGTAGGACTTGATCAGTCAGGCTATACGAAGCTGTCAATCAAAACTCTGGAAGAGAAAACGCCGTTTGTGCGCTGCCACCGCCAATATATGGTGAATACAGAATTACTTCAGGAAATACAGTTGATGGACAATAGTGGTGCTGAAGTCATTACGCACACTGGTAAGCACATTCCAGTCAGCCGGCGCTATCTCAAAAGTTTAAAGAGAAGCTTGGCATTTGCCTGATACCAAGCCCTTTTCAATGAGGATGTTGGGATGAAATTTGGATACAAATTATCCATGACATTGCTACTTGTAAGCTGCCAGATAAGCCAGATCTCTCTGCCAGAAAAGTTTCACTCCCTTTAGTACAACGTGGGGTTTAGTGATGCAATGAGCGGGAATGTGGTGAAAGATAATGATGCCTTGGTTGAGTGGTCTGTGATACAGCCGTTGAGCGGATTCCCTATTTACGCGGTTATCAGGATGGACAGGCAACATTGTGTCATGCTGATAAAATGAAAGAATGAGGGAAAGCAGGCAAAGACTTTCCCGCCAGTTGTGATGGCGTAGAGAATACTGAGCAATTAAAAGCAAATTGGTTAAGTAGGGTAGGTCAATATCTTAAGCTTAAAGACGATAAATTTTCCCCGATTGTTAGCAACTGTTTAATGCAGAAATCTTCCCTGTTCCGCAATAAATTTCAGGAAGTGCCAAATTAGAATTAATTTTATCAATCATTATGTTGATACATCCAGTTTAACTGAAATAATTAGTATTATTTAAATGCTTAACAATATATTTATACACTTTATATATATTTTTAAACACCGTGCTCTGTTCCAGATATAATTTAATATAGAAAACCTCTTTATTGTTACCTACGTGCTTATTTTCACCGATGGCCGCACTAAATACATATATTTTTTAGCTTGGCGTAATGACACCTAGCACTTTATGCTTATAATATTCAATAATACCTAAAAAATCCTTCAACTTTGTCATAAAGACAAATGAATATACTCCTTGCGTAAATATCGTTTTCAGCTCAGCACCAATGTTTTCTTCTTTAATAGATCATTGGGTGTGTCGGAGGGTAAATTAACTTCACACTCTCAGTTACAGTCACCATCTCAGCTTCAGAATCCATTTTAGCCTTAATGCATGTTGCTCGTTCGATTAGATTTGGAAATTTATCTGAAAGCTCTAACTTATTGTTGAGTACATCTACAGTTAACGTCCGTGCTATCTAAGATAGTGTTTTTTTATATAGATTTTTTTTATCTTCTTTTATATTAATATGCGCTACCTCAGGACGGGTCTCTCGCATCACAGTACAGTAACCATTTTTACTGGTCACCTCCTCTGTAAGCTCAATTCTTTTCCTATATTCCTAAAGGAATATTAATTTTTTTTGCATATTTTCATCAATTGCCCCTAACAGCATTTCTGTCATTTTTACATAATCTAGTAATGCTGATTCTCTTCTATTCTCCTCAATATACAGGATTAAATAATGGCTTAAACCGAGCATTATGATTCTCAATATTTTCCTGGCATCCTCACTCAGTGTAAGTTTATTCACTGGTTAATCTAACGACCCCCCTTTAATACACTGCATTCACCATAACAGATAGAACTCTCATACTCATTCAAAAATGCACAATATGTCGATGAAGAAGATATTTAGTTAGCTATTTATATACTCCTATAGATGATGAAAAATCAAAAAATAGCACAAAAGTAAAAATATTCACATGAGGCATTAACCTCAACACCCGCCATTATATACATTAATATAATTACATTAAAAGGATGTAAAATTAAAAGTATAAAAAAGGGCTTAGCCAATGGCTAAACTATTCATAACTAAAAGCTTTTAGATGTCGCGTTAGCGATATCTTAGTTAAGACGCTCTTTGATACGAGCAGCCTTACCAGTGCGCTCACGCAGGTAATACAGTTTGGCCTGGCGTACCGCACCACGACGTTTCACAGTGATACTGTCAACAACCGGAGAGTGAGTCTGGAACACACGCTCTACGCCTTCGCCGTTAGAAATTTTGCGAACAGTGAATGCAGAGTGCAGACCGCGGTTACGAATAGCGATAACCACGCCATCGAATGCCTGCAGACGTTTTTTGCTACCTTCAACGACCCATACCTTCACTTCAACGGAATCACCCGGACGAAATACAGGTACATCCTGTTTCATATGCTCTTGTTCAAGCTGCTTAATAATGTTGCTCATAATATATCTTTTACCCTAGGTAAAACTGATATATGGGTACGCGCACCGAGGTGCTACGCCCTAATCCTTGCGTTGCTCGGGACTAATGTTCCCGTTGGAATTCAGCCAGCAACGCCGTTTGCTCGTCAGTCAGAGCTAGGTTTTTCAGAAGTTCGGGTCTTCTAAGCCAGGTTCGGCCAAGCGACTGCTTTAATCGCCAGCGGCGTATTTCGGCATGGTTTCCCGACAGTAACACTGGGGGAACCTCCATACCTTGCATCACTTCAGGACGAGTGAAGTGTGAACAATCCAACAGCCCATCCGCAAAGGAGTCCTCTTCCGCAGAAGATTCATGCCCCAGCACGCCAGGAATAAAACGGGATACCGAGTCGATAAGTACCATTGCTGGTAACTCACCCCCACTGAGAACGTAATCACCGATTGACCACTCTTCATCAATTTCAGTTCTGATTACACGATCATCAATCCCTTCATACCGACCACACACCAGAATTAATTTTTGATACGTTGCGAGCTGTCGTACGCCTTGTTGATCTAGCTTACGGCCCTGCGGTGACAAATAAATAACTCTGACACCGTCGCCTGCCGCAGCTTTTGCTTCATGAATGGCATCCCGCAAGGGATAAACCATCATCAGCATACCCGGGCCACCACCATAAGGGCGATCGTCTACTGTACGATGCCGATCGTACGTAAAATTACGCGGATTCCAATACTGTACGTTTAGCAGGCCATTTTTTACTGCCCGACCAGTGACTCCATAATCAACTACTGCGCGGAACATCTCGGGAAACAGGCTAACAACCCCTATCCATATTTTTTTGTTCCACTCAGCGTGTTCGTTTGATTCAGAGTTCAAAAACTCGGGTCCCAATCTACTTCAATCATTTTAGTAGAAAGGTCTACGTGCTTGATAACCTGTCCGGTCAGAAACGGAATTAACCGTTCTTTAGCGCCGAAGGCATCTTTCAGGTTAGCTTTGACCACCAGCACATCGTTAGAACCTGTTTCCATCATATCAACGACTTTTCCCAGCTGATATCCCGCCGATGTAATGATTTCGCAGCAAAAAAGATTCTTCCAGTAATAATCACCTTCCTCCAAATCAGGAAGCTGGGCAGAATCTACAACGATCTTAGCGTTCGTTAATAAATTTGCCGCGTCGCGATCATCAACACCTTTTACTTTGATGATCAGATCCTGATTGTGGTGTTTCCAGCTTTCGATCTCGACAATCTTCCAAGACCCCTGAGACTGGATATACCAAGGCTGATAATCAAAAATGCTCTCGGTTTCTTCGGTGGAGGAAAACACTCTGAGCCAACCTCGAATACCACACGTTGACCCCATTTTTCCCATAACAATGGGATTAACAGGGGATGACGGGTTAAGTTGCTTGCTCATTGTCGCCACCACAGCAGATTATGCAGCTTTTTTAGCATCTTTGATCAGCGTAGAAACGCGAGCAGAGATAGTTGCACCTTGGTCAACCCAATGTGCAATGCGATCCAGATACAGACGCAGTGCTTCGGCTTTACCGGTTGCGATCGGGTTGAAAAAACCGACGGGCTCGATGAAACGACCGTCGCGTGGATTGCGGCTATCAGTCACGACGACTTGATAGAACGGGCGTTTTTTTGCGCCGCCACGTGCCAAACGAATTGTTACCATAACATCCTCTTTAGTTAATAAAACAGCTAGGCCCCATCGAGGAACGGGCCTCGAGTGTCATATAAAAAGCCAAAAAATTTTACTCTTTTTGGCGAAAAAAGCAATCTAAAGCGTCAGCTTACGCCAGATAGAGCAAAAAAATCACAATTAACGCCCCGGGAACCCCGGCGGCATCATACCTTTCATGCTACGCATCATTTTTGCCATGCCGCCATTTTTCATCTTTTTCATCATGCGTTGCATATCGTCAAACTGTTTCAGTAGACGGTTGACATCCTGCACCTGTATGCCTGACCCCATGGCAATACGGCGCTTGCGTGACCCTTTAATGATTTCCGGTTTAGCGCGCTCCTGTTGTGTCATCGAATTGATGATTGCCTCCATGCGCACCAGCACCTTGTCATTCATTTGTGATTTTACGTTTTTCGGCAACTGCCCCATGCCCGGCATTTTACTCATCATGCTGGCCATGCTACCCATGTTGCGCATTTGCTTAAGCTGATCGAGGAAGTCCGTTAGATCGAAACCGTCACCTTTTTTCAATTTTTTCGCCAGTTTCTTCGCCTGAGAGCGGTCAACTTTACTTTCGATATCTTCAATCAGGGAAAGCACATCGCCCATACCGAGAATACGCGATGCAATACGCTCAGGGTGGAACGGTTCCAAAGCCTCGGTTTTTTCGCCGACGCCGAGGAACTTGATCGGTTTTCTGGTTATGTGGCGAATTGACAATGCCGCACCACCGCGAGCATCGCCATCAATTTTGGTCAGAATGACTCCGGTAAGCGGCAGTGCTTCATTAAAAGCTTTTGCCGTATTGGCCGCATCCTGACCCGTCATTGCGTCAACAACAAACAGCGTTTCGACGGGCTTGATAGCAGCATGAACTTGCTTGATCTCTTCCATCATCGTTTCGTCAACGTGCAATCGGCCCGCAGTATCCACCAACAGCACATCGTAAAACTTCAGCTTGGCGTGTTGCAAAGCACGGTTAACGATATCAAGCGGTTTTTCGTGCACTTCGGAGGGGAAGAAATTCACCTCAACCATTTTAGCCAGCGTTTCCAACTGTTTTATCGCTGCAGGACGGTATACGTCCGCGGAAACCACCAGCACTTTCTTCTTGTGCTTTTCACGCAGGAAATTACCCAGCTTACCGACACTGGTGGTTTTACCCGCCCCTTGCAAACCCGCCATCAGCACCACTACTGGAGGCTGTGCTGCCAGATTCAGGGCTTCGTTGGTTTCCCCCATCGCCGCGATAAGCTCGTTTTTTACAATCTTGACGAATTCCTGGCCCGGCGTCAGGCTCTTGTTTACCTCATGCCCGACAGCGCTTTCCTTTACTCGATTGATAAAGTCACGCACCACTGGGAGCGCCACATCAGCTTCGAGTAAGGCCATGCGCACTTCACGCAAGGTGTCTTTGATGTTGTCTTCAGTCAACCGTCCTCGGCCACTTATATTGCGCAATGTGCGCGAGAGTCTGTCAGTTAAATTATCAAACATTATCTTGTGCTCAACAAAAGGAAGGCCGCGTGCGCGGCACTCGGAAACAAATATTAGCGATTATATCATGAAAGGTGAGACGATTGCCGTGGAGCGCAACGATAACCGGTTGGTGCGTGACGTGACAACCGCTATACTGGACTCCCTATGACTTCACCAGCTGCTTAATGTGTTAATCACTATGCCACTCTTTGCCATTATTGCGTTAGTCGCCTATTCAATCAGTCTAGGACTGATTATTCCTGGCCTATTGCGCAAGCAGAGTGCCTACCGCCGGTTGACGATGATCTCCACGACCGTGGCTTTGATCTGTCACGCGATTACGCTCTATCACCGCATTTTCGATGTGCAAACCGGACAAAATCTGAGTTTGCTAAATATTGGTTCCACTATCAGTCTGATGATTTGCACCGTGATGACCATCGTCGCGTCACGCAACCGTGGCTGGTTTCTGCTGCCCATTATTTATGCATTTGCGCTTATCAACCTGGCTTTTGCCAGCTTTTTGCCCGGCGAATTTATTACGCATCTGGAAAAGACACCTGGGCTGATGCTGCATATCGGGCTGGCGTTGTTCTCCTATGCCACCCTGATTATTGCCGCCCTCTATGCACTGCAATTAGCACTGATCGATTATCTGCTCAAAAACAAAAAGTTGAGTATGGTATCTGAAATGCCACCGCTGTTGAGCATCGAGCGCAAGATGTTTCATGTCACGCAAATAGGTGTCATTTTGCTGACAATGACACTTTTCAGCGGATTGTTTTACATAGAGAACATTATCGATAAAAAAGAGAATCTCCATAAAGCGCTGTTCTCGCTGTTCGCCTGGTTTAACTACATTCTGCTACTGTGGGGACATTACCACGAAGGGTGGCGCGGACGCTGCGTAGTGTGGTTCAGCATGGTGGGTGCGCTGCTGCTCACACTGGCCTACTTCGGCACCCGTGTTATTCAGCACTTTGTTACACAGTAGTATTTTCATTCATGACGAAATGCGAACAAAAAAGGCGCCTTGTGAAGGGCGCCTTTTTATTTTTAGATATGCAGTTTTCTGCCAGTTTATCTTTCGGTAACGCCAGATCGTCGTTCTGGTTAACGCCAATCGGGTGCGCCAAAATATGACGCGTAATCTCCTGAGCTTCCTCCAAAGAGTGCATTTCATAGGTGACGCACTGGTATTCATTCAGTTCAGGAATCTTGCGCTGATCTTTCACTTTAAGCACATCCTCCATCGCCGCGCTCCAGGCATTTGCCACTCGTTATTCTGCCGGCGTGCCAATCAGGCTCATGTAAAACACAGCTCTGCACCCCATCGGGGAGTATTAATGATCTCTACACTGTCACCATTAAGATAGTTACGCATGAAACCGGCAAAAAAAGTGCTCCAGCGTATGGATGCTGCGGTCTGGCATCACCTCTTTATTCGGGCGACAGAAGCGCAAATCGAATACGGTGATAGTGTCATCATGAGGGGTTGTCATGGTTTTAACCACCCGGACCGCGGGGGGGCGGCCATACAGATATGGTCTACGGTAAAGCTATCTAATAACGGCATGTTACCACCTCTTCACAGACAAAATGAATTTTTTCATTTTTCCAAGAAACTTTTTTGTTCACAACGAGTATGACTCTATGAAAAATCCGTATTTATTATCATCATCTCTATTTCTCAGAGATGTTTTTCGGTCACGGCTCACACCGTAGCTTTGTCTTTATCTTAAAATTCACTCAAGCCTGAGTAGCTGCCAGATAGGCTTCAAACGATAGCGTATCTTGTGCTTCCAACGTGCGCTGTTTTTGCCAAGCGCGCTCACTCTCGGCAACAAACTGTGCCTCCGTTAACACCGCTAAAGGCTCCTGGCTAAGCTGCTCACGATAGCGCTCCGCCAAGGTTAATCCCATAACGCACCACCCTTGTGCTTTCAATAACGGTAACAGACGGCCTGAGAACGTGTTTTCCGGTTTATCGAACCCAATACTCAGTTCATCACAAACCTGCTGATAATAGGGCTGTTCATGCTCTCTATCCAGCATTTCTGCCACACGTCGCAGATCGCGGAACAAGGCATGTCCCACCTCCCTTAAAGGCTGCTGTCGCGTTTCGCATCCCATGCCGACAGTTAAGCCGGGTTTACGCCCTTCTAGAATAATACGGTTCCAGTTTTTACGGGTACATTGCAGTTCATCGCTATTCATTTCTGGCGCATCTGCCAGTGCACACCAGATTAGGAGCAGATCGAGAAAACGTACCTGCTCGGCACTGACACCAGACGGTGTAAAGGGATTAATATCCAACGAGCGCACTTCAATGTACTCAATACCACCACGCATAAGCGCATCAGAAGGCATTTCACCACTGCGCGTTACACGTTTAGGCCGAATCGGTGCATAAAGCTCATTTTCAATCTGCAATACATTAGTATTAAGTTGTAAATAGTGTTCGCCTTGCTTTATGCCCAGAGTGACATACTCTGCCGACGGGGTTTTGATCGCACGCTTTAATGCTGCTACATACCCATCCAGCGTATTAAAAGTGATGCCCAGATTGCTCTGCGATTTATCGGTATAACCCAAATCGCTTAAGCGTAAAGAAGTCGCATAAGGAAGATAATAAAGCCCGTTTTCGCCACATTCGAACGGCAATGCAGTTTTACGGCCCTGCAAAAAGGAAGAACAGATCGCCGGCGATGCACCAAACAAATAAGGAATGACCCATCCGAAGCGGTAATAATTACGGATCAAACGAAAATAGCCAGCGGAGATCTTTTGTTTGCCACTTTCTGCGTCGGCAACACAGGCACGCGCTTGCCAAAATGCCAGCGGCAACGAGAAGTTATAATGCACGCCAGAAATGATTTGCATCAGTGCCCCATAACGGTTTTTCAACCCTTCACGGTAAAGCGTTTTAAAACGGCCAATATTTGACGTACCGTACTGTGCCAATTCAATATCCGCTTCATCAGGAATAAAGCACGGCATGCTAAACGGCCACAGGCGTTCAGAGCCGATATGACGCGCGACATAACGGTGAATATCCTGCAAGAATGCCAGTAGATGATCGACATCCTGATCAACAGGAGTAATAAACTCTAATAATGCTTCTGCGAAATCAGTCGTGATCCAGGGATGAGTTAAGGCCGCCCCTAGATTTTGCGGGTGTTCTGTCTGTGCAAAATGTCCATTAGGCTGAGCGCGCAACGTTTCACGTTCAATACCGCGTTGAATCCCCTTCACCACCTGAAGATGATGTTCAAGCCAGGTCAACGCTTGTGATATATCTGGGATCAAATCGACCTCCCGCTGTTAGATGTAATGATTTTTCGCATAATGAAATTATATCATTTCTACTAAAATATAGTGCTATACGTTATGATCACAAAGTCATTCCTTGTAATGCCACTATGGCCATTACGATATAACGCAGTGC